>JAIXWD010000022.1 GCA_027482225.1 Bacteroidota bacterium
TTGTCAATGGCTTCTTTCAGCAGAGCCTGCTCCAACTTTCTTCCAATAATTTTACTCATAATAACAACTTATAACTCGCCAAAATTACAAAATAAAATTAGTTTTGGCGAATTATAAAAGCATTTTACTTCATTCCATAATCAAAACAAAACGATATTATTCTTAAGCCATACGAAATTTTACCAATATGAATTAAGCTGCATTTGTACCAAAGCTGCGTAAGCCCTCAATTCATCTCAAAATTGGTTCGAGAATAGACCATTGTGGGGAGCAAAACAATAGGTGGCTTTTTTATGGTATTAATTTTGTATCCAAATGCAATAGCTGTGCGAAGTAAGAACTATAGATAAGCTATCGGGGAGTATAGGTAGTAGACAAGCCACAAGAAATAATGGCCCTTTTTTTGCCTATTAGTGTATTAGGGAAGGTGCATTTTTTTAAGTTATTTTATATTTTTATAAGTACAAATAAAATATATGGCAACGAAAAAAAGTTGGCTTGATAAATTGAATGAACATAAAGAGCCAAAAATTAAAAGAATTGACATTGACTTTGCTGATATTCCATCAGGTAGTAATATGTTAATTGCTACGCCCAAAATCATAGATCAGTATATTCAAGAAATTGGTGTTGGAAAATGCATAAACATAAAAACATTAAGGAAAGACCTTGCCATACAACATAATGCTGATTACACTTGTCCTGTAACCACAGGAATATTTTTGCGAATTGTGGCAGAAGCAAATTATGAAAAGTTCCAACAAGGAAAACGTATTGAAGAAATCACACCTTTTTGGAGAGCGATTGAACCGAATAGTGTATTAGCCAAGAAACTTACATGTAGACAAGATTTTATACTACAACAAATCGAAAAAGAAATCGCAAATTGAAGCTGTTAAATGCATTTTACCTATAACTGTCATTTGTTTCATAATTAATTTAATTCCCCTTTCATACAGACTTTACGTTAGCGTGAGCGTAATATTGATTGACGTAAATATTCTAATATAATTTCAATGTAAAATGAGTTAAACTTTAACTATTTTCGAATCATGTATATTTCTATCACGGGTTTAAAACCGAAAAGTATTTGGGGGACTTTAAGGTTCTGGAATTTGGCTATTCCATCGTTCCGTCAGGCACAAACTGCAAATGGCAACATACATTGTGCGGTTAAGCATATTAAGGGTTACCAATGCACGCTTACCGCCTGGGAAAACCGTGAAATGATGTTGGACTTTATGAGAAATGGTGTGCATCTAAAAGCCATGAAAGCGTTTTCGAGTATTGCTACTGGAAAAACATTTGGATATGAAGCAGCCGATTTACCCAATTGGGATGAAGCTTTTACTTTACTTCAAGAAAAAGGTAAGCAATACTAAATGCTCCACAAAAGTTAAACACTTAGTGGGCCCTTTTTGTGTTTAAAGGGTTAAGTAATGATGCATTTGTTGTAAATCATTTAATATAAATGATCACGAACTGCCCTTAAGCCATAAACAGCATACATCTCCTGGTCACTTTGCAGTAAAACGATTTCCCCATTGATAATTGATAACCTAAGGAATACTTTCTCCTCTTCATCAAATCCTAATCCTACGTAATAATTGGTTTCAAATGTTCCTAAAGTATTGCTTTGCTCGTATATCAAATTTAGTTCAGTTTCATTGGGCAATCGCCAACCGTCACCAAGTTTTTCACATACTACCTCGGCTTGTTTCGAGTTATAAAAGCCAACATCATGCATCATAACATCTAAATCCCCAATTGTAACATAATCAATTAAAGTATCATTATTTTTAAAGGTGTTACTTTCGGTATTTTTATGTAAAGTATCAATCTTACTTTTAGAATTAATTTCATCTAATTTTGTTGACGCATCAACCTTATCATTTACTAAATTACAAGAAGTAAATAAAGCCAAAAAGGCACTGAATAAAACGGTGTTTTTCATAACTATGATTTAAAATGGATAGCAAGGCAAGTTTATGGATAAAAATTAAAATCCGAGTTCAACTCATCTTAACTAAATTATAAATGTCTAACGTATTGGTTTAATATAATTTTAAACCATTCGGTGTATTTGTTCGGAAATTGTTTCAAATCACTTAGCACATCATCTATCGTCATCCATGCGTAGTCGTTAACTTCCTCGGGGTTAATGTTGGGTTTATCATTAAACTCGCCTACAAAAATAAAATCAAGTTCATGTTCGGTAAGTCCATTTTCAAATTGGGCTTTGTATAAAAAGCTAAACTTTTCTGTTAACTCACAATCAAAGCCCATTTCTTCTTTTAGCCTGCGGTGTGCAGCATCAATTGTTTGTTCGTTTGCGCGTGGATGGCTGCAGCAGGAATTGGTCCATAAACCGCCACTGTGGTATTTATTTAATGCACGTTGTTGTAGTAGTAATTCACCTTTGCTATTAATAATAAATATGCTGAATGCGCGATGTAATAGTGCTTTCTGATGGGCTTCTAATTTCTCCATCAAGCCAATTTCATTGTTGTGCTCATCAACTAAAATAACAAATTCTTGCATGGTTATACTATTGTTGTAAGGTTGCTTTTTCAGCGGTATTAACCTCACCACAATTTAATAAAAACTTTATAATGCGTTTTTTTAAATCCACATCTTTAATGGCCTTTACTTCTTTTAGTAAAAGTAATTTATCTGCATTGATATTTGAATGGTAATCTAAAAATTTGGGAGAATTACATTGAATAGAAAAGCGAATAAATCTGAGCTCTACATTAAGTGGTTCTTTTTGTATGGCTTGTTCTAATACATCTTTTCCGGTTTTAAAAAAGTTAAGTTTTTTATAAGGACTCATAACATGCTTAGCCATTACAATGGTTACAGCGCCTTTATATCCTATAAATATTGTGTTGTTTGATGTTTTTAAATTTGCCAATAAATTAACAGCTGTTTGCTCGTTAAATACCGACTTTTCATAAGCATTTCTTACTTCAGTTAAGGACAAATGAGAGAAGGTGAAAGACGTTAAAATGAAAAATAAAATCAACCAACGTATCATTACAGCATATTAAAACTGTGGCGAATGTATGACCCAAAAAATAGTGCATATTTTTGGTTATCTGGTATTCGAACGCGCTCTTCTAAAATACGGTTCACAGGCATATTAGTTATTTTTTTAAGCAAATTTTTGTAGTAAATGTACGCAACGTAAACACCCAATCGAGTATCTTTAGGTAATTTTTTAATTCCCTCGTATCCAGCAGCAAAATCTTTAATGATATCTGCTTCAATTTCGCGTTTGGTTTCATCATTAAAGGATTGTGCATGTAATTGAGGAAAATACATTCTTCCCAATCCATCTACATCTGCTTTAAAATCGCGTAAAAAGTTTATTTTTTGAAAAGCCGCACCCAATTTCATGGCACTATTTTTTAACTCATTATATTTGGTTTGATCACCTTCAACAAATACTTTCAAACACATCAGTCCTACCACCTCTGCCGAACCAAGTATATACTCTTCATAACCTCGTTGATCGTAGCTTTGTTCTGTTAAATCCATCTCCATGCTATGTAAAAAAGTATCTATTAATTTGTGGTCTATTTGATACTCATTTACTACTCTTTGAAAGTTGTTTAATACAGGATTTAAGCTAATGCCTTGCTTAATTGCTTTATAGGTATCAGCTTTAAAATCATCTAACAAAATCTTTTTATCAAATTCATGAAATGTATCTACAATTTCATCTGCAAAACGAACAAAACCGTATATGGCGTAAATTGGGTTGTGAAATTTTTTGCCTAAAAATTTAACCCCTAGAGAAAAGGAGGTACTATATGAATTAGTAACCATTTTACTGGTTCTCTCTGAAATGTTGTCAAATAATGCTTTCATAGGTTAATTTTTATTAATTTTTAAGTCTTTGGCAATTAAATTAGCAACCACATTTCCGCTGATTATACTTGGTGGTAAACCTGGTCCGGGAACAGTTAACTGCCCAGCAAAGTATAAGTTTTTTATCTTTTTACTTTTGATGCGTGGTTTAAGTATAGCTGTTTGGTCTAATGTATTTGCTAGGCCATATGCGTTTCCTTTAAATGCATGATAATCGGATACAAAATCAGTGTAAGCATAGCTTCTATTGTAAACCACGTGAGGCATGATTTCTGTTTGGGTATGTTTTTCTAATCTTGCCATTATGGTTTTAAAATAACTTTCGCGCACGGCTTCAGTATCCGCCATTCCTGGTGCTACGGGTATCAGCATAAATAAATTTTCACAACCTTCGGGTGCAACTGTGTTGTCTGTAACACTTGGTGCCGACACATAAAATAATGGTTCTGTTGGCCATTTTGGTTCAGTATAAATTTCGTGTGCATGACGGGCAAAGTCTGCATCAAAAAATAAGTTATGATGTTGTAAGCCTGAAATACGTTTGTTTAATCCTATGTAATAAATTAAACAAGAAGGAGCTAGTTTTCTCTTATCCCAATAACTTTCGTTGTATGATTGGTCAGCAGTTTGTAACAACTTTTGTTCTATGTGATGGTAATCACCTGCTCCTACAATAATATCCGCCTCAAAATAGCCATTTGCAGTTATTACTTTAGTGGCAATTCCATTTTCTGTTTCTATTTTTATAACCTCGTGGCTAACTTTAATATCAACACCATGTTTTATTGCAATTGTTTTAAATGCCTCAATAATTTTAAACATTCCGCCCGTTGGGTACCAAGTACCCAAGCTCATATCGGCATAATTCATTAAGCTATAAAGTGCAGGTGTATTTTTAGAAAGCGCACCTAAAAACAAAATAGGAAACTCTAATAATTCAATTAAAAATGGATGAGAAACAAAACCACGTACATGTTTTTTAATGCTGGTAAACACATCCATTTTTATTAAGCCTTTAAGTAAACGGGCATCTGCAAATTCAAATATGCTTACACTTGGTTTGTAAACTAAATCGTTGATACCAACTTCATATTTGTATTGTGCTTCTTTTAAAAATGATCTAAGTTTAATGGCACTTCCAGTTTCATAACTTTCAAACAATTGCTCCAGTTCGAGCATGTTAGCGGGTATGGCAACTGCTTCCCCATTTTTATCAAATATTTGGTAGCTTGGGTCTAATCGTTTTAGTTCGTAAAAATCGGAAGTAGTGTGTCCAAAATCATTGTAAAACTTTTCAAAAACATCGGGCATCCAATACCAACTAGGACCCATATCAAATGTAAAACCCTGTGCTTCAAATTTACGGGCCCTGCCACCAACATCGCTATTTTTTTCGAGCAAAGTAACCTTAATCCCTTTTTGGGCTAAGTAACTCGCAGCGCTAAGTCCTGCTACACCTGATCCTATTACTATTGCTGTTTTTGCAGTCATTGATTTTGTTTTGTTTTCCAAGTTGTTGGTATAACACCTGCTATTTTAAATTGTTTTTTTTTTTTGATACATTCACTAAAACTCAACAATGAATCCAAATGTAGGTAAGAAAGTGTCGTTAAAGTTAGGAATAATTTTTGGAATGCCATTACTTCCATCTGTTTTAATGGCTTGTCCATCTGTTGTTGCCCAGCCCGCATTATCTGCTGTACGTTCGAACGCATATTGAGGATTTGCAGGGTTTTTTGAACGTAAAACATTCTGGATATCAAGAAAAACATCTAAAGTAATGCGCTTAAAATTCCACTTTTTATCAAACCTAATATCAGTTTGATTAAATGCACCTAAACGAATGGTATTAAGTAAAGAAAAATCAAGCGTACCCGTCCCGGTTAACAAATAATTTTGGCGAGAGCGGTTTTCCTCGAATGGGGTGTATGGGTTTCCGCCTGCATATCGATGCTTTAAACCCACTTCCCAACCTTTTTTAAATTTGTATCCAGCTATAGCAGAAATTAAATGCCGGTTATCCCATGCCGAAGCAACGTATTTTGTATTCGCACCACTAAATTGGCTGTAAAAAAAGGTATACGATAAAGTGGTGTAAAATCCTTTAATCAGTTTTTGTTGAAGAAAAACCTCAAAACCGTAGGCCTGTCCTTTTCCTGAACTGCTTATGTTTTCATTGCCTATGGCACCAAATTCTGTACCTTGATTGGCTAAAGAAATACCATCTCTTTCAGATATAGAATAATTAAAATATTGTTTATAAAAGCCTTCTAGCGTAATGCGGGTGGTATTTGTAGGAAGGTATTCAATGCCTGCAACATAATGATCAACACCAATGTACTTATTGTCTTTATTTTGAAAACGCCCTATACTGTCTTTAAAGCCTAAAATGGTATAACCTGGCAAACGGTAATAACGACCAACGCTAGCGTTAATATTTAAGTTCGACTTTAACGCGTATGATGCAGATAAGCGTGGTGATAGCGTTTCCCAAATCTTGTTTCCATTATTTAAAAAGGTATTTCCATCACTTCGTATGCCAAAAGAAATATTTAATTTATCTGCTAACACACGCCTACTTACATCACCAAAAATACCGTACTTAAAAAATTCAATATTGGTATTGAGTGGTACATTGAAGTTATTTCCATTAGCTGGATTTCTGAACACAGCAAAACCTTCGTTATTAAATTTCACATATTGAAACATCCCACCATAACTGTATTTCCACTTGCCACTAAATTTGTTCAAATCAAAACGAAATTTATTTTCTATTTCTTGAGATATCAATTTTAACGTGCGTGTATTTTCGTCTTTGGTTTTGGCATCAGTAAAACGGTCTAATCTGTTTTCAAACATATTTCTACTGGCAGATACATTAATAAAACCATTGTTAATTCTACGTTTAAGTGTAGTACCTATGGTATAGTTCCATTGGTTAATAATGGGGTTTGATAGTAAAACATATTCTGATTCTGGTGTTGAATTTTTAGGAACAGCAAAACTAAATTGATCAATGGCTCCAACGCCTAAAGTGGTGAGTACCGTTTTATTGTCAATTTTAGTTGTGGTTTTGTATTGAAAATCCCAATAATTAGGGCGAATAGGTAAATCGAGTGCCATGAATAAAAACTCCAAGTAGCTTCTTCTTGCTGATGCTAAAAAGGTGGTTTTTTTACTGATTGGCCCGTCTAATGTTAAACCAAACTCTGATGCGCTTAGTCTTACATTTCCTTGAATACGCTCACTATTTCCATCTCTTTGTTTAAAGCTTAAGACAGATGATAAGGCATTGTCTACATTGGCTTTAAAACTACTGGTAGTTAAAGAAACTTCCTCAATAAAGCTCACATTTAATATACCTTGTGGTCCGCCACTTGAACCTTGCGTGCTAAAATGATTTATTACTGGAATCTCAATGCCATCAATATAAAATACATTTTCACTTGGTCCGCCACCACGTATCAAAATATCATTTCGAAAGGCCCCACCACCAGTATTGCCTCCAACACCTGGCAAGGCTTGAATTACCCTGCTGATATCAAAATTTCCACCAGGATTGCTTTTAATTTCTTCTGCAGTTAAATTTTGAACCGAAAGTGGTGTTTCTGTTTTCTTACCGAAAGTCCTTCTTTGCACTACTACTTCAACTAAACCAAATTTTTCTGGTTCCAATTCAATATTAAAGGTTTGTATGTTACCCGATGTAACCACCACATTAAATAGCGTTTTTTGTTGATAGCCTAAGTATTGAAGTTTAATATTGTATGATCCAGGAGTAATTCCAATAATCTTAAATTTTCCTTCTAAATCAGATTGGGCTCCAAATGATGTTCCTTCTAAAAGTATAGTTGCCCCTGTAAGCAATTCTTGGGTGAATTTGTCTTTTATAACTCCGGTTATTATACCCTTTGATTGAGCGTAAATAGCTTGGGTAATTAATACAATGGAAAATAAGACAAAGAGTGATTTTTTCATTTTATACAATTATACAGAAAAAACCAAACAGATTCGATATTGTTTTATTGATTACTAGCTTTTTAAATATGTTAATCACTTTGTTTATGGGTTATTTATTCTGCGAAAATTTGATAGGGTAAAATGTAAATTGATATCATTAGAGGACATCTTCAATCGCATGGTTAAATTCTTTTTTAATAAAATAAGTTATTGCAAATCAAATGTTAAATAATAATATAATGCACCTATTAATTGATGATCTGCTATTAAAATGATGTTTCTGTCAATTTGAATATTACAAAGAACCTATATAACTAAATTTGATACATATGAAGTTTTAGTTAAATGATAGAGGTAATGAAAAATAAAATCATCGGTACATATAGCTTTAAAAACCGTGAGATAAATTTTTATCTGCCTGATTTTAGTGTTTACTTCGCGTAAGTATTAATCAAATCACCATGAATGTAATTATCATTGGATCGGGAATTGCTGGCTTGGCAAGTGCAGTTAGATTAGCCATTGCCGGACACGTTGTTACTGTTTATGAAAGTAATGCCTATCCCGGAGGTAAACTCACGGAGATTAATATGGGTGAATTTAGGTTTGATGCAGGCCCTTCATTATTCACACTTCCAGAATTGGTAACTGATTTATTTAAATTAGCGGGCAAAAATCCCAGCGATTATTTTGAGTACGAGCAAATAGAAAAAGCATGTAACTATTTTTATGAAGATGGTACATCCTTTACTGCCTATCATAATAAGCAAAAATTTGCGGAGGAGTTAACAAATAAGTTAGGTATTACAAACACAAAATCGCTATTTAAGTACTTAAATAAATCGGCAAAAAAGTACGCTTTAACTGCACCACTATTTATTGAAAAGTCGTTACACAAGTTAAGTACGTTTACCAGCATAAACACATTAAAGGCTATTTCTAATCTTGGTACTTACCAGCTTACTAAAACCATAAATGATGTAAACGAAACCGCTTTTAAAGATCCACGTTTGGTGCAATATTTTAATAGATTTGCTACATACAACGGAAGTAGTCCTTATAAGGCTCCTGGAATGCTTACCATGATACCGCATTTGGAACATAACATAGGCACGTTTTTCCCAAAAGGAGGAATGATAGCTATTACAAACAGCATATATAAATTGGCGCTTGAATTGGGTGTTAAATTTTTATTTAACAGCTATGTTAAAGAGATAAAAACGGAGGGTGTTAAAAACCAAAAAGTGGTAAAAGGTATTATGGTAAATGGGGGATTTGTTCCTGCCGATATCATTTTAAGTAATGCAGATATTCATCCAACATATACTAAACTTTTAAAAAACGAACCTCAACCCAAAAGATTACTAAACCAAGAGAAGTCTTCCTCAGCTTTAATTTTTTATTGGGGTATTAACAAAGCGTTTCCCGAATTAGATTTACATAATATTTTGTTTAGTAGCGATTACAAGATTGAATTTAAACACATATTTAGTTATAAAAGTATTTATTACGACCCAACCATTTACATAAACATTACTAGTAAATACAAAACAGATGACGCCCCACAGGGATGTGAAAATTGGTTTGTTATGATTAATGTTCCAGCTAACACTACTCAGAACTGGGATGCCCATGTTGCACAAGCCCGTAAGCAAATCATTTCAAAAATAAATAGGATACTTAAAACTAAAATTGAATCATACATTGTTGCTGAAGAAATTCTAAATCCAGTTACCATAGAAAGTAGAACATCATCTTTTGGTGGGTCGTTATATGGTAACTCCAGCAATAATATGTACGCTGCATTTTTACGGCATAAAAATTTTAGTAGTAGTATAAAAGGATTGTATTTTTGTGGTGGCAGTGTTCATCCTGGTGGTGGATTACCGCTATGTTTAAATAGCGCCAAAATTACAACAGAAATTATAAACGAAGATTATTCATGAAAACCAAAACGCCATTTATAGCTATTGCCATTTTGGTAATTTTACATACGGTGGGTTTAGTAGGAACCGCTTTTTTTAATGAGGACTTGATGAAATTAACCCCTGTCAATTTACTTATCAGTTTGGCTATTGTATTTTGGTTTCATGAAGACTATAATAAATCGTTTGTATTTTATTTAGCCGTGGTTTACATCTTTGGTTATTTATTAGAGCTAGCAGGAATAACTAGTGGTAAAATTTTTGGGCAATATTTTTATGGTAATAATTTAGGTTTAAAACTAGCCGATGTGCCTTTAATAATTGGTATAAATTGGGTAATGCTAAGTTATTGTAGCATGAGTGCTGTTGGCGTTTTAAGCATCAGGTTTACCTTATTAAAACAACAATTTATAGCTCCGGCAATAGGCGCCCTATTGATGGTTTTTTCTGATTTCTGGATTGAACAACTTTCTCAGCGACTTGATTTTTGGTACTGGAAGAATAACACGATTCCAATACAAAATTATACAGCTTGGTTTTTGTTTTCGTTTGCATTTAATTTTTTATTTGTTCGTTTGCAATTACAAAGCACTAACAAAGTTGCTGCGGCATTATTTATACTGCAGTTGTTATTCTTTATTGGTTTGAATGTGTTTCTTAATTAAACTTTTAATCTAACTTATTGTTATTTATAGTATGATACTTTTGAATATGATGATTGTAATAGCCACCTTCTTTTTTATGGAGTTTATGGCTTGGTTTTCACACAAGTTTGTAATGCATGGTTTTTTATGGTATCTACATAAGGATCATCACCAGGTTGAGCCAGGTTTTTTTGAAAAGAATGACGCTTTCTTTTTAATTTATGCTGTACCAAGTGCATACTGTTACATGACAGGTTTAATGGCTGGAGGCGACTTTAGGTTATATATAGGTATTGGCATTTCGTTATACGGTTTAGCTTATTTTGTGGTTCATGATATTATTATTCATCAACGGTTTAAAATATTTACCCACTGGAATAACCGATATGTAAGAGCTATAAGAAGAGCACATAAAATGCATCATAAACATTTAAATAAAGAACACAGTGAAAATTTTGGTATGCTCATTGTTCCCATAAAATATTGGAAAGACCCCAACACCAGTAAATAATTCGAATAAAATATGACATTGTATGCGTGGTTAATGTTTGCATCCTTTCTCGGTCCCTTTTTGTTAAGTTTTGATAAAAAAGTAGCCTTTTATAAAAATTGGCTTCCGTTGTTTGCTGGTATTTCCATAAATGGTCTAATCTTTATTTTATGGGATGGATGGTTTGCCAGAACCGGTGTTTGGGGCTTTAACAATGATTATGTTTGGCAAACTAGAGTCAATGATTTGCCTATAGAAGAATGGCTTTTCTTTTTTGTAGTGCCTTATGCAAGTGTTTTTATTTATGCTTGTTTAAAAGCCTACTTCAAAACAGAACCTTTTGCCAAATACAAACACCACATTACCCTTTTTTTTCTGACATTATCCTTTGTAATGGCATTATTTAACTCTGATAAAACTTATACGTTTTATAATTGCCTTATAGCCTCAGTTCTTTTATTAATTCACTACTTATTTATAAAGAGTAGTTGGATGGGGTATTTTTGGTTGGCTTATTTGATACACTTGGTACCATTTTTTATTATTAATGGAATACTTACAGGTGCAGCCACCACAGAGCCTGTTGTTTGGTATAACAATAGCGAAAATGTTGGAATACGCCTTTACACCATTCCTATTGAGGATACTGTTTATGCTCTTACTTGTTTGTTGTTACCTATAACAGTAATGGAATGGATACAAACTAAAACTGCAAATAAATAGGCATTATTGGTGTTGCCGACTTAAACTGAATCAATAAAAAAATTAATAATGTAAATGTAACTACATATACCCACAACGGTATATTATTAAATTTAGCTATTACATTGTCTGCTAAAGTATCTCTTAAGCTGTGTAGTATATAACCTAAAAACATCATGCCAATAACGGGGGCATAATTTAAATAAATCTGCGGTATGAGTTCCACGTTAAAGTTTGTGGTAATTTGATGAATCATATCAAAAGCATCGGTTATACTTTTTGATTTAAAGAATATCCAAGCAAAGCATACAAAATGAAACGTGATAAATGTGCCAATGAATTTTCGTATTGGTGCCGAAATAAAACTAAATACATCTTTTAGATAAGTAACTCTTAATTTATCTAATGCCAAAGCAATGCCATGTAATGCACCCCAAATAACAAAGGTAAAATTAGCCCCATGCCAAAGTCCACCAATTAGCATCGTTACAAATAGATTGATGTATTGACGTATTTTCCCTAATCTGTTTCCGCCTAATGGAATGTACAAATAATCGCGAAGCCAATTGCTTAAACTGATATGCCACCTGCGCCAAAATTCAGTTATGTTTTTACTTTGATAGGGTGATAGGAAGTTAATATTTATATCAAAACCTAACCATTTTCCTAAACCAATAGCCATATCGCTATAACCGCTAAAATCACAATAGATAACAAGAGCATATCCATAAACAGCCAATAGGGCTTCTATTCCGCTATAGCGCATGGGTGCATCAAAAACATGTTCAACCAAATTAACAAAGATAAAGTCGCTAATGATTACTTTTTTAATTAAACCAGCAGCTATCAGATAGGCACCTTTTGCCAGTTCGTTATTATTAAGTTGATATGGTTTATGGATTTGAGGAATAAAATCGGCAGCACGTACAATAGGCCCCATTATTAACTTTGGGAAAAACGACAAAAAGAATAAATAATCCCAAAAACTTTTTACAGGTTTAAATTCTCCACGATATACGTCAATGGTATAGCTTATGTTTTCAAATGTATAAAACGATATTCCGATAGGAAGTAATAAGCTTAATGGTGTAATATTGGTGAATCCTAAATCATTACTAATGCCAATAAAAAAATCGGTGTATTTAAAGTAAACAAGTAACCCTAAATTAATAACAATGCTAAATATTAAAAGGAGTTTTTTTCTTGTTATAACGATAGACTTGTGTATTAAATTTGATAAATTGAAGTCGACAATGGCTGCTATAATTACTAAGCCAACATAATATCCGCAGGCTTTATAAAAAAAGTATAAAGAAAACAAAGTAAACACCGCGGTACGTAGTTTGGTGTTTTTATGTAACAACAAATAGGCACCCATAAAAGCCAACAGAAAATACAAGAAAAACCCAGTATTAAACAATATTGGCTCATCAGGGTTATAAAGTAACTGTGCTATTATTTTTTGTATAAAATCGCTCATTTATTAATCACATATTTTTGTAGTGCATCAAACAAAAGCATTCCTTGAATTTCGTATCCTCCCTTGCTAAAATGTATGTGGTCTTTGGCTGCATAACCGGTTTGTACCCATTGTCTCATACTTCTGTCACCACCCATTGCGCGATATAAATCCCAACACATCACTTGTTGTTGGTTACAAAAGTTTATCATAGTTTGCCTAATTATTTCTACTTTAGGGTTATTAATATATGCCACCGTTCTTCGGGTTCTCCATTTGCCTTTCACTTTCTTGCGTGTTGTTACAGACTTGCGCAGGTAATTATCTGCAGGCGTTGTGTAGATAATTTTATCAGCGCCAGCTTCCAAAATTTTTGAATGGAAATTTTGTAATTGAGCGCTTAAACTATCGGCAGAAATATCACTTACGCTTTCATTTGTTCCCATTGAAATAATAATTAAATCTGGTTGCAAGGATTTAAGTTGTTGGAAAAACAAGTTGGAATTAATATAATTATTAAATGTTGCACCATTTGCACCTATGGTATAATAGATTACACCAGGATTACCGTTGCTTGATATTAGTCCGTTTAAAGTAATGTTACTTTTTGTATTAAGGTGAAAGCTATTGCTTAAGGGTTTTTTATAGCTTGTAATATTATAAGTTGTTGAAGTTTGAGTTGTATAGTTTTCATCTTGATTATCGTGGTTAAAACCAATTGCATGTTCGTTATCTGATTGAAAAATTACACTCACAAATTGTGGTTGGGTATCTTTTTTAATGTTAAAAACCACCATACTACCTGCGGGTATTTGTGCATTATAGCCAACAATTCCTACATCACATGCTGTTTTACATTTGGTTATTTTGGAGGCAATAAACGGAGCACTTGCTACAGAACTAAATGTGGGTGGGCTATTTGTTTTGATCTGACGATATGGAAATAGAATACCTATACCTGCATTACCGTATTCTTCTTGAAGTAAGCTGCGTAACTTCCCACTAAACCAATCAGCTTGTATGTGCGAATCGCCTATATGTACCACTTTAAAAACTTTGTTGTAAGTATCAATGGTTATTGGCTGTGGTTGGTATATTACATTATCATCATGCATTAATACGGGCTGTGCCAATGCAATTACTTTTATTAAAACAAAATTAGCGAGTAGGATAAGCCTGTTCATATTCATTAAGTATTGCGTTACCAATTAATCTACCAATTTTAGCCGAACCACTTTGATTAAAGTGGGTATAATCACTACCAGCCAATATTGGTTTTTTTTCTGCCCATGTTTTCATGCTATTATACCCGCCCATGGCCTCGTATAAATTAAAAAATGCACAACTAAATTTTTTTGCTACTGCCTGTTGTGATTCCAATAAATTTTCTACTCCATTTCCTGTTCTGAATTCACCATCAACTTTAAAAGCTTTATCGGCTGTGCTAATAATTAAAATACTAGTGCATGGAAAAGCTTTACGTAAATGTTTAATACTTTTCTCTAATTGCTTTTGGTAATATTTAAAGTTAACAATGCTATCATTATATAACAGATTAGGGCCGTAATGTAAAACCAATAAATCATATGGGCGCAACGAATCAATTTGTTTTAGCATTTTAGAGTTTAGTCGAGTTAGTTCCGTTCCGCTTGTTCCTCTAAAAGACAAATTATCAAGTATAACCCCCGTTTTACTTTCGGATGCAAAACCGAATAAAGGAGTCATACTTTCATTTACAACAAGTTCCAATGATTTTAAATTGCTATTGTCATTAAGTTTAGCTACGTTAAAGAAACCGTCACCAATAAGTTTGTAATATTGCTTGTTGCATGAAAAATCTAATGTGCCATTGCCATATAAAATACTCATATCGTATAAACTTGATAAGTGCCTTCCACCACCAGGTCTAATAATAATATTCGCATTTTTTTTTGCAAAAAATGTGTGTCCACTAAAACCAAGTATTAATTTCTGCTTGTTGTTATTAAAGTTTACGTCCTCCCAGTTATCGTTTGCTATAGCTTTAACTGTTTGTCGAAAGTGTGCAACAATACTTGTAGCAGGAATAAATCCCACACCATCACCCCCAAATTTATTTTGTAAAATGGCACGAATCGTTTGAGTAATTAAATCACCCTCAATCATACTATCTCCATAGTAACCAATTCTAACTTTTCTATTCTTATGAGTATACTGTTGGTTTAAGGATGTTAAAAACGCATCCATGCCATTCTGTGTTTTTAGCGTATCAGGGTGCTCAATTCCTATATCATTTCTAATAATTATGGCTACATCCTTATTTGTTTCTATGGTATCTTTTACTAAATCTTTTAATAGGGGGCCGATTTTTATCTTTTTATTTTTTGCGTTGATTTTTTGTGTATATCTGGCTTCTAAATCAGAAAAAATATGTACTGCTGACAAGTTATTATTTTTCCAAAACTTTTGCGGAATAACAACGCTTATTAAAAGTAAAACTATGCAGGTAAACGCTATTATTAAAAATGGTCTATGATGGTTATTTTGATGCTGCATTGCGGGTGTTTAACTCCGTTAGGTTATGTTTTAATATTTGGGATTTAATTTTTATTTTCCATTCTTGTGGTGAGCCACTGTAGCCGCTTTTAGCCATTTGGTTTAGCCATGCATTATAGTTAAAATTACCTTTTAATGTGGTATAAAATCTTCTTCTTTTTAAGTAAAAACAAAAATCATAAAAACTAGCCGAATCTGACTCATAATTGCGAAAACGAGTTTGTATACCATTTATTTTACGTAGCTTATTTCCCGATTTAATGCCGAAATGATTGTTTAGTACTTTTGCGTTTCTGCTTGTTCCAGCTGCACTTTCAATAATTGCAACTCCTAAAATTAAATCAGCAGGAATTCCAAATGAATCAGATAAATGCCTACATAGATCACTATATTTTATGATATAATCATCAGTTACTTGTTGTGCACGAATAATTGTAGCTGTAAGCAACAATATGAGTAGAAGTTTGATATGAGTTACCAAATTAATATAAATATAATAATCGAAATTAAAGTTTTAAAGATGCAATTATATCCAGAGATTTTATATGTTCAGTTTTCAAATGTTGTTATATATTAGTTATTATTTACTAATTGTTTAAAATCGCAATATCAAAATATATCTGATGTTAAGTGCTGAAATAAAAATACATGTAAAAAATGAACCTGCTCAACTGATTGAAAATAATGAGCGCACGATACTTTTTTGTAATGAAGCTTTTACGCGGCTATTTGATATTAAAGGGGCCGTTGAAGAGTTTTTGGGAACAAATTGTATTGACTTGATGATTTCTCTTTCAAATGCAATACCTGATATAGAACGGCTTAGTGCATTTGTTGCCAGAAGTTTGGCAAACAGATTACCTGGTAAAATTCAGGACATTAAAATAAATACACGTACCACCATTACAATAGAATACAAATCTTTGATTCTAAAAGATGGTACTTTGATTCACATATGGGAATACCATATTTTACATTAATGCGATTAAAGACAACTTGATTACCACATATTGTGTTTTCATAGCCCTAATTTACCATTTGCTATTAGTGATTATTTTCTCAAACTAATTTTATTGAAAATTTCAGACGGGTGTATTACAAATAATAATGATGAAATCTACCCCAAGTACAACATTAACAACACAATAAAAAAGCCATTCAACCTAAATCGAATGGCTTTTATGTTCACCTAGCTGGGTGGTGTTAAAATCTTTCAAAAGCATTAAAGAAGAATGAAGCTTCTATAGCTGCGTTTTCATCACTATCGCTACCGTGAATGGCATTAGCATCAATAGATTTTGCATATAGGTTACGAATAGTACCTGCTTCAGCTTTAGAAGGGTCGGTTGCACCAATTACATCGCGAAAATCGCTAACTGCATTGTCTTTTTCCAACACTGCAGCTACAATTGGCCCCGAAATCATAAAATCTACTAAATCTTTAAAGAATGGGCGCTCACGGTGAACGGCATAAAACTCACCCGCTTTCTCGGCACTTAAACGCGTATATTTCATAGCAACCATTTTAAATCCTTTACCAATAATATGGTCGATAATTTTGCCTGTGTTACCATTAGCTACTGCATCTGGCTTAATCATGGTAAATGTTAATTTTCCGCTCATTTTGTTTGTATTAATATGTTTTTCAGGCTGCAAAAATAGGATAATCAATGCTAAAAAAACTAATAATTTTAATCGATTTGGATTAACAGTTTCTATAGCCCGGTCTTCACAATTATTAAACCTTTTAAAAATTCTATTTAATGTGTGGTTGATAAAACTATTTTTGTGAGGTGAAAAATACCAATCCACTTCGCAAAACCATCGGAATCATAGGTGGTGGTCAACTTGGTCGTATGATGATCGAAGAGTCTCTTCGCTTGAATAACGATTTTAATATTTTGGATGCTGCAGATTGCTCTTGTGCTGCGCTAGCAAAAAATCATATCATAGGAAAACTTACAGACGGTGATGCTATCAGAAAACTAGCTGAAATTAGCGATGTACTTACTTTTGAAATTGAACACATTGATGTTGATACATTGATGCAATTAGAGAAAGAGGGTAAAGAAATTATTCCATCTCCTCAAGTATTACAAATAATTCAGGATAAAGGAATTCAGAAAGATTTTTTTAAAACCCATCAAATACCAACCGCACCTTTTATTTTGGTTGAAAATTCTGAAGATTGGATTAACGCCATACATCAACTTGGAGGCGAAAAGTTAGTTGCTAAAACACGTAAAGATGGCTATGATGGAAAGGGGGTAACCATTTTTAAATCTGCAGATGTATTGTCAAATTCGCAGCTAATTCCATTTAATTCGCCTAGTTTAGTTGAAGTTTTTATTCCTTGCCAAAAAGAAATTTCGGTTATGGTAGCCCGCGATGTTCATGGAAATATAAAGACATGGCCAGTAGTTGAAATGGAGTTTGATCCCAATGCAAATTTGGTTACATTCTTAGATTGTCCGGCAAATCTTTCTTTAGAAATGGAACATGAGGCTCGAGAGATAGCATTAAGAACCATTGAAAAACTAAATGGTGTAGGAGTTTATGCAGTTGAAATGTTTCTAACAAATGAAAACCAAATATTGGTGAATGAGGTTGCTCCAAGACCGCACAATTCTGGCCATCATACCATTGAAGCTTGTTACACCTCTCAATTCGAGCAATTAGTCAGAATATTGATGGGTTTACCTTTAGGAAGTACAGATTTAATTCAGCCAGCTGTTATGATGAATTTATTAGGTGCTGATGATTTTACTGGAACATATAGGCTTCAAGGACTAGAAGAAGTGAGTGCAATAGAGGGTGTTTATGTGCACTTGTATGGTAAAAAAGAAAGTAAGCCCATGCGTAAAATGGGACATATTACTGTAACAGCTGCAACGCTTAATGCTGCTAAAGAAAAAGCCAAGCAAGTAAGCAAACTTGTTAAATTTATAATTGAATAAAATTAAACGCAACATTTTTTAAAACAAAACGCCCTTACATTTGCAAGGGCGTTTTGTTTTAATGTTTAATTATTTTATGTGTGCTGAGCCCATCTGACGTATTGAGTTTAAGTAAATAAACTCCTGGTTGCAGGTTACTTATATTAATGTTGTTCAGCGCTTTTGCCTCTTTAACTAATACTCCTTTAACGTCAAATATTTTTAAGTCTATAATATCTTTTTTGGTTTCAATATTTATCCAATCTTTTGTTGGTATTGGATATACATTAATATTTGTTTCTATTCGTTTTTCTTCACTTAATACCACGGTATTAGAGTAATTATAATCTCCGTTTTGTTCAGTAATTTTAAGTCTATAATAAGCAATATCTAAATTTGCCGCATTTTCATCCTTAAACAAATACACTTGCGTGGTACTTTTGTTGGTAGCTTTAACAACTCCTATGTTCGTAAATAGTCCACCATCATCAGAGCGTTGTACCTCGTAATATGCAATGTTTTTTTCTTGGGCAACATTCCAAGTTAGTTGGTTCATGCCTAACATACGCTTTCCTTCAAAATAGGTGATACTAACTGGCAATGGATTATTATTGTCTGTTATAATTAATAAGAACCTATTACCATAGGTGTTAATTAAATTGTTGTTGATAGTGAATGCATAAGTATTGTTTAAACGTAAATTGGTTAAACTGTTGTTGTTTAAATCTCTTAATAAAACCATTTTGTTACTTGGTATTTGGTTTAGTTTATCAAACGAAAGGGTATAAGCCGAGTTTGTTGATGAGCTTACGCTAAGTACAAATGTATCTGATTGATTTAATGCAAGGAAATCTACAATGTTATGTTGGGTAGCCACGTTATTGGTGGTTTTGAAAGATAGGTTATACCCTGTATTTGCTAACTTCAAGCCATCCTCCTTAAACACATAATTTTTACTTGCACCGCCCATAAATTTGAGCCAAGCAATATCGTATTGTATGCTATCAAGGTTCATTTTTACGATTAATTCTTGGCTATTTTTAAAATACGCTGTAGCACTTATAGCCGTTTTATCATTCTCTTCAAATGTTACATTTTGTGATGTTTGTGTTGCCCTTACAAAAAATGCTTGCCCAGAAGAAATAGTACCTGTAGCGTTACCAACATATCCTTTAGTAACAGGATTCCAAACCCAGAAATAATTGTCTATTTGTGCTGTTTTGTTCATGTTTTCCCAATCAATTTGACTTGGGTAAGGATTACCTAACAAGTTAAAACCTTTACCATAAATAGGAGTAGAATCGTTTGCAAAATCTAGTGCAACAGTAATATCACCTTTATTAATTGGTCCAACATAATCTGCGGTAACATCATTAGGAACAATAGATGTATTGGTTAAAGAAGTAGTTTGAGTTCTATCACCCCTAAAAAATACAAGTGCACCTTTTCCTGCTGTAAGCGTATTATTGATATTTGATATACTTGACCAACCACGCGTGGCCGACTCTTGCCAAGTTCTGATAGAAGAGGTAGGCCCTGCAATATCAAAACCAGCAGAAATACCACCAGGTCCGCTCACCAAAATATCATCATTTAATTGTGTGTATGCATTACTCGTTGTAGGAATACTCATCATTCTCCAGCCTCTCATGATAGAATTATTACCAACAATATAACGCTGTAAAGTTACATCACCTGTTATATCTGCATTGCTTCCAAGTTGTGCAATTCTACCGGTGCCACTAAGATTTGACAATAGTTTTAATTTATTACCAGTAGCAATTGTTCCTGCAGTAGGGGTCACTGTTCCGTTGTGCATTATTACAAGCGTATCAGCAATGGTAACTGTTTGATTTATTCTGTTGATGGTGAAGTTTAGTAATGCATTTGTGTTGCCATTGGTAGTTTGATCCATGAAAAGCGAACCAAACTCAACACCTCCCGTAATGTTAAGTGATGAAGTAGGACTACCTTTAAATTTGCCACTACCAATTAAAGCACCTGTTATGGTTAAACTATATCCGTTTAAATCAATTGTTTTACCTGCAGGTAAATCAATGTATCCAATATTCCAATTACTGTTAAGTTGAATATTATTTGTAGCAGTTAAACTAACTTGAATATATGAACCTTCAGGTGGTGTGGAATTACCCTGCCAGTTAGTACCCGATGTATGATTGGTTGATGCATTTCCATTCCATATGTATGGACCTTCTCTGAATAAACCATATATACCAGCTCCAATTGCAGGAGAAAAACTGCTTGTTGTTGCATCTACATTATACCTAACAGTTGATGTTGTTAGTAATTTTTGAAGTCCATCACATAACCCGTATTTAGCGGTATAAAGCATGGCGGTTCCACCGTTGCCAATATTTATGTTACCATTACCTGATAATAAAATATTACCACCAGTTCCATCACCAACTAGTTTACTTTTATCTGTAAACAACTTGAGTGCGTTTGCTGTGGTGTTGGTGGTTGAAAGATTTTCAGTTACGTTGATGTCACCACCATTTGTTTCAATATAAACTGTGCCTGAAGAATAAATACCAGGTGTATTTACGTTGCCAATAGTTAGTCCATCTGAAGCATCAATAAAGTTCAAGTTGCCAATTTTTACAGCATTGGTGCCTGCTGCAATGGTTAAAATGTTGTTTGATGTATTGTTTAAGGTAAACGTGCCGACACCAGAAAGTGATAAGCCATTTGCTGTAATGGGTTGTGTTTGTGTAACAACTGTTGAAGCTTCCAAAGTAATGTTACTATTGGTGGCAGTTAAAGTCCCATTAATGGCAATATTACCCCCGTATGCTTCAATAGGACCTGATGCGTTGGTATTGCTTGCAATTGTAATATTAGCTGTATTGCCAGATTTACCTAATGCTAATCCTCCTATAGTACTAGAAATTGTGAAACTAGGAATAGGATAACTTAATGGATTGGTGAAGCTTGCGCTTACTGGTTGAATAACCAACCTGCCTGCGCCTGAAAATCCTGAGCTATTTGTAGCGGGTATATCTTGTTCAATCACCAGTGAACCTGCATTAATAGTAGTTGCACCTGTATAGGTATTTAAACCACTAATGGTATGTGTGCCATTGCCAGACTTAATTAAACTGCCAGTACCACTTATTACTCCGGGATATTTTGATGAGTCACTTCTGTTAAATGTTAAAGTGCCATAGTTAACAATATTACTGGTAATAGATCCAGTAGTAGATGCATTTCCTATAGTTAAAGATTTATTTAAATCTATTGTAGTTATGCCACTATGTGTACATGTTCCCGTTAATGTGATAGGGGCACCAACTTGTAAAATATCTTCGGTGCCTTCAAAATTACTTAGTATCGTTTGTGCTGTGCTGCGGTTAAAAATTACAAGCCCATTATTAATAACTGTACTGCCTGAAGGAAAACTAGAACTTGCATTTGTAATTTCTTGTGTACCTCTGGATGTGAAGCTGTAAGTATTAGGACTTATAACATTTGTTACGGTATTGCTAAGCGTAGTAATGCCTGTGTAGCTTAATGCACCTGTAAAATTAACTTTCCCTGATAAATATACTTGTGCAATTCCATAACCTGTTCCGCTTGAACTGGTAGCTAATCCACCTATTGCAATACTTCCTGTTGACATATTTACGCCTAAATGATTGCCAGATCTGTATGCAGCACCACCATAAATAGAGGTATTTGCACGTATTTGAACATTCGTTCCCGACTGACTTAACAAGGCAAATACACATTTTGTATATTGACCATCATATTGTTGGAATTGTAGCGATGCTATATTGGTTGCCGCATCATAAGATTTCACATAAGCACCTGCCATTAAAGAACCGCCACCTATAACTTGTTGTCCATCCATTAGGCCGCCTGTAATTCGGGTTAATACTTCTAAAACGGAACTACTTGTAATCATTGTAGCGGCAGTTCCGGTTAAAAAGGAGTTATAATAATTTCCAGATGCACCTTTAATTTCAACTCCTCCATCTCCTGAGATAGGTGCTGCAAAAACTAAATTCTCGTTAGGAGTTAAAATTAATTTTGAACCACTCGCAACGGTTACTCCTGATGTATTGGAAATAGTTCCACTTGAAGCTTGACTTAGAGAACCTCCTGTTCCAACTTGAAGGTCTCCTCCTGAAATGGTAGTAATTCCGGTGTAAGTGTGGTCTTTAGTTAAAGTTAACAAACCGGCTCCAGTCTTTGTTAATCTACTACCTGTTCCACTAATAACACCATCGTATGAGGAATTAGAAGAAATATTAATGGTGGCTGTTCTACCTGTAGCTACAGCTAAATTACCTGTTCCAGAAATACTCGTTCCATTAATGTTGATATTCCCAATTGTAGAATTGGAGGATGTAATATTGGCGTTTAAAGCAATAGTACTACCTAATAGATTAAAACTACCGCCTAAACCAAAGTCCGAACTAACTGTAATATTTGAAGTATTACCTATATTGACTGTAGCGCCATTATTCAGAAGTCCAGTATATCTACCGATGGTCAAACCGTCTACTGACGCAACGGTTAAGATTCTTATGCCATTATAAAAGCCGGTATTGATTAAATAGTCGCCTGAATTTATGGTGCCTCCTAACGTCAATGCACTTGTATAACTACCACCATTTGGCGCCAATGTGATTAAACCAGCAGATCTAAGCCAAATAGCTCCCGAGGTGCTTGATGCAATAAAGGTGATATCACCATTACCCGTATTGATTACTCTAGTGCCATTTGATGCAATACCATTTGTGCCTCCACTTACACCATTTCCTGCCCAGGCAAAAAAATCACCACCGTTGGTTGTAACATTATTAAATAAGTCCATTGCATTTGCATTAAAGCCACTTGACCCAATAGCTGGACCATCACCTACAGTTAACCCATTCCAGGTATAGCTTCCTCCGTTTGTGTTAGAACCGCCTAACCAAACATGTCCGCCATTAGTTGTGATTGCACCACTAAAACCAGAACCTCCATCGTTATTAGAGTTGTCAAAATCAGACCAAAGCACCACATTCAAAACACCCGTTCCACTGGCAGTAATGGTGCCATTATGAGTTGGCCTTCCATGTGATTGTAAAGTAAGCGTTCCCGTTCCAGCAGTTTTGGTTACAAATGAAGATATTGTTATAAAACTTCCAATTCCCTTTAGAAAAATGTCTCCATTGGCGGTTGAGGTTAAATCGCCACTAACTGTAATATTGCCTCCATAATAACTCACCGGACCTGCGATGGTCAAATGAGAGTTTTGTAATATGTTTGCCGTGTTGCCTGTTTTACCAATGGTAATTCCACTAATGCCATTGGCATCTTGGTCTATTCCAAACCAAGTTGTTTGCATATCTTGCCCAAAAGCAACATCACTCGGTTCAAAGGTAAAACTACCTGTTCCGTTAATATAAGGTCGTTCAGTACTACCAATACTAAAAGCCGCTGTTTCACCTCTAATAATAATATTTCCTACTCCAGGGTTAAGCGTAGAGTAATCGAGGTCTAAAACACCTGAACCATTGGCATCTTTATCTGCATGAATTATAATGTTTCCACCTGCAGAACTGATGTTTCTGCGTGTGGTACCAAAAGTGCCAAAATTTGCATTGGTATTGATGGCGATATTAGAAGCGCTACTTGTTGTAACATTTATGCCATTATTTAAACTAAAATCATTAGAATTAAATGTTGCTGAGCCTCCAAGTGAAATGGAAGCATTAACCGCAATTGTTTTTACTCCATTCGAATTAATAACAAATGGATTATTGGCACTACTTGTAATTGCCCCATTAATAGTAACATTTCCAGCTTCTATAATGAGTGCATCGCTTATTAGATAATTTGCTAAAACAGATGAATTAATATTGACTGGAGTGGTAATTGTAGAAATAACCCCATTTTCATAAATCCAAGTAGAATTGATAGTATCCCCACCCGAACTCACAATAGTTAAATCTCCAATTCCCAAGCTAGTTCTGTATATTGCATGCGCAGTATTGGTATTGAGTGCAGGGGTAAAGGTCGTTGTAGTTTCATCAAAATTGTAGCGCACATTGTTGCTGCCACCTACCAAGGTGGTGAGACCATTGCTATTTATTTCCAAACCGCTGAACAGCTTCGCTATACCGCCCGTTCCCACAGAGATTGTAGGCGTGCCATTAACAGAAATATCGCCTCCTACATTCACTCCTATTGATGTACTTTTTCCTGCATTAATAATAAGGGCATTTGCAGTAGTGTTATTTGTAGTTACGGATCCATTTAAGTTAATATTTCCATTCAATGTTTCAACCAAAACAACTCCTGAGTTGGTATGAATTCCATTTAAACTGCCAACAGCTCCAATAGTTAATCCGCCTAACGCATCAGTATAACTTAAAGAACCTAAACGACTTAATGCAGAGCCTCCAGCTATGGTAACAACATTGTTGCTTGTATTATTTAAAGTTACTGTGCCTGATCCTGTTAATGATAAATTATCCGCGTTTATCGCAGCGGTTTGAGTTAATGCAGTATTAGTTTCAATGCTCAGGTTTGAATTGATTGCGCTTAATGTACCATTCACGGCAATTGTTCCGCCATAAATATCAATTGGTGCTGCCAAAGAGATAGGCGATGCAATAGATATAGCAGAGGTGTTACCTGATTTTCCTATGGTTAAACTAGAAGCGTTTTCTGCTAAAATATGGTTGGTATTAAATGGAAAACTTAAAGCAGCTGTGAAGCTCGCACCAGTTGGTATATAGGCTACATCACCAGTTGTTTTTACTTTAAATCCATTTAAGCCAGCCAATTCATAACGATTAAAAGTAAAGCTAACATCACCTGTAGCTGCCCATATACCATTTTGAGGTGAGCCAACATAAATGTCTCCCCAGCTTGATGATCCAATGCCATAGGCTCCTGTTGTGCCGGCATTTCCTGATATTTCGATATTGCCGTTTTTCGATAGTAAGTTGATATGACGCGTTTGTCCCGCAGATCCAACTTCACGGTAAAAATTTATGGCCCCTGTATTATTACTTTGTGTATTAGTAAGTAAACCAGAAAGTATAATATTTCCATTTTCGGTTTCAATTGTTGATCCTGAACTTATACCAAAAGTAATACCCCCAAAATAATTGGTTCCGTTGTTTCCGCCAAAAGCCTCTCCATACAATTCAATTGTACCGGCACCTGAAGTAATAAAATTCCCACGCAGACGGATTCCATCATTGTAACTTCCATTACACTTTCCATATATTTTAATGTTTCCGCCAGCAGCATTCAATGTGGCCCCTTGAATCAATATTCCAATATTATTCGTTGTTCCGGTAGCATACAAACCGGGTCCTTGAGCACCCGTAAAGTTGCCTCCTAGTGTTAGATTTCCACCTTTCGAAAGTATACTTACATCACTATTCAAAGTGATAGCAGTACCACTGGTAACAGAACCTTCCGAGTTGGAGCGAATGGTGATATTTCCACCATTGGTTTGAATTGTTTCATTGGCATCAATAACAATTCTACCTATTGCTTGAATTAATATGGTCGTATTGATTGGCGTAACATTTAAATTCTGGCTAATGGTTATGTCTTTACCATAAATATTTACAGGTCCATTATGATTTATGGATGAACGCATATGGCCTAAAACCACGTCTTGGTTGTTTGTTGTCTTACCTAGATTAAGCCCACCTATGCCATTGTTATCTTGGTCTATATCAAACCAAATGGTATTGATAGCTTGCCCAAATGTAGCCGTATTTGGTTCGAAAGTAAAATTTCCAGTTCCGTTAATGTAGGGTTTGTCTGTATTGTTGGTTGTAATCCAATTCATGGTAGAACCGCGTATGATCGTATTTCCTGAACCTGGATTAAATGTTAAGTAATCCAGTTCTAAAATACCTGTGCCATTACCATCCGCATCCGCATTGATGGTTATATTTCCGCCTGAAGTGGATATTGTTTGTCGGATATTTG
This sequence comes from Bacteroidota bacterium, assembly GCA_027482225.1. Lineage (GTDB taxonomy): Bacteria > Bacteroidota > Bacteroidia > UKL13-3 > UKL13-3 > UBA6183. The sequence goes on from JAIXWD010000022.1 coordinate 26,493, forward strand.
AGGTGTAAATATGATTGATGGCATTGATTGTAATATTTGATGCTGTCGTTGAAGTTATGTTCTTGTTAATTGTGAAATTTCCAGAATGAAAAGTAATTGGTCCTGCAACGCTTAATTCATTGGTGTAACTTAAATCGGCTGTATTGGTTGATTTACCATAGGTAAAACTGCTTAGTTGAGTGCCAAAATTCCAATCATTATCAAATGTAAGCGTGCCCACATTTCCAGCACGCATAAACGTGAACGCATTTCCGGTAGGTTGAATGGTTAGGTTACCTGTAGTTTGTATGGCTAGTGATCCCGAACCCGCATTTTGGTTTCTTTGGTAAATGGAATTACCTTCAATTAATATGTTACCTGAATAAGAATTTGTTCCATCGAAACCAACTCTAATTGAATTTGTTACATCACTCGCATGAAAACGAATAGAGTTGCAATATTGCCCAGATGATTCAAGCGTATTTGTTCCTCTGAGTGATATATTCCCAGAACGTGATATAATTTCCGTAGATCCTCCAATTCCTAAACCTTCTTTATCATTTATAGTTGCCGTAAAGTTTGCATTTCCTTCTATTTGTATATTTCCTGAAACAGATGAGATTATTGTTTTTGAAGTCGATGAAAAACCCTTAATAATTGCACCAAATCGAAAACTATTATCGTTTGGGGCTTGATCAGACCCTGTTCCCCTAATAATTATTGATCCCGTTGTGGCGGTAATCGATGTTGTTCCTGATGTTGCTTCTATGCGGGTGCCATTACCATTTGTATATCTACCAGTTACTTCTCCGTTAATTTCAATATTGCCACTTGCACTTGAAATACTGGAGTTTATCACATGAACACCATAATTCACTCCGCTGTTTGAATTAGAATTCCAAGAAAGACCGGCTAAATAAACATTGCCCCCATTTGTGTTTAAAGTGGAGTTTTCAACCCATAATCCAGGCAAATCATCTGACCAAGTTCTCGCCAAAGAATTCCCTACCGTCAAGCCATTCCATGTCGCGTTTCCATCCCCTCCGCCAATCCATAAATGTCCACCGTTGGTGTTGATGGTATTATTGTTTCTGATTGAAACTATCCCATCATCAGGATTAGTTCCTGTGGCAGCTCTTAAAACCACATTCAAGGCACCATTGGTGGCTGTGATTGATTGATTGGTTGTAGTAATGAAGATATCATTGGCTATAGAAAATGTTAACGTTCGGGTTTCCGAACCTGTGTAAGTGATTGTTCCAACAATGGAGCATTGTCTTGCAACGCCAATTTGCCCTGGGAGAACCACAGTCAGGTTTCCCAAATTGTTTAAGTGGTTGGAAATAACACTCGGGTGGATGTTTGCAGACCCAGAAGCACCCACATTTAGCGTATTTCCGGTAATGCTCCAATTCGTACCTGAGGTCCCTGTTTGCCCAGAAGTTGAAATGGTTAAATGTTGTGCCTGTGTGGGTTTTACCCCCAAAATTAAGAATATAATTAAACCAGTAAAATACCATTTAATTTTAAGACACTGCCCAGCTTTTTCTCTCATTTTTATTTATTTTCTACTATAATTTGAATTTATAATTAAATTTTTACAAAATTAGATTTACAGCTTTGTACTATTTTTTATCATATTGGAATTTGTTTGTGTAATGTTGTAAAATGATAGCGTCTTCACTTTTATTTCTTTAGTAACATTTGAGGAAATTACCATAGTCATTATTTTAACAATGCTGCCTTTTCAACCTTTTTCTTATTTTCGTACAAATAATTGGATGTATGAAAACAGTAGGTATAATAATGGGAAGTGATAGCGATCTTGAAGTAATGCAAGAAGCTGAAAGAGTTCTAAATCATTTTAAAGTTGATTATGAAATTACTGTTGTATCCGCCCATCGTACCCCTGAAAGGATGTTTGAATATGCTAAAACAGCACGTAGTCGTGGTTTAAAAGTAATTATTGCAGGTGCTGGCGGTGCTGCTCATCTGCCTGGTATGGTTGCATCAATAACCACACTTCCTGTTGTTGGTGTTCCAGTTAAGTTGAAAGCCTTAGACGGACTAGACTCCTTGTTATCTATTGTACAAATGCCTGGTGGCGTTCCGGTTGCTACCGTTGCCATTAACAATGCTAAAAATGCAGGATTGCTAGCAGTTCAAATTTTAGCCACATACGATGATGAGTTGGCCGATGCCATGCAAGTATATAAAGATAAAATGAAAGAAGAAGTGCTTGAAAAAGCAGAAAAAGTAGAACACGGACGTAAAAAAATTGGTTTTTAATTTGAATTTTATAAATAAAAATGCCCCAATAAGTGTTGTGCTCATTGGGGCATATTTATGCTTATCTTTTTATTTATTCAATTTCACTAACTTTTACAGCGTTTGTTCTAGGTCTGTCTTTTATTGGCATACTTGCAGTATTTATTACCAATTCTCCAGCCTTAATTAATCCTTTTTCCTTAAGTATGTCGTTAACATCTTGTATAGATTGATCGGTACTTTCGAAGTTTTTATAATAAAACGCACGCACGCCCCAAACCAAACTTAATGTGTTTAATAACCTTTGGTTTCCTGTAAAAATATAAATAGCTGCCTTAGGCCTGAAAGATGATATTTTATAGGCAGTGTAACCACTAAACGTCATGCTCACTATAGCCGATGCTTTCAAGTGGTCTGATATTCTTACTGCGGTGAAACATATTTCATCACTTAAAAAAGTAGGAGAGTAGTCAGTTGGACGCCTGCCTTTGAAAAAAGGAGCATTTGTTTTCTCGGCCTCGGCAATGGTGCGCTGCATATGTTTAATAGCCAGAACAGGAAAAGCACCTACAGAGGTCTCGGCACTTAACATAACAGCATCAGCACCATCCATTACAGCGTTGGCAATATCATTAACCTCTGCTCGTGTAGGAGACGAATTTGTTATCATGCTCTCCATCATTTGGGTTGCGATAATTACTGGTTTAGCTGCTTCAATACACTTTTTTACGATGCGCTTTTGTATAACAGGAACTTGTTCCATTGGCAACTCTACCCCCAAATCACCGCGTGCAACCATTACACCATCAGTTACTGCTATAATTTCATCAAGGTTATCCAATGCTTCGGGTTTTTCAATTTTAGCAATTACCCTCGGTTTCCATTCAGACTTGTCGATAATCTCTTTTAGTTCAAGGATATCTTCTGCTTTTCTAACAAAACTGAGACCAATCCAATCTACCTTGTGTTCCAATCCAAACATTAAATCATTGCGGTCTTTTTCTGTCATGGCTGGAATAGATAGTTTAGTTTGTGGCAAGTTGAATCCCTTTTTTGAAGATAAAAATCCACCAAAATTCACTTTGCATTTTATTTCATCTTCACCATTGCTTTCTATTACCTCAATCTCAATTTTTCCATCATCTAGTAAAATTAGTTCGCCCGGCTTTACATCTTTGGCTAGTGTTTCAAATTTCACCGATATTTTTTCTGATGTACCTATAATTGGTTTAGTACTAACAGTGATAATACTTCCAGTTTTTAAATCCACCTTATTGTCTAGCATTTCTCCTACGCGCAATTTTGGTCCTTGTAAATCAAGTAGCATGCTCACATGGGTATTCAAGTTATGGTTAACTTGCTTAATGTTATCGATCACTTTTTTATGATCTTCATATGTTCCATGAGAGAAATTCAATCTACAAACATCAACACCCTCTTCTATTATGGTTTTAAGCATCTCGTAACTTGAGGTTGCAGGGCCAATTGTGGCAACAATTTTCGTGCGGTTAAAATTCGCTGTCTTCATATTTATGCTAAGGTTATTTGCCCTTTTTTCAGGCTCTCAAATGTAACTTAATTATTGTTTAGCAACGTTAATTAATTGTTTGTTATGCACGTATCAAACATATATAAGGTTATGTTTTGACTTTAGTTTTTCAGTTTCAACTTCAAATATTATTTGTACAGTAGGTATCGTTTTGATGTTATCCTTTAGCATTTCCTCTTCAAAAAAATTAATTGCACCTTTAATTAAAAGTAGGTAGTCGAAGTTTTTTAATTCAGGAATTAATAGTTGAGATTCATCTTTGTTTATAATAAGTATATAGGTAATATGATTTTCCTCGTCATTGAAGGTATATTGAGCAAATGCAAATAATTTAGAGGCTATTTCTATTTCATAGTCATCCACTCTTGAAAAGTGATATGGGGATATTTTATTCAAAAACCAAACTAATCGATGGGGCTTTTCTTGCGATACAATCCCGTAAAGCAAAAAATCATATTCAAATTCTATATCTAATTCAAACTTTTTGATAAATATTTGTATTTAATGCGAAGTAACGAAAATTAGACCATGCAGGTATTTAATTGACACGATTTTTTTACACAAACATCAAAAAAATAGCCGTGTTTGCTTTTTAGTTAAAAAAAACACTTTATTTGCACATTCGAAACTAAAATAAAATACTAAAATGTCAGACGTAGCAACAAGAGTAAAAGCTATCATCATAGATAAGCTTGGCGTTGAAGAAAGTGAAATTACTAACGAAGCTAACTTTACCAACGATTTGGGTGCTGATTCACTAGACACCGTTGAATTGATTATGGAATTCGAAAAAGAATTCAATATTGCAATTCCGGATGATCAAGCCGAAAAAATTGGTACTGTTGGTCAAGCGATTGCTTACATTGAGCAAAACGCAAAAGCTTAATTTTATTTAAAAAACGTATTTAAATGACATCCCGAAGAGTAGTTGTTACAGGAATTGGAGCATTAACGCCCATTGGTAACAATGTTCAGGATTATTGGACAGCATTGTCAAACGGTGTGAGTGGGGCTGCCCCAATCACCCGTTTTGACTCATCCAAATTCAAAACACAGTTTGCCTGCGAAATCAAAAATTTCGATGTAAATAATTTCATTGATCGTAAAGAGGCGCGTAGAATGGATTCGTATACCCAATACGCAATGGTTACAGCCGATGAGGCATTAGTTGATGCTGGTTTAGATTTGGAAAAAGTCAACAAAGATCGTGTGGGTGTGATTTGGGCTTCCGGTATTGGAGGTTTAAGTACGTTTCATGCAGAAGTAATGGCATTTAGCAAAGGTGATGGAACTCCTCGTTTCAGTCCCTTTTTCATTCCAATGATGATTGCTGATATTGCTTCCGGATTAATTTCAATTAAGTACGGCTTTAGAGGGCCTAATTTTGCAGTTGTTTCTGCTTGTGCCAGTTCCACTAATGCAATCAGTGATGCGTTCCTTTATATAAAGGCGGGCAAAGCGGATATGATTGTAACAGGAGGATCTGAAGCAAGTGTTTGTGAACCGGCAATTGGTGGTTTTAATTCAATGAAAGCACTTTCAGAGCGAAATGATGAACCTCAAACTGCCTCACGTCCTTACGACTTAACCCGCGATGGTTTTGTTTTAGGTGAAGGAGCAGGTGCTTTAATACTAGAAGACTTAGAACACGCAAAAGCGCGTGGAGCAAAAATATATGCTGAATTGGTAGGTTGTGGTGCTAGTGCTGATGCTTACCACATGACAGCGCCTCATCCAGAGGGATTGGGAGCAAGTCTTGTAATGAAAATGGCATTAGAGGAAGCTGGTATTAAACCTGAAGAGGTTCAATACATCAATACCCATGGTACTTCAACTCCTTTGGGTGATGCACAAGAAATAAAAGCGATACAAAATGTATTTGGTGATGCAGCTTATCAATTGAACATCAGTTCAACAAAATCAATGACAGGGCATTTACTTGGTGGAACGGGCGCTATTGAAGCCATAGCTTGTCTAATGGCAATTCAAAAAGGTATTATTCCTCCTACCATTAACCATGTTACACCGGATCCTGCAATAGACCCAAAACTGAATCTAACCTTTAACAAAGCCCAAACTCGTGAAGTTAATTCTGCATTAAGCAATACTTTCGGTTTTGGTGGGCATAATGCATCGGTACTGTTTCGTAAGTACGAGGGTTAATTAAATCGTCCCCATTTTGATTTATAGAACAATCAGCGGCATCTACTACTCCTTATTTTCAAAAAAAAGAAATTCTTATAATAGTGTTAAGCATATCACAGGTTTTTTTCCTGGCGCATTAACATGCTACTCTCAGGCCTTACGTCATCATTCTGCATCTAATCCTGTTCATAAAAATGGGTCACGGGATAGTAATGAACGCCTAGAATATCTTGGTGATTCAGTATTGAATACAGTTGTGGCTGAACTCCTTTTCAATCGTTTTCCTTTTAAAAACGAAGGTTTTTTAACAGAAATGAGGAGTAAAATAGTGAGCAGGGAGAGCCTTAATGATTTAGCAATAAAAATAGGCCTTAGTCATATTGTTCAGTACGATAAACGAGCAATTGGACTACATACCAAAAACAGTATTTTTGGTAATGCATTAGAGGCATTTATTGGTGCGATTTTTTTGGATGGGGGTTTTTCTTTGGCTAAAAAATTTATCCTAAATAAGATTATAACCCATATTGATTTGGATACCCTTCAGCACGTTGAAAAAAATTATAAAGGCAGGTTAATTGAATGGGGACAACGACAAAATGCATTGGTAGAGTTCGATACCCAAGAAGACAACACTCGTAAGCAAAGGATATTTACAATTAAAGTTATGGTTAACGGGAGTGTGTTAGGTGTTGCTGAACATATTTCAAAGAAAAAGGCAGAGCAATTGGCTGCAGAAAAAGTATCTGAGAGTCTGGGTATAAAGCTCTAATTTTTATTGAACTATTTTTTATTGTGCAAAATGGGGGAACGCTCCATTTTTATTAAATATTTATTAAAAATTATGTTTTAGAAACTCCAACATAAGATTTAATCACCTTTCATTCCTCATTTTTTTCAATTCCTTTTATAAATTGTTATCATATCTAAAATTAGGTCTTGTTTTTAAATATTAATTTAATAATTTTGATATCCTATAAGTTTTCTGAAAAATAACTAAATTATGATGAAAGTATATTTACAAAGATTTAAGTCTATGGCCTTTTTAGGCTTAACTTTTATGCTAACGATGTTCAGCGTGGTATCCCAAGCTCAAATCATTCAGGTTGGAACAGGAACAGCTTCTAATACTAATCAAGCACTTCCTTCTCCATATCAGAATTATTTCTGGGGTTCTAAGCAGCAATTTCTTATTTTAAAATCTGAAATTAATGCCCTTGGGATTAATGCAGCTGCTCCAATTACTTCACTTGGGTTCAATGTTGCGGCCTTGAACACAACTCCACCTGGTGGATATAAAGAGACGTTTATAAGATTGAAAAATGTTACATATAACGCCTTTACAGGTGTTTGGGAAACAGGCTTAACGCAGGTATTTTATGCCGGCACCTTTACCCCTTCAGTGGGTTGGAATATGCATACATTTTCAACCCCTTTTTCTTGGGATGGAACATCAAATATAGTTGTTGAAGTTTGTAACAATGATGTTGCTTGGACTGGCACAAGTAATGCAAGTGTATTTAATTCTACAACTTCATTTTCTTCAGCAATGTTAGCCCAAAATGATGCTTCTGGAGTTTGTGGTTCTTCGCCCTTTGTTACATCTTCCTTTGAAAGATGTAACATGCGATTAGTATTTACTCCAGCAGGTGGCGGAGGCGGCAACCCATTTTTAGCCCCTCCCATATCAAGCTTTGCATATGATAAAGGTATAGACACGGTATGGGTAAATAGCCCATATGCATTCATCAATAACTCAACAGGAGATAGCGCTTCTTATTGGCGTATAGAGGGCCAACCAGGCGCAACACAATGTGTACCAAATTTTGGCTGTTACAACCAAATAAGTAACAA
>JAIXWD010000015.1 GCA_027482225.1 Bacteroidota bacterium
CCAAGCAGATTTGGAAGCGAAGGCGGAGACAGAAGACCGTCAACACGTTCTTACACAAAACGTACTGAAGGTGGAAGTGATGATAGACGTCCAAGCAGATTTGGAAGCGAAGGCGGAGATAGAAGACCATCTGCACGTGGTGGACGAAATGAAAAGGGAAGTCGTTTTGACAGAAACGAAGACAATGAACGCAGACCAACGCGTACAACTGGAAAATCTGGTCGCCCTTATATGGTAAAAGGTGCAAAAGCGCGAGATTTAAAGGCTAAAAGCGAGGAAATGATGGAGTCTTTGTCTCCGGAGATTGTTCGTTTAAATAGATACATATCTAATGCTGGAATTTGTAGTCGTAGAGAGGCTGATGACTTAATTTCTGCCGGTTTGGTTTCGGTAAATGGAGAAATCGTAACAGAAATGGGATATAAGGTTTCCCCAGGTGATGAAATAAGGTACAATAACGAAAGATTAAGTTGGGAAAAAAAGGTTTATTTATTGATGAATAAACCCAAAGACTCCATTACGACTAGTGATGACCCTGAAGGCAGAAAGATAATTATGGATTTAATAAAAGACCCTCGCTTACCCAGGGTTTATCCTGTTGGCAGACTAGATAGAAACACAACAGGCGTTATTTTATTAACCAATGATGGAGAATTGGCTCAGCGTTTAACACACCCTAAATATGGTGTAGTAAAAGTATACAAGGCGGTTTTAAATAAAAGTTTTTCAGCAAAAGACCTCCAAGAATTGGGCAACAACGGGGTTGACCTAGAGGATGGACCGATAAAACCTGATGGTGTTGGTATTCCGAGTGCCAGCGAAAAAAATGTAGTATTGGTTCAAATTCATAGTGGCCGTAATCACATTATTCACCGCATGTTCGAGGCTATGGGTTATTTAGTTGACAAGTTGGATAGGTTAGAGTTTGCTGGACTAGAGCGAAAGGGTTTAGACAGAGGGGAATGGAGGCACTTAGATGATAAAGAAATAAAGAAACTGAAAAAGCTGGTTCAAATGAAGTAGTTTTTCCCGAAATAAAATTTAATTTTGCTTACTTTTATACGTATATATTATGAATACATCATTATTGTTTATAGGTAATTTAGGTGGTGGCGAATGGATCGTTATCATTTTAGTTGTGGTGTTATTATTTGGTGGTAAAAAAATTCCTGAGTTAATGCGTGGCGTTGGTCAAGGCATTCGCGAATTTAACGATGCGAAAAAGAACGTTAAATCTCAAATTGAAGAGGGGATGAAAGAAAAGGATAACCAACCGAAATCAACAACAAAAGAATAGTGGAAAACTACAACTCACTAAAACACATACAATCCGATATTCAACAAAACAAGACTACCCTGCGTGGTCTTGTTTTGCATTATTTGGGTAACATAAGCGCGCGCAAAAACTTGAATGCATTTATTGAGGTGTTTCAAGAGGAGGCCCTAAGTCAAGCAGATGTTATTGACCATAAAATAAAGCAGGGAACTGCTGGTAAATTAGCAGGATTGGTTATTGGCCTTAAGGATAATATTTGTTACAAAAATCATCAGGTTACCGCATCGTCAAAAATTTTAGCAGGTTTTGAATCTGTTTATAGTGCCACTGTTGTATCTCGCTTAATAGCCGAAGATGCAATAATTATTGGTCGATTAAATTGTGATGAGTTTGCAATGGGTGCATCTAATGAAACTTCAACATACGGACCTGTAAAAAATGCATTTGATGAGACACGTGTTTCTGGAGGGTCTTCTGGAGGTGCCGCAGTTGCTGTGCAATCAGATATGTGTCAAGCAACTATTGCAAGTGATACTGGAGGCTCTGTTCGACAACCTGCTGCATTTTGTGGAGTTATTGGCATTAAGCCCACTTATGGTAGAGTTTCACGTAATGGGTTAATTGCATACGCTTCTTCGTTCGATCAAATTGGCCCGATAACCAAAAGCATGTATGACATGCAACTGCTTATGGAGGTAATATCTGGAAAGGATGATGCAGATGCAACAACTTCTTCAAATCCTGTACCTGAGTATACTACTGCCATAGCTCCTATCAAGCAAAAAATTGCATACATAAAAGAGTGTGTTTATCACGAAGGAATAGATCTTGAGGTGCAAAAATCAACATTGGAAGTTATTGAAAAATTAAAACAACAAGGTCATGAAGTTGTAGAAGTTAGCTTTCCCTACCTTGAACAATTGGTGCCAGTTTACTACGTTCTTACTACTGCTGAGGCCTCTTCAAACTTATCTCGTTTTAGTGGTTTAATGTATGGTCATCGTAGTGCAAACGCAAAAGACCTAGAAAGCACTTTCCGCAAATCGCGTAGTGAGGGCTTTGGTACTGAAGTAAAAAGAAGAATTATGCTCGGCACATTTGTGCTTTCTGCAGGTTCTTATGATGCATATTATACAAAGGCTCAAAAGGTAAGGCGTTTGGTACAAGAAAAAACCAATGAATTGCTTAGTCAATATGATTTTTTACTTTCGCCAACAACACCAACTACTGCGTTTAAATTTGGCGAAAAAACAGATAATCCAATTGCTATGTATTTGGCCGATATATTTACGGTTCACGCTAATATAAGCGGTAATCCAGCTATTTCTGTTCCTATGGGCAAACATACCAATGGTATGCCTATGGGAGTTCAATTAATGGCTAAGCATTTTTGTGAAGGCGAAATGATGCAACTTGCATCAACAATCTAATAGGCGCTAATTTATTTTATATTGAAGTAAAATTTGAAAAAGATACACAACATATTATTGGGTATAATGCTGTTATTAACCATAGCAGTTAAAGCGCAAAACGAACAAGTTTATATTCAGCGACTATCAACCCTTAAATCGCAGGTTGAAATGACCTATAATCCAGCAGTTAAAAAGCACATAGATGCATATTTGGCTAACCCAGAAAGGACTCGCGAGCTTATAGGATTAAGCAAGGTTTATTTTCCCATGATAGAACGTTCGTTACGTGCCAAAAATATACCTGTTGATATGAAATATCTGGCGGTGGCTTTGGCAGAACTCGACCCCATGGTTCAAGCTCCTAGCGGAGCAAGCGGCATGTGGATGATGCCTTATAATGTATCGAAAATGTATAAGTTAAAAGTAAATTCATACATTGATGAACGCAAGGACCCGATAAAATCAACCAACATTGTTGCCACACATTTTAAAGATTTATTTTCGATTTATCGTCAATGGCCACTTGTAATTGCAGCTTACACATCTTCTCCTGTAATGTTAAATAAAAGCATACGCATGGCAGGTAACAGCATGCATTTCTGGGATTTGTATCAATATATTCCAGAAGGCACAAGAGATGTTTATCCTAAATTTATAGCAGCAGCCTACATCTGTAATTTTTATAAGGAACACGGAATAAAACCTTCACCAGCCGCATTATTTAATGAAACAGACAGTGCAATGGTTCGTAAATGGTTGTCGTTTCAGCAAATTTCAAGTACACTTGAAATACCGATTGAGCAATTAAGAAAACTGAACCCAATCTTTAAAAAAGACGTTATACCTTATACATTAGAAGGGTATTTGTTAAAACTTCCCAAGTCTAAAGCAAAGTATTTTAACTTATTAAACGACAGTGTTTACAAACCAATTGTTAGTCCTGGAGATTTTGCCCCTGTTGTAATACAACGCATACCCGGTGATACACCCGGAGCCTCATCTAATGGCATTAATAAGCCAGACCATACCGTTGTTAACCGCAACGAGCCAATTCCTGTTTTTGATAAAAAACGGGTGTATTACTCGGTTAAAAAAGGCGATATGATAGCTGACGTTGCCGATTGGTTTGATGTAACAACACGTGAAATAAAAAGTTGGAATAAGTTAAAATCGGAAAAACTGCGTGCTGGACAAAAGCTGATTATCTGGGTTAAACAAAGTAAAACAGGGTATTATAAGCGCATCAACAGCATGAGTGTAAGCCAAAAGAAAAAGCTTAAACGTAAAGACTAATTCAATTTAATCTTCGAATAACTCTTGTGGTGATGGTACTTTAAATACTAAAAAATTAGTTCCTAAAAAGTTTATCACCACATTTATACCTATTGATAATACGTTGCTAACAAATGTTCCATTAAGTAACAGCCAAGCGCTTATCTCAGAAAAACCTAACCATTCTACAATAGGAGCAATTGTTGTTTCGGGGTGTAAGTAATGATCGCAGGCGTAGTTAAAAGCCAAATAAACAAAGAAAGTAAATGCATATACAATAATGTACTTTAGCAAATACTTTTCTCCATCTTCTGCTTGGTCTACGTATGTCCAAATCTTGTTTAAGGCAAAGCCAACAAAAAACCCCATAAAGTAACCTATAGCCTTTGAAATTAAATTGTATTGCGGAAATTGCAGGGCGATGAACCAAAACACCATTAAGCTTGCAATGGTACTTGCTACACCCACAAAACCAAATTTAATAAATTTGTGTAGGAAGGGGAACCGCCTAATCCATCTGCGAAATGATTTAATATAATTCACGCACCAAATGTATAAAAACTAAATATTCCTAGCAACAATCGCAATTCAATAAATAAAAATAATAATTAAGACGATGCTTTTATATTTTATAATTGATACGCTATATTGCCCCTTTAATTTTATACACCGCAGTTGATATAACATGGAATACGATCCAATAAAAAAAGACCTGGGAACAGTATTTAATAAGTCGCTTTTTTTGCGCAAACTATTTTACAAGCTTTTAGATTTATTATTGCTTCGTACATGGCATATACATCGCGAATTGCGAGCCTGGCCTAATTTTAAAAGCCCTTTCACTATGTTAGATGCCGGCTCCGGCTTTGGTCAATATAGTTTTTACATAGCCAACAAAAACAATAAATGTGTTATCGATGCAGTTGATGTTAAAGATGATCAAATTGCTGATTGTGCCCAATTTTTTAAAGCTTGCGATATAACCAACGTTAATTTTGCGCTTGGTGATTTAACTAAACCACATGCCACCAATAAATACGATCTGGTTTTATGTGTTGATGTAATGGAACACATTTTAGAGGATGTTGATGTTTTTAAACACTTTAATCAAAGCATGAAGAGTGGTGCTATGTTGTTAATATCAACACCAAGTGACCAGGGTGGAAGTAATGCTGATGAGCACGGAGAATCTTTTATTGGTGAACACGTACGTGATGGTTACCCGGTAGAAGAAATGCGTGATAAATTAAAGCAAGCAGGCTTTAACAAAGCTGAAATACTATACTCTTATGGCGCTCCAGGAAAAATTGCATGGAAACTAAGCATGAAATACCCAATGAGTATTTTAAATGTAACCAAAGCGTTTTTTGTTTTGTTACCTGTCTATTATATCATAACTTATCCGTTTGCCTATTTATTAAATTGGGTTGATACCTATACCACCCATAAAACCGGAACAGGACTTATTGTTAAGGCTTGGAAAGACTAGTAGATATTTTTGATACGGGGTTATACTTAAAGAAAAATTACCGTGAACCTGCCATTTACCATAGCTAAAAGATATTTTTTTTCTCGTAAACATGGCGGAGGCTTTAGTTTAATTACTTTAATTTCAGGAATATCTCTTTTAGGCTACATAGTTGGTGCTGCAGCTTTAATTATTGTACTAAGTGTTTTTAATGGATTTGAGCAGCTTTTTTCTTCGTTGTACACCAACTTCGATAGCGATTTAAGAATAACATCAACTACCGGCAAAATAATCAATCCTAGACAAATTAACTGGGCCAAATTTGAGTTGGTTAAAGGCATTGAAACTTACAGCAAGGTTGTGGAAGAAAACGTGCTACTGCGTTACAACAACCAACAAAGCATTGCAACCTTAAAGGGTGTTGACATAAACTATGTTAATGTTACAAACTTTGATAGCATGTTGGTTGGTGGATATGTTGATGTAAGACAAGATAGTATATACGCCATTGTTGGTCAGGGTATAGCTTACCGCTTATCAATAGACCCTAATGATTTATTTAAAGCATTGGCTATATATGTGCCTAAACGTGATGTGCAAACCATCATCAATCCAGATGATGCTTTTAATAAAGCGCTTGTAATTCCTAGTGGTGTTTTTGCTGTTCAAGAGGAGGTAGATAATAAATATGTAATTTGTCCGCTCCATTTCGCACAAGAACTATTAGTTCGTAATGATGCTTTTACCGCAATTGAAGTTAAACTAGAACCCAGTGCAAACGCTGATGATGTGAAAGAGTCAATACAAAATGTATTGGGCCAGGGATTCACTATTAAAAACAGATTTGAGCAACACGATGCTTTTTTCAAAGTTATGCGCTCAGAGAAAGCTATTAGCTACATCATTTTGTTGTTTATCTTGCTTATAGCCGCATCAAATACTATAAGCTCTTTATATATATTGATAATGGAAAAAAAGCGCGATTTACAAATAATGAAAAGCATGGGGCTTACAGAAAATCAAGCGGCTAATATCTTTAAGTTAGAAGGGTTGATAATCGCTTTCGTTGGGGGTGTTTTAGGTATAACACTTGGTTTATTGTTGTGTTACTTACAGGATCAATATGGTTTTATAGCATTACAAGCCTCATCAAATGTTATGTTTAGCTCGTATCCAGTTCATGTTATTTGGAGTGATATAGTGTTAGTGTTTTTAACTGTTTTGGTGTTAGGCTACATCACCACCATTTATCCAGCTAGCCGTGCCAGACAATCCGTTTTAGGCTGATTTTTTATCATTTCGTTTTTTAATAAAGTTGTTAATAATGGGTATTGATGTAACCACAATAAAACCAATCACAATAAAATCTAAGTAATTTAGTGCATCAGGAAAAATTGAACCCACGTAATAGCCTGCACTAGTTATGGTAAGTGGCCACACTAATGCGCCAATCAAATTAAACAAAAAGAATGTTTTGGGATTTACCCTTACTACTCCAGCCAAAATGGGAGCAAACGTGCGCACAATGGGCAAAAATCGACCTAAAATAAGTGCAACTCCTCCATGTTTTTGATAAAACTCGGCAGCTGTGTAAATATATTTTTTCTTAAAAAATAGCGAGTCTTCTTTTTTGTAAAGGTTCTGCCCGGTTTTAAAACCAAAAAAGTAACCTGCATAGTAACCGGCAAAAGCAGCTGCAGCTATACTCAGTATTAAGACGGCTAGCTCCACGTCCAATACTTTTAAATAACAAAGTAACCCAACAGTAAACAACAAAGAATCACCTGGCAAAAAGAAGCCGAAAAATAGCCCATTTTCAATGAAAATTACCAGCAGTACGAGTGTTAGTCCACCAAAATCAACCAGTGCCTTTGGTTTAAAAATGTCCCAAAAATTTTCCAAGGGGTTAAATACTTAGTTGGTAAACATAGGCAACAATTACAATAAAGCCAAAAAAAAGGCTTTCCTATTAGGAAAGCCTTCAAATAAATATTTTAAAATTAGTATATAAATTATTTTTTGGTGGTTGGCTTTTTAGCGCCAGACTTTTTAACTAAAACTTTTTTAGGCTCAGTACCAATTTTAGAAATAACCTTTGCTAATTTACTTTTCTGATTTGCAGCTTTATTTTTGTGAATCACATTTTTCTTAGCTAATTTATCCAATAGAGAAGCTACTTTACTGTATAAAGACTGTGCTTCTGCTTTATCAGTGCTTGTGCGTACTGTTTTTATCAATGTACGGGTAGTTTTAGCCTGATATCTGTTTCTTAAGCGCTTCGCAGCGTTAGCTCTAATTCTCTTTTTTGCTGATTTATGATTAGCCATCTTTCTGTACGTTTTTTCTTAAAAAGGACTGCAAATATAAGGCAATATTTTAAAAATCAAGTTTTTCAATAAAAATTATCCTCAAACTGCAAAACTTTCACCACAACTGCATGTGCGCGTGGCATTTGGGTTGTTGAAAGTGAACCCTTTACCATTCAGCCCATCAGAAAAATCTAATTCGGTGCCAAATAAATAAAGTATACTGCGTACATCACAAACCACCTTAACGCCATTATGCTCAAATACTTGGTCACCATCTTTGGTTTGGTTGTCAAAGTCTAAATCATAAGATAAACCTGAACACCCACCGCTATTTACACCAACACGTAAAAAGTGCTCTGGCGAATAGTTCTGTTCTATTTTTAAGTCGGCAATACGTTTGCTTGCTTTTTCTGTAACTGTAATCATATACAAAATGATTTATTGCTTCAAATTTACAATTATTAAACCACACTGCAAGTTGATTGTTTTTTTAACACGTTTTGGTAAAGTAAAATTAAGCGGTTTTTTATAAATGCACCGAAACCGTTTAATATTGCATATGGCATTTATACTTTGCATTGAAACCGCTACTGAAGTTTGTTCTGTAGCAGTGTTTAATAAAAACAAACTGTTGGTTATTAACGAGATTAAGGATGGCAATATGCATGCTTCAGCACTCACTAAGTTAATAGTCAATAGTATAAGCGAAGCTAACATAACACTTAAACAGCTAAATGCCATTTGTGTGAGTAAGGGCCCAGGATCTTATACAGGGTTGCGTGTTGGCGTATCAACGGCTAAAGGCTTGTGTTACGGGCTAAATATTCCTTTGTTATCTGTTAACACATTACATGGTATTGCAGGATTTTATATGCAACAAAACCCAAACAACAAAATCACGCTTTGTCCGATGATTGATGCCCGCAGGATGGAGGTTTATACCGCTTTGTTTGATTTTAACCTGCATGAGTTAATCCCAACTAAAGCAGCAGTTATAGATGAAAAAAGTTTTATAAATGAACTAAACCAACAACACATGCTTTTTTTAGGAAATGGTGCTGAAAAATGTAAGTCAACAATTATACACCCCAATGCTGTTTTTATTGATGGTGTGCATTGCTCTGCTGCAGGTTTGGGCCAATTGGCTTACCAACAGTATTTGTCTGGTAAATTTGAGGACACAGCCTATTTCGAACCTTTTTACCTAAAGGATTTTGTTGGAACGGTGTCTAAAAAACAGCATTAATTATAATTCATTAATTAACGCGACAAATAAATTTGTTAGTTTTAATTCTGCCCCTGTCGCAACGGCAATAATTTCTTTGATATCAACAGGTTTTAAATTGTCTGGATCGCATTCGTCTGTTAAAACACTAACAGCAGCGCATGGCAAACCCATGTGGTGCGCGGCTATTACTTCGGGTACCGTGCTCATTCCTACTGCATCAGCACCAATGTGTTTTAAGAAACGATACTCTGCTCGTGTTTCTAACATTGGTCCAGGCACCGAAACATAAACACCCTTGTGTAAAGTAATGTCTAAGCGTTCAGCTATGGCTTCCATTTTAGCATTGGTTGGTGCATTGTAAGGTGCGCTCATATCGGGAAAACGTGGCCCTAATTCATCCAAATTTTTACCAATTAACGGGTTAGATGGTTGTAGGTTTATGTGGTCGTCAATCAGCATTAAATCGCCTTTTTTCCAATTTAGGTTTAAGCTACCAGCCGCGTTTGACAACAGTAAAAATTCAACACCCAAAAGTTTCATCACCCTTATGGGTAATACAATTTGTTGCATACTGTAACCTTCGTAATAATGAAAACGCCCTTGCATGACTAATACGGTTTTATTGCCCAGCGTTCCATATATTAATTTACCGGTGTGGCTTTCTACTGTTGATATAGGAAATTTAGGTATGTTTAGATATGGTATTTCTTTAACTACGTTGATGTGTGATGCCAAGTGGCCCAAACCCGTACCTAAAACAATGCCAATTTGTGGTTGGGTTATACCTTGTTCTTTAAGGTAATTGGCAGCTTGTAATATTTCTTCCATAAACTATGGGTTTGATGTTAAGCAGCAAAGATGTAATGATATTGTTGATTAACAAATGATCTTTGTTATCATGACATTTTAATTTAGTACAGCGTAAAAATATTTATTAATATTGATTGATGGTTTTAATAAGGAATGAAACCTAATTAAGATTAATAAGATGAATAAAGGCGTTGATGTATATTTATCCGAAGGCTGTGGCAGATGCAACTTAGTTGGTACACCCAAGTGTAAGGTTCATACTTGGAATAATGAACTGGTTTTATTGCGTACAATAATACTTGATTGTGGTTTAACCGAAGAGGTGAAGTGGGGCAGTCCTTGTTATACTTATAACAACAAAAATGTGTTGATGTTGGCCGCCCTTAAGTCATATTGTACCGTTAGTTTTTTTAAGGGAGTATTATTAAACGACACTAAAAATATTTTAGATAAGCCTGGTGAAAACTCGCAACATGGAAGATTAATAAAGTTTACCAAAGACAGTGATTTAGCTGCTATGGAAAAAACCATTAAACAATATATTAAGCAGGCCATAGAAATAGAAAAGGCAGGCCTAAAGGTGGAAACAGTTCCAAATCCTGAGCCTATACCAGATGAGTTTAAACAAGCGATGGACGAAAACCCCGATCTTAAAACTGCTTTTTTTGCTTTAACACCAGGCAGGCAGCGTAGTTGGATTTTACATTTTTCGTCAGCTAAACAAGCTCAAACCCGGATTTCGCGCATTGAAAAATATACGCCCAAAATTTTGCAAGGCAAAGGTTTTCACGACTAGGTTTAATATAAAGGCAGCCACAGTTTTTTCTATAATACAGCTCTTAACACAAACCAAATGGTAGCTATGTAAAACGGTACCAACAACAAGGTCAAACCAAACAATACTGAATCATAAAAAATGTTACCGTTAGTAGCTTTTTGTGTAATGATTTGCATGGCTTTGTAATGCGGCCAAAGCCAAAAGAAAAAAGGAAATTTGGCGCTGAATAGTTTTGGTGTATTTGTATTTGATGTTAACCAATGTTCTTGTTTAAGCATAACCAAAATATCTTTTTGGTTTGATTCTGCATTTTGCCAAGCGTTTACAAGTTTAATGTGCTCTATACTTTGTTGTTTTATATTTGGGTTGATGTAGGCTAATTGTTGCATTTCTTGAACAATTTTGTTATTAAAAAATTGCACAAAATCTGCTGCGTTGGTTTGTGTTTTAAAATCGGTTTGGTGTAATGTGTTGCCGTAATTTAATAAAACAGATTTTCCGGCTCCTTTAAAGTGTTCGTATGTTAAACCTACCGGAACAATGGTAGTGTTTTTTGCAGGTGTATCACTTTTCCAAGCTCTTAGTATAATGCGAGCTGCACCCTTTTTTTGTTTGCGCAAATCCCAATTATTTACACTTACGCCTTCACCAAAAATTAAAACCATTTCGTTTCTGGTTAATGCACCATGAACGGCATCAAAGGTTTCAAAATTTTTATCGAGGTTTTCTTTTCCTTCACTTATGCGGTAAACGGGTAGCATGTTAAACGACCGGAATGCGGTTGCTAAAATACGATTGTTAAAAGCATCGCCACGGGCTAAAAAATGCATGGGTCTTTTTGCAAACACGGCAATTAAAAGCGCATCCATAAACGAACTTGGATGATTGGCCACCAACAAAACCGGACCGGTTGCGGGTATTTGTTGCACATGGTTTACCTTGGTTTTTCGGTAGTAAAACCTAAAACCAAATCGTACCAATATTTTTAACAGCGGATAAATAATCATGAATGAAGTTTTGCTGCATGATGTTTTAGCAACAATACTAAAAATATTTGTGCAAGCAATTGAGCAATCAAAGCACCATTAATTGGCCAATACGGTATAAACATCAAACAAGATAAAAATATAATGGCTATACCAAAGGCACTTACTAACAATACTTTGTTTTGTGCATTGGCTTTGTATAGTTTATATAAATCAAAAGCATACACAAAAGGTAAACACATCAACACAGCAATTAGAACATACGATACAGCAGAAAAGTTAAGTTGATAAATATAATACATCACGGCCCATAACATAGGAGTTGCCAATACGCTTATCATCAAACCTAAACCAATAAATTTATATTGTAATGATTTAAGTTGACTGGCTTGTAAACGGTATACATTTTTAATAAATGGATTTATGATAAATCCTGGAATCGCCAAAAACATCGATACAAAACTCATGAGCACCTGATATCTTCCGATTATGGATTTGGTGCTCAATTCGTTCATAACATACAAATCTGTTTTTAGTTGAAGCAAGGCAATTAAACCTATAAGTAAAAACGGAATAGAAACCCACAAATGTGGAATTTCAAATTGTTTTAAACTCAACCCCTTTAACCTGCTTAAGATACTTTGCATTAACCACACAACTCTTCCAACATGCGATAACAAAACCAACAACAAAGCGTCCTGAAACGATAAGTTGTGATGCCAAAATGTAAGCCCGAACAACAATAAAACAAACGCTGCGGCCTCGGAACGCAGGGCTAACGAAAAGCTTTTTTCGTAAATGATAACGGCTTCCATGGCTTGTGCAATAAACCTCAACACAATCCAACCGGCCAGATAAATTGCTGTTTGAAACGGATAATAAACCATAACTAAAAGTATTGTTGGTAACAACAAAACCAATGCCCTAGTTAGGGTTGATTGTTTTAGGAAATGATTGATTTTAGCTGGGTGTTTACTAAACTGTAACAACAGATAATCTTTGTTACCCCAAGAAACCAAATGTGCTGCTATGTAGTATACTAATTGTAAAGCAACTACCTGCCCCCAGGTAGTTGCTCCGCTTTGTTTTATTACAAAAAAAGCAAGCACCTGATTAACTAAACCGGGCAATAGTTGGTATAAACTATTGCCCAGTATAGGAGTTGTTTTATTAAATATTTTTGAAAGTGCTATGTTGCCCATGTTATTTTGGGAGCAAAAGTATAATCTAATCTTGACCCATACTTTCTAGTTCTTGCATTGTACGCAAGGTGTAGTTGCTTGGTATGTCAAAAAACGTATCATTTACTTTTTGTGCGCTTACTTTTGTTGCTACAATTTTGGCTTTTATACCACCCATATTCATGCTGTATTCCATCATTAATCCCTTTATTTTATCAAATCCAGGAGCGGTATTTCCCTGAGCAAGTAAAGGTAAATCGGGTGTGTAAAAACATTCTACTGTTTCTGTTTTTCCGTTTAAGACGTATGTTAATTTAGCCTTTTTACACTTATATCCTGCAATTATTTTAGTTTCGTTAATTTCTTCAACCTTAATGTCTTTTATATTCGATTTTTCTTGCTGTTTTTTCATTTCAGCTTCTGTTTGTTTTATGGCAGTTTTTTGTCCCATCATATCCATTAGCAAATAAAATTCCTTTTTTTGGCTGTTGTTAATAGTAATGGTATTGCCCATACCACTTGGCATTTCGGTGCGCGAGTTTTCATTTTTAAAGTACATACTCACTTTTTTGGGTAGCATGGCTTCTGCTTGTTTCATTTCTGGCGATAAATCTAAAAAGGTAATATCAAACTCGATAAGCCCTTCTTGAATTTTTTGTTGTGTGCTAAAGGAAAACAACAAACCGCTAACAACGGAAAGCAGTAAAGTAATGTGAATGATTTTTTTCATCTTGTTTTATGTTAATACTGTTTTACCAGCGTAGTTTTTCTTTATTTAAAAAAGCATCAATACCACGTTTACAATCGTCTGTTGCACGAGCTTTTGCATTCGTTTTTGCAGCGTATTCTAACGCCTCATTTACATCCATACTTTGCACATTAGCCAACATTTCTTTTATAAATTCTACTGATTGTATAGAGGTTTGTTTACATAGTTTTTGAGCAAACTTAAATACTACATCATCCAATTCATCAGGCTCAACAATATAATTTATTAAGCCGTATTGTAAGGCCTTATCGGCTTTAAATACATCTCCTGTTAGAAGCATTTCGCGGGCGTTTTTTTCGGCAACCTTACGCACCAAAAACACCATAACAATTGCAGGAACAAAGCCAATTTTTACTTCGGTGTAACCAAAAGTGCTTTCGGGTGTGGCAAAGCTAAAATCACACACACTTGCTAAGCCGCAACCACCGGCTAATGCGGGGCCGTTTATTTGAGAGATAACTACTTTGTTGCTGTGGTATATAAACTGAAACAATTCCATTAAATGGCGCGAATCAGCCAAGTTTTCGTCAAATGTATTGGTTTGA
This sequence comes from Bacteroidota bacterium, assembly GCA_027482225.1. Classification (GTDB taxonomy): domain Bacteria; phylum Bacteroidota; class Bacteroidia; order UKL13-3; family UKL13-3; genus UBA6183. The sequence goes on from JAIXWD010000015.1 coordinate 14,035, forward strand.
AGTTGTTGTAAATAAGCCAAATCGGCACCAGCACAAAATGCTTCACCACTGCCTTTAATAACTATTACTTTGCATTCTTTATCGGCCTCAGCATTCATAAAAGCGAGTTTAATTTCGCTTACCATTTCGTAGCTCAAGGCATTGCGTTTTTCGGGACGGTTTAGGGTAATGTAACCCACCCTGTCTTTTACTTCGTATTGTGCTAAATTACTCATGCGCTACAATGATAATTGAAATGCGCCTGAATACATCACATCGTGTACTGGAATATTTTGCTGTATACAATGGGCTTTAATTTTTTCAGCATGGTGTTTTTTCACACTTCCGCTTATTAATACTTGTTTTGCATTTATTTGTTTCAGTAACTCAGGTTTAAGTTTATACCTAACAATTAACACATCAATATGTTGGGTTGATTCTGGATAATGTTCATCACCACTAATTAAAATATGTTTGCCTTTAAAGCCAATCAATTGCCATTGATTCTTTATTACCAAGGTATCTATTTGTTGTAAACCCATTTGCCAAATGTGCTGTTGTAAATGGAACCTAAATTTTTGTTTGTCGTACCGCAGGTTATCATCTAATAAAAGTTTTGATGTATTGCCATGCACTAATTGTATAGCGTTACTTTGATTTATACCATATACCACCAGTTTTTTTTGATGGTGTTGCGTATAAGCATCAACCCCAAACAAAACCACAAAATATAAGAGCGCCAACAAACTTACGCGCAGTAAATTTTTGTGTTGATACATGAAATAAAATATCAAACACAAAAATAACACGTACAACAATATGCTTTGGAAGATGGTTATCTGTATACCGTTTACATATGCATATGGTGTATCTTCCATCAACATTACCAATTTATTGGTAAACAAAATGGAGTGCTTTATTGCAACACCTAACCAAGTTGCAAGCACCGTTATTTTTGATACCACCAACAAAACAATACAACAGTATAAAACGACTGTGGTAAGAGGAATAATAAGCAGGTTTGAAAACAAAAAGCAATTAGGAAACTGATGAAAATATAATATACCAATTGGGCTAGTGGCAATCTGTGCAGCAACAGAAACGGTTGTGATTTTCCAAATTTGATCAACAAACCAATTAGATGCTACATACCATTTGTACATCATTGGTTGTATAAATACAATGCCCAAAACAGCCATGTAGCTGAGCTGAAAACCCACATTTGCCAGCATGTTTGCATCAACAATTAAAAGCGTAAAACAAGATGCAGCCAAGGTGTTATAAATGTTACTCCTACGTTCTAAAATTTGTGCAGTAATAATAAACGTAAACATTACCGTAGCACGCAAAATACTTGGCGATAAACCACATAATACCGAATAAGCCCAGAGGCAAACCACAATAATTAACCGTTTGGCAAGTAGCAATTTTTTGCTTTTATCCATAAACCAAAGCAGTTTGCTAATAATTAAAAAAATAATGCCTACGTGCATACCCGATACAGCCAATACATGTAAGGTTCCGGTGTTTGCATAAGCACTCATGGTTTCTTCGTTAATTTCATCATCAAAGCCATATAATAAAGCTTGTGCAACACCAATTTCTGAAGAAGTTTTTATATAAGTGTGCAATACTTCTCGGAAGTAGCGTTGTATGCTGTAAACTGTTTTGTAAACGAAGTTTGCTTGGTTAATGTTGGTGTAAGCCAATTGTGCTTGTTTTAAGTAGGCTTGATGATGAATGTGATTAAACGCCAAGTATCTTTTATAATCAAACTCGTATGGGTTTTTGGGTTGAGGAACGTCCCTTACATCATTGGCATTTAGCAACAATACATCGCCATAATTTGGTAATGAATTCAGTTGGTTTTTACTGATGTAAATGAGCACATTGCCTGTGGTGGTTTTTATTTGGTTTGATGAATCGGCACACTGTAAAACCTTAGCACGCATTTTATACGAGTGCGATTTCTGTATAGGCTCTTCATCAACCCGAATCAAATAAGATTTTGCGTGTGGTGTGTAACTAAAATGGCTGCCATGAAATAAGTTACTTTGATACGTATGTAACAAAACTCCAGCAAAATAAAACATTAATAAGGCCGCAAAACCTGCATACCAGCTTTGTTGATAGGCCTTTAAAATGCGAGGTAAAACAATAAAAGTAATTAGAAAAAATACAAAGTACGATAAAGATATCCAGTGGTTTATGGCGTAAAACATAGATGTACCAATGCCCGCGGCAAAGGCAAACAGAATACGCACAATGGGTACCTTATGCCAAAAGGAGTATTGCATAAGTGGTTATACAGTTTAAAGTTAATGTTTAATGGAAATACTAAACTAAAACTTATGTGGAATATTTAAAAATAAAATGTGGTTTGTGGTGATTAAATTGCAACCTAATTTATAAAACAATTATGTACGCTACATTATTAACGGTGCACAACCTATTGCGTTGGGCTGTATTATTAGGCGGTTTGTATGCCATAACAAAATCTGTTTTGGGCATTATGCACAAACGCGATTTTACCAAACAAGAGAATTTGTCACATGCTTTATTTGTTGGCTTTTGCCATTTACAATTGGTATTGGGTTTGATTTTATATTTTATTAGTCCCGTGGTTGACCAAGCATTGGCAAACGGAATGGGAGCAGCTATGAAAGATCCGACTTCACGTTTTGTTGCAGTAGAGCACATCAGCACCATGATAATTGCTATTGTGTTGATTCAGGTTGGAAGAACACTGAGCAAAAAACAAACAGAAGCGATGGCCAAGCACAAAAAGGCAGTTGTATTTTTTAGCATTGGTTTAATATTGATATTATCTCGTATTCCATGGAAAGCCGCTATGTGGCCGTTGTAATACCAGTAAAAATATATGGAAGGCGCGCAGCTTCGCTGCGCGCCTTTTTATTGCTGTAAAAACAAGAAAAATAATTTATTAAGGAGTTGTTCTAATGTTTGGCCAATCACTTCATGTGGGATTAGGTACAAGAGTGTCGGTGATCAAAAAACAGAACCAGGTTGCGATTAATAAATTTATTTACTTAATGCCGCCTTATAAACCTCCAAACACCGTTTGCGTGCGAAGGCATGATCAACAATGGGATGTATTTGTTTTGGCGTGCCGTACTCTGGTACCCATTTTTTAATGTATTGCAGTTGTTTGTCAAATCTTTCTGTTTGTAATTGTGGGCTAAACACCCTGAAATATGGAGCAGCATCTGTACCACAACCTGCTGCCCACTGCCAACCACCATTGTTTGCACTTAAATCAAAATCTAATAGTTTTTCAGCAAAATAGGCCTCGCCCCATTGCCAATTTATTAATAAATGTTTGGTTAAAAAGCTTGCCACAATCATGCGCACACGGTTGTGCATATAGCCTGTTGTATTTAACTCACGCATTCCTGCATCAACAATTGGGTAGCCTGTAGTTCCATTGCACCAAGCGGCAAATTCGTGTTCGTTATTAATCCATTGTATGTTGTCGTATTCTTTTCTAAATGCGCCATTGGCAACATGTGGAAAGTTGGCCAAAATCATCATGTAGAAATCCCGCCAAATCAACTCGTTTAAAAATGTTTCATTTAATGCAATGGCTTTACGTGCTTTTTCTCTAATGCTTATGGTGCCAAATCTAAAGTGAACCCCTAACCTTGAAGTGCCTAGAATTGCAGGATAGTCGCGGGTTTTATCGTAATTTTTAATAATACCTTGTGCAGTTTGTTTTGAAGGAAAATCAGCGCCCGTTGGTTTAAAATTCATGTCTTGCAACGAGATCAAACTTTGTCTTTTTTCAACTTTTAAAAATGCTGAAAAGTGTTTATCGTTATGGTAACTGTTTAAGTCTAAATCGGTGAGTTTAGCTTTCCATTTTTTGCTGTAAGGCGTAAAAACGGTATAGGGCTTTCCATCATCTTTAAGCACCTCGTTGTACTCAAAAATACATTGGTCTTTGTAGGTATTAAAAGTAATTTGGTTTGATGCAAAATAGTTTTTTGTCCAAGCATCGCGCTCCTTGGCATAAGGCTCGTAATCGTGGTTGGTAAATACTTTTTTAACGTTGTATTGATTAATAATATTTGGCCAAACTTCTTCAGGAGTTCCGTAAAAAACCAATAAATCACTATCTAAATCATTCAATTGTTTTTTTATTTCGGCAAGTTGTTGGTGAATAAAATCTACGCGTTTATCGTATCTGTTTTCGAGTCTATCTAAAATGTTCTTGTCAAAAATAAAAATAGGCAAAACTGGTAAATCGCTTTTAAGTGCATGATACAAACCAGCGTTATCTTCTAAACGAAGGTCTCTGCGGTGCCAAAAAATAGAAATAGGATTGGAAGTCATTATTGTTTAAAACAAGTATAAACCATAATGGTTTAGGGCAATTAGTTGTTTTTTATTTTACGTTCAATCGCGCTGGTGCTAAAGCCTGGAATAAAATCAATGGTTTTAATCTCTCCACCCTTTGCTTTTACTACATCGTAGCCAACAATGTTTTGGGGTTCGTAATCGCTGCCTTTTACCAATACATCAGGCTCAATGGTTTTAATTAAGTTGTAAGGAGTTTGTTCGTCAAATAAAATAACAGCATCAACACATTGTAATGAAGCCAAAATTTGTAAACGTGATTGTTGGTCTTGAATAGGACGGTTTGGTCCTTTTAAAGTGCTAACAGATGCATCAGTATTAACCCCAATAATTAACTTGTTGCCACAGTCTGCTGCTTTAGCCAAATAATCTACATGGCCACGATGCAGCAAATCAAAACAGCCATTAGTAAATACCACCTTTTTACCTTCTATTTGCCATTGTTTTACTTGTTGGGCAAGGGTTTGGTTTGATGTGTGTATTTTCGCTAGAATACTATTGTGGTGCGACATAAATGTATTTTTAATGTGATACGTTTTGTTTGTGTTTACTTAAAACCACTAGAGAGCTTACCGAGCCAAGTATAATGAACATAACCATTTGTGCACCATGAACAATTGTTGCGTATGCAATACCATCATCTTGTGCTACACCAAAAAGCAGTAAACCTTGCATAACTGCAAAGTGGTAAGTACCTGCTCCAGCTCCAGGAGCCGGAATAACAATGCCAATTGTACCCAATGCAAAAACGGTTAAACACTGTGAAAAAGCAAGATGCGATGTAGCTGGTAATGCGAATAAACAGAAGTACATCATTAAAATGTAGCATATCCAAATTGCAGCAGATAATGCAATAAAAATCAATGGTTGTTTTACCGCTTTAATACTTGTTAGTCCTTGAACAAATCCTTTAACTTTATCCAGTACTTTAACAAAAATGGGCAATGTTGCGAGTTTTTTGCTTAATATGAAAAGGATTGTAACTCCAATTAATAAAAGAGCTAATAGGTAATATTTCAGGTTACTTCCTGTTGAGTTGTTTTCGGAGGCAAGATTTGTGTTTATGTAATTATAAATTACATCAAATTGCAACACAAAAACGGCCCCAAGAATAATAAACAACATCACCATATCAACCAAACGTTCTGTAATTACAGAACCCAGACCTTTTTCTATGGGTAAGTGGTTGGTTTTTGATAACGCTGCACAACGCGAAACCTCGCCACCGCGTGGAATGAAATAATTAACAAAATAACCTATGAACACAGCATACAAACTGTTTGTTGTGCTTATATCATAGTTCATGGCTTGGTATAACATGGTAGCGCGATAAGCTCTAAACCAATGGCTAACAACAGAAATTAGTAAGCCGATAGCAATCCAGTTGTAATTGGTTTGGGTAAACTTTAGCCACAAATCAGTCCAATTGGTACCTTTAAATACAAAGTATAAAAAGGCCGCACCAATAGCAAAAATTAATATTGTTTGCGTTATTTGTTTAGGTTGTTTACTCAACTGATTAAGCGGTTGTTGTTATCAGGGTAAATGGCAATTGGTTGGTGTTTTTTTGCCTCATCAAAATCCATTGAAGCGTATGAAATAATAACCAAATAATCGCCAACAAAACCCTTGCGTGCAGCTGGGCCATTAAGACAAATAACGCCACTGTTGCGTTCTCCTTTAATGATGTAGGTTTCAAGACGTTCGCCATTATTAACGTTTACTACTTGAACCTTTTCGTTTTCAATCATGTTTGCAGCTTCCATTAACGCTTCGTCAATGGTAATGCTACCTACGTAATGTAACTCGGTTTGAGTTAATTTTACGCGATGAATTTTAGATTTTAATACTTCGATATGCATAAAAAGCGTTGCAAATGTAGGCTTTTTTTCTAAAAGCATAGTCGAACTTGTTTTGTATACATTTTAATAGATTGGAGTTTAATTTATCCTATGCTTATATCAAATCATCAATTTGTTGAACAACTTATTTTTCATCTATGTTTCAATTTTTTACTTGTTTGGCATTTTCAATTACACCTAAATTACCTTGAAATATAAAATAGCAGCAAAACCCTAATTGAAGATCTAACCCGTTTTATTAATTTATGATATCCCTGAGATGATGCTTATTTTGAAAAAGGCAGCACCTGGGGTAAGTCTCAAAAAACGAAGTTAGTTTAAGAATGCTTAACACAAAGATGCGGTGAGTTTATGTTTGTATTTTCTATATTTGTATAAATTACATAACTTGCTTAATGTGGCAATTGAACAAAACACAACAACAGCCAAAGAAAAAATTTTAAAAAAAGTTCGTCAAGCACTTATTTTTAAATCTAAAGCAATGTATGCCAACATTGATTTGGAAAGTAATGTATATACCCAACCCCAGGAGCAAGAACTATTGCTTGAATCTTTTGCCCGTAATTTTACTGAAGCGCAAGGGCAGTTTGTATACTGTGATAATAAATTTGATTTTATTGATAAGTTGTTAACGCTTGTAGAGCGCAAAAGACTAAAACAAATTCATTGTTGGGAAGATGATATACAAGCACAGTTAAAAGATAGTGGGGTAGCATTTGTTGCTGATAAAACGCTAATAGATAAAGCTATTGTAGGTATAACCTCTTGCGAAAGTTTGGTTGCACGCAATGGTAGTATATTGTTAAGTTCGGTTAAAAATGGCAGGGCAATTACCATTTTTCCTCAAATACATATTGTGGTTGCGTATACTTCTCAAGTTACCATTGAAATGAAAGAGGCGATGCAAATGGTAAAAAATAAATACGGACGTAATATGCCAAGCATGCTAAGTTTTACAACAGGTCCAAGCAGAACAGCTGATATTGAAAGAACTTTAATTATTGGCGCACATGGTCCCAAAGAGTTGTTTGTTTTTTTAATTGACGACCAGCACCAAAGCCACTAATGGTTATTTGTAATTGTCAATACGTATTATTGCAACAATAATCCAAACCAACCAATTATTGAATACCCGTAAAAACATATACTTTGCCTCTGATTTTCATTTGGGTGTACCAGATTTTGCAAGCAGTCTTGAGCGAGAAAAAAAAATTGTAAGGTGGCTAGATTGCATTAAGCAAGATGCCAAAACAATTTATTTGGTGGGCGATTTATTTGATTTTTGGTTTGAGTTTAAAACCGTTGTTCCCAAAGGGTTTACCAGGCTGTTGGGCAAACTAGCTGAGTTAAGTGATTCTGGAATTGAATTACATATTTTTTATGGCAACCACGATTTGTGGCAGTTTGGATATTTACAACAAGAAATTGGGTGTACAATTCATAGTAAACCAATTGATATTAAGCTAGGAAACAAAAATTTTCATATTGCACATGGCGATGGATTAGGTCCTGGTCAACATTGGTTTAAGTTTATACTGAGCATCTATCGTAACTACTTCTTCCAACGGTTGTTCGCATTTTTTCATCCAAACATTGGTATACGTATAGCTAATTGGTTTTCAGCACGCAGCAAGCAACATACTTTTAATGAAAATGCTGTTTATTTTGGTGATGATAAGGAGTATTTGATGTTATACGCAAAGCAATACCTTACCCATACTAAAGTAGATTATTTTGTGTTTGGACACAGGCACTTGCCCATGATGAGACCTATAAATGAAGATAGCACATATGTAAACCTTGGCGATTGGATGGGTTATAACACTTATGCTTTGTTTGATGGCAATGTGCTAACCTTAAAAACGTTTAATGAATAATGCGTAAACTAATTGTTGTTTTGTGTATTGTTTTTATTCAAATGGGTTTTGCGCCAAAGCAAGACAGCAGCCCTAAGTTTGTGTTTATTAATGCACTTAAAATTAATGCCAAGTATTTTCAAACAGATAATTTAGGAAATTTATATGTGGTTACCCAAACCAACCAATTAAACAAATACGGACGAAACGGAAAGATTTTAGGAACGCTAAATTACAATTACACTGGCAGTATCACGCAAATTGACGCATCAAACCCCTTGCAAATATTTGTGTTTTACCGCGAGTTAAATAAGGTTATATATTTAGATAACAATTTGGCATATCGTGGTGAAATAGACCTAAACAAGGCCAATATTATGCAAGCAACTTGTATAGCAAGGGCCTACGATAACAATCTGTGGGTTTTTGATTTGGGCGATCTTCAACTAAAAAAAATAAACGAAAAAAGTATTGTTGAACAAACAAGCGGAAATGTTCGCCAATATGTACATCAAGACATCGCGGTGTGCGGTGTTTACGACAATAACGACCGTGTTTTTGTGATCGATTCCATTAATGGCATTTTATTGTTTGATGTATTTGGCTCTTATCTAAAAACCATTCCAATTAAAGGAATTAGCGATGTAAAAGTGGCAACTAAAAATATATATTATTATGGCTATGGCAAAATTAACCAGTACAATTGGCAAACAGCATTGAGTAATAGTTTTTTAATGCCCGATACGGTTAGGGTTCAAAAAATGAGTATAGAAAAAGAAAGGTTATACCTTCAAAAGCCTGATAGTATATACATTTACTCGTTTTAGTTTAGGTTGGTGAAGTGCTAAAAAATTACGAAATTCGCACACCTTTTGGATTGTTGTATGCTTAAAAACAATATATCCAGTTTACATTTTTGATAAAATTTGTCATGTTAAATAAATTAGAATCCATTAAAGTTAGGTTTGATCAAGTTCAAGATATGTTGTCGCAACCAGATGTGGTTGGAGACATGAAACGATTTACCCAACTGAACAGAGAGTACAAAGAGCTACAAAAAATAGTTGATAAATATTATGAATACCGGGATTTGGTTGGCAACATTGAAAATAACAAGCAGCTACTGAGTAATGAGAAAGACGAAGAATTGCGAGAAATGGCAAAGGCCGAGCTTGACGAATTGATTCCTAAGGTTGAACCCATGGAAGAAGACATACGTATGTTGTTGGTTCCAAAAGACCCTGAAGATGGTAAAAATGTGGTGCTTGAAGTGCGTGGTGGTACTGGTGGTGATGAGGCAAGTATTTTTGCCGGAGATTTATACCGCATGTATATGAGGTACTGCGAATCGAAAGGTTGGAAAACAGAATTAATTGATTTTACAGAGGGTACAGCTGGAGGTTATAAAGAGATAGTTGTTGAAGTTAGTGGAGATGAGGTTTATGGAACATTAAAATACGAGAGCGGTGTTCATCGTGTTCAGCGTGTGCCCGATACCGAAACCCAAGGCCGAGTTCATACATCTGCGGCAACTGTAGTAGTTCTGCCAGAAGCTGAAGAAGTAGATGTGCAAATAAACCCTGCTGATATAGACATGCAAACAGCAAGATCTGGAGGTGCAGGTGGTCAAAATGTAAACAAGGTTGAGTCTAAGGTGATGTTAACCCACAGGCCAACAGGTATCGTAGTGGTTTGTCAGGTTGAAAGAACACAGCTTGGTAACCGTGCTCGTGCTATGCAAATGCTTCGTACAAAGTTATACGAAATGGAGTTGCAAAAGCATAACGATAAAATTGCCAGTTCACGTAAAACAATGGTTTCTACAGGCGATCGTTCAGCAAAAATTCGCACATATAATTATCCTCAAGGCCGAGTAACGGATCACCGTATTGGTTTAACTGTTTACAATTTGCCTGATGTAATGAATGGTGAAATCCAAGAGTTTATTGATAAACTTCAAATTGCTGAAAACACAGAGCGGTTAAAAGAAGGGAACTTAGCATAACACCCCAACAGCTTTGCCAACAAAAAACCACATTCAGGTAACTAAAACCGCACGTTATTTTACGTTGGGAGAGTTAAACGAAAACACACGCGAGGTATGGTTTGTGTTACATGGATATGCTCAGCTAGCATCTGATTTTATTAAAGATTTTGAAGGTTTAGACAATGGCACAAGATTTATTGTAGCAGCCGAAGGTTTAAATAAGTTTTATGCCCGAGGTTTTGGAGGTAAACCTGCCGCTTCTTGGATGACAAGCGAAGACCGTGAAAACGAAATTATTGATTACATCAATTACTTGAATACGCTTTACAAATCTTTAAATATTCCGCTACATGTAAAAGTAACGGTACTAGGGTTTTCTCAAGGTGTGGCAACAGCGTCTAGGTTTATACACCATACCGAACAAAAAATAGATGCATTTATTATATACGCTGGTGAAATTGCTTCAGAATTAATCAATCCAATTTCAATCCCAATTAGCAAGTTGCCCATTACCTATATTACAGGCAAAAACGATCCATTTATTACACCCGAAAAACAACATAAGATTTATAATTTGATGAACCACCTTGATGCAAAAATTATTGAGTTTTCTGGTGGCCATGAGATAAAAAAAGAGGTGTTATTAAAGTTAGATTAACAACTACGTTTTTATAGGGCAAATCGTGCGAAAAACTTAAACTATTTTATAATTAAAAAGCACCAATGTGTAATAGTATAAATTTAATACACACTAAGAACCATGGTATTGCTTACATTGGCTATTAAATCCAATTGAGGTACATAATCATGTACCTCAATTGGGCAGAAATAATGTATCATCTTGCAGACTTAATTTCTTAAGATGAAAAATTATTTTATCAAACCTTTTTTAGTTTTATTAATCTCTTTTTCTGCAATCAGTTTATTCGGTCAAACCAATTTTGGTGGTTTGCCAAGGCCGAATAGTAATGTGTTTTCTTCGGCTAGATCTGGAGACACCTTATTTATTGGTGGAGATTTTACGCAATTTTCATTTTCTGATACTGCAGCACAACATGCATCATTAATAAATAGGTCAAATGGCCGGGTTATTAGGTCGTGGCCTAGAGCCAATGCTACTGTCTGGATTACAATACCGGATGGTAATGGAGGTTGGTTTATTGGCGGAGATTTCAGTCAGGTGGGTGATAGTGCGCGTCAGCGTGTAGCTCATATTAATAGTCAAGGTAAGGTATCTGCATGGAAAGTTAAAAATTGTAATAGTACCGTTAGGGCGCTTCAACTTGATGGTAGCAATTTATATATAGGTGGAGAGTTTACTATTTTAGGAGATAGCGTAAGAAACAGAATAGCCATGGTTGATGCAATTACTGGAGCTGTTTCGTTTAGGTTTAGTGGTGCAGGATTTAATACTGCGGTGTATACGTTTTCAAAAAACAACACCAACCTTTATGCTGGTGGTAATTTTACCAGCTATGGAAGTTCAAGATCACATGGAACTTTATTAGACACCACATTAGGAAATCTAATTTCAAACACTTACCCACAAGCTAATAGTACTGTTTGGGCATCAATATCAGATGGTAATGGCGGCTGGTTTATTGCAGGTGATTTTAGTCAAGTGGGCGATAGTGCTCGCCAACGTTTAGCGCATATCAATGCATCGGGTCGTGTATCAGCATGGCGAGTTAGAAATTGTAACAACTCGGTAAGAGCGCTAGAGTTAGATGGTAACAATTTATACATAGGAGGTTACTTTACAGTAGTAGGTGATAGTGTTCGTAACCGTATAGCACAAATAGATGCAACCACAGGAGCTGTAACTAGCAGGTTTAATGATGGAGGTTTTGATAATACGGTATTTACATTTACCAAAAACAATAAAAATATTTATGCTGGTGGTGAGTTTAGTGTTTATGGCCCATCGCGCAATCATGGTATAATGGCTGATACCACCTTTGGTAATATCGTTAACCTACCAGCAAATGTATCGCAACCGAATAGTACTGTTTTTGTGAGCATACCAGATGGTAATGG
>JAIXWD010000007.1 GCA_027482225.1 Bacteroidota bacterium
AGCTTACCAATTAACAGAATTAAACGAGTTGAGCTCAGGTATGTACTTTGTACGCATCATTACAGCAAGTGGTAATAGTTATACCATCAAAACAATAAAGAGATAAGTTAGTGCACTAACCAATAAAACAAAAAGCCGCTCCATGGAGCGGCTTTTTTTATGCATTAACACAGTAAATCTGAGAATCGAGTGTTTTAATAAAGGAAGTAATATGATTTTAAATTCTTCTTTTCATCAACATGACTTATACTCAACTCATCAATATTTAAATAATGGATTACTTTGTTTATAAATTTAAATGATTCTTTTAGATATATAAATTTTATAAAAAGGCATGATCTAAAACAACCACAAATCAGCAATAAAATTAAAATGTGGATGTGTAATTAATTAGAATGGCATGAGTATATCAATAATGTTTTGATTAACAGCAGAAATTAAGTTATTTATCTTTATTTAATAAAGCCTCTATACTTAAAATTAACTTACTTATTTCAAATGGCTTGGTAATGTATTTATTAGCTCCTAAATAAATGCCTCGACTTTCATCTTCTATTTCCGTTCGTGCAGTAAGTAAAATAACAGGTACGTGTGATAAATGAGTTTTTTTTATCCGTAGTAAAAAGTCGTAACCATCACAATTTGGCATCATGACATCGCACAAAATAAGGTCTGGTAAAAATTCCATTGCTTTATTAAGACCTTCAATACCATCTTGCGCCTTCACTAACATATAGCCATTAAGTTCCAGTAACTCCGCGGTATTATCCCTTAATCTTATTTCATCATCAATTAGTAGTATACGTTTCATGATGAGTATTTATAATATACTTAAGTGAAGGTAAAAAAACTAATAGGATATAAGTAGTTTTTAACTTTACCTAGTTTAATATAAGTCAGCGTGTAAATTATAATTTACTAATTTACAGTATTTTATTTGTAAGCACAAAGCTTATAGTTAAATTTGAAATTCTTTAATTTGTAGTTAAACATGAGTTCAGCTCTTTTCAAAAATAGACCAATACAATTACTACGTGCACTAGCCGAGTCGTCCAAACTCATGTTGAGTAATGGATCTCAAAAGCATGTAATAAATAAAGTGCTCTCTATTTTAGGTGAAACAGCTTTAGTTGACAGGGTTTATGTTTTTAAGAATAGATATACGGATGGCGTGTTAACTCATATGAATCATGAGTTTGAATGGTGTGGTGAAGGTATTGATTGTTATATTGATAATCCTGAATTACAAAATATTCCTTGGGAAAACTATGAAGATTTAAAGCCTATTCTAGCTGGTGGTAATCAATTTAAAGCCAATACCAAGGAGTTAACAAATGATTTGTTTCGGCAAGCGCTAGAATTGCAAAACATAAAAAGTGTTTTGTTGATGCCCATTTTTACTGATTATTTATTTTGGGGTTGGGTAGGTTTTGATGATTGTAAAAACGAAAGAAATTGGGACGAGGTAGATTTAATGACCTTGTCTTCCATCGCATCAAACATGGGTGCATTCATTCAAAGAAAAATGCTCAGAAAACAGCTTGATGAGCAACACGCAAAACTTGAACAACAAAAGATTTTATACGAAGGTATTATAAATAATGTTCCTGCTGATATTGTAGTAATAGGTAATGATGGTAAATATAAGTTTGCAAGTAAAACAGCTATAAAAAATGATGAAACTCGAAATTGGATTATTGGTAAAACAGATGCAGAATATTGCGAATACCGAAATAAACCAATAGATATAGCAGCAAAACGGGAAGCGCAAATTAAGTTTGTAACTAACAATTTACATCCAGTTACACACGAAGAAAAATTTGGATTTGGTATAGATGAAAAGCATTATTTAAGAATTCTTCATCCTGTTTTAAATGAAGATAAAAAGCTAGACTATTTGGTAGGTTATGGTATGGATATAACCGAACTAAAACAACGTGATGAACTGATTTTAAAACAACATCGTGCTATAGATAATTCTCCTGTTGGTATAGCATTATTAGATAAAGAAGGCAAATTCTATTATATGAATAAATCACATGCCGAAATTTTTGAGTATAAAATTGATGAGTTAATTGGTAAGAAATGGCATGTATTATATAATCAGGATGAAATTGATAAAATAACTAACGTGTACTTTCCTGTTTTGGCAGAAAAGAAAACATGGAGCGGTGAGACATTAGGAATAACTAAACTTGGTAAACCACGATTGCAAAATATTACATTAAGCATGTTTGATGATGGAGGTTTGGTATGTATTACGCGAGATATTACGGAAACAAAGAATGAATTAAATAAACTTCAAAGCGCCACACAAAAATTAGATTTAGCAATGAAAGCTTCCAATTTAGGAATGTGGACTTGGAATATTTCTGAAAAGCATATAGTATTTACTGAAGTTGCGTTAAATATGATTCAATATAGTCTGAAAGATTACCCATTTATAAGTAAGATAGACTGGCTAGAATTAGTGAATCCAGAGGATAGACCAATGGTTGAAAAAGCTGTTGAATTACATTTCAATTCAATTCATCAAAATGAAGAAAAATTATACAATGCCGAATATAGAATTCGTAAAAAAGACGGTAATTACATTTGGGTATTAAGTATTGGAAAGGTAACCAAGTTTGATGACAAAGGTATACCATTAGAAATGATTGGTTTTATATTAGATGTAAATAAACAAAAGGAACTAGACGAAAAGATAAAAGAAAACGAAAAGCGATATAGAGATTTAGTAGAGAGTTTAAAAGAGGTTATTTTCCAGACTGATAACGAAGGTTGTTGGACTTTTCTTAATCAAAGTTGGCAAGAAATAACTGGGTTTGATATTGAAGATTCTATTGGCCAAAGAGCTAGTAAATTTATGCATGGTGATGATATTTCTAAATTCTTGAATATTCGTGAACGTCTTTTTGATGAAGGAGCTGAAAGTGTTAATGATGAAATCAGGTTTATTGATAAAAATGGCCACATATTGTGGTTTGATTTTCATGTTTCACTTCATAAGGATTTAATTGGTAATCCAATCGGGGTAGTAGGTTCTGCTGAGAATATTACCTTCCGCAAAGAGGTTTCTGCTGAATTAGAGTTGAATCGTGAGTTGTTGCAAAAAGTAATCTCATCAATAGATGATGTTATTTGGTCATATGATATTACTAATGATAATTTATCATACATAAGTCCATCATGCCAAAACATGACCGGATTTCATGACGAAGATTTTTATAAGAAAGCAATTGATTGGTATGATTTAATAAACAAAGATTCAGTAAGCAAATTAAGAAAGTCGGATGATGATTTACATAAAGGCATTATTCAAACCAGAGACATGGTATATCAATTAAGTTTCGGAAATCCTGTTAAACACAAATGGGTTAGAGATCAAGCCAAATTGATTTGCGATGAAAATGGTAAACCTGCCCGTGTAGATGGTGTTACAATTGATATCACAGACTTGATACATGCTGAACAACAATTGAAAATTAGTGAAGAGAAGTACCGATTGATTTCAGAGAATATCCAAGATGTTGTGTCTATTTTAGACGTAGAAGGGAAAGTTCGCTATATATCTCCGTCTGCTGAGCGAGTTACTGGATATCCGCATGAGTCCTTATTGGAAAGCAATATTTTTGATGCAATTCACCCTGAAGATCAAAGTTTGGTGAGTAGCTTTTTGAAAAATGTTGCTAAAAGCAAAGGTGACGATAAAATTAGTTTCCGCTTTTTGAAAGCCAATGGGGAGCAAATGTGGTTAGAAACCATAGTTACCGTTCTTACAAGTTCTTCTAATAAAAAAAATATTTTATTACAAGCATCCTCAAGAGATATAACTCTTCGTAAAAAAGCCGAAATAGAATTAACCAAAGCACTTCAAAAAGAAAAGGAACTTGGTGAATTGAAATCACGTTTTGTAAGTATGGCCTCTCACGAATTTCGAACACCATTGTCAACAATTAGGGTAGGAGCCGAGTTAATTAAGGCATACATAGAAATGGATGAGATTGGATTGACAACAAAAATGAATGCTAAAGTTAGTGATAAGTTAGAAGAAATTATGATTGATGTAGATCGCATTTCTGAGTTGATGGCCGATATTTTAACAATGGGTAAAATAGAAGCAAGTAAAGTGCCATTTAATCCTTCAGTTATTTCGATATACAATTATATAAATGATTACATCAATCAAGAAGCACCTAAACAACTTAATGAAAAGCAGGTAATTTGTAATTTGGAAGAATTAACAGAAACGGTTTCAATTGATATTAAATTGATGAATCAGGTTTTACAAAATACCATAAGCAATGCCATAAAATATTCTGCTGCAGATACTGCTATTGAGTTTAATTTATTTAAGAATGAACTTGACAAAGTGGTTTTCGAAGTAAAGGATATTGGTATTGGTATTCCCGAAAAGGATTTAAACTTTTTATTCGAATCATTTTATAGGGCAACTAACGTGGAAAATATACCAGGAACTGGATTAGGCCTATCAATTATGAAGTTGTTTATGGAAATGCATGGTGGTGAAATAGAAATAGATAGTGTAGTAAATTTAGGTACCACTGTAAGACTTATTTTGCCATTGAATTACGATTAAAACTGCACTATTTTATAATTATTTTGTATTATTATATATTAATATGAATTTAATAATCATTTAACTAAATTAGCGTTTGTAAACAAGTTTTTTGTTTTCATAGATTAGGGCTAAAGGCGGTACTATTTATTTAGTGCCGCTTTTTTTTTGAAAAATTGTATTTGACAGATGCGATTAAATATTGTTAATCAACTTAACAATTAAATGTCATGTATTTTTGAGTTGCTTTTTTTGGGGTTTTGGCCAAAATAATCCTTAAATGACTTCGAGAAGTATGATACGCTGTTAAATCCCAAGCTAAATGCAATTTCTGAAACATTGGCGTGTTGATCTTCAATCATTTGCTTTGCACGCTCAAGTCTATATTCACGTATAAATTGATTGGTAGATTTATTGGTGATTTGTTTTACTTTTTTGTGAATAGACGAAGTGCTAAAATTAAGCGCCAAAGCTAGCATATACACGTCAAGTTTTTCGTTAGATATGTTTGCCTCAATTATTGTTCTTAATTTAGATAAAAAGGTTTGGTCTGATGATTCGAAAGTATGTTTGTTTGGCGTACTAAGTGCATTTACCATTTGGCGCTTTCCTAACTCTAGTAGGTTGTTTACTTTCTGAAGTAACTCTTTGGTTTCAAATGGCTTAGTAATATAATCTACGGCACCTGTTTCTAATCCCCTGATTTTATCAGCTAAACTATTTTTTGCAGTTAAGAAAATAACAGGAATGTGCTTGTACTCTACCTTAGCCCTCAATTTTTCAATCATGGTTATGCCATCCATATCTGGCATCATTATATCAGCAACCACAATATTGGGTTTATACTTCATTATCTTATTCAAACCATCACTACCGTTTTCACTTGATATAGTTTCATAATCGTAAAGTTCAAATAGCTCAACGAGGTTCTTTCTAATTCCAAAATTATCTTCAATAATAGCTACTAGCATTAGTCAGTCATAAAGTAACTTCTTCGAATATAAGATTTTTTTTCCTTAATCTAATTTCAAAACTGCCATAAATGCGCTTTGTGGTATTTCTACACTTCCAACCTGACGCATTCGTTTTTTTCCTTCTTTTTGTTTTTCCAATAATTTACGTTTACGACTTATGTCACCACCATAACATTTGGCTGTTACGTCTTTACGCAAGGCTTTAATGGTTTCTCGGGCAATTACTTTAGCGCCAATACTCGCCTGAATAGGAATTTCAAATTGGTGACGGGGAATTAATTCCCTTAGTTTTTCGCAAATTTTCTTACCCCAATCATAAGCTCGCTCTCTGTGTATAATTGCAGATAGGGCATCTACATTATCTTTATTTAATAAGATATCTAATTTAACTAGATCAGAAATAACATAACCAATCGGATGATAATCAAATGAAGCATATCCTTTAGATATGGTTTTTAATTTATCAAAGAAATCAAATACCACCTCAGCCAAAGGCATGTCAAACTTTAATTCAACACGCACTGCAGTTAAGTATACTTGGCTTTTTAAAATACCACGTTTACCCAAACATAAGCCCATGATAGGCCCAACAAAATCAGAAGAGGTAATAATTGTTGCAGAAATAAATGGTTCTTCAACGTGGTCAATGTAGTTCGATTCAGGTAAATCACTTGGATTATTAACGATAATCATTTCACCTTTGTTTGTATAACAATGATAACTTACGTTAGGCACTGTTGTTATTACCGTCATGCCAAATTCTCTTTCCAATCGTTCTTGAATAATTTCCATGTGTAACATGCCCAAAAATCCACAACGAAAACCAAATCCTAATGCAGCCGAACTCTCGGGCTCAAATGTTAGAGAAGCATCATTAAGTTGTAGCTTGTACATGCTTTCGCGTAACTCTTCAAAATCCTCGGTTTCAACCGGGTAAATACCGGCAAATACCATTGGTTTTACATCTTCAAAACCAATTATACCTTCTTCGCATGGCCTTTCAGAGTGGGTTAAAGTATCACCTACTTTTACCTCACGTGCTTCTTTTATACCCGAAATAATATAACCAACGTCACCTGCTTTTACTTCACTGCGTGGCTCCATACTTAAACGTAAAACACCCACTTCATCAGCTAAGTATTCTTTACCGGTTGCTAAGAATTTAACCTTGTCTCCTTTTTTTATTACACCATCATGTACACGGAAATAAGCTATAATACCGCGAAATGAGTTGTATACTGAATCAAAAATTAATGCTTTTAATGGTTTCTTTTCATCGCCTTTGGGTGCAGGAACACGATCAACTATGGCGTGTAAAATTTCATGAACACCTTGGCCTGTTTTACCACTTGCACGCAATATATCCTCGTACTTGCAACCGATTAAATCAATAATTTGATCGCTTACTTCTTCGGGCATACTATGCGGTAAGTCAATTTTATTTAAGATTGGAATAATCTCCAATCCTTGCTCAATAGCTAAATATAAATTACTAATTGTTTGTGCCTGTATTCCTTGACTTGAGTCAACAATTAACAATGCACCATCACATGCAGCAATGCTTCGCGAAACTTCATAACTAAAATCTACGTGGCCTGGTGTGTCAATTAAATTTAATACATATTTTTTGCCATCACGTTCATAATTCATTTGTATAGCATGACTTTTAATGGTAATTCCGCGCTCTTTTTCCAAATCCATATCATCAAGCACCTGTGCTTCCATGTCACGCTTGCTAACAGTTTGGGTATATTCCAATAAACGGTCGGCTAAAGTGCTTTTTCCATGATCAATATGTGCTATGATGCAAAAGTTTCTGATGTTTTCCATTGCCGCGAAAATACTAAATTGTATCACTTATTTTATAGAATATCAAAGTGTAGGTTAAAAATAAACGAAACATGAATTTGATTAGCGATTGTGAATTAGTTCCCTAATTCTAAAAATCTGGCTCTTGCATCACAAATTATTGCAGTTGCAATACCTGCATTTAGGCTTTCAGCTTTACCAACACGAGGAATGGTAATTGAATTTGTGATGTAAGGTATTAATTTATCTGAAATGCCCTTGCCTTCGTTTCCTATAAGTAAAATTCCTTGTTTGCTAATACGAGTTTGATATAAAGATTCTCCATTCATCAATGCTCCATAAACAGGTAAAGTATTATTATTAAATAATTCATCTAAAGCGGTGCAATAAACGTTTACCCTAGCAAATGAACCCATAGTAGCTTGTATGGTTTTGGGGTTTAAAACATCTACACAATCATTACTACAAACTATATTCTTTATGCCATACCAATCGGCTATACGTATAATAGTACCCATATTTCCGGGGTCTTGAATGCCATCAAGCACAATGGTAAATTGTTTTTTTAAAATTTCAGGTGTAAATTCTTGTTCAAGTACCTCAACTAAGGCCAAAACTTCTTGTGGAGTTTGCAATAAACTTATTTTTTTAAGTTCTTCGGCTGTAACTATGATTAACTCGGTATTGTTTTTAATATCTTGCGCAAAAGCATTAGCCCAGTTTGGTGTAGCTACAATGCAATTTATATGATAGTTTGATGTTAATAACTCAGTAACTTGTTTTTTACCTTCCACCACAAAAAGCTTTAATTCGCTACGGTGCTTTTTTAGATTTAACGACTGTATAAGTTTGATGCGTGCTTTTGAAAACATATATAAATACCTTACTCTAGTGCTTTTAGCATTAGTACTAAACGCGTGCAATATAACCAAACAACTGCGTGACTCCCAACAACTATTATATAATGGTAGCACAATTAAAGTTGAAGGTGAGACTAGAAATGACGTTATTAACCCAATTGGAGACAATTTAAAACAAAAACCAAACAAGCGATTTATAGGCATAACCAAACTTAAAATGCGCATGTATTACTTTGGATCAAAGCATGGTGATAGCAAAATAGGAGTATACATGCGCGATAAATACGGGGAATTGCCTGTAATTCTCGACACTGCTTTTATTGAATCATCAGTAAAAGCCATGAAAGGTTATTTGAAAAGCCGTGGTTTTTATTACCCTACTATTAACTATGATATCAAATCTCGCAGACAAAGGGCAACTGTACAATATTCAATAAATACTGGTCATGTTTATCATATAGGTTCATACCAAATAAATTGTGCAGATAAAAAATTATACGACATACTAATTGCAAACGAAAAAGATGCACTTGTTATGCGAGGTAATAGATTAAAGCAAGATGTGTTGTTAGATGAACAGAAAAGAATTGTTACCTTGTTACGTAATTATGGATATTATACTTTTAGTGCCGAGTTTATTAGTTTTGATGTAGATACAGCGAATAACAATTGGAATGTAAATGTATCTCTAAATGTATTGAATAAGGGGATTTTTGAGGTACATAAAGTGCATATAAACAGAAATGTTTATATCAATATAGAACCAAATTATGATGTTAATGGATTTAAAAATATTGATACCATAAAAGCACCTTCATTTTATTACGTGCCCAATCGATTCAAATTAAACTATAAGGTGTTAGAGCAAAATATGTTTTTAACACCAGGTAATGTGTTTAATCAGGAAGTATTGTCTTCAACATATAATCGTCTTGGTGATTTATCGGTATTTCGTTACATCAACATTACCCCAAAACCTTATCTGCAAAATGATACCCAATACATAGATTATTACTTGAAGTTATCGCCAAATGTAAAATATGATTACATTATAGAGCCACAGGCAATTTATAGCGATCAAAACAATACTTTTACCAATCAATCAAGCACAGGTAATTATGGTGTTGCTGGTATTTTACAGTTTAATAACCGCAACACATTTACAAATGCAGAATTACTTAAACTCACTTATCGTTCTTCATTCGAAGCGCAAGGAAAAGTAAATGGTTCTCGTTGGTTTAATGCCACAGAGCAAAGTTTAACCGCTAGTTTAACCTTTCCACGTTTGTTACTGTTTCCTAAAATAGATAAGAACTACAGGTTTGTTAATACAAAATCGATATTAACCACATCAGGTATATATGAGTTAAATACCAATTTTGAAAGACGGGTATTTACAAGTGGTATCATCTACCAACTTAATAAAAAATACATCTCATTTTATTTCACACCTTTTGAGGTAAGTTATACCCGAAATACTGTGAACTCAGATACATTACAATCTTTAATCAATAAGGATATTTATCTGTTCAGTATGTTTAGTAACAACCTTATTTTAGGAGGAAGATTTGGTTTTACTTATTCCAATAAAGCCAAAAGTAAGAGTAATAAACATGTGTTTTTACGTTGGGATGTTTTAGAACTAAGCGGAAACACAGCAACAGCGCTTAATAAGTTGTTTGATAGACCATTTAACGAAACCAATACTTACAATATTTTAGGTGTTAATTATTCTCAATTTGCTAAAACTGCATTAGATTTTAGATATAATATTAAGCAAGATGAAAACAATGCAACAGTTTTTAGGATCTTTGCTGGGGTGGGTATACCTTATGGAAATTCTCCGAGATTTTTACCTTTTGAAAGACGATTTTGGGTTGGTGGTGCAAATAGTTTAAGGGCTTGGCTTCCTCGTTCTCTTGGACCTGGGGGGTATTATGAATTTGGTCAAATTGACTTTAGTGGTGATGTTAAACTTGAGTTTAATGCAGAGTTTAGGTTTAATATGTATAACCGTTGGCTTGAAGGAGCTGTTTTTGTTGATGCTGGTAATGTATGGATGGCAAACAAGGATGATAAAAGACCTTTGGCTAACTTCGAATTTAATCGCTTTGCAAAAGAGTTAGGTATTGGAAGCGGTTTCGGTACTCGTTTAAATTTTGATATCATACTAGTTCGTTTAGATTTTGCTATTCCTTTACACGACCCAAGTTATAATGTTGGTAGTAGGTGGGTGATAACTAATTTTAATCAAGATTGGTTGTTCAATAATATTAACTTCAATTTTGGTATAGGTTATCCATTTTAATTTAAAAATAAAAAAAGCGGCAACTATTAATTACCGCTTTATGTTTTAAATTATTTGAAAATTAATGGCTAAAAGATCTGCCGTTCATTAAAAAATATTCAGTTAAAATATTTTGCCCTTTGGTGATTTCAACTGCATACAGTTTTCCGTTGCTGCTCAATTCTATCATTGCTTTGGTAATACCATACTCTGGATATGTAGTTTTAAGCTGGTTTACAACCAAAACAGGTAATTCGTTAAAATCTATAATAGTAAATGTTCTGATCCATTTTCCATCAGCACTATATTGCGATTCATATGTACGGTTGTTGTCAATGTACTTTAC
Source organism: Bacteroidota bacterium (assembly GCA_027482225.1). GTDB lineage: Bacteria > Bacteroidota > Bacteroidia > UKL13-3 > UKL13-3 > UBA6183. The sequence continues at coordinate 10,856 of JAIXWD010000007.1, forward strand.
TTTAAAAATAGTTATGGTTTCTTTTTCCCAAAGTGTATCATTGGCACCTGAAGAATTTTGACTAATGTAAGATTTAATTACGGGCTCAGGTACTGTACTTTTTTTAATGGGTTGACTGGTTTTGGTTTGAGCAATGGCGGCAAAACCCAATACAGAAAGGATAGTGCTAAATAATATTTTTTTCATGAGTTTGAGTTGTTACGTGCAATATAACCAACAAAATGTATTTTGCAATACATGGCATAGTGATTGAACTAATAAAACACCATTAATTACCTTACCAATAAAAAAACAGCAGAATGGATATGAATAATGATATAAACTTCATGTTATCAGGAGTTATGAATGATGATGGCGACAATCCAGAATACATTTCTTTACTGTCTCAAGAAGAGGAAGAAGAAATGAATAAGGAAATTTTGCCCGAAACTCTGCCAATTTTGCCGTTGCGCAATACTGTGCTTTTTCCGGGCGTAGTAATACCCATTACTGTTGGAAGAGATAAATCTATTAACCTAATTAAGGATGCGTACAAAGGCACCAAAATGGTTGGTGTTGTTTCTCAAACCAATGCAGATATTGAAGATCCTGAGTTTAACGACTTGCATAAAGTAGGTACGGTTGCACAAATAATAAAAATGTTGCGCATGCCTGATGGCAGCACCACTGTTATTATACAAGGTAAAAAACGTTTCCGCTTATTAGAGTGCAAGCAAACTGAGCCCTATTTTGTTGCAAAAATAGCTTCGTTTGATGAAGTCATAATGGAAGTGAATGAAAATGCAACAGCTTTAATTTCCTCTGTTAAAGATTTAGCTAATCAAATTATTAATCTATCTCCGCATATACCAACAGAAGCCAGTATTGCACTCAAAAATATTGATAGCCCAAGTTTTTTATTAAACTTCATATCATCTAACTTAAATGTTGATTTAATAGCTAAACAACAATTGTTGGAGTTGGATGACATCAATGCGCGTGGCAATAAAATATTGGAACATTTGAGTAAAGAAATTCAAATGTTGCAACTCAAAAATCAAATCCAAACGAAGGTTAAAGGCGATTTAGATAAGCAACAACGTGATTACTTTTTACAACAACAAATAAAAGCACTACAAGAAGAGTTGGGTGGAGATTCGCCTGAACGTGATATTGATAATTTTTTAAAATTAGGCGAAGAGAAGAATTGGAGTAAAGAGGTTTTTGAGTCGTTTATAAAAGAAGTTGAACGTCTTCGCAGAATGAACCCAATGGCTCCTGATTATGGTTTACAACATAGTTATTTACAGTTATTACTCGATTTACCTTGGAATGAATTTACCAATGATCGTTTTGATTTAAAAAATGCAAAAAAGATTTTAGATGAAGACCATTTTGGTTTGGATAAAGTAAAGGAGCGTATTCTAGAATACTTGGCTGTTTTAAAGCTTAAAGGCGATATGAAAAGTCCAATACTTTGCCTTTACGGCCCTCCAGGTGTAGGTAAAACCAGTTTGGGTAAAAGTATTGCCAAGGCTTTAGGTCGAAAGTATGCACGTATTGCATTGGGTGGCTTGCACGATGAAAGTGAAATTCGAGGTCACCGAAGAACTTATATTGGCGCCATGCCCGGACGTATCATTCAAAATCTTAAAAAAGTGAAAAGCAGTAACCCTGTTTTTGTGCTTGATGAAATTGATAAAATTAGTAGTGATTTTCGTGGTGATCCATCTAGTGCTTTGTTAGAGGTACTTGATCCTGAACAAAACAACACCTTCCACGATAACTTTGTAGAAATAGAATACGATTTAAGTAATGTATTGTTTATAGCTACTGCAAACTCTTTAGATACCATTCAACCTGCTTTGTTAGATAGAATGGAAATTATAGAAATTAATGGCTATACATTAGAAGAAAAAGTACAAATAGCTAATAAATACTTATTGCCTAAACAACTAGAGAATCATGGTTTAACTGCCAAAGATTTAAAGGTTGATAATAAATCAATTGAGAAAATCATTGACCAATACACCCGAGAAAGTGGCGTAAGGGGGCTTGACAAGCAAATAGCTCAATTGGCCAGATATGCTGCCAAAGAAAAGGTAATGAACAATGCCAAACAACTTAATGTATCTTTAGATAATGTGAGTAAGATTTTAGGCGTTGAAAAAGTGGATAAAGAAACTTATGCAGACAACTCGCATGCTGGCGTGGTAACTGGTTTAGCTTGGACATCAGTAGGAGGAGAGATTTTATTTATTGAAAGCAGTTTAACCCAGGGCACAGGTAAACTAACCTTAACTGGTAAATTGGGTGATGTGATGAAAGAATCGGCTATAACAGCATTAACCTACTTAAAAGCACATGCCCAAGACTTTAAAATAGATGTTCGTTTGTTTGAAAAGTATGATGTTCATATTCACGTGCCTGCTGGTGCTGTTCCTAAAGATGGCCCCTCTGCTGGTGTTACTATTCTTACTTCGTTAACCAGTTTGTTTACCCAACGCAAAGTAAAATCTCAATTGGCCATGACAGGCGAAATAACTTTACGTGGCAGGGTTTTACCAATTGGTGGTGTTAAAGAAAAGATATTAGCAGCTAAACGTGCGGGTATTACTGATATTCTGTTACCAGAATCAAACAGAAAAGATGTGGAAGACATTGCTAAAACTTACACTAAAGGACTTAAGTTTAAATACGTTAGTGATATGATGGATGTTGTGAAATATAGCCTTACTAAAGATAAAGTTGCAAATCCTATTGCATTTGTATTTAATTAAATATAAGCACTAAATCATAATAAAATCTTCTGTTAACACTTCATTTAACAGAAGATTTTTTATTTATACCTCATTGTAAATAGACATAAAAAAAACACCGCGTATGAACGAGGTGTTTTTTTATAATAAAGTAGTGACTAATTAATCTTGAACCAATTTTGGTACGTTTATTTGAACCAAATAAAATGCACCAAATAACATTGAGCTGTAAAATAAATCGGCAGCTGCTGACGGTGTAAAGAAAGGAATAGCTGCAACGTAGCATGTAACCAAACCACTAAAGTTAGTAGTGTAAAGCGCAGGAGTAGTATAAAAACCGCTCATCCAAACCATAAAGTTTGTAATGATGAAGAATACTACCGAGGCAGCAACAGAAGATGCACCTATACGCAAAACACTTTTATCGTTACGCATATTCATTCCTAATGCAGTTATTAAAGCAAAAGATGCGTATACAGTAATGATTTGTTCAGGAAAGTTCCATCCTGCGAAACCCATTAAGGCATCACTTAAAATCATGGCTAAAATTGGAATGATAAAAGCCAAAACACGGTTGCTAATGTATGCACCTGCAAAAAGAGCAATAGCACCAAGAGGCGTAAAATTAGGCGCATGCGGTAACAATCTGGCAGCTGCTGCTACTAAAATAAAGGCTGTAATAATTAAAAGTTTTTTATTCATAAAAAGTAAGTTTAAAACAAAGAATATTTTTTAACGGTGTTGCGAAAGTAATGCGCAGTATGAATAAAACAAAATACCACCATGCAGATGTTGTACACAAAATAACCAACACATGAAATAACCATTAAATGAATAAACCTTACCGCTAAAAAAATAAATTGGCGCAGTTTAATTAAAATACTGAAATTGCACGTCAAAGCAACAATTGTTTTACAATGAAAAAATTACTAATTAGTGGTTTACTTGCCTTAGCGTTGGGCTCAAAAGTAACAGCACAAACAGGTACAGCAGCTGCTTTACCGAACCAACCAGTATTACTCGATAAAGTAACAGCCAAACCTGGTGAACTTGTAATCGCTTACGAAAAATGGCGTTTACCCAATGGTTTAACATTATTTATTCATGAAGACCACTCAGATCCTGTGGCTCATATTGAGGTTACTTATCATGTGGGTTCTGCGCGCGAAACTCCAGGTAAATCTGGTTTTGCCCACTTCTTTGAACACATGATGTTTCAAGGTTCTGATAACGTAGCTGATGAAGAGCATTTTAAAATAGTTCAAACAGCGGGTGGAAACATGAATGGTACAACCAACCATGATAGAACCAATTATTTCCAGTCGGTACCTAAAAATTATGTAGAAACTGCATTGTGGTTAGAAGCTGATCGTATGGGTTTTTTATTGGATGCTGTAACACAGAAAAAATTTGAAACACAGCGTGCTACAGTAAAAAATGAAAAAGACCAACGTATTACCAATGTTCCTTATGGTATGCGCGATGAAATTAAAAACACCATTTTATATCCGCCTAATCACCCATACTATTGGCCAACAATTGGTTTTGTTGAAGACTTAAATAGAGTAGGGGTAGACGATTTAAAGAATTTCTTTATGCGTTGGTACGGACCAAACAATGCAAGCATTGTTGTTGCTGGTGATGTTACTCCTGCTGAAGTATTAAAATTAACTGAAAAGTATTTCGGTTCAATTCCTCGTGGTCCGGAAGTGCGCAAGCAACGTGTTGACCCAGTGCGTTTGGCTGATAATGTGTATGCTAATTATGGTGATAAAGTATACTTGCCAATGTTGCAATTTACTTATCCAACAGTACCAGCTTACCATCAAGATGAAGCGGCATTAGATATATTAGGAAGTGTTTTAGGTGAAGGTAATAATTCGATTTTTTACAAAAACTTTGTTAAAACAGAAAAAGCACTTCAAGCCGCAACTTTCCATGGTGTAGGGTATGGCAACGAGTTAGCGGGTGAGTTTAATATCATTGTTGTGAGTTTCCCTGATGGTGAGACAGACATTGAAGCTTTGGTAAGAAAAACCCTTGACGAGTTTGATGCTGCCGGTATTGATGATGAAGCGCTAATTCGTGCAAAAGCAGGTATTGAGACCCAAGTAATGCAAAGTATGCAGAGTGTTGCCGGTAAAGCAAGTATGATTAGCCAGATGTACTACACACTTGGTGATAAAAAATGGAATGTAAATGATGAGTTAGTTCGCTACCAAAAAGTAACCAAAGAAGACGTGATGCGTGTTTACCGTCAATACGTTAAAGGTAAATTTGCCGCCATTGTAAATATATTTCCTAAAAATGCCAACGCAGCAAGTAATAAAGAAGAAACAAAACCTGTTGAAACTTCAGGTCAGGCTGTTAAAGGCGAGTTAGAATACAAAGGATTAAGCTATAAAAAACCTACAGATAATTTTGATCGCAGCAAACGTCCGGATATTGGTACAGCGCCTTCTCCTATAGTTCCTGCTATTTATGAAGATAAATTTGCAAACGGAATTAAAGTATTGGGTACCGAAACAAGTGAGTTACCAATAGTGTCTTTATACTTTAGTATTAAAGGTGGTAACATCGCAATGAACGACCAGTCAAAAACTGGTTTAGCTTCAATTACTGCCGATATGATGGGACAAGCTTCACAAAACTTTACGTCAGAGCAATTTGAAGCAGAGTTGCAAAAAATAGGTAGTACCATACGATTTAATGCAGGCGATGAAAACACTTATATATCTGTTACCTCACAAACAAAAAATCTAGACAAAACTTTAGCCTTATTGGAAGAAAAATTACTTCGTCCTAAATTTACTCCTGAGGATTTTAAAAGGATTCAGAAGTCAACAGCACAAAGCATTAATTCAGCTAAATTTGATGCAGGAGATTTGGCTGAGAAAGCATACGCAAAGCTAATCTACGGTCAAAAATCTATCATGGCCGAACCAACTGAAGGTACATTTAAAACCATAAAATCATTTACAGTAAAAGATGTACAAGCATATTACGATAAGTTTTATACTCCTGAGTTAACTAACTTGATTATAGTAGGTGATGTTAAACAAGCCGAGATCATGCCTAAGTTACAGTTCCTAAATAAATGGAGCAAAAAAAATACCGTATTGCCTAATGTTACTTTAAGTGCACCTGTTGTAGAAAAGACTCAAATTTATTTGGTTGATAAATACAAGTCGTCACAAAGTGAAATACGTGTTGGTTACCTAGCCTTACCATACGATTTTAATGGTAAATACTTTAAAGCCCGTGTTATGAATTTCCCGTTAAGTGGTAATTTTAACAGCCGCATTAACCAAAATATTCGTGAAGATAAAGGCTTTACTTATGGTATATATGGCAGTTTTGCTGGTAGTGATGTAGCAGGTCCGTTTACCATTGGTTGTGGTGTACGCGGAACAGCAACGGATAGCGCTATCAAAGAAATTTTCTACGAGTTAAACAAATACCGCTCAAGTGGTATTACGGATGAGGAATTAGATTTTGCTAAAAAATCGCTTCGTTCGGGTGATGCATTACGTTATGAAACTCCTTTTCAAAAAGCCAGTTTCTTAAGTATCATCGCAGAACGTAACTTACCTAAAAATTACATCGATCAACAAAACAATTTGTTATCAACTTTAACCAATGAAGAAATTAATAAATTGGCAAACGAATTATTGCCAACTGATAAAATGATTATTGTGGTGGTGGGTGATAAAGAAAAAATTGCTGAACCATTAATGAAACTTGGTTACAAAGTAATTGATTACAAGGTTGAGTAACGATTAAGAAATTGAAAAATAAATAAGCCCGCCCCGATTATCGGGGCGGGCTTTTTTGTATTTAGGCAGTTTGTTATATAAAGCGAGTTTATACTATTACGATTACAAGGAGATAGGCACAAACCTGTTTACAAGAGTAAACTGGTCTTGAACCTATGATGCCAACAAAAAAGCCTCCCATGTGGAGGCTTTTTTTCTAATGTTGATTATTGTTATTGTAATAGTATCTTTCTAATATCAATAATATTTCCGCTGTTATCAATTAGCTGGAGGAAATACATGCCATTACCTCCCCAATTAGTAATATCAATATTGAATAGCTGTTGGTTAACTGTACTTAGGAAAACTTGTTGACCCAAAGAGTTCATTATCTTGATTGAATACCCATTCATTTTACTCAAATTACCATTATCAATTGTGATCTTGTCTTTTGTTGGGTTAGGGTAAACTTTTAATGTGTTTTCAAATGTAATTGGGTTGTATCCGGTACGGTTTACATTAATGATAAGGGTATCGGTTACCGATATTTTTTCAAAACATAAATTAGCATTGTAAAGTGCTTTTATCTCTGATTCTGTTAATGCACGATTCCATATACCGATGTCGTCTAATCTGCCAATGAATTTTTCTATGGGTAAATTATCCCCATTACCAAATTTAATGAAACTGCCAGCCTGTACACCTTGCTTGTTACTTTGAGAATTTGAAGAATCTACAAATTGGCCATTTATATATAAATAATTTATTTTGTTAAAATTCCTTAAAACTACATGATGCCAATTATTATAGCTAGCATTACCATTTACATGACCATCTTCTTGCTGTTGACCAGGTATATTGTGGTTAATCAAAAAGTAAGAAAGAAATTTCGGCCTTGAACCAATTGGGAAAATTTCAGCTTGCATTACTATACCGGAATTTTCAGTTTCTATAAAAGTTGGATAATTAATATTTGAAGAAAGTGTGTCTATATAAACCCAAACTGATACTGTAAAATTATTTATGAATTGAGAATTTGCAACATTATTTACTCGTATCTGTGAATTGTTAAAATTATATGCATTATTGGGATTCCCAAATCTATCAGCAGTTAAAGTTGCACCATTCACTGTTCCATTATTCCCATTTCCACTTGCATCATTTGCATTACCGTTAAACGGCCAATAACCAACTAAACCATTTGTTGGTACATAGCTTGGCACTTGTGCCAATGCTAAATTTACGAATCCGAAGATTGCAATTGCGGTGTAAAATACTTTTTTCATTTTAATAATTATTTTATTGTTTAATCTACAACTATTATGTCGTTTACAACAAAAGTAACCATATATGGTTAGTATACAAGTGGTTTATTATTACAAATTGTTGGGCTTAAATGGAAAAAATAGGCTACAACATTTTGTTCGGTGACTTTGTAAGATTTAAAAGGTCTCAAGAAGGCATGTCTCAATCTGATTTAGCGGATTTAATGGGTAATAATTTTCAAAACATATCTCGACTTGAACGTGGTTTAATTACACCTACACTTTATTGGGTTCAAAATCTTGCAGATGCATTTGATTTAAAACTAAGTGAGTTGATTTTAGAATTTGAGCTGTTTGTTAAGAATCAGGGAAAACAGAAATCAAAATAAAAAAAGTTTTCTTTCTCTGTTCCAAGTTGCGAACGGAGTATTACATATTAAAATACAACGCCTTTAATTTTTCATATTCGGTTTCCCAATTAAAATGGGTTTGAGCTGCGTGTAAATTATTTTGTGCCAAGGTATTTAAATAACTTCCTGATTTCATCATAGCCATTACCGTGTTTGCAATTTCTACAGCCGTGTTTGTATTTACGCATAAACCTAAGGCATGCGTTTCAACCATGTTTTTATACAATACGTGTCCAGAACTAATTACGGGTAAACCAATATGCATGTACTCGTACATTTTACGTGGCAACGATTGCGAAACATTTAAGTTATCCGAAACAAAACTTAACCCAATATTACAATCAACAGATAACTTGTAGCCTTCTTGCACATCCATAAATCCTGTAAACTGAACCTTGTCTTTTATGGCTTCCATAAAAGGCCATTGTTTCATTTGTTGTTGGATGTGCGGGTCAATCCAACCAACCATTTTTAGGTTTGCATCAATACCGTTTTTGTTAAGTATAGCCAAAGCCTCCAACATTTGTTTACAGCAATATTGCTCATCAATACTGCCCATATAAAACAAGTTAATGCGGTTGTTTTTTACTTCGCGGTTGGTGTTAATAAAGTTTTTAAACAGTTGGTTTGATGCATAATTACGCACCAAAGTGGTTTGTTTATTGGGGTAACGATATTGGTATACTTTGGTATACGATTGTTCTGCTAAAATAAGTTCGAAGTTTCGCGTAGCAAGGGCATCAAAAAATAAATACAACTTTATAAATAAACCTTTAAGCGGTAACCAGTTTTTATCTTTTAGGCTTTCTGTTACGTTTTCATGTATATCATACACCACCTTTTTACCCTTACGTTTTAGTAACCACGCAAACGGAATAAGTTCAGGATCGTGAAAGTGGTAAATGTCTGCGTTTTCTTGTTTAGCTAGTTTACATACTTCTCGGGTGGTATGTAAAATACGTTTTAACCTAGAAACAGGTTTAGGTATTCCTATAAGTTTAACTCCGTTTATGGTGGTATTTAGTTTACCTATTGCAATTAATGTTACATCAAAATCGTTCGCTAACCAGGCGCATTCGCGATAAAATACGCGGGTATCGCTTTGGTTGTGCACGCTGCTAAAATGACAAACTTTTATTTTTTTGCTCACCTTTATTTTGCCAAATTTAAAAGTTGATTACATAAATTTTGCCAAGTAAATCGCTGCTTTTCTTGTTTGGCTGCATTGGTAAATTCTTGTTCTTTATGTTGGGTGTAAAAGTTATAAATGGCATCGGCAATTTCTTGTTCGCTAACATTACACACAAAACCCACTTTATTGTTAGGTACCAATTCGGCTAACCCTCCCACATTGGTTACAATCATGGGTTTATTGTAATAATAGGCAATTTGCGTTACTCCACTTTGTGTGGCGTTTAAGTATGGTTGAACCACCACATCGCTGGCACAAAAGTAGGTAGACACTTGGTTGTTGGGAATAAAATCATCGCAAACAATAACCCTATCATTTAACCCAAGTTTTTCTATTTGCTCGAGGTAAGGGTTTTTATCTTCGTAAAACTCACCCGCAACAATTAGTTTAAGGTTTAAAGCTTTTAAACGTTCATCGGCAAATGCATTTAACAACAACCATAAGCCTTTGTATTTTCTAATAAATCCAAAAAATAGCAAGTAGTTGGTGGCTCCATCCAAACCAAGTAATTGTTTTGCTTCATTTTTACCAATAGCTCTTCCAAATGTATCGTACATTGGGTGAGGCACGTAGGCAATTGGCTGTGTAAGTTTAAGGTTTATTAAATCTTGTTTTACCGATTCGCTCATGGTTAAAAATCCATCGCATACAGGTAAAAAATAGTTGGTAAAAGCAGCATCAAAAAACTTTCTTTCGTGTGGTATAACATTATCTGTAATGGCTAAAACTTTGGTATGTGCGTTGCTTTTAATTAATCGCGCAATGGTGCCAAATGCTGGAGCCATAAAACTCATCCAATATCTAAAAATAACAATATCGTATTTGGCTTTTTTGTATTTTAAGCCAACACTTATCCAATTTAAAGGGTTAATGGAGTTGATTTCTGTATGTATGGTAATGTTGCTTGGAGCACTATCTGAAGAAAGTTGTGTTTTGCCTGGAAACAAGAGTTTGGGGTACTGAAGCGAGAAACTCAAGATGTCGCATTCGTATCCAGCCTCCTTTAATACTGCGGCTAAACGTTCGTTGTAAGTAGCTAATCCACCACGCAAAGGATGGGCTGGGCCTACTATTAAAATTCTTTTTTTACTCACCTAAGCGTTGTTTAATTCCGTAGTGATTTCTGTCGTTTGCATTGCGTGAAATCATTTCGCCTATAAACCCTGCTAAAAACAATTGCACACCAATAATTAAAAGTACCAAGGCCAAATAAAATAATGGCATATCAGTTACGCCACGTTGCTCAATAAGTTGGTATGAGTTGTATATTTTTTCGCCAAGTAAAATGCAGGTAATTAAAAATCCAGTAAAGAAACTTAAGGTTCCTAATACACCAAAGAAATGCATGGGCTTTTTGCCAAACTTACTTACAAAGAATATGGTCAGTAAATCAAGAAAACCATTGATAAAACGCTCTAACCCAAACTTGGTTGTTCCGTATTTACGCTCGCGGTGTTGCACTATTTTTTCGGTAATTTTAGTGTAACCTGCCCATTTTGCAATTACGGGGATATAACGGTGCATTTCGTTATATACTTCAATGTTTTTTACTACTTCGTGGTGGTAGCTTTTTAAACCACAATTAAAATCATGTAGGTTATTGATACCACTCATTTTACGGGTGGCCCAATTAAACAATTTGGTAGGAAGTGTTTTGGTAATGGGGTCGTAGCGTTTCTTTTTCCAACCACTTACAATATCATAACCATCATTTACAATCATGTTGTAAAGGTCAGGTATTTCATCGGGCGAGTCTTGTAAATCCGCATCCATGGTAATTACTACATGGCCATGGCATTGATGAAAACCAACATTTAATGCAGCACTTTTTCCGTAATTTCTTCTAAAGCGAATACCTTTTATGTTTGGATTGTTATGATGCAATTGTTCAATTACTTGCCAAGATTTATCTGTGCTGCCATCATCAATCATTACCACTTCATAGGTATACTTGTTTTCGAGCATTACACGCTCAATCCAACTTACCAATTCGGGTAACGATTCTTCCTCGTTTATTAGCGGTATAATTATAGAGATATCTATTGCTTGTTGCATTGATGTATTATTCGAAAGTTACAGGTTCTTTTTTGGTAAATATAGAAGCAATCAAGGCATAAATAAACATTTGGAACATGGTACCTATAGCACCAAAAAATGTCATGGCTGCTGGGCTGTTAAATAATTTGGCCATTTGCATGGTACGTTCTATTTCTTCATCTGATTTGCCGGCATTGGCCATTTGTTCTGCTTGGGTTTCCCATATTTTAACCAACAACTCAGGGTTAATATAGGCGAAAAATATGAAGGTGTAAAAACTAATAATGAGTGCAGCTGGCAATGCCATTTGCATCATAAATCCAAGTGATTTTTTGTAAGAAATAATACCATCTAAATCTTGGTCTCTGCGCACTTTGGTAGCGGCATATAAAATGTATACACTGGTAATAACAGCAAGTAACAATTGAATAATACCAATAACCGACCAAGTGCCTTCTGCCGATTTGGGGTTAATCAGATAGAATACAAGATTTATTGCGATCGTTGAAAATGCGAGAATTAGCGCGTACTTTAAGGCTAAGGGCCAACCTGATTTGGTTTCCATTTAATATTGTTTTTTTCAAATTAACTAAAATTTTACTTCATAACGAAAGGCCATGTTAAATTTATATTATTTTTGAATTCTACATGTATATCAAATTACTCCATTATGAATGTTAAAAACCCACAGCCTGAAAAGGTATCTATGACAAAAAACTTAACAGATCAAATTGGAAGATTAGTTACTTTTCCTGACTCACCTAAGCGCATTATCTCCTTGGTTCCATCCCAAACTGAATTGTTATACGATTTGGGATTAAAGGATGAGGTGGTGGGTCAAACACTTTTTTGTATTCATCCCTCGGCCATGCGAGATGTAAAACCATTGGTTGGAGGAACAAAAAATGTGAAGATAGATAGGGTAGATGCTTTAAATCCGGATTTGATTATTGCAAATAAAGAAGAGAACGACAAAGCACAAATTGAAGAGTTAATGGATAAATACCCAGTTTGGGTAAGTGATATCAAAACGCTTGATGATGCCATACAAATGGTAAACCAAGTTGGGTTATTGGTAAACAAGTCTGTTGAGGCCAATGTCATTGCAACTTCCATTTATGATTCGTTTAATGCATTTAAGACCGACAACACAAACCCTATTAAGGGTAAAAGTGTGTTGTACTTGATTTGGCGTAAACCATGGATGGGTGCTGGAAACGATAATTTTATCAATGAAATGCTATCTTCCATGGGGTTGGTTAATTCAACAACCGAAAAAATGGGTAGATATCCTGAGTTATCAAACCAAGAGATTACCACATTAAACCCCGACTTTATTTTCTTATCAAGCGAGCCTTATCCATTTAAAGAAAAACACATGGATGAGCTGCAACAATTATGTCCACAATCAAAAATTATTTTAGTTGATGGTGAGCTATTTAGTTGGTATGGCAGTCGTTTGCAGTATAGTGTGAAATACTTTAATACACTTATAGCACAACTAAGCAGTTAAAATTGCTATTGTTGCATTATGAATGCTAACGTAAAGGCTTGGCTGGCATATGGTGGTGTGGCTTTCTTCTGGGGTACTACTTTTCTAGCAATACGCATAGGTGTGCAAAGTTTCCCGCCATTTATTATGGCTGGTATGCGCCACAGCATAGGTGGATTAATTATTTGTACTTTCTTTTTGCTCAAAGGTTATCAGTTACCAAGTTGGAGTCAATTTAAAGTATATGTAATAAACGGAATACTGATGCTGGTTATTGGTAATGGCTTAGTAACTTGGGCCGAAATGCACATAAGCAGTGGATTAGCTGCATTAATTTGTGCGCTAACTCCGTTGAGTATTATAGGAGTAAATGCATTATTTGGCGCCAATAAAGAACCCCTTAAACCATTGGCATGGATTGGAATTGGTGCTTGTTTGGGGGCTCAATTTATTATTTTTAGAGACAACCTATCTGAATTAGCCAACCCCGATTATGTATTGGGAATTGTTTTTATTTTAATTGCCATATTGGGATGGGGTGGAGGCAGTATATACAGTAAAAATAAAAATACAGGGTTAAACCCTTTTTATGGTGCAGGTTTACAGATGCTAAGTGCAGGTGCTATGCTACTCATATTTGGCTCGTTAATGGGCGAATGGCAAAATTTTAAACCTACACAGGAGGGTATAAATGCGGTAGTATATTTGGTAATTTTTGGTAGTTTAGTAGGTTACGGGAGTTATATGTATGTGCTCAAAGCTTTACCAGCTACCATAGTAAGTACTTACGCATACATCAATACCATTGTAGCGGTAATTTTAGGTTGGCTTTGGCTTGATGAGAAATTGAACCTTTCTATAGCAATAGCAGTTGTATTAACCATTGCAGGAGTTTGGCTTGTTAACAAAAGCTTTACCAATAAAACAAATTAACAAACGTTAAATTCTAGGTTTCCAAACTGTTTCCTTAGCACCTGCATCATGCACTACCTTGCGCGATAAAATGAATAAGTAATCGCTTAATCTATTGAGGTACCTAACAATAATTTCTGGCACTTCTGTTTCAGTTGATAAGTGCACAACAATACGCTCTGCCCTGCGGCAAATACAGCGTGCAACATGGCAATGCGATGCAACAATGTTTCCTCCAGGCAGTATAAAGTTTTTTAGTTCTGGTAAATCAGCATCCATACGGTCCATTTCCTTTTCTAATAATTCTACATCAGCCTCATGTACATCGGGTATTTTCATTTTAGATTTTACAGGATCACTTGCTAAAACAGAACCTATGGTAAATAAACGATCTTGAATTTCGTACAATACTTTGGCTTTTTCGTTATCGTTTAAGCCGTCAATAATCAAACCCAAATAACTGTTCAGTTCATCTACTGTGCCGTAACTTTCAATACGTAAGTGAAACTTAGGTACACGTACGCCACCAATTAATGAGGTTTCACCTGTATCTCCTGTTTTTGTATAAATTTTAAATGTCATTTTTATTTATTATTAACCTGTAATTAGTAAAACAGTTTAGTAATCTGTTTATTCACCCAAGGTATGTTTCCAATCTTAATTAAGGTATTAATTAATCTAACCCTATTGCCTAATAACCGCTGTAAGTAATAATGGTTTTTAAAATTTCCCCACATTTTTTTGTACACGCGTTCATCGTAGGCTTTTAGGGTGTTGGCACTAAAATCGTTTTGCGCCATACTTTTTAATATTTGTTCGGCAGCAAATTTCCCACTTTCCATGGCTGTTTCAATACCTTCACCACTAAACGGATCTATTAACGAGGCGGCATCACCACAAAGCATATACCTATGGCCACTTATGGCATATTTTCTTGAACCTAATGGCAAACCAAATCCTTTCACATCCTCCAAAGCCGTAGCATCTTTAAATCTATTGTGTACTTCAGGAATCATATTAATAATATCATGCAAACTCGCTTTTAGGTCAATTTTATTTTCGGCAATGGTTTGGCTTAACATCCCAAAACCTACATTGGCTTCGTTGTTACTTAACGGAAAAATCCAAAAGTATCCTGGCAAGTATCCTTTTAAAAAATATACTTCTAGTGCATTTCCTTCTAAACCTTTTACATTGCTGTAATATTGCCTAACCGCACCACTGTAATGTTTACGGTCAATTTTAAACTGCGCTAGTTTTTTTGCAACAATACTGTGTGCCCCATCGCAACCCACCAAAACTTTACCTCTAATTATTGTACCATCGGCAAGGGTTACTTCGGCAAAATCGTTAGTTGTATTTACCTCTTTTACTTTACAGTTTTGTATTATCTTGTTATTGGCGTTTTGTTGGGCTATTTCAAACAACCAATGATCAAAATCTTTTCTGCGTATACAATGACCTGTTTTAGAAAACGAAAAGGATAAACTTTTAAAGTTGGGGCTGTATAATTTTGCTTGGGTGATATTGGTTTTGGGTGCAAAATCTAACAAGCGTGTTTCCAGTTCAGGAGCAATTTGACGCAATACGCGTTTGGTAACCGAGCTTACTGCATCACCGCAAATTTTATCGCGAGGAAAAGTATCCTTATCGAGTAGTGTTACTTTTAGTCCGCTATTTTTTAAAGTAATTGCGCATGTTGAACCAGCAGGCCCTGCGCCAACAATTATAACATCAACCAGTATTGTGTTGTTCAATTTTTTTTGTTTGAGTTGATGCAAGTATACAAATTCCTATAATTATTATGACTTACACATGGTTTATTAATGCCAAGTAATTTATTTTTTGTATCCAAAATAATCTTTGTTACAATTTAATAGATTAAACCTATTATTGTTTAGTTGGTCATAACTAAACAATTATTTACTACCGATTATGAAGAAATACACACTTTTATTGATGTTTGTTTTATTAGTTAACGTGCTTTTTGCGCAACTTTATTTTCCACCAACAACCGGTAATACTTGGGAAACAGTTAGTGCACAAAGTATAGGATGGAACACGGCTCGAATAGATAGTCTGTATCGATTGTTGGATGAAAAAAATACCAAAGCATTCATTGTTTTAAAAGATGGTAAAATGGTTATCGAAAAATATTTTGATACTTTCACTCAAGATTCTGCTTGGTATTGGGCATCTGCAGGAAAAAGTTTAGCAGCGTTTCTAACAGGTATTGCACAAGATCAAGGTATACTGAGTATAAATGACTCGGTTAGTAAATACTTAGGTTTGGGTTGGAGCAGTTGTACTCCTGATAAAGAGAGGTTAATTACTATTAAACACCAGTTAACCATGACAACAGGTCTTGATTACCAAGTTCCAGATCAAGATTGCACTGATCCAAGTTGTTTAAAATTTAAGGCTGATGCAGGAAGTTTTTGGTATTACCACAATGCACCTTATCTCCTTGTTCACGATGTAATAGCAGCAGCATCTAACAAAACATTTCAGCAATTTACCACGCAAAATTTAAGTGTCAAAACGGGAATTAATGGATTATGGATTGACCATATTTTTTACTCTAAACCAAGGTCTATGGCGCGTTTTGGTTTGTTGATGTTAAACAAGGGCGTTTGGGGAACAGATACGATTTTAAAAAGTAAAGAATATTTTAACCAAATGACCAATACAACTCAGCAACATAATCAAGCTTATGGTTATTTGTGGTGGTTAAACGAAAAAAGCAGTTTTAAATTACCCGCATCCACACTCACATTTCAAGGTAAAGTTTGCCCTCCAGCACCAGATGGTTTGTTGATGGCATTGGGTAAAAATGATCAGAAAATATATGTATGGCCTGAAAGAAACATTGTAGTTATTAGAATGGGCAATGCAGCTAATGGAGGCGAACTTGTTCCAATAACCTTTGACACTACTTTATGGAATGAACTAAATAAGTTAATGGCTGTGGAATACACGGGTATAAATAAAGAAGCAATTGTAGAAAACGAAATAAACATCTGGCCTAATCCTGCACAAAAGGAATTAAACTTAACTACAAGCAACCCACATCAACCATTAACCGTGTGTTTATATAACATTAGCGGACAGTTGGTTTTTGAAGAAACCTACAAATGTCAAATACCTCAAGTTACTATCAATACAAGTAATTTTAGTAAAGGCATATATACTTTGCGTGTCACATCAAGCCATAAAACAATCATTAAAAAATTGGCAATAAATAATGATTGATTAAGTTGTTTAATACTTTGACTGTTTTAAAATCTATTCCATATTTATATAAAATTTCGAATAGGGGTAGAGCTTCCATTAATATTTTACATAGTATGGAAAAGTATTCGTTCAAATACCTAGAAGTAGGTTTTTGGGTTTGCTCCAAACATGCTCCATTTTTGTTATCCTTTATAAAACGATTGAATAACAATTCCTATTGTATTTATAATACCTTCAAAATAGCTTCCAATAAATTGATTATCCTCAGTTAAAAGTAATTTGTAATTAATTATTTGATTTTTAAAATATATCGATGTTGGAATTAATTCATTTCAATTAAACATAAGGAAAAATAGCCCTTTTCAACTTGTATTATAATTTCATTGACTATTGAACACCAATTGAGAACAATTTTAGAATTAAATTGTTGCTAAAAAGTAATCGGCCAGTTTAGATTTAGTTTAAATAAATAATAAATTTGTGCTACGTTTGCAATACAAAATCATATGGCAGAAGAAGTAGATATTATAGATCAGGTGGTTGGCCAAGAGTATAAGTACGGATTCACCACCAATATAGAAATGGAAACGGCCCCGAAGGGCCTAACAGAGGATACCATTCGTTTTATCTCGTCAAAAAAGACTGAACCAGAATGGATGCTCGAATACCGTTTAAAAGCATTTAGATATTGGCAAAGCTTAAGTTCACCAAGTTGGCAAAATTTTAGTTATCCAGCTGTTGATTATCAGGATATTATTTATTATGCAGCTCCCAAAGAAAAGATAACTTTAGATAGTTTAGATCAGGTAGATCCTGAATTATTGAAGACTTTCGAAAAACTGGGTATATCATTAAGCGAACAAAAGCGCTTAACTGGAGTGGCTGTTGATGCTGTTTTCGATTCGGTATCTATTGCAACCACATTTAAAGACCAGCTCAAAGAAAAAGGCATTATTTTTTGCTCTATGAGCGAAGCAGTGCACGAACATCCTGATTTGGTTAAAAAATACTTGAGTTCTGTTGTACCTTATACGGATAATTTTTTTGCCGCATTAAATGCAGCAGTATTTAGTGATGGTTCATTTGTATACATTCCCAAAGGCGTTCGTTGCCCAATGGAATTATCTACATATTTCCGTATTAATGCTGAAAACACTGGTCAGTTTGAGCGCACATTAATTATTGCCGATGAAGGTTCATATGTGAGTTACCTAGAAGGTTGTACTGCACCTATGCGTGATGAAAATCAATTACACGCTGCTGTGGTTGAATTAGTCGCCTTAGAAAATGCAGAAATAAAATATTCAACTGTTCAAAATTGGTACCCTGGGGATAAAAACGGAAAAGGCGGTATTTACAATTTTGTTACTAAGCGCGGTATTTGTTTGGGTGATTATGCCAAAATTAGTTGGACCCAAGTGGAAACTGGCAGTGCCATTACATGGAAGTACCCAAGTTGTATCCTAAAAGGTGATAATTCAGTGGGCGAGTTTTTTTCTGTGGCTGTAACCAATAACATGCAACAAGCTGATACAGGTACCAAGATGATTCATATTGGTAAAAATACTAAAAGTAGAATTGTATCAAAAGGTATATCAGCTGGTAAATCGCATAACACGTATCGTGGATTGGTTAAGGTAAATAAAAAGGCCGATAAAGCACGTAACCACACCCAATGCGATAGCATGTTAATTGGTGATAGAAGTGGTGCACATACATTTCCATACATTGAAATAAACAATAAAAGTGCGATGGTTGAACACGAGGCAAGTACTAGTAAAATTGGTGAAGATCAGATATTTTATTGTAACCAACGTGGAATCGGTACCGAAGAAGCCATTGGTTTAATAGTAAATGGTTTTTGCCGTGAGGTGTTAAATCAATTGCCAATGGAGTTTGCAGTTGAAGCACAAAAATTACTGGCTGTATCATTAGAAGGATCAGTAGGATAAAGGAAGGTTTTTTGCTATTGGCCTATAGCTTTTAGCAGCAAGAATAAAGAGATATTAATTAAAGAGTTAAATACAAATAGCTAACGCTATTAGCTAACATCTAATAGCCGAAAGCCAAAAGCATCATATGTTAGAGATAAAAGAATTAAAAGCAGAAATTGAAGGAAAGAAAATTCTTAACGGAATAAATTTGGTTGTAAAACCAGGAGAAGTTCACGCTGTAATGGGTCCTAATGGAGCCGGAAAAAGTACCCTATCAGCTGTGTTAGCTGGCAGAGCAGATTATGCAGTAACAGGAGGTGAAGTTAGCTTTAACGGTAAAGATTTATTGGATATGACTCCAGAGGACAGGGCACGCGAAGGTGTGTTTTTGGCATTTCAATATCCAGTAGAAATTCCAGGTGTAAGCACAACCAATTTTTTAAAAACAGCCATTAACGAAAAACGTAAATACTTAGGTTTAGAGCCTATGGAAGCAACTGCTTTCTTAAAGTTTATGCGTGAAAAAATGGAGTTAATGGAAATGGATAAAGCATTAACTAGCCGTAGTTTAAACGAAGGTTTTAGTGGTGGAGAGAAAAAACGTAATGAGGTTTTTCAAATGGCCATGTTAGAACCTAAGTTAACCATTATGGATGAAACCGATTCGGGTTTAGATATTGATGCATTGCGATTGGTATCTGCAGGCGTTAATAAATTAAAAGATGGCGAACGTTCATTCGTTGTTATTACACACTACCAACGTTTATTAGATTATATCGTACCTGATTTTGTTCATGTGTTGTACAAAGGCAGAATTGTAAAAAGTGGTGATGCCTCTTTGGCCAAAGAACTTGAAGCTAAAGGTTACGATTGGATTAAAGCAGAAGTTGAACAAGATGCTAACGCTTAATTTAATAATATTTGATCATAAGTTTTAGGTTTAAACCCAATAAAAAACTTTTCAATTCGAATTTTGGAATGAGTAACCCCTTTACACATGCGTCATTTCGAATCATAAACAATAATTTACCATGTTATTAGAAACCATAAAAAAAGATTTCATACAATACAAAGACCAAGCTGAGCCAGGTAATTTTTTAGCCTTACGCGAAGCTGCTTTTGCAGAGTTTGAAAAGTTGGGTTTCCCTACCACCAAGCACGAGGAGTGGAAGTATACCAATTTGAAATCTATAACTGACAAAACATTTCAGTCAACCTGCGAGATAAAAAGTTTAGTTAATGAATTGTTTAACGCTTCTATAGAATCAAAACTTACAGCCAACTTTTTGGTGTTTGTTAACGGCTCACTTGTAAATGAACTATCAAAAATTATTGAGAAAGATAACAGCATTGTTATTTCAAGTTTAGCTAATGCGCGCAAAAAACATCAAGACATTTTTAACCAACATTTTGGCAAGTATGCCATGGTAGAAGGTCAGGCAATGAATGCTTTAAACACGGCTTTGTTAAGTGATGGCGCTTTTGTTTTTGTACCTAAAGGTAAAACCGTAGTGCATCCTGTTGTTATTTTTAACATCAGTGATGCTTCTGATTTAAATGTATTGGCCCAACCACGTAACTTAATTGTGGTGGAAGAGCAAAGTACGTTAACTATTGTAGAAACATATTACGCAACAGGCACAAATGCTTCGTTAACCAATGTTGTAACAGAAACCTATGCTGGCAAGCAAGCACACGTTGAGCATTATAAAATTCAACAACAAGCAGGTGCATGTTATCAAAATAACTTCACACAATTTTTTCAGGAAGCTGATACCAATATTAACCATGTAACGCTTACACTTGATGGAACTTTAGTTCGTAACAACCTTCATTTTTACATGAATGGTGAAAACTGCAATAGCTTGCTTTATGGACTATATGTTACCGATAATAATGATCTTGTAGATAACCATACCCGAGTTGATCATGCCAAACCAAATTGCTTTAGTGACGAAAAATATAAAGGTATTTTAAAAGGCCATTCAACAGCTGTGTTTAATGGTAAAATAATGGTTCATTTAGATGCTCAAAAAACTAATGCATACCAACGCAACCAAAATATTTTATTAAGCGATGATGCCACTGTTAATACAAAACCGCAATTAGAAATTTTTGCTGATGATGTAAAATGTACACACGGTGCTACTGTTGGTGAACTAGATGAGGAATCTATGTTTTATTTACGAAGCAGAGGTATACCTGAAGATGTGGCACGTAAATTATTGTTAACCGCCTATGCAGTTGATATTGCTGAGAAAATTAAAATACCAGAGTTGGTGGAATTGCTGGAGCAAAAAATTGACGGGAAATTATAGGAGAGTGTAAGTTAGAATGTAAAGAGAGTTGGATAAAAAAGATTTTTAGGATTTGATAAAAATTCTCACTGCATAAAACTTCGCTGAAAATATTTAGATCATTAATGAAATGTGCCCCCAAAAAATAAAATCTGTGTTAATATAATAGTCAATGCTAAACAATATCAATAACATACGCTTACAGTTTCCTATACTTCATCAAGAAGTTAATGGAAAACCTTTGGTGTATTTTGATAATGCCGCAACCACGCAAAAGCCCAAATTGGTTATTGATGCATTGCAACGTTATTATGAGTTAGATAATGCCAATATTCACAGAGCAGCGCATACCTTAGCAGCTCGATCAACAGAGTACTTTGAAGCAACACGTAAAACCATACAACAATTTATAAATGCTAAAGAAGAAGCCGAGTGTATTTTTACTAAAGGTGTAACTGAAAGCATAAATTTGGTAGCACAAACTTGGGGTAAAGCCAATTTAAAAGCAGGTGATGAGGTTTTGGTTACCACCATGGAACACCACAGTAACATTGTCCCATGGCAAATGATTTGCGAAGAAAAAGGAGCCATATTAAAGGTTATACCAATAAGTAATTCGGGTGACTTGTTGATGGAGGAGTTTGATAAACTGCTAACATCTAAAACCAAAATGGTGGCTTGTGTATGGGTAAGTAACGCGCTTGGAACCATTAACCCCGTTAAAGAAATTATACAAAAAGCCCACGCAGTGGGAGCCATAGTATTGTTAGATGGTGCACAAGCATGCTCGCATTTGCAAGTTGACGTGCAGGCTTTAGGTTGCGATTTTTTAACCATTTCATCTCATAAACTATACGGCCCAACTGGAGTAGGAGTATTGTATGGTAAACGTGAGTTGCTAGAAGCCATGCCTCCATACCAAGGTGGTGGCGAAATGATAAAAGAAGTAACATTCGAGAAAACAACCTATAACGAAATTCCTTATAAGTTTGAGGCTGGTACACCAAATATTGGTGGTGTAATTGCTTTTAAATATGCATTAGATTTTGTGAATGAGTTAGGTAAAGAAAATATAGCCAAACACGAAGACCATTTGTTAAAGCATTTTGTTGATGGTGTAACTCAAATTAACCTATTAAATAATCATGCAATAACCTTGGTTGGACAGGCTAATAATAAGGTATCGGTGCAATCGTTTACCATTAACAACATGCATCATTTTGATGTTGGTATGATGTTGGATGCCAAAGGAATTGCAGTAAGAACTGGGCACCATTGCACACAACCTTTAATGCAACGTTTTAACCTAGAAGGTACTGTTCGTGCATCATTTGCGCTTTATAATACCACTGCAGAAGTAGATGTTTTGCTTCAGGCGCTGGGTTCAATTGTTAAATTTTCAAACAGATAATTACCTTGACAACAACCGATATACAAAACGAAATTATAGATAATTTTTCGCTGTTTGAAGGCGATATGGAAAGCACTTTATTTTACTTAATGGATTTAGGTAAAAAATTACCTGCCATGCCCGATGAACATAAAACTGAAACCTATATAGTTAAAGGTTGCCAAAGTAAAGTATGGGTTTTTCCTACGTTTATTGATGGCAAAGTACATTTTGAAGCCGATAGCAATACCGAAATAACAAAAGGCTTGGTGTATTTGTTATGGAGTATTTGGAATGCAAAAACACCTGAAGAGATTTTAAACAGTGAGTTGTTTTTTATTGATAAAATTGGCATGAGCAGCATGATTGGAAGCCAACGCAGTAATGGTTTTGCTAATATGATCAAGCAAATGAAATTATACGCACTGGCCTATAAAACTAAAGGTGCTTAGTGCTGTTTTAACTTAGGACTAAAAATAGATTAAATAAAAAGCGAGAGCTTATAAATAGTTATGGAAGAAACGACTAAACCAGCCAAAAACTTTGTTGATGTTCAAAACGAAGCTATTCAGGTTATACAAACTGTGTACGATCCTGAAATACCCGTAAACATTTACGAGTTGGGTTTAATATATGAAGTAAACGTAAACAATGATTTAGATATAGAAATTATCATGTCGTTAACATCACCTTTTTGTCCGGCTGCACAAAGTATGCCTGCTGAAATAAAAGAGAAGCTCCTTACCATTGAAGGAGTAAATAATGTGGAAGTGAAAATTACTTTCGATCCTGCTTGGAGTCAAGATTTAATGAGTGAAAGTGCCAAACTTCAATTAGGGTTTTTATAATACCAATTGTAATTTATTTTTAGTTTAAAAATTTATTACATTTACAGTAGTAAGTGCACCGTTAATTTAAATTGTACTTTAGGTTTAAGCTAAAATTAAACAAAATTTACTTTAAATGGTATAAATTATTTAAGCCCCGATACCAATGTGTATCGGGGCTTTTGTCATATTATTATAAAAGTAGTCAAAAGTTTGTTTGGTGATAATATTTCAATAACTTTGATTTAACACAATGAAAAACAAACTATACACACTACTATTAGGTGCCTTTTTAACACTGGGTGTTGAGGCACAAGAATCTACTCAAACTAAAATAAAAAGTGCTTTGCTGATGCATGGCCTTGCTCCTACAGACGTTGAGGATGTTATTATTACCAATCAATACACCACCAAACACAATGGCGTTACACATGTTTATTTCCGCCAAAAATACCAAGGTGTTGAGGTTTTTAATGGTGTTGGTAGTATTCATTTAAAAAACAACCAAACGGTTACTTTTAACCAAAACTTTGTTAAAAATATTGCAGTTAAAGCGCAAGCACTTAAAGTAGTTGTAACACCAAATACTGCAGTGTATTCAACAGCAAATCATTTGGCATTACAAGCCCCTGCGGTGTTAGCTAAAACTTCATTTCCTTTGGTTGATTATAAACTATCTTTAAAAGATGAAGCGGTTTCTACAGAACCTATTCATGTACAATTGTATTATTACCTAACCGAAGCAGGTGTTTTAAAATTAACCTACAACACCAATTGGCTAGATGCTAAAACCAACAATTGGTGGAACGTAAGGGTTGATGCTGGTAATGGTGAAGTAATTGATAAAAACAACTGGAGTGTAAGTTGTAATAACCAACAACATCATCATTCGGCAACCTTTGTTTCAACACAAACAAATAAAAAACAAACCACACCAAGTACGTTGAAAAAACGTAGCGATGGAGCAACATATCATGCATTGCCTTTAGGTGTTGAAAGCCCGAATCATGGCAGCCGTAAAATATTGGTAAACCCAAGTGATTCATTGGCTTCGCCATTTGGTTGGCACGATACGGATGCGGTTTCAGGTGCTGATTATACGATTACGGCAGGTAACAATGTGTATGCTTCCGAAGATAGAGATAATAATAATATTGCAGGTTACAGCCCGGATGGTGGTGCTAATTTAAACTTCGATTATCCTTATAATATGCTAGGCTTAAATAGTAACAATTTAAATGCTGCTATTACCAACTTATTTGTATGGAATAACTTTATGCATGATGTTATGTATCATTATGGATTTGATGAAGAGTCGGGTAATTTTCAGTTTAACAACTATGGTAGAGGTGGTATAGGAAATGATGCTGTTAATGCTGATGCGCAAGATGGTAGTGGAACAGGAAATGCAAATTTTTCTACACCTCCAGATGGTCAAAAACCAAGAATGCAAATGTATTTGTGGCCGCGTGCAGGAGTAGCTATTTCACCCTCGCTAAAAATGAAGGATAATACAAAAACCGATTCAACTGCAGCTGTTATTTCTGCTTTTGGTTTAAAAACCTTCAATATAGAAAACAAGCGATTGATTTTAGTAAATGATAGTACCACCAATACCTTGGGTTGTAATGCCTTTGTGGGTGATTATACAGGTAAAGTAGTATTAATAGACAGAGGCTCTTGCAACTATGCAATTAAAGTTAGAAATGCACAAAATGCTGGTGCAATTATGGTTATTGTAGCTAATTCAAGCACACAAGCTCCTTTTCAAATGACAGGAACAGGAACATCCGATATCACGATACCATCTGTTATGATTAGTAAAGCAGTTGGTGATGCATTAAAAGCACGAATGTTGGTTGATAGCGTGTTTGTATCGTTAAATACAAATTTGGATTTTTCAGGTGTGTATGATAGTGATCTTGATAATGCTGTAATTGCTCACGAATTTGGTCATGGTATTTCTACCCGTTTAACTGGTGGACCTGCAAATTCAAATTGTTTAACCAATCAAGAGCAAGCAGGCGAGGGTTGGAGCGACTTTTTTGGCCTAGTACTAACACATGGAGCTATGGATTCTGTAGAGCGTGCTCGTGGTGTTGGAACATGGTTAAGCTACCAACCAATATCTGGTTTAGGTATTCGTACTTACCGTTACAGCCGCAACATGACCACCAATCCATTTACTTACAACTCGGTTAAAACAGCAGCAGTTCCTCATGGTGTAGGTTCTGTATGGTGCAGCATGTTGTATGATATGTATTGGAATTTAATTGATAAATATGGCTACGACAGTAACTTGTATACTGGTAAAGGGGGCAATAACCGCGCTTTACAATTGGTAATAGATGGATTAAAATTACAGCCATGTAACCCTGGATTTATTGATGCACGTGATGCTATTTTAGCTGCGGATAAAATGAATAACAATGGTGCTGATAGTGCTTTAATTTGGAGCACTTTTGCACGCAGAGGTTTAGGCTATTCGGCTAATCAAGGAGTTTCTACTTCACGTACAGATGGAACAGAGGCATTTGATTTGCCACCAACTATTTCAACTGGCTTAAATTCATTAAACAAAGAAAGTGGCATGAGTTTTTGGCCAAACCCTAACCAAGGCGAATTTGAAATATTGATGCCTAAAGGCGCAACTACCATTAATGTGGAGTTGTATGACATTACTGGTAAACAAGTGTTCAACCAAACGTTAGCTGGTACCGAAACCGTTACCATTAACGCCAAAGGATTGCCAATTGGTGTGTACGTTTTAAAAACACAAAGCAACGGTAAGGTATTTACAGGTAAGTTGTTAATTACTGAATAATACCAACCTTAATTAAAATATAAAGCGAGGCTTCTGAAAAGAAGCCTCGCTTTTTTGTTGCTATAAAATATTGATTGGTTTCTAACCACAACGAATACTTCAATTACACTGCTTCATTAGCCAATATGAAATTTTGATGTTTAGAAAACTTGTTTTATCATGATGAACTTTGTGGTTAAGATTTTACCAATAGGAGCTCCAAGGTTTGCTTGAAGTAAACAAGTTGGATTATGAATGAGTTGGGTGTAATTTGGATGCTATCCAATTAGATGAGCATTATTTAAACAAACCAATTACTTTTTTAACTGTGGTTATCAAAGCAACCATTAACAAACCTCCTATAATGCCAAAAGTAGTTTCTTTTAATAGTGCAGGCCACGCTGGTAAAAAGTGATGTAAGTACTCAATATTATGTACAAATATGCCACCCGAAACCAATATTAAAGCAATGGTACCAACTACGGCAAAAGTTTTAATAACAATGGGTAACGTTTTAACCAACAATACACCAAGAGTATTTAAAAATCCTTGCTCACCAGATTTTCTTATGAAACGAAAACCCAAGTCATCCATGCGCACAATTAATGCAACAATACCATACACACCAACAGTTGCTATAACAGATACAACAGATACCGTGAGTATTTGTATCGATAAAGGCCTATCCAGAACTGTACTTAAGGCTATAATCACTATTTCAACAGAAAGAATAAAATCGGTGGTTATGGCTGATTTAATTTTTACTTTTTCTAGTGCAGCATCTTCTTGCGTTATTTCGGTAGTTTCATTGGCTTGGTGTTTTTTATGAAAGAAATATTCAATCATTTTCTCTACTCCCTCATAGGCCAAATAAAACCCGCCAAGTACCAATACTATTTTAATGGCAACTGGTAAAAACAGTTGCAGCAATAAGGCAATCGGAACTATAATAAGTTTATTAATAAATGAGCCTTTGGTAATTGCCCATAGAACGGGTATTTCTCTTGATGAAACAAAGCCTGTTGATTTTTCTGCATTTACGGCAAGGTCATCGCCTAAAATTCCCGCAGTTTTTTGAGTGGCTACTTTAGCTGTAACAGCCACATCATCCATTAAAGTTGCGATATCATCTAAAATCGCAAAAAATCCTGATGCCATGTGTTGCTTATTTTATCTAATTGCGAAAATAAAGAAATATTACTGGCACTAATGCCATTGACGTGTACCGCACGTTTTATAATTTTTAATTGAAACAGCGATTATTCGTTATCGTCTTCAGTTCCTGTTGCAGCCAACTTGCCTTTAGCAAAGTTTTTGGCAAAATCCATAAACACTTTGTATGCAGGAGTGAACGTGAACTTTTTATCGCTGTTGCGGTCAATAATATTTCTGCGGTTTAGCGTACCTAAAAACTGCTTTCGTGCTTCGCTGTTTTTAAGCTGGTTGTTGTTTAAAATCAAATCAGTATACGATGAGTTGTCTAATAAGTTGTCTACCATCTCTGCATCAAACTCGGCATATTGAATTTCATCTAAGAAATTTTTACCTTCTTTATCCAACTCATAACAAAGCAAACCAATAAAAATACAAATATCACGACTTAACATTTCCATGGTTTCTTCGCTAATTAAATAGGCATAATCCGATTTAATGTCGAGGTAGAAATCAAATGTTTCTTTAAAAAACTTGCCATAAAAATCGGCATTGTTCTTTAGTTCAATAAACTTGGCATCTGTGGCTAAAACAAACTTGCCATCCAATAAATCGCCTACAATTTCTTTATGATATCTAGGAAAGTCCATGTCGTTTAATTTTAATTTTTGGTACGCGTAAATTCATATCTGAAGTTCTAATCACTTGCCTATCGGCAGTTGGATCGAACTCTAATTCAATGTCATCTTCAAATAATAGGGTAGAGAGGGAGAAAAATTTCTCGGTTTCAATATCCTTGTATTCGCTTCTTAAAGTAACACCCGCCCACTCAAAGAAGTTAGGCATAGGTAATTCTTTCATTAATTGCTCCCGATAAAATTCTTTGTTAAAAATCCATTTATCGCTGGCACTTAAGTTAGGATCTTCCAAATACACATCATCGTTTTGCATGTATTGTTGAACATACTCTAACGAGTTAAAGTACATGGCGTTGTTATAAGGGTAAGCCCTGATAGATTTTTGCACAAATGGTGTTTCTGATTTGTTCGGGTTTTTCAAAAATTCAATCCAGCCTGTTAATATCATCGATTCGCTTCTGATGCGCTCAATCAATGGCAATAATTCGTTGGTTAGTATTTTTGATTGACGAAGTAAATCATCATTGGTTTGCACCAAAAAAACATACAATTTTTCAAATTGCTGACGGGCCATTTCGTCATCAAAATTTAACCTGCGTATGTTTATGTATTGCGAAATATCAAGCAACCTATTGGTAATGGAGTTGGCATTACTTACATCTAAAATAGTATTTAACGGGGTGATGTAATAATCAATCCAAAAACTTGCTTTGCGTACTTTTTCGCGGTAATCTATTTTATCAACGTTTGATTTTAACTCTTTGGTTTCGGCAATTAAACGAAGCGTATTTTTTTCAACAGCTTCAGTAAAATCGCGTACCTCGTTATTTAAATCGCTGATGCGTTGTAATAAAATGTTGCGGTCTTTGTTAATGCCCTCTTTAATTTTTTTGAACAACGATGTTACCGAGTGTTCATATTTTTCAATGGTTTCGGGTAATAATGGTTTAAACTCACTTAAAATAAATTCCAAAAACTTAAAATACATAGGTCGTATTTCAAAGTCGTCTGCAATCTTTTTAAAGAATTTATACTCAATCAGCTTATTTAAAATATCGCTGTCGTGCTCGGCTAAAATCGCATTCAAATCCTCTCGTCTAACCAAGCCGTCTTTCGATTGCAAGTCAAACAATTCCTTGATGATATCAAAGTAATTGGAGAGGAAATTTAATATGGTCCGTGGTTCTGTTCTCATACTTATAATTTAGATAACAGTTACACTTCTAATTTTAAACTTTTATCAACCACCTCGCCATAGGCCGCATTGGTTTTTTCGTTGATGTTGATTTTACCCGAATTGCGGAAAATGAAATAGTATTTACCAAAGCCAGGAACTGCATCAGGGGCAGCAAAAATTGGGATAAAGTAATGCTCTTTACAGAAGCGCACCAACTCCGGACGGTTTTGCTTATCAATAGTAGCTACCTCATCAATAAACAAGGCGATACGGTTTTCATGATCGGCTACAGCTAATCGGTTAATGATGTTCATTACAATCACCAAACGAATCATTTTATCGGTACCATCACTTTCAATTTGCTGACTTAAATCTACTTGTTTGGTGCTTCCTTTACGGCTTAAGTGTAAGGTAATATCAAACAAATCATCAAACTCAATTTTTTGTCCGCTTTCTAAATAATGATCCAACACTTTTAAGTTTTCACTGTTATCAAATTCAAACATCAGCTGTCCGCTAATTTGTTGAATTTGGCTAATCTTGCGAACCTCTTCAACCAATCGCTTGTTGTCAATTAACTCTATGGTTAACGATTCAATATCAGATATACGGGTTTGCGATAGTTTGGTGTTAAACTTATTGTATAAAAACTCCTTAAATTCTTCGTAACGCTTAAGTAACGTGTATGCTGGGTTTGCAAATTGGGTTGAAATACTTTCAAGTAAAGACTGCACGCTGCGTTCTTTATCTTCAATTAAAGCAACTTCTTCTTCAACGTATTTAATAAAATCATTTTCATCAGCAAAGGTGCTTTGTAATTTATCACGCAATTTTTCAAATAAATGGTCTTTGTTTGATTTGATGGTGATGCGATCTTGCCAGTTTAATTTAATTTTATTGTAAAGCTGATCCAAGCTTTCGTTGGTTTCAAACTCATCACCAACCAAGCCTAACTCATCAATTTCATGCTTCATTTCTATCAGCTTATTGATGCGTTCTTGGCGTTTTTGTTTTTCATCTAACAAATCGCGCAACTCATTACTTTTACGTGCAATGGTTTTAGTAATTTGTTTTTGTTCGCTTTCATATTTCTCCTTTTCCACCATCAAATCATTCAAATCGCCTTTAAGGCGCTCTAAGGCCTTAACCAAGGTAGGTTTAGCTTTAATGCGCCCAATTTTATTTTTGATGGTTTCAATTTCGGCACCAATTCTTTGTAACTCGTTGTTTGATGCTTCTAAATCCTGAACAACTTTTAATAAACTTTCTTGCTGTATTTTATCTTCCTTAAGTGCAGCTAATTCTTCTTTTAATTCATCAATATTCTTAAAGTCTTTAATTACAATGTTTTTTGAAATATCAATCTGACCATCAAATACACTAAGCGTTTGACTTATCTTGTGTATTTGTTTCATCACTTGGTCGCCCGGTAAACTGCTTACTTGCTCACTTAAAATGGAGTTTAACAATTTACGGTTTTCAACCGAGCCCGAAATTTTATTGATAAGAAGGTTACTGTAATTTTTAACCTGCATTTCAACGCGCGAAATTTGATCGTTGATGCGCACAATTTTATTTTCAATTTGCTGGCTGTTTAAGCGCTGCAATTCGGCCATGGTAATGCGGCTTTCAATATTCTTACGCTGTTGATCGAAGTTGGCCAACTGCTCGATTAAAATATTAATGGGCTCGTAAGCATCAATCTCTTTAATCTCGTTTTCTTTTTCGTGAAGCAGTTGCGTGCGCGAGTTAATCTCTGCTTCTTTTCCACCAATTTTACGGTCTAAATCGGCTTTAGCAGGAATCAACTCCTCGTTCATTTCTGTATTTAACCTGCCAATGGCCTTGTCTTTTTCGTGCAATTGAACTTGCAACTCGGGCATGGTGTGTTTGTAGTTGTTCTCAAAACCATAAAACAACTCACCAATAATGCGGGCTTTGGCGTTATACTGACTAACCAATTCGCGGAATTCGTCAAACTCATTCTTTACCGATTTAAGGTTACGAATTTCGTTGTTCACCCGTTTTAAGTCGTTGATGTCTTTTTTATTTTTTTGCGAAAAGTTTAAGGTTTCGTTCTCGCGGTTATCGGCTACAATAAGCGCCTCTTTTAGGTTTTTATTGGTAATTAATTTGGTGTTAATTAAGTAACGGTAAATACGCGAAAAGTTATTGCTTATCCCTTCGCTACGCACGCTGTCATCAAGCCAAACTACACCATTGTTACGTTTACCACGTTGGTAAACAAACTGAAACACCTCACGTTTGTCTTTAAATTGTTCAAGCGCTAAACCACTGGCTGCAATTTTTTCTTTTACCTCTTCAAACTTTAACAAGCGTTTGTCGGTATCAACAAAAAATTCCTCTTTGTATTCGCTATCAAACTTATAGTACTCTAAGTTACTGTCGCTATCGCGTTTAACAATAATGCTGTAGTATGATTTTTTGAAAACCTCAAAAACAATAAAACTTTGGTTGTGATTAGGGAAATAATGGTGAATGGTTTCTTTATCGCCCTTACGGTTACCACTAAAACTCATTTTTTGTCCATCAATAATAAACAAAAAGTTAAGGGCATAAATAAGGGTACTTTTACCAATATTATTGGGGCCTACCAATTGCAAACTATCGCAATCGTCAAGCCTAATTTCGGCTTTACCATATACCTTACTATTAAGTATAATTACACGTGTTAGCATAATTTATTTGAAAATAATTTTGGTACAAGGTAATTGCTGCAATTGGCTAGTTACCCACCATTTTTGCACAGTTTGCAAGGAGTTGAAAGTGTTTGGATTGGGGAGGAGGGCGCTGAAAATGCGCAATACCAGGTTAATTTAAAATAATGATTAAAATTACTTTGGCTGCCAAGGGAATACTTAATTAAGCAAAGCGTTATAAAAAACCTCCTTTAAATAACATATTTTAATGATATCGATGTATCACCTATTACTTGTTATGGAATAATATTTTACATATAGCCTAAACAATACTTTGGAATAAAAGAGAATTACTAATTACTAGGGCACCAGTTTGTTTGGTATTCGCTAATTTTAATGTTCCCAAATGGACATCATTTAATATTGTTTAACAGCATATTTATTTCTATATCCAAATTTGGAATTTCTCTGATAACAATTGCCCAAATAATATCTTCCGAAACACTGTCGTAACCGTGACTAATTCTATTTCGGGTATCAACAATTTTTCTTGCGTTTGCTATTGGATAGTTTGGGTCAATTTTTAGTATGCGATGAACGGCTTCTCCTATTATCTCAATGTTTCGTTCAATTGCACGTTTGGTTTTGGTGTCTTTTTGAAACGCGAGGAAGTTTTTTTTATCTGGAAGAAATTCATTGATTTCGTTTATAGCCAACTTAATGTCAGCAAGAGAAGAAGCGATTTCAAATTCCATAGACGAGAATTTTGGTTTGATCTATTTCTTTTTTTAAGAAAGGATTTCTGATTGCTTTTTGTTCCAGAAGGTCAACCTGTCTATTAAATAAGGCCTCAAGTTGCTCTTTCAAGTTAAAATAACTTTCTGAGTAGGCAAGTGGATCTGTTTCAGCAATATCAACCAACATGTCTACATCACTATCAACTTTAAATTTATCATTGGTTACCGACCCAAATGCAAATAGCGACCGAACCTTGTTCGAGGCGCAGATGGCTTTTATTTGATCTATGTGAGTAGCTAATAAATTCATAATAACAAATGTAACATTTTAACTCCAATTGAAATGCATGGTTTATAATACTTTTAAAAGAACACAATTAAACCACAAAAAAATTATGTAGCTTAATATATTAACGCTGTTGCCGTTTTGCATGCCCTTATTTATTAATAATCTATATCCAAAAACAAGTATCAGTGAATACACCCGACATGATTGAGTTATTCGTGGATGTAATTGTTTATTTCAACCGCACTAAAACGCCTTTTCGTTTTACTATGTTTTTGTAGTCCCATTCAATTTCTGTTGATTTTTTTAGCCAACGCTTAAGGTCTTTGGTGTTAATGTCGCTTAAAACATCATAAAATACCGATGCATCTTTAAACTTTCCACTCTTAATGTCTAAATCTGTTTCATCAAAACTTGCTCCGCTCCAAAACATTAACCTCATGCCACGCTTTTGCTTGCTGTATCCCACTATGGGGTTGCCGTCTATAAACCATACTGGATGGCCATGCCACACTTTATTTTCTGCTTTGGGCAAGCCTTTGCAAATTTCCTTTAACAACAAGTCGCAAATCAATTTGTCTGTTGTGTTTTGTTGGCTATTGTAATGCAAAATATCTTGGCTGATTTTTTTTGCTTTTGCCTGTTTAACTGGTTTAGGCTTGCTTGTATCCTTGTCTTCTTCAACCCTAAACTTTACTATTTTTTTTATTAAGGTAAGCGGTAAAGGTTTATCAATGGGAAACTGAATCGCTCCTTTTGAGGTGTTGTACTTTTTAAGTTCTTCTTTAAAATGAACAATGGGTTTGGGTGTAGGGTAGAAGCCGATGTGTTGTTTGTATGCGGCATAATAAACCAACACCTTGTTTTGTTTAAACGCAGGCATGCCGTAGCTT
This sequence comes from Bacteroidota bacterium, assembly GCA_027482225.1. Lineage (GTDB taxonomy): Bacteria > Bacteroidota > Bacteroidia > UKL13-3 > UKL13-3 > UBA6183. The sequence goes on from JAIXWD010000007.1 coordinate 44,685, forward strand.
ATGGTTTCAGTTGCCATTGGTGCAGCTTGCTTTATGGTATGCCTCAGTTGTTCAAGGGTATTTTTAAGGTGGTCAGGACACGATTTATGGTACGCGTCTATGTTAGTTATTTTTAATTTAAGCTTGTCCATTTATGAGGTTGTTACTCGTTTTGGTTTGGTGTTGTTCTTTAACTTTTGTCGCTTAATTAAGAGTGGTGTTTTTAGTGCAAAATTGGTGTTCTGCAAAAAAAAATGCTTTAAACAATAAACCGCTAATTTCAATAAAGTGCAATTAAATAATACATTTCTATTCACGCTTTATCATCTTTTGTGTCGTAAGTATTTTGTTTTCGTTGTTCAAAATCGCAATAGCATATTTTATTGGTTGTTGTTTGCTAATTCAGCCTATCAAAACGATGTTGTATTAGGTTTTTAAATGCAGCTTTCGAGTCGGTGCTTAAGAAACTGATATCAATAAACTCGAACCAACTATTTTTAGCTTTTGCCATTTTCTTAAAAATATTTTCTTGCTGCTTTTCATCAAGCCCAAGTGTTGTGAATGCCGATATAAAATCATTTCGATTTATTTTTTTCTTTCTGCCATTCAATGTTAGTGCAAGGTCTTCATCATCATTTGGATTAACCAGCGCAGTAGCTACTAAATCGTATGCAGGCGAGAATATAGGACCAATATCTGGTTGATGTATCAATGAAAAATTTTTGAGGTGCATATCTGCATTGCCTGTAAGAAATGAAAACAAAACCAATTCAAAGAAATTAACCAAATCCAATCCTGGGTTAGCAGCATATTTCAATATGGCCTTTGCTACTTGTTCGTGCGATCCGCGGTATTTATCTTCTGTTAATCGTTCGGTAAGCTGGCACATATCTTCCATGTGCAGTTTTTCCTTTTCTTTTCTATCAATACGTTTGGTTATGTATGCAAGGTTGCCTGAAGTTAATCTGATTAGGCTATGGGGAACAACCTTAATTTTTGCAATTTTTGCAAAGTGCATGGTTAGGTCTTCCACTTCGGGCAGTTCAGGATAATGCGGTGAAGCGGGCTTTAAAATATATCCACCCCGCATTCCTACAATGGTAAATTTTTTGGCCAATTTGGGTTGCTTTGCCGATGCCAAATGCAAAGATAATTTTGGTTGAACTCCCGTAACAGCAGTTTGTGTTTGAATCACCTGAGCTGCCAACTCCTTCATGTTGTTTTCCGAGTAAGGTAAAATAGGAGGGATGGTTACACCAAAAATATTTTTACTGCAGCTTGAATGAAAATCTGTTTCATTTTCAACCAAAAGTTGATAACAATAAAGACAACGTTTACTCATTCTTCATTTTCTTTTATTGGGTAAACACTAATGGCTCCTATACAGTCTTTGCAGCAAGCAAGCAGTAAACCCATGCGGTCTCTTGGATTTAGTTTCCAGTTATTTTCGGCAATGTCCAACAACCATCCTTCAGGAATTAGTCCATCAAAGAAGGGGAACAAAATAGTTGAATGAAATGGGTTGGTTTGTAATGGCAATGTTAAACTCACAGGCATTGGCTTTTCGCTATTTAAATAAGACTCATCATATATAAATTGATAGCCATCTTCATTTTGAATTAAAATGCCAGCCGTGATTTCATTTATTTTTATTTCTGCTTTTCTCATTTTTATTCGCTGCTTCTGTTTAAAATTTCTTTTCAGATTTAACAGCACCAACTTCGTAACCAAATAATTTAAGTACTTGGTTTACTTTATCTATACGTAGCGATTCTTTTCCTTGCTCCATTTCGCGCAGGAAACGAAGACCAACACCTGCTTTTTCTGCGAGCTCAGGCTGTGTTAGTTTTGCCGCATTTCTTTTTTCTTTTACAAATAAACTTAGTTTCATTATTATACCTTTTCGGGTACAAATATAGGCAAATTATCTTATTTTATACCATATAGGGTATAAAATAAGATTTGACAAAGCATATTATACCTTAAAGGGTATAAAAACCGGCTTTTGGGCTAAATTATACCTTAAAGGGTGTAATTTAATGCTTAATTCTACATGCAATTGTTCAATATCAGTTGGTAAACCAACATAATCTTAAACTGGTTTTACCTTTGGTGGTATGTCGTTTTACCGCTTAATTATGAGTGGTGTTTTTAGTGCAAAATTGGTGTTCATCACAAAACTTGTACTAAACAAAAAACCGCTTCTTTCTAAAAAGTGCCATTAAATAAAACCATGCTATTCAACCTTTATTATTTTTTGACTAGTTAGTAACTCGTTTTCGTTGTTCAAAATTGTAATCAAATATTGCCCTGCTGCAATATCTAAAATAGAAATGACTTGTTGGTCTGTGGTGAATGATTTCACCATTTTACCATGTAAGTCTGCTACGATAATGGTCTTATTGCCTTTTATAGGAATAGTGATGTGGTCATTTGTCGGGTTTGGGAATATGATTAATTTATGATCTAATTTATTGTTTTCAACGACTGAAGTTGTACGAACTTTAAGCGCTTTTTTAACTATAGAATTTGTAGCGCCAATATCCAGCTTAACATAGTAAATACCTTCAACTAAGCTATCGCCATTCAAGTTCATGTGGTAAGAACCCATTGGCAAAACGGTAGATTGATAAAACGTCCTCATTGTTTGTCCTAATGAGTTAAAAACTTGAAGTGTAATGGTGTCTGATTTTACCAAATCAAAATGTATGGTGGTTGAGGTAATAAATGGGTTTGGATAAATGGTTAAACTGTCAATTGTTTTAGAAAAAGTTGTCCCACCAATAATGGTAAAAAGTGTGATTAAAAGTAGGTGGATCCGTTTGGTCATATGGGGTTAATTGTTTGATTTAATACATGGCTAATTAAAGCAATAAATTTTTTAATAGCAAGGGTAATTTTTAAGGGTAGGTTAACTAATTTATTTAAGGTAAACCCGGCTTAAGGATTGCAGCGTAAAGCCCCGAAGCGAGGTACGAGCAAGGACTTGCAGCGTAAAGCCTGGCCCCAAACGCAGCTTTAGCGAAGTGCAGGGGAAAGCCCCAACATATGGGCTAAAAGGTATTTTATTTACATGTATGTTGCAAAAAGTGCTGTTAATTATTTACATTTTATATAATTTGCGCGTTACCAATCTTACCCAAATGACCAAACGGATCTATCTACTTTTAAGCACCTTTTTATTAGGATTATTTTTTACTTTAACTGCTTTTGCCCAACCCCTACAAAAAGGTTTGTTGTGGGAAATTAGGGGCAAGGGTTTAACCAAGCCTTCTTATTTATATGGCACCATGCATGTAAGCAGTAAATTGGCATTTAACTTAAGCGATTCGTTTTTTACGGCCATTAAAAATTGCGATAGGGTAGCGTTAGAAAGTTCGCCAGAAAATTGGCTGGAGGAGTTTTTAAGCACTGAGTTTATGAGCTACACCATGCGCAACCAAAGCAGTGAGGCTAGGGGTAACGATAACCCCATTACCATAAATGATTTTACGTGGTTTAAAGAATTTTATGCCAAAGGGTATATTCAAGAGGCTTTGTCTCGAGACCCAGATGTGTTAAACCAATTGATGTTTAGGCACACGGGAAGTAAACAAGATTTTGAGGAGGATACGTACCTTGATTTATATATTTTTCAGACGGCCAGTAGGTTAAAAAAAATGGTGGTATCGGTTGAAGATTTGGATGAGAGTTTAAAGTTGGTGATGCAATCATACACCGATATGTACCCTGAGGGTAAAGAACGGAAGTACAACAAAGATTTTGATCGTTTGTTGGAAGATTACTACCGCCAAGCCGATTTGAATAAGTTGGACTCGTTAATGCAAAAGCAAGGCTACAGCGAAACTTATTTTGAGCGCATGCTTTATGTGCGTAATAAAAACATGGTGCAACGCATGGATTCGTTGATGCGTTTGGGTACCTTGTTTACCGGTATTGGTGCTGCGCATTTGCCAGGCGAAAAGGGGGTGATTAGTTTACTTACCCAAATGGGTTACCAGGTGCGTGCTGTAAATTTAGGATTGCGCAATGCGGCTTTACGTGGTAAGTTAGATAAAATTGAAGTGCCTATAACTTATCAAAAATTTACTTCGGCCGATGGCCGTTTTAGTGTTGATGTACCTGGTAAGTTGTTGGTAATGCCTGATAACAGTGTTAGTCAGCAGTACTTAAGAACCGATATGATAAATGGTTCGTTTTATTCGGTTAACCGCATAAGAACCTTTGCTCCGTTTATTAATTTTACCGAAGAGCAGTTTAAAAAAAGCATTGATAGTTTGTTGTACGAGTTTATTCCTGGAGATATACAAAGCTTTAAGCCCACCACAGTGAGCGGTTTTAAGGCGTATGATATTACCAATAAAACCAAACGTGGCAACCTGCAACGCTATTGCATTGTGTTTACTCCTTTTGAGTTGTTTGTGTTTAAAGCAGGTGGAAATGGAACCTACATAAAAAAGAATGCAGCACCATTTTTTAGCACCATTGTTATTCATGAACCAGCTGCGGCAACTGCCTCGTTTAGCAGCAACAAAGAAGGGTTTTCCATTAACTTACCGGTAACTCCGTTAGCCAATTTCGAAAATTCAACTTTAACCAATTATACCCCTAACTCTCATATTTTTCAGGCGGTTGATGCAGATGGAATTAAATACTTTTTACTAAACCAAGTAGCCATTAATACCACTTACTTAGAAGAAGATAGCGTAGAAATTAATTTGGTTGAACGAGGTTACCTAGAAGGAACAGGACTTACCTTAACCACCCGTAAATACAGCAGTTTAGGTGGTTATCCAATTTTATCTTGTACTTATAAGCACCCAAACAGAGATACTAAAATGGCGGCCATTTATGTGCTAAGGGGCAGCCATGTGTATGCGTTTTCTGCATGGTGCACCAGCGATGAACAATTGAAAAAAGCGGTTGATGTGTTGAACACCTTTAAGTTGGTTGATGTGGTTTCGGCTCCCGGAAAACCACGAATAGATACGGTGCATAAATTTTCGGTGGTATCGCCAATTCCTATTCCACCGGATGTAAACAGCTACAATTTCTCGTTTAAAAAACGCGATGAAAAAAGTAACCACACCGGACAAAGTGAGTACATTAATTACTTTGATGCGGAAACTGGTGAGCGTGTTGAACTGCGCTGGCAGCGTTTGCACAAGTATTTTATGAGCAAAGACACCGCTAAGTTTTGGAAAAGTGAGTTAGAGGAAATGAACCCGCGTAATGATTACAAACAGCAAGTAACTTACTACAATAAAAATGGAGCGGTGTGTGCTGATGTATTGTTTACTGATACCAACACAAGCCGCATGATGCTTTCGAAAGTAATTATTAAAGGCAGGTACATTTATACCTTATTGGCCCATACCGATACCATTACCAGAGGAAATAATTTTGTGCGTACGTTTTTTGAAACATTTCAATCAACCGATACATCAAAAATGGTACTGCCATTTGTAGATAAAACAGGCATGTTATTAAGCGATTTGTTAAGCGATGACAGTACAACCTATGCACAAGCCCGCGATTTAGTTGGCCGTACGCAGTTTCAAGGAAAAAGCTACTTGCCCATTGCCGAAACCCTAGGTAAGCTTAAAGAGGATAAGTATAAAAAGGACATGCGCATTGAGTTGGTAAATGAAATTGGTTTTAGAAAAGATGAAAAAGCCATTTCGTACTTAACCAAAGAGTATAAAAATGCAGGTGACGATTACGATTACCAAGTAGCAATTTTACGTGCCTTGGCATCTATTAACAGCAACAACTCGTATAAAGCTTGTAAAGATTTGTTAGTTGCCGAACCACCTTTTGCTAGCGATAACTCGTTATACAGCCGCTTGTTTGATTATATTGAAACGGGAGATACCTTATGGAATAGAAAACAATTTATACCTGATGTATTAAAGTTGGGCGAAAACGAAGAGTATAAAATTTACGTTCACCGCATGTTGGCTGAGGCCATTGATAGCAGTATGGTAACTGCTTTAGCTTATCAACCCTACCTAAATGGTGTAATTAACGATGCCAAAAAAGTATTAAAGCAAGAGTTAACTGAAGACGAAAAAGAGAGCTACTCCCGCAACTACGATTTAGAAATGTATAACCGCATTTTGATTAAACATTTTGATGATGCACAAGTTAAGACATATTTTAACAAGCAACTTAAAGCCAAAAACTACCACGTAAAAGGTTATGCTGTAGCCATTATGTTGGCCAATAAAAAGCCTGTGCACGATACCATTATTTATAACCTAAGTAGCAACATGGATTCGCGTTTAAGTTTTTATTTTGCACTTAAAAACAACAAGCAGTTAGATAAAATGCCAAAGGAGTTTACCCAACAAGAGGCCCTTGTTTATTGCTATGCGCGTAACATAGTTAAACCAAACAGTGACGATACCAAGCTTGATTCTTTGGTATTGTTGGCTAAAACAACCACATATTTTAAATCAACTACGGGCAACATGTATTTTTATAAATACAAATTAAGTACAAGTGATGATTGGAAAATATATACCGTAGGTATGCAAACTGCCGATACCACCCAATACCAATTTGTGTATTTTTTAAATGGGAAAAGCAAAGCTGATTTTGATGAGCAACAAACCATACAGGAGCAGTTTTCTAAAGCAATAGAAATAGGAAAAGAATCGGCACGTAACGAGAAATACAATAACAATGATTATGATTTTGATGAAAATGTACTTTTCGATTAATCAATCATCATAAAATTAAAACATAAAGAGCGGCACACGGCATGTATAGATTTTTATTGGTAACCATTTTTATTTTTAATTTAGGGTTAGCGGTATTTGCCCAACAAACGGTTTCTAAAATTGCGTTTGGATCGTGTGCAAACCAAGCCAGTGAGTTGCCTATTTATAATGTGGTGGTGGCCCACAAGCCCGATTTATTTGTGTTTTTAGGCGATAACGTTTATGGCGATACCCATAATATGGATACCCTTGCCGCTATTTATAAACGCATGGGTAATAAACCTACTTTTAAAAACCTAAAAAACAATGTGCCGCTTATTGCTACCTGGGACGATCATGATTATGGCGAGAATGATGCAGGGAGACATTTTGCAGAAAAAGAAAAATCGAAAGAGGTGATGCTCGATTTTTTTGATGAACCCAAAGAATCGGAACGAAGAAATAGAGCTGGCATTTACACCTCATATTATTACCAAAAAGAAGGGAAAACAATACAAGTAATATTACTGGATTGCCGCACGTTTAGAGACGACTTAATACGTTTTAATAAGAAGAAAAAACAGCGCAAAAACGGTAGGCATCAACATTATTATACACCACATACAACTGCCGATTCTACCTTTTTAGGCAAGGCACAATGGAAATGGTTGGAAGAAGAATTAACTAAACCTGCTGATGTAAGAATAATAGCAAGCAGTTCGCAATTTGGTATTGAGTATAATGGTTACGAGTCGTGGGCCAATTTCCCTCACGAGCAAAAACGCATGTTTGAATTGGTTAAAAAGACCAAAGCAAACGGAGTATTGTTTATTAGTGGTGATGTGCATTATGCCGAATTATCTAAGGTTAATTATCCGGGATTGTATCCTATATACGACCTAACGGCCAGCGGATTATCATCTACTTGGAAGTTTGCTACACCAAATAAAAATAGGATTTGTGGCGCTGTTATGCAAAATCATTTCGGACTAATAACCATTAATTGGGCCTTGCCCGATCCGTTGTTGCAGTTAGAAATTTGGGATGTAGAAAATAAGCGATGCATCTGTTACCAAGTGTCCTTAAGTCAGCTTACATTTAAATAGCCAACCAAACGTACATACAGTTTATACTTTTACTTTGTAATGTTTAGCTAAGTAGGTTACTTTATTGTATTGGTTTATTAAAATGCATGAACCCAATTAACCAGCTCATCGCGCCACACCAAAATAAATACGCCAACCATACAAATGGCTGCCGCTATTATAGAAGGCCCGTTAATGCGTTCTCGTCCGCTGATGATGGCGGCTAACATAACCGTAATGGGCAATAAGCTAAAAATGGTTTGAGCAATACCCACAGGAATTAACGAGGCTGCAAATAAACTAAAAGAAACACCCATTACGGGGCCAAACAAGGTGCCCGTTAACAAGGGGGTAATAATGGCTTTTGATGCTGTCATGGTTTTAAACTCAAGCCAAATATTTTTCCTAAAAACAGCGATGCTATATGCTGCTATGGTACCAATACTCATGCGAATCCAAGTGGCGTGCACTGCACTTAAGTCGGCACCCGTTTGGTGGGTAATATTCAATCCTTTTTTAGCACAAACTAATCCTAAGCCTTGACCAACGGCACCCAAAATGGCAAACGTAATTCCTTTCACTACTTGGCTTTTGTCAATGCTTTTATCGTTGATTTTTTGGGTTGATTGTATAAACCAAATAATACCACCTGTGCTAATCATCATGCCTAAAACACCAACGCCATTAATGCTTTCACCTAAAATAATGATACCTAAAAGTAAGGCAGCAACAGGGGCAAAGGTGCTAAATAAACTGGTGCGGCTACTGCCTAAAATGCTGTATGCGGTAAATGCAAAATAATCGCCAAGGGTTAAACCAATAATGCCGCTTAAGCCAAGCCAAACCCATTCTGCAAAAGTAGGTAAGGTAAATAATTCGATGAAGGTAACTTTAAAAAACAGCACAACTACCGCACTTAGCAACAAGGCTGCAAAAAATAACCTTACCCGATTAACGGCAGCCGGATCAGCGCGTTTACTGGCTATGGTAAACGCAAAAGTACCAACTGTCCAACAAATTAATGTGGCGAATGCTGCTGTTAGTCCGCTACTCAGCATATGGTTATGCAATTAAAAATTCATCTCCCATATCGGGTATTTCAACATGATTTATGCCTTCTTGAGCTAGCATATCTTGCATGGCTATTAAGTTAGGCTCATCGCCATGTACTAAAAATATACGCTTTAAATTGGGGTTGCTGCATAATTTAATGTAGCGGAAAATTTCATCTTTATCTGGATGCGAACTGAATACATCTGTGCGTGCAATTTTACTGTATACTTTATAATCTTTACCCTTAATACCAATTACACCTTGGCCAGATAACAAACGATGACCAAGCGTTCCTTCGGCACAAAAGCCAGCAATTAAAATAGTACTGAATGGGTTTTGAATGTTGTTTTTTACGTGTTCTTGAATTCGTCCACCTTCAACCATACCTGCAGCAGATATGATGATGCATGAATCGGTATAATTGGCAACTTGTTCGTGCCTATCTAAGTTATCAATCCATTTTAAGCCTTCAAAATCAAACAAATCGCCATGCTGTTTTAAAAATGCAGCAGCTTCATTATTCAATAATTCGGGGTGTTTGCTGTATACATGTGTTGATTTGATGGCCAATGGGCTATCAACAAAAACCTTAACCTGTGGCAACAAACCTTTTTTGGCCAATTTGCATAACACATGCACAATGCTTTGTGTACGCCCAACACTAAAAGCAGGAATAATTAATTTTCCGCGTACTTTAACAATGGCTTCATCAATGTATTTCAATAAGTCTTGCTCGGCAAGTTCTGATGAAGTATGCTTACGTCCGCCATAGGTAGTTTCAGATATTAAATAATCTAGATTCTGCATGGGTGTTGGCGTGCGGATAAGCTCTGCATGGTCGCGACCCAAATCGCCACTAAACCCTACACGGGTAGTTTTGCCATTTAAGGTATACTCAACCACAACACTTGCCGCACCTAATAAATGTCCAGCTTCAATCAACTCAATGCTAATATCTTCTTGTACTTTAAACTTACGGTTAAATGGTAAAGTTACCACCCTGTCCATTGCTACGCCAACCTCGCGCTCTAAGTATATAGGGCGGGGTACATGTGCTTTGCGGTGTTTGGGTGCACGGTTATATAAATATTTAAATTCGTTTAGTTGAATGTTGGCACTATCAAAAAGCAAATGTTTGCTCAGTTCAAGTGTTGGTTCGGTACAAATAATTTGGCCTTTGTAACCGCGGTTAACCAAGGTTGGAATATTACCACTGTGATCAATGTGGGCATGTGTAAGTATCACTAAGTCTAATTCTGCAGGATTAAAAGGAAAGTCAAAAGCATCTTCATTCATTTCACGCTTTTGTTCGTAATTCATACCGCAATCAACCAAAATTTTGTAACCGTTATCTAAAGTAAGCATGTGCATACTTCCAGTTACTTGTTTGGCTGCGCCCCAAAAAGTTAATTTCATCTTATGTTTATGTTCTAAATATGTTTGGGGTGGGGTAGAATTGTGATGAAGAATATTTGCTTTAAACGCTTCAATCTAACAGCTGTAAACAAGATGTTTTATCTACTAAACCCAAACTTGTTATAAAGTAAAGGTAATCTTATTGGCTATTTGCCAATTAAAAATTTCCTGCAAAATAGCTTTTAAAAGCTTATAATTCCTAACTTTGGTTTTATGGAATTGATAAATTTGTCGGAACAAAACAGTTTGTTACAACAGTATGTAAGTGAATTACGTGATGTTAACCTGCAAACCGACCGCTTGCGTTTTAGAAAAAACATTGAACGTATTGGTCAAATAATGGCCTACGAAATCAGCAAAACCTTGAGTTGGAAAACGGTTGAAGTAACCACTCCTTTGGGCACGCATCAATCAACCAGGTTGGTTGAGCAACCAGTTTTAGCAACTATTTTACGAGCAGGTTTAAGTATGCATCAAGGCATTCTAAACTTTTTTGATCAGGCTGATTCTGCTTTCATATCTGCTTACCGTAAGCATACCAATGAAACTGATTTTGATATTGTAGTTGAATATTTAGCTAGCCCAGATATTAATGATAAAGTGGTATTACTGATTGATCCCATGTTGGCCACAGGGCAAAGTATTGAATTAACTTACAAAGCCTTGCTGCGTTATGGAAAGCCTAAGCAGTTACATGTGGTAAGTTTAATTGCCTCTAAGCCTGGTATTGAATATTTAATGAGCCACTTACAAGGGCATAAACTATGGGTAGCTGCAGTTGATGATGCATTAAACGACCATGGTTATATTTTACCCGGTTTAGGTGATGCAGGCGATTTAAGTTTTGGCGAAAAAATGGAACGTTAATCTTTTCATTCTTTAGTAATTAATTGTTGTTTGTACAATAAACGCATATTGATAGGGCTAATCATTTGGTTTATAGTATGGTGGGTTTGATTAACCAAAAAGTTGGGTAAGAAGTTTGTAAAGTGGATTAAAAACATATATTTGCCATGCAAGACGGATGAATAATCGTTAAATCCTAACCCTAAAATATTAGAGTAATGTCTAAAAGAAAAAAAATTCGCTTAGAGTACCCAATCAAATCTTCACCTGCTATTTTATACAATAGCATCAGTACTCCATCTGGCTTATCAACTTGGTTTGCCGATGATGTAGATATTTATAACAATAACTATAAGTTTAAATGGGACGGTGATGAGCAAATAGCTGAGTTACTTAAAAAGACTGCCTCTAAAGGAATGAAGTTTAGGTGGAAAACAGCAAAATCAGATGAATATTTTGAATTTGAAATTATACAAGATGAGTTAACAGATGATGTGGCTTTAGTAGTAACAGATTTTGTTGATGAGTCGGACGAAGAAAATGCCACTCAATTGTGGGATAGTCAGGTTCACGAACTTAAAACATCATTAGGAGGCTAAGCCTCCTTTTTTTATGCCCAATATACAAGGTTATTAGCTTACTGTATTAAACTTTCTATACCTATTTGTGGTGCTTTTATTTGAGCTGTAGGGAAATTACACGAAAGATCTTTTCACGAAAGAAAAAGAAACTAAATCATTGCTAAAATAATTAGCAAAAACATACGTATTATTTGCTAATTTTGTTGGCATATATGGCGGTGCATAAATTATACGATACCATTACGCTTGATATTTATTCTGCCCTATCTGAATCGGTGCTGGAGTTGCCGTTTATAGAGGGCGGTATTAGTGCTGGCTTTCCTTCGCCTGCACTTGATTTTATTGATTTAAAAATAGACCTTAACAAACATGTGGTTAAACATCCATCTTCTACTTTTTATGGTAGGGTAAAGGGTGTTTCTATGATAGATGCAGGAATACACGATGGTGATTTATTGGTAATAGATAAAAGTTTAGAACCCAAACACGGCAAAATAGGCGTGTGTTACATTGATGGAGAGTTTACTGTAAAACGGATCTTTATTAAAAATGGTGAGCTTTGGTTGATGCCTGCAAATTCTGCATATGAGCCTATTCGTATTACTCCCGAAAATGAATTGTTGGTATGGGGTATTGTTACCCACGTAATAAAAGCCTTTTAACATGTTTGCTTTAGCTGATTGTAATAACTTTTATGCCTCATGCGAACGTGTTTTTCGTCCTGATTTAATTGGTAAACCTGTGGTTGTTTTATCAAACAACGATGGTTGTGTAATAGCACGTAGTAACGAGGCCAAAGCATTGGGTATACCAATGGGTGCCCCAGCATTTGAATTTGAGACGTTATTTAGTAAGCACCAAGTGCAGGTGTTTTCGGCAAACTTTGCATTGTATGGCGACATGAGTAACCGTGTGATGAATATTTTGGGTGAGTACACACCTGAAATGGAAATTTACAGCATTGATGAAGCCTTTTTAAAGTTGCAAGGATTTAAGTACGTAGATTTACATGTTTATGGGTTAAACATGCAGAAGCGTGTTACCAAAAGTACGGGTATACCTGTAAGTATCGGCATTGCACCAACAAAGTCGTTGGCTAAAATTGCCAATAAAATTGCTAAAAAATATACCCAACAAACACGTAGTGTACACATTATAAACACTGATGAAGTGCGTATTAAAGCGCTTAAATGGACAAAAGTTGAGGATGTTTGGGGTATAGGAAGGCAGCATGCCAAAAGGTTGTATGCACTTGGCATAAATAACGCACTAGATTTTGCGCAAATGGATAAAGATTGGGTTCAAAAACACATGTCAATAGTTGGGTTGCGCCTGCATCAAGACTTAAATGGAATACCAACTTTTGATTTAGAGGAAGTACAACCCAAAAAGAACATTGCCACCACACGTTCATTTGATAAAAACTTTACCACACTTGATGAGCTAAAGGAACGTGTAACGACCTTTGCCGTGAGTTGTGCCGAAAAGTTACGCAAGCAGGGGAGTTGTTGTAACTCGCTTTCTGTTTTTTTACATACCAATAGGTTTCGTAATGATTTACCTCAATATGCACGCAGTATGGTTGTGCAATTGCCCTTTGCTAGCAACTCAAACTACGAATTGGTAAAATATGCGAACATTGCCTTAGAACGTATTTATAAACCAGGTTATCATTACAAAAAAGCGGGCGTAATTGTATTCGATTTTACTCCAGAAGATGCCACGCAGTTAACCATTTTTGGAAACGGTAATCCCAACCATACGGCTATTATGCAAACAATAGATAAACTAAATGCCTTATATGGCCGACAAAAGATTAAGCTCGCTTCTCAAGATTTAAAGCGCATGTGGGTTATGAAACAAGAGAAACTATCGCCACGATACACCACTAATTTAAAGGATATTATTACAGTGAAATGTTAAAGTAATATCTGGTTATTGAGGTACTTTTTATTGAACAAGAAATTAAATAGGGAAGATTTACTGGCTTAGTGTTTCGAAATTTAGGAAGAAGCAAATTACCAAGCTTTGGGCTTTATGGTAAGCCCTAAACTTATATAATAAATGAGGCTGTGATGAACACACAGCCTCATTTATACTTTTACTCATGGTATTGTTATTTAGTATGAGTAAAAGGAATAAAAGCCTCTGCTACCATTGGCATATATGCCTTCAATTAATAATTGTCCTTTGCCATTTTCCAGTTCTTTTATTAAATCCTCTGCTTTGGTGTATGATTTTTTATTAAACGAGGTAATGATAAAATCTTCTGGAATACCCATATTTCTAATTCTGCCGTTTTTTATGTTGCTAATTTTTATACCTGCTGGTATGCGGTACTTTTCGGCTTCTACTTTTGATATTACTGTGAAATCAGCACCTAGAACTGTTGAGCTAACGCTTTGTTTACGCGTAATTTCAGTATTGCCTTCCCGGTTAATTAATTTCACATACATATCTAGGCTATTGCCATCTCTTAATAAGGTAATTTTAACCCTATCACCAGGACGGTAGTAACTAACTTGCTCATCAAAAAATGCCTTACTTTCAATTTCACGCTCATTTACTTTAACAATAACATCACCATTTTTTATACCTGCATTTTCGCTAGGGCCACTCGGCAAAACATATTGTACATATACACCAAGGTTATTGTTGATGTTTAATTTTTCGGCAAGGGGAGCATCAATATCAATAATATCCATGCCTGTAAAGCCACGTTGTACTTCCTTGTACTCGATTAAATCGCGCACAATTTTTTGTACTAGGTTTGATGGAATGGCAAACCCATAACCACTGTATGCACCAGTATTTGAAGCTATAGCGGTATTGATGCCAACCAGCTCGCCATTTGTATTTACTAGTGCACCTCCGCTATTTCCTGGATTAATTGCGGCATCTGTTTGTATAAAACTTTCAATAGGAAAACGGTTGTTTACTACATTAATGTTTCGGCCTTTAGCACTTACAATACCTGCAGTTACCGTACTGGTTAAATTAAAAGGATTACCAACTGCCAATACCCATTGGCCAATTTTTACATCATCACTATTACCAAAAGGAATGTGCTGTAATCCTTTGCCTTCAATTTTTAATAAAGCTAAATCTGTAGAGCCATCGGTGCCAACAACTTTGGCTTTATAACTGTGCTTATTGTTGTTGGTAATTACTTCAATTACATCAGCATCTTTTACTACATGCAGGTTTGTTACAATATAGCCGTCAGCACTAATAATTACACCACTTCCCGAACTAGTAACAGGGCCACGTCTGCCAAAAAAATCCCAAGCCGACCAAAAATCATAATACGGATCAGAGGCTTGTTGATTGCTTATGGTTTTAATAAAAACTACAGTTGGGGTAGTAATAGCTGATGCTTTAATCATATCATCGCTACTTGCTACTTGTATGCCTTTATTATCTACATTATTATAAATGGCTTGTGTTTGGTTGTTTGAAGCACCTTGAGTTAAAATAACCCTATTAGGTAATAAAAAATAAAAACTTGCGGCACCCGCCAAACCACTGGCAAATCCTAGCGCAATTAAACTTAGTTTTGTTCTCATTTATGGTCTGTTTAGTTTTGCAAAATTATACATTAGCATGTCAAAAAATCAAACGGAAATGCTTATTTTTTGGTATAAACAATGTTTGCTTTTAGCACTAAATAATGAAGTGTTTGATTAGGGGTATTAGTAATCAAACTGATTTGTTTTTCAATTTTTCCTATGTCGTAGTTGGTGTTGTATAATACTGTAATAGTAGCTTTCTTGCCTTTTTTAATGGGTTTGCTATAATCGTAATCAGTTGTGGTGCAGCCGCAAGTGCTAAATATTTTGCGCACAAATAAAGGGCTCTTGCCTCGGTTGGTAATGGTAAAATTAACAGTATGGGTTGATTGAGTGTTTACTTGGCCTAAGTCAACAACAGGTGTTATGGCTTCAAAAATTGGAGGATGTGCTTTTTCTTTTTCGCTTAGATTATCAAAATCTTCAACAATATTAGCACGTATTAAAAACTTCTTTTTGGGCTCTAGGCTATCATCCGTATGAATAATCACTTCGTCTAGCTTTTTTCCGAAATCATTGGCTTCTTTAGCCCTGTACTTGAATTTAAGCCCTAGCCCTGAATTTGGCAAAATGTAATCTTTATCTTTGGTAACACTCATGTATGATGGTGTTTTAACACCTAATATTTTAATTGTTTTTTGGGTAGGGTTATATATTGTTCTAAGAGTAGAATCTGTTGCATAATTAAAAATAGCAGGGAACATGACTTCATAAGAATCAAAAAGTGTATTGCCTTGTTTTGATGGAAATGTTTTGGCTACCCTTGCGTTAATATCATCAACAAAAATGCTAAATTTTAAATAATACACATTAGGCTCTCCATCTGTAAAAACAGTTATGGTTTTGGTTTGTGTACCACTCAAATCTTTAGGGTAAAAATATATTTCAATTTCACCATTTTGGTTAAATGCAATTGGTTTATTGTCCCATTTAGGCTTAGAGCAACTACAATCGGGCTTTATGTTTAAAATGGTGGTTTTCCCTTTTCCAATATTTCGGTATTTGTAAATCACTTTAATGGGTTCTTCCTTGTCTTGAATGGAGCCTAAGCTTATAAATGTTTGTTCGAAAAATAATGCACCCTTTTCTGTTACAGCTTTGGGTTTAGGTTGGTTAGTATTGTTTTTTTGCGCATAAGTTACTGGTGTAAATAACACAAGTATAACAGCGGCAATTATGGTGTATGATAATATTTTGTTCATAATAGGTATTATTAGTTTAAGGCTATTTGTATATTGATTTAAAAATTAAGGTTTGAGTTGCATGGTAAATAGGTCTGCATCGGCAGTTACCGGAAAGTCTATTCGGTATTGATTTATTATTTCTTTATTTATAATATGAATGGCAGTATCTTCTATCATTGCTTTTTGGTAAACAATATTTCCTAACGGATCAATTATACTGGAGTTGCCACTGTGGTTAACTTGGTTTCCATCTTCACCAACGCGGTTAACCGCCACAACATAACATTGGTTTTCAATGGCCCTAGCTTGTAACAAAATTTTCCAATGCTCAGCTCTTCTTTCTGGCCAATTGGCTACAATAAATAGGGCATCGTAATCGCATGCTGCAGTTCTTCTTGCCCAAACAGGGAAACGTAAATCATAACAAACCAATAACCTAATTGCAAAGCCTTTATATTGAATTATTACCAACTCATTACCTGCCTTGTAGTGGTTGTGTTCTTTGCCAATACTAAACAAGTGATGTTTGTTATATGCATGATAAGTACCATTTGGATTCATCCAAATAAACCTATTGTAAATATCATTGTGTTTCGTATTCATCATTATGCTGCCACAAATTGCTGTATTATATTGCTTTGCCATTTGCTGCATCCATTGCATGGTTATACCATCAGGCTTTTCGGCTAAACTGGTATTCATACTAAACCCAGTTGTAAAAGTTTCGGGCAGTATAATTACATCAATGGGTTGGTTAATTGCTGCAATTTTTTGGGTAAACATGTCCAAATTAGCTGTTGGATTTTCCCAATGCAGATTAGTTTGTATGGTAGCAATAACTAGTTTGCTCATATTCTGTGTAATTTTTCTGCTGCTTTTTCGAGGGTTTCTTTCTGTTTCGCAAAACAAAATCGCAGCACGTGATGATCAATATTTTTATGATAAAACACGGATGTTGGTACAGATGCAATTTTATATTCTTTAGTTAAACGAATGGCATAATCGGTATCTTTTTCTTTTGTTATTTTACTGTAATTCAGCAACTGAAAATAAGAACCTAGGCATGGCATTATCTTAAACTTGCTACCTTTAATCAATTGCTGAAAATAATCTCTTTTCTCCTGATAAAAAGCAGACAGCTGCAAGTAGGCATCCTTATCATCCAAATAATCGGCTATCGCATACTGCACCGGTGTATTTGCACTAAAGCACATAAACTGATGTACTTTTCTAAACTCAGTAGTTAGGTTACTTGGTGCTAATACATAACCCATTTTCCAACCTGTGGTGTGGAAAGTTTTGCCAAAAGATGAAACAATGATACTACGCTCTGCTAATTTAGGATAACGTGCAACACTTTGGTGTTCAACGCCATCAAAAATAATGTGTTCGTATACTTCATCACTTAAAACAATGATTTCTGAGTTTTTAACTATCTTTTCTAAGCGCTGCATATCCTGAGCGCCTAATGTTGTTCCCGTTGGGTTATGAGGCGTATTGATAATGATCATTTTAGTTTTGTAGGTCACTAACTTTTTAACCTCATCCCAATCGATCTTATAATTAGGGTATTTTAACTCAGCAAAAACAGCACGACCACCATTAACATGAATGGCAGGTAAATAGCTATCGTAGCAAGGTTCAATAATAATAACCTCATCGCCTTCTCCAATAAAGGCACTGATGGCCGCGTAAAGTGCATGGGTTCCACCGGGAGTAACCGTAATTTCTGTTTCGGGGTTATATATTGCGCTATACATTGCTTGTGTTTTTTCGGCAATTTTTTCGCGTAATGTCATTACTCCTGGCATAGGTGCATATTGGTTGAAACCAGCTTTCATGTAATGGTTTACCAACTCTACTAACTTAGCGCTGCATTCAAAATCGGGAAAACCTTGTGCTAAATTAATGGCATTATGTTCTGTGGCTAAAGCACTCATCACACTAAATATGGTAGTACCTGTTTTTGGGAGTTTTGATTTGATGGATCCGGGAAACTGCATAATCTTTCGCTATCAATTAAAGTTCTAAAATACTTGTAAATATTAAAGATTTACAAGTTTAGGCTCAAAAAAATATAAACCTTAAATAAATATCTTGTAGCTGTGCATTTTATAGTTTAGGGTTGGTCATATTCTGCTATATTTGCGCCATTAAAATGATAGCATTAACAGATATTGGATTTGAATTTGGCGGACGCTTTTTATACCGCAACGCAAATTGGCATATTAAACCAAACGAACGTATTGGATTGATTGGAATGAACGGAACAGGTAAATCTACCTTGTTACGTGTAATAAATGGTGAGTACCAACTAACGGAAGGGAATATTTCTAAACCACGCGATTTAACCATAGGTTTTTTAAACCAAGATCAATTAAGTTTTGAAACTGAGGCCTCTATTTTGCAAGTAGCAATGAGTGCTTTTCAACGCCAACTCGATTTAGAGATTGAAATTGAAAAGATACTTAAGGTGATGGAAACGGATTACAGCGATGAGGTTTTAAATAAATTAAGTTATTTACAAACAGAGTTCGATGCGTTGGATGGTTACAATATTCACCATAAATGCGAAAAGGTGTTGGAAGGGCTAGGTTTTACAACATCTCAACTACAACAACCGTATAAAAAGTTTTCAGGTGGTTGGCGTATGCGTGTTATGTTGGCCAAGTTATTACTGCAAAATCCCAACTTATTAATGCTTGATGAGCCCACTAACCACTTGGATTTACCAACTATTGAGTGGTTAGAAAACTATTTGAGGGATTACAACGGAACTGTAATTGTAGTATCACACGATAGAGAGTTTTTGGATAAAATGGTTACCAAAATTGTTGAGGTAAGCATGCAAAAAATTAATGAATACAGTGGTAACTATAGTTATTATTTAGAATCGAAGGCGGGACGAATGGACTTACAACAACGTCAATTCGATAACCAACAGCAGTTTATTAAACAACAAGAACAGTTTATTAACCGCTTTAAAGCCAAGGCAAGTAAAGCTACTGCTGCTCAAAGTAGGGTAAAATTATTAGAGAAACTGGATAGGATAGAAGCCCCTGAAGATGATAATGCAGAGATTAATATTGATTTCCGTATAAGTGTACAATCTGGTAAGGTGGTAAGTGAAATTAAAAACGTATCAAAATCTTTTCCTGATATTGAAATTCTTAATAATGCAAGTGGAGAGATTGTTAGAGGTGATAAAATTGCACTAATTGGAGCCAACGGAAAAGGAAAGTCAACTTTATTGCGTTTAATAGCAGGTACAGATACCTATGATGGTGAGATAACTACAGGGCATAATGTAATTGAAGCATTTTATGCCCAGCATCAGCTGGAGTCGTTAAATGTAGAAAATGAGATTATAGATGAAATGCGCCAATATGCAGTTGATAGAAGTGAAACAGATTTACGAACCATTTTGGGGTGCTTTTTATTTACAAATGATGAAGTATTTAAAAAGATAAAAGTGTTAAGTGGGGGTGAAAAAGCACGTGTCGCACTAGCGCGAACGCTATTGGCAGAAGCTAACTTCATGTTATTAGATGAGCCTACCAATCACTTGGATATGCGCTCTATTAATATCCTTATACAGGCCTTGCAACAATATGAAGGTACTTTCGTTGTTGTATCTCATGATAGGTTTTTTGTATCGCAAATTGCCAACAAAATATGGTGGCTTGAAAATGGAGAAATAAAAGAATACCTTGGTACTTATGATGAATATGAATATTGGCGCCAGAAGCAAGAGGATATTAAAAAATTGCAAGATGGTCAGCAGAAAAAAAATATAGCAGAAGCGCCCAAACCTAAAAAGGATATAGAAAAAAATAACATAAAACCATCAGGTAATCAATTACAAAAGTTACAAAAAGAATTTGCGGATATTGAAAAACGTATTGCAGACTTAAAAGTAAAAATTACGGAAGCTGAACAACATTTTTTAGATACCTCATTGATTCAAAATAACTTGAAAGTACAAGAGCATAATACTGGTTACGAGCTGCTTAAAAATGAACTAAAACAATTTGAAGCAGATTACGAAAAATTATTTGAAGCAATTATTGAATTAGAACAAAACGGTAAGCATGATTAAAAAAATTTTCTTTGTTATTGCTACTATTTACTCCACTTTATTAAGTGCAGAAGAATTGCGTTACGATAATCAAGTTTTTGATGCGCGAGTTAAATCAGTTTTATTAACAAAAGCAGGTACTGATGACCGTTATCCGATTATTGCTTTAAACACCAACGATCAATTGGAGTTGAGTTTTGATATATTAGGCAATAAGAATGATTATTTTCAGTACACATTGATTCACTGCGATGCAAGTTGGAACCCGACAGCACTTAGCCAAAATGAATATTTAAGAGGTTTAACTTTTGATAATATTAATGATTTTAAATATTCTACCAATACCTACGTTAGGTATGTGCATTATAATTTGCTCTTACCTAACGAAAACATGAAACCCATTTTTGCAGGTAATTACTTAATTAAAGTTTACCGAAATTTTGATGAATCGGATTTGGTGCTAACACGAAGAATGATGATACTTAATCCTGCAGTTACTATCGAAGGAACAGTAAAGCCAGCCACTTTAGCTCAATATCGCTTTACTAAGCAAGAGGTTGGTTTTAGTGTAAACTACCGTGGTTTTAATGTACCCGATCCATACAAAGACATTAATGTAGTGTTGATGCAAAATGGCCAATGGGACAATTCAATTGCAGGATTAAAACCATTGTTCATTCGCGATAATACATTAGACTATAATTATTTCGATCAGACTTTATTTTATGGAGGTAATGAGTTTCGTTTTTTTGATATTAGAAGTTTAAGGCAGTTTAGTCAAAATGTACGTGCTAAAACTTTAGATAGTGTATACCATTGTTTTTTAAATTATGAAGAATCGAGAGGCAGTAAGCAGTATTTTAACTACATAGATTTTAATGGTAAGCGTGTTATAGCCAATAGAGATGGGCAAAATGGTGGCATTGATGGAGATTATGCTTTTATTAACTTTTACTTGTTGAGTTTAGCACCACTTAACGAAGATGTTTATGTTTATGGAGAATTCACTGATTGGCGCTTATTACCTGAATACAAAATGTATTACAACAAAAGCAGGTTACGATATGAGTTGGAGGTACAGTTAAAACAAGGGCGATACGAATATAAGTATGCTACTCAAACTGCCGAAGGTAAAATAGATGACAACAGTATTGAAGGTTCTCATGCACAAACCGAAAATGAGTATATGGTATTGGTGTACCATAAAAACATACAATTCAAATATGATGAGCTAGTAGGAAGTCGCTTAATTAAAACTCAATTTTAATTAAGTTTAATACTACCAGTTAGTATAATTGGTGGAACCTCATCTTCATTCATGATGTGTCGAGTAGAGTAGGCTTTATAGTTTAATATTCCGTTTTCAAACGATACGCTCATCACCGAAGGATCCTTCTCACCGTTGCCACTTTGTAATTTAAACTCGTATTCTAAATCTGCAATTCTATTGCGTTGTTGCCAAACAAAATCGTCATAATTACATATAGAAGCCTCGTAATGGGATAGTGCTCCACACATTAATTCATGAATAACTAACGGTTCTTCATTGCCTTTTTTAATTGTTATTGTACTATGTAATGAGGCATTGCCTTGTCCGGTTAGAAATACCAATTTCCCTATGTTATTCGCCTTAATAAAAAGCAATATTTCTTCTTTCTGTTTTATGTAAGTTTCCGAACTCCAATACTCACTAAAATATGTTTCCTTTATGGCAGCAAAAGGCACAGCAGTTACTACAAATTTTGGTATATCCTTATTATCCAACAACCAACTTTTGAAATCCTCCATTTGCTCGCTACCAATCATTTGTCGTTTGCCAAATTGGTAGCGCTCTGTCCTAACATCCATAACAAAAAAGGCATTTCCTGCATAATTATAGTTGTAGTAAAGCTTTTTTATTCCGTAGGTATGAGGATTTTTTAAGTGTTGGTAACTGTGATAGGATGGTAGCGCTTCCATTAAATAATACGATGCTGGTTTAAAATCGTACTCAGTATCATTTGCAAATTTAAAGTAAATCTCATGGTCGTTTATTGCGCTATAATTGGCAATTCTACCAAAAAACTCACTTGCTTCTCTTGTTTTCCAGGCTTCGTTATATCTACGTTTATATAAATCGGCTAGTATGGGTGTTTTTTGAGATGGAGCATCAATATATATTTGATTTCCCGCATGTATCATAAAAGAGGGCTTGTCAGCCTTGCGTATGTTACTCAAGTTTTTAAAAACACGTTTAGCATCATCTGCATTTCGGTTTAAAAAATTACTTCCTAACAAAAAACTAATTGGATAATTAACTCTAGGAACAGTATTAAAACTACCTCTTCCATATCCGCCAATGGGTACTCTGGCAATGTCTTTAAATACAACCTCTACCATGTACATCACCCTGAAAAATCCGCTGTCGGCAGGGTTTAAATCGGAAAATTCAAATACCCCTATAAAATTATCGTGTTTATAAATGGTAAGGTTTTGCGTGATGTTTTGGAAGTCGCTTTTTAATGTAATATGAGCCGTAAGTGTTGCAGTACTTTCATTATTGGCAACACCCTTAACCCAAATTTTTGCTGAGTTTTCAGAAACATGACCTATGATTAATTGAGACATAGTTGGATACAATTGTTATAGTAAAGCTAATCATAAAATTATCTAAAAATCAAGCCTCTGTAAATTAAACAAGTGTTAACAATGTATGTAAAAACCTGATTTTACATTGTTAAAAATTTGTTTATCAGCTACTTATTGTTTAGCTTACTTAGTTTTAGCTATGTGCAGAAAGTATGATAAAAGTTATATATTTATCAAAAATGAATAAAAATTGATATCAAATTACATGCTTTATATCACCGATTTAACAATTGCCATGTATATCGGCATACCTATCGTAATATTCATAGGGAAAGTAATAGCAAGGGCCATCGGTATATAAAGTCCAGGATCTGCCCTAGGTGCTGCAATGCGCATGGCTGCGGGAACCGCAATATAAGATGCACTGGCAGCTAAAATAGCAAACATAAACCTGTTTCCCACATCATTTGATACCAGTATACTTAAAGCTGCAACTAAACAGCCATTTATTAGCGGTATTACTATAGGGAAAAGAGTAACAAACCAACCATACTTTTTAAATGCACCTAATTTTTTTGCAGTTACCATACCCATTTCTAATAAAAATAAGGCTAAAAAACCTTTAAAAATATCAGTTGTAAATGGCTTTATTCCCTCTGCTTGCTTGCTATCAGCTATTAATCCAATAAATAAACTACCTAAAATAAGTAAAACACTACCATTTGTTAATGAGTGTTTGATAACATTTCCAATTTTAATTGAATTTTCTTTTTGTTTATCATACAACGTCATAAGCATCACTCCAACAATAATTGCGGGTGATTCCATAAAGGCCATTACAGCAACCATGTGACCGCCAAAATGCAATTGGCTATATTCTAAAAATGCAGCAGCAGAAACAAAGGTAACCGCACTTACTGAACCGTATGAAGAGGCAATTGCACCGGAGTCGTATATGGATAATTTACGTTTTAATATAAAAAAAGTATAAAATGGAATAACCGAGGCTATTAATAATCCAAACAACAAAGAATATGCAATTTCAGAGGTAAATTGACTGTGCGCTAATTCTTGTCCGCCTTTAAAACCAATAGAAAAAAGTAGGTATAAAGAAATGAATTTGGCCGATGATTCAGGAATGGTTAAATCACTTTTAATTTTAATGGCAACTATACCTAATATAAAAAAAAGTAGCGTAGGGTTGGTGAGGTTACTCAATAAAATTTCTGTATTCATTAGTTATTGTAATAATCCTGCACTCCACTGCAGGCCGTATATTGTTTTATAGTATTTTGTTTTTAGCTCAATGAGTTTTTCTTGAGCTTCAAGGGCTTTACTTTCACGGCTGTTTATTAAAAAAAGCGAACTTTCTCCATTAAAAAATCTTGTTTCTTCGGCTTTTAGCAGCTGTGTGTAGTTGCTGTAAGCAGCGCTTTGCAAGATAATTTGCTTTTTTAGGTTAACATACTCATTAAAATACTGCTTTACTTTAATTTCTACTTGTTGTTGTTTTACGTTTAAATCAAGTTTTGATGACTCAAGCTTTAATTTTGCCATCCTGTATTCGCCTCGTCCTTCACTTAAAAATAATGGCATTTCAAACTTTATACCATATTGATAATTGTTATTAAGAAGCAATCCCTCATTATTCCATGCATAATCTTTATTTAAATGATTGTATCTTAAATCTATTTTAGGTAATAGTTCTTGAAATTTTAAACGCTTATCAACCACAGATACATCTATTTTACTTTTGTATTGGACAAGTGTAGGGTTATTTTCGGCTGTATTTAATAAATCAGCCAATACCAAGTTAAAATTAGTTAGGTTCATTTCGTTTTCCCAACCTGTTTGCGGTATTACATTTTCTGGTAAATAATATGGCTCATTGTTCGATTTCCATAAATAAGCAGATAATGCTAGGCCTGCATTTTGAAAAGCAAGCCAATATTCGTTTTTCCGGTATTCGAAACTTTGTAATTGTGTTATAGCCTCAATGGTATCAATCGCAGGGCGTTCACCATTTATATATGTTTTCTTTATTAACTCCAATCTGGTTTTATTGATGCTTAGGTTATTATTCATAATAACATAAGATTGGTAGGCATTTACCCATTGCCAATAGTGTTCCATGGCGCCCATTAAAATATCGTTTAGCAGAGCACGCTGTTCTGCTTTTGCCATGGTTTGATATAATTTTGCTTGTTGTAAAAATGCCCTTCTTTTATCAATAATTAAGTTTTTAGCTAATGGTAAACTTATTCCTGCATAACTAGTTTTTCCATTTGTTTCATCTTGGTTTAAACGTTGCCCCGTTAAATCTTGTATGCCACCACTTAATTCAATACCATACCAAGTTGGTATTATAATTTGGGCATTGGTAAAGTTGTAATATTCTATTTGATTAAAATTTTTCTGTGCCAAATAACCACCAATAATTGGATTAAAAGCACCGCGTGCCAGGGTAATATTAGCATTAGATTGTTGCACTCCTATTTGTGCTTGCCGTGCAATAGGATGGTACTTCTTTACCAATAGCAATACTTGTTCTGAGTTAAGCACTGATAGTGAGTCTTGCGCAAGTAATGCCTGCGATAATCCAAATAGAAATACCAACAACCAGTTATTTTTCTTCATCGGTTGTATTTGATTTGTCTTTACTATTAGGCTCTTTAAGCTTATAATAATCAGGAGGGAAGCCGTTTATATTTCTCCATAACTCATACCATATAGGTACATCTTTAAGTAAGGCAATTCCTTGAGCACCGCTGCCCATTTTTAATTGCTGTGGCCAATTTCTTTCGTTAGGGTCTTCTATTACCAAAACCCTAAAAAGACCGTTAGGGCTTATAGAGCTTTCGTATGCAATAATTTTACCACCAAATGTACCGTAACTGTTGTTTGGCCAACCGCTAAATACAATTGCAGGAAATCCATCAAACATAAACCTTACTGTTTGCCCAATACTAATAAGAGGTAAGTCAACCGGACGTACAAAAAGTTCTACAGCAAAGTTATTTTGCATAGGAACTATCATGGTAATGCGTTCTCCTTCTTTTACAATTTCCCCATATCCTGATCTTTTGGCTTGTACAATTTGTCCATCTTGAGGAGCGGTTATAATGTACATGTCATTACGAATACTATAGTTTGCAAGTGTGTTAGCGAGTTTAGCAACTTCGCCATCGGTTACAGCAATTTGACTCTGACTTTGGAATCTTTCCCCCTCTGTTTTGCTTATTTTTTCGTTATATTCTTGTATCGTACTTTTTTGCTCTAGCCTTGTAATATTTAACTCTTGTAGGGTTTGTTCTATTTTATTATCAACCACTTGCTTTTTGGCTTGCGCATTTTGAAAAGCAACGCTACGCTGCTGCAGTTGGGTTTGAGAAACCAAACCTTCGGCATACATTTTTTGCTGACGTTCATATTGATCTTTAGCAAGGCTAAATTCATTTATGGCTGCGATTTGTTCAGCACGCTCACCTGTCAATTTGTTGTTAAGCTGTGAAATTTTGTTCTTAAGCTGCTCAAGTTTTAAAGTTCTACTTTCATTAAGTGCCTCAATTTGTGCCGATGCAGTTTTTAGCTTGTTTTGGTATGAACTTAAAGCGTCTCGTTTTGCTGTAAGTTGTTCTTGTGTGCGTAATACCAAATTAGGATCTAAGTAATCTGATTTTATTTCCGATAGCTGTAAAATGGTATCACCTTTTTTGATGTAATCACCCTCTTTAACCCACCATTTTAAGATACGCCCAGGAATAGGAGAGTGTATTTCTTGCGGACGGTCTTCTTGGTAAAGCGTAGTAATTGTTCCGCGTGCTTTTATATTCTGGGTCCAAGGTAATAACATGAACCCTATTAAAGTTACTAGTATACCAATAAACCAACGTTTAACATTACTTTCGCGGTTATGGCGGTAAATCGTTTTATATGATTTTAATTCGTCTTGATTCATGAAAATCTTAGTTTATTTTCTCAAGTTTTGAAACAGTTCCTTTTTCTAAACTTAGTTTGTGTGTGCAGACAACTTTTACTTCAGCATCATTGCTTACCAATATTATGGTTGTATTTTTTAAACTGCTTAAATAGTTTAAAGTTTGTTGCTTAGTCTGTTCATCAACACCAATAAATGGTTCGTTTAGTATAATTAACTTACGGTTTCCGCTAAATGTTCTCAACATCATTATTTTTTTAAGCGTTGATTCGGTTAGCTTTTTACCAATAGGGTCAATAAGCGTGTCAAAACCTCTGTTAAATGAGTTTAAAAAGTTATCCATACCAAGTTTATCTGCCAATTCCAGTATTTCTTTGGGTGTGGTTTCATGGTTTCGTAAAGTAATATTTTCGAGTACCGTTCCTAAAAATAAATCATTGTTGTTTAAGTACAAACTTATTTGATTTCGTAAAGATTTAACATCATAGTTGGCAAAAGGCACGTTGTTATACAGTAACTTTCCTTGGTAATCATCAAAACAGCCAGCCATAACTTTTAAGAGCGTTGATTTACCTGAACCTTCGTTTCCAGTAATCCAGATTTTTGAGTTCTCAGGTATTTCAATGTTTACGTTATTTAAAACAGGCTGTTCTTTTATATAACTATAACTAACGTTTTGTAGTGTTATCGAAAGTCCATTTTCGTTATCTGCTAATATAAGCGACCCGTTGCTTTCGGTTGGTAATTCGGTTACAGTGGCAAGTTTTTCCAATCCAGTAATCACATCATAAACATTATCCAAGCTACTAATTAGCTTTTCTACTGCGCCAATAACAGTTAAAATTACAATCTCGGCAGCAATAAATTCGCCAATATTTATTTGTTGGCTAATTACCAAGTAGGAGCCCACAGATAACATTGTAAGTGTGATGGCTACCTTAAAAAACACTAACGATTTATATTGAAGTAATAAAACTCCAAAATGTTTAGTTCTGGCTTTTAGGTATCCTACCAAGTAATTATCTGTTCGCTCTAAATTAATGTAATTGGTTTTACTATATTTTAATGGTATTACTATGCGGGCAATTTCTTCAAGCCAACCCGCTACCAAATATTTATAATTACTTTCAATTAAACTGGTTTCTAAACCGTATTTTGAGGTGGATTTAAGAATTAACCAAAGGATTACAACCAATGCAACACCAAATAAAATAAAAGCAGGATGATAAAGTGACAATAATATTAACCCAAAACCAATTTGAATACCTGCCATTGGCACATCCAATAATAGTTTTGCTAACCCCTTTTGCACTGTAATCGTATCAAAAAAACGGTTTGCTTTTTCAGGTAGGTAGTAATCGTCTGTTTGGTTCAGTTTAAGATTGGGTATAACTGTTGCAAAATTAAACGCGAAGCGTGTAAATAATCGTTGCTGAATTTTTTCAATTACACGCATCTGGCTAATTTGTAACCATCCAACCAGAAATACACCTAAAACAACACCAATTACCAATATGTATATTGATGTTACCATGGTTGTACCCAACAATAGCCCTACAATAGTTTGAACGCCCAATGGTAAACTTAACTGCACCAATCCACTAAATGTGGCAAAGAAATAGATAGAACTAATTTCTCTTTTTTCCAAATTGAGTATATTCATTAAACGGCTTAATGAATTCTTTTTTGTCATGCTCTCCTTCATTTTTATATACTTGTCAAATACTATACCAAACAATAGTAATACTATTATGTCTAAGATTAAAGCTTTTTAGCTTGATAGTGTTATGTTTGTGTAAATTTTCAAATAAACGTGGGTTGTTTAAATTATGGATTACAAAATCACATTTAATGTTAATAATAAAATTTATTTGCGCAACCCCGAAGGTACAAAATTAGGACGCAATATAGTAAAAAATGCGATTGATTTAATTAGTATTCTGGGTTTTGAGGCATTTACATTTAAGAAGTTGGCAGTTGAAATAGGAACAACCGAGGCAACAATTTACCGATATTTTGAAAATAAACACCGCTTGTTGTTGTACATCTTAAATTGGTATTGGTTGTATTTAGCGTTTTTATTAGAGCATAAATTACAAGGCATAACCGATAACAAAAAAAAACTAAAAATTACTATTCAGCTGCTTACACATGCCTTACCCGAAAGTTCAGGATATTTAGATTACAATAAAAAGTACCTAAATCAAATTGTAATTGATGAGAGTAGCAAGGTTTATTTGGTAAAGGAAGTAAATGAAATAAACCGCGAACAATTATTTAAACCTTATAAGGATTTATGTGGTAAGATTGCAGACTTAATTTCATTATACAATTCCAATTATAAATATCCACGTACATTAAGCAGCACATTAGTAGAAACCGCTCATTTGCAGCAATTTTTTGCTAGTCATTTGCCTAATTTAACTGATCATAATGATTTGGCTGATGAAGATTTTGTGACACATTTTTTAGAAAATTTATTATTTAAGGCGATAGATTAAAATGTTAAATAAATACGTTTGCGCTTTTGTTTTTTTATGGGGGGTGATATTTAATAGTGTCATACTTATGGCTCAAAAATATGCTGTAACAAACGATGGTAAAAAGGTGATTCTATATGCTAATAACATTTGGAAATACGACACAGCCATTGCCAATGTGCCAGATTACTTAGAACTTCCAAGAATAAAAAACAACCAAACTATAACTTACCATGCCGGGTTTGCGCTGTGTTACAACAAAACCCACGAACAATCTAATTGGGTGGCTTACCAACTTACACAAGCTGAAACGCAAGGAATAGTTGAACGTAGCAATAAATTTAAATCCGACCCTAAAATAAAAGGAGGAACTGCTTCAGATGCTGATTATAAGCAAAGTGGCTACGATCGAGGTCATTTAGCACCAGCAGCAGATATGAGTTGGAGTGAAACTTCCATGCAAGAGTCTTTTTATTATAGCAATATGAGTCCGCAGGTACCAAGTTTTAACCGTGGCATATGGAAAAAATTAGAGGAGCAAGTAAGAAATTGGGCTGTGCAGTTTGATGATATTTATGTGGCAACAGGTCCAGTATTAACTAATGGATTACCCACTATTGGTTTTAATAAAGTGAGTGTGCCTCAGTTTTATTATAAAGCCCTTTTGGTATATGGTAAAAAAGGAAAACAAGCCATTGCATTTGTTTTGCCAAATGTACCATCGCAACAAGCACTTAATAATTATGTAATTACAATTGATAGTTTAGAGGTTTTAACGGGAATTGATTTTTTTGCTGGTTTGATTGATGAAGAGGAGGATTTATTAGAATCTTTAATTCATTTAGATAATTGGAGTATGACCAACACAAAAGCCAATGCAAAAACCGATAATGACACAAAAAAAAAGGAAGTATCCGCTTTGTGCAAAGGCATGTCAAAAAGTTTAAACACGCCTTGTAAATTACGTACTAACAACGCCAATGGATATTGTCACCACCATCAATCGCAGGCGCAATTATCCTTACAAAATAAACAAGATGATAACAATGTAAGAAATGCAAGTGAAACAGTGCAATGCTCAGGAACTACAAAGGCTGGAAACCGTTGTAAGCGCAAAACAACTAATTTGAGTGGCAGGTGTTATCAGCATTAATGAATTTAAATAAATGAATAAAGAATAGACTAGAATTTTCATAAATTCTATTTGATAATGTTCGGATTATATGCGCTAATTCTAGGTTGTACATAAGTATTTAATTCAACACAGTTCAAATTTGGTCATCACTTTTTTAGATTAATTATTTTTTGTCCAAACGATTCTATTTATTAATGACTATTTTAACTTAACCTAGTTAATTTGAAATAAAATATTTGTGTTGCCTTGGGGTATCTATTTTACCCGTAATAATTACATTCAAAGAGAAAAAAAAATCAAATAGACTTTTGAATTTGTACAGTTAAATGATGCACTTATGAAGTATAGAGATGATTTTTATTTTTGTTATGCACCCAAACTAACATTGCTAATAACTTATCCTATTACATTTTTATTTGATGCATAAATTCCTCAATTTGATGTTCCAAGTTTTCAAGTTCACTTAACTCAACACGTAGGCAAATCTTAATAAGTTGGTTGGTTTCAAAATTTATTGAGCTTATATTTTCAATCGCAGTAAAATCAGTATTTTCTAGATTATTGTTAAATAAATTATCGGTTGTTAAAACCTGGTAAGGCAAATTTTTTAACAGCTTCATTTTGCTTATGGTATATTCATCAACCCTAATAAAATACTGTAAACTAACATAGTGCCCCCACCACAACATAATGCGCAAATGGTGCTCCATGTTTTGGGCAGATAGTTGTGGTGTATCTAGCACAACGTAAGGCATATCTAGGTAGTTTTCGCCACGTGTTACTTTAAAGTTTTGCTTACTATTTGGGTAATAAGCGTCCATCAACCATTTGCCCAAACCATACATTGCATCATAAAAATTTCGGAGCAGTTTTTGTTTCATCTGCATATAAATTGGATCTGAAATAAAATCCAATTCATGTTTTGTCAGTTTAAATGTTGATTTTTGCATTCCACTTCAAATAAAGCGTATTTGAAAAAGTTAAACCTATTAATTGTAAAACAATTTACTAAGTCGTTTGTGCCCACATTTTTAGTGGTACTGTTTATACTGTTAATGCAGTTTGTATGGCTTTATATTGACGACCTTGCGGGTAAGGGGTTAAGCGCATGGGTTATTACCCAATTAATGTTTTACTTCTCGGCTAGTATTATTCCTATGGCCTTGCCTTTGTCTATTTTATTGGCATCCATTATGACCTTTGGTAACCTAGGCGAAACATACGAGTTAGTTGCAGCTAAAGCCGCAGGCGTTTCCATTTGGAGCATGTTTACACCTCTTATTTATGTTATGCTATTTTTAGGTGTGTTTGGTTTCTTTACTTCAAATGTATTGATACCCGAGGCCAATTTAAAAAAGGGCTCGTTGTTGTACGACATCAAACAACAAAAGCCTACCATACTCATACAAGATGGCGTTTTTTTTAATGGCATTGAAGGCATTAGTATGCGCGTAGGTAAACGTAATTCTGAAACAGACGAGCTATTTGATATCGTTATTTACGACCAACGCCAAGGAGGAAGCAAGCCTGTTATTATTACTGCCGAAAAAGGTAAAATGATTATGGGTGAAGATAAACGTTACTTGTTTTTTACTTTATACAACGGTGCACGTTACGAAGAAATGGATAAACAACAAGGTTACGATCGCACTTATCCGCATACTACTTTTAGCTTTAAGGAAGAAGAAATTGTTTTTGATTTACAAGCTTTTAAGTTTAGCCGTACCGATGAAAGTTTGTTTAAAAACCACCATCAAATGTTAAATGTAGTTGAATTAAGTAATGGCTACGATTCGTTGGGTGGTGTAATAGCAGAAAAAAGGGAATCTTTACGTAAAAGTTTAAAAGCGTATTTTCACTTTGCCGATTCTACTCAAAAACTAATGCCTATAAAAGCTACCAACATACCTGATAGTATTTTCACTCACCTGCTAAGGTTTACGCAACAAACTGTAGTTACTGCGGCATTAAATAATGCACGTTCGGCAAAAGGATATGTAGAGTATAGTATAAGTGATGTAAATGACACTGAACGCACCCGCATTAGATATGATATTGAATGGCACCGTAAATTCACCTTATCAGTTGCCTGCATCATTATGTTTTTTATTGGTGCACCTTTTGGCGCCATTATACGCAAAGGCGGATTTGGTATGCCAGTGGTTATATCTGTCGTATTTTACATCATTTACCATATTATATCCATTACCGGAGAAAAAATGGTTAAAACTGCTTCTACATCTGCAACAATGGGCATGTGGTTAGCTGTTTTAATTTTAGCTCCTGTGGGCTTGATACTAACTTATTTAGCATCTACAGATTCTGGTTTATTTGATAAGGCATCTTGGAAATCAGCCTTTAAGCGTTTACTTTTAATAGGTAAAAAATAATATGTCACTTCGCATTTTATTATTGATAAACCGAGTACCTTGGCCTGTTAAAGATGGTGGCACTTTGGCACATTACAACTTAATAAAAGGATTGAATGAAGCAGGCTGTGATATCACACTTGCCGCTATGAATACAAGTAAACATCAAGTAGATGTAACTAAACTACCCATTGCATTTACCCGCTTGGCAAAACTGCACACTGCTTTTGTTGATAATAGGGTGAAGGCTTGGCCTGCATTTAAAAATTTATTTACCAAACAATCATACAACATACAACGCTTTATAAACCCTGCCTATAGACAAATTTTGGTAGATATACTTACTAAACAACAATTTGATTTGGTATTGTTTGATAGCCTGTATACTGCGCCATACATAGATGTGGTACGTAAACACAGCAATGCAATAATATGGCTAAGACAACACAATGTAGAGTTTAAAATTTGGGAAACACTAGCTAATCAAACCAAACAAATACTTAAAAAAAATTACATAAAATTACTTACCAAGCGCCTTAAAAAATTTGAACAACAAGTGTTACCAAAGTTTGATGCCATTGTAGCGTTAACACAAAAAGATGTTACAGATATGCAAGCTTTAGGTTGTAAGCAACCTATGTTTATTTCGCCTGTGGGTATAGATTTTAAACAGACGGTAGGTAAAATAGCTGTGCAACTCAAATCTGTATTTCATTTAGGCGCAATGGATTGGCAACCTAACCAACAAGCCATGGAATGGTTTGTAACACAAGTATGGCCACTAGTAATTAAACAAGAACCGGATGCTATTTTTTACATGGCAGGTAAAAAAATGCCTATTACGTTTAAAAAATATCAAAACCAAAACATTAAAGTAATGGGCGAGGTTGATGATGCCACCGCGTTTATGCAAAGCAAACAAATAATGGTGGTACCTTTATTTGCGGGTAGCGGCATTCGGGTAAAAATATTGGAAGGCATGAGTATTGGTAAAACAATTGTAACTACCAAGCTTGGTGTTGAAGGCATTGAGGCCCAGCATCAAAAACACCTAATGATAGCTGATGGTGCCGAAGCTTTTGCTGCTAGTATTGTTGAACTGCTTCAAAACAATGCCATGTCCGAACAACTTGGTAACGAAGCAAAACAGCTGGCAACTGACCAATATCATAATAACAAAGTGATTGCTCAGTTGTTAAATTTTTATAATACACAACAGCACACTAATTTGCGGTGCAATTTATACACACGAAATGAGTTTTAAATTTAATACCATAGAAGAAGCTATTGAAGACATTAAACAAGGTAAATTAATTATTGTTGTTGATGATGAGGATAGGGAAAATGAAGGCGATTTCTTAACAGCTGCGCGCAATGTAACACCCGAGGTCATTAATTTTATGGCCACTCATGGTCGAGGCTTAATTTGTGCACCCATAACTCCAGAGCGCAGTCAAGAGCTTGGATTAAACTTAATGGTTAAACAAAATAATGCGGTACACGAAACGGCATTTACTGTTTCAGTTGATTTATTAACACAAGGATGTACAACAGGTATTAGTGCACAAGATCGTTCAAAAACGGTACAGGCATTAATTAACCCCAACATTAAACCCGATGAATTTGGTAAACCTGGACATATATTTCCGTTAATTGCCAATAAAGAAGGTGTATTACGTAGGTCAGGACACACCGAAGCAGCTATCGATTTATCTCGTTTAGCCGGATTTGAACCTGCAGGTTGTATTGTGGAAATTTTGAATGAAGATGGTACCATGGCTCGTTTGCCTGATTTAATAAAGGTGGCAGAACGCTTCAGTTTAAAATTAATTACTATTAAAGATTTAATAGAATACCGTTTAAAAACAGAAAGTTTAATACGCAGAATTATATCGGTTGAAATGCCAACCAAATACGGTAATTTTGAGTTGATAGCTTTTGAACAAAAAGATAACGAACAAGAACATCTGGTGCTTAAGAAAGGAACTTGGGAACCTAACGAACCCGTTTTGGTTCGTGTACATTCATCATGCATAACAGGTGATATTTTCCATAGTATGCGTTGCGATTGTGGAGAACAATTACAAAAATCGATGGAGATGATTGAGCACGAAGGGAAAGGTGCTATTATATACATTAACCAAGAGGGCAGAGGCATAGGTTTATCTAATAAGTTAAAAGCGTATAAATTACAAGAGCAAGGTTTAGACACCGTAGATGCAAATGTGCAATTGGGCTTTAAACCTGATGAGCGTGATTATGGTGTAGGTGCTCAAATGTTGCGCGATATTGGGATTCATAAAATGCGTTTAATGACCAATAACCCCACTAAACGTGCAGGTTTAATAGGTTACGGATTAGAAATAATAGAAAATGTGCCTATTAAAACTCCGGCAAATAAACACAACGAAAATTATTTAAAAACGAAGCGTGAACGAATGGGCCACGACTAATCAATAACTAAAGTAAAAAAAGCGGTAACTCAAAATGAATTACCGCTTTTTTAATGAATGATGTTGTTATTACATTTAGCATTTTTTTAAAGGTAAGAAAAGGTAAAATCTGTATATGGTTCTGAAGCTTCGTAAGAAGAAATTAATGAGCAAAACCACATGGTAAATGAGTATGTTTTGCGTGCTTTATGCTAAGCCACCAATACAGATTTTATACGAACGGTATTTTAACCTTGTTTAATTTGGCTTACTTTGTGCTTTTAATAGCCCCGTTGTATGAATATTTTAGAAGTTAAACACGTAACCAAACAATACGCCACTCACAAAGCATTAAATGATGTAAGTTTCATAGTGCCTAAAGGCAGTATATTTGGTTTGCTTGGCCCAAATGGCGCAGGTAAAACCAGTTTAATTCGTATTATTACTCAAATTACCCAAGCTGATAAAGGAGAGGTGTTTTTTGATGAAGAGTTGCTTAAGCCTGAGCATATTTATCAAATTGGATACTTGCCAGAGGAGCGTGGCTTATACAAAAAAATGGAAGTGGGTGAGCAGCTTTTATACTTTGCACAATTAAAAGGGTTGAGCAGGAAAGAGGCCATGCACAAGCTTAAAGATTGGGTTGAACGTTTTGAAATTAAAGCGTGGTGGGGCAAGAAAGTAGAGGAGTTAAGTAAAGGTATGCAGCAAAAAATACAATTTATTGCTACGGTGTTGCATCAACCTAAGTTAATTATTTTGGATGAACCATTTAGTGGTTTTGATCCCATAAATGCCGATTTAATTACTCAAGAAATTTTAAAGTTAAAGCAACAAGGCAGCAGCATTATTTTTAGTACACATCGCATGGAAAGTGTGGAGCAATTGTGCGATGATATTGCATTGATTAATCAATCGGAGAAGGTTTTGGAAGGCAGTGTAAAACAGGTACGCGAGCAATTTAGAACCCACATTTTTAATGTAGAGTGCACCAGCCCGCAAATTATTTTACCTGATACTTATCAAGTGTC
Source organism: Bacteroidota bacterium (assembly GCA_027482225.1). Taxonomy (GTDB): domain Bacteria; phylum Bacteroidota; class Bacteroidia; order UKL13-3; family UKL13-3; genus UBA6183. The sequence continues at coordinate 81,132 of JAIXWD010000007.1, forward strand.
AAGTAGTAAACAGCTTGATAACAAACACTTTGTGTACGAAATTAAAAAGCCCGAACACGAAGTCAACAACATTTTACTTAAGGAGTTGTTAAACCAAACAGAAATCATAAGATTTGCCGAGATGCTTCCTACCATGTCGCAAATATTTATTGATGTGGTGAATGCGCATCAACCCAATAAAATTTTAAAAGTACAATAACAAACATATTATGAGTGATATTAAACAGTACATTGAACAAAACAAACAACGTTTTTTAGACGAACTTTTTGCGTTATTACGTATTCCATCAATTAGTGCCGATAGTGCATTTGCAGGAGATGTAGCAAAGGCTGCTGATTTTGTGGCTGAAAGCATGCGTGCTGCAGGTGCAGATAAGGTAGAGGTTTGCAAAACACCTGGACATCCAATTGTGTATGGTGAAAAAATAATTGACCCAAGTTTGCCAACAGTTTTGGTATACGGTCATTATGATGTACAACCTGCTGTACCATTAGAGTTGTGGCATACGCCTCCATTTGAACCTACGATTAAGAAAACCGAATTACACCCTGAAGGTGCTATTTATGCACGTGGATCGGCTGATGATAAAGGACAGTTTTACATGCATGTAAAAGCATTTGAATACATGATGAAAAACAATGCATTGCCTTGTAACATTAAAATGATGATTGAAGGTGAAGAAGAAGTAGGTAGCAATAACTTAGCTGATTTTTGTATTGCCAATAAAGAGCGGTTGAAAGCTGATGTGGTATTGATTTCTGATACTTCTATTATTGCTAACGATTGCCCAAGTATTGATACCGGTTTACGTGGTTTAAGTTATGTAGAGGTTGAAATTACTGGACCAAATCGCGATTTACACTCTGGTGTTTATGGTGGAGCCGTGGCTAATCCAATTAACATATTGGCTAAAATGATTGCCAGTATGCATGATGAAAACAACCACATTACCATTCCTGGTTTTTACGATAAAGTAGCCGACTTAACAGCTGACGAACGTGAGGATTTAAACAAAGCTCCGTTTGATTTAGAAGTATACAAAAAGGATTTAAATGTAGGTGATGTTTGGGGTGAAAAAGGATATACTGTTTTAGAACGCACAGGCATTCGTCCAACGTTAGATGTAAATGGTATTTGGGGCGGTTACATTGGCGAAGGTGCTAAAACCGTTTTACCAAGTAAAGCATTTGCAAAAATTAGCATGCGTTTGGTACCACATCAAGTAAGTGATGAAATTACCGAGTTGTTTAAAAAACACTTTGAAAGTATAGCACCTGCAGGTGTAAAAGTAGAAGTACGTCCGCACCACGGTGGTGAGCCTGTTGTAACACCAACCGATAGCGTAGCATACAGAGCAGCATCTAAAGCTATGGAAACCACTTTTGGCAAAACACCAGTGCCAACGCGTGGCGGAGGAAGTATTCCGATTGTAGCCATGTTTGAAAAAGAATTAGGTTTAAAATCAGTTTTAATGGGCTTTGGTTTAGATAGTGATGCACTGCACTCACCAAACGAACACTATGGTATTGTAAACTATTTAAAAGGTATAGAAACCATACCTTATTTCTTTAAGTATTACGCTGAAGGAAGTAAATAAATGTTGCACATTTTATAAAAAAAACGCCTTCGATAAAATCTTCGAAGGCGTTTTTTATGAAATAAATTTTCTAATCAAATCGCAACACTAGTGCACCGAAGCTAACACCTGCCCCCGAACCAAAGAGCAGGATGTTTTTATTTTTTATTTGTTTTTCCTCTTGGTAATAATGCGCCAACCCCAAGGGAATACTCGCTGATATGCAGTTGCCGTATATGTTTAGTGTTTCAACAACTTTACTTTTATCAATACCAAAATGACTGATAAAATATTCGTTTCCCATTTTACTGGTTTGATGCGTGATGATTTTATCAAACTCATTTAGCTTTAGTTGAGTTTGCGTCTCCAATTTTACTACAAATTCATCCAGATGTTTAGTGGTTAATCGAAACAAGCTTTTACCTTTCATATGAAAATAATATCCCACATCAGAGGGTGAGGACATAATACCACGATTAATAGCACCACCTATTGGAACATGAGCAAATAGAGCCCCGGATGGATAGTTAACAAAATCAATATATGATTGGCAGTACCCATTTTCGCTACTCTTTTCAAGAATAAGCGCGACAGCTGCATCGCCAAATAGTCCGAATACTTTTTCATCGTGTGGTGATAATGCACGCGAAGAAACTTCAGCACACACTAAAGCAATAGTTTTATATCTACCCGATTCTAGGTACATATTCACTATGTCTAAAGCATTTAAAAAGCTTAAGCAAGTAGAGTTGATGTCTATACAATGAAAGTTGACTTGATCATCAGCAATTAAAGCTTTAATGATTGCAGAATTATGAGGAATGGGATAATCAAAGCTAGCACCTGAAAAGACTAAAAGATCTATTTCACCAACCTGCATATTGGCACTTTTTAATGCTTTTTTAAGTGCCTCAGCTCCTAATGTAGTAACTGATTCGTCACCTGAAATATGGTGTCTATATTCAACTCCAGTATACTTTTCAATTCTGCCCATAAAACCATTTGCCAATTTATCCATGGTAGTTGAATGAATTCGGTTTTGAGGTAATTGAGTTTCTATAGCTCTGATATTTATGCTCATATTGCTCTTATTATTTTTCTGAGTTTGTTACCTGGTATTCTTACTTGCTGCATTTTAAATTCCAATAAAACACCATATATGCCATGCTCGTTTAATAGTTCAGTGATGGCTTTTTTAAAAGCATCTTGTGTTATTGCTCCAACTTTTTCCTCACATTCTAATTTAATTTCTAATGCTTGTTGTCCGATTTGTGTGATGGTATAGTTTTGAAAATTATTGGTTTGAATAGCTATTCTGCGTGCAATTAAATCTGGATAAATTTTTTGCTCATTTATTACCAAAATGTCATCATCTCTACCCATTATTTTTTCTAGTGCTAATAGAGGCGAACCGCAAGCGCATGAAGTAGATTTTATTTGTAGCACATCATTCAGTTTGTATTTTACAACCGGTTGACTTCTTCTAGAGAAATCGGTGATAATGGGATAAAATTTATCATCATCAATCCATTCCTTTTCAAAACGAATAAAATCTTCATTTAAATGCATGGTTCCGTATTGGCAGGAAACGCCTAAAAAACCTTCAGTGCATTGATAAACTTCTGTAATACTGGATTGCAACTTTTGTGATATAAATGCTTTGTCGTGTGCATGTAACACCTCAGCAAATGAGATAATCTGATTAGGATTGATATGAATAATTTGTTGATGATGTGCTTGTGCTATATCAAACAATAAAGATGGTTGTGCCGCTAAAATATGTGGAGAGAACGTATGAAGTTCTTGTAATAAATCTGATAGGGGTTTGAAAATATCGAAATACTTGAACTCAAATAATGAAGAGGATACAGATGTATATAAATTGCTATTAGCTCTCAAGAAGAAAGCGATTTTTTGTTTTTTGAATAAGCGAGGTTTAATAACACGCGACATGACTAATGCAACCCATAATGCTCTTTCGTTTTCAGATACTAAAAACAAACCTCGTTTACCACTGGTTCCTGTTGATAAGCCTATCGTTATTCCATTCAATTCTTGGTTAAATGATCTGCTTGTTTCGGCATCCAACGCAATTTGCATGGCATCATTCAGCTCTATTCCACATGTATTTATCTCATTAAAAGCATCCATAAATGTTGCCTTAGTAATGTGAGGCACTTTATTCCAATCCATGTTTGGCTTTACGTATGGCTTGTAAAAAGGAGATTTTACCAGCACTTGTTCAGCAAAAAGCTGAAGTTGTTTTTGCTGATAAACTTCAATATGCTCTTGTGAAGAGAATACCGTTCTAATCTTTAGTTTAAGCCACTGAAAAACTATTTTAAGTTTAAATAACACGTTGAGTATGATCTAATGTTTTTGGACAATGCGTGAATAAAATTTTAATGCCTTGGTGTGCAACTTCGTATGCTCTCAACTTATCAAGTGTTTCCGCATATTCATTCCAAGAGTCAAAGAATAACTTCACAATTTTACTTGGTAATATGCCTTGTTTAAAGCAATCGTAACTCCACGATGCATCGGTAGCATAAAGTATATGCTGATTGGATTGTTTTACTTCAAATCCTAACATACCTTTGGCATGCCCGGGTAATAACAACAACTTAAAATCTTGAAGTCCCCATAATTGATATTCGGTTATACCGAAATTGTTTATATGAATTCGTTCTGCAATATCCTCTACATAGACTAGTCTTTTTTCATAGCCATTTGGTAATAAGCCATGCAAAATACCCTTACTTACTGCTTTAAAATTTTTAGTAGCTAATACCTCTTGGTGGGCTGATTTACTACAAATTATTTTTGCTTTTGGGAAATCTTTTAAACCCGCAATGTGGTCAGCGTGGAAGTGCGATAGAATAACATAGTCAATATGATTTGGGGTAAGATTTAACTGTTGCAATATACTTGCAGCTGATTCCTTTTCATCAAGAAAAAAGGGCGTAACCCAACGATAAAATCGAGCAGGGAACTTTATGGTGGCATCAGTAAAAGCACTGCTATAGCCAGTATCAAAAAGTATATTGCCAACTTGAGGTAGTTGAAGTAACGCCCAAACTGCGTAAAACTTACATTTACCTTTTCCGTGCTTAGGGTTTACAATATTTTCATGCGAAACACAATAACCCGATTTAAAAAAGTGAACTTTTATCGATTCTGTTTGTGCCATAATATAAATTCATTAATGCCCTCGTAAGTAGTCATAATTGGTTTGTAACGAAGTAGTTTATTTGCTTTTTCAATGCTAAGCGTGAAGCTATGACTCAATATACCGATTCCGTATTTGGTGAGCGTTGGTTCTTTTTTAGAAAATAATTTTGCCTTTTGTTCCATTACTGTTGCAGCAAGATAGGCAAGTGCCTGGGGAACTTTACGTTCTACCGGCTCATAATCTAAAGAGGTAAGTGCGTAATTTACAGCATCCCAAAACTTAACATAAGCGCCATCGGTAATATTATAAGCCTCACCGTATGCCTCATCGCTAGCTTGTAAAGCACAACTTATGGCTTCAATAACGTTGTATGCACAAGTCATATCGCACACATTTTGCCCATCACCAATAATACGTAATCGATTTTGGTTGTAAGCTTCCAATACGCGTGGGAATATAACAGTATCCTCTGCTCCAATAATTGCTCTAGGTCTTAGTGCTATAGTTTTAAACTCAGCATTATTTTGAGTTAATACAAATTGCTCGGCTTGTAGTTTGGTATCTGCATAAGCATTTACCATTTTTAAAGGTAAAGGGTCACTTTCTTTCACATCAAACCTATCGGAGTGGTTAAAGTATATACTAGGGGTTGATATGAAAATGAATTTTTTCACTCCATTTTTTATACTTGAATTTAAAAGTGATTGAGTAGCCAATACATTAGATTGATGAAAGTTATGGTAGTTACCAAATGGTGCAGATAAAGCAGCACAATGAACAACTGTATTTACTTGTTGTGTAATTTTATCGCAAAAATCGTTATCACACAAGTCTCCTGCTATAAATTCGCAGCCATGGTTTTCCAATTCAGTTTTTCGTTCTGTTCTTCTTGATGTGGTAATAACGGTGAATTGTTCATTGAGTTTAGCAAAATGCTTGGCAACTCTTCCTCCCAAAAAGCCAGCTGCTCCAGTAATTAAAATCTTATTCTTCATATTACCAATATACATTAAATGTTACCTCATTTGGAAGCTCATGGTTCTTGGCATTTTGCCAAGCATAAATGTACTTACCTACCATGTCTGTCTCATCAGTTACAAACTTTTTTTCATTAAATAAACGTAGATTTTGCTGTTGTAACTCTAGTATATTTTTATCTTGTTCTATGATACGTTTAAATAAGAAACGAGCAAAGGGCTTCACCAAAAATCCTAGTGGCCCAATATGCAAGTATACTCTTGCTGAATAATGAATATGATCTTCCTTGTTACTCAAAATAGCTTCGAATCGAGCTACCTCTTTTTGTTCGTGATTGATATAAGTAAGTATGGCTACACCTGAATGTAAATATGTGGAAACCGGTTTTAATGAACGATACTTTTTGGGTAGAAGTTTCGTTATTAAACCTTTTGCTGGCTCACTTTGGTAGGTAACGTTAAAGCCACTGGTTGTTTGAATTAGTTTTGCGTTAATTTGATGTCGCTTTTTATTTTTTGTTCTTACCAAACCATTGTGCACGTAGTGTGTATGACTACCTTCTAAAAAATTTTCCAACACATGAGTCATCTCTGCATTTATCTTACCCGTAAGGTAAATATGAGCTTTATTAGGAGTTAACTCAGGTATCAATGCATCAGGTTGTGTGCTTAACCAAATCTGCTCATACTGTTCTTTAACATGAAGAGGTTTTAGTTTACATGAGACCTTATTATTTTTAACAGGAACGAATGTGTTTTCTCCATTCGCAATACTGAAACTCCAACCATGATATTTGCAATGCAGTTGATTATCATGGAAAAAACCTTTCGATAGGGCCAAACCACGGTGAGGACAAAAATCCTCGTATGCAGTAATCTTCGATTGTGTTTTAATTAATACTATTGGAATATCATTAAGCCATACTCGAGTTGGCTTATTTGGCAACAAGCTTTTAACACTAATAACCGGGGTATAATAATCAGAGCTCATATTTTTGGGTTAAAGGAATTCCTATTTTGTTTGAAACGAAAATGAGAAAATACCAAACTACCTTTCGATAGCTTGGTAGATGTCTTAGATAAATTACAGAGTATTCAACGTATGGTACTCCGCCTCTAAATCGCTTAAATTGTGATGCACCTGAACTTAGATTTAAAATCTTACCACTTTCAAATTTGTATTTGAATATAAGGTTGATGGCATGTATGTATAGGCCATCTTTTTGCGGGCTATTGGTATCATAACCAACCAGAGGAGAAGTTATGGTTTGATCAAGAATAAACAAACCAGAGAATGCTCTAAGTTTACCTTGTTCATCTGCATAGCCTTGAAAATGCATAAGTTGATTCTGATGACTTGCTTGGAAATATTTTATACTGAATTGCGGATTGTATTTAGAGTATTTTTTGAGGTATAATAAATTATATAGTGCTAACGCCTCATCCAAATAATTACCCATTTCTTGATGGGATAGGTACCTTAGTTTTTGCTTTTTTATGAGCCTTAAGTCGTTTTTGTTATTGTTATGTTTGAGCCAACTTTCGTAAGGCATTGCATATATATAAACTTGTCGGCTGCCAACTTTATGGTACCCGTTTACTTCAAATGAGTTGATTAGGTTTTGATGTTGTTTTAAATTCAACGACCGGAAAATAATAGCATGTTTAGGATACTTTAGCAGAATAGCATCTGTGATCTCAGTTATTTCTTTACCATCCCATTCTTGATAAGGATTTGTAGATAACAGGAAATTATTGACGTGTACATTACGGTCGATACGCCCGATTTTAAATAAAAGTCCGAGCAGTTTTATAATCCATAAAACGGAATACTGAAGTAACTTATTCGGCACCTTAGCCTTCAACTCGTCTTGAGCATATAATGCGTATGCGGTGTATGGCGAACAAACAAAAGAGTTTTCAATTGCAGCATCATTTATTGTAGTAGTAAACAATAAATGCTCGTTTACTTGTAATGTTTCTAATTGTGTAGATACATTATGAATAAGTTCACAAGATGGTACATGAGCGAACATGGTGGCAAATTTTTTATGCAAACCATCAGGTAATTCATGATATGATAACCATTTAATTGCCATTCCATTCTATATCAGAAGTAGTAGCCTCCAACCAACTTGTCTTTTTGGTAAACTTATTGTAAGTAATTTCAAACAAGGAAATCACTTGCAAGAAAAATGGCTTCAAGTCACGCCATCTGAATATGGTATCATCGGCTTTTATTACTCTATTTTTTGCCAATGAAAATGGATGAAGTAAGAATAAGGCATATTTAATTGCAAATTCTTTCATAATATCAACTTGCACAAAGGTGTTGTCCAAAAAGGCTGAAGCCAATTGCTTATTTAATAAATGAGCACCACTTGTTCCTCTTGGATTACACTCGATAAAATAGTGCTTTTGTTGTTGGTCAACAATCACATCAAAACATAGTTGACCATGATAGCGAATGGTTTCTCCGAATTTTTTTACATCGTTATATACATTTTCGTATTGAACTGGCTCGAAAAATATACCGGCACCTTTACCTGCCCTATATAAAGGATGATAAGCAGCAAACGCTTTTAAAACGCCATGCTCCCAAATACTGTAAATGCAAATTTCTTTTCCGTCAATAAACTCTTGGGCCACCCATTTTTGCTTTTCTTCCTCTTTTAAAAAAGTTGGTTCAACCACTTTTTTTATGAGCACTGAATTAGCAAATCGGGAGTATACTGGTTTAAGAACACAGTTTTTTGTTGAGCTCCAATCGGTTAAATCACTTAATAAAATGGTCTTAGGGAAGGGCAGTAAATGATTAAATCGTTTAACAAACTCATATTTATTATGCAATTGGATCATCAAATCGTGCTCAGCAGTCCAAACTTTGCAAGGCAAAACGTTTCGGTATGCGGAGATGAATAAGGCCTCTTCGCAAGTTGGTATTAAGTGATCAACTTTCTCATGTAGTATAATTTGTTGTAACGATTTTAAAAAACCTTCTGGATTAAATCTTGGAGAAGGAACTGTATAATATTTGTCAACACAATTAGACCACCTTGCAATAGTTAGGTGTTGACAGTCAATCATAATCACGCGATGTTTTTCACCTTTAAAGCTACGTGCCATCTCTAAAGCAATTGGAGCTCTTGCGCCACTGATTAGCACAGTTTTCATTTGTTCAATAGGTTTTAATTTAGGGATATAATGTATTATACAATTTTATTAATTTTTCTTAATTTTTAAAGTTTGAATGTCCTTGATTGAATATTTTAATAAGTATTTTAAAAAGTTGTTAGTGAAAAAATAAGTTCTGTGCAGCAAAAAAATTAAATAAATGGAATAACTTAATTGTTTTAACTTATCTGTTGTGCAAATAATTAGATTATCTGAACCCTGCTTCACTTTTAAAATCTTTCTTAGCATTCACTGTTAAATAACCTTGTAAAGTATAACATTAGTTTTCATTCTTGTAAAAAGTGTTGGTACTTAATAGAAGACGAGAATTATTTTGATTGCCAATAATTATTTGGTTATGAACATTGTTTAATTGTACACATATGTCTTTTTCTAAACAATCTTTGGTTGAGTTATTTATGATGCTTTGAATGAAACTATAGTTAAATACATAGAGGACTTAATTGCGGGTTCAAACTCTCGTTACTATGGCTTTAATTGTGGTGCTTTTTATCTAAAATTACATTATGTTTACTTAGCACGCATAGCAGTTACTGGATCTAATTTAGCTGCTGATACAGCAGGTATTAAACCTGCCATTATACCTACTAAAGCTGAGGTGCCAAATCCTGTTAATATATTGGGTATGCTCAAAACCACTTCAAAATCAAAAAAGTATTGTACAGCAAATACAGATAACCCAACTACACTTATACCCACAGCACCACCTGCTAAACACAAAACCACAGCCTCAACCAAAAATTCAATTAAAATAAAATAGCTGCGTGCGCCTAAACTCTTTTTTATACCTATTTGGTTGGTACGTTCTTTAACAGAAACAAACATAATATTGGCAATACCAAAGCCGCCTACCAGCATGGCAAAGCCACCAATAATCCAACCTGCAATGGTAACAGCTTTAAATGTTGCTTTTAATGGTGCATCAAATAAACTGGTTTTATTCAAGGCAAAGTTCTCTTCTTGACCTGGACGAAGTTTACGTTGTGCACGCATAATACCTCGCAATTCTTCTTCCAATAAATCGGGCGAAACCCCCGCTTTTGTTTTTATCTCAATGGTGGTTTGGTTGCGGTTTGAGTTTAATCTTATGTAATTGGCCAAACACTTAACAGGTACTATTGCCAAGTTGTCAAACTGATTACCAAATAAACTTTCTCCTTGTTTCTCAATAATACCAACAATGCGGTATTTTTTCTTTTTTATCACAATTTCTTTTCCAACTGCATTACCAGTTGGAAATAAGTTGTTTGCTAACCCATAACCCAATACCACAACGGATAAACCATTGTTGGTTTCGGTTTCGGTAAAGTATCTGCCATCAAAAATATTAAAGTTTTTTACACGGTAATAATCATGCGTAACCCCCGATATACTAACGCCTGATGCTGAGTTACTGCCATATTCAACTGTTGCACCTCCCATTGTTGCAACCAAACAAGCAGCTTCAGACAATTGGCTATTAAGTTCAATTTGTTTTAACTCGTTAAGTGTGGGGTTTGGTCTATTCATAAATTTCCACCACTTGTAGTCACCACTAAAATCCCAAGGCCATTTATCAACTATTATGGCATCTTTACCTAGGGTATCAATACTTTTTTTAACGTTTCGTTCAAGCGAATCAACCAGAGCCAATACCATGATAATGCTAAAAATACCAATGGTTATTCCTAGTGTTGAAAGGATGGTGCGCACCTTATTACCCTTTAGTGCTTGAAAAGCAAAAATGGTACTCTCAGATACTTGATTAAAAACGATGCGCAGTTGTTTCATTTGTTTTACAAATGTATTGATTTACCAATTAACAATGGGTAATTGATATTGCTTCAAATAATCGTTGGTTTTACTAAAATGTTTACATCCCCAAAAACCATTATAGGCTGATAAAGGAGAGGGGTGGGCGGCCATTAAAATTAAATGTTTGGAGTCATCAATTAAACGTACTTTACTTTGTGCAAACTTACCCCAGAGTATAAATACCACATGTTCTTTTTGTTTTGAAATGGCTTTAATAACAGCATCTGTAAACTCTTCCCAACCTTTACCTTGGTGCGACCCAGCTTTGTCTTTTTCTACAGTTAATGTGGCATTTAATAGCAATACACCTTGTTTTGCCCAATGCGATAAATCCCCGTGTGCTGGAATGTTAAATCCTTCTATATCTGTTTTTATTTCCTTATATATATTTATTAAGGATGGCGGAACTTTTACCCCTTTGTTTACACTAAAACACAAACCATGTGCCTGGCCTACTCCATGATATGGGTCTTGGCCTATAATTACAACGCGTGTATCATTAAAAGGGGTATAATCAAAAGCTGAAAAAATTTGTGGAGCGGGCGGAAAAATAATTTTACCCTCAGCTTGTTGTTGTTTTAAAAAAAGATAAAGCTCCTTAAAATAGGGCTTGTCTATTTCTGACTGTATAATTGGTTTCCAACTTTCTGATATGGCTATTTGGTTAGTCATTTAATAATTATAAATTGGGTCATATTTCAAATGCAAATTATGCAACATAATTACAAACTTTTTACTTGTGCGCTTTTATTTATTTGTTTATCAGTTAGCGGCTTTTCTCAAACGGTTAAAAGCTACGCTGTAATGGTAAAACGCGAGGGAACATCAACACCCATTAAATTGGTTTGGGATAAAGATAATACCACAAACAATTATAACATATATCGTAGAACTCCAGGACAATTAAATTGGGGAGCAAGCATTGCTACTAAAGCCGCAAACGATACTTTTTATTTTGAAAACCTTGCTTCGGGCACATACGAGTATTATGTTCAACGTAATTTAACTAACGGACAAAGAGGACATGGATACATAGTTACATCTGCACTTGTAGCTGACGCAATAGCCACAAACCGAATGTTATTAGTAGTTGATGCTAATTATGTGCAGCCGTTAGTCATTGAAATAAACCAATTGATAAAAGATTTAGTAGCTGATGGTTGGTTTGTTGATACCATAAATGTGCAACGCAATACATCAGTTTTTGCATTAAAACAACGTATAACTGAATGGTACAATACATATAAAAATGATACACATAAACCACAACAATTGTATTTATTGGGCAGAATTCCTGTGCCGTATTCTGGTGTTATTTTTCCTGATGGACATACACCTGATCATAAAGGTGCATGGCCTGCAGATGTGTATTATGGGGTAATGAATGAACAAATTTGGACTGACAATACAGCAAATTTTGATTCGGCTTCACAGGCGCGTAACCGCAATATTCCTGGTGATGGAAAGTTTGATGTGGATTATTTATTTCCCGATTCAAGTAGTTTAGAAATTGGCAGGGTTGATTTAACCAACATGCCTGCATTTGGACAAAGCGATACACAATTGGTTAAGAATTATTTAAACCGTGCACACGATTTTAAAACAAATGCATTTGTACCTAATAGGAAAGCTGTAGTTGATAATAATTTTGGTGTAATGGGTGGTGAGGCTTTTGCAAGTAGTGGATATCGCAGTTTTAGTACAATGATTGGTAGTGAAAATATTAATGATGGAGATTTACTAACTTCTATCAAACAATCATCTTACTTATTGGCCTATGGTTGTGGTGGAGGTACATATACAAGCGCATCTGGAATTGGTAACACATCCAATTTTGTTTCAGATAGTATTAATGTGGTATACATGATGTTGTTTGGCAGTTATTTTGGCGATTGGGATAACAGCAATAATTTTTTACGAGCGCCTTTATGTTCAAAACCAATGAGTTTAGCCAGCATATGGAGTGGCCGTCCGCATTGGAATTTACACCCCATGAGTATGGGGCACACCATTGGGCATTGCGCCAAACTAGCCCAAAATAACGTTGATGGTAGGTTACTTACTCCCGTTGTTTTAAGTGGTTATTTTAGCAGTTTTTTCCCATCTTATGTGCATGTTTCGTTAATGGGTGACCCTAGTTTGCGTTTGTTTTATAATACCATTCCACAAAATGTTAAAGCCACACCTAACTCAGATTCAACCACGTATAACCTAACATGTGATGCTGTTCCTGGAGCTTTGGGATATCAGGTTTTTAGGTCGCTAAATGCTATGCATGGTGGCGATGCTATTGCAACAAGTAATACCAATTCTTTAAGTATTAGCAACATATTTCGGGGGTTAAATTTTATGCATGTAAGGGCATTGTTTGTCGAAACTTCAGCCTCAGGACAATACAACCAATTGTCGTTAGGTGCACCAGTAAGCGTTACTGGAGGCGTTAATGCGGTTGGGTTGATGGAGCAGCAAATACAAAAAATAGATTTAGAAATTTATCCTAATCCATCTAGCCGTTATTTTAACATTGGTGGTGATGTAAAAAATGCGCAATTACAAATATTTGATGTAACAGGTAAATTGTTTTTTGAACAGCATAACATTTATAATTCTAATACCATTCATCATAACTTGCAAACGGGCGTATATATTATAAAATTATCACAAATAGGCAAAGTAGGATATAAAAAGCTAGTTGTTGATTAGATAATAATTGTATCCGAATACAAAATGGGTGAAGTGATACACAATTGATATCAGCCTATTTGGATAGCTTTTGATAAAAAAAAATCGGCTACCTTTATGGGCAACCAATTGGTGTATAAAATAGTTAATACCTGTAAATGTAAATAAGCTTTTTGGTTTCAAAGAACTCTTCATCAAACCAATCTTTTAATGGATATTCATCTACAAAAAGTTTACGGTTCATTCTTTTAATAGCTTTTGTTTCTTCTTTTAAATCTCCTCCTTTTAATAGTAAGTAACCATTTATTTTACTGTTGCGGCTGGTTTCATCAATATAACTTTGAGTCCAACGATAAAGTTGATCCATTGGGGCAACGGCTCGGCTAATTACAAATTCAAATTGTTCTTTCAGGTTTTCAACCCTGCCTACTACAAAATCGGTATTGGGCAATTCAAGGGCTTCGGACACACTTTCGGAAACTACAATTTTTTTGCTGATGCTATCACACAAGGTAAAGTTAACTTCTGGAAACATAATGGCTAGCGGAATACCAGGAAATCCACCACCTGTGCCTAAATCTAAAACTTTTGTATGAGGAATAAATTGTACAAATTTAGCAATGGCTAATGAGTGCAAAATATGACGTTCGTAAAGTTGGTCAATATCCTTTCGTGAAATTACATTTACCTTTTCGTTTGCTGTTTTATATAAATCATACAATGCTGCAAACTGTTGTTTTTGAAGTTCGGTTATTTCGGGGAAGTACTTTAGAATAATATCAATCATAAATTTAACGAAGGTATGTTTACCTTACCATTGTTTTCTGTTTTTAGAAAATAAACCTTTGGTTCCGTATATAATGATATAAAGTAAATACACCACATCTAACAACAAAAGGTTAAAAATCAACGATTGGTATTTAAGTTTTTTACCACTGAAATAAAACACCACACTTTGACTTATATATTTAACTGCGAAGATTCCCACTACAATTGGCCAAGTGAATATATTTACGATTAAATTAGTAGCTACCAACGCATAAAAAAGTATGATGGCCGAATAATAGGTGCCTAATACACGTTTATGATGGGTTTTGTAATACTTCCCAGTAGTCATGTGACGTGATTTTTGATTGCTCCAAGATTCGAACGTTATTTTGGCATCGGTATTTACAAAAGAAGCGGAATCAATTTCTATGGCCACATTTGTTTTAGTGGCTGCTTGATTAATGAAGAGGTCATCATCGCCCGACATGATATGTTGGTGACTTGCAAACCCCTTGTGTTTAAAAAACAAATCTTTGCGGTAAGCCAAATTTCGACCAACTCCCATAAATGAGTTATTACGCAATGCCATTGATAAATAAAACTGCGCAGTAATCAATGTCTCGAATCTAATAAATTGGTTTAAAAAACCTTTTCTTTTACGGTATGGCGAAAATCCAAGAACAATATCTTTACCCGGTGTAAATCGGCTTTGCATATTGCGAATCCATTGGTTTGATGCTGGTTCGCAATCTGCATCTGTAAATAAAAGCAAGTTGTGTTTAGCTGCTTTAATGCCAATAGTTATAGCAAACTTTTTACCTGTAGGATATTTCTCTTGCTCAATAATTTGTGATATTTTTAATCGTGGTTGAGATTTTTGGAGCTCTTCCAACCAAGTTTGGCTGCCATCCCAGCTGCAATCGTTTACTACTACTACTTCAAATTCGGGATAATCTTGTTCTAAAATAGAGATAAGATTTTTTTGCAGGTTTTCAAACTCGTTGCGCGCAGCTATAATTACAGAAACGGGTTCGAGCCTATTATTTGGTGCAGGTTGTGGCTTAAAGAAGGCAAACTTGCCAAAAACCGCAAAATAATAATAAAGAAGCACGGAGGTAAAAATACCAAGTGCTGAAAGGAGTATCCAATTATATGGAGTGATAAATTCTATCATATTACAGAAGGGCGAATTTAGGTTAGGATAACATATGCTTGTAAAATGGATTTCAACAGGGTGTGTAGAATTAGTACACAAACATGTATTAACAAGTTTTACAACTAATTAACTCGGTGTTTATGTTTATATTCACTGAATGAATAAACCTTGTTGTGAATACCAATTGTATTAAGTTCAGGTTTTTTAAACTGATTTCGTGAAATGTTTGGTAGTTATATAAAATAGTCATACTTTTGCCGTCCTTTTAAATAAAAATAACCCAAGAATGGCAGCTAAAAAAACAACAAATGAGCAAGTTGTCTTAAACGACTATGAATCTGTGATTATTTTCACACCCGTGCTCTCTGAAGAGCAGCTGAAAGATGCTGTAGCCAAATACCGTAGTTTTATTACGGATAATGGCGGAGAGATGGTTCATGAAGAAAATTGGGGCTTAACAAAGTTGGCATATGCCATAGATAAAAAAACTACAGGTTTTTACATTATCTATGAGTACAAAGCACCAGCTGAGTTTGTCGCAAAATTTGAATTGGCCTTCAGACGTGATGAAAGAATCATGCGCTTCTTAACAACATCGTTAGACAAGCATGCACAAGTTTACAACCAACGTAAACGTAATGGTGAATTCAATCAAAACAAAAAAGAAAAACAACAAGAAGGAAAGTAATTATGAGCAGACCAAAAACTCAACACAATCCGGGTATGGTGTTTAACACCACTCCGGAAACTCCATTAAAGAAAAAATACTGCCGTTTTAAAAAGAACGGAATCAAGTATATTGACTATAAGGACGCTAACTTCTTGATGAAGTTTGTTAATGAGCAAGGTAAGATTCTACCTCGTAGAATTACCGGTACTTCATTGAAATACCAACGTAAAATTGCATTGGCAGTTAAAAAAGCTCGCCACTTAGCTGTTTTACCTTACGTTGCTGATGGTTTAAAATAATTTCAACAGGAACATCAAGATGAAAATTATACTTAAAGAAAACTTGAAAAACCTTGGTGCGCAAGGTGATGTGCTAATTGTTAAAGACGGTTATGCAAATAACTACCTTTTTCCTCGCGGTTTAGCTGTTTTGGCTACTTCATCAAATATTAAAATGATGGAAGAAAATAACCGTCAAGGTGCATTGAAGCGTGAAAAAATGAAAGCAGATGCTTTGGCTCTTTCTGACAAACTAAAAGAATTGAAGTTAACTATCGGTACTAAAGCTGGTAGTAACGGAAAAATATTTGGTTCTATTACTCCATTGCAAGTATCACAATCTCTTAAAAACTTAGGTTACGAAATTGACCGTAGAAAAATTGAAGTTGATGATATTAAATTATTAGGTACATACGAAGCCATTGTTAACTTACACAGAGATGTTGTAGTTCCAATTGTTGTTGAAGTAGTTGCCGAATAATATTTGATTGATTTACCATCAAAAGCCCCGTCCATTGGTCGGGGCTTTTTTTTATAACTATTAGTTTTGTTATACTGATTTTATACTTTTATTGTTAATGCTAAGAACTAATTACTTAACCAATTTGTTTAACTATTAAATTACATGTTTAAAATAACACATACAAACTAGTATTGTTGCAGGTGTTAAAGAATATAGGAATGATTATACTACTGGCAATTTTAGCCTCGTTTACAGGAGGTGGGTATTTGTTTATGCAACAAAAACAATTTGGGGCCGAGCCTAAAGGAGAACGTTTAACCCGAATATTAAATTCGACAAATTATAGAGATGGTTCCTTTCAAAATCTAACACCAACTCCAATGCTGGCTGAGGGGGTGACTTATTTTACAGTGATGAAAGATTACTTGAGTAAAGCCGAAGGTCGCGAGCCACAGGAGAGTATTCCTACTTTAACTACTAATCTAAAACAACTCTCAGATAGTATTCCGAGTATAGTTTGGTTTGGCCATTCTTCATATCTAATTAAAATTAATGGTAAACACATTTTGGTTGATCCCGTTTTTAGTGGCTCAGCTTCACCTGTTAGTTTTTTTGGAAAAAATTTTAAAGGTAGTAACATGTATGATGTAGATGCTTTTCCTGATATAGATGTTGTATTAATTACACATGATCATTATGATCACTTAGATTATCAAACCATTCAGAAACTCATACCCAAAACCAAAAACTTTTGTACCAGTTTAGGTGTAGGTGCACACTTAGAATATTGGGGAGTACCATCAAGTAAAATAACCGAACTTGACTGGTGGGAGCGTGCTAGGCTGGATAGCGACATGTTGTTTACTGCAGCACCTGCAAGGCATTTTAGCGGTAGAAAATTTACGCGTGGCAAAACATTATGGTCATCGTTTATTTTTGAAAGTAATGGTTACAAATTGTTTTTAGGTGGTGATAGTGGCTACGAAAATCACTTTAAAGAGATAGGTTCAAAATTTGGTCCATTTGATATTGCCATCCTTGAATGCGGCCAATACAATACAGCTTGGCGAAACATACACATGATGCCCGAAGAAACAGCTCAAGCAGCGGTTGATTTAAAAGCAAAAGTATTAATGCCGGTTCACAACAGTAAGTTTACTTTGGCGCTTCACCCATGGAATGAACCATTAAACCGAGTTACAACAAGAGCAAAGGAGTTACTAATGCCTTTAACAACGCCCATGATTGGTGAGCCTGTTTTATTGGGTTCGCATTATCCAAACCAACAATGGTATAATGCCATAAAATAATTTGGCTTAATTTAGGTATGATTGCATAAAACAATATCAACCTAAAAAATGAAACTTAAAATAACATTTGTATTCTTATTTTTATGGGTGATGTTGCCAGCTGAGGCTTCATTATCCAATATAGTAAAAGTATTACAGCAGCCTAGAAAATTAACCGAATCACAGAAAATAGAATCCTTAATTGCTTTTATTGCAAAGCAAGAAGGGGTATTTTTAAGAAATGGTGGCGAGTATACTCCAGGTCAAGCAGCAGAGCATTTGCGTATGAAATGGAAAAAAGGTGGAAGCGCCATTAACACAGCCGAAATATTTATTGAAAAACTAGCTACCACAAGCAGTGTAAGTGGTAAGCCTTATCAAATTAGGTTAAAAAATGGACAGATAGTTAACCTGGCACCAATGTTAAGAGCCGAATTAAAAAGGTTAAACCAATAACCAACAATACGATTACATCAAGCAAGTATTTATAAAAAAATGTATACTTGTAACATAATATTTAAAAGCTAAGCAATGGCAAATACTGGAGATTTATCTAAAGGCATGTTCATAAGACACAACAATGAATTGTGCCAAGTAATGGAATATCAACACCGTACACCGGGTAACTTACGTGCATTTTACCAAGTGGTATTGCGTAACGTAAAAACCGGTAAACAAATGGAACACCGCTACAGAGCTGGTGAATCTATTGAAGTGATACGTGTTGATTTTAAAGAAATGCAATATGTGTACAAAGACGGAACAAACTTTGTACTAATGGATCCTGAAACTTTCGATCAAATTTATATTAGCGAAGTATTGTTTGGAGACCAAGCTCGTTTCTTGAAAGAAGAAATGATTATTAAGGTTTCTTTTGAAGGTGATGAACCAATTGGTGTAGAACCTCCAACATTTGTTATTTTAGAGGTAACCTATACTGAACCAGGAGTTAAAGGTGATACAGCAACCAACACCTTAAAACCTGCAACCCTAGAAAACGGTGCAGAAGTTCGTGTTCCTTTGTTTACCAGCGTAGGCGATAAGGTAAAAGTAGATACCCGCACGGGCGATTACGTGGAGCGTGTAAAATAATTTCAAACATTATATTTAAAGCGGCTTAGGCCGCTTTTTTTATGCAATTTCAAATGACGTTTGCCCCAGTCAATACTCCTCTGTCATGGCTACGCAAAGGCCTTGCATGACAGCTCCACTGAAGGGGAGCAACACTTACATCCAATACTTTATGATTTAAAATTTTGCTTGGTTGTGTCAGTGAAATTATAAAGAGGATGTATTCAACTATTAGAATGTTGAATCATGTTAGAAGGACTCTATTCGGCACATGAGATTTTTGCGTAACAAGTAAGTGCAGTTGTATTTGCGTTGGGTTTGGGAAGCAATCCGGAAATGAAGCGTAGCGTAATGGCTTGAATTGCGCGGGATACAACTAACGTAACTTGTAGCGAAAAGATCATAAGCCTTGAATTTTTTGCTAACTTTTTGTTTCAAGACAAAAAGTTAGGCGGTTTGGGGTGCAACCCCAAGAATAATGTATCTTCAAAATTTCTTTTCGCACTTTTTTTAGAAAAAAGTACTGCAAAAAATCAAACGATTTAATGGCTCTTCATCACCAACACGCGCAAGACCAACCGCCCCTTGGCCCTTGGTGATTCCACCCGCAGAAGGCGGCCCCGCCAAATCGTTTAAAACCCACCGCACGCTTAATCAATTTGTCAGGTCTGTTGATTCTAACATCAAACAAACTTATGTATGATTCCTCAAGAATATTTTATCAAGTTAGTTTAATTCAATCAACACTCCATTCCAAATTTCAATACCAAAATATATCTTCGTGCCATGCAAAAAATAGCAAACTACATTAATGGTGCTTTGGTTGAGCCAACATCAAAGCAATATATAGATAACTACAATCCTTCAACAGGAACAGTTTATTCGCTTTGCCCCGATAGTGACGAAAGGGACGTTGAACTGGCATATCAAGCAGCAGAAGCGGCTTTTGAAGGTTGGAGCAACACACCTACTGAAAAACGCAGCCGAATAATGGTTCACATCAGCGAGTTGTTAGAGCGTGATATCGATAAGTTTGCGATGGCAGAAACCATTGATCAGGGTAAGCCTTTGTGGTTATCAAAAAATGGCGAAATGCCACGTGCAATTAGTAACATTCGTTTCTTCGGAACGGCTATAGAACACTTTGCTAGCGAAGCTCACCCAATGGGTAATCATGCCATTAATTATACATTACGCACACCCATAGGTGTAGTGGGTTGTATATCGCCATGGAATTTGCCCTTGTATTTATTTACTTGGAAAATAGCTCCTGCCATAGCAGCAGGAAATTGTGTAGTGGCCAAACCCAGCGAGGTTACACCATATACAGCATACTTATTAAGTGAAATTTGTATAGAAGCAGGTTTGCCTGCAGGCGTGTTAAATATAGTGCACGGCTTGGGTCCTAAAGTAGGAAGTGCATTAACGGTTCACCCCCAAATAAAGGCCATTAGTTTTACCGGTGGCACAAAAACAGGTGCAGAAATTGCCCGTGTGGCCGCGCCAATGTTTAAAAAACTATCGTTGGAGTTAGGTGGTAAAAATCCAAACATCATTTTTGCTGATTGCGATTTTGATAAGATGTTAAACGAAACAGTTCGTTCTTCATTTTTAAACCAAGGCGAGATTTGTTTATGTGGTTCGCGCATTTTTGTGGAGCGACCAATTTATGATAAATTTAAAGTTGCTTTTGTAGAGAAAGTAAAAACAGAATTGGTAGTTGGAAATCCATTAGATGCCAAAACCAAAACAGGTGCAATTGTTAGTAAAATGCATTTCGAAAAAGTATTGAGCTACATTGAATTGGCAAAAGAGGAGGGCGGTACTATTTTATGTGGCGGACATGCTGTAAAACCTGAAGGAGATTGTGCCAATGGGTGGTACATTGCACCAACTGTAATAGAAGGTTTGAGTTATGATTGTAGAACTAACCAAGAAGAAATTTTTGGCCCTGTGGTTACCATTACTCCTTTTGATACAGATGAAGAAGCATTGATGATGGCAAACTCTACCGAATATGGTTTGGCATCAACCATTTGGACAGAAAACCTGACTCGTGCACACAAAATGGCAGCTGAAATAAAAGCAGGTATTGTTTGGATTAACTGTTGGTTGTTACGTGATTTACGTACTCCTTTTGGTGGCGTAAAAAGCAGTGGTGTAGGTCGCGAGGGTGGTTTAGAAGCCTTGCGATTTTTTACAGAAGCCAAAAATGTTTGTGTGAAATTGTAGTATATTTGTATATTTTAGATCATAAGGTCTAACGATTAAAAGTGTTAGGCCTTTAACCTGAATCAATACTGCGAGAACCTTCTTTCACTCTTTGTGATGAAAAGTTAAATGCAGATTTACTGTGTAATGTAATTTTTGTTCAGTGCGCATTCATGTAATATTAACCTATTGGTATTATTAAGCTGAAGATAAAGCAGAAATACTATCCCTTATATATTCGAGTGGATTAACTTGATTTAATAGTTAAGTTATGAAAAATAATGCCAGTTCGAGTACCCCGATAACAAATCGGGTTGTATGTAAAAGTGGAATGTTAAAATTTACAATTGATATTGGTAATATAGGCTAATTATCCTCTCGATAATAGCGCTACCCTCAGTTTTTGCAAAGCGAACAACAGACGCTATGGTCTGTGTAAACTCGAACAGGCTGAACTTTTGCGTAATAAGAAACAATAAAAAAAAAATAAATTAGAAGTTGGGTGTGCTGAACTGCTTTGTTAAATAAAAGAAACTTATTTTACTTGAATAAAGTTTCAACCCATTGTTTTACTCCAACAGTAGCATTTTGATTGATATAAGTAACATTGCATTTAGCGTGTTTAACCTCAGGACTTGATGGGTCAATAACCACAATAGGAGTATTAATTTTAATCAAATCAACCAAACCTGCAGCAGGATAAACTTGTAATGAAGTACCTATTACGACCAATACCTCTGCTTCCTGTACTAAAATTGTAGCGGGTTCTATCATTGGCACTGGCTCACCAAACCATACAATATGTGGCCTAAGTTGGGCACCTAGTTCGCATACATCGCCCATTCTAAGTTCCCAGCCTTCAATATCATAAACTAAATCAGCATTTAGCGTACTGTGTGATTTGGTTATTTCGCCATGTAAATGCAGGATGTTACTACTTCCAGCACGTTCATGTAAATCATCTATATTTTGTGTAATAATCTGTACTTCATGGTACTGCTCTAATTCTGCTAATGCATAATGAGCTGCATTAGGTAATGCTTCAAGTACTCCTTTTCTGCGCATATTGTAAAATTCTTGTACCATATGCGGATTTTTCTTCCAAGCTTCAGGGGTGGCCACATCATACACATTATAACCTTCCCATAAGCCATCACTGCCCCTAAAGGTTTTTAAGCCACTTTCGGCACTAATGCCTGCACCCGTTAAAACCACTATTTTCATATTTTTAAGTCTACAATTAAATTGGTATAAACTATAAAATCAATTAACTCATTATATTTGTTTGTACTGCATTGAAATATAAAATTAAATATTTGCTTTTCCTAATGCTGCTTGCACCATTTTTTGTAAGTGCACAGCAAGTGCGTTTTATCGAAAATAAAGGGCAATGGGATAGTAATATTTTGTACAAAGCTGATATTCCTGGTGGCGATTTATACATTACCAATCAAGGTTTAGTTTATAATTTGGTTGATGAGCATGCACTTCATGAGCAACAGCATAATAAAGTAGAGTCTGGCATACAGGCACACGCAATTTTTATAAATTTTGTTGGTTATAATTCCTCCTTTACACATCATAGTTTTAACCCTTTTGTTACCCAATACAATTACTATATTGGTAACAATGAAACCAAATGGGCTGCAGGTGTTAAGGCCTATCAAAAAATAGTATTGCGTAATATTTATCCGCATATTGATTTTGAAATTGCAGGGGAAAACGGTGGTGTTAAAACTGCATTTATTCTAAGACAGGGAGCACAATCAGCAAATATTAAACTGGCCTATCGTGGTGCAAGCCAACTTAATTTAGTTAATGGAGATTTAAATGTTCAACATTCGCTTGGTCAAATTAAAGAACTTAAACCTGTTAGTTTTATTACCAATGGCTCAATACAAAAGCTTGTGGAGAGTTCCTATTTATTAAGTAACGACACCGTTACTTACAACATTAATCTAGGTAAAGGCTTATCATATCACGATAGTCTAATTATCGACCCGTCAATTGTATTTAGTACCTTTAGTGGTTCGGTTGCTGATAATTTTGGTTTTACTGCAACACATGATTATTTAGGCAATGCATATGGAGGTGGAACAGTTTATAATATCAATTTTCCAGTAACCTCAGGTGCTTACCAATTAACATATGGAGGTGGCAGTGATTTTAATGATGGACCTGCACGCGATGTTGGTATACTAAAGTTTTCAGCAAATGGAACCCAGCTTTTGTATGCCACTTATTTAGGCGGTTCGGGTAACGAGCAGCCACATAGTATGAGTTGTGATGCGGCAGGTAACTTATATATCATGGGTACTACTAAATCAACCAACTTTCCATATAGGATAGGCGTTGATAATTCATACAATGGCAATTACGACTTATTTGTGACTTGCCTCAGTGTAAATGGAAATACATTACGTTATTCTACATACTTGGGTGGCTCGCAAAACGATGGTTATAATAACCACAGTACAATTGATAAAAAAAATCAGCTTACTTATAATTTTGGTGATGAGTATAGGGGCGATATACGTTTAGATGCTTTGGGCAATGTATACATTGCAACCGTAACGGCAAGTAATCAAACGCAAGGTTTACCAATTATAAATGCTACACAAGCAAACTTTGGTGGTGCGGGTCAAGATGGTTGGGTAATTAAACTTAACAGCCAACTTAGCACTATTTTATTGAGTACATATTTGGGTGGAAGTGGTTATGATGCGGCCTATGGTTTGAGAGTGGAAGGAGATAATTTTTATGTTACAGGTGGTACATTAAGTTCCAATTTGCCTAACAGTTCAATATCGGTATATAAAGGCGGTGTTGATGGATATATTGCTAGGTACAACCAAAGTGGTGGAGTAATAACACATCAAAAAACTATTTATGTGGGTACGCTAAGTTACGATCAATCCTATTTTGTGTATACCGACAAAGATAAAAATGTATATGTAACAGGTCAAACTACTGGTTTATTTCCCCAGTTAGGTAGTGGATATTACGAGGTTGGTGGCAAGCAGTTTATTGCTATATATGATGCCCAATTAAATACAATATTAAATCAAACTGTTTTCGGAAATGGAAGTTTGTATCCCAAACTTTCACCATCTGCATTTATGGTTGACGAGTGTAATCAAATATATTTTAGCGGTTGGGGAGGTGCAGTTAACCAAAGTCACAACGAGAATACATCTCCTGTATCAGGCCTCATTACCACATCTGATGCATTTCAAAAAACAACAGATGGTTCTGATTTTTATTTGATTGTATTTGATAAGAAATTATCACGAGTGGCATATGCAACTTATTTTGGTGGCAATATTACCCAAGAGCACGTAGATGGCGGTACCAGTCATTTTGATGAAAGCGGTGTGGTTTACCAATCAGTATGTGCAGGCTGTGGAGGCTTGTCTGATTTTCCAACAACTCCAGGGGCTTATAGTAGAATCAATAACGGACTACGCACCAATAATCCGAGTTTAGGCGGATGTAATAATGCTGTATTTAAGTTTGACATTAGACCAAATCCTGTACCTCCTGTAATGAAGGATACCACATTGTTTGTTATTGCAACGGATACATTGAGTTACACATTTGATATCACAGACATCAATTCAGATTCAATTGCTATAACTGCCATAATTAGTGATTTGTTAAATATACCTCCACCAAATCAACCAACAATTGTTGAACTGAAAAATAATGCTGGATTAGTTAGGGTTAATTTAAAGTGGACAGCACCTTGCAACAAAACCAACGATACCATTGTTACGCTATTTAAGTTACGCGATTATGCTTGCCGTACATCTGATACTTCGTCAGGAAAAATAACCATTATAGTTAAACCTGTACCAGAACCTGTTATTAATTTAGCTTGTGCAATAAGAAGCGGAGAGTCGGATATGTTGTTGCGATGGGATAATACATGGACTACAAACCCAGACTCAAAATATATTAGTAATGTTACATTATACCGCAATAAATCGGGCGGAAGTTTTGATTCCATTGCACAGTTTAGCAAGTTGATGTTAGCCAGTGCATACTTAGATAAAAATCTAGCAGAATTAAATTCAACCAATTATTGCTATAAAGTGGTTACCCAAAACTTATGTGGTTTGGTAAAAGGTGGCGTACGTTTATCATGCTCCCAATTACAGGATAGCTTTGATGCATCAGCATATACATTCAGCCGCGATACCATTTATTATGTTCGTGCAACTGATACTTTAGTTACAACTTTAAAAATAACGGATAATGAATTTGCTGATTCTTTGTTTTTAAGCTACAAGGGTGCATTAACACAAATGTCTTTTGCAAAAGTTACTCATAAAAATGGAGTAGGCAATGCCGAAATAAATTTAAGTGTAATTGGTCCATGCGAAAGAATAGGCGACACACTTGAATTGGAATTTATTGTTCAAGACAACCGATGTCCTTTACCCATAAGAGATAGAGGAAAACTGTTTGTGGTGATTTTGCCAACACTACCAGCAGTTAGTCCTGCATTAAATTGCATAAAGCTTTTAAGTGCAAATCAAGTTGGGTTAACATGGCCATTACCCAACGATTTACGAGTAACCAAATTGCTAACGTTAATTAAAAAGGATGCTTCAGGTGTAATTACTCAAGTTGGAAGGTATGGAAATTCATTTAATGAGCAAGTGCCCCAACAAGTAATCAACCCAACCCAACAAACAACTTGTTTTGCTTTAGTAGCCCATGATAATTGCGATAATCCAACAGATACTGGTGCTTTTGTTTGCATACCATGGACAGACGAACAATACCCAGAACCCATACAACCGCATTTTGTTACTGTTATAGATAATAAACACATAGCAGTTAGCTGGCAAGCAACTAATCATGTGCTAAATGAAATTTACAGGTTTGATTTGGTTACCCAACAAAAACAAAAAATGGCGGAAAAAACAACCACGCAAACTGATACAACTTTTATAGACGAACAAGTAGATGTGCAGAATTACCGTTATTGTTATTTGATAGAACCCACCAATGCTTGTGGACTAAAACCCAAACAAAATAAACATGCTTGCAGTATATTACTTAAAGGTATAAGTAAGCCATTTGAGCATAATTTAGATTGGACTACGTATAATTTTTTTGCTAATGGTACCAATAGCCACGATTTATTTAAGCGAGATTATACTGAGCAAATGTTCTCATTGCGTGTATCAAACGAAAACAAAAATGCCAGCAACATAGATGTTGATTTAAACAAGGAAACAGGGTTGTTTTATTATTATGTAGTTGCTCCTGAAAATCAACCTAGCAAATACAGCAGCCAATCAAACACGATAGAGTTGGTGCAGGCACCTTTATTGCATGTGCCTAACGCATTTACGCCTAATGGAGATGGTATAAACGACTTATGGAATGTGGTTCCTGCTTTTGTTAAAGATTATCATTGCCGCGTATACGACCGTTGGGGCAGGCTAGTTTTTGAAACCAAAGACAATAAAAAGTTACTAAGCGACAGGGACTTAGGTGATGTTATTTTAGCTGAAGATGCTTTTGTTTACGTAATTACCTACACTGGTTTTGAAGGTACTTTTAAACAAGTTACAGGAAATGTTACCATTTTAAAATAGCAGTATGCGCAATTGCCGATAAAGTATATTTTTGCATTTCTTAACAGATAATTTACACGTTTCAACATTTACTATGGCATTATACAAATTCAAACTAACGTTCGAGGAATATGAAGACATTTCCCGTGTTATTGAAATTAAGTCATCGCAAACCTTTTTCGAATTCCATAAGGCAATTCTTGATTCAGTAGGTTTCGATCAAAAGCAAATGGCTTCTTTTTACATGAGTAATGATACATGGAAAAAAGAGCAAGAAATCACCTTGGAAGACATGAGCGATGACAAAGATGAGAATAGCATTCCTATTCCTACTATGAAAGATTCGCGATTAAGCATGTTTGTTAACGATCCGCACCAAAAAATTGTATACGTTTACGATTTTTTAGAAATGTGGACTATGCACCTTGAATTGGTGGCCATCGAGATGAAAGAAAAAGCAGGAATTAAATATCCGCTTTGTAGCAAATCAGTTGGGTTAGCACCTAAACAATACGATAAAGTGCAACGTTTTGGTTTAGTTGATGAGAACGAGTTTGATGAAATTACAAAAAACTATTTAGATAAATCTGACGAGATTCCTGGTGAGATTAGTGATGATGAAGCAGACGAATTTGGTTTGTATGATGACGGAGAATCGAGTGAAGAAGGTGGCGGACTAGATGAAAGATTCTAATATTATAAAGTGAGCTAAGTGTTTACTTAACTCACTTTATATTTTATAATAAATCGGCCCTTGCTTACTGATAGCTTGTTATTAATCGCATTGCGACAAATCTGTTTTTAAGCATACAATAAACCTTTTGTACATGAAAACTTTGATATTGATGCGCCACGCAAAGGCTGTTCATGCCGATGGTTTACTTTCTGATTTTGAAAGAAACTTAAACGACCGAGGCAAGGAGGATGCTGCCCAAATGGGTAAACGTTTGCTTAATAAAAAAGTTAATCCTGATTTGATTATTTGCAGTGCGGCTAAACGAACCGCTAAAACCGCCAAAATTGTTGCCGATCAATTGGGTTACCACGAACATAATATCAACAAGGAATTTGATTTGTATAACTGTACAGTTGATGAAGCGTTAAATATAATAAGGCACATGAATGATGATTGTAAGACCCTACTTTTAGTTGGCCACAATCCTGCTGTAACTAGTTTAGCAGGTTATTTAACCAACACACTGATAGAAAGTTTACCAACATCGGGGCAAGTAAGTATTGGCTTTAAAGGTATATCTTGGAAACAAGTTGCACGAAACATGGGAGAGTTAAATTGGGTTGATTTACCAAAATTACCATTGCATTGAAAAATAAAACAGTAATCATAACCGGAGCATCATCTGGAATTGGAGAAGCTACTTCATACGCTTTTGCCATGCAAGGTGCAAATGTAGTTTTGGCTGCACGCAAACTTGATAAATTAAACGAGGTAAAACAGCATTGCGAAAAATTTGGCGTGCAAGTTTTAGTTGTAAAATGTGATGTTAGTATTGAACAAGATTGCATCAACTTAGTTGATCAAACAATAAGAACTTTTGGAGGTGTAGATGTGCTGGTAAATAATGCAGGCATCAGTATGCGCGCCATTTTTGCGGATTGCGACATCAAAGTTTTAAAGCAATTAATGGATATAAATTTTTGGGGTGCGGTGTATTGTACCAAACATGCCTTGCCTTATTTAATGGATAAAAAAGGTACTGTTGTTGCAGTTTCATCTGTTGCTGGTTTAGTTGGTTTACCTGCTCGCACCGGTTACTCAGCATCTAAATTTGCATTGGAAGGTTTTATGCAAAGCTTGCGAATTGAAACGTTAAAAAGTGGATTGCATGTTGGTATGATTTATCCAGGTTATACAGCATCAAACATACGTAATGTGGCTTTAAATAATACTGGAGCAACACAACAAGAATCTCCATTAGATGAAAGTAAATTGATGCAACCCGAAACCGTAGCAGATGCTATTGTTTACATGGTTAAAAAACGTAAACGACAACAAATTTTAACAGGTATAGGTAAAGTTTCAAAATGGTTAAACATCTTGTTACCTTCGCAAAGCGATAAAGCCGTATATAATTTTGTGGCTAAAGAAAAGGATAGTCCTTTTAAATAATCTTAGAACAAACATTTACATGATAGCAGATATATTAAAACATCAAATAGCCCAAGCATTACATAATTTGTATATGGTTGGGGTTAGTGATGATCAATTAGACATAGAACAAACCAAACCTGATTTTGAAGGTGACTTTACTTTTGTGGTTTTTCCTTATTTAAAACAAAGTAAAAAAGGCCCTGAACAAACAGCCCAAGAGATTGGTGCTTATTTATTAGAGCAGGTTGAAGAGGTTGCATCATATAATGTAATAAAAGGATTTTTAAATATAGTGGTGGCTCAAAATTATTGGGTTAACTTCTTAACCAAAAACTATAATACCACCAATTTTGGTTTTGCAACTCATGCTACCAATCAAAAAATATTGGTAGAGTACTCATCACCCAATACCAATAAACCCTTACACTTAGGCCACATACGCAATAACCTTTTAGGATATGCAGTATCGCAAATATTAAAAGCAAATGCACACCAAGTGCATACATGCAATTTAGTAAACGATAGAGGCATACACATTTGCAAAAGCATGTTAGCTTGGATGCAATATGGCAATGGCGAAACACCTGCTAGCAGCGGTTTGAAAGGCGATCACTTGGTTGGTAAATACTATGTGTTGTTTGATAAACATTACAAAGCCGAGCAACAAGAATTAATGAATAACGGCTTAACCCATGAGCAAGCAGAAAAACAAGCACCTAGCATATTAGCTGCACAAGAGTTATTGCGCAAGTGGGAAGCCAATGACGAAGAAACCGTTAACATTTGGAAAATGATGAATGGTTGGGTGTATGAAGGCTTTCATGTTTCATACAGAACTTTGGGAATTAGCTTTGATAAATTTTACTACGAAAGCAACACTTATTTATTGGGTAAAGAAATTGTAGAAGAAGGCATACAAAAAGGTGTGTTTTATAAAAAAGATGATGGCAGCGTTTGGATTGATTTAACAGAAGAAGGACTTGACCATAAATTGGTATTACGTGCTGATGGAACGAGTGTATACATAACACAAGACATGGGTACTGCTGATTTAAAATACACTGATTTTGGTTGTAAACAATCAATATACGTTGTAGGCAACGAGCAAGATTACCACTTTAAAGTATTACAGCTTATTTTAAAAAAATTAGGTCGTCCTTATGCCGATGGTATTTACCACCTAAGCTATGGCATGGTGGAGTTGCCAGAAGGAAAAATGAAAAGCCGCGAAGGAACAGTAGTTGATGCTGATGATTTAATGGCTGCGATGATTGAACAAGCCGAAGAAACAACAAAAGAATTGGGTAAAACGGATGGCTTATCTCAAGAGGAGTTGATAGAACTATACAACATGGTTGGTTTAGGTGCCTTAAAGTACTTTATTTTAAAGGTTGATCCTAAAAAGAAAATGTTGTTTAATCCTAAAGAGTCAATAGATTTTCAGGGTAATACTGGTCCATTTATACAATACACTCATGCACGTATAAAAAGTGTGCTGCGTAATGCAAAAGCCGCTGACTTAATTATGCAGTTTGATGAATCAGAAATTACCTTGAGCAAAGTTGAAAAGGAGTTGTTGGTTATTAATTACAAATACCCAGAAGTATTGGCTGAGGCTGGTAAAACTTTTAGTCCTGGTGTTTTATGTAATTATGTTTATGAGTTGGCTAAAGTATACAGTCATTTTTACCACGAACATTCTGTACTTAAAGAAACCAATGTAAACCAACAAGCGTTGCGATTACAATTGTGTACACTAACTGCAGATATTATTCGTTCATCATTCCAACTATTGGGTATACAAGTGCCAGAGCGCATGTAATTTTAAAACTTTTGGATGTATTAAAGGTAATATCTGTTGCATCGGTATTGGTTTTGTTTGGGTTAATTACTGCTTGTAACCCCCAAACAAAACTATTTAAACAAGCACGTATACAAAGCAGCAACGGCATGTACGAAGATGCCGCAAACCTTTATTACAACATTTTACTTACCGATAGTAAAAATAAGTTAGCCCGTGCCGAGCTAAAATATATTGCGCAAAAAGTAATTACTGATAAATTTGCTAAGTTCAGTAAACTGGTAATTGAAGATAGGATAGATGAAGCCCTAAGAACTTATAAGTACGCCAAAGAATATACCCAAAACGCTGCCAAAGTAGGTGTGGTACTCGAGTGGCCAAGTGAATACGATGAGGTATACAATGACATCAAAAACGAATACACCCAACAACAATATGATATAGCAGTTGGACTCATTCAAAACCGTAAATACGAGGCAGCAGAAAAGGTATTTGGTAGAATTGCCTCATTTGATAGTAATTACAAAGATGTATCGGTGCTACGTTTAAATACAGTTTTAGAACCCCTTTACACAAAGGCGATACAGCAATACAACAACAAACAATTTAAAGATGCGTATTATGCATTTAATAAAATTGTACAAATAGACGATCAATATAAAGATGCACAAAAAATGCGTGCAATGTCTATTCAACAAGCTACTTCAATTGTTGGGGTATTGCCTTTACAAATTAATACTAAAGTAAATTTTAATATAGCAAATATGTCTGATGCTTTAGCCGATTTAATTGGCCAGCAACAAGGCAGCTATGTTAAAATAGCCAATGTACAAGTACTGCACCGCGATTTGGAAAGTAGGGGGTTTAATAGTGTTAAAAATACAGAACAAGCCATAGAAGCTGGAAAGAGTTTAAACTTAGGATATGTTATACTAATTCAGTTAGATACGTTTGATTATGTTAAACAACCTAAACAGACGGTTTTGCGTGAAGGATATGAAGCTTTTACCGAAAGCATTTTGAATCCTTACACCAAAACTTACTCAAGCATTAGTAAATTTAAAAAAGCCACTTACTCCGATAATACTGAAGGACAGCATGTGCACATGGCTTTTAAAGTATCATTAATTCAAGTAAGTACGGGTGATGTGTTGGTAAACGAAATGATAACAGTGCTTAAAAAAGACGAATTACATGCTGCGAAATTTAGCGGGAATTCTAATAATCTATATCCTAATTTACCCGAAGGAAATTACCTGCCGCAAGTTAGCCGCGAATGGCGCGATATGTTTTTTAACCCGCGTAAAAACTTGTTGCCTGTTACCGATTTATTAAACCAAGCTTTTAATGAAGCATCATTAAAAATGGCTACTCTTATTCAACCCAAACTGCGGTAATAACAGAGGTAGATTTGGTAACGTTTTTAACTTGATAATTTAAAAAGTTAATGTTAGTCTTTTACCTTTATAAAATAATGGCTGAACCTTTTAAATAAATACCCTGCTATAAATTAACCAGCCAACGATACACCAATAAGTTTGCCAATACCAAAAGTAATAGCAGCAGCTATTAATCCAAACAACACTTGTCTAAATCCCGAAAACCAAATGCTTTTTCCAGTAAAGAGTGTAATGGCCGATCCAATTAAAAACAAACCACCTGCACTTAATATTGCACTTAAACCAATAGCAGTGTATCCTTCAAACATAAAAAACGGAATAACAGGAATAATTGCACCTGCAGCAAAAAGCACAAAAGATGTAACTGCTGCTTCCATAGCCGAACCTTTCAAATCATCAGCATTAATACCCAATTCTTCTTTTACTAAAATTTCGTGGGCTTTGTCTTTGTCTTGAATAATATCTTTTGCCATTTGTTTCGCTTGTGCCTCAGGTATTCCTTTCGAATAATAAATCAGCGCCAATTCTTTTTCTTCTCCTTCTGGGTTGGTTTCTAATTCATCCATTTCTAATTGCATTTGGTTTTCCGATAATTCTTGGGAGCTTTTAACAGAAATCCACTCACCTAAAGCCATAGATAAGGCACCTGCCAATAAACCTGCAATACCAGTAAGTAGCACTTCTTTTTGTCCGCTAGTGGCACCTGCAATACCCATTACCAAACTAAAGTTGGATACCAATCCGTCATTTCCACCCAGAACAGCTGCGCGTAAAGCGTTACCGCCAACAGATCGGTGGCGTTTCTCAAATCGTGCCAGGGTTGATGCTGTAATGGTTTGTGTATTGCTTAATATATTTTTTAAAATGGTAACATGCGCAGTATCAGAAAGTGAAATAGGGGAATTTGTTTTTTTACGCGCATTTAAAACCGATGAAGAAATACTTTTTTCTGAATCTAACAATACCCCCAATATGTAATCGTAACCCAACACGCTCCCAATTAATTTTAAAATTTTTGCTCTTCTAGAAGGACCAGGTAAAAGAGAAGCATCCATTTCGTTTTTTTGTAAAAAGGCTAATGCGTGTCCCTTTTCAATCTCACTCATTTGGTTAAAAATGTTGGCTACGTTTTCATCTTCTTCGTGCTCAGCAAGAAGAGCGTATAAGTATCCTGCATCAACTTCGGTTTGAATATTTTTTAAATTAATCATGTTGTTTTGGTTTTACTTTCAAACCTAAACAGAAAATAGTTTTAAACCTAAAAAAGTAAACCAAGCTATTTTACATATTTGGCGTGGAATTTTAACTGGATTTCAAACCCAAAGAAAAAATTGTTTTTTTAAATGGAAGCAGGCTAATTACCTTAGCATATCAAAAAAATTTTAACAACAACATACTTAAGGTAGCAATGTGCTTTTTGCACAACCACCTCTGGTAATATTGCCTTCTTGCAATACAATATCTGAATGTAAAAATTGAGCTGCGGCCCTCGACTCGTTTACCTTAACGGCACTTCTAGCCATCATATTTTCTTCAAATTCAAATAATATCTGTTTTCTTAATCCCACATCTCGCCATTCGGCAGATGGTTTGCAATTAATGGCTATGGCTTTTGCCAGTGCAAGTGCATCTAATAAAGCTTGGTTGGCTCCTTGTCCTTTAAAAGGACTCATTGGATGAGCTGCATCACCAATTAAAGTTATTGGCCCTATATTTTTTAAGAGTGAGGTTTGGAGTAACTCCCTGTCGTAAACTGGATAACCTGAAATTTGAGTATCTTGTGTTGCTGCTAAAATATCTGGTATGGGTTGATGCCATTGTGTTCTGCGACAGGCTTCTTTTTTTAGTGCTGCTGCACCTTGGGCACTCAATTCTATTGCTTCTGCCTCGGTTAGTGGGAAACTAAGCTGCCACATAATTGAGTCGGCAGAATAAGGCATCATATAAATGCGCTCATGTCCATTGGCTGTTTGAAATACTGTTGCCGAATCGAGCAAGGAACTATGAATATGTTTTAGGTCTCTTAAATTGCAAATACCTAATATTACGATACAACCTAGGTAATTCAATGGGGACATTTCTTCGCCAATAGTTAATCTACGTAATACACTTCTAATACCATCAGCTCCCACCACCAAATCGGCAGATGCATGTTTTGTAGTTTCATTAACAGTAAAGGTCAATTCTACTTTGTTTTGGGCCGTATTTTTTATAGCGGTAAGTTGATGCCCCCATTTTATATTGTCATGTTGGCCAAGTTGATTCAGTAAAGTCTTTCGCAAAGCTTGGCGAGCAATGTGTATATTGTGTATGTGGCTTTTTCTGGGTAAAGCATTGGGGTTGGTTTCCATCCATTTTCTCATTCCCCATTCGCCTAAAACTTTTCCTTCTATATTGTGCACCACATGTTTGGTAGAAACTATTCCATCATTTAAAGTTAAAATACCAAGCCCTGATAAGGCTTTGCTGGCTTGTTGTAGGGTTAGTCCATATCCTTGCGAACGTGCATCAAAACTATTATCACGCTCATATAAAGTAAATGGAATACCCCTGTGCAAACAAGCTACAGCAAGCGCAACACCACCAATGCCTCCTCCAATAATGGCCACATGAGGGTAATGATGGGTATCGGCTTCAGGAGGTTTAGCAGCAGGAATTAAGCCTTTGCCTGCACAAGCTAAACAGTTTTCTAGATGAAATTTAGTGGGATTGACCTCAGCCGCTTCAATGGTTTTTAACAAGGTATGATGACGCTTTTTCGCTGAGTTTTTAATCACCCGATTTTTTTTTCCGAGTCCTTTACATTCCTCACAAACTGTCCAATCAAAAGCCAATAGTTTCTCCATTCTTGTTTAACCTTAATTGTTGCCTTTACTATGCTATAAAACTTTATTTAAAGCAAATATAAAGGTTGTGGTGGGTTGTTGGTTTTGGCGTTCGCAGTTTCGATGTTATTGAAGATTGGCTTTGATTAAAGTGAAATAAATAATATAATGTAAATATTTAATGAAAACTGAAGCGTTGTTAGCTTGCGTTGTTCTTTTTTAATCGTCTAAAAACAACCAATCCAATAATTATAAGCAGTACACCCCCAATAATAACATAAAATGATTTTAACAACGAACCTTTATTTTCTATGACCATCCATTTGTTGTTTTCAAAGGCTAATGTTACCTCTTGTTTGTTGTCGTTGTTTAATATAAATTGGTGTTGAGGTTTATCTTTTAAAGACAAAATGAACTCACATTGATTGTTATGAATATCTTTAAAAAAGGTATTTTTAAGGTATATCGATTCAACCTCATTAGACATTGTTCCTAGCAAGGCAAAAATTGTTGTTTCATGTCCAAGAATAACCCTTGGGTTGATGAGTTTTACAGAATCACCATTTATTATTAAAAAACAATTGGCTGTAAAATGTTTAATTGCTAATGCGGCAAATTCTTCTGGCGATTTAAATGCACCTTTTTTAAAATGAAAGTCCACCTCACCTTCAAATGCGGTGAGGGAACTTTTTAAGACCAATACCTTTTTACCATTTTGTTCATAAATCATCAGGTTTGATAAGTCAGGCTGATGCGCAAAAGCAATATTTACATAAAATAGGATTAGCGATAAAAGTCTTAACTTCATTGGTATAATGATGAGTTGCTATTTTGCGTATGCACCAGCTAAACTGTTAATAAAGTTATTAGCTCCTGCTTTATCAACATGATAATGATAACCTCTGGTAATATCATAATGTCCGCGACTTGCATCTAAATCGCTGTATTCAGTTCCAGCTGCACTTAATCTCTCATACAATCCAAATCCATCTAATGCATAACCAATCATACCTGCATGTCC
The DNA here is from genome assembly GCA_027482225.1 of Bacteroidota bacterium. Lineage (GTDB taxonomy): Bacteria > Bacteroidota > Bacteroidia > UKL13-3 > UKL13-3 > UBA6183. The sequence goes on from JAIXWD010000007.1 coordinate 117,183, forward strand.
ATCTGTTTGAGTAATTTTAGTTGATTTACCTGTAGCAGCATGGTAGTGGTAACCAGCACCCATATTTATGTGTCCACCAGCATCATCAAATGGGGCTAATGTATAAGCGCCTAAAATGGCACTCACAGGAGCAGGTGCGTCAAATACAACACCATTAAATGCAATTCCTCTTGTTGTTGGGGCAGTAGAACCTGGTCCAGCACCAAAGCTAACTGGTGATGTTAGTTTTACAGGAGTTACAGGAATATAGATGGTTTTTGTTAACGTAGATACATAAGAAGGTAAGCACTCTACACAGTAGTTTTTATATTCAACACCAACATTTGGGTTAGCTGCAGCTTGGCATGCTGCTTGGGTTAATGTTTTTGTAATTACACCTGTACTTACATTGTACATTTGCCAAGTTGTGTTGTTATAAAACGTGGCTAAGTTTTTTATAAATGCACCATCCACATCATATACATTTCCATTTTCTAACCAAATGCCTCCTAATGTTGCATTATCACTTATATTATTTGGACACCAAGGTCCTTGCACGTGGTCTGTAGGCGTGCTTTTGGTAACTATTTTGTAGCAATCTGCGGTAGTTCCGGTAGATAGCGTGCGAGAAACAATTGTAATTGGCTCGGCTAAACCTCCTGAGAGGAAATTACTCGATAGCACTTTTATTACCGTTTCGTCAGTAACAGACGCAGCAGTGCTGTTGGTAGTATCATCATCCTTACTACAAGAAATAAAAGCACAAACAAGTGCAGCAAATAATAAATTTTTTAAAGACATTTTACTTATATTAAGGTTCATAATTATGTTTGACGATTTTTCAAAAAATAACCTGCTTTCAAATTTACCAGTTTTAAAGGTTAACATAAAAACTAGAATAGGTTCGTTTTTAGCTTTTTCATGCTAGCGTAGAGCTGAACAAACTTCGGTAATAATACAACGGTTTATTAGAATTACAAAAGTTGAAGTTTACACATTAGACTTGCTTTTACAAAAACATGTTTTGCGTAAGTTTAGTAATTAAGCAATATTTTGTTTTCAAAACTATCATAACCCCAATTTTACACCCTATTTCCATTCTTTTTAATCTAATATTCTCAATAATAAAAAAGGGCAACACATGTATTTAACATGCATTGCCCCAATAAAAAAACAATTTACCAACTAAAAAAAGTAACCTAATTTGTAATCAAGAAGTTTGTCGCTATGGCTGCAAAGCCAATAAGAAATGGAGTTGAAATGTTATTACCCGAAAATTTCTGTTAGTTTTTGTTCGCGGTATTTAAAAATTTGTGTTACACGTTTTTCAATAAACATGGCATTGATTAAAGGTTCTAATATCCATCCTGGAGATAAAAATTCTACACGATCCAACATCTCTGTTCTGCCATCTCCTAAATCTTTAAAAGAGTGTGTGTGGTGCCAACGCACATATGGACCTTTTATCTGTTCGTCAATAAATTGGTGTGGAGGGTTCCATGTGCTTATTTTTGTTTTCCAATTAAAAGGAATACCGTTTAATTTAATTCTATATTCAATTAAAGTACCAGGAAACATTTTAATGGGCATGGGTGTAAGAATTTTAAATTCTAACTCGGGTGGCGTTAAAGCATTTAGGTTTTCGGCCTTGCTAAAAAAATCAAATACCACATCCAGTGGCTTATTAATAATGGTAATGGTTTCAAGTATATGTGGTTTCATTTTTTAGTTTGATGCTTATTAAATTCATCAACACAAATAAAGACAATTAAAAAGCCTAACTGTTTTAACTACCTTTGCAATGTGAATTATTTACGTGCAGAAAACTTGAACAAACGATATGGCGATAGGATATTGTTTGAAAACCTAACGTTAACCATAGAAAAAGGCGATAAAATTGCATTAATCGCTAAAAATGGTACAGGAAAAACCAATTTGTTAAACATATTAGCAGGACTAGATACCAGTGATGGAGAAGGTAAGGTTATTACTGACAAAAATATACAGGTAGCTTATTTGCCGCAAGAACCTTATTTGGATCCTAAATTAAATGTTTGGGACGCGCTGTTTAATAGCAACAACGAATTGCTTAAAGCCGTTGCCGAATATGAAGAGGTAATGCGTGTTTCTGAAACCAACCATGACGAAGCCACCATGCTTAAGTTGCAATATGCAATGGAAAAAATGGATTTACTTAATGCTTGGGATTACGAAAGTCGTATCAAATTAATTCTAACAAAATTAAGTATAACCCGCTACGATCAGCCAGTTACTATGCTAAGTGGTGGACAACGTAAACGTTTAGCTTTGGCACGCATTTTAATTCAAACTCCCGATTTAATTATAATGGATGAGCCTACTAACCATCTTGATGTAGAGATGATTGAGTGGCTTGAAGGTTACCTTAAAAGTGCTGATGTTACTTTGTTTTTAGTTACCCACGATAGGTACTTTTTAGATGCAGTTTGTAACGAAATTATAGAGTTAGAAAACAACCAACTTTACACATATAAAGGCAATTATGCTTATTTTATGGAGAAAAAGGAGGAGCGTATTTTTAAAGAAGGTAGAGAAATTGATAAAGCCCGTAATTTATTTAGAAAAGAGTTAGAATGGATGCGTAAGCAACCCAGGGCAAGAGGTACCAAACAAAAAGCCCGTATTGACGCCTTTTACGAAACCAAAGAAAAAGCCAGCCAAAAATTAGAAAATTATAAGGTAGAGTTAGACATGAAAATGCAACGCCTTGGTGGTAAAATAATTGAACTTCATCATGTTAACAAGACTTATCCAGGTTTAAAAATTATTGATGACTTTAGTTACATGTTTAGACCAGGCGAGCGTGTTGGTATTATAGGTAAAAATGGTGTTGGTAAAAGTACCTTTTTAAATACCCTAATGGAGCTTGATACGCCAGATAGTGGGCATATTAGTAAGGGAGATACTGTGGTTTATGGTTATTACTCGCAAAAAGGTTTAGAGATTAAAGAAGATAAACGTGTGCTTGATGTGGTGAAAGACATTGCAGAGGTTATAGAATTGGGCAGGGGCGAGCAAGTAACTGCCACACAATTGTGTAAGCGATTTTTGTTTGATGATAAAATGCAGCACACATACGTGAGCAAATTAAGTGGTGGTGAACGCAGAAGACTGTTTTTATTAACTGTATTAATAAAAAATCCTAACTTTTTAGTACTGGATGAACCAACAAACGACTTAGATATTCAAACCTTAAATGTATTGGAAGATTTTTTAGAGAGTTATAAAGGTTGTTTGGTAATTGTAACCCACGATAGGTACTTTATGGATAAACTGGTTGAACACTTGTTTATTTTTGAAGGTGAAGGTAAAATACGTGATTTTAATGGCAATTATCAAGATTACTTAGACGAGCAGGAAGAAAAACGTAACGCAGCTAAATTGGCACAACAAACGCCTAAAGTAGTAAAGGTTGATGTGTCGGTAGCTGCTACAGAAACAGTAAAAGCACCTATTAAACGAAAGCTAAGTTTTAAAGAACAACAAGAGTTGGATGCACTAAATAAAGATATTCCAGATCTAGAGTTAAAGAAACTAGAGTGGAGCGCCAAATTAATTGCCGGTAGTAGTAATCATGAAGATTTAATGAAGTGGAGCAGGGCAGTAGAGGAAATTAACGCACAGCTTGACGAAAAAGGAATGCGCTGGCTTGAACTAAGCGAATAATAATATTAGGTGTTATTCATGGCCCGAATAGGTTTATACTTATTCGGGCTTTTTTATGTGTATTTGGGCCAGTTTGGCAGCAATAACAAATGTAAATAGTCTTAAAACGTGTTAAATAGACTTGTTTACCGTTGTTAAATTAGATACTATTTATTAAATAAAATATATGTAAATCAGTTATTTATGATATTGAATATAAAGTGTTAATAAATGCTTATAATTAACATTTGTTTTGCATATTGTTTACAAAAGTTAACTCGGGTATACAATTGTTAATAAGGCGGTTAACATATGTTTTAAATGATACATAGCTCATTAAATATCAATATTTTATAAATATGGATGAACTTAACAAACGTATTGTAGAGATTATGGTTCGTTTTAACCACTCTAAATCTTCTTTAGCTACCGAGTTGGGGGTTTCTTTACCACTTATAACCCACATTACCACCGGACGTAACAAGCCTGGAATTGAATTACTTCAACGTGTTTTGCTGCGTTTTCCTGATATAAACCCCAATTGGTTGTTTTTGGGTGATGGAGATATGATGAAGCCTGAACCTAAACAAGTGGATATAACACCGGTTTTAATGAAAATGAACGAACTTAATGACTTGGTAAATAAAGCATTAAATGTAAATAAAACCATGGTCGATTACCACAAACTTTTGCTTGATGAGGTGTTGCATCTGCAGGAAATGAGTATTCAAATTCAACATTCAACCCACGATTTAGATCAGTTGAAAGTAAAGCTGGAGAATATAAAAGAAGATCTTAGAAATATTTAAAGTATTAATACATATTTATTAATTTAAATTATTGATTTAAAGATATAAAAGTTTATTAATATACACATGTATTAAACTGTATTTTATCTTCATTTAATCCAATAACACTATACATAGTCACTTTGTCAGTAATTTAAAAATGCGTAATTTGGGTATATTTGAAGCCACAAAATACAAACAATGAAAGATTTTAAGAAATACTACCAAATAGAAGCTGCACCTGAAGAAGTTTATGCTGCATTAACCAACCCAGCAACTATATCACTTTGGACAGGTGACCATGCTGAGATGAAACCAGAGGTTGGAACCGAATTTAGTATGTGGGATGGCAGCATAGTTGGTAAAATACTTGAATTAGTAGAAGGAAAGTTGATTGTACAACAATGGTATTTTGGTGAAAACGAAACAGATACACCTTCTATTGTTACCATTAAATTGCATGACGATAATGGTGATACTTCATTGGAATTGCGCCACACCAATATACCAGATGAAGATTATGCGGATATTGTTGATGGTTGGAATGATACCTACATGGCCGATTTAATTGACTTTTACGAGGAGGATTAATCTCGTAATTACTTTTTAAGTTCTTACAGATTTGACTATTGATCGTTGTTCTTCATGACATTAATTAACTAAATACACTTTACAATTTGGATCTCTAATACTTTTTGCAGCATAAGTTGTAAATTTATAAACCATTCAAATTACTTTGTGTATACCTTTTAATAGCGTTTATTAATAAAATCGCATAACTCAGCTACTAAATTCTGTAACGGGTTATCCTTAATCTATCGCATATTTGTAACTTTATTTTAGCCCAAAATGAGCGATAAACAAAACATACGAAAAAACTTCCCAGTTTTGGGCATGAGTTGTGCTGCTTGTGCTATAAGCGTAGAAAGCATGTTTAAGAACACAGAAGGAGTGAAAGATGCAGGAGTTAACTACGCTAATCAAACTGCCTGGGCCGATGTTGAAATTGGATTTGACGCAATCGCATTAAAAAAAGCCATTCAGGCCATTGGCTATGATATTATCATAACAGAGGAAAACGCACAAGCCATTCAAGAAGCAGCACAAATAAAACACTATCAGCAATTAAAAGTGCGCACCATATGGTCGGTGGCACTTACTTTGCCTGTATTTACCATCGGGATGTTTTTTATGGATATGCCATACGGAAATTGGATATCTATGGTATTATCGGTCCCAATAGTTTTTTTTATTGGTAAAAGCTTTTTTATTACAGCATACAAACAAGCCAAACATGGCAAAGCTAATATGGATACATTGGTTGCCTTAAGTACTTCAATTGCATTTGTTTTCAGCGTGTTTAATACTATATACCCACAATTTTGGCATCAACAAGGCTTGCATCCACATGTTTATTACGAAGCACCATCGGTGGTAATTACCTTTGTTTTGTTGGGTAAATTGCTTGAAGAAAGGGCAAAATCAAACACATCCTCTGCCATAAAAAAATTAATGGGTCTGCAACCCAATACAGTTACTGCTATTATTAATGGTAAAGAACAAATTATGGCCATAGCGGAGGTTAAAAAGGGCTACTTATTATTGGTAAAACCAGGCGAAAAGATTCCTGTTGATGGAATTGTAAAGCAAGGAAATTCGTTTGTTGATGAAAGCATGATTACCGGAGAATCTGTAACTGTTTATAAACAAGAAGGCTTAACTGTTTTTGCAGGTACCATTAACCAAAAGGGGAGTTTTAGGTTTGAGGCGCAAAAAGTGGGCAATGAAACCTTACTTGCTCAAATAATTAAAACTGTTCAAGATGCCCAAGGATCGAAAGCTCCAGTACAAAAAACGGTTGATAAAATAGCTGGTATTTTTGTACCAATGGTCATGAGTATTTCTATTTTAACCTTTGTGGCTTGGATGATTTTGGGTGGCGAAAACGCATTTACACATGCACTTTTAACATCGGTTACGGTTTTGGTTATTGCATGTCCGTGTGCACTTGGTTTGGCAACACCTACTGCTATTATGGTGGGTGTGGGAATAGGTGCCGAAAACCATTTGCTCATTAAAGATGCCGAAAGTTTAGAGCTAGCACACCGAGTAAATACCATTATTTTAGACAAAACAGGAACCATAACAGTTGGTAAACCAATGGTAACTGATGTTTGGACAGCACCCGAATTTGATTTAACCCAACAACGAATATTGGTGGCTTTGGAAAAACTTTCGGAGCACCCGTTAGCAGATGCGGTGGTATGTTATTATGATCATGAAGGTGTTGGAGATATCGTTATTCAGGGATTTGAAAGTATTACAGGAAAAGGTGTAAAGGCGCAATACAACAACTTACCTTATTTTATTGGAAACAATAATTTAATCATAAGCAACGGTATACAACTTACATCGACACAAGCCTCCACTGCACAAAACTGGCAAGAGCAAGCAAAAACAGTGGTGTTTTTTGCAAATAGCTACCAAGTATTGGCCATTATAGCCATTGCTGATAGCATTAAAACCACATCAAAACAGGCTGTAAATTTGCTTCAAAAACAAGGCATTGAGGTATTTATGTTAACAGGTGATAACATTCAAACTGCAACTGCTGTAGCAATACAAGTAGGTATTACCCAATTTAAAGCAGAGGTATTGCCAAGCGATAAAGCCAAGTTTGTTAAACAATTGCAAGCACAAGGTAAAATAGTGGCTATGGTTGGTGATGGTATAAATGATAGTGAGGCATTAGCTCAAGCAGATGTAAGTATAGCCATGGGAAAAGGTTCTGACATTGCGATGGATGTGGCCAAAATTACCATCATAAATTCCGATTTACAATTTATAGCTAAAGCCATTTTGTTGTCTAAAAAAACAGTGACTACCATCCGTCAAAACTTATTTTGGGCATTTATTTACAACGTAATTGGAATTCCATTAGCAGCAGGTATTTTGTATCCCGTAAACGGTTTTTTACTTAACCCAATGATAGCTGGAGCTGCAATGGCACTTAGCTCGGTTTCGGTTGTTAGTAACAGTTTGCGATTAAAATTGTTAAAATTATAAAACATAGCATATGACAGATTTTAAATTTAAAACCAACATTAAATGTGGCGGATGCATTGCCGCAGTTACTCCTTTTTTAGATAAAGTAAATGGAATTGAAAAGTGGGAGGTAGACACCGCTAATTTGGATAAAGTACTTACCGTGACTTGCAATTTAATTGACACCTTTAGTATAGAAAATGCAGTGAAAGAAGCGGGTTATAATATTGAGAAAATAGGATAGAAATTAGCCTAAACAATAAAGCCGCCCTATAAATAGGAACGGCTTTATAAAATAAAGGGGGTTAACAAATATGTTTAATTAAAATTTAATAAAGTAGCATTTTTAGTACATAAACATGTACCTCTATTAAATTACAAAGTTGCCATATCAATTACAAAACGATATTTAACATCCGACTTTAGCATGCGCTCATATGCCTCATTAATTTTATCCATTGGTATCAACTCAATGTCACTCATGATGTTGTGAACTGCGCAATAATCCAGCATCTCTTGGGTTTCTTTAATTCCTCCAATTAATGATCCGGCCAAGGTTCTACGCTTGCCTAATAAACTAAATGCATTTATTTGTGATGGGCTTGGAGGTGCACCTAAAAGCACCATCACACCATCTGATTTTAATAACTGTAAATAGGTATTGTAATCGTGCGGTGCCGAAACAGTATTGATGATGAAATCAAATTTCATGGTTAAATTTTTCATGGTTTCTGCATCACTAGTTAAAGCAAAATGATGTGCGCCTAACATGTCAGCATCAGCTTTTTTATTTGCACTAGAACTTAGTATGGTTACTTCGGCACCAAACGAAACGGCAAACTTAACTGCCATATGACCTAATCCGCCTAATCCTAATACGCCAACTTTATGCCCTTTTCCAACTTTCCAATGGCGTAATGGAGAATAAGTGGTAACACCTGCGCATAACAATGGTGCAACACGAGCTAAATCCAATTTATCAGAAACATGCAAAGTGTATTTTTCATCAACCACTATGTTGTTGCTGTATCCGCCAAATGTTTGTGTTTTGCCATCTAAACGTAAACTGTTGTATGTGCTAATTGCCCCTGTATCGCAATATTGCTCTAATCCCTCTTGACAATTAGGGCAAGTACGACAAGAATCTACAAAGCAACCTACACCAGCTAAATCACCAACTTTAAAATTGGTAACCAAATTGCCTATAGCAGTAATTTTTCCCACTATTTCGTGACCAGGTACAATGGGGTAAATTGCACTATTCCACTCGTTGCGTGCAGCATGTAAATCGCTGTGGCAAACACCACAATAAAGTATTTCTATTAATACATCATGCGCGCCTACGTCTCTGCGTGTAAAATCAAATGAACTTAAATCTGTGGTAGCACTAAATGCTGCGTATCCTTTGGTTTGAATCATGTATCTTAATTTTGGTTGTCAAATATAATATGGTATTGGGTTAATGTAACACCATTTGTTTTGCAATGTATGGTGTTGATGCACCATTTAATTTTTGGTTATTATCTTGTATCATATAAAACTGAGTTATTACTACATATTTTATGCAAACTATTATTGCATCTAAATGGTTAATGTTTGTTAAGAGAAAAAGCTTGGTGTTTAGTTTGTATTTTATCATTAGAGTTGTAGATTAAATGAACATCAACCAAATAAGAAATGAACAAATTATATAGAACAACTAAATTATAATAAATAAAAGCAATGGATTTATTTGGCACAACAAGCATCAATACCAATTTGTTACCTTTTGATGGTAACGTAATTTATTATGGTAAATGCATGCCTTTAAACGATGCTGATTATTACTTAAATACGTTGTTGAGCCGTATAGAGTGGCGAAATGATGAAGCCATTATCATGGGTAAAAAAATAATAACTGCTCGTAAAGTGGCTTGGTATGGCGATAAATCTTATGCATACACATACTCCAAAACAACCAAATATGCATTGCCTTTTACAAAAGAGTTATTGGCTTTAAAACAATTGGTTGAAATGAAAACAGGTGCAAATTTTAACTCATGTTTACTAAACTTATATCACAATGGTAACGAAGGCATGTCATGGCACAGCGATGCTGAAAAGGATTTAAAAAAGGATGGTGCAATTGCATCTTTAAGTTTTGGGGCAGAGCGTAAATTTTCCTTTAAACACAAAATCAAGAAAGAAATTGTTTCGTTACAATTAGAACACGGTAGTTTATTATTAATGAAAGGCACCACACAAACACATTGGTTACACCGTTTACCTCCATCAACTAAAGTTAATAAGCCAAGGGTAAATATTACCTTTAGAAGCATTGAAGATTAGTTATTGATACTTATTGATAATATCATTAAGTATCAATAGGCAATAGGTATTGGGTAATTAATTACCTAAAAAAACTTTATCTTATTTGTCTTAAATCCTTTAAATTGCAAGCATTAATTACAACAAGCCTTGTGGGTTTTGTTGCTTACATAAGAAATTTATTTTGATGAAATACCAAGTAGAAATGCCCGAGTACAATACAGAACGTGGGTTTATGCAAATTTCAGAGTACGGTCGCAATATTCAAAAAATGGTTGAAGTGGCCGTTGCCGAACCCGATAGAGGAAAACGTAACAAACTAGCTGGAGCTTTAATACAATTAATGGGTATGCTTAATCCGCATTTGCGTGATGTGGCCGACTACAAACACAAATTATGGGATCATTTATTTGTAATTAGCGATTTTAAATTAGATGTAGATTCTCCATATCCTATTCCAACGCGTGAGAGTGTTGCCCTTAAACCTGCAATCATGAAATATCCGCAACGTAGAATCAGGTATCGTTTTTATGGTAAAAACATAGAACAAATGATTGAGCGTGCAGGTGAAATGCAAGAAGGACCAACCAAAGTTGGGTTTATTAACCTGATTGGTTCGTTTATGAAACAGGCCTGTAAAAACTGGAACGAGGAGCAATTAAGTGATGAAGAAATTTTATCACATTTAGAATTACTAAGCGAAGGGCGAATCCGTCTAACTTCTGAGGAGGATGTTCAGTTTAATGCATTACAAAACCAAAGTCGTGGAGTTGGTAACCGAAATTACCGAACTAGTGGAGGTAGTAACCAAGGTGGTGGTAATCGCAATTTCCGCCAAGGAAGTGGCAACCAACCAAACCGTAATCGCAATAACCAAAATGGTGGTAATAACCAACAGAATCGTAGTAACCAAGGTAGTGGCGGTAACAATAATAACCGTTTTCGCAATAACCCCAATAATCCCAAAAACAGAGGATAAAAACTGTTCGTTGTTTGTGGTTTGATTTGGAGAGTAAATTTAGCCTCTGTTCAACCAAAACATTATCCATTTTTTAATGATGAAAGAGTATAATTTTACAGAGTTAGAACAGAAGTGGCAAAACAATTGGAGAGCCCAACAAGTATATAAAGTTACCCAAAACCCCAACAAGCCTAAGTGCTATGTGCTTAGTATGTTTCCATACCCAAGCGGTGCAGGTTTACATGTTGGGCATCCTTTAGGATACATTGCATCAGATATTTATGCACGTTACAAACGCTTAAAAGGTTTTAACGTATTGCATCCCATGGGTTACGATAGTTTTGGTTTACCTGCTGAACAATATGCTATACAAACTGGCCAGCATCCTGCCGTTACCACAGAAAACAATATAGCACGCTACCGCGAACAATTAGATAAAATTGGGTTTTGCTATGATTGGGATAGGGAAGTGCGTACATCAAATCCTGATTATTATAAATTTACACAGTGGATTTTTATTCAATTGTATAACTCATGGTATAATCCAAATACCGATAAAGCCGAATCTATTGAAAAATTAGCCAAACAATTTAGTGAACATGGCTTTAGTAATGTTGATGATAGCGTTTTAACTGGAGGTATAGAATTAGATTTCCCTGCATTTACAGCACAAGATTGGAATAACTTTAGCGAAGCTAAACGAGAAGAAGTATTATCTGGATTTCGTTTAGCTTATTTAAGTGAAGCATACGTAAATTGGTGTCCACAATTAGGCACCGTGCTAAGTAACGATGAGGTAAAAGATGGGGTAAGCGAACGTGGAGGATTCCCTGTAGAGCGTAAATTAATGAAACAATGGAGTATGCGCATTACGGCTTATGCTTCACGTTTGTTAAACGATTTAGAAGGGCTTGATTGGACCGAAAGTATAAAAGAAACACAACGCAATTGGATTGGAAAATCTCAAGGTGCAAGTGTGCATTTTAAAGTGCAAGATAAACCTTTCGATATTGAAGTATTTACCACACGTCCTGATACCATTTTTGGTGTTAGTTTTATTGCAGTTGCTCCTGAGTATGAGTTTTTAGCCGACTTGCTGGAAGCCGATTATGTGGATGATGTGATGCAATATGTTGAACAAGCTAAAAACCGCAGCGAACGCGATAGAATGTCCGATGTAAAACGCGTTAGCGGAGCATTCACCGGTTCGTTTGCTATACATCCCTTTACAGGTAAAGAAGTGCCAATTTGGGTTGCCGATTATGTATTGGCAGGATACGGAACAGGAGCTGTTATGGGTGTTTCAGCTCACGACAGCAGAGATTTTGCCTTTGCAAAACATTTCAATTTACTCATTTTACCTGTGGTTAAAATCCCTATTGATCACGATTTAAATACAGCATCGTATGATGCCAAGGAAGGTCAGCTAACCAATTCTGATTTTTTAAACGGACTAGAAGTAAAAGAGGCGATTATAAAAGCCATTGAATACATAGAGCAAGGGCTACATGGTAAAGGTAAAACCAATTTCCGTTTGCGTGATGCCATTTTTGGTCGCCAACGTTATTGGGGTGAGCCAATTCCTATTTACTATAAAAACGGAATGCCACACTGTATTTCTGAAGAAAAATTACCTTTGGTACTGCCCGAGATAGACAAGTTTCTACCTACCGAAGATGGAGAACCACCATTGGCTCGTGCCGATAAATGGAAATGGAACGAATTAAAAGGTTGTGTTGATGCAGAAGGCTATGCCATAGAAACCACTACCATGCCTGGTTGGGCAGGCAGCAGTTGGTACTTTTTGCGATACATGGATCCTTCAAATAAGTCAGATTTTGTAAGTAAAGATGCAGTTAATTACTGGCGTAATGTAGATTTATACATGGGCGGAAGCGAGCATGCTACGGGCCATTTGTTATACGTACGTTTCTGGACCAAGTTTTTGTTTGATAGGGGATTTATTCCAGTAAATGAACCTGCTCAAAAGCTAATTAACCAGGGGATGATTCAGGGTAGAAGTAATTTTGTTTACAGAATAAAGAATACCGAAAAATTTGTATCCCTGGGCCTTAAAAAACAGTTTGAAACCATATCAATTCACGTTGATGTAAATATTGTCAATAATGATGAACTAGATATTGAAGCTTTTAAAGCATGGCGAGAAGACTTTAAAAATGCTGAGTTTGTTCTAGAAAATGGTAAATATATCTGTGGCAATGAAGTTGAAAAGATGAGTAAGTCGAAGCACAATGTAGTTACACCCGATAACATTGTAGCCGATTACGGAGCCGATACCCTACGTTTGTACGAAATGTTTTTAGGCCCTTTAGAACAAAGCAAACCATGGAGTACACAAGGAATTGAGGGGGTGCATCGTTTTCTTAAAAAATTATGGCGTTTGTTTTATGATGCAGAAGGGAATTTACTGGTTAGTATTGAAGCAGCTGATAAAAAAGAACTCAAATCATTACATAAGTTAATTAAAAAAGTAGGCGAGGATATTGAGCATTTTTCTTTTAATACATCAGTTCCTGCATTTATGATTTGTGTAAATGAGTTGATGGATTTAAAATGTAACAAGCATGAAATTTTAGAAAAAATATTGGTGTGTTTACATCCATATGCGCCTCATATTACTGAAGAATTATGGCATGTATTAGGTAACAAAATATCAATTGCAGATGCACAGTTCCCTGAATTTAATGCCGAGTATTTAGTAGAAGACAGTTTCAGTTATCCAGTATCCATAAATGGGAAACACCGAACAAATATTGAGTTTAGCTTAAGTGCGACACAAGCCGAAATTGAGCCAGTGGTATTGGCAGATGAGTTGATTCAAAAATGGTTGGAAGGAAAAACGCCCAAAAAAATAATTTTTGTAAAAGGTAAAATCATCAACATGGTGGTGTAGTATGTACTTCAAGCTATCATAAATTTTTAAGGCTATTTCTTTTTTAGAAATAGCCTTTTTTTTTGGTAATATAAATATGCTTTTATTGCATTTCGGCTTAAGTAATTTTGTTTGATGATGTATTGCAAATTATTTCATCAAGTATTAAATAGTGCGTATTGTTATGTAATACCTATAAATTTGTAATTAAATGAGATTGAAACCTACCACCAAAATAGCTCTAATTTGCTTACTGTTGGTAACTATTGTATGTGGTTGCAACCAGCGTTATTGGTTCCGTAAAAAATCAGGATCCAGTTTAAACAACGATAGCACCATTGTTGAAAAAGATTATCAAATTGTTTGGTAGATATGCGCAAGATAAATTGTTTACTTGGATTAGTATTTGGAATCGTATTTGGTGCTTTGGCCCAACAATTTGAAATTGGTAAAGCCACTGATAACGGCTACATCATTACAGCAGATACAATAGTATTGGTTAAAGCCATTAACAGTACTTTAAATGATGGCACAATCATTAAAAAATTACATATCGAATCGGTTGGAGCACATCATTATCTTGTTGCCGAAGGCACCTATAAAAACTACAGTAAGTATATTGCAATGGTTCTTAATTATAATATTTCAACCCGCACTTACTATGCTATAAAAGGCAATGGTTATGTAACATGTGCAAGCGCAGCTTGCCTAAAATGCAGCTTATTTAAAGAAAATGGCCGCATAATAGGGTGTATGTGTGCCGAAAAATCTACCATTAGTAACCAATGTAATTTTACCAATAAACCAACAAGTGCCTTTTACATAAATATCGTTAGGGCTAAACAAATGATAATTAAAAAGTAAACATCAAAAAAACTAAAACGTATCTTTAATATTATCTTGTTATAAAATGGTTAACTATAACAAACAACAAATTACTCAAATTAAGCAACAAGCATTAATTGCAGCGCAGCACCACAGCGCGGTAATGTTGTTAGATAACAATTTTTGCATAAACGCTTTTGGCTTACACCAAATAGAATTTGCAGCAGCCTTTGGAATAAGTGATTACTTATCCTTGAACAATCACAGTTTTGATGCGTTAGAAAATTTTATTGCTAAACATCAAGATAAATATGTGTTTACACAATTAAGTTACGACTTAAAAAATCAGCTCGAAAAACTGCAATCAAACCACCCAAATCATATCGGATTTGATGAGTTAATTGCATTTGTACCAAAGCTACTTGTGGTTATTGATGCCCAAGGTAATTGTGTGTTTGGCAATGATGTGGCACAACAATTACTGCAACAGCAACTAAGTACAATAGATTTACCGCACACCCCCATTAATGTATTAGCTAAGGTAAATAAACAACAATATTTAAGCGATGTAGAACACATCAGGCAACACATTTTAGAAGGCGATGTATACGAATTAAATTATTGTACAGAATTTTATCATTCCAATGCTAATATTAATCCTTATCAGGTTTACGATAAGTTGATGGATAAATCACCAGTACCATTTGGTGCGTTTTTTAAATGGGATAAAAAGTATTTGTTATGCGCTAGCCCTGAAAGGTTTATGGCTAAGATAGGTGATAAAGTATATTCACAGCCGATTAAAGGAACCACACCTCGAAACGAAAATGAAACAGAGGACGAATTACAAAAAGAGCATTTGTTAAACAGCGAAAAAGAACGTGCCGAGAATTTAATGATAGTTGATTTGGTGCGTAACGACTTGGCGCGAACAGCACAAACAGGAACTGTTATGGTTGATGAATTGTTTGGTATTTATAGCTTTAAACAAGTGCATCAAATGATTTCTACCATTAGCGCAAAGCCAAAGCAGGAGGTGAGTGGAGTTGAAATAATTAAACAAGCTTTTCCTATGGGTAGCATGACGGGTGCACCAAAAATTATGGCGATGAAATTAATAGAACAATATGAACAAACCCAACGTGGATTATACTCAGGAGCGGTGGGATATTTTGCACCCAATGGTAATTTCGATTTAAATGTGGTGATACGCAGTTTACAATTTAATGCCCATACCAATTATTTAAGTTTTGAAGTGGGCAGCGCCATTACATTCGATTCTCAAGGAGAACAAGAATACGAAGAGTGTTTACTTAAAGCAAGCGCCATGGTTAACGTGTTGTTGGGCGAGTAAAAATAAAAACACCATGAAGTAAAACACAGTTTGCCCTATACTATATATAACTTAACCCATTCGTATATTTTTTTTTAATGCTGCTACTTATTAATTTGGGTTTTGAACCAAATTGATTAACTTAGATTGAATATGATTTAAATGGAAAGAGGCGCCTAAGCGCCTCTTATTTTGTAAAAACGATAAGCCGGGTTCTGTTACGCTCCGTTACCGGAGTATGCTTGTCATTTATCTGGTTCCAACTTCACAGCTGGAATCTAGCAGCCTACCCATTACGAAAGTGCGAGCAGCACTTTGTATTACATTGCTGTAACACCTCGTAACCTATTTGGCCTTGCAACACATAAGGTTTGCCATACACTGTACATTGCTGCACAGCTGGTGGTCTCTTACACCGCCTTTTCACCCTTACCAAACATTGCTGCTTGGCGGTATATTCTCTGTGGCACTTTCTGTAAACCCAACATTACATTGGGTTTCCTACCCGTTAGGTAGTATGTTGCTCTTTGTTGCCCGGACTTTCCTCTTCCAATCTTTCAAGGAAGCGACAAGCTGTTTTTACCTCACAAAGGTAGGGCAAAAGCTAGTTGTTAGTCAAATTTTTAAAAATAAGTATTAAAGCGCGACTTCAAGGGCATCCCCAGTAAAAGAAAGATTAAACCCCATACTTATCTTTTAAATACTCGTAAATGGCATGTTGTGCTCGAATAGGCTTGTCATTGTTGCTAACAAACTTATTATCAAAATCGCTATCAATTAAACGGGCTTTTATATTATCTTTTAACTGTATATCAATAATCATACGCAATTCTTCTTTTATACCTTCATCATAAATTGGAAAACCACACTCAATTCGGTTAAACAAGTTTCTCGACATCCAATCTGCACTAGCCAGATATACCTTTTCGTTACCATCATTAGCAAAAATATACACACGAGCATGTTCTAATAACCTATCAATAATACTAATAACACGGATGTTATCACTAAGTCCAGGAATGCCAGGCACAATAGCGCAAATACCACGAACAATCAATTCTATTTTAACACCTGCTTTACTCGCATCGTATAGTTTTTTTATCATGTTCTCATCCAACAAACTATTCATTTTTGCAATAATATAAGCTTGTTTGCCTGCTCTGGCATTTTTAATTTCATTGTCTATAGCCTCTTCAAAACGCTTGGCCATATTATCTGGAGCAACTAATAGGTGTTCAAACTTCTGTTTACGCGGACTTTGAAACAACATATCCATTAATCGTTCCAGGTCGTTTGTATATTTTGTGTTTTTGGTAAGTAAACCGTGATCGCAGTATATACGAGAGGTTACACCATTATAATTACCTGTAGCCAAATGCGCATAGGTTACTTTTTTTCCTTCTTCTGTACGATAAATTAAACATACTTTGGTGTGCACCTTTTGGCCGGGCTTACCAAAATGCACCCTGGCTCCAGCTTCCTGTAATTTGTTTGTCCAATAAATATTGTGCTCCTCATCAAACCTAGCCTGAAGCTCCATCAAAACAGTTACTTTTTTACCGTTTTTTACTGCATTAATCAAAGCATTAACCACATTGCTGTGTTTGGCTACACGGTATAATGTAATTTTTATTGCTTGCACGTGAGGATCTATAGCCGCTTCACGTAACATCCTAATTAAGTAATCAAAACTTTGGTAAGGGTGATTAAGGAAATAGTCTTTTTTAGTAATGGCTTCAAACATCGTTTTGCTATTGTCTAACTCTGGAATAGCAAGCGGAGTGTATTTCGGGTAATAGTGTTCTGGTTTTCCTACTTTAGGAAAATCCATAAAGTCTTTGAAGTTATGATAACGTCCACCAGCAATTAAATTTACGTTCCGCAGTTGCAGTTTATCCAATAATAAATCAAGCATTACCTTTGGCATATCTGCATCATAAACAAACCTTGTTGGGCTGCCAATAGAGCGTTGTTTTAAACTTCGTTGAATTTTCTCCAGCAGGTTGCGTTTGTAATCTTCACTGTCATCATCAATTGTAAACTCCGCATCGCGAGTTAATTTAATGGTATAGGCTTCAAACTCATCGTAATCAAAAATATTAAATATGCGGTGTAATGAGGTTCTAATTACATCGTCAAGGTACATGATGTTTTTATGTAGACCATCTTCGGGTAGTGTAAAAAAACGGTTTAATGGGCTTTGCGGAATTTCAATAATGGCATGCTTCGGGCTGTAGGCTTTTTTCGAGTCATTCATTCTAACAGCCAAATATATACTGCGGTCGCGTAAATGAGGCACATGTTTTAATTCGTCAATAATAACCGGAAATAAATACGGCATAACTTCATGTTTTGCATAATCTACTACCGCACTTTTTTGTGCATTGGTTAGTTCCTTCAGATCTAGTATATGTATGTTATTTTCTTCCAGTTTTTCGCTAATTTGTTCGTAAGCACGGCTAAATCGCTCACTTTGCAAAACAGCAATGCGTTGTATTTCAGATAAAATTACATCTGGAGGAAATTGTATTAGCGAACGTTTTCCGATTTTCTGATTGCGCAGTAAAATAGCCACACGCACCCTAAAAAACTCATCGTTATTAGAGGAAAATATAGCTAAAAATTTAAGTCGTTCAAGCAGGGGAGTCTCTTCATTTTCAGCCTCCTGAAGCACGCGCTCATTAAATTGCATCCAGCTTATCTCTCTGTCTTTAAATAAGTACCCTTTGTATTCTTTAATCATAGCTTAATACAGCAAAAGTAAGTGATATATACTGATTAATATTTTAGCAATTAAACAACTAAATGTGTGTTAGGCAACTTTAGTGTACATCCAATAGATTATTTAACATTTAAATCACATTATAAACTATTTTGGTACGGTTTTTAGTTTTACGTAAAATAACATTTAGTTTGCAACAACGTTTTAAAACAAATACCAATTTTTTGTATGAAGAAAATAATTATGATGCTAACTGCTGCCGGTTTAATACAAGTAGCGCAGGCGCAAAAAAGCAACGTAGAGAGTGCGGCCATTTATTTACGCAACTCTGAAATAGCAGATGCTAAAAAAGCAATTGATGAAGCCGCTATTCACGATGAAACCAAAAACGACCCGAAAATGTGGTACTACCGTACTGCAATTTACGATACCATTTTGCGTAATAAAGATTATAGCAGCCTGGTTGATGCAAATACAACTGAGAAATTTGTGTTAGCGGCAAAAGGTTGTGTAAGTAGCGATGAGAAAAAACGATACGAATGGTATTGCGCTAATCAAGCCATCATTCAATCATCGTTTGATGCATACAACGCAGCATTTACCGCTTTGCAAGAAAAAGACTACGATAAGGCTGTAAAGTTCTTTGAATATGTAATTGCAAACATTGCTTTAGATAAAGATGGACAGTTGAAAAAAAATAATTTAACAGATAAAAACATATACAACGCCATTTATCGCTCAGCTTTTGTAGATAAAAAGTTTGAAATATCTCGTACTTACTCTAAAAAGTTAATTGATATGGATTATAACGATCCTTTAATATACTACTTTAATGCGGAAACCTACCTACAATCGGGTGATACCACAAAGGCACTTGAAATTGTGAGTATGGGTCGTAATAAATTCACCAACGATAAGGATTTAATTAACTACGAGTTAAACATTTACTTAAAACAAGGAAAATCGGATGTACTATTAAATAAAGTAAACGAGGCTTTAAGTGGTGACCCTGATAACAGTACTTTAATTTACGTGCGTGGTAACATTTACGATAAATTTGCGGCCGATAAATATAATGCAGCAGAAAAGGCCCAAGACGAAGCCGAAAAGTTGGAGCGAAAAGGCAAAAGTGAAAAGGTACCTGCTAACAAAACCAAATTAATGGCTCAATCAAAAAAACAAAGTGTATTAGCCGACTCATTAATGAAAGAAATGAGAGCAAAAGCGATTTTAGCTGAAACCGATTATAAGCGTAAAATAGAGTTAGATCCAGAAAACGTAGATGGTCATTATGCCATGGGGGCTTTATTAAACAATTACGAAAACAGCATTATTGTAAATAAAATAAACAAAACTACTGGAGACAACCAACAAGTTTACGATAAGAAGATTGCATTGTTACAAAAAGAACAAAGGGCTATTTTGGAGCGTGCCTTAAAACATTTTACAGATGCGTTGGCTATTGTAGAGAATATGCCTGAAGTTGATGAGGATAAAAAACGTGAAAAGAAAACCTTAAAAATTATGGTTTTAGAATCTATTAAATCGGTTTACAAAAACATGAACAATGAATTAAAGTTCATGGAAATTAAAAAACAAATTGACGAGATAGAGTAACAATTATCTAATTAGTATAAAAACGGAACTTAACTAGATTGGGTTCCGTTTTTTTATGGATAAATTTTTGGGTAGTTAAACGGATATTGAAATATAAAAATCGAGTAGGTGTTGTTGTTATCATGCACCTTAACCAATTATTTAGCAGTTAGTTTATAGAAATAATAGTGGTATTGAATTATTGATTTTATAACTGTGATATCATTTTATTATTTAACATAATGTTAATTATAAGTCAAATATAAAATAGTTAAATTACTGATTAATAGATAATAATATGATTAAAGTTCAATACGCATTCGTCTGTTATATCTCATTTTCAATTCAAGAATCATTTAACTTAACGCAAAATTATTAATTATTTAAATTGAACAAAAGCTCGCAACACCAATAAATTGGAATTGAAATCGTAAAGTTGCATACATGAAAGTAATTCGTTTTCAAGGAACCGAAATGGGTAAAAAGCTGTTTTGGAAAACACTTAAGGCAAACGTTAATGCATATTTTGTAACCAACAATATTTCGCCTAAAGGAAACACACAGATGGTAATAAAATCAATTGCCATGTATGCTATGTATTTGGTTCCGTTTATTTTGATATTGGTTTACCCAATCAATGCAATCATTGCACTAATATTGGTTGTTTTAATGGGTATTGGCAAGGCTGGTATTGGTATGAGTGTGATGCATGATGGACTTCATGGCTCTTATTCATCTAAAAAATGGGTAAACCGTTTAATGGGCGCTAGCATGTATGTTATTGGTAGCAATGTGTTTAATTGGAAATTACAGCACAACATTTTTCACCATGCGTACACCAATATTGATGGATTGGATGAGGATATACAAACCCGTTGGATTATTCGGTTAAGCGAACATACTCCACTAAAATCCATACATAAGTACCAATATATTTATGCATACCTTTTATACAGTTTAATGACTTTCTCTATGCTTATTGGCGATATTACCCAATTGGTGGGTTACAATAAATCGGGGCTTACCCGTTTGCACAAGGCAAATCCAACACGCGAAATGGCAATTGCCTTGGGTGTTAAATTGGTTTATTTATTTACCGTTATTTGTTTACCCATTATACTAACCAACTTTACTTGGTGGCAAGTATTAATAGGCTTTGTGGTGATGCACTTGGTTGCAGGTTTTATTTTTAGTATCGTATTTCAAATGGCGCATATTATGGAAAATGCCGCACAACCCACAGTTGACGAAAATGGTATTACCCAAAACGAATGGGCCATTCACCAATTGCTAACCACTGTAAATTTTGCTCCCAAAAACCGCCTATTAAATTGGTATGTGGGTGGTTTAAACTTCCAGGTAGAACACCATTTGTTCCCGAACATTTGCCACATGCATTACAAACATATTTCGCCAATTGTACAAAAAACCGCTAAAGAATTTGGTGTACCCTACCACTCTATTCCTACCCTTGGAAAAGCAATTTTTTCTCACACAAACAGGTTAAAGGAACTTGGCAAAGTATAGCAGCAATTTAACTTGTATTATATCAAAAATTAACTCACCTGACTAATACACTTTTTTATTATTGCAAAGTTAGAGCCTTGGATAACAAGTATTTATCCTAATTTTTAATTTAGTTTAGTTTAGTATAATTCGTTTAGTGGTTTCAACCCCATTAATCTTAAGCTTTAATATGTAAATCCCAGAAATTAGTGTTGGGTGATTGATTTTTAATTTATTCAAACCTATTTGATATGGTTGTATGGATTCAAACATGGTTTTACCCATTATATCGTAAACTACAATTTCTACATTTCCCTTTTTTACGGTTTCAAATTCAACCCAATAATTTCCATTACTTGGGTTAGGATAAATATTTAGGCTTTTTAGTTCGTTATTGTGGGTTTCATTTACACTAGACATTAAAATGGCTTCTTTAATCAT
Organism: Bacteroidota bacterium; assembly: GCA_027482225.1. Taxonomy (GTDB): domain Bacteria; phylum Bacteroidota; class Bacteroidia; order UKL13-3; family UKL13-3; genus UBA6183. Next base: position 139,263 of record JAIXWD010000007.1, read on the forward strand.
GCCATAAGCATTAGCTTTCCCATATCCCCATCGAGTTGAGTCGGGTGTATTGGTGGTAAAATTGTCTTTATAAGCAGTTCTGCTTAGTATTTGTTTGATTTGTTGAGGTGTTAAAATTGGGTTTGCTTGTAACAATAAGGCTACAATTCCGCTAAACATGGGTGCCGACATAGAAGTTCCGCTGGCTTCGGCATAATAATACTTGCGGTTATTTGTGCCAAAGGTATACTGTGCCACATTTGAGCTGTAATTACTACCATTTGGTGCATAGGAAATATCATATGAATTTACGCCTGAAGCAATGGTCATGCCTGGTGCTGCAATATCTGGTTTCATTCTACCATCGGCAGTTGGCCCAATACTTGAAAAAGGTGCAATTGCATTGGTAGTGGCATACCCAGAATAACTTAATTGTGCACCTGCTAAATTCCTAAAACTATTTTTTGAAACATAAGCAGCAACAGTTATTGCAGCAGGTGAACATGACATTTCACCTAAAGTATATCTATTGTTTCCATTAGTTGCCCATGAACGTCCGCCATTTAAAAAAGCACCATAATATCCATTGTAGTCATTTACATATCCCATCCACGCATCAAACTTGCCTTCGTGGTTTAGTTTAATTGCAAGTGAGTCGCTTGTTTTACTGTATAAATCCATTAAAAAATGGGTCTTTTGGTTATTAAAATCACTTTGTACACCCATTAAACTATAATATAATGTATCGCCTGAATAACTAATTAAATAGCCTGTTTTACTACCATTGTTAAAAGCACATATATTACCACTAGAATCAACAACATTACCGTTATGATAAAGCAACAAATTGGTGCAAATACTTTTGTTTTTTTCACCCCAAACATCAACCCAAGTGCGCTTTTCGCCTACTACATTAGGGAAACTAACAAATGAATAATCAGTACCTGAAACAATAGAATCGTTATTTGCCCAATGAATGTTTTCGTCACCGTTGTTTCCTGCCGAGTTCACAAAGATTTTACCTGGGCCAACCAAGTTATTTAAAGCTTGACTAAATAGTGAACTTCCATCATTTGGTCCAATAGAACAACCCCAGCTTAAATTCGCAACAGCTGGTTTACCAACTGATGCAGCATAGGTAAATATATAGTTAACAGCATCAATAATACTGCTCATTCCTGCACCAGTCCATTCACTTTTATTTGGTTTTATACCTACAAACACCAAATCACTTCCGTAGGCAACACCTCTTCCTCTGGTATTAAATAAACTACCTAGGCCTGATCCTGCTGAAATTCCACCTACATGTGTGCCATGAGAAAATGAACTTACATCATTTCCAACCAATATCATGTTTGCTGTATCGGTTATTTCATTTCCATAATTATAACCTATTGGGGGTGTTCCGGTCTTGCGTTGCTCCCACACGCGCTTTAAACGTAATACATTTCCAAGTGTGTCGTAAAATGTAGGGTGACTGTAGTCAAACCCTGCATCTATAATACCAACCACCACATTTTTTCCAGTATAAGCCATTGGTAAATTAATACCCAATTGAACAGAATCAACCCTACTACTTCGTCTTGCAGGATCCATATTGGTGGCAATAGGCTCGTCTAATTGCAAATAAAGTATTCCTTTTAATTTAGTAAGATTAATAATTTGTTTATCAGGGATTTGCATGGTATAAATATCGCCAGCTTTTGTACCAATTTTTATCCCTAAATTTACTATTTGTTGCAAATTAATTTGAGCAGGATTTACTTTAACAATAGCAGATAAATACACCGTATTTCCTTGCTTGAATTGAACTAGCTCTTTAGTATGAGTGTTATTATTTTGACTCAGCCACAGCCTTAAATTAGGTGATAACTGAGCAGTTTGTTGCCCATATAAGTTTAAAAAACCAAGGCATGTAATAAGTAATATAAATCTGATTAGCATAAATAATTGATTGTTTGCAACATAAAACATATTCAAAATAAAACAAAGAATTGATATTGAACCTTATGCTAAATAAAGAGAAGATAGCTTATAATACATACCTTTGTAAGTATAATATTAAAGCATTTGTCGTTTAATCCATATAGCACCGATTTACCTGTTACCGATATTATTAATGAGGTAAAATTACACTTAAGTAAACAGAATACACTTATTGTAAATGCACCTCCGGGTGCTGGTAAAAGCACCCTTTTGCCTTTAACTTTATTAGATGAGCATTGGTTAGCTGGTAAAAAAATAATTATGTTAGAACCACGTAGGCTTGCCGCAAAAACCATAGCCATGCGTATGGCTGATTTATGGGGTGATAAAGTGGGCGAAACCATTGGTTACCGGGTTAGATTTGAAAACCGCGTGAGTGATAAAACACGAATTGAGGTGGTAACAGAGGGTATTTTAACCCGTATGTTACATTCTGATAACGCACTTGAGGGTGTAGGTTTGGTTATATTTGATGAGTTTCATGAACGTAGCATACACGCAGATGTGGCCATGGCTTTATGTCGCGAAGCCCAGCAAATATTAAGGCCCGATTTACGAATGATGGTGATGTCGGCAACGTTAAACATGCCGCAGCTTACCGCTTTATTAAAAGCACCTGTAGCCTTTAGTAAAGGAAGGCAATATCCAGTTGATATTTTTTATGTGGGAGGTCAGGATGAGTTTTTGCTACCAGAAGTTACATCAAGGGTTGTTATAAAAGCAGTAAAAGAACACGAAGGTGATGTATTGGTTTTTTTACCCGGTGAAGGCGAGATTAGAAAATGTGCCGAGCTATTAAAACGCGATTTAAGCGCTTTTGCCATACATCCGCTTTATGGGCAGTTACCACAGCAAGAGCAATATTTAGCTATTGTACCAAATAAGTTTGGCAAACGAAAAGTAGTTTTAGCTACTTCAATTGCTGAAACAAGTTTAACCATTGAAGGAATAAAAATTGTAGTCGATACAGGCTTTGGTCGGTTTTCTAAGTTTGATTCAAAATCGGGTTTATCAAGATTAGAAACACTCCCGATTTCTAGAGATTCAGCAGATCAAAGAGCGGGGCGTGCTGGACGATTAAGTGCAGGTGTTTGTTACCGAATGTGGACAGCAGCTACCCATCAACGTTTGGCCGAGCACCGCATTCCTGAGATAATGGAAGCCGATTTAGCAACATTGGTGCTTGATTTAGCTCAATGGGGTATTACCAATATAGAACAACTTACATGGCTATCTCCCCCACCAAAAACAGCGGTAGCACAAGCCATAGATACATTAACAAACTTAAATGCTTTAGAAAATGGCCGTATTACCGAACATGGTAAACATTTACACCAATTGGCTTGTCATCCGCGCATTGCACACATGCTTTTAAAAGCCAAAGAGGATAATGCCGTAGCATTGGCTTCTGATATTGCAGCTATATTAGAAGAAAGAGACCCTTTGCCCAAAGAAACAGGTATAGATATTAACTTACGCATTGAGGCTTTGCGCAGGGCTAGGCAAAACAATAGTTTAGGAAATAAATTTATTCGTATAGAAAAGGTAGCTGAATCGTACCGCAGGATGTTAAATGCACAAACTGATAATGGGCCCGTTGATGTGTTTGAAACAGGATTGCTGCTGGCTTTTGCTTATCCGGAACGTATAGCATTTGCTAGGCCTGGAAATAATGCACAGTTTCAATTGGCTAATGGAAAATACGCCACTGCCGGACACAGAGATGATTTAGCCCACGAGCCTTGGCTTGCAGTTGCACATATTGATACCCGAGATGGTTTGGGTAAGATATTTACGGCATCGCCATTAAACCCCAAAGATTTACTGCCTATGGTAAAAGAAAAGCATGTAATTACTTGGGATACGCGCAGAGGTGGTTTAATAGCCAGTAAAGACTTGCGTATTGGTAGTATCGTTTTACAATCAAAACCCCTCCCCAACCCTGACGAAAGTTATTTGCAAGTGGCAATATCTAATGCCATAAAAACAGAAGGCGAACAATTGTTAAGTTTTGATGAAAAGATGCAACAATTGCAAAATCGTATTTTAAGTTTACGTAAATGGAATCAAAATGAAGGCTGGCCCGATGTAAGCAAATCAACCCTTTTATTAAACAATAGTGATTGGTTGATGCCTTACCTAATAAACATTAAAAAGCCAGAAGATTTAAAAAAAATAAACCTACATGATGCATTATTAAATAGTTTAGATTGGGATATGAAACAATCATTAAATGAATTGGTTCCAACTAAAATTAATGTTCCAAGCGGTTCAGCTATTGAGGTGATTTATTTGCCTAACGGAGAAACGCCAATATTATCAGTTAGGTTGCAAGAGGTATTTGGTTTGGCCGATACACCCATGGTTAACCAAGGTAAAATTTCAGTGGTTATGCATTTGCTTTCTCCTGGTTTTAAACCTGTTCAAGTAACATCTGATTTACGTAGTTTTTGGGACAATACTTATTTTGAAGTGAAGAAAGAACTACAAAGGCGTTACCCAAAACACGCATGGCCCGATGAACCATGGGAAGCGAAGGCAGTTGCCAAAGGTGGCGTTAGAAAATAAAAGCGGCCGAATACCTCAAGGTATTCGGCCGCTTAGTTTGGCTTTAATTGATTATTGTTTAATTAACTTTTTAACAGCAATTACTTCTACTCCACTTTTAATGGTAACAAAATATATCCCAATATTTAAATTGTTCATATCAATCTCATTACCTAGTCCGCTTAATATTATTTTTCCTGTAATATCATTTAATTCATAGCTAATTTTACCCGTATTGTTTAATTGAATTACCGCAATATTTGATGATGGATTTGGATAAAGACCAATACTTGCCGAGTTTTTAAATACATGTTTAATACCTGTATTTAGTGGTGTTGATGCCAATTGGACCTCATCAATGGTAAATTTACTTCCTGCAACTTCAATAGGCCCTCCCTCAGTAATAGATGACATGAAGCTAACTCTTAAGGTATCGGGTTGGTTAAAAGCAAACAGCGGAATACTTGCTTTGGTGTAGTTTGGAGTAGCTCCTATTTTTAGGAAATTACCGCCAACCATTGAACCATTACCTTTTAATTCTACGTAAACAACACCTGAGTCGTCTGTTGAAGCAGCATCGTATTTGTACCAAAACACAAGGGTGTCGTTTAAACGTGTATAAGGCAATCCGCCAAATGGTTCTCCAGAGTTATCGTAATTAAAGTTAAGTAACATGGCCTGTCCTATATACCCATCTTGGTAATCAATGGTTTCTAACTCTACACCATATGAACCTTTATAGCCTGAAGTTCTTGAAATACCTTCGCCTCCACTCCACCAATCGTTTAGACTGTTTAATGACAAAGTAGTCCAACTATCAAAATTGCCATTGGTAATGGTTTGTGTAATGTTAGAGCCTGTTAAAGCCAAATCATCAAACATAATCCAACTGCCTGGTTTTACGCCCAATCCTGCAATTACATTACTTGATGCAGCCGCTATGATAACACTATCTGGTGTTACTGTTAAGTTTTGAATAGGGAATGAAAAGGCAGTATAAGCACTCTTAATTCCCGTAAACTTATATTCTGTTTGCGAAACCACCACTCCATTTTTCTTAAATAAAACCAACATAACAGCCGAATCGCCAACGGCAATGTTTGATTTAAAATAGCCTGTCATATTTTGAGGTAATTGACTAAATGCTTGTCCACCCTCGCCCTCCAAAGGGTCACCATCAGTATTTGCAAAATAAGCAAAAGCGGTATCGCCACTTTGCGAAACCAAGGTTTCTAATTTAATGGCAAATCCAGAGCGGCTATCGCTTGATTTTGTTGCGGTAAATTTTCCGTTAACCAACCTCCATTCGTTATTTGATGTGGTCCAATTATTGGGCTCCTCTATGTTTATTGTTTCCCAATTTTCCATGGCGCCATTAGGAAAAAATTGTGCATTTGCTGCTGCAGCAATTCCTATAACTGCAAGAGCTGTTAGTAAATGTTTATTCATGATTTATAAGTTTAGATGTATACGAATTAATATAACTTTATATTAATTAAGTATGACTTTTGTTTTATAAATAATAAATAATTACATGTAATTATTGAATTAATAGAAATAAAATACGCTTACCTGAAATTATTGCTAATGCACTTTATGGATTAAATTTGATTATATTTATCATCAACCTCTAGTGGTATATAATCGATGTGGTGTTTATGCACTAGAGATTATAAGCAAATGAACCTTGCCTATTTATAAAGAAAAATATGTTAATTTATTTTGCAGGTGAATTATTGGGGTTGTTACCACCTGGTTTATGATTGCGGTTAAACGGTTTCTTTTTAAACGGTTTTTTAAATCCTGTATGATTGCTTTTTATTTTCGCATCAGGATTATAGGTAGGTTGTTCTCCTAGTTCTACTGGTAAAACCAACTTATTTACTTCATACCCAATTAAACCTTCAATACCCGAAAATTTACGTTGATCTTTTGGTGTAATAAAAGTTATGGCTGTACCAGTGGTTTCGGCACGTGCGGTTCGTCCAATGCGGTGCACATAATCTTCAGGATCTGGCGGAACATCATAATTAATAACCAAGCTTACTCCATCAACATCAATACCTCTTGATAAAATATCAGTGCCAATTAATACTTGTAAATCTCGGTTACGGAAAGCACGCATAATTTCTTCTCGTTCTGCTTGCTCCAAATCGCTATGAAAGGCTTTAATAGTAAGCTTGTTGCGTTTTAATTCACGCTCTAAATCTTTTACTTTATCTTTAGTACTGCAAAAAACAATTACACTTCCGTGCTCTTTGTCTTGCAATAAATGTTTAACCAATGGTGTTTTTTGCGTATCGTAAACCATGTAGGCTTGTTGCAAAATGCCAGCAGCTGGCTTGCTAATGGCTATGCTTATTTCTTCTGGCTTATTGAGTATTTTGTTGGCAAGTGCCCTTATTTTAGGCGGCATAGTAGCAGAAAATAGTAGGGTTTGACGCTCTTTAGGTAAATAATTAATAATTCGTACAATGTCGTCATAAAATCCCATATCCAACATTCTATCAGCCTCATCTAAAATAAGGTACTTAATGCTGCTCATATTAACCGAACCGCTTGAAGTTAACATGGCAATTAGCCTACCTGGCGTAGCAATTACTATATCAGCCCCTTCGCGCATGGCTTTTTGTTGTTGTGAAAATATTTGTCCATCGCCACCACCATAAACAGCTGCCGAGCTAATTCCTGTAAAGTAAGCTAAACCTTCTACTTGTTGGTCTATTTGTTGAGCTAACTCGCGGGTTGGGGCAATAATTAATGTACTTAATTTACCTATGCCATCATTTACAATATTGCTCATAACAGGCAATAAGTATGCAGCCGTTTTACCAGTACCGGTTTGTGCACATGCAATAAGGTCTTTATTATTAAGCACCACGGGGATTGCTTGTTCTTGTATTGGAGTTGGTGTATCAAAACCCATGGCATCAAGGCCATCTAGTATGGTTTGATTGAATTTGAAGTCGTGAAATGTCAAAAGTTGTTTACAAAATTAGTTCGCTAATATAACTTAAATTATGCAATTAATGGGAGTTGTATGTTACTTTAATGTTGTTTGTAAAGATTACCATGCTATAAAAACCTAGTTTAAATTTATCATTAATTATATTTAAATTTGACTACTACTTTAATAAATTAAAAAGAAATTTCAAATAGGTTTAACCAATAAAATTTAGATATTTCATGCCCGTTCAAGATAACCAAACATCAACATATACTAAACTAACTGCTCTTTGGGCACTTAGCGAAAGTGGGCTTGGCGGGTTTATGCACGCACTTAAAATCCCTTTTACCGGATTTTTCCTTGGTGGTTTTGCCATTGTTATTATTTCACTAATTGCACACCATACGCAGCATAAAAGTAAATCAATTTTGCAAGCTACTATTTTGGTTATATTGATAAAGGTTTTGGTTAGTCCGCACTCGCCACCAATGGCATACATTGCTTTAGCTTTTCAAGGTTTATCGGGTATGGCAATGTTTAAATTAATACCAAATACACGCTTGGCTGCGGCATTATTTGGGTTGATTGCTTTAATGGAAAGTGCAATTCAAAAGTTTTTGGTCATGACTTTAATCTTTGGTCAATCGCTTTGGGAAGCATTGGATTTATTTGTGAATGCCATATTAAAAGATATGTCTTTTATTGCCAATTTTTCATTTAGTTTTTGGTTAATTATTTTGTATACAGGTATTTATAGCGTTTGGGGGTTATTAATAGGCATTTGGGCAGGTGGTTTACCTAAGCAACTCTACCATAAATCGGATGAGGTTTTGTTTCAATTGCAAAACCTTAACTACACGAAAAACGATCTATTGGCTTACAAAAAAAACAAATATAAAGGCAAATTAATTGGTGCATTTTTTCTGCTGCTTTTTGTTGTTTCTGTTTTTTCCATGCAAGGTTTTGGCGGTAAGGCATACTATGCTATTTTACGTTCTTTAGCTGCCATGATATTAATGTTTTATGTTCTAAACCCATTCTTAAAATGGGCCATAAAAAAATTGGCCAATAAACAACAACATCAGCACAAACAAACCCTTGCACAGTTGGTTGATTTAATGCCTAATTTTAAAAACAACCTTGCTCCTGCATTTAAAATTGCGCAATTGCAAAACAAAGGGCTAAAAGTATTTTCTGCATTTGTAGTTAATTTAATTGTGTTAAGCTTATATAAAAACTACTAAAATGGTTAATCAAATTTTTATTTTAAGTAAACCCGTTAAATCAGGAAAAACAACTTTACTAAAAAGTTGGGTTGATGCACAAGACGATATTGGCGGTATACTTACTCCAGATTTAAACAACAAAAGGATGTTATATGATATAGCAGAAAAAACTTATTACACTTTTCAAACCCATAACAACGAAAACAGTATTGGTATTGGAAAGTTTTTGTTTGAGAATGGTGCTTTTGATACTGCCCAAGATATTTTGTTGCATGGTTTAAATAAACAATATAGTTGGATGATAGTAGACGAAGTTGGTCCTTTGGAAATCATTGAAAAATTGGGTTTAGAACCACGACTAACTCAATTAATTCATGCGTATAAAAATCACCATGTAGAAGGCAATTTGTTATTGGTTATAAGAGATTATTTATTGCAAGATGCCATTGATTATTATCAAATACCTCAAGCTGAGTTATTGGATGAAAGCTTTTTTAAAACCGATGCCTTTAAGCATAAAACAACACAACAAAACCTAATTGGTTTGGTATTATGTGGTGGCAAAAGCAAAAGAATGGGCCGCGATAAAGCATTTATTACATACCACAGCAAACCACAATATGCGCATGTTGCAGATTTGATGCAACCTTTTTGCGATGATGTTTATATATCATGTAACGAGCAACAAAAGGATGAGATTTCTCAGTATTATAAATGCATTGAGGATAATGCGACTCTTGAAAATGTTGGACCTTTAACCGGTGTATTAAGTGCGTATAGACTATTGCCTCAACAAAGTATAATGGTAGTTGGTTGCGATTACCCCAACCTAACCTACACTGAATTAAAGATATTGCTTGACGCAAGAGAATCTGATATTGATGTGGTGTGTTTTAAAAATACTGACACCAACTTTGAAGAACCTTTATTGGCTATTTACGAAAAACAATGTGCCCCACTCCTATTAAATTTTTACCAAAACGGAGGACAATCGCTAAGTGAGTTTATAAAAACCGTGCGCAGTAAAACCATTACGGTTGAAGATAATGATAGGTTGAAGAGTGTAGATAGTTAATGTAGGATTTAGCTTTTAAAGGTAGGTTATAATTGCTATGTGATTTTTTAATTAATAAAGCTGTCTGTTTTAATTTCCAAAACGTTGTTTATTAATTTTGAGAAGGTGTGTTTTACCCACAAGTTACCCTTGCTGTCATTCCATCTTTCTCTGTAAAGCCCTTTTACAAAAGATAGTTTATTGTCTTTGTATGTTAAGGTATCCAAATTTTCTTCAGAAAAACCTGCTCTATAATGAAATACAACGTATTGATTGAAAGAGTCTATTTCTAATCCAATTACTTCAGACAATTCCTTGTTATAAATGTATTTATTCAATTTGGGAGAATAATTCCAAATCCAGTAATTACATCCTCCTGAACCACAACCATAAAGTACAGAAATATCTTTGTATCCATCAAAATTCCAATCTATAAGCTCAAATTTATGATGCTCGATAACTTTATTAGCAATGATTCTTTGTACCAGTTTATTACCGGAATAAACCCTAATGGTTTTGAGTAAATTACCAGTACTATCCAAATTAAATTTGAAACTCAATGCTTTCCATCCATCAATCTTTGTTGGTACAATAGAGTCATCACTTAAGTTTCCTTTGGCCTTATTAGCATTAGAAAGAACATAGTTAGTATCTAAATTGTACTGATTAATATTAATTGATTTATTAGTTGAAAGGTTACAAGCGCAACAAAGTAAAGTTGTTAGTAATAAAATTAAAGGCACCTTCATGTTTAAAATTGGGTAATTAATGATTGAAAGCTAATATAATTAAAATTAATTTCATATTTAGTAATTGGTATAGTATACCTCCCTTCCAAGCTGCATGCATCGAGCACAGCACTTTTTTGTTCAACCCTACTATCCCATTAAACCCACATATTTCCGTTATAAACGTTTTTACTCGGAACAACAACCATAAATCACAATTAAGTTTTTAATTTCGTATTGATGACAAAACCAAGTGTAAGCAGCGTAAACATAACACGCATTATTAACAATCAACCCGAACAAACCCTTGATTTATTAGCCGTGGAAGAACCTTTGGAAATACGTTTGGGTTTTGGGCCAATAGATGCACGCCAACAAAAAAGTGTTTCGGTTACCATGCGTACCCCTGGAAACGATTTTGAATTGGCGCTTGGCTTTTTATTTACCGAAGGCATCATACAAAACCCTCAGGATGTTTATAAAATACAATACTGCACCGAACTAAATACTAAGGAAAACCTAGAAAATATTGTACGTGTAGAGTTAAAACCCGATTTGGAAATTGACCTAAGTAAGTTGCAACGAAACTTCTACACCACAAGCAGTTGCGGGGTTTGCGGTAAAGAAAGTATAGAAGCCATTAAAACAAATTGTATGGTTCAGCAACTGGATTTAACTTTTAAAATAAACCCACAAACCATTAACCAATTGCCCGATAAGTTGCGGGCACAACAAAGTGTTTTTGAACATACAGGGGGTATACATGCTTGTGCTTTGTTTGATGCATTGGGTAATTTATTGTTGTTGCGCGAAGATGTCGGCAGGCACAATGCATTAGATAAGTTAATTGGTGCAGCGATAAATTCAGCTACAACTAAACCCAATAAAACTGTTTTGTTATTAAGTGGACGTGCCAGTTTTGAGTTGTTGCAAAAAGCAGCTATGGCAAGCATACCTGTAGTTTGTGCTTTTGGTGCACCAAGCAGTTTGGCGGTACAAACAGCACAATCGTTTAATATTACTTTGGTTGGTTTTTTACGTAATCAGCGTTTTAATATTTACTCAACCCCACAACGTATAACCCTATAATTTATGACTGCCATTAAACAACAAGAAAACAAACTTTTTAACTTGGCTACCGAAGTGATTAATTTTACTTCGTGTAACTTATTTTTAACCGGAAAAGCCGGAACGGGTAAAACTACTTTTTTAAAACAAATTAAAGATCAGTCGCAAAAAAATATAGCTATTGTTGCTCCAACTGGTGTTGCTGCTATTAATGCGGGAGGTGTTACCATGCATTCATTTTTTCAGTTGCCCTTTAATTTATACCTGCCAGCTGCAACCAATATTTTTGGCAATAACGCTACGGTTGATAAGCACCAACTGCTAAAAAACTTAAGATTTAACAAAGAAAAAACAGCGTTATTAAACGAATTGGAGTTGCTTATTATTGATGAGGTAAGTATGGTGAGGGCCGATTTATTGCAGGCTGTAAATGACATTTTGCAGTATGTTAGACAAAACAATAAACCTTTTGGTGGAATACAATTGTTGCTTATTGGCGATTTATTTCAACTACCACCTGTTGTATCTGACAATGAATTGGAATTGATGCGAAAGGAATATGAAAGTCCATTTTTTTTTAGTGCGCCTGTTATACGCGAAAATCCTCCATTGTTTATTGAGTTAAAGGAAGTGTATCGCCAAAAAGAAGCTTCGTTTATAAACTTATTAAACAATATTAGAAACAATACACTTACCACCACCGACCTGGATATTTTACGTAGCAGGCACTCTTCAAACCTAATAATCGAAACTCCTAAAGGCATTACACTTACCACACACAACCGTATGGCCGATGAAATAAACCAGCGCGAGTTGGCCAAACTACCTGGTAAAACAATCAAATTTAGTGGGGCTATAAATGGCGATTTTTCAGAAAAAGCTTTACCTACCGAAATGGAATTGCAGCTAAAAATAGGTGCACAAATCATGTTTATTAAAAACGATTCGGGCATTGAAAAACGTTATTATAACGGCAAATTGGCTACTGTAAAATACGTTAGTGCAGAAACCGTTAGGGTTGAGTTTAATGATACGCAAGAAATATTTGAAATAGAGAAAGAAAAGTGGACCAATATTAGGTACACATTAAACAAAGAAACCAACAAACTAGAGGAAGAAGAATTGGGTAGTTTTATTCAATACCCTATTCGTTTGGCTTGGGCTATTACCATTCATAAAAGTCAGGGGTTAACTTTTGATGATGTAGTGATTGATGCAGGAAGTTCTTTTGCTGCAGGTCAGGTTTATGTAGCTTTAAGCAGGTGCCGAACTTTAAATGGCATTACATTATTATCGCACATTACACCAAGTAGTGTACAATCTGATTCACGTATTTTAAAGTTTGCACAACAAGAAAACAGCACAAGTTTTATTGAGCAAAAGTTGCAAGAAGAGAAACCGAAATTTGCTGCACTACTACTTTTAAAAACATTTGATTGGAGTAAACTAATGGTTGGTATTCATTATTATTACGAGCAAATAAACAGCAAAAAACTACCCGATCAAGAAATGATAAAAAGTGTAGCATCGGTATTATTAGACCGAGCAAAAGAGCAACAACAAACTGCCGATAAATTTGTAAAACAGTTGGAGGTTATTCTTCAAACTCAACCCATAAATGGAGAGTTGTTAAACGAACGAGTTACCAAAGCCAAACAATATTTTGCCAAAGTTATACATGATGAATTGATAATGCCGATTGAAAAGATAAAGTTGTTTTTAAATGGAAAAGTAAAGGTTAAACAATTTTCTCGCGATACAGACGATTTGGATGTGATGTTTTGGAAAAAACTAAACGATGTGCAGCGCATCACTTTTGGAGATTTTACCTTTGATGTTCAAATTATAGAGCGAAAGGTAAATGCAAGTAAAGCTTCATCAAACAAAGCAGAAAAAGGAAGTACCAAATTAATTACACTTGAGTTTTATCAAAAAGGATTAAGTGTGATTGAAATAGCCAAACAACGAGGTATTACAACTGGAACTGTAGAAAACCACTTGGCCGATTTTATCAGTAATGGGCAAGTTAATGTATTTGATTTTTTATCGCAGCGAGATATTGATGAGATACAAAAGGCAATTATTGAACTTGATACCACAGATTTAAAACCAATTAAAGTAAAGATGGGTGAGGCATTAAGTTACTCGCAAGTAAAAATGGGACTTAGTTATTTAGCAAAAGATAATTCTGTAGACGCTTTGTAAAATAGAACTACTTCAATTATTTTAGATTTAAATTTGATACAAATTTTACAACAAAAAACCACATGAAAATACGTATAAAAGGAAACAGTATTCGGTTGCGTTTAACCCAAACCGAGGTGGCCAACTTTGCTAATACTGGTTATTTGGAAGAACATACTGAGTTTGGAAACGCCACATTTACTTATGCATTGGCCAATGATGCAGAAGTACTAACCTTAAGTGCAAAAATGGAAGGAGCTAAAATTACCATGCAAGTCCCTCCTGATTTGGCTAAAAATTGGACAAGCACAAACGAAATTGGGTTTCAACATAAGCAACCACTTAGCAATGGCAAAGAACTGTTTTTATTGGTTGAAAAAGATTTTGTATGTTTAGATAATACCTTCGAAGACCAAAGCGATAATTACCCTAATCCCAACGCTCATTGTTAAGTATTAAGTTTTATGTTAGGTTTAATTATATAACTTTACTAAACAAGTAGAGGAATTAAATAGTTATACTTCTAAAATCATACTTTTACTATAATAAGCAAACCACAAAGACTTAAGCAATGCTTACCGATATCAACCCAAAATTACCCATGCGCAATATCAATACCACCCGCGAATATTATATCAAATTGGGTTTTGAGGTAATTGGCAATTATCAATTAAACAATTATTTAATGGTGCAAATGGATAAGATTCAGATTCATTTTTTTGAGCATAAGACTTTAAATCCATTAGAAAATTATGGACAAGTTTACATTCGTGTAAAAGGTATTGATGCTTGGTATCAATCTTTGTTAGACAAAAAAGTTGCTATACATCCTGATGGGCATTTGGCAATCAAACCATGGGGACAAAGAGAGTTTTCGTTATTAGACCCAGACAACAACTTGCTTACTTTTGGTGAAACTATCAATTAGTTAACACTCTTTTAAGTTAAAACCCTCCTATTTTATATACGCCCTTTTGTTTACTTTTGAATCATGGCGCATAACAATCCAAATCCTGAAAACCCAGAAGTGTTTTTGGATATAAAACTTACCGAACCTAAAGAAACTGCTGCTGGTTTTCCTGCAGTAATATCTGCGGTTAAGCATGTGTTTAGCGAAATGGGCCCGATAAGAGGAACAAACGCTTTGCTTAAGGTGAACCAAAAAGATGGATTTGATTGTCCTGGCTGTGCTTGGCCCGATCCGGATGATGAGCGCTCGCCCATTGCTGAGTATTGCGAAAATGGAGCTAAAGCCATTGCAGAGGAAGCCACCACTAAAGCATTATGGGCAAAGTTTTTTGAAGAAAACAGTGTAGCTCAACTTGCTAATTTAAACGATTACGAAATTGGCAAAAAAGGTCGCGTAGCACAACCCATGTATTTAGCTAAAGATGCCACAAATTACAAACCTATTTCTTGGGAAAATGCATTTGCACTAATTGCAGAAAAGCTCAATAATTTGCCAACTCCTAACGATGCTATTTTTTATACATCAGGACGAACAAGTAACGAGGCAGCGTTTTTATACCAACTTTTTGTGCGCGAATTTGGCACCAATAATTTACCTGATTGCAGTAACATGTGCCACGAAAGTAGCGGTGTCGCATTAAACGAGAGTGTTGGTATTGGTAAGGGTTCGGTTAAATTAGAAGATTTTTACGAGGCTGAAGTCATTATAATCTTAGGGCAAAATCCAGGGACCAATCACCCCCGTATGTTAAGTGCGTTACAAAAAGCTAAAGCAAACGGTTGCACCATTATTTCCATCAACCCACTTAAAGAAACAGGGTTAATGGGATTTAATAATCCACAAAAACTTAATGGGGTGTTGGGTATAAAATCGCAGTTAACAGATATTTATTTACAAGTAAAAATTAATGGCGATTTAGCTCTTTTAAAAGCTATAGAACAATTGCTGTGGGTTGAAGAGCAAAAAAATCCAGGTTCTGTATTTGATTTAGATTTTATACAAAATCATACCCATGGTTTCGAGCAGTTAAAAAACGCTTTCCATCAACATAATCTAAACGAATTAAGTGAGGCCTGTGGTATTTCTATTGATGACATCATTAAAACCACAGATGCCATAAAGCATAAAAAGAAAATAATTGCTTGTTGGGCCATGGGTTTAACCCAACACAAAAATGCCGTTGATACCATAAAAGAAGTGGTAAACATATTGCTATTAAAAGGCAGCATTGGTAAACCAGGCGCTGGTACCTGCCCTGTTCGAGGGCACAGCAATGTGCAAGGCGACAGAACCATGGGTATTTATGAGAAGCCTTCTAAAGCATTTATTGATAAACTAAACAGTGTATTTAAAATTAATGCACCATATGAACATGGTTATGATGTAGTAGATGCCATTAAAGCAATGCATAATGAGCCAGGTAAAGTATTTATTGCCATGGGTGGCAACTTTTTATCAGCCACACCAGATACCAAATACACTGCCGAAGCATTAAACAAATGTAGTTTAACAGTTCAAATCAGCACCAAACTAAACCGAAGCCATTTAATTACCGGACAAGAAGCGTTGATACTTCCAACTTTTGGCAGAAGCGATAAAGATGTAAATGCAGATGGCGAAGTGCAAATAGTAAGCTGCGAAAATTCTATGGGTGTAGTACAATTGAGTAAAGGAAGTTTAAAGCCAGTAAGCAATCAATTGTTGAGCGAAACAGTTATTGTAAGCAAATTGGCTCAGGCTACATTTGGTAACAAAACCCAAACACCATGGCAATTGTACCAACAGCACTATAACCATGTGCGCGATGCAATAGAAAAAACCATTGCAGGTTTTGAAAATTATAACATGCGTGTGCGCGAACCTGGTGGATTTTATTTGCCAAATGGGTCTCGCGAGGGTAAATTTAACACCTTTACAGGAAAGGCCAACTTTAATGTGGGGCAATTAACTTTTAATAAATTGGCTGATGATGAATTGCTAATGATGACCATACGTACCCACGATCAATTTAATACCACCATTTATGGATTAGATGACCGTTACCGTGGAATATACAATGAGCGCAGGGTAATTTTAATGAACGAAACAAACATTACTAAACTTGGTTTCAAGGCTGGAGATGTGGTAGATTTATATAATTACCACGATGGTGTAGAACGCGTAGCACATAAGTTTATGATCGTTGCTTACAATATTCCTGAACAATGTTGTGCCACTTATTTCCCTGAAACAAATGTATTGGTTCCTATTAATTCGGTGGCTGATAAAAGCAATACACCAACCAGTAAATATGTGGTGTTAAAACTTAAAAAACATGTGGAGTAACTCCTATTACATCTAATTTTGCTCCTGCCTACCTAAACAATTCATATGCTATTAAAATTATAAAAAAATAAATGACCAAAACACTGCTATGTATACTTGGCCCAACTGCTGTTGG
Organism: Bacteroidota bacterium; assembly: GCA_027482225.1. Lineage (GTDB taxonomy): Bacteria > Bacteroidota > Bacteroidia > UKL13-3 > UKL13-3 > UBA6183. Next base: position 156,392 of record JAIXWD010000007.1, read on the forward strand.
CAAAACTGCAATTGCAATTCAATTGGCCCAACAGTTAAATACCGAGATTATATCAGCCGATAGCAGGCAGTTTTTCGAAGAAATAAGCATCGGAACAGCTAAACCTACTAACGATGAATTAGCTCTTGTAAACCACCATTTTATAGGTCATTTAAGTATTAATCAATCATACTCAGCGGGAGATTTTGAGCGTGATGCTTTAGCTAAATTAGATGAGTTATTTAAGCAGTATGATGTGGTATTAGCCGTTGGCGGAAGTGGTTTATATGTTAAAGCATTAATTGATGGTTTGGATGATATGCCAAAAGCTGATGAAACCTTACGTAATGAGTTAAATGCGCTTTATGCTATGGATGGCATTACACCTCTACAGCAAAAATTATTGGATTTAAACGATACGTTATACCATCAAACAGAAATACAAAACCCACAACGTGTTATGCGCGCTATTGAAGTGGCAATAGCCAAGCAGCAAGGTTTTGTAGCCAATAGAAAAAAACATGCGCGCAACTTCAAAGTAATTAAGGTGGTGGTTGATTTGCCAAGAGATATTTTATATGACAGAATTAATAAGCGTGTTGAGGTAATGATGCAAGCGGGTTTGCTACAAGAAGTTGAAAAAATGCTGCCTTACCAAGATAATTACGCTTTGCAAACAGTAGGATACAAAGAGTTGTTTGATTATTTTAAAGGCGAATACAGTTTAGATAAAGCCATTGATTTAATAAAACAACACAGTCGTAATTATGCCAAACGACAAATTACATGGTTTAAAAAAGAAGCACCACAAAATTGGTATGCACCTAACCAAGTAAAAGAAATATTAGCCTTGCTGAATGATGCAAATAATTAAACAAAACCAACAACAAACTACTAATTGGAGTGGAGGCACAACTACACCATTATTTATTTTTCCTGTTGATTCAGATTTTGCTTCACGAGATTTTTTATTTAGAATTAGCACGGCAACTGTCCAAACAGCAACCTCAACTTTTACTGATTTAACAGGCTATCAACGCATTATTATGTTGTTGCAGGGTAATTTAATCATTACGCACAACAACGAGGTTACGCATCATTTAAAGCCCCTTATCCCCCATTTTTTTGATGGTGCTTGGAATACAACAGCTATTGGTATGGTAACCGATTTTAATGTGATTTTTAAGCCAGAGATTAAAGCAAATATTGATGTTGTTTTATTGTCTGCATACCAATCAAACCAAATACAAACTAGTAATGATTTTATTTGCCTTTATTTAGCAAAAGGACAAATAACCATAAGTGATAACCAACAAGCATATAACCTATACGAGAATGATTTTGTGTTATTGGATGGTGAACAATTAAATATAGATGCAACAGCAGAAAGTATCATTATAAAAGTTACGATTCAGTTTTAGCATCGTCAGTTTCGCATTCTTGCTCGCCACCGCAGCATGGCATTACGTTTTGGTTACACACTTTACATTGATAATGTCCGTGTATATAAATAAAACCATTGGTATTGCCACAGTATGGGCAACGTTCAAACCCAAATTGCATATCTAGTTAGTTATTAAAAAGTGAGCTTCTATTTCGTAACGCAGTTTTAATATCTGCATTTCAATCGGTTGTCCACCCGATTCGCTATTTAAATCCATGGCTACTTTAGACTTTAAATACATGGGTTGCATAAATCCCATATTATTATCCCTTTCACGAATTAATTGAACATCACCGGTATGTTTCCCTAATGCAGCAAGCAATAAATCAGCTTTTTCTTTGGCTGCTTTTAATGCTTCCACCTTTACTTTTCGTCTGTACTCTTCCATTTTACTGTGGCTAGTGCGCTGTATATGTATGTTCTCAATACCTTTTTTGTCTAACATCATCACCATTTGGTTGTACTTATCCATATCAGAAAATTTAATGATATAAGTTTTTGAGTTTAAAAACTCTCCACGCTTTTGTGTTTTATAATCATAGTCAAAAGTGCCATAAATACCCTCTAGAGAAATTAGTTAATTGTCTATTTTCAAACTGTTTATTACCTCCTTAAAGTCTTTTTCTATGTTTGCAATAGGCTGTTTTTTGCGTTCAATCATAAATTCGCGAAGGGTCACGCCCACATATATTTCATCTGGTGTTACATCCATTTCGGCACTTCCGCTAACTTCTTTAATTGGTTTGTCAGCATACACCTGTTGTTGAGCCAAAACTGATAATGGACCTAATATAAAGGCTGTTAAAAATGTTAAAATTATTTTCATATCTATTTTAAATTAAGCATTTAGGCAGGTTTGTAAACATCTAAACTTTACAAAATAAATCAATTGGAATACTATTAACGATATAACTCTGGAATTCGTACCGCTTTAACATAACGGTTACGGTAATAAGATGCATTTAGGTTGTCAATCCTAACTCCTTCGCTCGTACTGCTATGAATAAAACGCACAGGTTCTCCTTTTTCAGTTATTACAATTCCAACATGTCCAATTCTTCGGCTTCTGCGGTTGCCTCCCCTAAACAAAATTAAATCGCCTTTTTGTATATTTTTTTGGTTAATGGTAACACCTATTAAACCTTGTCCGGCACTGGTATGGGGTAGTTTTATGTTAAGTTGTTTAAAAACTGTCATGGTATATCCGCTGCAATCAAATCCCGCAGTAGATGCACCACCCCTTCTGTATTTATTACCCATGTATTGATGGGCAATGATTACCAGGCTATCTATTCTTGAATTGGTACGGCTATTTCCTTTATAATTAGCGGTAATGGGTTGGGTTGATTTATTGTTTAATTTGGATTTGGTTTGGTTTAATTTGGTAGTATCCATTGTGATGGATATAGTATCTTCTGCCTCAATATAAAGCGGTACCTGAGCAAAACCCTTGATGGTATTACAAAAGATAAGAATAAACAGAATAAAAACCGCCTTTTTTAACATGCTAAGTAAGCAAGATAGGTTGACCTAATTTAAACAAAAAAAATAGGCCTAAAATAGTACTTAACATCCTGTATATTAGAGACAAAAATTTGCTTTTTCGCTGTTTTACCACTTTACAAGTAGAAATAAAAGCCCTACATTCGCGTTCAGTATCGTAAAAACATGAACATACGCTTAGTCGGCATCTGTATTTTTTCTGCTTTATTTCTAACTGGTTGTAGCAAATACCAGAAGGTTTTAAAAACGCCTGATCCTAATAAAAAGTTAGAGATGGCGCAGTACTATTACAACAAAAAAGATTATTACCGTGCATCAACTTTATTTGAACAATTGCAGGATAATTTTAATGGTACTGCCATGGCAGAAAAGGTAATGTATTACAGTGCTTATTGTAACTTTGGTTTGCGTGCCTATGCTTTAGCAGGTTATCAGTTTAAAACATATTTCGAAAACTTTCCTACAGGTCAGTGGCCCGAAGAGTGTTTGTATATGAATGCATATTGCCAATTTTTAGAATCGCAAAATTATTATTTAGATCAAACTGATACCTATAAAGCAACAGAAGCCATTAAGCTTTTCGTTAGTGTGTATCCAGAGAGTAAATATGTAAGTGAGTGTAACGTGTTACTTGATAAATTAAGGGCTAAATTATCAATGAAGGCATACAAAAGTGCAAAGTTGTATTACAATATTGGTGAGTATAAAAGTTCAATTGTGGCCCTTCAGAATGTGATTAAGGATTACCCAGAAGTGCCGCAAAAAGAAGAATTAGATTTTTTAACACTTAAATCATATTATCTTTTGGCCGATAATAGTATTGAATCTAAGAAATTAACGCGTTATCAAGAAACAATTGATTTTTGCGGTTATTTTAAAGGAGAGTACCCAACAAGTAAATACCTAAGTGAAGCCAAGAATATTGCGGTTAAAGCCGAAAACAATATAAAGAAATTAACAAAACAACAAAGTAATATACAATAAAATGGCAAACATTAATTACAGCAATGCAGCAACTACTACCGTAGTTAGAGATTTACGCAAGGTTGATTCTCCAACGCACAACATTTACGAGTCGTTGGCAATTATCAGTAAACGTGCGAACCAAATTTCAGCTCAAATGAAAGAAGAGTTACACAGCAAATTGCAAGAATTTAGCAACGACAGCGATACTTTGGAAGAAGTGTTTGAAAACCGTGAGCAAATTGAAATATCTAGCTATTACGAGCGTTTACCTAAAGCAGTTAACATTGCTATGGAAGAATTTTTAAACGATAAAATCTATTTCCGCAATCCGGCAAAAGAAAACAAATAGTTTAATCCATTATTTGATACCTAAAATGGTTACATTACTTTGGTAGTGTAACCATTTTGTGTTTTATTTGAGGTATGCTAAAAGGCAAGAAAATATTATTGGGTGTTACGGGTAGCATTGCTGCATATAAGGCTGCAACATTGGTTCGTTTGTTGGTTAAACAAGGTGCCGAAGTTAAGGTATTAATGAGTGATGGTGCCCAAGATTTCATTACCCCGCTTACCTTATCAACCCTTAGTAAAAATCCAGTTTACCACCAGTTTGTATATAACAATCAAGGAGAATGGACTAACCATGTAGAGTTGGCCATGTGGGCTGATTGTTTTTTAATAGCACCTGCAACTGCAAATACCATTGCTAAAATGTCTCATGGCATTTGCGATAACTTATTACTGGCTACTTATCTTAGTGCAAAATGTGTAACTTTTGTTGCTCCAGCGATGGATTTAGATATGTACACACATGGAAGCACACAAAACAATTTAACTACCTTAAAAAGTTATGGTAATATTGTGTTGCCTGTTGCTAGTGGCGAACTTGCCAGTGGTTTGAATGGAGCTGGAAGAATGATTGAACCCGAAGAAATAATTAGTTTCTTACAAACACATTTAATTACTACTCAAGCCTTAAAAAACAAAAAGGTATTGGTAACAGCAGGGCCAACATACGAAAGCATAGATCCAGTGCGTTTTATTGGCAACCATAGCAGCGGTAAAATGGGGTTTGCCATTGCCGAAGAATTTGCTCGAAATGGTGCTGATGTCACTTTAATATCTGGTCCTACTGATTTGAAAATCAACAACTCAAAAATAAAACGCATTGATGTAACCAGTGCCGATGAAATGTTTGAAAAAACTGTAAAGGCATTTACCAAGTCAGAAATTGCAGTAATGAGTGCTGCAGTAGCTGATTATACACCCGAGAAAGTAAGCATCACCAAGATAAAAAAGAGTGGTGATGAACTACACCTTAAACTTAAAAAGACAAAAGATATTTTGGCCGAATTGGGTAAGCATAAAACAAAAAAACAAACACTTGTGGGGTTTGCATTAGAAACAAACAACGAAGTAGCCAATGCAAAACAGAAGCTACAAAAAAAGAATTTAGACTTTATTGTACTTAACTCGCTACGCAGCAAAGGTGCTGGTTTTGGGTTTGATACAAATAAAATTACGATTATAGACAAATTGGGTGTGCAAACAGAATATAAACTAAAATCGAAAACAGAAGTAGCACACGATATTGTACAAAAAATAATAGACTTGAAACATGCGTAAATTTGTAGCTTTAATTGCTTTGTTGTTAAGTATTACATCGATTCATGCACAAGACGTAAATTGTAAAACCATTATTCTTGATAACCAAATTCAACTAACAGATAAGCGTATTTTTCGTTCTTTAGAGCAAGCCATTAGCGAGTTTGTAAACAATACGAAATGGACTGGAGATAAAATTCAAACAAACGAAAAAATTGAATTAACCATTCAGATTATTCCAAGTAAATACGACCAACAAGGCAATTACATCGAAGGCAATGCACAAATTATATGTCAGCGCCCAGTTTATGGAAGTACCTATACCACAAATACACTAAACATATTAGATGAAGATTGGAAGTTTAATTACGTTGAGTTTCAGCGTATGGACTACAACGAAAATAGCTTTACAAATAACCTAATCGCATTGGTTGCATTTTATGTAAACTATGCCATTGGATTAGATTACGATTCGTATGCACCATTAGGTGGAACACTATATTTTAATAAAGCTTTAGGTATAGCTAATCAAGCACAAAGTAGCGATGGTAGCAGTGGTTGGAAACCATTTCAACGTAACATTCGTGCACGTTACAATTTAATTGATAATGCATTAAATCCTCGTTTTGAACCAATAAGGCAAGCATATTACAAATACCACCGACAAGGTTTAGATATAATGTACAAAGACCCCGAAAGTGCACGTAAAGCAATTTTCAGTTGTTTAGAAATGGTTCAAAAGGTGTTTAAAATAGCACCCAATACGGCTATGTTGATTGTATTTTTTGAAGCCAAAAGTGATGAATTAGTTAATATTTACAAAGGATCGTCTCCTACCGAAAAATCTAAAGCAATAGAATTATTAAATGAGATAAATGTTGCAAATATTAATAAGTACGAAAAAATACGAAGCTAAAAACGATTACTATTTTCGTGATGTTTTTTATTGGTGTTAGAGGTATTGTTTTACATTAAACAAAAGTAGATTAGGATTCATTAACTTATTTATTGTTGAAAATTAACTAGCAAAACTTTGCTTACACTCTCCTATTTTTGATCATTATATGCTCAAGCAATTACACATACGCAACTACGCTATTATCAAAGAAGTTGATATTACATTTAATAATAAACTAAATATTATTACAGGGGAAACTGGTGCGGGTAAATCAATACTTATGGGTGCATTAGGTTTGATATTAGGCGAACGTGCGGATACCAAATCGTTGATGAATGCCAATGATAAGTGTGTAATAGAAGGCGTGTTTGATGTAAGTACATACAATATAAAATCGTATTTCAACCAACATGAGTTAGACTACGACAATACGTGTATTTTGCGCAGAGAAATTGCAACCAATGGCAAAAGTCGTGCATTTATAAACGACACACCAGTAAACTTAAATCAGCTTAAAGATTTAGGATCACAATTGGTTGATATTGTTAGTCAGCACCAAACTTTAGATTTAAACAACAGCGATTTTCAGTTAAGTATTGTTGATGCCATTGCAGATAACAACTTGGATTTAGAGCAATATAAATTAAATTACAAGCAATACAAACAAACTGAAAAGTTGTTATTGGTACTTATAGATCGTGAAGCCAAAGCAAAAACCGATGAGGATTATTTGCAATTTATTTTAAACGAATTAAACGAAGTTAATCCTTTACCAACTGAACAAGAAGAGTTGGAAAAGCAATTGGAAGTTTTAATCAATGCCGATACCATACAGCAATGTGCTGGTGTAGCTTTTGGTGCTTTAAATGCAGATGACCAAGGTTTAATTGAGGTTTTGCGCGAAATAAAAGTAAACTTAGGCAATGGTTCTAAACACCATACTGGTTTGCAAGATTTGGTAAAACGAATAGACTCGGCCATGATTGAATTAAAAGATATTGCTGCCGAATTAGAAAACATATCAGAACAAATCCAGGCTAACCCTAGCGATTTAGAACGAATTGATACACGTTTACAATTGATTTTTAACTTACAAAAGAAACATCGTGTAGCCAATAATAACGAGTTAATTTCCTTTAAATTAGAAGTAGAAGAAAAGTTAAACAATATTGGGTCTTTAAGTGACGAAATTATAAATACCCAAAAATTGTTAAATGAACTTAAACAGAATTTAAGTAAACAAGCAGCAGAACTTAGTAATAGGCGCGCTAAAGCCATACCAAAAATAGAAGAGCGAGTAAACGAATTATTGGTGCAAGTGCAAATGCCCGATGCGAAAATTAAAATTAGCCAACAAATTTTAAGCGATGCTTTTAACCCTGATGGTATTGATCAAATTGATTTATTGTTTACTGCCAATAAGGGATCTAGTTTTCAACCTATAAATAAAGTAGCGAGCGGTGGCGAATTAAGTAGATTGATGCTTTGCATAAAATCGTTAATTAGCGATAAAGTTGCATTGCCTACTATTGTTTTTGATGAAATAGATACAGGAATAAGTGGGGAAGCAGCCATGAAAGTAAGTAATGTAATGAAACAACATGCTGCCAAACACCAGGTAATAGCTATTACGCATTTACCTCAAATTGCAAGCAAGGCCGATACCCATTTATTGGTATACAAAAACAACAATCAAGATACTACTCAAACCTATATAAAAACCTTGAGTAAGGAAGAACGTATTGGTGAAATTGCACGCATGTTACATGGCGAAAACCCTTCAGATAAAGTATTGGAAGCAGCTAAAGAACTTATCGGATAGCTTTAATTTGGATTATAAATATTAAGTAAAAAGGCCCCAACTTATTTTAAGTTGGGGCCTTTTTGTAAGTTACGTTAACGACTGATTATTCTTTTGTATCGTCAATATCTGTTGGTGTGTCTTCACCTTTTTCTTCGTTAGCTTGGTCTTCGGTATCTTGCATGGCACGATCAACAATATTATCAATGTTGTTTGGCAAAGCATCAATTGGAGTGATAGGTAAGCCATCCTCTCCTATTTCGCCTTCGGTTAACTCTTCAGGTTCTTCCACGTAATTAATTTTAGCAACTGATGCAATGGCATCTTTATCATCAATATTAATTAAACGCACACCTTGTGTAACACGACCCAACACGCGTAAATCTTTTACACTTAAACGTATGGTTATGCCTTTTTTAGTCATAATCATAATATCGTTGGTATCATCTACTTCTTTAATAGCTACTAATTTACCAGTTTTATCTGTAACATTCATAGCCATTACACCTTTACCACCACGATTAGTAATTCGGTAATCTTCAACCTCACTTCGTTTACCTAAACCATTTTCTGAAACAACTAATGCATTAGTTAATTTAGGATCTTCAATGGCAATCATACCAATTACAGTATCGCCCTCGGCCAAACGAATTGCACGAACACCTGTTGCTGTACGTCCCATTGGGCGCACACTGCTTTCATTAAAGCGTATGGCTTTACCTTCACGGCTAGCTATAATCATTTCGCATGTGCCATTAGTTAAACGAGCTTCAACCAACATGTCTCCTTCACGCACGTTAATGGCATTAACACCATTTGCACGTGGACGAGAGTATGCTTCTAATGTGGTTTTTTTGATGGTGCCTTGTTCGGTACACATAACTACATTGGTATTTTTTATGTACTCCTCATCACTTAACGTTTTCACATTTAAGTATGCCATTACTTTTTCTTCGCTGCTAATGTTGATTAAGTTTTGTATGGCACGCCCTTTTGATACTTTATCACCTTCAGGTATTTCCCATACTTTTAACCAATAACATTTACCTTGGTTAGTAAAGAACAACAAGTAATTGTGGTTAGTAGCCATCAATACATGTTCAACAAAATCTTCATCACGTTTTGATACACCACGTGAACCACGTCCACCGCGATTTTGGGTGCGGTATTCACTTAATAAAGTACGTTTTACATAACCCAAATGGGAGATGGTAATTACCACATCATCATTTGGTATTAAGTCTTCCATACTCATCTCATTACCTGCATAAATTATATTTGTTCTACGTTCATCACCGTATTTCTCCTTCATTTCAAGAAGTTCATCTTTAATGATTTTCATACGTAAACTTTCGTCATCTAAAATTGATTGTAAGTAAGTAATCAATTTCATTAATTCTGCAAATTCTGCTTTTAACTTGTCGCGTTCTAGTCCGGTAAGGGCGCGTAAACGCATATCCAAAATAGCTTTCGATTGAATTTCTGAAAGCTTGAAGTTGGTCATTAACTGAGTACGTGCTTCATCTGGATTAATTGCTTCGCGAATGATTTTAATTACTGCATCTAGGTTATCAATTGCAATTAATAATCCTTCTAAAATATGAGCACGTTTTTGTGCTTCATCTAATTCATATTTGGTTCTGCGAACAACAACTTCATGGCGATGCTCTACGTAATACTTAATTAAATCCTTTAAATTAAGCATTTCAGGTCTACCTTTTACCAAGGCAACATTGTTTACATTAAAAGAAGTTTGTAAAGAAGTGAACTTGTATAACTGATTTAAAATAACGTTTGGTACTGCATCACGTTTTAAGTCAAAAACAATACGCATTCCCTCTCTATCAGATTCATCACGAATATCGCTAATACCTTCAATTACTTTTTCGTTTACTAACTCAGCAGCACGTTCAATTAAAGATGCTTTATTTACCTGGTATGGAATTTCGTTTACTACAATTTGCTCTTTACCTGTTTTACTTGTTTCAAAATTTGCTTTAGCACGCATCATAATACGTCCTCTTCCTGTTTCAAAAGCTTCTTTTACACCAGCATAACCATAAATGGTTCCTCCTGTTGGAAAATCAGGCGCTTTAACATGCTTCATCAACTCTGGAATGTCAATATCGTTGTTATCAATATATGCAACTATACCATCAATTACTTCAGTAATATTATGAGGAGGCATATTGGTAGCCATACCAACAGCAATTCCACTTGCACCATTAATTAATAAGTTTGGAACTTTAGCAGGTAAAACGGTAGGCTCTTGTAAACTGTCATCAAAATTCGGTTTAAAATCAACGGTATTTTTATCTATATCAACCAAAAGCTCTTCAGCCATTTTGCGAAAACGCGCTTCAGTATATCGCATTGCAGCTGGCATATCACCATCTACTGAGCCAAAATTACCTTGACCATCAACTAACATATAGCGCATACTCCATTCTTGCGCCATACGAACCATAGCATCATAAACAGAGCTATCACCATGTGGGTGAAATTTACCTAAAACCTCTCCTACAATACGCGCAGATTTTTTATATGGCCTGTTAGATGCTAAACCTAACTCTGTCATACCATAAAGTACCCTGCGATGAACTGGTTTTAAACCATCACGTACATCAGGTAAAGCGCGGGAAACAATAACCGACATCGAATAATCGATGTAAGCAGTTTTCATTTCATCTTCAATGTTAATATTAATAATTCTGTCTTCTGCCATGCGTATATGTTGTAAATTTTATGCTTTTGTTTTTTGTATAAACCTTTGTGTGAACTTAGCTTAATTAGCTTTTTTTAATACTTTGCAAAATACTGTTTTATTGGTTGATTTATGATGTAAAATACCCACATTAAAAACCTCTTTTGTGGATAATGTTTGACATGGATTAATTACGCCATTTTATAGCACATTTTTATGTTATATTAGACTGTTTTACAGCCATATATACAAACTAATAATGATAGCAAAAAGCACAACGTTTGAAGAATTATAATGGGAATTCTTTTTTCGTTGTCGTAAATAAAAAAAGCAGGCACATGGCCTGCTTTTTTATAATAGATTAAATATATTATTTCTTGATGGCTTTTACCACTCTTGATCTACCATCTTGACTTATTTTTATAAAATACAAACCTGAAGCATTTAAATCGTCAAGTTGAATCTTAAGATTGTTTGCACCAAGAACTGGCATAACCGTTTCATTTTTAACTAACTTTCCGAATGCGTCTGTAATTTGAACATCAACTTTGCTTATATTACTTGTTTTATAAGTAATCTCTGTTTCGTCATTAAACGGATTTGGCACAGTTGCAATAACCTCGAAGATGGTGTTTTCAAACTGACTTACCGATAATACATTACTGTAATCAGACTTGCCACTTATATCAACTTGTTTTAAACGGTAGTATAACACATTGGCATTTTTTAAAACCTCTACCGAACTTGCATCTACAAAATTATAATCTGCTCTGCCAGAGCTATTACCTTTTGCTTTTAAAGTACCAACTTTTGTAAATAAATGCCCATCAAGAGAGCGCTCAATATCAAAGTAGCTGTTGTTTATTTCTGATGCAGTTATCCAATTTAACTTAGTTGTTCCTTTTTCTAATTTAGCGGTAAATCCTATCAGTTTAACAGGTAATGGACTACTAATATCGCCCAATCCTAAAATACCTAAATTAGTTACACCACTAACGTTAAAACTAAATGGGTTTGAACCTACTGCAGGTGCTGGCGCACCAGATATATTACTCCAAACACCACCGTTATGTCTAGCGGCAACTGTTTGTACCCTATTAATCCCTAGCTCGTCACTGCTATTCCAATTAAATATAATGTCTAATAATGAACCTCCAGCAATATCTTCTTTAACGATATACGATTTGTTAACCACATTAGCAGAAATTGGTGCACCAGAACCTACCTCACCGATATATGAATTGAATATACCGTCTATTACTTTAACCGAAATATCATCTACAGTACCCGAATTTGTTATTAACATCGGAGTATATGAAGTAGTTGTACCTACTGCAAATATGCGTGGAGAAGATCCTAATGCATTTCTAGTATATGAGCCACTTCCATTGGTAATTATGTATGATGATGCATTACCACTTGCAGTTGCTGAGCCACCTAAAACTAAGTTAAAGTTTCCTAATTGCAGATTTCCAGAAACCAAATCCATAGCACCAGAAACAATTGCATTACCTGTTAATGATTTTAGACCTGAACCATTCATGCGCAATGTATCGTATGTTATACCTGCTACATTCTGTGGTGTGATTCCGCTAAAAATCACTACTCCCCCTGAGGTATTAAATGTTCCGTTTACAATTAAATTACCTTTTACATCTATTGTGTTAACTGATCCTGTAAAAGTTAATGTAGCACCCACATCCACTGTAATATTGTTTGCAACAGCAGTTAACACATCAATAACTGGGTTGTTTAATGTTCCAGCAGGAATTACAACATTGGTTGTAGCTGTTGGTACACCACCGCACCAGTTACCAGGAGCATTCCAACTTGTACTAACAGCACCAAGCCAAATTCCACTACTTGTTACTGTTACTTCAAATTCGTTACTATTTTCAATAGTACAAGTACCATTTTGAACAACTGCACGGAAACGTGTTGTTTGTGTTAGACCACTTGATACTAAAGAAGTAGTTGTGTTAGTAATGTCATTATATAAAGTAAATGGAGCTACTGCACTTTGCCATTTTACAACATTGCCTTGATTGCCTGTTAATGATAAACTGGCAGAACCTGAAGAACAAATACCTGAAGTGCCTGAAACAACACCTGCTACTGTTGCAGGATTAACTGTAATTAATGCTGGTGATGAGTTTGAAGGAGCACAAGTTCCATTTTGAACTACTGCACGATAATATGTACTTGTAGTAACACTTGTTGGAGTATATGTTGTTAATGTGTTTGCAATATCTGTTGGTGTTGTAAATAATAAATCGCTTGCACTTTGCCATTTTACTACACTACCTGTGTCACCACTTAATGTTAACTGTGATACAATACCACCTGCACATATAGTTTGGTTACTGCTAACCACACCACCTGCAGATGGAGGTACAACTGTAATTAATGCTGATGATGAATTAACTGGGATACATGTTCCATTAGTAACAACAGCTCTATAATAAGTAGTTGTAGTTACACCTGTTGGGGTTAATGTAGTTGTTGTGTTTGCAATATCAACTGCGCCTGTAAATGAAACATTGTTTGCACTTTGCCATTTAGTTACAGAACCAATATTACCTGTTAAGTTTAGTGCAGCTACTGTGCTACCAGAACATATTGTTTGGTTACTTGATACTAAACCACCAACACTAACTGGACTTACAGTTACTGTATGAGCCACCGAAGTGTCAGGTGTACATATACCTGATGTTAATATTGCTCTAAAGCTAGTAGTAGTTGTTAAATTACCTGGATTGTATGTGATTGTTGTGTTGGCTACGTTTATCCAACCAGATCCGCTGTTACTCTGCCAATTGGCAATTGTTCCAGTATGACCACTTAAGGTTAATGTACCTGGAGATGTGCCTGAACATACAGAGGCTGTACCATTTACTGCTCCTCCAATTGGTGAAGGACTCACACTGATTAACACCGATGATGAATTTGCAGGTGAACAACCTCCAACGGTTACTACTGCTCTAAAATAAGTAGCTGTAGTTACACCTGTTGGGGTTAATGTGGTTGTTGTGTTTGCAATATCTACTGCACCTAAAAATGCAACATTGTTTGCACTTTGCCATTTGGTTACCAAACCAACATTACCTGTTAAGTTTAGTGCAGCTACTGTGCTACCAGAACAAATTGTTTGGTTGCTTGATACTGTACCACCAATACTAACTGGACTTACAGTTACTGTATGAGCCACCGAAGTGTCAGGTGTACATATACCTGAAGTTAATATTGCTCTGAAGCTAGTTGTAGTTGTTAAATTACCCGGATTGTATGTGGTAGTTGTGTTGGCTACGTTTATCCAACCAGATCCACTGTTACTCTGCCAATTGGCAATTGTACCAGTATGACCACTTAAGGTTAAAGCACCTGGAGATGTTCCCGAACATACAGATGCAGTTCCACTTACTGTTCCGCCAATTGGTGCTGGATTTACAGTTATTAATGCTGAAGATGAGTTTGCAGGTAAACATGTTCCACTTGTAACTACCGCTCTATAATAAGTAGTTGTAGTTACACCTGTTGGAGTTAAAGTATTAGTTGTGTTTGCAATGTCTGTTGGGGTTGTAAACAAGGCATCGCTTGCACTTTGCCATTTAGTTACCAAACCTACATTACCTGTTAAAGTTAATGCAGCCACTGTACCACCTGAACATATTGTTTGGTTACTGCTTACCGAACCACCTGCAGAAGCAGGAGTAACAGTAATTAATGCTGAAGATGAGTTTGCAGGTAAACATGTTCCACTTGTAACCACAGCTCTATAATAAGTAGTGCTAGTTACACCTGTTGGGGTTAATGTGGTTGTTGTGTTTGCAATGTCTGTTGGGGTTGTAAACAAGGCATCGCTTGCACTTTGCCATTTGGTTACCAAACCTACGTTACCTGTTAAAGTCAATGCTGCTACTGTACCTCCTGAACATATTGTTTGGTTACTGCTTACCGAACCACCAATACTAGTAGGTGTTACAGTTACTAAATGAGCAACCGAAGTATCAGGTGTACATGTACCTGAAGTTAATATCGCTCTGAAGCGTGTAGAAATTGTTAAGTTACCAGGATTATATGTGGTTGTTGTGTTGGTTACGTTTACCCATCCGCCTCCATCGTTTCTTTGCCAATTGGCAATTGTACCAGTATGACCACTTAAGGTTAATGTACCTGGAGAAGTACCTGAACAAACAGATGCAGTGCCACTAACAGTTCCACCAACTGGTGCTGGATTTACTGTGATTAATACTGATGATGAGTTTGCAGGAGTACAACTACCATTTTGCACCACTGCTCTATAATAAGTAGTTGAAGTTACCCCTGTTGGAGTTAAAGTGGTTGTTGTATTTGCAATATCAATTGCACCTGTAAATGCAACATTGTTCGCACTTTGCCATTTGGTTACCAAACCTACATTACCTGTTAATGTTAATGCAGTTACTGCACCACCTGAACAAATAGTTTGGTTGCTTGATACTGTACCACCAACACTTGCTGGTGTTACGGTTATAATGAATGCTGTTGTTGTTACTTGAGCACATGAACCATTTTTAACTATTGCACGGTAATGTGTAGTTTGTGTTGGGCTTCCTGCACTTTGTGTATTTGTTGTATTAGAAATCGGAGTAAATACTATAAACGGTGATACTGCAAACTCCCAACCTACTATACTTCCAACCTGGCCGCTTAATGTTAAGTTACCAGCAGGTGTTCCAGAGCAAACAGTGTTTGTTCCAGTTATTGTACCAGCAACACTAAGTGCGTCAATGGTTACTAATGTTGATGCTGAGTTGGCAGCAGCACAAGCGCCACTTTGAACAACAGCCCTGAAGTAAGTATTTGCAGTTAGGGCACCTGATGTATATGTAGTTGCGGTATTTGCGATATCTGTAGCTCCTGTAAATCCAACATTAGTTGAACTTTGCCATTTGGTTACGGCACCTGTTTGACCTCCTAGCGTTAATAAGCCTGAATTACTTCCCGAACAAACAGTTGATCCACCTGTTACAGATCCAGGAACTGTAAGCGGGCTAACAATCATTGTTATTGTATTCGAATTTACATTAGTTACGCTAACACAAGCACTATTAGAAACTATTGAACAAGTAACAACATCATTATTAGCTAAAGTACTTGAAGCGAAAGTTGGTGTGGTAACGGTGTTAACACCATTTAATTTCCACTGATAAGTGGGGGCATCTCCACCATTTATTATGTTTGCATTAAAGGTTACGTTTGTTCCAGTACAAATTGTTGTTGCAGAGGCTGATATTGTAACTGATGCAGGAACTGGTGTAATCTCTCCTATTGCAACATCGCCATATGTATTAAGGCCATTAACAGCGAATGAAGTTGCAGTTGATGTTCCAGTAATACCAGCTTTCCAAGCTGAACCATCATAAACAAATAGTTTTGCGGCTGATAGCAAGGTTCCACCATCTACCTGTCCAGATGTGAAGTTAAATGTGTAATTACCACCAGTTGTTACAGAACCTGTGTTTGCTAACTTCCAGTTCATATTAACAGATTTTGATGCATTTATACAAGATGTGGCAATTTGAGGATGGTCACCAGTAATTAATCCTAATGCAATTGTACCTGCAGTTGTAACAGATGGGTAAGTAACTGTTACTGGAAGAAAATCTGTAATTGTTCCTATTTCGAAAGTACGAGCCACATTTGTTCCAAGAGCTATAAACTTACCGAAGTTACCTACAACATATCCTGATGTGCGCGTTAAAGAGCCAGTAGATGTTAGAGCAATCGTATTATTATTGGTAATTACTTTTAGAGCACCTAAAGCCAATACACCACTTACTCCAAATGTAAGATTATTACTACTCAAGGTTAATGAGTTTCCATTATCGATGGTTAAATTGGTGAATGCACCAGTTGAAGTTGTTATTGAATTTCTAAATGTACCTGCTCCACCAATAGCTTGCGCATTATTTATAATGTAGCCGTTTCCTCCCATAATTAATGGACTTGCGCATGTAAGTATTCCATTATTTACAATATCACCACCAACAGCAAAAATTGCAGAACTAACATGTCTAAATTCACTGCCAATATTTATGGTTAAATTTCCTTCAATATGTGTACCTGTTCCTGATGTATAAGAAGTGGTTACCCATCTGCCTGTTGCACTACCTGAATTAACCACAACATTTTGAAGGGGCACGATACCAGCGGTGTTACGTGTATTGATAACAAAGCCATTGGCATTACCTATTTCTGCACTGGTACCATTACCAAATCTAACGGCATGAGTACCACTAAATGCCACTAATGAACCTGTTGAAACTTGAATTCTAATTGAGTTAGTTGTTCCAGCTATAATTGCGCTATGCGGAGGATCAATAATAGTTAGGTTTCCTGCACTACAATTTAACAAAGAAGAGTTAATACTAACTAAGTGTGTTCCTTGAGCAGTACTTGTGGCCGCTGTACCTGAGTTACCATCTATATTTATATCTCCACCTGACTGATTAAAAATAGCACCATTATTAATAGCAAAATTGCCATTGATATTTAATATACCACCAGTTACAGTTAAACTAGCACCGTTATCAACCAATAAAGTACGGTTACTTCCTCCAGACTGTCCAATATTTACTGTACCGTTACTTATTGTAACAACACCTCCTGTATTAATGGTCATACCATTATTTGCACTAGAAACAATATTAATGGAAGTACCACTAACAGTTATTGTACCATCAATAATAATACTACCACCGTTATTTAGAGTACCTGCAGAAGCTGTTAAAGTTGCACCCGAAGAAATACTCAATCCATTACAAACAGCTGTGTAACCTGAAGGTATGGTAACATTAACACCAGTTGCGATTGTTGCGCTATTGCTATTTGTTGGTATTATTCCGCTTTCCCATGTTGCTGGGTTATTCCAATTACCCGTTGCAATAGCAGTAATAGTTGGCGATAAAGGGTTAACCCCAGAATTAGTACCTATATATAATGTATCAAAAATGGCCCCGCCTAAAACGTTAGCTTGACTAAAGTCTCTATTTATCTCTGGGGTAGTTACTGTTCCTGAACCAACTTGGTGCGTTCCATTTAATGCTGCATTGCCCTTTACAAATGCCAGTTGAGAAACATTTGTTATTGCACCTACACCTGAACCAACTGCCCTTATTGATAGGGTATTTCCGGCTCCAATGTCTGGAGTAACTGTTGATGATAATTTCCAATACGTGTTTGTTCTTCTATTGATAGTTGTAGTCCCTTCTAAAAATGTAGGTGAGATATCTGTAAACCCTATCACATTTGCATGACGAATTGTTAGGTTACCACCTGAAGCCAAAGATCCTCCATTTAAACTCAATAATATAGATCTTTCATTCGTTCCATTGCTCAGAGGGAAACCTAAAGCATAATCAAACGCGGGAGTACTAGCCGTTGCATACCAACGTGTAAAAGCACCACCTGTTAAACCAAGTTGAATAAGTCCTGATATCCTGTTTAAGGTACCTGGATTTAAAGCAGAAGTACCTAGTGTAAGGGCGTTATTACCCATATTTAAAATACCTTGAGTTAAGTTTAACACATTTATAATTGAAATTGCTCTATTTGCAGTTGCACCTTGAACATCGTTTACCGTTAAAGTTCCCATTGTAATTGCACCTGCAGGCATTTCATTAAATGAACCTGTTTGAAGGATGTTGGCAGCAGGACCATATGTGTAATTTGGCGAGCCCAATGAGGTATTTACAGTTGGCGGAGTTGATAAACTTCCTGCGGTTGTTGTTTCATTTAAACCTCCAATAATTAAACTACCACGATAAGTTGCAGCTCCAATTCCAATAGAACCTGCTATATTATTTACATTTCCTCTCTGCAAAACAAGTTGTTCGAGTGCCCAAAGGCTTGTATTATTAAAATTAACACCACTTGGGTTATCAATTTTCAGAGACAAAGCAGGCGCTGTGCCCGACCCAGTTATGTTTTGGATAGTTGTACCTTCAATAGATAACGAACCACTACCAGAAGTTGTTCCGCCTGGTGCAACTCCTGCTATGGAGCCATTGTTTATAATATTACCCAAAGATGTTAATATATAAGGTGTGGTTCCAGAAGCAGTCCTGATATAACCATTACTAAAAACAACTAGGCTATCTGTTACAGTAAGATTATTTAGTAGCCTGCAAAATCTGGTTGGTGATGCTGATATATTGTTTTTTACATAAAGCTTTGAAATGGGTAAATTACAATTAATACCGAAGCCAGTATTTTCTGCAAATGCTCCGCTTGTTGAAGTGGAAACATCGCTTCCAATAACAAAAGTTCCACCAGTAATATTTTTAGAACCTCCAGAAATAATATTGATCGAGGTTCCACCTGCAGCAGCGTGTGGATCAATAATTTCAATACTACCACTTGTAAATGTGAAACCTGATGATGAGTTTACAACAAATGCATTGGTAAATACGTTCAAACTTGTAGTTGCTTGAGGATCGATTATAAGTCTGCCTCCCTCAACAAGCAATTGTGCTGAATTAATATTTACAATCTGTAATCCACCCAATATATTTAAGGTTCCACCGTTTAATCTTATGGTTCCGTTGGTAGTTACTGTATGAGATTGACCACCTGTACCAACGGTTATACTTCCTGCATCAATTCTTAACTCACCAATTATAAACATTTGACCTACAGTGGCAGCCGGATGCATGCCTAAGTTAATTCCTGAATTATTCAACCATAAACGGCCATTAACATTAGATGTAAGTTGTATATTATTAGTTGAAAATGAATTTGTGACAACAGCAACTGAAATTTTAAGTGTACCTGTTACAACTCCAATACGTTGCGTATTTGCAAATAAAGTATTTGGTTGCGGTTGGGTATAAATTTTTAGTACTTCAATGGTATTATCAACTACATTTTTATCAACCAGAATGAAAGGTAATTCGCAGGTTGTTCCTGTACCTGTTATTGTAGCATTTTGAGTACCATAAAAACCAACTTGAACCGCAGTTCCTGTACCTGCCAAATCAAGTGTGCCATTAACAATTAAATTTCCCGAAACATTTGCGTTTGCAACATTACCTCCAATATTTAATCGGAAAGGATTTCCGAATGCTGGCGAATATGTAGAAGCGCCAGCTGTGAAATTTCCACCTGATTCAACAATTACGTCACCATTAACTGTAAAAATTTGTTGGGTTGTATTATTGGCCCAATAAGTTAAAGTGCCTTTTACTATTAAAGTACCTGATGATATCGCTGGTGCATCTAAAACTACGTTGTGTGATACAGAAATTTCAGCAGAATCTTGAGAACTCGGAACTATCGAATTAAGCCATGTTGCCGGATCGCTCCAATTTCCACTGGCAATTGTTATAAACTTAGTTGCTGCAGATGTGGTAGCAACTCCATCTGCAGGAGCAGAAATGCTTTCACGTATTGAATAAACACGCCAATTATATGTTGTATTAGCTAATAATCCTGTTGCATTAAATGTAGTTATGTTTGGGAGAGTAGTGGCAACAAAAGTATATGTAACACCTCCATCAGTAGACCTATATAAGGCATAACCAATCTCGTTGGCAACATTATTCCAAGACAGTGTCATGCCAGAGGTTGTTATTGCAGATGCCGTTACACTTCCAGCATCATTTATTGGTGTTGGCTCCCAAGTGTAGGATCTCTGACTACCAGCTGTTGGTCCATTTAAACCAGCTATTACCCCGTCAGTTGAATATGTATTTGCTGTACTGTTTGATGTAGAAGCTACATGTGTTGTAGTATTTACGTGCTGGTATATCGTATTGGTAAATTGAAATCCAACGTTGAAACTAAGTGGAGCACCAGAAGATACTTTCATTTGACCATAAACATATTCTATGGCTCCGTTTGCTTCGTACAAACGAACTTGAAAAGTATTGGTATCATTTACTACATTTGATTGGATAGCCATCCGTAAAAACTCAACTACCAATACACGATTGGGTTGGGTACCTACTAGTTTGCTATGCACCCGCCCAATAGAACTTGTACCAATTGATGTGGTTGCACCTAAAAAAGGCGCAAGTCTGATACCTGTTGCAGCCAAAAAACCTTGACCCGCAATAGCGAAATTACCTATACCAACCCAGCCATTACTGGTGGTGTTAAACTGAGTTTGACGAGTACCGTTCACATAAAAATCAAACCCAATATTTATAAGCGGAGTTGATGTGAAATTATTTTGAGAACCACCAATCAAGGTTGTTGTACCTGTATTCATATCAACATCATCAATCAAACTGCCTGCAGTTCGGTTTAAAGATGAAGTAGTGTTGGTACTAAAAACATAATTGTTGATACTTTGAGCATTTGCCGAAACGACAAGTGTTAGCAAAGCCATAACCAGGCAAAGCTTTTTTAGTAATGGGTAAAGAATATTCATATGTGTGTTGTTGTAGTCTTTTAGTTGAGGCTTGAAAAAATTGCTATACTTGTTCATTTAATTGTCGCATTTTTGCGATTGACAATTTTACCACTATTTATTGAATTTACAATGACTTTTATCAACTCTGTCTCCCCTATTATCCGCGGACTTGTCGCATTTTTATTGCTCTGTATTTTTGAAATGCCTAAAGTTATGGCTCAAACACCTCAAAAAGCATTGAAATACAATATAAATATTGACGCAAGGAATGTTTTCACAAGCGGTATTCAGGCAAATACTAAAATTTTCTTAAGAAAATTAAATAATGACTCTATTATAGCTTTTAACCTTTTGAAACTTAATGTTGATAGTGTTTATGTTAACCATAATTTATGTTCATTTCAAAAAAATGACTCTACAGTATTAATTAAAATACCATTTCAATCTAAAACGGGTGACTCATTAACAGTTGATATTTTTTATAAAGGCATGCCCCAAAAAGATGCGCTTTGGGGTGGATTTTACATAAGTGGAACATATGCTTTTAACATGGGAGTTGGTTTTCAATCTAAACCGCATAATTTTGGACGAGCTTGGTTTCCTTGCTTTGATAATT
This sequence comes from Bacteroidota bacterium, assembly GCA_027482225.1. Lineage (GTDB taxonomy): Bacteria > Bacteroidota > Bacteroidia > UKL13-3 > UKL13-3 > UBA6183. The sequence goes on from JAIXWD010000007.1 coordinate 178,304, forward strand.
TCACCGACCGAGCTTTGTATAGAGTTGAAGTTACCACAGCTCAAACATTTACCGCAGTATGTGGTGGTTTGCTAATAGATGATACAACTTATTCAGACGGTTCAATTAAATGGACTTGGGAACTTAATCAACCCATACCTACATACTTAGCTAGTATTGCAATTGGAAAATACACCTTATTGAAGCATACTTTTACAGGTAAGTTTGGTACCTTGCCCGTTTGGCTTGCCGTAGAACCCAAAGATACAGTAAAGTTAAATGCATCTTTTATTAAATTAAACAACGCAATTTCATGTTTCGAAGAGCGATTTGGTCCATTTCTTTTTGATAGAGTTGGCTTTGTGGGTGTACCATTTAATTCGGGCGCTATGGAACATGCTGCAAATATAGCCTATCCACTATATGCAATTGATGGAACATTGAACTATGAGACTTTAATGGCACATGAATTATCTCATCATTGGTGGGGTAATTTAACAACATGTGAAACAGCCGAAGATATGTGGCTTAATGAAGGCTGGGCGAGTTTTTGTGAGGCTTTATTTTTAGAATGTGTGTATAGCGAATCTAACTACCAAAATAACATGCGAGAAAAACTAAATGAAGTATTGCTTACTGCCCCTGCAAACGATAAAGGTTATAAAGCAGTTAGTGGTGTTCCGCACGAACAAACTTATGGTACAACAGTATACAAAAAAGGCGCGTTAATGGCCAATGCTTTAAGATCTACAATGGGCGATTCAGCGTTTTTTGCAGCTTGTAAAAGTTACCTTGATATATATAAATTTAACCATGCCAATAGCTTAAATTTACGTAACGAATTTCAACGATTTACTGATAAAGATTTAACCTTCTTTTTTAACCAATACATTTTTCAAAAAGGCCATTATGATGTTGTTGTATTTTCAAGTGTAAAAAAAGAATCAAAACTTACATTACAGTTAATGGAACTTAAACGTTACAAAACTGAAAAGCACAGTAGCATGAATGTAACGGTTAACCTGCATTATACAGATAAAACAATACAAACACTGATGGCTACATTAACCAATGGTGAAGGTAATATTTCAATAAATATCCCCAATGGCAAAACACTAAATTATGTGACCATAGATGATGAAACTAAATATGCTTTAGGATATACATCAGAAACCAAAACAATAAAAAATAAGGGGTTAATTAACTTTACCAATGCCCTATTAAGCATCAATACACAAAACATAACCGATTCGGTTTTAATAAATGTGCAACACCATTGGGTTGGACCAAGTGTAGGCGATTTACGTAAACAAGGTATTCGAATTAGTAATGAACGTTATTGGAGTGTGCGCGGACAATTTCCAGTATCCTTTTCTACCTGGGCCTTTTTTAGTTATAACGGTACATCTCAAAATTACTTAGATGAAGATCTTTTAAAGAATGTATTAACCGAAGATAGTTTGGTTTTACTTTATCGTGCAGATGAAAATAGTGAATGGCGTGTTATTAGTATTCCTAGTGAAGCAACATACCAACCCGGAGGAAACCTAAAAGATAAATTAGGCAGGTTTTGGTTGACTAAATTAATACCTGGAGATTACGCTTTTGGTATACGCGACCAAAGTGTGGTGGGTTTAAAATCAAACACCAAAGAAACTGGCTTAAATCTTATGCCAAACCCTGTTGATGATGTTTTAACTTTGGCACTACCCGATTTCGAAACTTTTTCAAATGCCCGTATTTTAGTTTCGGATAATAATGGAAATGAAGTAATAAAAACGGATGTTAATACCAATCAAAACAGCTATTTGTTAAATGTAAAAAAGTTAAAATCAGGATTGTATTATTTGGTAATTGAAAACAATAAAATGCGCTACACAACCCGTTTTATTAAATCATAACATCAACAAATGCCTCTTTATTTGATAGGCAAGTTAAGCTTAAACCTCTTATATAGTTCTATTATTGCAGCTCTTGTTATACTAATTTAACTAACATTATTACAGGCATTTATAATCGTATTTTTACACTTATTATACCGTTTTACAAAATACGTACATTAGGTATTACATTTGCTAAAATTATAAATGAACAAACAACAATACATACTTATATACACATGAAAAACATTACTGTAATTGGATCGGGAACAATGGGCAATGGAATTGCGCACGTTTTTGCACAAAATAACTACAAAGTTAGTTTGGTTGATGTAAATGAAAGCGCATTAAAAAAAGCAGTTGAAACCATTGGGAAAAACCTTGATAGACAAGTAAGCAAAGGCCAATTAACTGAAGCAGATAAAGATATGGCGCTTGCTAACCTTACTGTTTATACCAATATAAAAGAAGGTGCTGAAAATGCAGATTTAGTGATTGAAGCTGCTACCGAAAACATGAATATTAAGTTGGATATTTTTCGTAAGCTAGATGAAATTGCACCTTCACATTGTATTTTGGCATCCAATACATCATCTATTTCTATTACCAAAATAGCCTCGGTTACTAAAAGAGCTGATAAAGTAATTGGTATGCACTTTATGAATCCAGTGCCAGTAATGAAATTGGTTGAAATCATTAATGGATACAAAACCTCTGCAGAGATTACTAAAACCATAACCGATTTGTCTAAAGCCATTGGTAAAGTTCCAGCTTCTAGCAACGATTATCCTGGTTTTATAGCCAACCGTATTTTAATGCCAATGATTAATGAGGCCATTATTAGTTTACATGAAGGTGTTGGTGGAGTTGAAGAAATTGATACCGTAATGAAATTAGGTATGGCTCATCCTATGGGGCCATTGCAACTTGCCGATTTTATTGGCTTAGATGTTTGTTTGGCCATATTAAATGTACTACATAATGGATTCGGTAATCCTAAATATGCACCATGCCCATTATTGGTAAACATGGTTACAGCTGGTAATTTAGGTATTAAATCGGGCGAAGGTTTTTACAAACATACCCCGGGTAGCAAAGAGTTAACGGTATCGCCAATGTTTGCTAATATCAAAGCAGGTAACTAAATAACTTATAAAATATTTCAAGGCCGTTTCTTAATTATTGAAACGGCCTTTTTTTATGGCTAAACTATTCACTTTCAATATTCGTCTTCTTGTAGCTCGACTATTTGCTTTCAAAATAACCTCCATAATCCTCATCATCCGAATCTTTTCCCGTGTTTAACATACCACTCATAATATCTTTAAATACGGGCCCTGATACATCATTTGTTTTACTAATTTGACTAAGTTCTGCCAAACCATGTAATACAAATTCCATCATAAACAACAACTCTTGTTTGCTTTGTTTACCTACATGATGCTGAACAAAATCATTAAGTCCCGCTACTTCCAATAACATCTTTTCGTACTCTGAGTCGCTGGTGGTATTTGTAATGTACAATTGGTTACCATCATTAAACCATGCGATGATTTTAGCATACGGATTGGCTTGTTTCGCACGTTTGGCTTTTTCAGGATTAGCAAATTGCTTTTCGAAAGCGCTACGAATGGCCTTACCAATTAAACTATAAGCCACACTTGATGAACCTTCTAATTCACCCTCATACACCAATTCTACCTTGCCAGTAATGGCAGGAATGGCTCCGTATAAATCCTGTATGCGTGTATAGGTTTGTTTTTCTTTGTTAATTAGCATACGCCTTTCGGCAAAGCTAAATAAGTTTTCTAAAGCACTGATGGTTAACCTAGCTGATACACCACTTTTTTGATCAATCAACTCACTTTTACGTGCCTCCATGGCAACCTCTTCCACCAATACATACATTAAAGGATTTGATTGAATGAACTTTTGTTGTGTTTCAGAAAGTTTGGCTTCTTGTTGTGTTATGGCTAATGAAGTTTCAATTTCTTTTGGATAATGGGTTAATATTTGGCTATCTATTCTATCTTTAAGCGGTGTAACAATACTACCCCTATTGGTGTAATCTTCAGGATTTGCTGTAAATACAAACTGTACATCCAATGGCAATCGCAATTTAAAACCACGTATTTGCAAATCGCCCTCTTGTAAAATATTAAACAATGAAACTTGAATGCGTGCCTGCAAATCGGGTAACTCATTTATTACAAAAATACATCTGTGCGAACGCGGAATTAGTCCATAATGAATAACCCGCTCATCCGCGTATGTTAGTTTTAAAGAGGCTGCTTTAATGGGATCCACATCACCAATTAAATCGGCAACAGTTACATCTGGTGTGGCCAATTTCTCGGTGTACCTTTCGTCTCTATGTATCCAATCAATTGGAGTTTTATCACCCAAATCGTTGATTAAATCTACGGCATACCTACTTAATGGCTTTAAAGGATCGTCATTTACTTCACTACCTTTTATAATAGGCATGTAATCATCTAAAAGGTTTACCATTAAACGAGCCATTCTGGTTTTAGCTTGCCCACGTAATCCCAATAAAATCATGTTATGTTTTGACAAAATCGCTGTGTGTATTTGTGGCAAAACAGTTTCGTCATATCCTTTTATTTCGGCAAAAGGATTAACTCCACTTTGCAAAAACGCAATTAAATTATCACGCATTTCTTCCTTTACACTCTTGCTTTTGTATCCTTCTTTTTTAAGCGCGCCTAAGGTTTTAGGCAAATTAATTTTAATCATTTTGTTGTTATTGTATATAAATTAGGGTTAAAGCGCTTCAAACGGGTAAAAAGCATCTTCAATATGTTCAATTTCAAATTTGCTTTCGTTTTTAACAACCGCAATAATATCAAAACGCACGGAGGAGGTAATTTGATTTTCTTCTAAAAAATTTTCTGCTGCTAAACGTATATTTTTTTGCTTTGCTTTTCCTACAGCCTGCTCTGGATAAGCCATTTGGTCGCTAGTTCTTGTTTTTACTTCTACAAAAATAATTTCATTGTTGTATTCACAAACTACATCTACTTCAACCCTAGCATAGGTATAATTACGTACCAAAATTTTATATCCCTTACGTTCCAGGTATCCTGCAGCAATATCTTCGCCTAGTTTACCAAACTGTTTATTGTGGTTACTCATTAGTTAAATTTAATAAACATCTAGAAGGTATAACTAAGTATTTTGGGAATAAAAATAATAAGACCGATGAGTAAAGCAGCAATAGAAACTACCAAAACAGCACCAGCAGCTAAATCTTTAACCCTACCTGCAATAACATGTTGTTGTGGCGAAACTAAGTTAACCAATTGTTCGAAAGCTGTGTTAAAAATTTCGGCTGCAATTACAATACCAATACTTGAAAAAAGTATGCACCACTCGGTGCTATTAATATTAAAAAACCAACCTGCAACTGTTACTAAAAGTGCAGCAAGTAAATGAAATCGCATGTGTTTTTCTGACCTAATGGCATATAAAATCCCATTCCATGCATGCGTAAAACTCTTCATTTCCGATTTCATCAAACTCAATTATTCAACAACTATTTTACGTGTAATGAGTTGTGTACTGTTGTTTAATTTTAAGATATAAATTCCTTTTGTAAGTGCTTTTAAATTTATGGTCGCATTAGCATCAACCACTTGTTCTATATATAACTTCCCATTAATATCAAATAATTGCGCAGTTATCTTTTGGGTTGATGATGTAGCAATATTTAGTAGGTCGTTTGCAGGGTTAGGAAATACTGAAATACTATTTTCAAGTGTATTTTCTAGATAACCAACGGTGCCATAAACATATAATGTATAACGAGAATTACTGTCATTTTGTGCCGGTAATGGTATATCTACAAAACTTTTCCAGGTTGGGTAGGTACGGATATAAACCACCAACGGATAAACACCTGTTTGAGTTGGTGTGCCAGTTAAAGTTAAGCAGCTCGATTCGCCACCCTTAAACCTACAGTTTGAGGTAAAACAAGTGTAGGTAAATTCACTTGGTAATCCTTTTACACCTGTAATCTCCATGCTATCAACTCGCACATTAATTTTTATGTTGTTTTGTATTGCAGTTGTATCTAATGGTGCTCTGAAATAAATTACCTCACTGTATGCCAAGTCTTTGTAACCAATTTTAATCGACTCGGGAAATATGCTCCCCTTTGGCATGTTGTTATCGGGCGTGCATTGTGCACTTAATTGTAAACTAGCTGATGTAGTAAATAAGAAAAAAGTTATTTTGGCTAAAGTTTTCATATCACAATATTAATGATACCAAGATACTATTTATTTAAATATAACCTACTTTTTTACATCATAATTTTTGGTTCTATTACCAACTTATTTGCTCAAAAAACAATTACAGGTAGGGTAATTGATGCCTTATTAAACGAACCACTTGTTGGTGTTTCTGTGGTACACAATAACAAAGGAACAATAACCAATTTATCGGGTGATTTTACGTTCAATATCGCTCCCAATGAAACCACTATAACCTTATTTTTAAGCTATTTAGGGTATCAAAGTAAAACCATTACTTGTGGTATTGATACGCCTATTATAATTTACCTTACTCCTACCCAAAATCAATTAGATGAGGCTGTAGTAACAGGTAGTCGAAGTGTTGGAACATTAAAGCGCCAAACGGTTTCTATTGATGTAATAAAACCTTATTTAATTGAAAACAGAGTAACCACAAATCTTGAACATGTTATGAATCAATCACCTGGCATTAATGTGGTAGATGGACAAATTAACATACGCAGTGGCAGCGGTTGGACTTATGGAGCAGGTTCGCGCGTATTGGTTTTGGTTGATGATGTACCAATGATTACTGGTGATGCAGGACAAGTGCAATGGAAGTTTTTACCTACTGAAAATATTGGCAGCATTGAAGTTATTAAAGGGGCAAGTTCAGTGATGTATGGATCTGGATCTTTAAATGGCATTGTAAATATTCGCACCGCAATACCAACAACTAAAGGCAAATTTAGTGCAAATGTATTTAGCGGATTTTACAGCAAACCCAAACGAGATAGTGCACAATGGTTTAATGGTTTGCAAGCATATAGCGGAGCAAATACATTTTATGCAAAACGTTATAAACAGCTCGATTTTACTATTGGTATAAATGTACTTAACGATAATGGTTATAGGTTAGGTGAGTTTGATAAGCGATTAAGAACAAATTTAAAAACCAATTACCGTTTTAAAAATATTCCTGCATTACAAGCAGGATTAGACGGAACCATAATGACCCAACAAAGTGCTAGTTTTTTACTTTGGGAGAGTTTTGATTATGGTTATACTGCTTTAGACAGCGCACAAACAAAAACCAAAGCCAATATTTTTAGCATCGATCCACATGTTGATTTTGTAAAAAGTAATTATAAAATCAGGTATCGTGGTAGGTTTTATGGAGTAGATAATGACATTGAAGAATCGTCAGCTGGTGTAGATCAAGACAACAACAGTATAAACGCATACAACGAATTGGTTGGGCATTATTTCCTAAATAAAAAAAGGGGTACAATAGCTTTGGGTACTAGCAATAATTATACATTAAGTAAAAGTCCTTTGTATGGTGGTAACAATATTACAGCAAATAATATTGCTGTTTTTGTACAATCAGATATAGCATACAAAAAATGGAGCTTTAACGGGGGGTTACGTTACGAGTATTTTAATATGAATAACAATACAGATGACCAACTTATTGGTCGTTTGGGATTAGCATTTGAAGCCACTAGTACAACATTTTTACGCACCAGCTTTGGGCAAGGTTACCGCTACCCTACCATTGCCGAACGTTACATAGAAACTTCTGTTGGATTAGTAAATATTTTTCCGAATCAAAACCTTAAACCAGAAAAAGGATATAGTGCCGAATTGGGCTTAAAACAAGGTTTTACATTTGGTGCGTTTAAAGGTTTTGTTGATGCCGCCTACTTTTTTACCGAGTACGATAACATGGTGGAGTTTAATTTTGGCCAGTGGAGAGCAAAACCCTTTAACCCCAATAACTTTTTAAATAACTTTGGTTTTACCAGTTTTAACATTGGCAAAGCGCGTATTAGTGGTATTGATGTTGGCGTAACATCAGGTATAAATACTTCAAAAATGGAGTGGCTTTTTATGCTTGGTTACACTTATAGCAATCCAATTATGCTAGCACCCAATCAAGTTTTTGCCACAGACTCATCAGCTCTAAAACGCGAATACACTTATAACTTTACAGGAACCGATAGTATTAATAACCCATTGAAATACCGTTACAACCACCTTGCTAAAATTGATATCCAAGTTAATTACCTTAAAAAATACATGTTGGGATTTAGTTTAAGATACAACAGCTACATGCAAAATATTGATCGGGTATTTGTTACAGCACCAATTGATGCTGCCTCTCCAGGTATTGATAGAGGTAGGCTATTAAACCCTAACGGAGATTGGGTGTTTGATTTGCGTGCTGGTTACACCCATAAAAAAGTAACATTGACTACTACGGTAAACAATGTTTTTAATACAGAAATTATGAGCCGACCTGCTGATTTAAGACCTACCAGATTATTTATATTACAGTTGGGTTATAAATTTTAATTTAATTAGCAGCCGAGGCATTCATTAATTTTCAATCACAATTATAAAATCCAGTCACCCACAGCTATTTGACCTTCTTTTAGGCAAATTACATTAGCACCAAAATTAACATTATCTCCTACTTTTCTGTATTTAGCAAGGGTTGCCAAGGGCTCTTTGCTTGTTTGCAGCGTTTGTTGGTTAATGGTAGTAACTACACACCTACTACAAGGTTTTGCCACCTTAAATTGTGTGGAGCCCATATTAAAAATACCCAACTCATCTTCTTGATGAGGCGCAGCTCCATTAATTACTATATTGGGCCTAAACCTATCCATACCAATTGGTTTTGTTAATTTGGTATTTAAAAGTTTTAAAGATGATTCACTAATAACCAATACTGGATAACCATCTGCTAAACTTAATTGCTCATTATTTTGGGCGTATTTAGGATTTACCAATCGGTTACTTTGCTGGTGCATGTATACCAATTTTACGGTTTGATTTAGTTGCTCACTAAACCAATGATTGTATGTTTCATCAGCAACAATTGCCTCAAAAGTATCATCCCAAACAGTAACTTGTTGTGTTAATCCTTTTAATGAAAATGGTATTTTAATGGTATTTTTATCATAGCTAACCACAAAGCCATCTTTTACTAAAATCAACTTAAACAAGGCCATTTTATGCAGGATTCTTTGTGTTAAAAACACACCATGTTCATCAACCAACATATATCGCCTGTCGTATTGTAAGCCACGCTGAGTAACAAACGAATGTTTAATTTCAATACCACCCAGCGATTTTATGGGGTAAATAAATAGTTGGGTAACCTGCATGTTTCAAAACAACGTTATAAAAAGCATGTTTCAAAATCTGATTTCCAACGTGCAGAGTGTTTAAAACATAAATACATTTTAAAAATTACACCTAGTTTACTTGATTATGCAACTGATTATTTAGTTAAGTTGTTTACTCTCGTGCACACTATTTGTTTGTTGTTTATAACTAGCCTAATGTTTGTAAAGTGTGTTAAATATCTTGCGAACTTTAATTTAGTATCATGCGCGTACATTTTATATCTATTGGCGGAGCAGTAATGCATAATCTTGCTTTAGCTTTACATAATAAGGGGTTTAAAGTTACAGGAAGTGATGATGAAATATATGAACCTGCTAAAAGCAGGTTAGATAAAGCAGGTATTTTACCTCCAAAAATTGGTTGGAATACAGAAAACATTACATCAAATTTAGATGCCATAGTATTGGGTATGCATGCACGCAAAGACAATCCCGAGCTAATTAAAGCCCAAGAATTAGGTTTAAAGATATACTCATTCCCCGAGTATATGTACGAACAAACAAAAGATAAAAAACGCATTGTGGTTGGCGGCAGCCATGGTAAAACTAGTACAACGGCCATGATTCTGTTTGTACTTAAATATTACAACATTGATTTTGATTATTTGGTAGGCAGTTTAATTGATGGTTTTGAAACCATGGTAGACATAAGCGAAACAAGTAAATTGGCTGTTTTTGAAGGTGATGAGTACTTAAACTCGGCAATAGACCCAAGGCCTAAATTTCATTTTTACCATACTGAAATTGGAATAATTACAGGTATTGCATGGGATCACATTAACGTGTTTCCTACCTATGAAAACTATGTAGAGCAGTTTGAAATCTTTATTAAAGGTTTGCCTAAACATGGTGCGCTTATTTATTGTGCTGATGATAAAGAAGTAAAGCGAATAAGTGAAAACACTCCTTGCCAAGCTAGATTGATTCCCTATATCACGCCTCAAAATAAAGTGGTTGATGGAGTTACTTATTTGATTTTAAACGGAAAAGAAATTCCGTTAAAAGTATTTGGTAACCACAATTTGCAAAATATGATGGCTGCAAAATTTACATGTATAGAGGCTGGTTTAACCGAAGAGCAATTTTACGAGGCTATTCAGCATTTTAAAGGAACAGCCAAACGATTAGAAACCATAAATGAAACAGACACCTCAGTAATTTATAGAGATTTTGCACACGCACCAAGCAAACTTAAAGCTACAGTTAATGCAGTTAAAAACCTTTATCCAAATCGTAAATTAATTGCTGCATACGAGTTGCATACCTACAGCAGTTTAAATAAAGCCTTTTTACCACACTATAATCAATGTATGAATGAAGCAGATGTATGTGCGGTATTGTTTAGCAAGCATGCTTTGGAAATGAAAAAAATGCCTATGCTTAATGAAGATGAAGTAGCTGAGGGTTTTGGAGGAGATGTTAAAGTTTTTACAGATAAAAATGAATTACGTAAATTTATTGAAAGTCACTACACAGGTAATGAAAACTTGTTACTAATGAGCAGTGGAACTTTTGATGGCATGGATATGCAATTTTAGAAATTGAGTTATTCAGGTAGATGTAGGCCTCAGCTTTATATCTAGGTTGTTGATTTTATTTAATGTTTTGTGCCACAATACGTAATTTAAATATTGATAATGTATGATTTATATTTATTATTACACTTTAATAGCAAGTAATTTTATAAATTCTCGTCAAATCATTATTAGAAATATTATATTCTATTTAAATGAGATTTGTATTTACCCTTCTTTTACTACTGTTTATCAATGTAATTATTGTTAAGGCGCAGCATGCACAAATATCGTTTATCCCCAAATGGCAAAATCAAGTTTTAGAATTAGGTAAATATTACCCTCTTTCAAGTATAGACAGTGTTAAGGTTGATGTGGTAAAATTTTATATTACCAATATCAGCTTTTGGAAACAAGGAAAGCAAGTTTATGCAAGCCCTATTAAATACCATTTAATAGATTTAGAAAATAATACCGTAATTAAATTAAACCTACCGTCAAAACTTTCTTATGATACGATTCAGTTTTTTATTGGTACAGATAGCGTAGCGAACTCAACTGGAGCAAAAGCTGGAGATTTAGATCCGATGTATGGCATGTATTGGGCATGGCAAAGTGGCTATATTAATGTTAAAATAGAAGGTTCAAGTTCAGTTTGTAAAACACGTAAAAATGCATTTCAATATCATTTAGGTGGATACTTAAGCCCTAATCAAACCTTACAACAACTGGCATTTGCTAATACAAGTAATAATATTAACATAGCTATTTTAATTGATAGTATTCTTCAACATCATACCTTAATAAATACAACAGAGGTGATGTCGCCTAGTGTACATGCTGTAAAATATATGCAACAGTTTAAACAATCTTTTCAATTGGTAAGATGAAAAAACAAGTTGTGGTAATATTAGGGTTAGTTGCAATTATTACATTGTTTGCTTTTGTAGCTAAAGTGCACTTTTTATACCCTAAACATTTTCCTAAACCAATTTATAATTTCAACAATAACAAATTAACTGAGTCTAAAATACTTTTAGGCAAAGCATTGTTTTATGATCCAATACTATCAAAAGATGGAAGTATTTCCTGCTCCTCGTGCCACAACTCTTACAATGCCTTTGCACATACTGACCACGAGTTAAGTCATGGAATTAACGACCAAATAGGATTTAGAAATGCACCAGCATTATTTAACTTAGCTTGGCAACAACATTTTATGTGGGATGGTGCAATCAATCACCTCGATATGCAAGCGCTTGCTCCAATCAATCACCCAAAAGAAATGGGAGAAAACTTATTAGATGTAGTAATTAAATTACAAGCATCCCCGCTATACAAAACACTTTTTAAACGTGCTTTTAATGATACAATTGTTACTGGCGAACGTCTATTAAAAGCCATGTCGCAATTTGAACTAACCCTTATTTCTGCTAACAGTAAATACGATAAGGTGATGGAAAAGCAGACAGACTTTACTGAACAAGAAAAAAGTGGCTACACCCTATTTAAACAACATTGTAACAGTTGCCATACAGAGCCTTTGTTCTCTAGTTACGGGTTTGCCAACAATGGATTGCCAGTTGATACAACCTTAAATGATTATGGCAAATTGAACATCACCCAAAAAAGTGAAGACAGTTTAATGTTTAAGATTCCAACTTTACGCAACTTAAGCTATACCTATCCATACATGCACGATGGGCGTTTTAAGAAGCTATACGAAGTACTTCAACATTACACAAAAGGGGTTAAACAGAGTGCTACTTTAGCACATCAATTAAAAAATAACATAACCCTATCTGCTAATCAAAAAACAGACTTGCTAGCCTTTATGCTTACCTTAAACGATTCGGTATTTGTGTTTAATCCAAATCATAGATATCCGCACCAAGTATTTAACTCACACCAAACAAACAAAATACAAACAAACAAACTATAATTATGAAAAAACAATTTCTTTACGTATTTACATTTCTTTGTGTTACACATATAAATGCACAAAGTCCTGCAATTACATCGTGGCTGCAAAATAATACACAAACTGGTACTTATTACGTTGCTGGTAATTCAAACAAAATCAACAACAACATTTTAGTAAACTGCCAAAAAGTAGAGTATAGCGCAAATAGTGTTTATGTCACTACATCAGGTATTCCAGCATATCCAACAGGCCCATTTTTAGATAATAACCCATCACAAGCCTCTAATCAATCAGCAATTTTCAAGTTTCCACTTTCACCAACTAAAAACAACGGCACGCCTAACAACACAATTGGAGGAAACATTGGCGTTTTTATTAATGGTGTGGCTTTATTTGATTACCGTGATGGTGTGGCATGGAACACATCAACCAACTCACTTTGCGGTGGACCCGGTAGGACGCCTTGTCCTGGTGGACCAATGACCACACAAGCTTGGAACCGAGACGCAGTATTGGCCGAAAAACCTGGTTTTGATTGCTCAAAAGGTCATCCCGCCAATGGGAATTATCACCATCACCAAAATCCATCCGCTTTTAAACTTGATTTAAATGTAATTTCAACCGTATGTAATTTATATGATGCGGATGGTTTATACACTATTGATAGCACAAAGCATTCGCCATTAATTGGTTTTGCTTATGATGGATTTCCAATATATGGTGCATATGGATTTAAAAACACAGATGGTACTGGTAGCATTACGCGTATTAAATCGGGATACCAATTGCGTAATATTTCAACACGTACATTACATGCAAATGGAACAGACGTAAGTGACGGCCCTGTTATTAGTGCTACCTATCCTTTAGGTTATTTTAGAGAGGATTACGAATTTATTACACATACCAATGAAGCTGATTATTTAGATGAGCACAATGGTCGTTTTTGTGTTACACCCGAGTATCCAAATGGAACATATGCCTATTTTGCTACGGTTGATAAAAATTGGAATTCAGCCTATCCTTATGCTGTTGGACCAACATTTTATGGTGTTTTTGATAACAGAAAAGTTACATCGATAACTGAAACAACAACTGTATACAAACCAGTAACAGGGTTAAGTAACAATGAATTTAATCAACTTGTTTTTAATGCATTCCCTAATCCAACAAACGATATAATTGCTATACAAGTTGGTAGTTTGGTTAAAGACGATTTAACAATAGAGTTATTTGATTTAACGGGGAAGTTGGTTGCAAAAACTCAACTAAACAAAGGCAGTACCATTGCTTATTTTGATGTACAAACTTTATATAACGGTACTTATATAGTGGTAATTAGTAATGGCGTAAATCATTTTACACAAAAAATAGTGATTAATAAAAACTAGTATACCAATAGTTATTAATCATATAAAAGCCCGAACATACAAGTATGTTCGGGCTTTTTGCTTATTTATAAAATTTATTAACCAGGTATGCGTGCTAGGTATTTTTCTAAATCTTTAATTTGACTAACCACTTGTTCGTTTTTAGGTTTACATTTCTTAGCTCTTCTAAAAAACTCTTTTGATGCTCTAAAGTCGCGTTTATTCATATAGACTTGAACCATTCCTAAGTGAGCCATAGCTTCGCTTTCCTTGTCTGGAATACCTTTTGCCAATGCAGCTTTTAAATATTGTTCTGCCTCTTTAAAGTTGCTTTTTTGTAATGCCATCATGCCCAATTGCATTTTGTTAGCACCTTCTGTATCTGCTAATGTACTACCAATTGAAGCACTCTTTTTTAAATGTTGTTCAGCCCCATCGAAGTCTTTGTTCATCATAGCAATATTGCCCTTAAGCGTATAAAAAGTACTGCGTATAGGTTTAAATAATAATCCAGGAAACCATACTGTATTGATGATACGCTCTACTTCTTCCATATCGCCATTTTCCATAGGCTCTTGAACCAAACGTAATGGACCAATAAAAAAATGAGTAAATACTGCTATAAACGATAAAGTGTAAAATATTATAGCAGCCCAAATATCACCCAAACCACCAAACTGAAGTACTAAACCTATTACCAAAGATGCAACTCCAGCCCAAAGACGATATTTAATTAGAAGATTATAAAATTTCATATTGTATTTTTATTCGCTGCAAATGTATTAAAACCTGCACAAACTCAACATAAAAAAGTAAAGGCCTTACCAAATACACAATTATAAAAAAGCTTCCAAAACTATCAACTGTATATCAATTATTTACCTTTGTGCCGATAACGAATTATATTATTTATTAAATAAGCACTTAAAGATTGTAATGATATATCTTTTACATGGTGTATTAAGGGCATTTAAATGTGTATAGTTTTCATGCAAATCTTTTGGCCAATCATTTTACCCAATATTGTATTTGTAATTCGTGTTTTTAATACTTAGTGTACAATAGTATTTAGAGTAACAAATTAATTGCTGCCATCAATTTGTATAACATATAATTTATTCAATTTTTAATCTGAACCAAACCGGTAAATGTCCTTAATTTTTTTAAGTTCTAGTTTAATGTTTTTGAATTTGGCTGTATCTTTATAATCGTTAATAGCCTCAAGCACATCATAATCAATATATTTAGAATTTGAACCGTCAATAATTACATGGGATCCTTTTGGTAATTCGTCTAAGGTTTGAAGTATACTTGCTTTGTTTAAAAACGAAACTTCCTCAGAAAGTATTATATGTATCGGCTCGTTATGTTTAAGTGTTTTAATATTATTGGTATATGTATTTTGCATGTTATTTTTTAACACATAAAAAATACCTACTGCTAAGCCTATAGAAATTCCAATTAACAAATCTGTTAGTATAATGGCTAAAATAGTTACAATAAATGGAATAAACTGGTTGGCTCCTGCCTTTAGCATGTTTTTATAAATACTAACTTTTGTAAGTTTGTAACCTGTTACCAATAAGATGGCAGCTAGAGAAGCATAGGGAATTAAATTTATTAAGTTAGGAATAAAAATGGCTGATAACAATAAAAGTAAGCCGTGAATTAGTGCCGACATTTTATTTTGTGCACCTGCATTTACATTTACCGCTCCACGCACAATAACCGCTGTTAAAGGTAAACCACCAATTAAACCAGAAACTACATTACCAATGCCTTGTGCTTTTAATTCTTGATTTAATGGTGTAACGCGTTTAAATGGATCTATTTTATCAACTGCTTCAATACTTAACAAGGTTTCTATACTTGCTATTATAGCCAAAGTAAATGCCGTTTCATAAACTGAAATTTGATTTATAAAAGAAAAATCGGGTACGGTAAAAAACGAAATAAACTCTCCTATTGAGTCAGTTATAGGTACTGTTACCAAATGTTCTTTATGCAAGCTGAATATTTGATGTAGGTTTTCAAATAATATGTTTAAGACTATACCAACAATTACAACAATTAATGGAGCAGGTATCAAATACAATTTATATGATTTTAGTTTATCCCAAGTTAATAATATAACCAATGATACTATGCTAATAATTGTGGCACCCACACTAATTTTTTTAAAAGCGCTAATTAATGCAGTAAACGAGTTTTCCGAATCGGATTGAATAAACTTAAAATCACCAATGTAATCAACATCATAACCAAGGGCATGCGGAATTTGTTTCATAATTAAAATAACACCAATAGCAGCTAGCATTCCTTTTATAACACTTGACGGGAAATACTTTCCAATGGTGCCTGCCTTTGCATAACCTAATATTAATTGAAACACACCTGCTAATACAACAGCTAACAAAAAACCTTGGTAAGAACCAATTTCATTTATAGCATTTATTACAATAACTGTTAATCCAGCTGCTGGTCCGCTAACTGCCAGCTGGCTGCCACTAAATAGTGTAATAACTATACCACCTACCATTCCTGCAATTAAACCTGAAAACAAAGGGGCTCCTGAGGCTAATGCAATACCTAAACAAAGTGGTAACGCTATTAAAAACACCACAAGTCCTGCAGGAAAATCCTGTTTGATGGTTGCAAAACTTAGCCCACCTATTGTGGGTTTGGTTTTCATACTCATAATTAATTTATTTTAAAAAATATCAGTTCGAGTTTAACACAAGAATAAGAATTATTATGCTATTTGCCATTAAACACGCTATCCAAACCAATATTTTTAAAAATAATAATCGCATTAAAACACAATAAATTTTACTAACTTATTTAAATTCCTTCTTCAGTTTAACTACTCTCTAAAAGCAGGAGTTAATCCACAGTATTAAAAAAAAATATTTAGGTATTTTTTAAATCAAAAAAGAGAGAATTATCCGCTTATTAATATATTAATTGTCCTAGTTAGTGCTTTAAGTTTAGTGCTTCTTTTTAGCACTAAACAATATTCTAAAGCTCATACCATGTAGAAATTAAAAAATACGCTAAAATGTAGGTATTCTAATTTTTAAAAATTAAAGCAGATATTATTGAAACATTAACTTTTAAAAATTTTGTAACTCGCTATTCCCCATTTATGTAAACGATATACAATTGAAGTATGCAATACACCCAATCCATAAATACTGCTTCGTTTGAAATTTATACTTGATGCCTCTGGGAAATATTTAGTTGGACAAGTTACCTCGCCTATTTCAAAACCTTCGTTAAAAATCTGAGCTATCATTTGGTTGTCAAACACAAAATCATCACTACACAATTCGTAATTCACTTTTTGCAAAACTTCCTTACTAAATGCACGGTAACCTGTGTGGTATTCTGATAATTTTTGGCGCATCATGATGTTTTGAAACAAGGTTAATATCCTATTAAAAACATATTTGTACATTGGCATACCACCTTTTAACGCGCCCATACCAAGAATACGTGAACCAAAAACCACAGGATACACATCATAAGCAATAATACCTGCCATTGCATGTATTAACATGGGTGTATATTGGTAATCGGGGTGCAGCATTATTACAATATCAGCTCCAATTTCTTTGGCTTTATTGTAACATGTTTTTTGATTACCGCCATATCCTTTGTTTTGTTGATGTTTGATAACATGCTTAATTCCTATTTCTTTTCCAAGCTCGCTTGTGTTGTCTTTACTGGCATCGTCTACCAAAATCACATCATCAACAATATCAAAAGGAATTTCGTTGTAGGTTTTAGATAAAGTTTGAGCCGCATTGTATGCTGGCAAAACCACTACTATTTTTTTGTTATTAAGCATTGAATTGAAATATTGGCAAATATGCAGTTACGCATCCAAAATGCCAAACATAAAGGTTCCCTATTCATATCTTAAGGCTTCAATAGGATCTAATTTTGATGCTTTAACAGCAGGATAGTAACCCGAAATTACACCCACTATTACACAAATAAATAAACCTAAAGCCATCCACAACCAAGGTATTATAAAGCCACCACCCATTAATAAACTTACAGCATTACCTATAGTTATACCTAGCAAAATGCCTCCTAAACCACCTATTTGACAAATTAAAATAGCTTCGAACAAAAACTGCCTACGTATGGTTGCGTTGTTGGCACCAATGGCCTTTCTTACTCCAATTTCTCTTGTACGTTCAGTAACAGATACCAACATAATATTCATCAATCCAACTGCTGCGCCTAGTAATGTAATAAAGGCTATAGCACTTGCAGCTATAGTTACATAACTTATTGCCCCCATAGACTGTTGCGCCAAATTATCACTTTTAATAATTTCAAAATTATCCGGGGCGTATACTGCCAATTGCCTGATTCGTCTGAAAAGTGCTGTAGCCTCATCAACCCCTAAATCAAGTTGTTTTAAATCGTTTACCATTACGGTAATTACAAAACTAGTATTGGGTTTACTAAAAGTTTGAATGGCATTTTTAAGGGGCACAATTACAATTCTGTCTCCGCCAAAACCCATGGCACTCCCCTTTTCATTCAAAGTTCCTATTACCCTATATTTTGCTCCTCCAATAAAAACACTTTCGCCTATTGGATCCTTAATTTTAAATAGTTTTTTACGCAGCTCTTTACCTAAAATTACCACATTTTGGGCGCTTTCATTTTCTTTACTATTAAAGTTTCGCCCTTCCATAAGGCTATAACCACTTACTAATAAATAATTTTCATCTCCGCCCATTACCATAATGTTGGGTTCGGTTTTTATGCCATTGTGTTTTACTGTGCTAGCAAAACTTGCATTTACACTTAATGATGTGGTTGCAGGGAAATTAAATTGTTGGGCAAACGATTCTGCTTCAAATAAATTAATACTTCTGTAGCGTTTGGGTTGTTTTCCTCCTCCTCCAAAATGAATATTGTCGCCACGATTTTTAATATTAAAACTATTTGCACCCATACTGGCAAAATTTTGGTTTAAGGCCAATTTTATTCCATCTATTGCGGTTAAAATCCCTACCAATGCCATTATACCAATTGAAATAATTAGCGCAGTAATTATAGCTCGAAGTTTATTTCCTGCTATGCTTTGTAATGATATACGTAAAACATCTGTGGTGCGCATTTATTTATTCTTTTTAGTTTGGATAAAGTTGGGTGTCCAAAACAAACTCAATTGTAAGTTGGCGATTGAATATAAAAAAGAAGTATTGTAATTGTAATCTGTATAAGTTGTGTAGTTTGAGGGGATTGATGTGTAATCTTTACGATAAGCAGCACCAACCATAACTAGCGGTAAAGTTAAGCGAAATGTAAAGTTGTTATTATGCTTATACAAAGCACCTATACTTAAAGCATATGATAAAAAATGTGATATCCTGTTGGGATTTGGAACTGCAACTGGTCCACCATTTTTGTTGTAATTTCTTAAATAATTATAGCCATAGTTGAAATTTTGATGAACCAATACAAAGAACTTATTCTGATACAAATTTTTAAAGTTCATTTTACCAATTGACCCACCAAAGCTATTAGACCAATTTATAGTTGTTGAATAATCAAAGCGATTAACTGCGCTGTTTAGCTCAAAAGTTAAAGCCTTATTTTTAGCATAGAATAATCCGAAACCAATTGCAGCTTGTAATGCGTGAGATTCCCAATTATCAAAGTTTATGTTACCCGTCTGACTTTTATCTCTTGCATCAACCCTGAAAGTATTTGATCCAGCTAAACCAAATGACAAAAACCTACCACTAAATAATGTAGCACTGTCGTTTTGCGCATTGGTTGCAAAACATATTATTGTAAAACATAATAAGCAGCAAGTTTTCAAATGATTGTGTTTATGTTATTTTGCTAACTCAACGAAGGTAAACCCTTTTCTATTACCATCCTCAACATAATCTATTTGCATACCTGCAAAAAAGAAAACCTCGCCCGGACTATAAATTACATTTATGCCTTGTATGTTGGTTAATTTATCCTTGTCTGTTTTTTCATCAAAACCAATTAATAACCTTTTGTTGGTTTCGTTTTTTTGTCGAATACCCACACGTAAAAAATTATTAGCAGGTATTTGAAGTGTTTGCTGGTATTTTTCTATGGCTTGAATAGCCAATGGTGTAAAATGTATGATTTCCATGTGCATTGCAAATAAACAAAAAATCAGTCAGCTTATTTGGTGATTTTGATTAGTGTTTTAATCCATACCTACAATGTTAACTAATGGTAGATAACAATTACTGTAGTTATTTTTTTTTGCCAAAAAAAGTAGACACTTTTACAACAAACTTTAATACTATGGCAAAGATTTTAATTATAGATGACGAGAAGGCTATTCGTACAACATTGAAAGAGATTTTAGAATACGAAGGCTATATTGTTGATGAGGCTGCCGATGGCGCCACTGGTTTAGAGAAGATAGAAAACGATGATTATGCGGCCGTTTTGTGTGATGTAAAAATGCCTAAAATGGATGGACTTGAGGTTTTAACCAAAGCACATGAAATTGATGACGATATTCCTTTCGTAATGATATCTGGACATGGCACCATTGAAACTGCCGTGGAAGCAACCAAAAAAGGTGCATATGATTTCATTTCAAAACCACCTGATTTAAATCGTTTATTAATTACCCTGCGCAATGCCATCGACCGCAAAAGTATGGTGGTTGAAAACAAGGTGTTAAAGCGTAAAGTGGGCAAAACACGCGAAATTATTGGTGATAGTCCTGCTATCATGAATATAATTGAAACAATTGACAAAGTTGCACCTACCGATGCTCGAGTACTAATTACAGGTGAAAACGGAACTGGTAAAGAATTGGTAGCTCGCTGGATCCATGAAAAAAGCAACCGTGCAAAAAATACCTTAATTGAAGTAAACTGTGCCGCTATTCCTACCGAGCTAATTGAGAGTGAACTGTTTGGCCATGAAAAAGGTGCATTTACCTCAGCTTTAAAACAACGCATTGGAAAGTTTGAACAAGCACATGAGGGTACTTTGTTTTTAGATGAAATTGGCGACATGAGCCTAGGTGCACAAGCCAAGGTTTTACGTGCATTACAAGAAAATAAAATTACTCGCGTAGGTGGCGACAAGGATATTGAAGTAAATGTTAGGGTAATTGCTGCAACCAATAAAGACTTATTAAAGGAAATAGAAAAAGGTAATTTCCGTATGGATTTATATCACCGTTTAAGTGTAATTTTAATACACGTACCAAGCCTTAACGAGCGTAAAGACGATATTCCATTACTTGCCGAAAGGTTTGTTAAAGAAGTATGTGAAGATAACGGTGTTTCCAAAAAAATGTTTACACCAAATGCATTAAACGAACTAAAGAAAATGAATTGGAGTGGTAACATTCGTGAATTGCGCAACTTAGTAGAACGTTTAATTATATTAAGCGGACAACGTATAACAGAGGAAGATGTTGTAAAATATGCGAGCCCAAGCCACAGCCAAAGCAACGAAAAAAGTGTGTTCGAAAAATTCTCGACCCTGCAAGATTTTAAAGACCATGTAGAGAAGATTTTTATTGAAGAAAAACTAAAAAAGAACGGCTGGAATGTGGCCAAAACTGCTCAAGAAATTGACATACAACGTAGCCACTTGTATAACAAAATTGAGAAATACAGCCTACGAAGAGGCGAGGTTAGTGAAATAAATTTGTAATACATTTGCAAAACCCTAACGGCAGCAATTAGCTCCGTTAGGGCTTTAAATTATGGTTGGAGCAAACATACAAGCCGCAATTTCTCATTTACAACAAGGCCACTTGGTTGCTATACCTACCGAAACCGTTTATGGTTTAGCAGCCAATGCATTTAACCCAGAAGCCGTTGCAAAAATATTTGTTGTCAAAAATCGTCCTGCATTTAATCCTCTTATTATTCATACCAACAACTTAAGTCGCTTGCAAAAATGGGGATTAAATTTACCTGATAAAATGTTGCAACTTGCCGCTCATTTCTCTCCAGGGCCATTAACTTATGTTATTCCAAAAAGTGATTTTATTCCTGATATTGTTACGGCAGGCACCCAAGCAGTAGCGGTGCGAATTCCAAACCATCCATTAACTTTAGATTTGTTAAGTAAACTTGAATTCCCATTAGCGGCACCAAGTGCTAACCCCAGCGGATATGTAAGTCCTACAACAGCGCAACACGTTAACCAACAATTAGGCCATGTTATACCATACATTTTAGATGGTGGTGCATGTGAAGTTGGTTTAGAATCAACCATCATCAGTTTCCTAGATAATACGCCTACCCTGCTTCGCCATGGTGGAATTACCTTGGAGCAGATTGAATTAGTTATTGGAAAAGTAAATGATAAACCAAGTGAATCTAGTGAAGAAATACTTACTGATAATCCCGTTGCACCAGGTCAATTGGCCAAGCATTATGCAACAAAACACTTGCTTATACATGATAATCCATTATTACATTTTAAAAATTACAACCCATTAAAAACAGCTGTAATTTCTTTTAAAACAGTTTACCCACAAGTGCCGCCTCAATTTCAGTTTGTTTTATCTAACAAAGGTAATATGGCAGAGGCTGCGCAAAAACTTTTTGCCGTTATGCGTTTGGTTGATAACATGGATGTAGACGTAATTCTTGCAGAAAAGTTCCCAGATGAGGGTTTGGGTAAAGCCATAAATGATAGGCTGAAACGAGCAAGTGTTAAATAATTAAATTAATTTGGTGTGTAACCTGATGGCCACTCAACTACCCTAATTTTAACTTTTAATAATCCTGCCCCTTTTGTTAAACCTAACTGTCTGGCAGCTTCATAACTTAAATCAATAATGCGTTTACGGCTATATGGGCCACGATCGTTAACCCTAACCACAAGCCATTTACCTGTTTGAGCATTAGCAACCCTTACCAATGTGCCAAATGGCAAAGTACGATGTGCAGCAGTTAATTTTCTTCCACTGTATCGCTCGCCACTTGCTGTGCGCCTGCCATTAAATTTTTTTGCGTAATACGAGGCAATTCCAGTTTGCTTAAACGTTTTAATTGGTTTAAGTTTCACCGAATCAGTCGGTTGAATTGATAAACCGAAATCTGCCTGTTGTGGTGTATCTTGAGTCTGGGCATCAACCCAAAAATAAAATACACCAAGCAATAAAACGAGTATGCTTATTTTGTACTTAATTTGATGAAACATTGGCGCAATATATGCATTTTCAGTAATGAACACTTATAAACCTTTAGCTGAACGAGTTAGACCCAAAAATTTAGAACAATACATTGGACAGGAACACCTAACAGGAACTGATGCGCCTTTACGAAAAGCCATTGTTGCCAAAAATATTCCGAGTATCATTTTTTGGGGGCCTCCGGGTGTAGGTAAAACCACGCTAGCGCGTATAATTGGTAAAGAGTTAGGATTACAATTTTATCAATTAAGTGCTATTAGTGCAGGTGTTGCCGAAGTGCGCAAGGTTATTGAAGACGCAAAAAAAATAGGTAAAGTACTCTTGTTTCTAGATGAAATACATCGATTTAATAAAAGTCAGCAGGATGCATTATTGGGTGCAGTAGAAAGCGGACATATTGTTTTGATTGGTGCTACAACAGAAAACCCTTCGTTTGAGGTAAACAATGCTTTGCTTTCTAGATGCCAAGTATATATTTTAAAAGAATTAGATGTTGATGCGTTAACTAAAATAATCCATCAAGCTATTGCAAATGATGAAGTATTGAAGCTAAAGCAAATAAACTTGGTGGAACACGAAGCCTTGTATTTATTCTCGGGTGGTGATGCGCGCAAGTTGTTAAACATACTTGAAATATTGGCTAATCAACCAGAGCAAGAGATAAGTATTACCAATAAACTAGTTAAAGATACCTTACAACAAAACATTGCCTTACACGATAAAGGTGGCGAAGCACATTACAATATTATTTCGGCCTTTATTAAATCAATACGTGGAAGCGATCCCAATGGCGCAGTTTATTGGTTGGCAAGTATGCTTACTGGTGGCGAAGATGTCAAATTTATAGCACGCAGGATGCTGATTTTGGCTAGTGAAGATATTGGCAACGCAAACCCAAATGCATTGCTTGTTGCAAACCAAACATTTACATCGGTAAATATTATTGGTATGCCCGAAGCCCGAATTATTTTAAGTCAGTGTGCCACTTATTTAGCGTGCAGCCCCAAAAGTAATGCTGCTTACAAGGCGATTAATGAAGCTATGGATTTGGTTCATAAAACTGGGCAATTACCAGTGCCTTTGCATTTGCGAAATGCTCCAACAAAATTAATGAACGAATTGGGCTATGGAAAAGATTATAAATATGCACACGATTATGAAAACAACTTTGTAGAAGTTGAATTTTTGCCTGATGGTTTAATAGGAAAAGCCTTTTACGAACCAGGTGATAACGCCCGCGAAAAAGAACAACGTGCGTTTTTACAACAACGTTGGAAAGAGAAATATGGGTATTAGCTATTCTTGTATCATAAAACCTAGAAAGCATAAATTATACCTTTATCATTAAGCCTACTTGTAATTGCTATTTGAACGTGTTAATTTGCCAATGATTTAACAATGCTATATTATGATAAGAGGGCCTTTTAATTTACAAAACTGGATTGACGAAAACCGTCATTTATTAAAACCACCTATAGCCAATAAAAATTTATACCCCGAAGGAACAGACTTTATTGTAATGATTGTGGGTGGACCAAATGCCCGTAAAGATTATCATTATAATGAAACCGAAGAGTTGTTTTACCAACTAGAAGGCAACATCACTGTTCGCATACAAGAAGATGGTGCATCACGTGAAATTCAATTAGGCCCAGGCGATATGTTTTTATGTCCGCCTAAAACACCTCATTCACCAGTGCGCGCAGAAGGTTCAATTGGATTGGTAATTGAGCGAATTCGTGCAGGAAAAGGATTTAATGATGGCTTATTATGGTTTTGCGAAAAATGTAATAACCCACTTCATGCTGATTATTTTGAATTACATGATATTGAAAAAGACTTCTTACCGCGTTTTAAAACATACTATGGTAGCGAAGAATTGCGTACCTGTAAAAAGTGTAGTCATATAATGGAAGCCGATCCACGATTTATTTAAATACAACAGTTTATATATTATAATAGCCGCTCCAAATACATTGTTGCGGCTATTTTTTTGGTTGAATATTTTATTTGGTTTCTTGACGTTGGTTGAACTCCATTACTTGACATGCAAGTATTTGTTTACTGTTTTTGTGTTGTATAAAACCAAAAACCGCATATTTATCAAAGTCAACATTTGGAACTGGAAACAACATAGGCACTGTTCCTTTCGCAGCAACCATATCACTGGTTGCAATCTTACGAACTACGTTATGATGGCTTAGTTTAATATCTTTGTTTTCTCCAGCATGAGGTATACTTGTTGCCTCTTTTTGAACCAATACAAAATATATATCTAAACTATCGGCCTTACCATTTAACTCATAATTAAACAACATAGTTTTGCTTTCAGGGCTCCATGAAGCAGACATTAACAAATAATGTTCAGCTGGTTTACGGGTAAAGTTTTCTATTAATTTACCTACTTCATTTTTTGCACCAGCAGGTAAGGCCCCTTTGCCATTTACAAACACCATTGGCGTATACATGGCGCGTTGGTTATTGGCTAAAGCCATCATCTCCTGTCTTTTGGTGTACAACGAATCAGAAAATGGATCTACCCAACCAGATTGGTTCCATAAATCTACATGGTAATCAATTGTGTATACCTGTAGTTTTGAAGAGTCGGCTATGGCTCTAATTTGCATAGCAAAAGCATCAGCTTGCGGACAACTACTGCAACCCTCTGAAGTATAAAACTCAACCAAAACAGTTGGAACAAAACGATTAAGCTGTTGGGCAGTTGTTGCCAATGAAAACGTAAAACCAATTATGAATAAGAAAACTAACTTTTTAATCATGTGTATTTATAATGGTTGGTAAATTTATTAAAAACCTTTCAATAGTGTATAATATAAAAAGAAAAATAAGAAAATCGACAATTGAATTTAATGAGAAATCAAAAAAAGTTTGATAGGTAATAGGCTTATAACATAACCAGAAAAATACAAGTTATTATTATTAGCGTATGAGTAAACAACCCAAAAAATTAAAAAGTATATCAACAAACTAATAATAATTTACTAAAACCTTTAAAGCACAAGCCAATAAGCAGCAATTCTATAGAACCTCCTCTATCCCAAGTAAAAACAATTCATCAACATGTGTGCAAGATTTGGTATTAAATGATAAATTAGCGGCATGGAAAACTTTGTGGTTTCGGCTCGAAAATATAGGCCAGGAACTTTTGATAGCGTAATTGGACAGGAGCACATCACTCAGACCTTAAAAAATGCGATTAAGAATAATCACTTAGCGCATGCTTTTTTATTCTGTGGTCCGCGTGGTGTAGGCAAAACCACCTGTGCACGTATCTTAGCCAAAACCATAAACTGCGAAAATATAGGTGCCGATTTTGAAGCATGTAATGAATGTGAAAGCTGTAAATCTTTTATTAGCAATGCAAGTTTTAATATTTACGAACTTGATGCGGCAAGTAATAACAGTGTTGATGATATAAGAGGTTTGGTAGACCAAGTGCGTTACGCGCCACAAGGTGCCAAATACAAAATATATATAATTGATGAGGTGCATATGTTAAGTTCTCAGGCTTTTAACGCATTTCTTAAAACCTTAGAAGAACCACCTTCATACGCCAAATTTATATTAGCAACTACTGAGCGTCATAAAATTTTACCTACTATTTTATCTCGCTGTCAGGTTTTTGATTTCCATAGAATTAGCATTGAAAATGCAGTAATCCAATTGCGTTCCATTTGTGCCAGCGAAGGCATAACAGCTGAAGACGAAGCTTTGCATGTTATTGCTCAAAAGGCAGATGGAGCCATGCGTGATGCCCTTTCTATTTTTGATAGGATTGTAAGTTTTAGCGGTAAAAATATCACGTACAAAGATGTAATCATGAATTTAAATATTCTTGATTACGATTATTATTTCCGTGCAGTTGATTTTATGTTGGCCAACGATTTGCCAAATATGTTGGTGTTGTTTGACGAAATTTTAACTAATGGATTTGATGCCCAACATTTTTTAAGCGGCTTTGCTGATCACTTGCGCAACCTCATGATGTGCAAACATGAGAACACCATAAAGTTACTTGAAGTAGCAAAAAGTGTTGCACAAAAATTCATGTCGCAATCATCGCAATGCAGCCAAGGGCTTTTATTAAATGGTTTAAACTTACTTAATAAATGTGAGCTTGATTATAAGTCGAGTAAGAACCAACGCTTACATGTAGAGCTCGCTTTAATGAAGCTTTGCCACATACAATCGGTGCTTGATGCAGCCGCACTAAAAAAAAAATCCTAGTCCACAATAGCAATCAACCCTTAATAAAACAAGAGCCGATTACTGCCACAACAACTATAATAAATACTACACCTGTAGAACATGTTGTTATAGAAAAAATTGCTGAAACACCTGCAATAATTCCCGATGTAATATTACCTCCTATTACCCATAAAGAAAATACACTTTACAGTACTTTGCCAAAAACAGGCTTAAGCAGTATTGAAAAACTTAAACAACAAATTGCTTTAAACAAAAAACAGGAGGCTGATAAACAAGAAGAAACTAATGCTGAAGAAATAACCGTTGTTAAAAATGAGGATGCCCCGGTTACAAAAGAAGCTTTTGGCAGAGTTTGGAGTAATTATTTGTTGCATATAGAAGCGGAGAAGAAAATGAGCTTGTGGGTTATTTTTCGCAACGCAACTTGGGAATTACAAAATGACGGAACTGTTGTTATTATTTTGGCATCTTTGCATGAAAGTGAAATGTTTGAAGAAGAGCGTATAAATGCTATCCCTTTCTTGCGTAAAAACTTAGGAAATACCAACTTCGATATAAGTATAAAAGTAAATAGTTCTGTATCATTTAAACGCGCATTTACAGCCGATGAGAAATTTGAATTAATGGTAGAAAGTAATCCGTTGCTTAACGATTTACGTAAATTATTAGCTTTAGATTTAGAATAATATGGGAACAACAAAAGATAAAATTAAAATAAACTTACGCCAGCGTTTGGCTAAAGTAATAAACTACTTTTTACGTGGTTTATTAATTGTATTGCCATTTGCTGTAACATTTAGTATTGTGCGGAGCATTGTGGTAACACTTGATGACTATGTTAATGTTGGTATACCCGCTGTTGGTTTTTTAATTGTTGTGGTTTCAATTACATTTTTAGGATTTATTGGAAGCAGTTTAATTACCAAACCTTTATTCAGTTTAATGGATGATGTGCTTTCTAAAATACCTTTTGTGAAAATAATTTACACAAGTGTAAAAGATTTTATGGAAGCGTTTGTGGGGGATAAAAAGAAGTTCAATGCGCCTGTACTTGTTGAAATGTCGCAAGGCATATTTAAGCCCGGTTTCATTACACATACTAACCTTTCTGCTTTAAATTTACCTGGCATGTGTGCTGTATATTTTCCGCACTCCTATGCATTTAGTGGCAACTTGTTTTTGGTAAATAATGATAAGGTAAAACCGTTTGATGGTAACCCTGCCGATGTCATGAAGTTTATAGTAAGTGGTGGTGTAACCCATTTAGAGTAAGTCATTTTAGCTTTATCAACTGATGCAAAAAGTATTTGCCTTTTTACAAATAACCCGTACCAACAACCTAATTATAATGTTGGTTACATTAGCAGTTAGTTATTACTGCCTTACAGATTATTTAACACCTGAAGATTTACTTCAACCACGTTTTTTATTGTTGTGTGCCTGTGTGGTTTTAACTGCTGCGGCTGGTTACATTATTAACGATTACTATGACATTAACATTGACCTTATAAACAAGCCAAACAAAGTTGTTATTGGTAAAATTATTTCGCGTAGGTGGGCTATGTTGTTACACTTTATTTTTAATGGTTTTGCAATTATAAGTGGTTTTTACCTCAGTGTATACATAGGTTTGATGGTAGCTGCTTGTATTGTGCTGCTGTGGTTATATAGCGTACATTTTAAAAAACAATTTTTAAGTGGGAACTTATTAGTGGGAACTTTAAGCGCTTTTGTAATTGCTATTTTACCCCTATTTAATCAGCAAATTTCAAGTTATTTGGTTTGGGTTTATGCTTTGTTTGCTTTTGGTATAAACCTTATTCGAGAAATTATAAAAGATGCCGAAGACGTAAGAGGAGACAGTAAATTTAATTGTAAAACACTACCCATTATTTTTGGTGTGCGTAAAACCAAAAAAGTAATTATTATTTTAGTTTTAATATATACCATTTTATTATTTGCCCATACATTTATTGCCAATTCACTTATCCCATTTAGGCACAGTTACGGACAAGTATTTTACACGTTTTACATGTTATTATTTGTAATAGTACCTTTAATTATAACCACTTTCCTCTTATTAAATGCTGATGTGAAATCAGACTTTAGCAGGTTAAGTGTTTTATATAAAGTTATTATAATAAGCGGTTTGTTAAGTATGGTAATTATTAAATTATAGGTTCTTTATTTTACCTTAAAAATAAATAACAACATCCCTATTCTTCCTTTTTCTTGTTTAAAAAAATCTCTGCTATCATGCAACGTGCACTACCTCCGCCCAAATTTTCTATGGTGGTAAGTGGCGAGTGAATAATACGTGCATGTTTTTCCATACTTGTAATTTGTTGAGGAGTAAGGCAACCATAAGCACGGCTACTCATTACCAATAAATGCTCTCCTTTATCATTAAACAACTCTAGCATATTACCCGCAAAATTATTTAACTGTTGCAACGTAATTTCAATTACCTCTTTTGATGTAGATTGTTTAATGATGTGACGTTCCTCTTCGTTGGGAACACAATCAAAACAAACTACCATAAAATGATCGCCTACACTCATAACTACATTGGTATGGTAAATGGCATTTTTGTTTGTATCTAAAGCAGTAAATGAAATTAATTCGTAACCCATTTTGTTACAAAAATCATGTAACAAACTTTTATTTGTACGTGGCGAAATACATGCATAACAAATACGCAAATCTCTGTCAAGCACCATACTTCCGGTACCTTCTAAAAACTTACCCTCATTTTCGGCAGGAGTTAAATCTAAGATATCATTCATCACAAAGCCATCACTAATCATTTGAGCTATATCAGCTCTACGTTCAGCCCTCCTATTTGGTGCAAAAAGTGGATAAACAACCATAGTTCCATCATCGTGTGTGCTAAACCAATTATTTGGAAAAATACTATCTGGAGTAAAAGGTTGTTCTGTGTCATCAACCACAGTTACCTGCACGCCATTATATTTAAGTAATTGAACCAATTCATTAAATTCTGCCAAAGCTAAGTTTTGACTTGATAATGTTGTTTGATCGCTGCGTTGAAAAGCGTTGGTACCCGATGTTTCAGTGTTAAAAGTGAAACTTACAGGTTTAACCATTAGTACATACTTTGTATTTTGAGGCATAAGTAAATTGGGCACTATATTTTTTCAAAAAAAACATAAAAATTAACCAATACCTAAAGTTATTATGATAAGTAACCAAGTGCTTTTACCTAATTTTATGTATACTTGTGACTTACCATTTGTGGTTTTTTATGCGTGATGAGCGATTTAAGCTAATAACAGTTGAAAGTGATTTTGGTGCAGGCAAACTGGGGGCTGCAGAAGGTCCGCAAGCCCTTATCGATGAACTAAAGATATTAAACTTTGAAAAAACAGACGTATACAATTACACCCGTTTAGTACCAAAGCCTTTAAAAGATGTTACTAGCACGCCTCACGGTAAAAACATAGAGGTGATTAATAATTTTCAGCAAAAGGTTTGTGATTATGTAGTAGAGACATTACAACTTGGACATATACCATTTATTTTTAGTGGCGATCACAGCAACGCAAATGCACTTATTTCTGGTGTAAAAGATTTTTACGCAAACCAACGTATTGGTGTAATTTGGATTGATGCACATGCTGATTTGCATAGTCCATATACCACCCCATCAGGTAATATACATGGTATGCCATTAGCCGCTTTAATGGGTGATGACCACCGTGAAATGGGTAGAAACAACCCAGTTCAAATTACCAGGCACCTTTGGAATAACCTAAAGCGATTAGGCAGAAGAGGCATAACACCAAAATTAGAAGGCACTGACATTGTTTTTATTGGTTTACGTAGTACCGAAGAGGAAGAAGAAGCCATTATTGCTAAAGAAGGAATTAAGGCTTTTAGACCAGAGGAAATAAAACGAATTGGTGCTGAACAAGTAGCTATGCAATGCATACAACACTTAAGTAACTGCGATTATATTTATGTTAGTTTTGATGTAGACAGTTTAGATAGCAGCATAAGTGTTGGAACAGGTACTCCTGTTGAAGATGGCTTAACCACAGACCAAGCCGTTTATTTCCTTAGTACCTTTAAAGCTCTACCCAACTTGGTGGGTTTTGAAATTACTGAAATTAACCCAAGCCTTGATAGCGAAAAACCTATGGCAAAAGTAATTGGTGATTTATTGGTTCGGGTGTTTGAATAGGTTATTGATTATTAGATATTGTTGATGATATTTGTAAATAGATTGGCCTCGTAGTACAACGGATAGTATAGAAGTTTCCGAAGCTTTTGATTCAGGTTCGATTCCTGACGAGGCCACATTAGATGGTAAGTTAAGTGATTAGCTTACCATTATTTTTTTTATTATTGTACCCAATGAACAAAATAATCCTATCTGTATTTGTTGCCATTGGACTGGCTACATTTACACTTACAAGTTGCACCAAAGACCAAGTGGCAGCTGCAGTGGGAACTGTATATGACAACAGAGACAGTGTGGTTGGTACTTTTAATGGAACCTTGGTTACCACTATTTCGGGTGGTGCACAAACATCAAACAAAGCTGTTACAGTTAGCAAAGGCAGTAGTGGTAAATTAATTATAACCACAGGTAGCGACTTAACCATTAATACCGATATTGCTTTAGGTACAAAATCTAACCTAACTGGAAGTATATTACAACAAGACTTAACCTATAATGGCAATACTGCTTCATTAATAGGCAAAGGTATAGCAGGTCAACATTTTGTTTATACCAGCAGCAACAATTCATTTACGTATAGTGCAACCATTACACAGGGTAATACAATTGCTGATATTGTTTTTGTGGGCACGAAGTAATAAAATATTTTACCTCTAAATTATGTACGCTATTTGCGTTTAAGGATTGCTTAATAAAAAATCCCGAGCTCACACTCGGGATTTTTTATTAATTGTCAATTCATTATATCCCAATGAAAGCGATATTAACTTGTGTTCAAGTCAATTTTGATCCGCTTTATCGGGATTAATCTTATGGAATAAATAACTTTGGCCTTGTTATTTTTTAATTCGGTCTAAAACAACTTCGGTTGGTCATTGTCCTTTGGCGGAACCTTTGGTTTAAACTTAGGTTTAGGCTGGTTTAACAAACTGTCGTCATCGCTTAATAAGCGTTTAATTTTATCCCGTTCTTCCTGCATTAAATCTTCATTAACTAATAAAGTTTGTTGGGTGGTTTCGTTGCCTTTTATTATGGGCTTCTCCTCTGTTGTTTCTGCTTCCACTTCTTCGTTTTGTACTAAAAAAGCACTAATAAAGTCTTTGCCAACAATTTTGTTTCCTATCGCTTTCCACCCTTTTACTTCAATAAACTCGGTTAAGTTATATGTTTCTTCTAGGTTGCTGTCTTTTCCTTTGCCCCCTTTACGTTCCATCACAATTATAGGCTCCAAATAATCTGTGGCCATTACAATTCTGTTGTCTTTACCTTCTGGTATACACATAAATTGTTTGTTTAAGGTTAGTGTTTCTACCAAAAAACGCTTAACAATGTATGCCTTGTCTTTATCGTTATAGTACAACAAAGTTATTGGACGCTTTGAACGAAATTTACCAATGTGCAATACTTGATCAGCATTGTAGTGGTTGGTTAATTCAAAGTTGGTTAACTCGTAGTTTCCATCTTTGGTAATTACTAAAATTACATCGTTGGTGTCAAACTCACCCAACATCTTACCGCGACTATCTATGTTTAATCTACCCAATACATCATCATACCAAATTTTACGTCCGCCTAAAGTACTTGCACCTTTGGCTTTAAGTTTTATTGATTTAATAAGGTACTTGCTTACAATATTACCTAACACGGTACGGCCTTTTATGGCTAAATCTGCAAAGTTAAAATCAAACAACAACTTACGTGCGTGGCTCATCGGACTTAAAGCTATCTCTACCAACTCTGCCTCACTATTTGGATTTGCGGTAAAATACAACACCTTGCTGTTTGGTGCACCAGTGGTTAAGTCGTACTCTTTATCACGGGTAATACCCAATACATTAAAACGTTTTCCGTAAGCTGTTTTGGCTTTTCCATCCATGTAAATCATATTATACACCCTGCGTTCATCGTTTTTACGAAACACATCTACATGTATAATATCCTTACCCATAAATGCTTTGTCTTGCACCTTGCTCACCATCATTTTACCATCCTTGCGGAATACAATAATGTCGTCAATATCTGAGCAATCGCATATGTATTCGTCTTTTTTCAATCCATAACCAACAAAACCTTCTGCACGATTTACATAAAGTTTTTGGTTGGCAATAGCCACTTGGTTAGCTTGTATGGTATCAAATAATTTAATTTCTGTTTTACGTTCGCGCCCTTTGCCATATTTTTTAAGCAAGGTTTCGTAATACTTCACTTGGTATGCTTTAATGTTATCAAGGTCGTAATTTACTTGCTCCAACTCAGTTTGTAAACGCGCCATTAATTCGTCAGCTTTAATGCTATCAAAACGTGTAATACGAATCATCGGGATTTTGGTTAATCGCTCATAATCATCGTGTGTAATTTCGCGTATAAACTGTTTTTTGTATTTCTTAAAACGTTCATCTAAGTATAAAAACAAATTCTCCTTGTCGGCATACTTTTTAAAGTCGATGTACATCTCATCTTTAATAAACAACTTCTCTAACGATGCAAATAAGTATTGTTCTTGTAACTCACGTTTTCTAATCTCTAACTCACGTTTTAACAA
Organism: Bacteroidota bacterium; assembly: GCA_027482225.1. Classification (GTDB taxonomy): domain Bacteria; phylum Bacteroidota; class Bacteroidia; order UKL13-3; family UKL13-3; genus UBA6183. Next base: position 212,590 of record JAIXWD010000007.1, read on the forward strand.
CTCTCTTGTTAGCTCAACAGAAACACGCAATAACTGACTTACCTCGGTAAATACGGGTTTATCTTGATATACCACACAAGCATTTGGCGATATGCTTATTTCGCAATCGGTAAAGGCATACAACGCATCTATGGTAATATCTGGCGAAACACCTGGAGCCAATTGTATTTCAATTTCAACATCCTTAGCGGTATTATCAATTACCTTTTTAATTTTAATTTTACCTGTATCGTTGGCCTTTAAAATACTGTCTATTAAACCACCTGTTGTGGTAGAGTATGGAATTTCTTTAATTAATAACGTCTTCTTATCTAACTCCTCTATTTTAGCACGAATACGTACTTTTCCGCCTTTACCACCGCCATTATAGTTGGTCACATCTACAGTGCCACCAGTAATAAAATCAGGATACAAATCAAAACTTTTACCTTTTGTACAATCAATGGCAGCCTTTAATATTTCGCAAAAGTTATGAGGCAATATTTTAGTTGCTAAACCAACTGCAATACCTTCTACACCTTGTGCCAATAGCAAAGGGAATTTCATTGGTAAAGCTATAGGTTCTTTTTTACGACCATCATAAGATAATTGCCAATTGGTGGTTTGAGCATTAAATGCTACATCAAGTGCAAACTTGCTTAAGCGCACTTCTATGTATCGAGAGGCGGCAGCTGAATCTCCTGTGCGCACATCGCCCCAATTTCCCTGCATTTCAAAAAGTAATTCTTTCTGACCTAAACCAACCAATGCATCACCTATTGCCGCATCACCGTGTGGGTGAAACTGCATGGTTTGACCAATTACATTAGCCACTTTATTAAAACGACCATCTTCAATTTCATTCATGGCATGTAATATCCTACGCTGTACGGGTTTTAAACCGTCTTCCATTGCAGGTACTGCGCGCTCTAAAATTACATACGATGCATAATCTAAAAACCAATTTTCATATAATCCAGTAACAGGTATAACATGTCCTGTAGCGTGATTTTGCTCTTGGTTATATTTTTCGTTATTTTCTAAAATCTCGTCACTCATCTTTTTTATTTTCTAGTTATTGGTTAATTGGTTACTAGTTGATAGTTTTCCAACTACAAGCCTATAACTTCTATCTTAAAACATCTTCAGCCAAAAATAGCTTTACTTAAAGTTGGGAATTTATCTTTCAATCCACCTCAACCTTTGCTGCGCTGGAAATACTAACGCTTCGGTTTGTATATTCATCTCGGAGTGGCTTTGTCTTAACTCTAACCTCAAACCCCTATAATTAAGCCACTTCTTTTTCAATCATCATATCCTTCTCAACACGTAAATTATCGATAATAAAGTTCTGTCTGTCTATGGTATTTTTGCCCATGTAGTATTCTAACAAACTTTTAATGGTAACATCTTGCTTCAATATTACAGGCTGAAGTTTTATTTCATCACCAATAAACAAACCAAACTCTTGCGGAGAAATTTCACCCAAACCCTTAAATCGTGTAATTTCTGGTTTACCACCTAATTTTTGTATGGCTTTTTGTTTTTCGTCTTCACTATAACAATAATGTGTATGCTGCTTGTTTCGCACACGGAACAACGGAGTTTCTAAAATATACAAGTGGCCATTTTTAACCAAATCAGGGAAAAACTGTAAAAAGAAAGTAAGCATTAATAACCTAATGTGCATGCCATCCACATCCGCATCTGTTGCAATAACAATGCGGTTGTAGCGCAAACCATCTAAACCTTCTTCAATATTTAAGGCGTGCTGTAAAAGGTTAAATTCCTCGTTTTCGTAAACTACTTTTTTGGTAAGCCCATAACAATTTAAAGGTTTACCACGTAAACTAAATACGGCTTGTGTTTCTACATCCCTACTTTTAGTAATACTACCGCTGGCACTATCACCCTCGGTAATAAACAAAGTAGTATCATATCGCTTTTCTTGTTTCTCATCTTCATAATGAAAACGACAATCTCGTAATTTTTTATTGTGTAAAGATGCTTTTTTAGCACGCTCGTTGGCCAACTTTTTAATACCAGCCATATCCTTGCGCTCGCGTTCACTTTGCATAATACGTTTTAACAAGGCTTCAGCCACTGTTGGGTTTTTATGCAAGAAATCATCTAACGATTTTTTTAGGAAATCGGTAACAAAGTTTTTCATGGTTGGCCCATCGTGTGCCACGTTAGCCGATCCTAGTTTAGTTTTGGTTTGACTCTCAAACACAGGTTCTTGAACACGAACACTAACTGCCGCAACAATGCTGGCACGTATGTCGGCCAAATCAAACTCTTTTTTATAAAACTCTCTTACTACTTTGGCAAATGCCTCACGAAAAGCTAATAAGTGTGTACCACCTTGCGTGGTGTGTTGTCCGTTTACAAAGCTGTAATACTCCTCACCATACTGATTTTCGTGGGTAATGGCTACTTCTATGTCTTCTCCTTTTAAGTGTATAATTGGATAACGGATATTTTCTTCATTGGTTTTACGTTTAAGCAAATCCAATAATCCATCTTTACTGTAAAACTTTTTATCGTTATAAATAATGGTTAGGCCACTATTTAAAAACGCGTAGTTCCAAAGCATGTTTTCTATATACTCTGGTATATAATGGTAGTTTTTAAAAATGGTATCATCGGGTGTAAAATATACGGCTGTACCATTTGGCTCCAAACTTTCGGTTTGTTTATGTTCTTTAATTAACTCGCCTTTGCTAAACTCAGCTATTTTACTTTGGCCATCGCGAAATGCTTGTACTTTAAATTGGTTTGATAAGGCATTAACAGCCTTTGTTCCCACACCATTTAATCCAACAGATTTTTGAAAAGCCTTGCTATCGTATTTACCACCAGTATTGATTTTACTAACCACATCAACCAACTTACCCAAAGGTATGCCCCTGCCGTAATCACGAACAAACACTTTACCATCTTCAGAAACTTTAATGTCTACCGTTTTACCGTGACCCATGGTGTGTTCATCGATACAATTATCGAGCACCTCTTTTAATAAAATATAAATACCATCATCAGGCGAAGATCCATCACCTAACTTACCAATATACATACCCGGACGAAGGCGAATGTGTTCGCGCCAATCGAGCGAGCGTATACTGCTCTCATCATAAATTACTTTTTCTTTTTCTGCCATAACACTACGCACTTTATCAAGGTTGTGAAATTACAGCAAACGCGTGCGCAATAATCCACACTTTATTAAAAGTTGTTGGCAATTTGTATTTAGCTGTTAATCAATGCTATTTATGCTACTAACTTAAAAACAGCATTGGTAATATGGTTTATTTTTTGAGGGTTGAATAACAACAAAGTAATTGGTATAAAATAAAAAGCCATTTATAAACAACTGTATTACATGTTTGTAAAAACCAATGACCAACTTATGACTAAAATAAAGTCGACATCAAACTCGCGAAGAATGCGAAGCATTTTACGATGTGGTTCGAAAAATATATCCATTACCCAGGGTATATAATAGGTTCTATATTGGAAACAAAAGCAGTATGTGCTCCGTATGCATTTAATGTTAGCAAATGCATGTAGCGCATGCGCTGCTCGGGTGTATGACTTAATGAGTATTCCCTATCCTCGTCTTCCAAACTTTGGAAAGTTGCAGGTCTAATACTGTTATATGGAAATAAAAGCTCGTTAACCACGTTATTCGTTTTATCCATATACCAAAAGTAACTAAAATTAAGTTCGTATAAAACAAAAAATGCCATTGGTACTTATACCAACTACAAATTTTGATACATTATTTAAAAATGATTTTAGCACTTAAGTTAATAATTATTAAAAATACACTAGGTTTTATATCGGGATGAAAACATTTAAAGTGGCCTCGAGAAATCGGGGTCGCTTTTTTTTATGCCCGATGAATCACAATCCAATTAAAACAAAAAGCCCCCAATTATTAAATTGGAGGCTATATGTAATATGTAACAAATTATTTCTTTAGTCCTATTTCTCTTAAACGTTCATCTAAATACTCGCCTGCAAGTATTGGCTTGTATTGCAATGGATTTTCGTTGGTAACGCAGCTTGTTAAACAATCTAATTTCATGCTGCTTTTAGGGTGCAAGAAAAAAGGAATGCTGTATCGCGAGGTTCCCCATTTTTCGCTTGGTGGATTAACTACGCGGTGCGTGGTTGATTTTAATTTATTGTTGGTTAAACGTTGCAACATATCGCCCACATTTACCACCAACTGATCAGGCAATGCTGTAATGGCAACCCATTCGTTTTGCTTGTTTAATACCTCTAAACCTTCAGCAGATGCACCCATCAATAGCGTTATTAAATTAATGTCTTCGTGCTCTGCTGCACGTACGGCACTCTTTGGTTCGTTTTCTATTGGCGGGTAATGTATGGCCCTTAAAATGCTGTTGCCGTTGTGAATGTTATTGTCAAAATAAAATTCGTCTAAGTTTAAATAAAAGGCAATGGCACGTAACATGTGTTTACCTGTTTCTTCTAAACGTTTGTATGCTTCCTTGCCCAAAACGTTAAACTGTGGAAGTTCATTTACCGAAACATTATCAGGGTACTCCGCCTTAATAACATCACCATCTTCAACCCACTGCCCAAATTGCCAAAACTCTTTTAAATCGCCTTCAGTTCTGCCTTTTGCATGCTCTTTTCCAAAGCTAGTATATCCCCGTTGGCCAGCTAATCCGGGTACTTCATAAGCTTCTTTTTTATCGTTGCTTAAAGCATAAAACTGCTTTACTTGTTCGTATAAATTATTACTTAATTCATCACTTAAAAAATGCCCTTTTACGGCAACAAAACCTATGTCTTCGTATGCTTTACCCAATTCTTGCACAAATGCATTTTTCTGTTGGGCATCGCCATTAATAAAGTCGGTTAAGTTTACCGATGGAATTCCTGCTTTACTCATGTTATTTGTATTTATTTTCTTAATACCATTAGGATAATTAAGCATTTAATTTTAATAAAATTTAGGACGTATTTATTATTGCACCACATTATTTCCCTTTTTGTTTTTAGTGGTAAACAAGTTACTAAAACTATCAAACTCTTTACGGTAGTATAAACCCACACCGTTTGTATTGATATTTCTGTTATAAATTGGATCTAGTTGTGCACGTGAAAAAGCTTTGGCTTTAAGGTTTCCAACGCGTGTAAAGTTATATTGGGTTAAAAAGTTTTGATACGTATTAATTGGATCAATACTGGCTTGTATCTCTAATCGGTTATCTAAAATACGTTTTGATGCCGATACAATGGTACGACCGCGCACACTTTCATTTCCTGTGTGATAATCAACATTTACATCTAAACCAGGAATAAGTTGCTGTATAAAATTGGTTGCTTGTGCTGATACAAATCCGCTTAGTGTATTGTTTACACCTGCCGATAAATTTGTTGGCCCCGTTGAATTTTGAACGTTTGTTGGTGTAAATCGACCAAACAACATTAGGCTTATTACTTGTTGCGTCATTAAGTCGTTTTCGTTTCTCCAAACCCTTAATGTATTTTGTAATTCAGATACGGTATTGCCAGGTAAAGAGCCGCTCACATCCGATATATTCATATCAAATTTAATATCAGGACTAAGCAAACTACCTTTAACATATAGCAAACACTCTACAGGAATACGTTGTTGTTTTAGTGATTCTCTTTCATCGTTAGTAGCTCCAGCTACAATATCAGCAACGGTTGTACGCACATTGTAGGCACCAACTATATTCATTTGTCCAGCTATTGGGTCTCCTGTCCAACTAATTTTACCACCTGGCTTAAGTGTAAATTTCTTAGTAAACAGGTTCATGGCAGTAAATTTATAATCACCTTCAGCCACCTCAACTTCACCAAACATATTAAACTGGCCACTGCGGGTAAGTTCAAGTTTGATATCGCCATTACCCCTGCCCCTTATTTTATCCCCTTGTTGTTCATCAAGAACAATATTAATTTCTGATTCCTTGGTTACATGCAGCAAACAATTTATTGCAAAACCACTCAGTGTTCCAGAGCGTTTGTAATCTGTATTTGCGGGAGTTGTATCTTTACTTATAAAGTGTATCAAACCATCTTCACCATCACCATAACTGGTACTAAGCGGTATGTTAATAACAGTACCTTGTTTACCTGTAAATTTTGCATCCAACAACAAATCATTAAAGGGGCCTTTAAGGGTTAAACTACCATCAGCATAAGCTTTACCATAAAACAAATCGTTATCTTTTGATCCAGTATTTAGCAACTGAAAATCTTTTAAGTTGGCAAAAACAAGGTTGGTATTAAAATTAGAAAAACTGTTGTGTGTAATTACCCCTGATAAAGTTCCCCTATGGTCGTTTATATCCCTAATTTCGGTTGGGTTGATGGTAAATTGTTGTTCATTAATGTTTACAGATGTGCTAAAAGAATAGATGGTTTTAAGGTAATCTACCATCATTGTTACACCCATAAAATCAACATTACAATCAAATTCTGGTTTTTCAATACTTCCAGAAAGCTGGCCACTAACGCGAATATTTCCGCTTAAAATTTTAATGTAATCTTTAACAAATGCCTGAAATGAGGTAATATCTGACTCATCAATATTGATGGTAAAATTTAACGCATCATTTTTACGACTTAAATCATAGTAGCCGCCTATTTCTAAGTTACGTAATTTCCCTTTAACAGATTTTATAAATGCCATCAAGCGATTTTGATCATCGGAATAAGTGCTTAATAGCCTAAAGTCGCCAAGGGTATCATTATCTAATGAAAGTTCAGTTAGCGTTGCATCTCCACCAATTACCAATCCACTATTTTTGGTAGATATAGTCACATTACCATTTAATAATCCATCTGTTTTAATGGTAAGTTGTGGAATTAAATCATTAATTAAATTTAAACGAATGTTTGATGCATCAACAAACATATTATGGGTTGAGTTGAAACCATAAGCACCATTTATAAGAATGGTTTCGGTGGTGTTACGTGTAAGGTAAAACCCAGTAAAATCTAGTCCAACATCACTGTAACAAATTGAGCTTCCTTTTCGCAACACAAAATCGCCCGATCTAAATTTAAACTTACTGTAATCAAAAACCATGTTTATTTTACCATCGGTAAATGTTACATTGGCCAATGTATTAGTAGTAAATAAACTGTTGCTGTCTTTTACAATTAAGTTAATTTCAGCCGTATTTTTATGCTGCGTTATTTTTATTGCAGCATCTTTTGCGTAAATGGTATCGTTTACTAACAAGCGGTTAAAAGAGGTTATAATTTCTGCCCCTTCACCAGCATTTTTAGTATGCTTTAGGGTGATGCCTAGTATATTTGTTTTGCCGTAGCGTAAACTACCAAAATTGGCATTTGCATACCACTGTTGATTATTTTCATTAAATGCTCCTTTAAATTGAGTATTACGCAACTCTATTTCAGGAAAGTAAAGTTCATTAAAAGGGTACAGTGTTTTTATTTGCAGCGACACCTCAAAATTTTCTTTTTGCCTTGCATTTACAGCAGGCTTTTTAAAATACTCAGGAATTAGTTGATGAAGAGCTAAATCTTTTGCATGGCCTAATTCTAATAAGTTAAACACCCCTTTAATTTCTGCATCAATATTATCTGTTTTAAGTTGCAAAGAACGTTTGCCGTTTTTGTTTACCGCGTTTATAAAGATTTGCCTAATTCCATAAAGGTCTTCATTTTTAGCAATGCTTAAATCTGTTATGTTTATTTGTCCTTTGTTTCGATCTAAATCTTTATAGGCAAAATTTATATCCGCATCTGCATTAACGGTTAAGTCTGCTGTATCAAAACCAAGGGGTTGAAGGTTGGCATGTCTAATTTTTGCATCAAAATTATATTGGGTTATATCTTCAGTTAAGTCTATATCACCACTAAAACGTAAATTTAAATTTGCGTCATTTACCAACAACTCGGCCGATAACAATTGGCTATTTAAATTACCTGCCAAAGTTAAATTTTGGTATTGATAACCATAAAAATCAAAATAGGTTACATCAGCATTAAAGGCTGTTGTCATGGTTTTAAAATCAAAACCTTTACCAGATATATTGGTAACGGCACTAAATTTACCCATCAAATTTTGGTTTAGTAATACACCTAAATTAAAATCGCGTAAATCTATCTTACCCGAATAAGCATAATCTTCTTCCTCTTCACCAATTTTCATGTTTAAATCGGTTGAAAATTCACCCAATGCTGTTTTAAAATTACCGTAAGCAACAAAGTCTTTGTAAAACCCAGCGTAATGTCCCTTAAACTGAATAAGGCCAAGCCTAGCTAGCTCAATGGCTAATGGCATTTGTGCCAAGTATTCTAAATCGTTTTTTGTTACTAAAATTTGTTTTACATCAGCCGATATAAATGTGTTTTCCATATCGGGCATTCCGTTTAAATCAGCCGATCCTTTAAAAACACCTGCTTGTCCAAACCTAACATCTAAGTTATTTAAACTTAAATTACTCACCGTACCGTCTGCAGTACCTTTTAGTTTAAATTTATAAGGAAAATTGGCGAATGCATCGGCAAAAAAGGCCACATCTTTTAAATCAACCACCGATGGGTTGAGTTTAATATCCAATTTTACATCATCATAAAAATTTCCAAATGCATCGTAATCCTTATACTTCATACCAAAGAAATTACCAGCTGTGGTATATGGTGTGCGAAGCAACAAGCTATCAAACAACATGCAGCTTTGCGATATGGTGGCAATGGTATGAATGTGATTTGCTTTGAAGCCAGAACGCTCTTTCAAATCAAGGTGTTTAATAACAAAATGTAGAGAATCTTCAATGATATAAAAATCATCTGCACTTGCATTAACATTATAAAAATATTGGTTGTTAGGGGCGAATGCTATACCCCAAGTTGAAGTATCTATTTTATTTACAAACCTAAAGCGAGCATTTTCGAGTGTAAGATGATCAAAATGAAGCGTAAAAGGAGGCCCTACGCTTGGTATGGTATCGTTAGGATCTAGAATATTAAAAAGCACATCAATGTTAAAGGTGCTGTCTTCGTATACTTTTAAATTACAATAGGCATTACTCACTTTTACATTACTTAATCTAAACTGCGATGAATCCAATTTAAACCCTGCCAATTCGAAATTAAGTTTTCCTACATAAAACAACGTATCGTTTTTATTGTCGCCAAAAAACACTTGCTCCAACTCAAAAGTTTGTAAAGGTTTGTAGTTAATGTGCCCAATACTAATTTTAGTTTTAAATTGCGTGCTTAAATAATTACCTAATTTACCTGTTAACCAATTTTGAAATGAATTGCTATGGAATAATGCATAAGTAGCACCAAGCAAAAGCATGAGCAAAAGCAGCAGGGTTACAGATATGTATTTTAAAGTACGCAAAAGGGTATGTTAGCAAAAATAAGCATTACAAATTTTGAACCAAACAAATATTACCATATTAGCCATTGAGTCATCATGCGATGATACATCAGTTGCAGTAATAAATAATGGAAAAGTATTAAGTAATCTTGTTGCAGGCCAACAAGTGCATGAACATTATGGAGGCGTTGTGCCCGAATTAGCCTCGCGTGCACACCAGCAAAACATACTACCTTTGGTTGATGTGGCATTAAAAAAAGCAGGCATATCCCCTGCCCAATTAAGTGCAGTTGCGTTTACTGCAGGACCAGGTTTAATAGGTTCTTTAATGGTAGGTTGCTCATTTGCAAAAGGATTAGCATTAAGTTTAAATATACCTTTAATTACAGTGCATCATATGCAAGCTCATATTTTGGCTCATTTTATTGATGACCCTAAACCTGAGTTTCCTTTTTTATGCTTAACGGTAAGTGGTGGCCATACCCAATTGGTTAAATTAACCAATTACTTTGAACATGAAGTTATTGGTAAAACCATAGATGATGCAGCAGGAGAAGCTTTTGATAAAGCGGCAAAAATACTGGGGTTGCCATATCCAGGTGGGCCATTAATTGATCAATATGCAAAAGGAGGAAATCCCTTGGCCTATGATTTCCCTATTTCTAATATGCCCAACTTAGATTACAGTTTTAGTGGTTTAAAAACTTCGTTTTTGTATTTTATTCAGAAACAAATTGCACTAAATCCTAACTTTATTAATGAAAACCTAAATGATATTTGTGCCAGTATACAGCACGCCATTATTAAACAATTAATGAAGAAGCTTATTTTGGCAGCCAAACAAACAACCATTAAACAAGTGGCTTTAGCAGGAGGTGTTTCGGCAAATAGCGCTTTGCGATTGGCTTTGGAAAACGAAGGTAAAAAACGCGGCTGGAAAACATTTATTCCGGATTTTCAGTATTGCACAGATAACGCTGGTATGATAGCTATGGCTGCACACTATAAATACTTAGCAGGCGATTTTGCAACCCAAGAAACCGCGCCTTTTGCTAGGTAATAATTAATTGAGGTTGTTAAAGACTAGCCATTTTAGCCAAGATGCCCAATAAATAAGGCATTTAAATGGCATTCTGTATAAAATGAACAAGCTGTATTAGACATTCTATGTAAAAAAAAGTATATTTGTTTATTATGCAACAGTGTAACATGCTGTTGACAACATGATTAAATGAATAAAATTTTAACTTACCTACTTACAGGAACACTAATTTTTACCGCTTCTGATGCGTTCTCGCAACTTATTGGATCGAGCGCTGATGACGAGACTTTGGCGTTGGTTGATACCAATACCATTAAGTTACGTAACAAATTATACCCTGTGGTTAGCCAAGGCGATTTAAATATTTACGGTTTTGAAGACAATGATGTGCCAGTTTATGCCGACTCGGTTATGGCATACCGCCTATCATTACTTGAATCTGAAATACCCTTGCCTTTTAACGAATACGTAAAACCTTATATTAACCTATACACCATTCGCAAGCGCAACCTATCATCAAAAATATTGGCATGGAGTAAATACTACTTCCCCATGTTTGAAGAGGCATTGGATAGGGCTAATATGCCTCTGGAGTTAAAGTACTTGGCTGTAATCGAATCTGCTTTAAACCCTATGGCTACTTCACCAGTAGGTGCAGCGGGTATGTGGCAGTTTATGGCACCAACAGGCCGTATGTATGGCTTAAGAACTACGTCAATTTATGATGAGCGCAGGGATGTTCAAAAATCGACCGAAGCTGCTATTAAATATTTGCGTAATTCTTACCGCATTTATGGAGATTGGTTATTGGTAATTGCCTCATACAATTGTGGGCCTGGTAATGTAAACAAAGCCATTAGAAAAGCTGGAGGTGTTAAAAACTTTTGGGCCGTTCAAAAATATTTGCCTGGCGAAACCCGTGGTTATGTGCCTGCATTTATTGCTGCCGCTTACATGATGAATTACGCATCAGAGCACAACCTATACCCTGCAGAAAACATGAATATCGAGTTTCATACTGATACCATTCATGTTGATGCATCATACAACTTAAGTTTACTGGCCAATAGTTTAGAAATGACCTTAGATGAACTTTTGGCTTATAATCCTGCTTTAAGAAGATCTGTTGTTCCGTTTGGTATAGATAAAGTTACGTTAACTGTGCCATACAATAAAGCTGTTAAATTTGCTTCTATTAACGATACTAGTTTCAAGCAAAATAGTAACGAGCAATTGTTGGCCATGAACCGTCAAATTGCAATAGAAAAAAAACAACAACTCGCTACTAACTCAAACAATAAGAAAAAAACAACCAATAGCAGAACCATTACTGTAAAACGTGGTGACTCTCTTGGTAAATTAGCCAATAAATTTAACGTAAGTGAAACAGATTTAAAACGTTGGAATAAGATAAAAGGCAACCGCATAAACTCGGGCCAAAAATTAATTATTAAAGGTTAATACTTACAAAATTGAACAAAAAAGCCCCGCAGCATAATGCTGCGGGGCTTTTTTTATTATAAAATCTTGCTTTACTTTAAATGTTTTGCAAAACAAACACTGCTGGTTACACCATGGTATTGTCCGTAATTGGGAATAATATGGTAACCGTTTTTGGTATACAAATGAATAGCTTCTGGTTGGCGAATTCCTGTTTCTAAAATCAGATTATAAAATCCTAACTCCATAGCCCATTTCTCTAGCTCGTTTACCACCAAAGTGGCCAAGCCTTTACTTCGGTATTCCAAGGGCACATACATGCGTTTTACTTCAATCTTATCTTCAGCATATGGGCGTAATGCACCACAACCAACAGGTATTTCGTTCTGATAAATCACTACCGCATATTTTACCGAATCAGATTTATTAAACTGCTCGTAAAACTCCGACTCGTCACCATCACGAATGCGTAATTCTGCATCTAATTCGGTTACCAATTTCTTATAATCAGCATGGGTAGCATTTGTTCTAATACAATGTATCATTAATACTACAATCCTTTTGCAGTGCGTGCTGCACCAAATTCTAAAATGGCATCAATAAATTCGTAAGGTTTATACCCATTTAAGGCACATTGATGAAAAATAGCCGTAGCGGGAGTCATACCAGGCAGTGAATTAACCTCAATAAAAACAACTTCGGGTATATTCTTTTTATCAATACGTACAAAGGCATCAATACGACAATAACCTTGAACATTTAAAGCTTGTGCACCTTCAACCAAAACTTGTTGTACTTGTTTACTAATAGCCAAACGTGTTTTTTCGTTTTTATGGTAGCGCGCAGGCGTAATATTTTGTCCTTGTCCAGCCAAAAACTTCTCTTCTAAACTCAATATTTCACCTTCGGCCAATGCCTCGCTTGGCTCAAACGACTCGTATACCAATTTACCTTTGGCATCATAAGAAGTAAGCATCCCTCCCGTTATTTCTAAAAAATGTGCTGAATTGTTCCTATCAATAAAACCTTCCACCAAAAAATAATTCTTTTTAGGAAACTCCTCTTTAGGTTTTAACCCTAATTTCTTGGCCAATTCAGGCTTTATATTTACGGTGCTTCTAAACACACCTTCGGCATAATGAACGAGCTCTGCACGGTTTTTTATTTTTTTAACAGCACTGCTACATCCATCATCTGCAGGTTTTGCAATAAGCGGATAACCAATTTTTTCTATCGCTGCAATTAACTTGTTGCTGTCTTTTTTCCAATCGGTATCAAAAACCAACATATGTTCGGCCACATTAAATCCTTTGGCACGTAGCAACTTATTTGTTTCAAATTTATTGATGGTAACTTGCGAACTTTCAACACCAGAACCATTGTAAGGTATGCGTAATTTGTTTAGTTCCTTTTGCACCGTTCCATCCTCACCTGGTCGGCCATGCAGAGCAATAAATACGGTATCGGCCATTTTAGCCAATTGCTTGTAATTAATTTGTTTAGGTGCAAACAAATTTTTCGAACTGCCGTATTTTTCTATAATAGATTTACACTCCACAATTATTTTTTCGACCACTGCCGCACATTTAAAATCAAATACTTTTTCGCGTATATCATCTGCATTATCTTTTAGCATAACGTTAATAGGAATAACATGTAGCGTATGTGCTTTTTCATCACCTGTTACAAAAACAGGAAATGGTTGGTATTTGCTACTTGATGCTAATTTCTCGTAAATGTTTCGTCCGCTTTCTACACTAATATGGCGCTCTGTACTGTAACCACCCATAAATACAGCCACACGTTTCTTTTGTTGCTGTTGTTTTTTATTGGCTTTAATGGCAGTATCTAATCCATTTAACAACTGTTGGTAATGAAAATGAACAGGACTATTAGCAACCCTTTCTGCCAATGAAGTACGTATGATGTAAGTTAAAAATTGCGAAGGGTTTAATCCAATTTCAGCCGCTTGATGAAAGAAAAATGATGAAGGCATCATACCCGAAGTGGTATTCGGGTCGTTTAAAAATATTTCGTTTTTAGCGGTAATAAATCCATCAATACGGGCGTAGGTATTAAATTTAAAAAACTCAAACAAACGCACACATTCTTTACGTATTTTTTGTACTTGCTTTTCGGCAATATCTATAGGAGTTACTTTGCGCGATAAGCCTGGCAAGTATTTGCTGCGGTAATCGTAAACCTCTGTTCCCTTTACTATTTCGGTTGGTGGCAAGGCTATTGCATGGCCGTTTTCATCCTTAATTACTATACAACTAAACTCGCGGCCTTTAATAAAACCTTCAATTAAACATTCTGTTTCACTGTATATACTTTCTAGTTTTAGGGTTGATTTTTTAGTGAAGTGTTTATCCAATAACACATACAACTGATCGGGGTTATAAACCAATTTACCCTCTGCTAATAATGGAAAAGAAATGCCTTCCTTTACATCAGCTATTTTTTGCAACAACGCCAATTTTTCAACCTCCGATAAACCTACCCAATCCTTTTTTTCTAGTGTTTGAATAAAGAAAGAAGCATCAACAGCAAGTTCAAAATTGTGCAAATTGGATTCGGTAATTACGCTTACCCCCACTGATGAACCTTGATTAGCAGGTTTAATTACAAAAGGTAAACCCACTTGCTTTTTAACATCGGCCAGTATTTTTTTTCTATCTGCAGTTTGCCAATTTTGTTTGGTAATATCTAAAAATTTAGGGCTGTTAAAACCAGCATGTTGCAACATGGTTTTCTGTGTTTTTTTGTGCATACCAATAGCACTTGGCATAATACCCGAACCGGTGTAAGGAATATCGTACCATTCTAACAAACCTTGTATGGTACCGTCTTCGCCATACATACCATGTAAAGCTAAAAAGGCAAAATCCATATACTGACCCAACTCTTCAGGCTTCAGTATTTTACCAAGTTGTGCGGCAATTTTTCTCCCATTGTCGTGATGTGCTTCTGGCAAACTTTCGGCATAAATCTGAATTGGCTTTTTTTGGTGTTGCAAAGCACTTACCGTTGGGTAAAAATCACGGATACTCCCTTTATATATAAACTCCCAATTAAGAAGTATGAAGTTGTTAAAGCTATCCACAAAAATGGGAACTGCTTCAAACAGGTTTTTATCTAAATTATCGTACACGGTGCGTCCGCCTGCAAAACTCACCTCACGCTCACGAGAAGATCCGCCAAAAAATATGCCTACTTTAATCATAGCTTTACCTAAAAATATGTAGCATCAAATATATTTGCTTTGAGGATAACCCACATAAATCGTTGTTAACAATGATTTGGCACGATGTATGTTTTATTTATCATGATTTTTTATACATTTACAACATCAATTAAACTTTAAATCATTATGAAACGTAATTTACTTGCCTTATCGTTAATACTATTTGTAACGGTATTTGCAGAAGCACCGCAAACTTTACCCAACATTACTTTAAAAGATGTGAATGGTAAAAACAAAAATGTTGCAGACTATGCTAAAACAGGACAAATTACTGTTATTAATTTTTGGGCAACATGGTGCACCCCTTGTAAAAAGGAATTAACCAACATTAATGATAATTTATTAGAATCGTGGAAAGAAAAGTATAATGTAAACTTAGTTGCGGTATCTATTGATAATGCAAAAAATGTATTAAAAGTAAAACCTTATGTTGATGGACAAGCATGGGATTTTGATGTTTTACTTGATGTTAACGAAGATTTAAAACGTGCATTAAATGTAAACAACGTACCTTACACCATATTGTTAGATAAAAAAGGAAATATTGTTTGGAAGCATGAAGGATATGTAGAAGGCAATGAATATATTTTAGATGAACAAATAAAGAAGTACGCAGCAATGTAAATTGCAACATGTAATAAATAAAAAAGCCCGCGGTTAAAACCGCGGGCTTTTTTATTTATTGGAAATATTCCCTCATTTTATCGAAAAAGCTTTTATCGTTTTTACCCGGATGAGGTTTAAAATTATCTGCATCTCTTAACTTTTCTAACATTTCCTTTTCATCAGAAGTTAGCTTTTGCGGTGTCCAAATATTGACATGAACCAATTGATCGCCTCTGTGGTGTGAGTTTAATTCGGGTATGCCTTTACCTCGTAAACGCAATATTTTACCTCCCTGTGTTCCTGCATCAATTTTAAGTTTCACTTTACCGTCAACAGTTGGAATTTCTACGTTTGTGCCAATTGCGGCATCAATAAATGATATATGTAAATCATACATAATATTATTGCCTTCACGTTTTAAAACTGCATCATCTATTTCTTCAATAACAATAATTAAATCACCTGCAGGTCCTCCGTTTGGCCCCATATTACCTTTACCGCTCATGCTTAATTGCATGCCATCTGCAACACCAGTTGGTATGTTTATGCTTACTATTTCTTCTTTCCCTACCAATCCATCTGCACCAACGCCACTAGGACGTTTATCTACCGTTTTACCAGCACCGTTACAAGCATGGCAAACACTGGTTGTAGCCATTTGCCCTAAAAACGTTTGGGTTACCTTACGCACCTGTCCTGCTCCATTACAAGTTGTACAAGTTTTAAAAGTAAGCCCATCGGCAGTAACCATACGGTTAAATTTCACTTTTTTCTCTACACCTTCGGCAATTTCTTTTAAAGTTAGTTTTACTTTAATGCGTACATTATTACCTCTAACTCCACCGCTGCGTCTTCCGCTTCTGCCTCCACCGCCACCAAAAAAAGATTCAAAAGGATTACCACCATCACCAAACACATCACCAAATTGGCTAAAAATATCATCCATATTCATGCCGCCTCCGCCATAACCACCACCTGCAGCACTAGCGCCTTGATGACCAAATCTATCGTAATTGGCGCGTTTATTTTGGTCGCTTAATACTTCATATGCCTCAGCAGCCTCTTTAAATTTATCTTCGGCAGCTTTATCACCAGGATTTTTATCGGGGTGAAACTTGATAGCCATTTGGCGGTATGCCTTCTTTATCTCGTCAACGCTTGCGTTTCGGTTAATGCCTAGTATTTCGTAATAATCTCTTTTTGCCATTGTATTTTTTATACTGAAACAAACTTTTTAGTTTATTGTGCTCAATACATTATGTTTTTAAACTGTGTATAATAGGTTAAGGTTAATATTAAGCGCCTACAACAACCTTGGCATAGCGTATCACTTTATCGCCTAGGTAGTATCCTTTTTCCACTTCATCAATTACCTTGTCTTTCAGGTCATCTGTTGGGGCAGGTATATTGGTAATGGCTTCATGCAAATCTGCATTAAAGGCTTGACCAATACTTTCCATAGGTTTTAACCCTTTAGCAACCAACGTGTTTTTAAATTTATAGCTTACTAAGTCAATACCTTCTTTAACAGAAGCAACATCTGTTGCATTTTCCATAGCTTTTAGGGCACGTTCAAAATCATCTAAAACAGGAATCATTGCCAACATAATTTCTTGACCAGCAGTTTTAAACAACTCAATACGCTCGGCTAAAGTTCTGCGTTTGTAGTTTTCAAATTCGGCATATAAGCGCAAATACTTATCGTCTTTTTCTAATAATTCGGCTTCAAAATCACGTACTGACTCATTTGCCGTTTCTGCCGTGTTTTCCTCGTTATTTACTGACGTATTTTCACCATCCACGTTATCATGTGCAGGGTTATCGTTTAATTCTTCATTATTATTCATAGCGTTTTTGTTGGTATGCTCTTGATTCATGCCTTTAAAAATATTTTTAATTTTTGTTTTCATGTGCAAATGGGCAAATACATTGCCATCACTATATTAAATGTCAATTTGACAAAGATGTATTGAGTTTGATATTGCTTAAGGTATTGCGCAATTGGTTGATATCTGGGTCGATTACAATTATTTTTTTATTTTTTTCAACTATAATCAAGGTAGGTATTTTAGTAATTCCAAGGTTGTTTAATACACTTGATTCCCATCCTTTATAATCAATTAGGTGTTGTTCCCATGGCCATCCTTCGCGTTTCACTGCTATACGGTGTAAATCGGGCTTGGTATCAATGCTAATATCAACTACATCTATAAACATTTGTTTAACTCCCCTACGTGTAGGGTTAATAACATGGTAATGTAGTTTAATTTCATCCAATAATTCTAATGATGCTAAACTCCAAGATGCCCAAAAAACATAAATGGTTGGGTATTGCAATGTGCTATCGTTGGTGTATGTTTCACCCGTTGTGGTTGGCAATTGAAAAATTGGAAACGTATCAGACAAATGTAAAACACGCTGTGCAGATACTGAACCAGACACCAAGAAGGCTATAGATATTAAAAGCCATTTAAACATGGCAGCTAAGTTATACCAAATGTGGTTATTTTTTATAATAAGAAGTTTGATTAATGATAATAGTACATGCCGCTTTACCAAATTAGTATCATACTAAAGTTGTTGATTTAAGAATTTAAAGGCATTAATCAATTCGTGTTATATCGGCACCAATTGCATTTAAACGTTTATCAATAAACTGATAACCGCGATCTATCTGCTCAATATTATTGATGGTACTTGTACCATTAGCTGCCAAAGCAGCTATTAACATAGATACACCTGCCCTGATGTCTGGTGAGCTCATGGTAATGCCACGTAATTTTGTTTCGCGATTGCTACCTATAACTACTGCCCTATGCGGATCGCATAAAATGATTTTTGCTCCCATATCAATTAGGTTGTCAACAAAGAACAAACGGCTTTCAAACATCCATTGATGTATAAGCACACTGCCTTTGGCCTGAGTTGCGGTTACCAATGCAATAGAAATTAAATCGGGTGTAAATGCTGGCCATATGCCATCTTTAATGGTTAAAATACTACCATCTATCAGCGATTGTATTTTATAACTTTCTTGAGATGGCACAAAAATATCATCGCCTCTAAACTCCAACTCTATACCCATTTTACGAAACACATTGGGAATGATACCCAAGTTGGCTATTGAGCAATCCTTGATTAATATTTCTGAATGTGTTGCTGCGGCTAAACCAATAAATGAACCTATTTCAATCATATCAGGTAACATGCGATGCGTGCAGCCACTTAAAGAATCAACACCCTCGATGGTTAATAAATTAGAGCCAATGCCACTAATTTTACCACCCATGCTGTTAATCATTTTGCATAATTGCTGCAAATAAGGTTCGCAGGCTGCATTGTAAATTTGGGTAATACCTTTTGCCAAAGCAGCGGCCATGGCTATGTTAGCAGTTCCGGTAACAGATGCTTCATCAAGCATGATATAAGTTCCTTGTAAGTTTTGACCGTTTATTTTGTAAAAACGCTCTTCACGCAAATGTTCAAATGTTGCGCCTAAACTTTCAAAACCACGTAAATGGGTATCAACTGGCCTGCGGCCAATTTTATCGCCACCCGGTTCTGGTATGTATGCCATACCGAAACGCGCCAACATAGGGCCAATAATCATAATTGAACCTCTTAATGCGGCACCTTTTTGTTTAAAATCCTCACTACGTAAATATTCAAGGTTTACATCTTTAGCTTCAAAGGTGTAAGTATCGTCTGATAGTTTTTCTATCTTAACCCCTAATTCGCCCAAAAGCTCAATCAGTTTTAATACATCACGTATTTGAGGTATATTCTGAATGGTAACTTTTTCGGCTGTTAATAGCACTGCAGATACAATTTGTAAGGCCTCATTTTTAGCTCCTTGCGGAATGATTTCGCCTTTTAATTTATTACCACCGTTTACTTTAAATGAACTCATGTTGATGAATATTTTTTACAACTCACGAAGTAACATGATTCGTATTAAGCCAATGTATTTGTAATAGTATTGTTTTACACCTGCAATTGTTAATTGTCGGAAAAAAGATATTAGTTACGATACAAATCATTAACTGATGTGCTGCAAATGGATAGCTGAAATTAAAGGATAACAAACAACTTTTTTGCTCAGAAATATGTTAAAAGGTAATATATATTCAATACAGAAAATCAAGTAAAGCAACTACAAACCTATTGAGTAAAAGTAAAGTGTACTCAATTTATTTTCCAGCAGCGCTTAGTTCATCCATTAAATAACCGAGCATCACATCACAACTTCTATTTAAAATATCATACACATGCTCAAAATCTTTCATATCACCATAATAAGGATCAGGAACTTCCCCATCTTTTCCCAACATATCAAAATGACGCATCAATAACACTTTACTATCTGTATCATCGGGCATTAATCGCTTGATATTATTCAGGTTGTTATTATCCATAGCTATAATGTAATTAAACTCATTAAAATCAGTAGCACTAAAAGCTCGTGCTTTATGTGTTAATTCAAATCCTCTTTTCAACACAACCGCTCTGCTTCTTTCATCAGGTAAAGCGCCTATGTGGTATGAAGCCGTTCCGGCAGAGTCTACATGGAATAAATGACTAACATCTTGCTCAATTGTTTTTTGACGAAAAACGCCTTCGGCAAGCGGTGATCTGCAGATGTTTCCCAAACAAACAAAAAGTACTTTAATCATAATGCAAAGTACTGTTTTATTTAAAATATAACACCAATCATCTGTTTTGATTTATGCCAATTAATAGGCAATCACGTTAAATTTAACTATTTTAGCACCGTGAATAAAATGCCCATCTTAGTTTTATTGTTGTTGATGTTGTGCGCTTGCTCGTACGATAAATACCGTTATAGTTTTTTTGAAGGGAATTGGGTGTTAATTAATTACCTAGATACGGTGCAAAAATACCGTTCAATACAAAAGACTGGCCCTAAACAGATGCAGGAAATTATTTTAAAACGTCACATCGATTCTATCACCTTCCTGTATAACAATACCGAAAGTCAAACATTTCCTTTTTACCACAAAACATCAAATCAAATTGTTATTGATAATTACATTAACAACAAACCTTTAAGTATTTATATAAACGAACAAGCCTATTACCTTAGTTACAAAATAGATAGTGAACAATATGTGTATGTTAAACCTGATGACCGTTTAATTGAAAGTTCAAATGTTAATTTTCCGTCTGTATCATCCCAACGCGTGGTAAATTCAATCATATTTGGAGGTATTTATAAATTAGCTAATAATGATATTCCCGTTCAGTTTTACACCAATGGAAACATAACTGGTTTAAATCATTATACGTATTATGAAACTTGTATTGGTGGTGATTGCAAAAGCTTTTACGATGGAGATATAGTGCTTATGAGCGGTGATAAGGGCATTGAATATTGTACATGGGAATGGCACGGAAAAACATTAACACTTTTTAAACTTAAAAAAGTAACATCTTCAGGTGAAAAGCCTTATTACATTAAAGCCAATAAGTTAATAGAACTCTATAAAATTAAATAATCATTATTATTCAATATCACCTGCATTGACTGATCAGCTAGCCACATTTACCATAATTATACTTCCATTGCCGCTGCATAAGTTATACACTTATAGGGTTCCAAGCGATATGGTTGATGATATAGCCCCTGGTAAAAGGGTAATAGTACAATTTGGCAAAAAGAAATTTTACAGTGCAATTGTATATCAAATTACACATACACCACCACAAGAATACGAGGCTAAATACATACATGCCATTTTAGACGATTCCCCAATAGTTAGTGAACAACAATTTAGGTTTTGGAATTGGATTAGTAGTTATTACTTGTGCACGCTTGGTGATGTGATGAATGCAGCCCTACCCGCTCCTTTTAAATTAGAAAGTGAAACACTGGTAATGCTTAATCCAGATGCAGAATTAGGTAGTATTGCGCTTACCGATAAAGAGTTTTTAATTACCGAAGCATTAACAGTAGCACCACACTTAAGTATTAGCGAAATAAGTGCAATACTGGATGTTAAAAATGTATTTGGTGTGTTAAAAGGATTATACACAAAGGGCGTTATCGTATATACAGAAGATATTAAAGAAAAATACAAACCTAAAACCATCACGTGTATTAAACTTGCCGATGGTTTAAATAATGAAAAGTTGCTTAGTGAAGTATTTGCAAAATTAGAAAAAACACCGAAGCAGCTTGATGTATTAATGGCTCTTGTGCATTTAAAAAATCAAACCGAACAAGTAAGCAAAAAACAGTTAATTGAATTTGGCGATTTTAGTGAAAGTGCGTTAAAAACATTGGTTAAAAAGCAAATTTTACAAGAGTACAAACATGCTATTGATAGGCTTATCATTCCAAACGAAATTGTAGATACATTTACCTTAAATCCTGAGCAAAATCAAGCATACGAGTTAACAACTAAGTATTTTACCGAAAAAGATGTGGTACTGCTGCATGGTATAACTTCTAGTGGTAAAACCCACGTATACGTTAAGTTAGTAGAAGAGCAATTGGATAAAGGCAAACAAGTATTGTTTCTTTTACCCGAAATTGCCCTCACATCACAAATTGTGCAACGTATAAGAAAATACTTTGGCGATAAAGCAATTTCATTTCACTCTAAATTTAATCAAAATGAACGTGTAGAAATTTGGCAAAAAGTAAATTCGGGAACACCACTTGTAATTATTGGCGCACGTTCGTCTATTTTCCTGCCATTTAAAGAACTGGGGTTAATTATTGTTGATGAAGAACACGAAACATCATACAAACAACAAGACCCTGCCCCAAGATACCATGCGCGCGATGCGGCTATTTTTTTAGCTTATACATGGCAAGCAAAAACACTTTTAGGTTCTGCAACACCAAGCTTTGAAAGTTACCACAATGCCCGAATGGGTAAATACGGTTTAGTTGAGTTAAAAAATCGTTTTGGCTCGGTGCTTTTGCCCGAAATGATAATTGGTAACATAAGTGAAGATACACGCACAAAAAGCATGCATGGTTATTTAACCAATTTACTTTACCAAGCAATTGAGCATGCTTTAAAGGCCAACGAACAAATAATTTTATTTCAAAACAGAAGAGGTTATGCCCCAATTATGGAATGTAACACCTGTAATTGGATACCAAGATGTATAAACTGCGATATCAACTTAACCTATCATAAATACAATGATAGCATGAAGTGCCATTACTG
The DNA here is from genome assembly GCA_027482225.1 of Bacteroidota bacterium. Taxonomy (GTDB): domain Bacteria; phylum Bacteroidota; class Bacteroidia; order UKL13-3; family UKL13-3; genus UBA6183. The sequence continues at coordinate 235,476 of JAIXWD010000007.1, forward strand.
TGGACATACAACTAAACCCCCAAGCAATTGCATAGCGTGTGGTTCGCATCATGTAACCCTTAAAGGTTTTGGAACCGAAAAAATAGAAGACGAAATTAAAATACAATTCCCTAAAGCAAGGGTATTGAGACTTGATTTAGAAGCCAGTAAATCAAAAAACGGCCACGAACAAATTATCAGAAGCTTTGAACAACATGAAGCTGATATTTTAATTGGTACGCAAATGATTAGTAAAGGTCTTGATTTTGGAAATGTGAGTTTGGTGGGTGTTATAAATGCTGATCAACTACTTTATTTTCCAGATTTTAGAGCACACGAAAGAGCATATCAATTGTTAACTCAGGTGGGTGGACGTGCTGGGCGCAAAGCACAACAGGGTAAAGTTATTATCCAATCAAACACACCAAACCACCATGTATTGCAAGAAGTTTTAGCACAACGTTACCAAAACTTATATGCAAACGAAATATTAGACCGTGAAAAGTTTGGTTATCCACCCCATACTCGATTAATTAAACTAATTATAAAACACCGAGATTACAGCACTTGCGAAAAAGCCGCTTTTAGTTTGCAAAAAATGCTCTTTAAGCGTTTAGGCGCAAATGTAATTGGTCCTGAAAGTCCTTATATTGGTAGAGCAAGAAACTTATTTATTAAGGAGATTTTAGTGAAATTAGATAAAGCCTCGCCACACTTAGGGCAAGTAAAACAATTTATTTTTACATGTTTGTTGCAGGTTATAAATGATAAAGAGTTTAAGTCGATTATAATTTTTGCCGATGTTGACCCATACTAATCATTTTAAGGTAAATCGCTATCACATAACCTATCTAATAAAAATTAAGCATAATGCCCTTAAACTTAAATAAGGATAATTTACTTAAATCTATTATAGACGTAATGGATGAAAAAGGTGTGTGTTATAGACACATTGTTAAAAGCTCTGTATACTTTAACCAGCATTTTGGTGAAATGATAAAGTTGGTGCACGGTTTTATTCCATAATTTAACGAAACCATATACCATAAAATTGCTGAAGTATACTGTAAAGAGGCTCCCTGAGCTAAACAATGTACATTTAGTAAGGTACATGTAAATAATCTCGTGGCTTAATGCATATAAATTACTCCTTAACCAAATTGGTTTGTATATTTCATAATATTAACCATCTTATAATTAAACTATGAAAGCACATCAATAAATTGTATGATTACAAGGCACTGATTATGCGTTGAATTAACATTTGTAATATTCTTTTGTTTATTTCTGAAGAATTTTCGTTGTAAAAAAGAATTTCATCTGTTGTAAAAAGTGCAACTATTAAACCAATATAAAAATAACGTAGTTTAACATCTTTGCTAAAGCAATTATGTAAGTATGCACTTCGCTCCTGCTCGTTTATTGGCAAATTTTTGTATGATAAATGATTTTTAAAATAGGACAATAACAATTCGTGTTGAAATTTAAGAATTGGCCTTAACACCGTATTTTGAAACTCTTCTATCAACAAAGGATTACATTCTTGGTCAACTAAAATAGGTGGAAGTAATTTTAATATATCGTTATTTCTATTCATGGTGAATTTATTTTACCTTGTTAAAGCCTATAAAGCCTCACTTTGTTTTAAAGTTGAAATAAAAAGATTGCATATCAATAATATACACCTATCTTGCAACTTCATTTATTAAATAAAATTACAATGCAAGAAGGCACAGTAAAGTTTTTCAACGAAACGAAAGGCTTTGGATTTATTTCTCCAAGTAACGGAAACGGACAAGACATTTTTGTTCACGTATCAGGTTTACAAAGCGAAATTCGCGAAAACGACAAGGTTACATTTGAAACGCAAAACGGCCCTAGAGGCTTAAGCGCGATTAACGTAAAAGTTATATAATTACAACATTGTTATCGTTTAAAAAACATGCCTCAGGGCATGTTTTTTTTTGCCATAAACTTTCCGTTATTTTTGAACCATTAAATGAATCCTTTAGCCGAATCAATTCAATATAACATAACCACCAGCGGTAAAACACTAAAGCGCTTTTTATTTAGCCAATATTTTAGTGATGGTATTCGAATTACTTTCGGTCTACTTCTGCCATCGGTTTTGTTTTACAACTTGGGAGACATTAACCTTGGGATAGCCATTTCATTGGGTGCGTTGTGTGTTAGTATACCCGATAATCCTGGCCCATACGAGCACCGCAGAAATGCCATGCTTATTACCATAGCCCTAATTTTTGGGATGGCTTTACTTACTGCCTTATTTGCAAAGTTTACCGTATTACTCACTTTATTTATTGGTGTTAGTTGCTTTTTATTAAGTATGATGCATGTTTTTGGTGCGCGTGCTGCTGCAATGGGTATTTCTGCGTTGGCTGTAATGATTTTAGGAATAGATCAACAACTCACTTTTGTGCAAGCATTGAATTATGCTTTATTGGTTATGTTTGGAGGTGTTTGGTATTTCTTACTAAGTTTATTCAGTCAAAAGCTAATGCCATATCGTGCATCAGAGCAAATATTGGGCGAATGTATTTTTGAAGTAGCCAAATTTATTGAACTTAAAGCGGGTTTTTATGATACTAAGATTGATATTAACGAACAGTACAAAAAAATAATAGCACAACAAGCCGTTGTTAATGAATACCAAGAACATGTGCGTGAGATATTATTCAAAACACGCAAAATACTAGTTGATTCGACCCCTACAGGACGAACCTTATTACTTACTTTTATTGATTTGGTTGATTTATACGAGCAAAGTATGGCAACCCATTACAACTATATTGATATTCATAAAGCATACGCAAACACAGGAATATTAACCCATTTTGAAAGCGTAATTAAACAAATGTCGGATGAAATTACGCATATTGGTAATAACCTACATAACCATGAATTCAAAAGCGCATCAAAACATTTTATACCTAAACTGAATGCATTAAAAGATAAGGTTGATGAACTGGAAAAACAAGGTATTAAAGTGCATGTGCTTAAACGTATTTTAATAAATCTACGCAACATCAGCAACCGCATAGAAAGAATTCATGGTTACAAACTATCAGCACAACAATTACCCAAAGATCGCAGTTTAGAGTTGCGTAAGTTCGTGCAACCACAAACCATCGATTGGAATTTATTTAAGGCTAACCTTACTTTAAATTCAAATCATTTTAGACATGCTATACGCATGGCCATTATTTGTATGGCAGGGTTTGTATTTGCCAGAACCATTTACAATGCATCATACAGTTATTGGATATTAATATCCATAATAGTTATTCTAAAACCGGGATTTAGTCTTACTAAAAAACGAAATTATGAGCGTGTAATAGGAACCATTATTGGGGGCTTAATTGGCTTGTTAATTTTAAAGTTCTTTCCAAGTATTGGTGCTCGTTTTGCTTTTTTAACCACATTTATGGTTTTGGCATTTAGTTTTATGCGCATTAACTACGTAGTAAGTGTTTTGTTTATGACCCCCTACGTATTAATTGTGTTTAGCTTTACTGAAACTGCTAGTCAATTTTCTGTGGCTTGGGAACGTATATTGGATACATTAATTGGTGCCGGATTAGCACTTGGGGCAAGTTATTTTGTGTTCCCAAATTGGGAATCTTATCAGTTAAAAGATATTATGCAAAAGGTATTAAACGCCAATATGGGCTACTTAAAATCTATTGCAGAACGTAATGAAACACAATTGTCGCAATCAGCATATAGGTTGGCTAGAAAAGAACTTTATGTACAAAGTAGCGATTTAACAACCGCTTTTCAACGCATGTTATCGGAACCTAAAAGCAAACAAAAAAATTCAAACCATGTGTTTCAATTTACTGTACTTAACAACCAAATGTCTTCTTATTTAGCTACCCTTTCCTATCAGTTAAAACTTGGCGAACAATTATCTGATGAGGACATTAGATCGATTAGATCAGTATATTTTATTTTACACGAATCGTTAGAAAAAATTATCACTCAACAAACACCTGATTTAATTTTTGGTGAAATAAAATTTACACGAAACAACAACCAGTATGCTACCATTCAACCAGAATTATTTATTGCAATGCAGCAAACAGCAACCAATATTAAAAAAGAAATAAACCAAATAAACTATAAAGAATAAACCTTTGGTTTTTTACACTAAATATAACTAAACCTACCTAATTTTACATTGTGTTTAATATAAAAGAAGCGCTAAAGCGAGAACATAGCAAACGCACCACAGATCTGATTGTAAATTATGTAGCCAGCAACAAAAATCGATTTAAAGAATTAATGGATTTATTGTTAGGTGAAGATTTGTTAATGGTACAACGTGCTTCATGGCCTTTGAGCTACATAGCAAAAAATCAACCCAAACTTTTAGCTCCTTATTGGAACAGGCTATTAGATGAGTTACCTCGATCTAAACATGTTGCCTTTAACCGTAGTGTTTTTAGGTCATTATCATTGGTTACCAACCTGCCAATCGAAATTCATGGACGAGTTATTAATGAGTGTATGGATACGATAACGGACAACAATAAATCAACAGCATCTAGGTTTTATGCAATGTATACCATGGTAAATATGGTAAAGCTATACCCCGAATTAAAAGATGAGTTAAAATTGCATGTTGAACCATTTTTAAACCACAAAATACCTTCATTGGTTGCAGGAACAAGAGCACTGCTAAAACAAATTCAAAAAATTAAAGTATAACTTTATTACTTTTACAACAATGAAAAAGAAACTGCTTATTGGAACAGGAGTAGTGATTATACTACTAACAGGAGTGTTATTTTATTTGCGCTCAGCAACAAAAAAACATAGCCCTAACACTACTGTGACATACAATCAAAACGGATATAACATAGCTATTAATTATTGCCAACCTTTTAAAAAAGGAAGGATAATTTTTGGCCCAAAAGAAACAGGAGCGTTACAATCTTATGGAGAATATTGGCGCATGGGGGCAAATGAGGCCACCACATTTAATACAGAAACAGCGTTATTAATTAATGGTAATGAATTACCTGCAGGCAAATATGCCATCTATGCAATACCAAATGAAACAGCTTGGACCATTGCTTTTAATACTGAAAATAATAGATGGGGAGCCACTGCTCCTGATGAGAAAAATGACATTTTACGTGTGCAAGTTCCATCAACAGAAACCAATACTATTGTTGAGCAGCTAAATATCAGTTTTGAACCAGATTCTAACTATGTTTATACCATATTGGTTTGGGATAATGTGTCAGTAAAAATTCCTATAAAATTAGCTAAAAAATAAGCAGAATGGTTTGCAGCAATTCCCAATACAATATTTAAAACATGTTTTTATGCAATCGGGTACAGTCTACCTTTTAGATATTATTTAAAATTTAAACTTTTGAAATCGTGATAAAACATTTTACACTATCCACTTTAATTTTTGCATTTGCACTATGCACAAAGCAATCTTCAGCTCAAAATACATATGAGATAAAAAACTTGAGTGATGCTGTTAATTCTGCATATGCAGAACTTAACCCTGTAATTAGTGCTGATGGAAAGAATCTTTATTTCGTTCGCTCTAGCCACCCTCAAAATCAAAACCCAACAGAAGGACAAGACATTTGGATGAGTGAAAAAGATGAAAATGGGAGTTGGAAACCAGCAGTTAATTTGGGTAAAACATTTAACAAACAACAATTTAACACCTTATTCAATATCAGTCCCTCAGGAGATAAAATGTTAATAGGAGGCTCTTATAAAGATGGGGTATATTGGGGTGTGGGTTTTAGTTTTATTGAAAAACGTAATGGTGTATGGCAAGAACCATATGAGTTGGCTATCAAAAAATTAGACAAATTGAACCGTGGGCTTTATTCTTCTGCTTTTTTATTACCTGACAACAAAACGTTGTTGTTAAGTTTTAGTGAAGATGAAGAAGGTAAACTAAACGACTTATATGTATCTAAACTTACCAAAAACGGAAAGTGGAGTGAGCCTATATCATTAGGTAGTAAAATAAATACTACTTATGATGAATCTACTCCATTTATGGCAGCAGATGGGGTAACCTTATACTTTAGTAGCAACCGCCAAGGCGGCTTCGGACAAAACGATATTTATTTAACAAGAAGATTGGATGATACTTATCAAAACTGGTCTGAGCCTGTAAACTTAGGTCCACAAATTAACACCGAACAATGGGATGGCTACTATACTATACCTGCAAGTGGCGATTTAGCTTATATGGTATCATACAAAAACACCCTAGGCAAAGCAGATATTGTTCAAATTAAACTAAACGCCAAAGCAAAACCAGAGCCAGTTGTATTAATTAACGGAGAGGTATTAAGTGCAGATACCAAAGAGCATTTAGAAGTACAAGTAATTTATGAAGAATTACCATCAGGTAACGAGGCTGGTAAAACAAGCTTTTGGAGCAAGAGTGGTGACTTTAAAATTATACTTCCGTATGGTAAAAACTATGGCATATCGGCACGAGCTGCAGGTTACATTCCTGTATCTGTAAACATTGATTTAACCAAACCAGGCCAATACAAAGAGATTAAACAAAACTTAACCATGGTGCCAATTAAAACTGGCCAAATAGTTCGTTTGAATAATATTTTCTTTGATGAATATAGTGATGTATTAAAAGAAGAATCGAAACCAGAACTTAATCGTTTGGTAAGTTTAATGAAAGAAAATAACAACATGATTATTGAGCTGTCTGGACATACCGATGCAGTGGGTAGCGATGAAGAAAATCAACTATTAAGCGATAAACGCGCAGCTGCAGTAAAAAAATACTTAGTTGCAAAAGGTATTAAAGAAAATAGGTTATTTAATATTGGTTATGGTGAAACACAACCTGTTGCCGATAACAACAATGATATTGACAGGCAATTAAACCGTAGGGTTGAGTTTAAAATATTGAAAAAGTAAAAACACTAAACGCTAAACTCCAGCATATAATTTGTTTTAAAACACTCATGAGAAGGCAGCGCAAGCATGCCTTCTTTTTTTGTTATATCTGTATGCCCTTCTATGTAATCAGAATGACCAAACCACGGCTCTAAACAAATAAAGCGCTGTGTTCCATGTTTAGTCCAAACACCAAAATAAGGAAAACCATCAAAGCACATGGTAACGCGGTAATTGCTATTTTTATGAACCAAAATAACTTGGTTTGATTGTATTTTCTTGAACACCAAAGCATCCAATTCAAATAAACTAACGCTTAAAGGCAACACTTGTTCATTGTTTAATACCAATTGGGTTTTGTGGTTAAATAAACCACTTTCAAGCAAATGCCTTTCTGCTATTTCGGATTTATTAAACAACAATTCGTAATTGGATAAATCGCCATCAGGAATTAAAAAACCAGGATGTGCACCAATGCTAAAAAACATGGTTTCAACACCCAAATTATACACTTCGTAACCACAAATCAACGTATCTCCTACCCATTGGTATGATAGTATTAGCTTAAAGTCATATGGGAATTTTTGTAATGTTTCCTCACTATATAGCAGCTGGTATGCTAATTTATTTTCGGTTTGTTCAATCAAAGTAAACTTCTTATCGCGCGCAAATCCGTGCTGCGAAATTGTATATACTTTGTCTTTTACGCGCAACAAATCGTTTTTAACTTTACCTACAATAGGAAACAAAACCGGAGCCGTTCTTGGCCAAGTATCAGCATCAGACTGCCACATAAATTCTGTTCCGTTTTGGTGTTTAACGCTTTTAATTTCGGCACCATTATTTGAAACAACAGCACTAAAGTTAGTTCCTTTTATGGTTGTTAATTGTTCCATAATTTAGTGGTTTTTAACGTAACAATCTTAGCAATGCAATCTCGGTAAAAAGAAACAATAAAGTTATGATTATAAACCACCGCCACAACTGTTTACCACTCAACTCACTGCTTATTTGAGCTCCCAATACTTGAGCATCAGCAGTATTTACAGTTACTTTATTAAATGTTTCGGTTTGTGTAGAAATAGCATCCTCGCTTAAAAAATTCATGCTACTTTCTGTGCGGTTGTCATTAAACGCCAAAATGGAAAGCACATCGCTGCCACCTTTTTCTGTCACCTTAAACCAACCTGGGCTATTAATAGCATCAGTTTGTATAACTTTTTGACCTTGGTATAAAGTGGACTCGGTAATCAATTCTTGCTTTGCACCTTTAATTACAATTAGTTTTTGTGTAATTGTTTTATCTGCGGGTAAAAAGGCTTGTTTGTTTTGTTTTATAATATAGTAAATAGGGTTATTTTTTTTTGCACCCAATGCCATATTTAACATCATTGGAACAAACAAGCTATGTTGTTGTAGGTTACTGTAGGTTTCTTTTAAAGGAACTGCTAACTGGTATACATTTCCTTTTTTTACCGATGTTTGCCAAAGTAAATCGTTGCCGTTATTTAATGTTATAACAGCCTTGCCACGAGTTTTACTTTCTTTTTGCAAAGGAAAATGAATACTTACCATAGGATAATCGGTATTACCCGTGCGCTGTTTAAACACATCCTTAAACAATATATGTTGACTGTTAACCGAGTTAACTTTTAAAGATTGGTTTATAGCGTTTGCGTATGCAGGTAATCCAATGGAAGCTCCAAAATTATTAATTGCAGTGCTATTTTCTGAAGAAGGAATAATCAATATTTGCCCACCTTGCTCAAGGTAGTTATTCAATTCGTTGCTTAATCCGCTAAACCATTCAGTAGGTTCATCAACAATAATTAAATTATATTTATTAAAATATTGGTAATTAATATTACCAAAAGAATTTTGTGTTAAAGCATAATTGGCATCATTTGCATAAACTGCATTTATGAATTTATTGGTACCCTTTCCTAAATATAAAATAGAATGTTGGGTTGTTGGTTTAAAAGCAAAATACAACTTATCATCAAAAGTAATCGGGTAATCTGTTATGCTTGCTTCGCCCTCTTGCCATGTATCTCCATTTTGTGTAAATTTAGCCTCTGCCACTAATGATTCTTCTGCAGCTAAGTTTACATTTATAAGTGCCTTTTGAACTTTATTTAAAGTTACTTTAACTACCAAACCTTCTACCTCTGTTTTGCCATGATTGGTAAGTTTTATTTGAAGCGAAATAGGTTCATTGGCCTTAATAAATGGCTTGTTGATGTATACAGAATCTATAGTAATATTTTGCTTCAACTTATTTTCTAAAGGTATAAAGTTGTAGTTAATATTACTATCAGGCGTTATACCACTAATTTTAAATTGTGTTTGCTGAAAATCGCTGATGATATAAGAATGAAAACAACTATTTCCTTCAACTAAAAATGCAGTATTTTGTTTGGCCCAAATATCCAATATATTGGCACTAGCAGGTGTAGGTTCAATAATGTCAATTCTTGCTAAAGCCTCTGTTTTATTAACCACACGTTGCTCGCTACCACTTAAATCATTGGTTAATACTTGAAACTTATCATGGTTATCGTAGGCATTAACAATGGCGCGTGCTTTATTTTTTGCTATTTCAAATAATGCCCCGTCAGCGCCTTGAGCATTCATGCTAAAACTATTATCAATAAATACACTTACTACATTATTGCCACCTGTTTTACTATTTTGCCCAAGCGGAATAAACGGTTGTGCAAAAGCCAAAACCATTGCCGAAACTGCAAAAATACGACATAACAATACCAATAAATCTTTAAGTTTTTGTTTAGATTTATTTTGCTCTTGCAATTGCTGTAAAAAACGAATGTCGCTAAACACTATTTTTTTATAGCGCCTAAAATGAAATAAATGTATGATAATGGGTATGCTGATAGCAGCTAATGCCCACAAAAAAACAGGATATACAAATTGCATGGGTTGTAAATATAATGAGTTTGGCTATTTATGGCAATTATTTAAGCCTAGTGGCAAACCCTTAAACCAATACTAAAAAGTAAGTTCAAGATCGGTAAGTTTTTGGTTGTTTTGTATATGTTGATCCACAATCCGTTCAACATCGTTAATAGTAACCTGCCCATAATAAGTACCATCAGGGTAAATAACCAAAGCAGGTCCATTTCCGCAAGCATCTAAACAACCAGAGCGTTGTGCACGTACTTTACCTTGTAGGCCTTTATCGCGCAATACCTCTTTAAATTTGTTAACCAATTCCATTCCTCTTGTTTCACCACAACAAGCCTTTCCTTCGGCCTTTTGGTTGGTGCAAATAAAAATATGTTTATCGTATCTCATGTGGCACAAATGTGGGTATTTTTTTTAATATATTTGCAGCCACAATTATGGATATAATTACCCTTTTTTCTAGACCAGAAGCTTGGCTTTCTTTGATAACATTATCAGTTATGGAGATTGTTTTAGGTATTGATAATGTGATTTTTATATCACTTGTTACGGGAAAGCTACCCCCTGAAAACCAAAACAAAGCACGCAGATTAGGACTGTTTTTAGCATTATTTATTCGTTTGGTATTACTCTCATTTATCAGCTATATTGTAAATGAAATGACAGAAACACTCTTTGAAGTGTTTGGTCATGGACTAAGTTGGAGAGATATTATTTTGTTAGCAGGTGGTTTATTTTTACTATATAAAAGCACTTTAGAAATATATGAATTACTTGAAGCAGATCCAGAAGAACAGAGTAAAAAAGTAAACCCTACTTTTTGGAATGTGGTTTTACAAGTAATAATAATTGATATTGTTTTTTCATTTGATTCGATTATTACCGCTGTAGGATTGGCTCAAGATTTACCCATCATGATTGCTGCTGTTGTAGTTTCTATGATTATCATGCTGTTTTTCTCTTCAGCAATTGGTAAATTTATTGACAAACACCCAAGTATAAAACTATTGGCTTTGTCGTTTTTACTTACCATTGGTGTTTTATTGGTGGCAGAAAGTTTTGGACAACACGTATCAAAAGGTTATGTATATTTTGCAATGGCATTCTCTATTTTAGTGGAGCTGCTTAATATGCGAATGCGCAAAAAACCAAGTAAACCTGTTGAGCTTAAAGATATTTACAAATAACAAAACAAGGGAGTAAAGCTATTTTACTCCCTTCATTTTTTATACATGAAAGCGGTAACTTTTATAGATTGGGGTAACATTGCATATCAAGAAGCATGGGACAAACAAGAATCTTTTTTTAAACAGAAAGTAGATTGTAAGTTTGTAAACCGCAGTTTACCAGAAAGCGAACAAGTATTACCTCAAAATCATTTAATATTTTGTGAGCACCCACATGTATATACCTTAGGCAAAAGCGGGAGCGAAAATAACCTATTAATTAATGAAACGTTTTTACAAAAAATTGGTGCTACGTATGTTCCTATTAATCGTGGTGGCGATATTACTTACCATGGTCCTGGGCAATTGGTGGGCTATCCTATTTTAGACTTAGAACAGTTTTTTACTGATATACATAAGTACCTGCGTTTTTTAGAAGAAGCTATCATTCTTACCATTGCCGAATATGGCCTTAAAGGAGAGCGTTACGAAGGTTTTACCGGTGTTTGGCTTGATGCTGCTGACCCTAAAAAAGCGCGTAAAATTTGTGCTATGGGGGTGCGTTGTAGCCGTTGGGTAACCATGCATGGATTCGCATTTAACGTAAATACCAACCTCGATTATTTTAATTATATAGTACCCTGCGGAATTGATGATAAGCAAGTGACCTCATTACAAAAAGAGTTAGGGTGTGAAATTGATATTGAAGACGTAAAAATTAAACTCAAAAAACACATCGCACAATTGTTTGATATGCAGTTACTATAACCTTATTTACTTGTGATATAGGTTGAGTTAAATCGTGTTTCTTTTTCTTTTAATGCCTCAATAAACTTATCATGCGTAATAGTTCCCTGATGCATGATACGGTGATTTCTCATGGCATTAAGGGCTTTTACATCAGCAATAAATTGTTGGGTTAATTCATCAAAACAAGTTTTAACCAATTGTTGCCAAACGTATTCAATAGCCTGTGGTGTAGGGTGTATTAGATCTGTGTCGTAAAAACGATAGTCTCGCAATTCATCCACCACAACCTCGTAGGCTGGAAAATAATAGGCATTGTTTTGCAGTTTACACAACTCATAAACAGCTTGTAGTAAAATACCTTTACTTACATTATTTTCAAACAAACCATCTTTAATATGCCTAACCGGACTAACAGTAAACACAAATTGAATGTGTGGTAAAGCCGTCATTACTTCCTGCCAGCAACCTAATATTTCGTTTACAGTTAATAAGCGTTTATTGAAAATTTGTTGCGGATGTTTATGGCAGTTAGCCACGATAAAATCAAGTGTATCTTTTAACTCATACACAAATGCAGATCCAAATGTAACATAAACAATGGTTTGGGGTTGATGTATAAATGCTTTTGATACTAGCATACATGCATTTATTTTCTGAAGTAAATCGTTTTTATCGGTATTACTAAACGTAGAATGATGTTGCCAAGTGTGGTATAAACCATGGTGATTCACCACATCATTTTCTGTAAAAGTTTTACCCTCAGCCAGAGCTAAAATTTGCTGTGCAATACTTATTGGATTATACACTACACCGTATGGCTGAGCCAATACTTGGAATTGATGTTGCTTTAACAAATCACTAATATTATCGGCAAAACAAGAGCCTGTGAGCAACATAGGTTGTTTGTAGTTAAACCTTTGGTTGGGTGATTTAGGTGTAAAATTTAATTTAAAATCCATCGCCTGCAAGTTAATCATTTACAGCCATCAAAAAATATGGTTTGGGGTTGATTGCACTTTCAACCCTTTCAGGGTTGGTTTGTTATTGTTCATCATCGTCAACCACAAAATGCATTCGAGGCTATTCACATTCAACCCTTTTAGGGTTGTCATGTGCAATCAAAATAAACAAGTCCGTAGGACTTGAATATGAAAAACCGCGGGTGAAAACCGAGGCTAGAACTTACAATAAAAAACAACTCCCGAGGAATTGAATGTGTTTTAAAGCTCAAATTTCACGTTCAACCCTATCAGGGTTGCAATTTAGAATCAACCCAAATGAACTCAAATATCTTCAACTTCAAAACATGTAAACCAAACCAATTAACTAATCACCCAATAACAAGTCAACTAAATACCCATGTACATATCATGTTTACAACTATTAAAGCCTCTAAACATTATATTCATAAATATTTTCGTTAATTGAATATTGTTAATAAAAATATCCCTTAACCTATAATTACAGCAGCCATGGCCAAGAAAGCATCAGAGAAAAAAATTTTTGTTTTAGACACCTCCGTAATTTTATACGATCATAATTGCATCAATAATTTTCAGGAACATGATGTAGCCATACCAATAACTGTTCTTGAAGAATTAGATAACTTTAAAAAAGGTAACGACACCATTAATTTCGAAGCGCGAGAGTTTATTCGTTACCTCGATAAACTTTCAGGAGAATATACTTTAACGGAATGGATACCAATTAACGGGCGAGGAAGAGGAAAGTTACGCGTGCAGTTTAAAGAAAAAGCAACCATTGATGCCATGGTAGTTTTTGGCGATAGAAAAGCCGATCATAAGATATTAAATGCAGCCATGGCTATTAGTGAAGAGTACCCTTCGCGAAAAGTAATTATGGTTACAAAAGATGTAAACTTAAGACTTAAAGCAAAATCGTTAAACATTAATGCTGAAGACTACGAAACAGGTAAAATTAAAAACCTTGATACTTTACATACTGGAATTTCAACCGTTGATGGTGTTAAACAATCGGTTATTGATTTGATTTATGCTGATGGTTTTGTTAGCTACGATTTATTGTTTAAAAAAAAGCCAGCAGCCAACCATTATTTTATCCTAAAGAACAATAAAACCAGTGTATTGTGTTATTACAATCAACAAAACGAAAGCATAGAACGTATTGATAAACGAACTGCACATGGAATTAAACCACGAAATGCAGAACAAACATTTGCCATGCATGCCGTGCTTAATCAAAATGTATCGTTAGTTAGTATTCAAGGTGTGGCTGGCACAGGTAAAACACTTTTGGCACTTGCCGCTGCTTTAGAACAACGACATAAATACCGACAAATATATTTAGCACGCCCTATTGTGCCACTCGGGAATAAAGACATTGGTTATTTACCAGGAGATATTAAAAGTAAAATTAATCCATACATGGAACCGCTTTGGGATAACCTTAAGCTAATACAAAACCAATGGAAAGAAACTGACAAGGAGTATCAAAAAATTACAGAGATGGTAACTCAAGAAAAATTGTTAGTTACGCCATTGGCTTATATTAGAGGTAGAAGTTTATCTAACATCTTATTTATTATAGACGAAGCACAAAATTTAACTCCACTTGAGGTTAAAACTATTATTACACGTGCAGGAGAAGGCAGTAAAATAGTTTTTACAGGTGATGTTTTTCAGATAGATACTCCTTATCTTGATGCACAATCTAACGGTTTAAGTTATTTGATTGACCGTATACGTGATAACCCTATTTATGCGCATATAACACTTGAAAAAGGTGAACGGAGTGAACTTGCTAACGTAGCCAATTTGTTGTTGTAAAGTATTAATGAGGTGATCGCAAGGTTGCCTCTTTTTTTATAACCATTAATAAATTACTACACATGCACGGATTAAGTAAATATGAAGCAGAGCAGTTATTAAAGAAGTTTGGTTATAATGAATTACCTAGCGCAAAGCCCAAAAACTTGTTGCGTATTGCATTGGAGGTAATTAAAGAGCCTATGTTTTTATTGTTGTTGGCTTGTGCCAGCATATACCTTTTGGTTGGCGACCATACAGAAGGTGTAATCATGTTTTTTTCTATTGTACTTATTATTTCTATTACATTTTATCAATACCGAAAAACAGAAAAAGCACTAGAGGCATTAAAAAAACTGTCGTCACCACGTGTATTGGTTAAACGTGATGGAGTAGAAATAAGAATTGCAGGACGAGACATAGTACCTGGTGATATAATGCTTATTAACGATGGAGATCGTATTGCAGCTGATGCTATTTTAATTAATAGTGTGAACCTTAAGGTAGACGAATCGATACTTACAGGTGAATCCATTGCAATTGAAAAAGACCTACTTACTGAACAAATAGAATTATACAGTGGCACTTTGACTGTGCAAGGAAAAGGTATTGCAAAAGTTACACAAACAGGTATTAATGCAAAGATTGGATCAATAGCAACTTCACTAAAAAATATTGAAGATAACGAACCAAAATTACAAAAGGAAATGAAAATTCTTATTCGTAATTTGGGTATTGGTGGTGTTGCTATAAGTATATCAGTAGTGATATTGTTTTATTTTACAAGAGGTAATTTTGTACAATCGTTACTTACAGGTTTATCATCAGCAATGGCTATTTTGCCCGAAGAGTTTCCTGTTGTGCTTACCATTTTTATGGCATTAGGTGCATGGCGTATGTCTAAAAAAAATGTACTCACACGTAAACCATCGGCAATAGAATCTTTAGGTTCGGCTACCATTTTATGTAGTGATAAAACGGGCACTATTACACAGAACAAAATGGAAGTAAAAGCTATTTCCCTTGATGGAATTATCATTAATAATAACGAATTTACTTCATTGTCGCAATTAGCCTTAAGCCTTATTAAAACAGCCTATAATGCTACATCTCCAGATTCTATAGACCCAATGGAGAAAGCAATTATAAACTTTTTTAACCAACACCATAAAACATCAGCCCAAGAACTTTTAAGAGAGTACCCTTTAACCCGAAAACTGCTGGCTATGACAAGGGTATTGCAAACCGGAGAAGAAATAAGTATTTCAACAAAAGGAGCCCCCGAGGCTATTTTTGAATTGTGTAATTTGAGCCAAGACGATGTTAACCGCGAACTTAAATTGGTAAATGAAATGGCAAAACAAGGGCATCGTGTTTTGGGTGTAGCAACTGCCGAATATTATAAAGCCATTTTACCAGAAACACAGCACGATTTTAAATATATTTATTGTGGGTTAATTGCATTTGAAGATCCAATAAGACCTGAAGTACCAAAAGCCATAAAAGAATGTAAAAAGGCAGGCATACAAGTAATGATGATAACAGGCGATTATCCTGCTACTGCAAAAAGTATTGCCCAACAAGCAGGACTTGAAGTTAAAGGTATGATTACTGGAGATGAAATTAACCAGCTGTCTGACGAATCCTTACAAAAACATTTGAATCATGTATCAGTAGTTGCTCGGGTGGTTCCTGAACAAAAGTTACGCATAATTAAAGCCCTTCAAAAAAATGGTCATATTGTAGCCATGACAGGTGATGGCGTAAATGATGCCCCTGCTTTAAAAGCCGCGAACATTGGCATTGCAATGGGTAATAAAGGAACTGATGTGGCGCGTGAAGCTTCTGCCATTGTTTTGTTGGATGATAACTTTGCATCTATTGTTTCAGGTGTTCGTTTAGGTAGAAGAATATTTGATAACCTACAAAAAGCCATGTCATACATTATGGCCATACACATGCCTATTATTGGCATGGCCTTGTTACCAGCAATATTACCTCATTTACCCATACTTTTACTTCCTTTACACATCATCTTTATGGAACTCATAATAGATCCTATGTGTTCTATTGCATTTGAATCAGAACAAGATGAAAAAAACATCATGTTAAGACCTCCGCATCCTGTAAACGAACATTTTTTTGGCAGCAAACAAATAATAAGCAGCTCTTTTAGAGGCATTATATTATTTGTGGTAATAATCGTAGTTTATTTCATTTCCAACACTTTAGGATACCAAGAAGACGAAATTAGGGGCATCACATTTACTGCGCTAATTATGGGTAATGTGGTGATGATATTATCTAACCTGTCAAAAACAAGAAGTTTTATTGCAGTGATTTTGGAGAAAAACATATCTACTTCTATAATTATTTCTTTAGCATTAATACTTAATGCACTTATCCTTTTTATACCAATTTTACAAGAACTATTTAAGGTACAAGCGCCAGATGTAAAAGGATTTATTGCTCCTGTTATTGGGGCATTATCAATACTTGCTATGTTTGAGTTAACAAAACATATTACTCCTAAAGCGAAAGAAAAATAAGTTACGGTCTAAATTTAAATACGATTGTAATTGTTCCAAATTGCTCCTCAGGGGCACTAGGATTTGGAGAGAAACGGGTATCGAGTGCAGCTTGTTTAGCCTTAGCAAGCAATATTGGACTTAGTGTATTTGTACCTCTTTGATTAGGCATTGCTTTGGTAACTTTGCCATTTTTATCAACTACAATACTTACCACTACTTTACCTGTCTCTTTCGAGTTGTCTTCAATATTTGGTTTACGTGCTAAACTACGTCCTTTTAATTCGTATGTTATACCATCACCATTTCCAGGACCAGTTCCATTACCTGAACCAGTTCCACTACCTATGCCTCCATTACCGTAACCATTTCCGTTAGGGTCTCCATTGGGGTCTCCATCTGCAGCACCTTGGTTTCCAGGAGCATCACCATCACCATGTCCACTTGCATCTGCACTGTTATTACGCTTCTTAAATAAACTTTTTTCGTCTGCTTTTCGTGGTTGTTCAACAGGTTTCTCTGTTGTTTTTTTTATAGGCTTATTTACTTCAACTTTTTTTACCTCTTTAGGCGCAACAACAGCAGGTGCTTCTTCTACCTCTTGGGTGGCAACAGGTTGTTCGGTTTCTTCAACAGGCGGAGTAGGTTCAGGAACACTAGGATCTGTAACTGGCACATCACTTGGGCCACCCATATTTTCTTCACCCAAAGCCATTGTTAAGCCCATTCCACCATATTCTATAGGTGGATTTGGCGGAGATAAAACTAACCACCACAACAGCAAAAACAACAATGCATGTATGATGGCAGTACCAGCATATCCAATAATTTTATTACGTTGTTCTAATTTATCTATTGATGCGTCCGACATAAAACATTACTCAGGTTGTGTAGCTAAAACGGCTTTAGCCTTTAATTTATTGCATACTTTCATAATGTGTACTAAATATTCAACTGGTACACTTTTATCACAGTTAATAGAAACCACAGCATCATCGGCATTTACAGTTTTTAATTGATTACCTAACTCTGTTTCCAATACCTCTTGTGTAGTTTGTGTACCATTAACATACCACAATAAATCGGCAGTAACACTTACCGCAATTGCTTTGGGTGTAGTTACTTGGTTATTAGCTTTAGGTAAGCTAACTTTAATGGCATTAGGACTAACCAATGTTGATGTAATCATAAAAAATATGAGTAACAAAAACACCAAATCCGTCATAGAAGCCATACTAAAATCAGGCTTTACCTTTGTACGTCTTTTAAATGCCATAACTAAGCAGGTTCTTGTAATAAGTCAATAAACTCAACCGCACTAGCTTCCATACGATGAATTATTTTCTCAATCATTGATGTTAATTGGTTGTATGCGATATATGCGAAAATACCAATAATTAAACCAGCAACCGTTGTAACTAAAGCCTCATAAATACCACCTGCCAATAAACTAACGGTAAGGTTAGCACCAGCAGAACTCATTTTATGAAAAGCAGTAACCATACCAGTAACTGTTCCCAAAAAACCTAACATAGGCGCAGCACCACTAATGGTTGCTAAAGTTGGCATACCTGTTTCTAGTTTATTAATTTCGATATTCCCAACATTATGAATAGAAGTATCAATATCTTGTAACGGTTTACCAATACGTGTAACACCTTTTTCTATCATTCGTGCAATGGGAGAATTGGTACGCTCACACAAGGCTCTTGCACCTTTTATGTTACCATTAAGAACTAAGTCTTTAATATTTGCCATAAAGTTTGCTTCCAACTTTGAAGCTTTTTTCAAAGTTAAAAAACGTTCAATGGTTAGATAAACAGCTATAATACTCAATACAGCCAATGGAATCATAACAGGACCACCTTTCATGGTAAGGTCTATTAAATTGATTGATTCGCTTGAAGGAGCAGTTTCGGTAATTTGTAATAATGTATGATTCATGTTGGTTAAAAAGCGGTTTTAATTATACTACTAAATAAATGTTTTGGCTTAGCTATTCTAATTTGCACTTAACCACATTTGCACAGTTATTTTAGCTGATGTGTATAGTTTTTTATCGACAAGTTTATACACTAATTTCTAAAAATAGTTAACCTAGAATTAATGGATAACCTGGTTAACCAGCAACTGTAATTCTTCAAAAGTAAGCTCTCCTTCTTTAAAGTGTTTATAGCCTATATCACCTTTTATCATTAGGGTTGCGGGAATTGCGCCACTCCATTCTTCGCTCACTTTATTAATCCATTTATCAGCATTTAACTCATTAATAAACACAACTTGTTGGGTTAGCTTTTTAGCCTTAATAAAATCTGTTACACGTGTAGCGATATCTTTTCGCATATCGGTTGTTACCAAATATATTTTTACTTTTTTATTGGTGAAGGTATCTGCTAATTGTTCAAAATAGGGTAATTCTTCTAAGCAAGGTTTGCACCATGTAGCCCAAAAGTTTATGATGTATAGCGTATCACTTTTTGATGCATGAATGCCATCAATCCACTCAGGGGTTACAGTTTTAATTTGTTGTGCTTGTATATTACCCAACAAACCAAAAAATAGTGCTACTAAAAAGTATTTCATATTTCAAATGTAATAAATAAGGGGTAATTATATTGGCAACAGAAGTTACACAACATATTATAAATTTACATTTACTCCTCTTTATATGCTTCTTTTTTTATTACTACTACCCTATTTGCTTTAATTGCCTTATACGTTTTTATTTCTTTAGCTGCTTTATCAATTGAAATGTTTAACTCATAACCCAATAGCAAAATGTAGGTATTGATATAAATAAGTAGCATAATAACAATAAGCACTCCAATTGATCCATATACTTTGTTATAAGTGTTAAATGCATTGATGTAACCCGAAAAAGCTAACGTGGTTAAAAGTATCGATACACAAGCAAACACAGCACCAGGTGAAATAAACCGCCATTGTTTGTTATGATTAGGTGCCAAGTAAAATATCATACTTATAAAAAACAAAATAAGAACAGCTACAATACTAATATTTAGTGAAACCAATAATACCGGGGTGATTTTAGAAGGAAAATATGCCAACTTATCTAGGTATTTGATGGTGAAGTTGCCAACAGTTAATAAACCAACTGCAATTAATAATGATACAGAAACAATGGTGGCTAGTATGATGGCAACAATTCTTTTTTTCCAAAACGACCGTGTTTCTTTTTGCCTTCCGTATTTGTTTAAAGCATTCATTAAAGAAACAAAACCATTGGTACTAAAATACATGGCAGTTAAAAAACCTAAAGATAACAGCCCACCTCGTTGGTTGTTTAAAATATCAATTAAAGTAGTTTGGGCTGCTTTGTATGCACTAGTTGGTAATAACTTTTCAAAAAAAAGCATAATACTTTGATGGCTATTACTAATAGGTATATATGCAATTAAGGTGAAAATAAAAATGATGGAAGGAAACAAGGCCAGAAAAAAAGTAAACGATAAAGACGTGGCGCGTAATTGTAAATCTCTTCTATCAACCCAACGAATAAAAAACTCTAATACGGTGTACCAACTAATACCAGTATAACCAGGTACTTGCTTACTTTGGGCAAAGTATATAAAACGCTTGGCTACAGTTGAATTAAGCAGCTTACGTGTTAACTTATTTGCTTTAGGTGGTTGCACTATTTAGTTATGATTGTTGAATTATTGGTTATGAGTGTTGAGGTATTTTTTATTTTAAATCTGCTAAGATTTCTATTTTCTGAATTCCAGCTTCTAACTTCTTTCTTCAAAAAAAGGAGCAAATATTTCCATCAAATTTTGGGGGCAACGGATCATTTTATTTGTTTTCATATCAACAAAAACTAATGTAGTTTGTCCTGTGCATAACAACTCATCCGCTTCGTTAAATACTTCGTAATCTATAATTGTTTTAACAGTGGGCATCACTTTAAAAAACGACTTAATGGTTAATAAGTCATCGTACTTGGCAGGTTTTTTATAATTTACTGTTAGGTTAACCACAGGCATCATTATGCCATTTTCTTCTAAGCTGCGATAGGTTACATCTATTTGCCTTAACGCTTCGGTACGCGCAATTTCGAAATATAAAGCATAGTTACCATGGTACACTACGCCCATTTGATCTGTTTCGCCATAACGAACGCGTAATTGAGTTTGCGTTGTGAACATAATTATCTATTTTTTTTAACAGCCAAATCGGCTATGGTTTTACCAATACTTAATGATGAAGTTGCAGCGGGTGATGGGGCGTTTAATACATGAATGGCGTTGGCTCTTTCTATAATTTTAAAATCATCTAATAAACCACCAGACCGATCGCAAGCTTGTGCACGTACTCCAGATTCCGCAGGAATTAAATCATCTTCTTGTACTTCAGGTATCAAACGTTGTAATGCCTTAGTAAATGCGGATTTACTAAATGATCTATAAAATTCACCAATACCTGTTTTCCAATATTTAGCAGCCACTTTCTGAAAACCAGGCCATGCTAACGATTCAAACATTTCTTCCAAGTCAACATCACTTTTTAGGTAACCTTCGCGCTTAAATGCAAACACTGCATTGGGCCCTGCTTCAATATCCCCATTTATCATGCGCGTAAAGTGCACACCTAAAAATGGGAAATTAGGATCAGGAACAGGATAAATAAGGTTCTTTACCAAATACCTCTTTTCAGGTTTAAGCATAAAATACTCTCCCCTAAATGGAATAATTTTAGTATCTATTTTCTCCCCTGCTAGTTCAGCTACCTTATCGCAATATAAACCTGCACAATTAACCAATGTGCTAGTAATAAATGTATTAAATGGAGTTACAATTTGCGTGTAATCCTGTTCTACAATTATATCTTCGGCTTTTTGGTTTAAGTATATATCGCCTCCCATATTGGTTACCAATTCAGCTAATTTCTCACATACTTCAGTGTAATCTATAATACCTGTGTAGGGCACATGAATTGCCTTAACACCATTTAAATGGGGCTCGTAATCAGCAATTTGCTCTTTGTTTACGTATGTAATTTTTGTTAACCCATTTTCATGTCCACGGTTATATAACTTTTCTAATTCTGGTAATTCATCGTCATTCACAGCAACAATTAACTTGCCACACAAGTCGAATTTAATGCCATGTTCAGCACAAAAATCAACCATCATGTTATAACCATCTAAGCAGTTTTTAGCCTTTAAACTTCCAGGTTTG
The DNA here is from genome assembly GCA_027482225.1 of Bacteroidota bacterium. Taxonomy (GTDB): domain Bacteria; phylum Bacteroidota; class Bacteroidia; order UKL13-3; family UKL13-3; genus UBA6183. Next base: position 257,738 of record JAIXWD010000007.1, read on the forward strand.
TAGTAAATACCCGAGTGTATTACACCACTATTGTGTCCCGTTTGGTGGGCAGCTAATGCCGGTTCTTTCTCTAACAAGACCAACTTAGCATGCGGTTGTAGTTTTAGTATATGATATGCGGAGGCTAGTCCTACTATTCCCCCGCCAATTATTACGTAGTCATATTTCATGATGTGCAAAGATTGTATAATGTGGGTTTAAAACAAACCCGTTAATATCCAATTGGTTGTTGATTGTATCTAGAAGTGTGCATTAATAACTTTGTTAAGGGTTTATACATTAGGTACAGTAAACTTACAGTATTGAATACTTTTTTTTAATGCATTAAGTCATAAATTTACAATTAGGATTAAAATTAACCGTTGTACTTATTGATGAAAGTAAACTTATTGATTTTACTATTATTGGTATTGGTGTTATTTACTAAATACCACTTAACCAAAACAAACCTGAATAATCATTTTTCAATTAACTTACTTGAAGAGTATCTTAAGGATGAAACCAACAACGTTAGCGTTTTTAAACCCAACTTATTGAAGGTTAATAAGCAAATTAAGCAGCTAAAAGCTGAGCATGTATCCATAAATCATTCATTAAAAATCATCAACCCAGTGGTAATTATATTGTTTATTATACAAATGCTAGTGCTGTTGCATTTTGTGTTACATTTCAAAATTAGAAAACTCGATGGGCTGGTAGTTTTTTTATTTACGGTACTTTTAGCTTGTTGTATTTTTATAGTCTTTAAAGGATTGGATCACTTTTACCTTGAAGGCAGCCGAGCAAACAACAGTTTAATTAAACAGATTTATTTTAGTTTATCAATGCTTTTCCCGATATTCTGTTTCAGTGGATTCTTCTTAAATCAACAAGAAATAAAACTTGGCTATCATCAATACAATTGGATTTCCACTTTATTAATATCAATCGGTATAATTTTCGGGGTTATTATACTTATATCTGGGTTTGGTTTATTTTTGGTACCCGACTTAAGTAATTTCAAAAACTAATTCATCAAATATATTAATGAGATTATTGCTAGTTCTTTTTCTTTTTAGCTATTACTCTAGCATTGCGCAGCATTGTGGATACGACCATACTGCTCTTATTGGAGTGCGCCCTTTGGATCAAAATAATCAACTTATAAAAGGCCTGCGTATTATAATGCTGAATGAAAATGGGACACCTTTATTGGTGAGCAAAGAGATTTTTAAAAACAGTCAATATATCAACAGTTATATTGACACTGCTGAATTTTGGCAAAACCCAAGCCCAACAACAACTGATCATTTAAAGATAAGAGAAGAATACAAAAGGCATTTTATGCAGGCCGGACAAGACTATATCTTGTTAACAGTAAATAAAGGGAGAGAAGAAAAAGGACGGTACATTATCATTGAAGACATTGATGGAGAAGCAAACGGAGGTAAATTCAACAACAAAATTGTTAATGTAAAGCCCGAGCACATCCAAGGATTATGTGGTTATCCTGATGAAAAGCAATTTATATCAGGCTATCTTCCCTTGTTGATTAAACTTGATCCATTTATTGACCGAGGCAAATTTGTAACCACTAAAAAAATGAGCGGATACACATTTATTTACGACAAATCACCTTTAGCTCCTTGTCCTGAGTGTAAAGATTTTTATTGTGAATCGTTAATTATTTTAGGACCAGATAGTACCACATTGTTTAATCGGGTATTTACTTTTAAAAGTGGCGAAGAAAACAACAAGTTGTCGAATAACTTTGAAGTTGAAGATTACAATTTTAATGGTTTACCTGATTTTAGGTTTATACAACATGATGGACAAAAGGCAAATTATTTTGTTTGCGATAAAAAACGTAAAATATTTGTAGAAGACCCTCTATTAAACAGCTTTGATAAAATTGAATTTAACTTTAAAGGTAAACATTTAATTGGTGATAAACTTGCGTTTTACGCTTACGACAGTGCGGTCAAGGACATTAACAAGGACAATGAAAACCTAGACTTTCAATCACGCTATTATGTTAGCGGAACAGCTACTAAATATGTAAAAGAATTTTACAGAAAATATTTATATACCAAGGATGGATTAAGAGCAGAAAACAAAACAAATTATTACCAATACGAAAATTATACGCTCACTCCTATTTCTGACACTGCCTATCAACAACAAGAAAAGACACTTGCTAACAATGAAATAATTTACCATGTTACTCCATTTAAATTTGTATTGGAGAGAAACTGTAAAGGAGTTGAATTACCTGCCGAAAAAGGCTATTACGCAAATAAAATATCAGTTTACGATTTAAAAGACAATCAGCACATTCATTCAATAGTTGCTGTTGGAAATCAGATCAAAGAAAACCCAGGTTGTTCTGATTCGCTGCAAATTGCGGATTATAACTTTGATGGTTTTCCAGATTTCAGAATTTGTAATATTGGTATTTCCAATAAGCATAATTATTACATTTATCATAAAAAACGTAATACATTTATAATAGAAAAAACGCTTTCAGAATTGTTTGGACTTACCTTCGATTTCGAACATAAAATTGCCAAAGGCAACACCGAAAGAAAAGAGTTTATGGGTTATCCTTGGGAAAGTCCCTACCAATATTACATGGAAACACTACAATTTAAAGGTACGGCTTTAGAGAATTTGATAGTTACAACCACTACTTACGGAATTGGAACTGCCGTTACTGCTATCGCTAAATACATCAATCAAAAAAGAATTTATGAAGGCGATTCATTTGCCATAAAAATTCAGAATAACAACTTACTCAGTAAAACCGTGGGCGGCTTTAGGTTTGAAGTTGAATTTAATCCCGAAGAATATAAACCCAGTGGTGAAAAAGGTTCTTATGTAAAAATCTTAAATGTATATGACAAGGAAAGAAGGATTGGTCATTATGAAATGCATGGAAATTACTTAAAAGAAGTGCCGCACTGGTTAGACAGCCTAGAAATTGCCGATTATAATTTTGATGGTTTTACTGACATTAGGATGTACAACAGCAATTTTAATAATGGAAGGTACGTATACTTTTTATACAACCCTGAACCTGATGTGAAACAATTTTACCAAGACAGTTACTTTTCACTTTTAACAGCATCTGAGTTTATTCCAAAAGAAAATATGATGAAAGGCAAGATTTCTGGAGACAATCAAACCATGTATTTCTATTTAAAAAACGACACCTTAACACTTACAACGCAGGATAATGACCTATCAAAATCACCTTTTATTGAAGAGTGCATATATAAAAATGGCAACAGAAAAAGTTTGCGAAGCGCTTATGGAAAATTAGAACCTGAAATAAAAAAAGAATATGGCGATTACAACTTTGATGGCCACGAAGACTTCAGGCAACAAAGCAAAAAAAGCCCTTATTATTGGAATGTATTTATTTACAATCCAAAAAATGAATCGTTTGAAAAAGATACATTATTGAGCAAATTTGAAATTTTTACTTACAACAAGAATGAACGTAAACTTGATGGTTATTACCGTGTAAAGTCTGATGAACTTACTTGGGAAACATATTATTACCAATGGAGTTTTACAGAAAAGAAAATGAAATTGTATCAGGAACAAACCTGTAATTCAAAATACCCAATGTCTGAAAGTCAACGCTGTATAATTCGTACATTAATTGATGGCAAATGGATAGAAACAGAAACATTTGGAGCTGAATAAAATGAAACGGAACATAACTAAACTTTTTGGAACAGTGCTTCCATTAACCATTATTTCTATGTTCATAATTACTAAATGGTGGTATGTTTTACCCATTGATGGAACTGTTAAAATGTATTGGGGATTTCCCTTTGCATTTATGGGAGAAGGTTTTCATACCTCCATGTCGTTGCAGTTTTTCACAATAGAATTTCTGGCTGATTTTGCTTTTTATTTCATCATCATCTTGGTAATGGTTTTAGTATTTTTAAAATGGCTTCCTACTAATAAAATCCCTAAAATATTTACCAAAACAGTTTGGGTATTAACCCTCATTTTATTAATAGGGTTTGGTTTTATTGTAACAACTTCAAATCCTATTTTTCATTCAAAAAGAAATTACGATTGGCATGTGTTAACCACAGGTTATGTATGGATTTGGCAGAGTTCATAAAGACCTGATTTTAATTTTAATCTAAATCAAAAAAAATAACGATACGTTTATGGATATGATAAATATATATTTTAACAACACTTTCTTTTTAAAGCAATTATTCGGGGGAAGTAATATTACATTACTTATGGTTCAATCAGAAAATTCAACAGTTCAATAATGAAAACAACTAAATTACACCTGCTAGTTATGATGGTTTTGATGATTAATAACTATGCTTGGGCTTATCTAAAGTACCATCCAGTAAGCTTTGTTTTAAATACGGATAAGGATAGTTATTATGAAGGAGAAAAAATTACATTTAACATCACCATCACCAATACAAGTAAAGAAAGCACCTACCCTGTATTACTTCCGCATACTCAAAACATTGGACAAAAATTGTTTTATTTAAATGCTTACGACAAAGCAAATAACTCCCTAATATTAAGATATACAGAAAACAAAATGCTGAACATGATGGTGTATGATACGGGTACTGTTAAAATCAGGTATTTAAAACCGCAAGAGCAAATTGTTATTCCTATATACCTCAATGATTTTGAAAACTATTATAATTACTATACCCAAAACGCTTCGCACCATAGTTTCGGTGTTCCAATTTTTGCAGGGCATTACAAGGTAAACGTTACTTACAACCCACATGGGATAACGCTAGGTGATAGCATTTATGACTATTATGATGATTTTGATAAAGACATCCCTTTTGTAGGAAAACAAGCTATGCCTGCCAATGGACAAATTACCCAAATGATTGATTTAAAGATTAAACGAAGTAAAGACACCATCATTTCTATTGAACGAAAAAAATATTACATAAAAACCGATGGATACAGGTATTTTTATCTATCTAAAAATTCACCACAAATAACCACAGATACAACTTGCCATCATATTACTGATCTTCCGCCCGATAGCTTTTCTATTAAAAACGAATATTTCTACAGCCACTTTACCGATTTGTATGCCGAGTACATAGCTCGTTTTGATGATGGTGATATAAGAGAATACAGAAGGTTTAGCGACTACTGTCCAGATTATTTGTATACCGAAAAGTATAATGAGTTTAAGCAAAAAACACACTTCATGACTCAATTAAGCGACAAGCGATTTTACAGTGTTTCCTACCATCAACCCGGAAATAAAATACACCAAGAAACATATTGCAGTGCAGACGGAACACTATGTAATGTTACAAACTATGTGTATAACAAAAAAGGTGAATTTAAATACAAAGAAATAACGCAAACACAACCCTGTATAGAGGTAGAGATTGATGGTAAGAAAAGAAGTTATCATTTAGTTGAACAACTAGAAGGACGTTAAACGTTATTTACTCTCACCTAATAAATAGCCAATAACTTTTTGATTAAATATAACAGCATGTTCTACATTAACCACATGACCACAATTTTGTATAATAAACAATTCGGAGGTTTTAGTGTGATTGGCCACCACTTGTTTTACGGATGGTAAAAACATATAATCTTCCTCACCCATTACGTACAAAGTTGGTATGTTTAATTCGGTTTGACGGAACCAACGCAATACCGAATTAACTTCGGCTGTTAGTTTAAACCACTTGATAAACTCTTTTTGGTATAGCTTTTTAGCCTCATTGATAAATAACAAACGCGAATGTTTGTGGTTCTTTTTTGGCATGATAACAAACGCAAAAAATCGATAAAGCACTAAATAAGGCAATAGATATTTAAATATATTGCCAAGACGCATTAAAATTTGCGAACGGAAGTTCATTTTTAAAATAGCACCACCCAAAATCATGCTTTTTACACGTGTGGGATGCATTTCGGCCAATTGCCTTATTACGATAGTACCCAATGAAATACCGATAAAGTGAGATGATTCAATCTGTAAATGATTAATCACTTCTAACACATCTTCTGCAATTGTTTTAAATGCGTATGGCTTATTAAATTTGGGTTGATGCTGTTCTTTAGAGCTACCATGCCCTCGTAAATCCAACAAAAGCACGTTAAAATGCTTGTTAAAATCTTTTATTTGTTTGAACCAAATGTTTGAGCTTCCTCCAGCACCGTGAACAAAAGTTACCCAATCTTTGGCGTTTTGATTTTTATAAATGGTGTAAGCAATCAAATTTTAATATTTTGCCGAATATAAGGCTTTTTAAATAAACCAAAATTGTATTGTTGTAAAATATCAAAAAAAAATTAGCAAATGCAAATAGATAACCTTAGAATTTTAGAAACCATTGCAGTTATCGTTTTATACATTGTTTTGTTTTTTATTACTAAAACCATTATAAACACTGCATTAAAAAACGCGCATCTTCAACGCACCCGCAGAAAAATAATAATTAAAGCAGTGCATTTATTTACAAGCTTAGCGGCCTTAACCTTAATTGCTGGTATTTGGGGGTTGAAACAAAATGAAATTGCCTTATTTGCCAGTACTGTTTTTACAGCATTAGGCATCGCTTTTTTTGCGCAGTGGTCTTTGCTTTCTAATATTACCTCCAGTATTATCTTATTCTTTAATCACCCTTTAAAACTGGGCGATACCATTAAAGTGTTGGACAAAGACTATCCTTTTGAAGGTGAAATAACAGAGTTGTCGTATTTCTTTATTCACCTAAAAACCCAAACAGGAGAAATCATTACGATTCCAAATTCATTGGTATTGCAAAAATCCATTTCTGTGGTGGTTAAACGAGAAAATGAATAGAAAAACTATTGTAAATCAATTAACAAAAACAATCTATTAATAAAAACTATAAAACTCCTGTTTTTGATACATGAATAATATTCGGCACACTCGAAATGGCTTTATATTAAAACATAAATTTAACTAACCATAGAAATCAATAACTGTTGAACTAAACCACGAATACAGACGTTGCGGTCTGTACCTGCGGCCAATCAACTAATAACTAATCAACCAATAACCAATCATCCATACCAACAAGCATGACCAAAAAAACAATAGCACAATTTTTTGTCTACTTTTTATTTGTTACCACTGCATTTGCACAAGCGCCTCGCTCCTACACCAGCAGCGAAATTTTATTGCAACTAAAAAAGTTAAACACCGTTGGTTCGGTGTTATACGTTGCGGCTCACCCCGATGATGAAAACACCCGACTGATTGCCTACTTAGCCAACGAAAAATGTTTGCGAACCGGTTATTTAAGTTTAACCCGTGGCGATGGCGGACAAAATTTAATTGGCCCCGAGCAAGGTGTAGAATTAGGTGTGATACGCACACAAGAGCTTTTGGCTGCGCGCAGAATTGATGGTGGTGAACAATTTTTTACCCGTGCCTACGATTTTGGTTTCAGCAAATCTCCTGAAGAAACCTTACAAAAGTGGAACAAGGATTCTATTTTAAGTGATATGGTTTGGGTGATTCGCAACTTTAGGCCCGATATTATTATTACCCGTTTTGCAACCGATGGAAGCGGTGGACATGGACATCATACCACATCAGCCATATTAGCCGAAGAAGCTTTTGATGCCGCAGGCGATTCTACCCGATTCCCGGAGCAACTAAAACATGTGGAAGTTTGGAAACCACGCAGGTTATTTTGGAATGTGAGCACACGTTTTCAAAACCCCAATGCAGATATGAGTCCTTACATTAAGTTGGATGTTGGTGGTTACAATCCATTGTTGGGAAAAAGTTATGGCGAAATAGCAGCCGAAAGTCGCAGCATGCACAAAAGTCAAGGCTTTGGTAGCGCCAAACAACGTGGCGAATACTTTGAATATTTTAAATCCATTAAAGGCGACACAGCTAATTTGAAAGACATTTTTGAAGGGATTGATTTTAGTTGGAAGCGGGTGAAAGGTGGCGAAAAGATTGGAAAAGAAATTACAAGAATGATTAATAACTATAAAGTACAAAATCCTTCATCGATTGGAGAACAACTTTTAAAATTAAGCGATGGCATCTTTTTAGATGTTTGGGAGATACAAAGCATGTGGCAAGAAAAAAATCTATTACAGCAGAAAGCCTTCGAAATTGAAAACATTGTTCTAAATGCACTTGGAATCAATACGGAACTTATCTCAACTCAAACATTTTATTCATTTGATGAAACTCCTAAGTTTAACTTGGAAGTAATTTCCAGAGGAACAAACGAAATAGACTCTATAAATTATAATCGTCATTCATACTTAATAATTAAAAACAAATTACTTAAGCAAGAATATATTAAATCAGAGAAGAACAAACTTTATGATGGATCACCAATATGGTTGAAAGATGGAATAAAAGAGAATTTCTTCTTACACGTTAACAAATCAATTCACTACAGAAAATATGAAGAGCTATTTTCTGTAGGATTCTCAAAAAAATATCGTTCATCAAATAACGTGTCAAGCTTTAATGCTTATGCATATCCTCAATACAAATGGGTCGACCCTGAGAAAGGTGAACTATACCGCCCTGTGGTGATTACGCCTCCGGTGATGATTAATGTAAGTGAAGATGTGTTGGTGTTCGATGGAAGTGGTAAACAGAAAATATTAAAAGTTATAGTTAAAGCGGGAAAAGACAACGTAAACGGTGTTTTGAAATTTACCTCCTCCGACCAAATAAATACAAAAGTTATCGTTGAGGAAGATAAATTCAATCCAAAATTTGCTCTGGCTAAATTAACCTCATTCAATATATCTCCACTGTCTTACAATTTCCAATTTGATAAAAAAGGAGAAGAAAAAGAGTTCGTGTTTTACATCAATTCCCCAAACCATTCAACTAGTCAACTTGTCAACCTATCTGCCGAAGTTGATGGCCAAACCTACACCAAAGGAATCAAAGAAATTAAGTATGATCATATTCCTGTTCAAACCTTATTCCCAGAAGCAGAAGTAAAATTGGTGAAGTTGGATTTAGTAAAAAAGAGTAAACGAATTGGTTACATCCCAGGTGCTGGCGATGAAGTTCAAGCCTGTATAAGCCAATTGGGATATGAAGTAACCACACTTACGGATGATAAACTCACAAGCGAAAATTTAAGTCAGTATGATGCAATTGTAACCGGAGTACGTGCATACAATACCAACGAAAAGCTTCCATCATTTAAACAAAAACTCATGGATTATGTAGCCAACGGAGGCAACTTAATTGTGCAATACAACACCAACAGTTGGGCTGGCCCATTGAGCAGTGATATTGGTCCGTATAAGTTTAAAATTACACGCAACCGCATTACCGATGAAGAAGCCAAAGTGAATTTCTTGTTGCCAAATCATCCTGTGTTTAACTCACCCAATAAAATGACCGAGAAAGATTTTGACGGTTGGATTCAGGAGCGAAGCATTTACCATGCAGGCGATTGGGATAGCAATTATGTGGCACCTATCAGCATGACCGACCCATACGAAATGACGGTTGGTGGTGTTTCGCCCAAAGGCAAACCTGATAATGGGGCTTTGATTATTGCTAAACATGGCAAAGGAAACTTTGTATACACAGGCTTCGTATTTTTCCGCGAATTACCTGCAGGAGTTCCAGGTGCGTATCGGTTTATGGTGAATTTAATTGAACTTGGAAAGTAGTATTATAAGTTTTGAATGTTGAATTATGATTTATGAGTGGGGAATAAAAAAGAAAAGATGGCTAAAGAACAAAGTTTCATCCAAAAAAATCTTTTGAATTTGCACTATTATTTATAGAACAGTATAAACAACTCATTACTCAAAATGAATATATAGTATCTAAACAACTATTAAGAAGTGGAACAAGTATCGGTGCAAATGTGGAGGAAGCAAGTGCCGGACAATCAAAAAAAAAGATTTCATCACTAAAATGTTTATAGCATCAAAAGAAGCGAGAGAAAAGCTATATTGACTTAAATTACTAAATAAGAGCAATATTACCAGATTGATTGCTCCAATCAATTAAAACAATGCCTAGACATTATAAATATCCTTACAGCTATCGTAAAAACTTCACAACAAAATATAAACTCTTAACTGCTATTCATAACTCATAACTCAACATTCATAACTTATAAAAATGAGCCTAATAGACTGGATCGTATTAATCATCACCCTGGTTGCTGTAATCGCTTACGGAGTATATAAAAGTACGCATGAAAAAAACTTAGAGAGTTATTTTAAAGGCAACAACTCGATGAGTTGGTTTTTAATTTTAATTTCAATTATGGGCACGCAGGCTAGCGCCATAACTTTTCTCTCGGCACCAGGGCAAGCCTATACCGATGGAATGCGTTTTGTGCAATATTACTTTGGTTTACCTTTAGCCATGGTGGTACTTTGTATAACGTTTGTACCTATTTATCACAAGCTAAAAGTATACACTGCTTACGAGTATTTAGAACAACGATTTGATTTAAGAACACGCACCCTTACTTCTATTTTATTTCTTATTTCTCGGGGATTATCAACCGGAATTAGCATTTACGCACCATCCATTATTTTATCTTCATTAATGGGATGGAACATTTATGTAACCAATCTGGTAATGGGCGGTTTATTAATTATTTACACCATTACAGGAGGCGCAAAAGCAGTGGCTTACACCCAAATGCAACAGTTGTTTATTGTATTTATCGGAATGTTTTTAACTGGTTACATGGTAGTACATTTATTACCCGATGGTATTGGCTTTACAGATGCGCTTCAAGTAGCAGGTAAAATGGGAAAGCTGAATGTTATTGAAACTAAAATTGATGTAACAGACAGTTTGTGGTGGAAAGACAAATACAATATTTGGAGTGGTGTAATTGGTGGTTTCTTTTTGGCACTCTCCTATTTTGGCACAGATCAAAGTCAGGTGGGGCGGTATTTAACAGCTAAAGATATTAAAGAAAGTAGAATAGGTTTATTGATGAATGGCTTAGTAAAATTACCAATGCAATTTTTAATTTTATTAATAGGTGCATTGGTATTTTCGTTTTACATGTTTTATGATGCGCCAATATTTTTTAATCAGGCACAATTAAACAAAGCAAGTGCAAAAGCCGAATATACTTTACCTATAGCTCAAAATCAGGCCAAACACGATTCTTTAAACGTTGTATCACAAAACCAAACCAAACAATTGGTTGATGCTATTCATAAAAACAACAGCACACAAATAGCATTAGTTCAGCATGAGTTAACTGAAACTTTAAAGCAAAAACATGAAACAAGAAGCCAAACACTAAAGCTAATTAAACAAGCCGATAAAACTGCAGATGTAAACGACACCAACTACATTTTTTTATACTTTGTTACCCAAAACCTTCCCAAAGGTTTAATTGGCTTGTTGATTGCAGTTATATTTTTAGCTGCTTGGGGAAGCATTGCTGCAGCATTAAATTCGTTGGCCTCATCTACTGTAATTGATGTTTATAAACGATTGTGGTACCCCAACAAAAGCAATGAGCATTACTACCACGCATCGCGCTGGATTACTTTGTTTTGGGGGTTATTTTGTATAGCTACCGCTATGTTTGCCTCACAATTGGGTAGTTTAATTGAAGCTGTAAATATTTTAGGTAGTTTATTTTACGGCACCATGCTGGGTATTTTTGTGGTTGCTTTTTACATGAAGAAGATTGGTTCAAGGGCTGTTTTCTATGCTGCTATCATTGCGGAATCAGGTGTGATTGCTATTTATGTTGCAGATATTGTTTCCTTTCTATGGTTAAATGTAATTGGATGTTTATTGGTAATGTTATTTGCGCAAATCATTACTTGGATTAAAGCAGAGTAATTATTTACCTATAATGTTAAACAACATATGAATAAAACACAGTAACAAGGATTGCTGATTGTAAATTATTTATCAATTTTCGATACCTACAAAAAAGGCTGCCACTTTATTAAAACGAGACAGCCTTTTACATTAATAACCTATTACTGATTATTTCTTTTTGCCTGTACCAGCAGCTTTCCAATCTTCTAAAGCTTTTTCAACTTGCGTTTTATACCAGAAACTTTCTAAATTTTTATCGCCCAATTCTTTTGCTCTTAATGCGTAAGCATAAGCATCTTTAGTCATGCCTTTTGCTGCCAAAATTTGGGCTTTAACCCAATTGTTAAACCAATGGCTTTGTAGCGTTAAACTTAAGTTTACGTATTCTAATGCTTTGTTGTAATCTTTTTGATCAAAGTAGTAACGAGCAGCATTGTTGTATTGTGACCAAGTTGAACCTAGTGCTTTATCAATATTTTCTGCAGCTTGTTTACTTGTAGATAAAACAACTTTAAAGGTGATACGTATTTTTTCCCACTCCATGTTAACAGCGGTAGATTCTTCTGTAAAATCACTGAAACTGTATTGCAAACGCTCACGACTTTCAATGTTTTTTGGCGTTACTACAAAACGAACAATATCGTTTTCTTGTTTGTATGAATCTTCAGAGGCATTTGCATCTTTATTGATAATTACCGTCCAAGTTGCGCTGCTAGGTATCATAAAAATACTGTATGAACCTTTATTAATAATTGCACCTTCAACTGTAACATCTTTACTAAAAGTAATTTTTGTTGCTGCGTTTGCACCTGCTCTCCATACTTTTTCAAAAGGCACTAATTCGCCCCAAATATTACGACCTTTAACCGCAGGGCTACTGTAATCAATAGTAATATCGGTTAAACCCACTTGTTGCATTACACTTGCTTTAGGGCTTGGTTGAGGCAATTGCAATTGAGCATTTGCCACTGATAACTGAAGCGCCATGGCTCCTGCTAATAATAGTTTTACTGTTTTATTCATATGTGTTTAATTATTGTTTGATATATAACCTACTTAAATATAAATGGTTTTACAAATTTGGTGTACGTCCACCATCCACAGGCACATTAATACCTGTAATGTAAGAGGCATACTCGCTTGATAAAAATGCTATTGCGTAAGCAATTTCTTGTGGCGTAGCAAATCTACCCATAGGTATTTCGTCTGTCATTTCTTTGCTCACCTCTTCTATGCTATGGTTTTGTTTTGATGCCTTACTTTCTATAATCTGTTTTAAACGATCGGTTGCTGTAGCCCCTGGTAATAAATTGTTAACGGTAATGCCATGTGGCGCCAACTCAAAGCTTAATGTTTTTGCCCAATTACCTACAGCTGCTCGAATAGTATTTGATACACCTAAACCTTTTAAAGGTGCTTTTACCGAAGTAGAAATAACATTGATAATACGACCATAACCACTGGCACGCATACCATCAACAACTGCTTGTGCCAATACTTGATTGCATAATAAATGGTTGGTAAAAGCCGCAGTATATTCATGTAATTCTGCTTCAATGGCCAAACCTGCAGGCGGGCCACCAGTGTTATTTACCAAAATGTGATATACTTTAGGTTGTTGTACTTTTTGCTGAATTTTTTCGCGTAAGTCTTCAGGCTTACTAAAATCAGCTGCAATGTAATCGTGCACTTGCCCTTTAGCGGTATCTAAATCACGTATAATACGACTAAGTATGCTTTCGTTTCTAGAAATCATAGTAACATTGGCACCCAACTGTGCCAATAGCATGGCTGTAGCATTACCAATACCTTTTGTTGCGCCACACACAATGGCATTTTTTCCTGTTAAATCTATATTCATAAAATATCTTAATGAAGGCCGCTAAAAAGCCTTTCTAACTTTTCTTTCTTTAATATTTTTTGTCCTGTTTGTCCACTTGCAACCAACCGATCACCAATTTTAGCTTCAAAATTACAAATAACATGATTGCCTTCTAACCTTTCAAATGTAGCTTTAAAATTAACGGTATTACCAATTAAAGCAGGACTATGATGATTAACATGAATAAATGTTCCAATCCCTTCTTCATCTGCCTCTTTCATATCAATAACAAACAACCTACAAACCCATTCAGCATCACGGCCTAACGCAAATGTAGCATAAACAGGATGAACCTGACCAGAATCAAAAGTGGCGGTATCATCTTGTTCAACTGTTTTTGAGTATATTTTTATGTCTCCTTTGTTAAATAAATCTTTCATATCAAGGTACATACAAAACCTAAAAAATTGAAATTCTAAAATTACTGCAATGAACTTTGTTAAGCATTTCTAATTTAAAATTTCTTGCTTAAACAAAAGCCTGCATCTCACTTAGCTTGTGGTATACTCCTTTTTGCTCAATTAAATCAGCATGTTTACCAGTTTCTATAATTTCACCTTGTTGCATCACCACAATCAAATCAGCATGTTGTATAGTACTTAGCCTATGGGCTATAACAATACTGGTTCTGTTTTTCATTAAATTTTGAATGGCATCTTGCACCAAACGTTCACTTTCTGTATCTAAAGCAGAGGTTGCTTCATCCAAAATTAATATCGGTGGATTTTTAAGCACAGCACGAGCAATGCTTATACGTTGACGTTGCCCTCCACTTAATCTTCCTCCTCTATCGCCAATACTGGTTTGGTAACCATTTTCCATTTTAACAATAAACTCGTGGGCATTGGCAATTTTTGCAGCCTCAATAACGGCTTCTTCACTTACATTATGCATACCAAACGCAATGTTGTTAAACACGGTATCATTAAACAAAATACTTTCTTGTGTAACAATCCCCATCATGCCATTTAAACTTGCTAACTTCACATCGCGAATATCAACACCATCAATTAAAATAGATCCCTTGGTAACATCATAAAATCGAGGCAATAAATCAGCCATGGTGGTTTTTCCAGCACCACTCTGCCCTACTAGAGCTACCATTTTTCCTTTGGGTATAGTTAGGTTGATGTTTTTTAACACCTCACGTTCGGCATATTTAAAACTTACATTTTGATAAATAATACCACCTTTTAATTCTCCTAAACCAATAGCATCGGTTTTTTCAGTTATGGTAACTTCTGTTTCTAAAATAGTAAAAATACGTTCGCCACTAGCAATACCTCGCTGTATGTTAGTAATTGCCGATGATATATTTTTTGCAGGCACCAATACTTGAGAGAACAATACAATGTATGTAATAAACTCACTTGCGTTTAATTCGCTTTGGTTATCAAGCACCAATTGCCCACCATAAAGCAATACCCCCACAACCACACTTACTCCTAAAAACTCAGAAACGGGTGAAGCCAACTCACGTTTATTCCACATAGATTTTAACACATTGCGATAAGCAATATTTTGCAAATCAAATTTTTGTTGCACGTATGGCTGTGCATTAAAAGCTTTGATGATGCGCACACCACTGATGGTTTCTTCTATAATACTTAAAATATTTCCTAATAATTCTTGTCCAGTTTTAGCCTGTTTGCGCAATTTGCGCGATATTGTTGTAATAATTAACCCCGAAACAGGTAATACAATAAGTGTAAATAAGGTGAGTTTTACACTCATGGTAAACAATAAAATTATGTAACCAATAATCATTAATGGTTCTCGAAAAATTACCTGAACGGAACTTACCACAGAGTTTTCTATTTCATTTACATCATTACTCAAGCTACTCATTAAATCGCCCTTTCGTTGATCTTGGAAATAGCCAACATGCAATTGTGTTATTTTACGAAATAATCCCTCTCTAATGTTTTTAACCACATAAGTACGCATGTTAGTTAACACACGTTGCGACCAATATTTAAAAACGTTTGCTAAAAAAACAGAAACCACAATTACTCCACAAACAAACTTTAATGCACCACTTTGTCCATATACTTTAAATATTTGATTGAAATAGTAGTTAAATATTGATTTTGCATAATCAACATTTAATATAAACTCAGGTTTAACAAACTCTTCAGTGGCTTCAACCTTTTCAAATATTACATTTAGCAAAGGTATGAGTAAGGTAAAGTTTAATAAGCCAAATACTACGGCAAGTATAGCCAATACAGCATATTTTGGCACAAAACGGCTGTATGGTTTAGCAAAAGCAAGTAATTTAAAATATATTTTCATTGCAATAAGGCCTGCAATTTAACTTTTTTAGCGAATAATTAAGCCCCAAATGGCTATGTAAAAGGTTTATAAACCCTAATTTATAAAACATAATGTATAAATGTTTAAATAGCATTACGAGTTCAAGTAATGTAAATAAAACACCTGATTCTTGGTTTGAAAGTTATTTAACAAAATAACATATTAGTATATCAAAAGTTATTTGCCAATAAAATATCTTAAGTACTTCTTTAAATATACATGCACAAAACAAAAGCAACCATTAAAACCTTATTAATTTGTACTATTGCATTAGCTGTAAAACAACATTATTAAAGCAGGCAAATGAAATTTAAAAGCGGAAATAAAACTAATAACATTGAGATAAAAGGTGCGCGTGTGCACAACCTTAAAAATATTGATGTTGAAATAAAAAGAAATAATCTTACTGTTGTTACAGGAGTTAGTGGAAGTGGAAAATCTAGTTTGGTATTTGATACCTTATATGCCGAAGGTCAGCGCAGATATGTTGAAAGTTTATCAGCCTATGCCAGACAATTTTTGGGTAAAATGAATAAACCCGATGTTGATTATATTCATGGAATATCTCCTGCTATTGCTATTGAACAAAAAGTAAATACGCGCAACCCAAGAAGTACAGTAGCTACTACAACAGAAATATACGACTACTTGAAGTTACTTTTTGCACGTGTTGGTGTAACTATTTCACCAATAAGCAATAATCCAGTTATTAGACATACAGTTGAATTGGTGGTGAATGAAATTGAATCGCTACCAGAAAATACCCGTGTGTTGTTATTGGTTGAAATTAAAGAATCAGGAACAGACTTAAAAAAGAAATTAGAAATTTACCTTCAAAATGGCTTCAGTCGTTTGTTGGTTGAAAAAGAAATTATTTCTATTGAAGACTATTTAGCACAATTAAAACCCAAAGAAAAAAGCAACCCCAAAGTTTATCTATTAATAGATAGGTTTAGTGCAATAAAAGATGATGAAGAGAACCGTAACCGAATTGCCGATAGTTTACAAACTGCATTTTACGAAGGTATTGGAGAATGTGAAATTGAAATTTGGTATGAGGACGGAAGCAAAACGTTAAGACAATACAACAACCGTTTTGAGTTAGATGGTATAACGTTTGAAGAACCTAGTGTAAACTTTTTTAGCTTTAATAACCCATACGGAGCATGTAAAACTTGTGAAGGATTTGGAAGTGTAATTGGCATTGATGAAGATTTAGTTGTGCCCGATAAAAGTTTGAGTATTTATGCTGATGCTATTGCACCTTGGAAAGGCGAAAAAATGAGTGAATGGAAAACTCGTTTTGTAAAATTAAGCAGTAAAACAAAATTCCCAATTCATAAGCCTTACCACGAATTAAACGAAGATCAACGTGATTTTTTATGGCGTGGAGGAAATGGCTGGGAAGGGGTTGATGCCTTTTTTAAAGAGTTAGAAAAGCAAACTTATAAAATCCAATACCGAGTTATGCTGGCCCGCTACAGAGGTAAAACTAGTTGCCCAGATTGTAAAGGTACACGATTACGCAAAGATGCAGGATATGTTAAACTAATAGATAGAACGAATAGCGACATCAAATTACAAAAGTGTTTAAGCGAAGTAATTTTGATGAGTATTGACCAAGCAACAAATTATTTTAACCAGTTAAAATTAAGCGACCAACACCAAAAAATCGCGGATAGAATGTTAAGTGAAATCACTTCTCGCCTATCGTTTTTACAACACGTTGGTCTAGGTTATTTATCTCTTAATCGCTTATCTAACAGCTTAAGTGGTGGCGAAAGTCAGCGTATCAATTTAGCTACCTCTTTAGGTAGCAGCTTGGTTGGTTCGTTATATATTTTAGATGAGCCAAGTATTGGATTACATAGCCGTGATACCGAAAAACTTATTGGTGTACTTACCAAATTACGTGATATTGGAAATACCGTTGTTGTAGTTGAACACGACCAAGATATTATGGAAATAGCGGATGATGTGATAGACATAGGACCATTAGCAGGTATTCATGGTGGTCATAAAGTAGCACAGGGTACGGTTGAGGATATAAAGAAAGACTTAAATAGTTTAACAGGCAAGTATTTAAGCAATGTAGAATCAGTGCCATTGCCTAATAAACGGAGAAAATGGGACGATTTTATAGAAGTAAAAGGTGCACGTCAAAACAACCTACGAGGAATAGATGTAAAGTTTCCGCTACATGTTTTTAGTGTGGTTACAGGAGTTAGTGGCAGTGGTAAAACAACCTTAGTAAAAAATATTTTATTTCCTGCGCTGCAAAAACAACTAGGTAACTATACAGGAGAAAAAACAGGTGCGTTTGATAGGCTTGAAGGAAACCTCAAATCTGTTAAACACATTGAATTGGTTGATCAAAACCCCATCGGAAAATCATCACGATCAAACCCAATTACATATATTAAAGCATATGATGCCATTAGAGATTTATATGCTAATTTAGCCATAAGCAAAAGCAGAGGATACAAACCCCAACATTTTAGTTTTAACGTTGATGGTGGCCGCTGCGAAACTTGCCAAGGCGAAGGTGAGGTTACCATTGAGATGCAGTTTATGGCCGACATTCATTTGCCATGTGAAGAATGTAACGGTGCCCGATTTAAAGAAGAGATTTTAGATTGTAAACACCATGGAAAGCACATTAGCGATGTGTTAAACATGAGCATTGATGAAGCCATGGAGTTTTTTAAAGAAGATACCTCTATTTATAATAAAATAAAACCACTGCAAGATGTGGGATTAGGATACGTGCACTTAGGACAAAGTAGCAATACGCTTAGTGGTGGTGAAGCGCAACGTGTAAAATTGGCTAGCTTTTTAGGCAAAGGTAAATCACAGGAACATGTTTTATTTATTTTTGATGAGCCAACAACTGGTTTACATTTTAACGACATTAAGAAGTTGATGGATTCGTTTAATGCACTTGTAAACCACGGACATACCATTATTGTTATTGAACATAACATGGATATTATAAAATGCGCTGATTGGGTAATTGACCTTGGACCAGAAGCAGGAATTGATGGTGGAAACCTAGTATTTGAAGGTATTCCAGAGGATTTAGTGAAAGAAAAAAGAAGTTACACTGGCTCCTATTTGAAAGAAAAACTTTTATTGTAATACAAACAAAAAACGGCTGTTATAAATTAATATAACAGCCGTTTAATAATTATTTTTTTGCGCTTAGCGTAAAATGCAAGTTGATGTATTTACTAATGTGCCATCAATATATACATCAATGGTATAGTTACCAGCGGTTAAAATGCGCTCATCTGTTTCAAAACTCACTTTAATATCTTGTTTTTGTCCATTATAGTTTACTCTATATGATGCTGTAGCTGCTACTTCTTCATTGGTTTCTACAAAATTAAACTTAGCCATACTTGCACCAGCAAGTGTTTTTCCTGTAGGTTCTTTAACCACTACATAAATCATTTTATCACCAGGTTCAGCTACTTTATTATCCATGATAGTTAGGCTCACATCAATTTTGTTAGTACGTTTTGCTAAGCTGGTTTCTACAAATTTTCCATTACCTTTCTTTTTAAATGAAGCAACTTTAACATACTCTGCTCTAAGTTGTGAGGCCGTTGCCACTTTACTTTGTAAACCCGTTTTCTCTTCGTTTAATTTAGTAATAGCTGCAGCTTTCTCTTCATTTTCTTTTTTCAATTGACCGTTTTCAGTAATCAATTGATCAATTTTTTCTAAGTATTGGTCTTTTAATTTACGAAGTTGTTCTAACTCTGCCTTTAATTTCTTATTCAACTTATCACCACTTTTTTCTGATGTAAGTAATTTTTGAATTTTAGCTTCTTGGGCTTCAATTTTACCATTAGCATCATCCAATAAAGAGTCAAGGTTAGCTGCAATACCGCGATAACTCTCTAACTCAGCACCAGTAGAAACCAATTCTTTCTCTAATTCAACTTGTACGGTAACCAATGTATCAATCTTTGAATCACGCACAGCAACATCATCTTGGTTGTTCTTATATTGAAACACATTACCTATTAAAGATAATAGTAACAGTGCTATTAATAAGTACTGTGTTGATTTGTTTTGCTTTTGATTTTCCATGGTGTTTTGTATTTTATTTTTATCAAAAATAGTTTTTAACGTGTAGTTTAAAAACTGTTTACTAAAATTGTGACCTCAAATGAAATATTTTTTAATAGCAGGCGAAGCTTCAGGCGACTTACACGGAGCTAATTTAATGAAAGCCATTAAGCAAAAAGATCCTCATGCAATATTTAACTATTGGGGTGGTGATTTGATGCAAAATGAGGCATCAGGTCTATTAATGCATTACAAAAAAGTAACTATTATGGGTTTTGTTGAAGTGCTGCTAAACCTGCGTTTTATATTAGGAAACATCAATTTATGCAAGCAACAAATTGATGCTTTTAAACCCGATGTAGTGATATTTATTGATTACCCAGGATTTAACTTACGTATAGCAGAATTTTGCAAACTAAAAGAAATAAAAACGGCTTATTATATAGCTCCTAAAATATGGGCTTGGAAAGAAAATAGAGGGAAAAAACTTGAAAAATTTGTAGATTTATTATTACTTATTTTTCCATTCGAGGTCTCTTATTTTAAGAAATGGAGCGTAAAAACCAAATATGTTGGCAATCCATTGTTAGATGCAATAGCTATGCACAAGCCCGATGAAAATTTTAAATTAACGCACGTAAATAATCAAAAACCAATTATAGCCTTATTACCTGGAAGCAGAAAACAAGAAATCAACCGCATTTTACCCTTAATGATGCAAGTGGTGAATCGTTTTCCAAACCATCAATTTATAATTGGCGGTGCACCCGGGCTTGAGCCTAGTTTTTACAAGCCATTTTTAAACCAACAAGTTAAAGTTGTATTTGGCAAAACATACGATTTAATGATGCATGCAAGCGGAGCAATAGTTTGCAGTGGTACAGCCACATTAGAAACAGCTTTGTTCAACGTACCACAAGTGTGTGGTTACGTGGCTAACCCTATTTCTTACCGTATTGCACGTATGCTGGTTAAAAATATTAAATATATATCATTGGTCAATCTTTGTTTAAATAAGGCCGCTATTGTAGAGTTAATTCAAAACGACTTTACCATTGATAGCGTAACAGGTGAATTGAAGGCCGTTTTACCAGGTGGTAACAAACACCTAAGATTAATGCATGATTACCAAACCCTACGAACAGATTTGGGGGGTGAAGGAGCCAGCGAAAAAGCTGCAGAAGCAATAATAGGGCTAAGTAAACAATAAAAGCCGTTACACATTGTGCAACGGCTTTTAAATATAAGGCACTTGCGCACCAAATAGTTATTCTTCGATAACTACTACTTTATCTTTGTTTGGAGAAACTACTTTTACAACAAGGTTGTTAATTTTTAACATCTGTGTGCGTAATCTCGACACTGTTCTGTTCTTTTTTTCTTTTCTTTTGTATCTTGTAAATGCCATGACAGTATTTTTTAGGTCTGCGAAAGTATAAATAGTTTTGATTGTATGCAAGTTTTATCAAAAAAAAGTGGCATTTATTTCTTGTGATACCAATTATAATGCCCATTTAAGTAGGATACAATAAACCCACACGATAATTTGTGTTATTTTATATTACCATTTAAATACCATTTATTTGCCCTCTAAAGGTAGCTTATCTCCTATTTATGATTAGTATTATAACAGCCGTTCATAACCAACTGGAAATGAATCAGATATTTCTAGAAAATCTGCGTAAATACACCGTAAACCCATTTGAGTTAATCATCATAGATAATAATTCAACGGATGGTACGCGCCAGTTTTTTGAAAATGAAGGTGCTTTAGTAATTGCCAACCATGCTAATTATAGTTATCCATATACCCAAAACCAAGGGATTAAAGTTGCAAAACATAACCTCTTTGCCTTTTTAAACAACGATATTATTGTTTGCCCGCAATGGGATCAAAAGATAATAGAAAGTATGCAAGTAAACGGCTTAGATTTAATTACTGTTTGTGGTATTGAGCGAATTGAAACACCTGAACTTACCAAGAAGTTAGGTCGTAAATGGAAACGCATAAAAAATATTTTAAAGCAATTTGGCTTAAGTAAGTTTAACCTAAGCCTAATGCACAAACTGATGTACGGTAATTGGATAAACTTTAACCAAAAGCGCGAGGATATTTTTAAAAATAAAGTGATTGAAGGTTTTGTAGGCAACTCCGTAATTTTTAACCGAACTGCTTTAGAAAAAATTGGTCCATGGGATGAACGCATACAAGTTGCAGATTTTGATATTTATATGCGCAGTAAAAAACGAAACATAGAGTTTGGTGATATTAAACCATGCCACATTGCTCTAAATGTATTTAATCATCATTACATACGCATAACTGCCAAATCAAAACCACCTGTATTTACTGATGCCGCAAACATGATTGCATTAGAAGAAAAATGGAGCGAGGCAGATTTAAAGTTATTACTTAAAGATAATGTTTTAACATAGTTAGGTATATAAAATACCTAAATACATACAAAAATTTGATACTTAAAAGCGTGTTGCGCATTTAAAATTTGCTGCCATCAACAGCGGTTATTCTTCTTACCAAAAACAGCGTAATAACAGCAGCGGCTATACTCATTAACCCAACCCAATTGTAATGCAACATTTCGCCATTGGTTTGTTTAATTACCACCAAACCTGCAATGTAAGCAGCTAAACCAGCACTAAGTTGTTGCATGCTTGAAACAATGCTCATAAAACTTCCTCGGTTTTGGGGTTCAACAGTAGCAGTTACCATTGCTTGAGCAGGAATAAACCTACCACTACTTACTGCAAAGAATACAGATGTTGCAATTAATGTAATCCAAATATCTACACGTGGCATATTGGTAATAAACAGCACTGGTATGATTGATATACTTACAAAAATGGTGAACACTTTTAGCTTACCAATTCTATCAGCTAGCTTACCAATTAGTGGTGATGCAATGATGGTACTCAACCCGCCAAAAAAGTAAATTTGCTCTAATTGCCCTTCGGTAAAACCAACATTACTAACCATGTAAGGGCTTAAAAAAGGAATGATACTAAAGTGGCCAAACATCACCACCATCATTAATGTAATTGCTTTTCGTTGATTTGGACTTGATGTAATATTTTTAATGACTTGCAACACCTGAACTTGTTTGCCTGCTTGGGTATGTGTGCTTAAATTAGGCACGAATTTAAAAATGAAAAACTGAACGGGAAGGGCCAAAAAAGCAAGCAATAAAAATGGTGAATTCCAACCAAATTGGTTGGCTATGCGCAAACCAAATGGCACGCCCAATACACTGGCTATAGAAAATGCTGCCATAACAAATCCCATTGCTTGGCCTCTGCGATTAAAAGGAATCACATCGCCAACTATAGCCAAAATTACTGCTCCTAACACACCACCAAACAACCCCGTAAAAATGCGGGCAATCATCAATAATTCGTAGGTATTTGCCAAGCCACATAAAAGTGTACCAATTAAAAAACCTGCATACAACACTTGTAAAAAACGTTTTCTATCAAACTTATCTATAAAAAAAGCGGTACAAAAACCTGAAAAACCTGCACTAAAAGTGTAACTAGAAACCACTAAGCCAAACTGTTGCGTATTGATATTAAAAATGCGCATAAGCTGCGGTCCAAGGGGCATCATGATCATAAAATCCATGATATTGGTAAAGTTAATGGCCGCTAAGGTTAGTAACAATAGTCTTTCTTTGGTATTCATCCTTACAAATAACGGCAATTAAAATGGCCATATGCACCAATAGCATATTTAAAGTAAAATTTAATCTCTAATTAGGGTAATGGTTCCGTGGTAAGTTTGTTCTTCTGGTTCGGTTATTAATTTGTATTTAAACACCACAAAGTATGTTCCCTCTGGGCATTTCGAACCATCGTTTTTATCCTTTCCATCCCAATTTATACCATCATTTAAAAATCCATCTTTAAATCCTTCAAAAACCATGGTACCCCAACGGTTGTATATAAAAAGTTCATATTTTTCCCAACCATCTATATCAATATCAAATGCATCATTGCGTCCATCGGCATTATCTGGAGTAAACACATTTGGAATTTTTACTGAACTACGAATAGGTATAATTTTACATACAGAATCCATACAATCTTTTGCATCAAATGCCATTAGGCATACCGTATAACTCTCTTTGGTTTCGCCATAATTATGGGTTGGGTTGATGCTATTGCTTGTGTTTTGGCCTGAACTTGGTTGACCAAAATTCCAATCATACCTAACCGCTCCTTGAGATAAATTGGTAAATGGTATATTGGGGTAGTTATTAAGTTTAAACGTAAAATCGGCCAATGGACTTAACACCGTGATGTCTTTTTCTGTTCCAACCACACATTGTTTTTTTTGCGTGATGATTGGATCTACTACTAGATTATACTTTCCAGCACTATCGTATGTATAGGTATAATCAGTATTTACAGGCCATTGCACTGGCACATTATTAATGCCCCAAAACCAATTGGCTTGTATGTTATGTTGTGTGCCAAAAGCTTTGGCAATAAAAGGCACATCTATACAAACCGTATCAGGAACTGTTAATTTAAGGGTATCAATTGGCAGCGCAGTTATTGTTCGTGGGTGAAACGCATTTGCATTATCCAAGAAAGGAAATCGAGCTGTACAGTTTTTAGTTTCATTTGTAGTGGCATTGGTTATGCTGTCTTCGCCTAATAAATCTATTTTAAAAGTTCCAGGTTGGGTATAGGTAAAGGTAATATCTGTATCGCTTTTGGTTGAATAAATAGCACCTGCTTGGTTGTTAAAATACCAAATAAAATTATTGAGTGCTTGCCCTGTTTGATTGCGTAGTTTTACAGTGAATGGTATACAACCAAAAGTATCTTCAACAATAACAAAGCTTGGGGTTGGCCCAACAATGTTTAAGGTAACCAATGTGGTATCATAACAACCATCAACCGAATTGGAATATAGCTTGGCTGAATACTTACCATTTTGGTTATAAAATACTCCAGGCTGTTTAAGTATGCTTGTACCCTTACCTGCATCAAACTCCCAAAACCTGCCAACAATTAAAGATGGTTTAGGTATGCTATCACCTTGCATACCGTATGATTCGTCAATAAAAGTAACTACAGTTGGTGCACAATAAAAAGTATCACTGTTTGTTTTAGCCAAGGCCCGTATTCCATTTACCCTAACTCGATACTTAAATCCTTGAATGGTATCAAAACATGCAACTAAACTACTGTCTTTGTATGCCATTTTAATAAAGTACACACCCACCTTAGTGTACTTGTGATTAATGGCTTCAGCACCTAAATACCAAATGTCGCTATCGCCAAAGTTCCAGTATATGCGCTCCATATTGGCATTTCGCCTCAAAGTATCATTCCAATAATCCATAGTAGGACTATTTACATACCGTATTTTAGCATTAAAATTAGCTAAAGAATTTACACATATTTCGGGTGTAAGAATACTTAAACTTGCTACATTACCAATCACAAAAGAAATTAAATCCTCCTTAATGCAACTATCTTTTGTTAGAAACTTAAACTTTGCATTGTATGAGCCATTTTTAGCATAAACATAATCAATTGACTTAACCACTGTATCTCCAACACCATTAAAAAAATAAGTATTTGGAGGTGATCCATCTCCAAACTCATAGGTAAACGATAGCAAATCTTTACGAATAGAATCTACTGTATAAAATGTTACCTGATGTGGTGCACAAATATCAGTGTCTAAGTCTTTTTTCATTAAAACAGATTGATAGACTTTGTTTACAGGGTAACTGTAGTAGCCAGTATCATAGCAATCCCCATTTTTAACAATTATCCCTAAAACAGCAATAGAATCTTTACTGCATATGTCGGTTAACTGAATATCTTGCCTACTTAATCCAAGCGGATACTCCGCAATTTTATTCCAAAATGCAAATGGACATGAAGTATCTTTCATTAGCCACACACTTTGTGGGCCGCATAATGGTTCTATTCTGGGAAAATATATTTCGTATTTTTCTATTGAACATTTATTAAACAATATATCTACTCTTGGCCTTGGTGGCAAAGCTGTAGAATCCCAGCCTGCCTTTGGCAAAGCCAACCTTAAATATTTATAAATGGTATCAACGCAACCAATTACAGAGTCTCTTACAATAAGACTTACCTTGTAACAACTTTGATTGGGAAACTGGTAATGGTGTTTAACCACAACTGAATCTGTACTATAACGACAATTTTGGTTTACGTTTATACCGAGTTTAGTGTTTGTTGTACAAGATGGTGCAAACGCATCATCAAAATCCCATAAATAAGTAAGGTTACTGTTGGCGTAATAACAATTTCCATCCTTAAATGCTAGTCTTACCGTATCTGCCGAATTACATTGAATATTCCTTTGAGCTTCATTGGTTGTATCTTCTATAATGGCTCTTGGGCCATATACAGTTATTGTGGTATCGGCTAAAAATGAGCAACTATAATAATTAAATCTAAGTATTACGTTGTAAACACCACACGATAGCAACTTAATGTAGTTGATTTCTTTGCCAGAACTGTCTATTTGATAATTGTCATCAGGTTTAATAATAGACCAAGAAAACGCCAACCTATCGTCTACTTTAGTTTTATTTTCGAATGCAAACTCGTTTGAATTATAACACTGTTTGTTTATTGGTTTTATGTGAATGATTGAATCAGGAATAAAAGTTCGCACAAAATTTATTTTATCGGTAGTATCCTTACAACCATTTTTATCATTTATAATTAATTGCGGATAAAATAGAGTGTCGCCATAGTAGGTGTAAGTGAATTTTTTATAGGCAGTATCATTGGTTCGGGTTTGAATTTGTCCATCCCCAAAAATCCAGGTGGATTGCAAACCAATTGTATCTACAAGACTCGAATTACTAAACACTACAACAGTTTGTCCGCATCGCATATCTTGTAAAAATGTCATATCTGCATTAATCTTGGGGTATACAACTACCGTATCTACCAATTGAGCAACACAACCATTGGTGTCTTCTACTTCAAGTACAACCAAGTAATTATTTCCATTTGTATCGGTATACCTGTGCACAAGTTGATTATTAAAAGGTGCATTATTGGTTACAAAAGCTCCATCACCATAAATCATGGTTCGTCTTTTTATGGGTGCATTACTGGCTCCAGAAATTGACAAGTCGTTAAATACAAACCTATTTTGGTTAAAGCATTGGGTATCGTTTGGGGTGATGGCATAGTTTGCTATTGGTTTGGTAAAAACCCTTATTTGTATAGGTGGGGCATCACAAAATGTACCTCCAAATTTATAAACCCTTAAATTAACGGTATAGTTTCCAGCCTGGGGATACTGGTATGTAGGTATTGATTGATTACTGGTGCTGTTATCGCCAAAGTTCCATAAACATGCCGAATCTGTTGCTGATAAAGGTGAACGACTAAAAGTAATGGTTGAGCCTACACAAATTTTTTGGGAATTAGGTATGATGTTACATGGTTGTGCTTTTAATGCCAAACCATTTGTAAAAAAAAACAATAACACTAAACCATAGTATTTCACAGAGCGAAATTTACACAATATAATTCTAAATAAATTATTAATAACTTTACCCATTCTTATTTAAGCATAGTATCTATATCTTTGCGGTAATGAGCAAATCAGTAGCATTTTATACATTAGGCTGTAAATTAAACTTTTCCGAGACCTCAACCATTGGCAGACAACTAACAAAAGAAGGTTTTAATAAAGTTCCTTTTGAAAACGGTGCAGACGTTTATGTAATAAACACCTGCTCTGTAACCGATAACGCAGATAAAAAATGTAAAAAAATAGTAAACGAAGCTTTACGTCATAATCCAAATGCATTTGTTGCCATAATTGGATGTTACGCTCAATTAAAACCAAAAGAAATTGCCCGAATACCAGGAGTTGATTTGGTTTTGGGTGCTGCTGAAAAATTTAACATCAACGAGTACTTAACCAATACAACCAAAAAAGAAGTTGCCGAAATTAAAGACGGTAAAATAAAAGAGGTATTAGATTACCATAGCTCCTACTCTATTGGCGATCGTACACGTACCTTTTTAAAAGTGCAAGATGGTTGCGATTATTTTTGCTCATTTTGTACCATTCCATTGGCACGCGGTGCAAGCCGAAGTGATACCATCGCCAATGTGGTTAAACAGGCAGAAGAAATTGTGGCAAGTGGTATAAAAGAAATTGTACTTACTGGCGTAAATACAGGAGATTTCGGGGCCAATACAGGCGAAAATTTTTACCAGTTATTGCAAGCATTAGAAAAAGTAGTAGGATTAAAACGTCTTCGAGTTTCCTCTATCGAACCCAATTTACTAACGGATGAAATTATTGAATTGGCTGCTAAATCGAGTGTAATTGTTCCGCATTTTCACATACCCTTACAAAGTGGTAGCGATGAAATATTAAAGAGCATGCGTAGAAAATACCTTACTGATTTATATACCAGCAGGGTACAGAAAATAAAGTCGTTAATGCCGCATTGTTGTATTGGGGTTGATGTAATTGTGGGCTACCCGGGTGAAACAGACGAACACTTTTTAGAAACCTACAACTACTTAAACCAACTTGATATTTCTTACTTACACGTATTTACTTACAGTGAGCGTGTAAATACCACAGCCAATAAATTACCAGGCAAAGTATACCCACACATACGTGCAGATAGAAGTAAAATGCTACATATTTTAAGTGATAAAAAACGTAGGCATTTTTATGAGCAACATATTGGCAAAACCTACCAAGTACTTTGGGAAGCAGAAAACGATGCCAATGTAATGTATGGTTTTACAAGCAATTACATTAAGGTAAAAACTACCTACGACCCCATGTTGGTGAACGAAATTATGAACATGGAAATTACAGGCATTGATGCTGATATGGTAGCTACTTGTAAGGTAGAATTTGGGGTGATGGTATAAAATGTAATTATAAAAAAACTGCTATAATTATCCTTTTACTTAAAACGGTAACCTAACTGTTAAACTGTAAATACTATCCTCTAATTTTGGTATACTAATTAAATCAAACGACCAGCTAAACGGACCCATAACCTCTGTTGTAAATCCAAATTTAAAAGCTTCAGGGGCATTAAAAATCTCGTCCTTACTCGGAATTAACAAACCAGCTTGAACTCCTAACCAATATGAATTATTGCGCTTATATGGCAATGTATTAAACAAAAATCTACACTCCAAATTCGCCATTCCATTAATACTTGTAATTTCTCCATTGGTGCGTTCTATAATTGGGAAACCCTCGAATAGAAAACCAACACGGTACTTGCCAATCCCATATTTATTGTTAAATCTTAAATCAATTTGTGAACCAAGTACAGGGCTTAGTGTGTTTCCAAATAGTGTAACACCTACTGTTGGCACAAACTGAAATAGATAGGATTTAGCCCCAGCCCTTTTTATCTCTCTCACATAATTACTATCAGTTGCTACCTCTACCTTGTAGTAATTTTGAATCAACTTCTTATTTTTTGTTGCTTCAACTATGGCTTCATTCAAGCTCACCTCCCCTAATTGTGGCAATAAACTATCTGGGTGGTTCATAAACACCATCATGCGCAAACCGGTATTCAAGTTATAAATGGTATAGTTAAATTTGGGCAAATCCAATTTTAGCCTTAAAATTTCAAAAGCTACATCTACCCTTTTCTCGCTGTATTCAGCCGCCTCCGCTTTTATGCGTCTTTTATTTTCATCTTGCACAAAGTAGTGCACTTCTAGCGCAGATGAACTAATTGTACGTTCACTAAACGCCTTACCTATGTCATTTAAAAAAGCTGTTTTTAAACGATCAGCGGTTGGGCCAAAATCTTTTAGCTTATTAAGTGTATTACCAACAATTAATACTTTATTATTTTGCTTTAAATGTATTACAATGGTATCACCTACCTCAGAATATTCCCCAATTGGACCAGTAACAGTAACCTGAGCAGTTGCAAGCATAGGAAGGTAAAAAACAGGCATAAGTATTACAAATGCATAAAACAATTGTTTTTTCATTTTTGATTCTGATTAAATTTTAAAATAATGTGTTTGTTAAAACCCTGTTTTAATCCTAATAACAGGAGTAAACTCAGTTTGATTATTTACTTGAAAATTGTTTCCCACACCCAACTTAAATTTAAACTTCTGTGCTTTTACCAAAACATCGGTTGGTACACTTGGAGCCAATACAGGTGTGGTAAAATCAACTTCAGTAAATCTTTCGGTGCTTGCCACTTGCTCGTTAATTATTGTATGAACTATGGGTTTAGTATTGGCTTCTACTTTTTGTATGGATGAATCAACACTTGTATTTAGATTATTTATCGCTAAATATGATGGATCATTTACCATTACTTTTTTAGTGTTTTTTATGGATGGTGTACTCACCTTTTTTTCTTCAAGCTGATGAACTTCTTCAATCTTTTTCGCGGTATTTACAACACTATTGTTATTAGTTAGTAGGGATGATGTTATTGGCTTGGTAGGCTTTTTAATAATTAACAAACCACTACCGCCAATTAACAAAAGCATTGCCGCAATTGTACTTGTACGTTGTATATAATACAAAACAGGCTTTTTATTTTGCTCGGGTTTTAAACCAGCTTGCAACAACTCCCATTTACTATTTAGGTTTGGTGAGTAGCCCTCGGGTAAATCATTTACCGAGTTTATTTTTTCTTGTATAATTTTGTCGCTACGTGTTTCCATAACCATATTGTTTTTGGGTAATCACTTGTTTTAATTTAGCCTTGGCTTTTGCCAATTGTGTTTTACTTGTGCTTTCGCTTATACCAAGTGTTTCTGCAATTTCCTGATGGCTGTAACCTTCTACCACAAACATGTTTAACACCGTGCGGTAGCCTGTTGGCAACAATGTAATGGCATCGTACAAATAATTGGCTTCTATTTGTTGTAAGGCATCATCATCAAAACTTACTTCAGGTGTTTGATCTAATGCTACCATGTTAAAGTTATTTAGTTTACGCAAAGCCATCAAGGCTTCATTTACCATAATACGTTTCAACCAAAATTTAAAGCTATCTTCTCCATGGTATTCAAACCGCTCCATTTGCTGAAAAGCTTTTAAGAAACCTTTCATCACACAATCTTCGGCTTCATCGGTTTTTACAATATACCGCAGGCAAACCCTAAACATCGTACTAAACAATCCTTCAAACACCATTTTTTGTATGCCTGAATTTCCTTGTTTAAGTTGTTTGATGTGTTTTTCGTTTACCTGCATTAGATAGTATACTGCCTTAATGTGGATATGACACTAAAAGTTGCCTAAGCATTAAATTATTTTATAAATAATTAATAATCAGCACAAATAAAAAGTATTTTAAAATTAAGCGAAAAGCCTAAGAGTAAATAATCGGATAATATATAATTAGAATTACTGCTTAAAAATATCGCAGATATTATGTTTTTTAAATCATCAACAATAAAAAAGGGATGACTTTTTAAACCATCCCTTTTAAATTAAAATCCTAATACCTTCATCATTTGTTCAGCATTTTGCTCTTGGGCAAATACCTTAACGTCCATTGTTCCGTCTTCTTTCTTATCTATAATTAAATGTTTTGGCGCTGGTATCAAACAATGTTGTATGCCTCCGTATCCACCTAAACTTTCTTGGTAAGCTCCCGTATGAAAGAAGCCCATGTACAAGGGTTCATCTTTTTGTAATCTTGGCATAAATACTTGGTTGGTGTGGGTATCACTGTTGTAAAAATCTTGGCTATCGCAAGTTAATCCACCAAGGTTTATACGTTTAAATTCTTCATCCCATTGGTTAATGGCCAACAAAATAAACT
This sequence comes from Bacteroidota bacterium, assembly GCA_027482225.1. Lineage (GTDB taxonomy): Bacteria > Bacteroidota > Bacteroidia > UKL13-3 > UKL13-3 > UBA6183. The sequence goes on from JAIXWD010000007.1 coordinate 289,656, forward strand.
TTTGTCCAATACCCCAAGTATCGGGTAAAGTCGTAATAAACGAGCTGTCTATCATGTACCACGACTCTTTATCGTTTTGTTGTTTCTCGCCAATAATGCTGTAAATGGCACCACCACTTTCGCCAACAGTAAATGAACCAAACTCAGTAATAATGTTTGGTGCAGTTATGCCACGGCTATCGCAAATGGTTTTGATATAATACACAATTTGATCAATCATGTATGGGTAATCATGCTCTACACCTAATGAGGTGTAAATAGGCATACCACCGCCAATATCAAGTGTATCTAAATCAACGCAAATTTCTTTTAAATCGCAGTACACATTAACCAAACGTGTAAGTTCACTCCAGTAGTAAGTGGTATCTTTAATACCGCTATTTACAAAGAAGTGAAGCATTTTTAATTTAAACTTCGGATTGTCTTTTATTTTATTTAAATATAAATCGTTTACTAATTTATGGCTTGTACCCAAGCGAGAAGTGTACACCAAATAACCTGGTTCTTCTTCTGTGGCAATTCTAATACCTAAGTTCATAGGTACTTCAGCATAGGTATCAATTAATTCGAACTCTGCAGGATTATCTAACACACATACCAAATTTTGGAAACCATTTTTGGCAAATGCAGCCATCTTTTTGGCGTAATCATCGGTTTTATAGCCATTGCAAACAATAAACTTATCCTTTGCAAATTTTCCATCTGCATGTAATTTAGCCAAAAGGTCTAAATCAAATGCCGATGATGTTTCAATATCAGCACCATTTTTAAGCACCTCATCAATAATAAAACTAAAGTGTGAACTTTTGGTACAGTAACAATAATTGTATGTACCTGGATAATTGTATTTGGTAATGGCTTGGTTAAAAAGTAATCGGGCTTTATTTATTTGCGACCCAATTTTGGGTAAATAGGTAAATTTAAAGGGCGTACCATATTGATTGATGAGCTCCATTAAATCAACGCCATGAAAAAAAAGTTGATTGTTCTTAACCTCAAAACCATGTCGTGGGAAATAGAATGTTTGGTTAATTAAGTCGATGTACTTGTTTTTAATACCTGTTGACAACCCCGTAATTATTAAATTGTTAGAAAATGAATTTGTGCTTGCAATGTTATAAAAACGTTGGGGATTATTTTATGATTTTTTTTAAGGTATTACTAAACAAGTAAAATACCAATTAAGCACCCACATGTATCACTTCATCTGCAAAATCGTATTCAAAGGTTTGGTTTGATGCAATAACAACTAATTTATTTTGGCGGTGCTTTTTAATCATTTGTCTGTACCACTCAATGCCTTTGGCATCAAGGTTTGTGCAAGGTTCATCAAAAAATAAAATAGGCGAATTGGCATAAAAAGCTTGGGCTAATTTTACACGTTGTTTCATACCGCTACTAAAGTGTTTTACCTTTTTATCTCGGCTTTCGGTTAACCAAATTTCCTCCATAATACCATCAATGGTATAGCCACTTTCAAGTGTTTTAAAATTAAAGTGGAAGTTTAGTTGCTCTATAAGAGTAAGCTCCTCGGGTAATTCTAGATATGGTGCAACATAAGAAGTTTGCTGATGTATTTCCTGAACAGGAATGGTTACTTCGTTTTGTGTATTGGTTAATACAATATTGCCTTTTGAGGCAGTTTGGTATCCATAAATAATTTGCAACAAGGTTGATTTACCGCTACCATTGTTGCCAGTTAGCGCATAAGTATTGCCTTGTTTTAATAAAGCGGATACGTTTTGAAAAAGCCACTGCCTTCCAAAACGTTTTCCTACTTGTTGCAATACTAATTGCAGCATGTTAAGACTTACGCAAATGAAAACCTTTCATCACACCACGTTCCGAATCGCTAATAAAACTTAAGATTTCATCTCTTTCACTGGTTGCAGACATTTGTGTTTCAACCACTTTTACTGCTTTACTGATGTTGGTATTGTGAACAAAAAGTACACGGTAAATATCTTGTATTTCGTTTATTTTCTCATTGGTAAAGCCACTTCTACGCAAGCCTACAGAGTTAATACCCTCATAAGATAAAGGATAGCGACCAGCTTTAACAAAAGGTGGTACATCTTTAGTAATCATGCTACCACCTTCAATCATTACATGACGGCCAATATTAACAAACTGGTGTATGGCACATAATCCACCAATGCGTGCATTATCATCAATAGTAACGTGGCCTGCCACTTGCACTCCATTGGCAATAATTACATTATCGCCCACCATACAATCGTGTGCTAAATGAACATACGCCATTAACAGGCAATTTTTACCTACCTGTGTTTTCATTTTATCAACCGTACCACGGTTAATGGTAACCGCTTCGCGAATGGTGGTATTATCTCCAATAATTACTTCGGTTTCCTCGCCATTAAATTTTAAATCTTGAGGTACTGCACCCAATACTGCACCTGGAAACACTTTGCAGTTTTTTCCAATTTTGGTATTGGGAAATATGGTAACATTGGGGCCAATCCAAGATCCTTCTCCAATGGTTACGTTTTTGTGTATTACCGTAAATGGTTCAACCACCACATTAGCCGCTATTTTGGCCTGAGGATCAATGTATGCTAAAGTTTGAATCATTAGTTATTATCGTTTTTGCTTAATGCTTATCCGTATTAATTAAATTATTTTTTTTGCCACCTGAGCCATAAGTTCAGCTTCGCAAACTAACTTTTCGCCCACATAGGCATGTGCTTTCATCACACAAACTCCCCTGCGAATTGGCGCAATCATATCAAGTTTTAAAACCAAGGTATCACCAGGTAACACTTTTTCCTTAAACTTAGCATTATCTATTTTCATAAAATAGGTATTGTAGTTTTCGGGGTCTTCAACCTGTGATAAAATCATTACCCCACCCGCTTGTGCCATGGCTTCAATAATTAAAACACCGGGCATTACTGGGTTATTAGGGAAATGTCCAGGAAAAAAGGGCTCATTGATGGTTACATTTTTAACGGCTACAATGTAACTTTTCCCCATATCAATAATCTTATCAACCAACAAAAACGGGTATTTATGTGGTAAAAAACGAGCAATATCGTTGATGTTATAAATGGGTTCTTTGTTTGGGTTGTACTTAGGTATATTATTGGTTGAACGCGTTTTTTTGATTAATGCTTTGATGCGTTTACCAAACTCAACATTGGCAGCGTGGCCTGGGCGAGCCGCCATTATTTGTGCTTTAATAGGAGTACCTATCAAGGCTAAATCACCAATTAAATCTAATAATTTGTGCCTAGCTGGTTCGTTATGGAAACGCAGCTCCACATTGTTTAAAATACCCTCTTTACGCACCTCCACTTTGGGTTTATTAAACAACTTAGCCAAATGGTCCATCTCCTCATCTTCAATTACACGGTCTACAATTACAATGGCATTGTTTAAATCGCCACCTTGTATTAAACCATGTTTTAACAACATTTCAAGCTCGTGTAAAAAGCAAAATGTGCGGCAACTTGCTATATCTGATTCAAATTCTTTAAGGCTGGTAACTGATGCATGTTGGCTACCTAAAACCGGAGAGTTGTAATCTACCATTACTGTTAAACGATAATCGTCTAAAGGCATGGCAATCATTTCAATATTTTTATCCACTTCATTATAGTATACATTATGTGGCACAGAAAAGTATTCGCGTTCTGCATCTAAATCTTGAATACCTGCATCTTTAAGGGCTTTTATAAAATAACGAGAACTACCATCCATAATTGGTGTTTCGGTAGCATCAATTTGTAATAAACAATTGTCTATTTCTAATCCTGCTAACGAAGCCATTACATGCTCCACTGTAGCCACACGGGCTCCATTTTGTTCAATGGTAGTGCCTCTAGAGGTATCAACTACATTATCAACATCGGCATCAACAATTGGCTGTCCTGGTAAATCAACCCGTTGAAATTTTATGCCATGATTTTCGATTGCTGGAAGAAAAGTAAGCGTTACATTTTGTCCGGTATGCAAACCTACACCACTAATACTTACGGCCTTTTTTATTGTAGTTTGTTTCACTATTTAATATCTTTTATTTTATCTCTTTTAATAATTTCTCTAACTCCTGCACCCTTTTTTCTAACTCGGGCAGTTTGCGATACACCACGCCTGCTTTTAATGCCTGACGTAATTCTATGGCAGGGCTACCAAACCATTTTCCATTGGTTTGTGTAATGTTTCCCCCTATTCCGCTTTGTGCACCAAACTGACTTCCATCAGCAATGGTAATATGCCCAGCAAAACCAACTTGCCCGCCAATTACACAGTATTTGCCAATTTTTGTACTGCCAGCTATACCACTTTGCGAAGCGATAACGGTGTGTTCGCCAATTTCTACATTATGCGCCACTTGTACCAAATTATCCAATTTTGCACCCTTTTTAATCACGGTACTACCCATGGTTGCTCTATCTATGGTGCAATTGGCTCCTATTTCTACATCAGCTTCTACAATTACATTACCTGTTTGAGGTATCTTTTTATAACTTCTATCAGGTAATGGCGCAAACCCAAAACCATCACTTCCTATAACAGCACCGGCATGCACAATGCAATTATCGCCAATGGTGCATAAATGGTATATTTTTACCCCAGGATACAAGGTTACATTGTTTCCAATTTTAACGCCTGCACCAATGTATACTTGAGGATGTATTTGGCATTTTTCGCCAATCTCTGCTTCCTGTCCAATGTATGTTAATGCGCCTACAAAAGTACTCGAATGTACCTTTGCATTGACTTCAACCACAGCAGATTTATCAACGCCTGCTGTGCCTTTGCCCACATTTGCAAACTGCTCTAACAAAAAAGTAAAGGCTTGGTATGCATCATCAACCTTAATTAAGGTAGTAGTAATAGCCGATTCGGGAATAAACGAGCGATTAACCAGCACCGCTGTGCTTTGTGTAGTATAAATGTGTGGTTCGTATTTTGGGTTAGCTAAAAACGATAATGCTCCTGGTTGGCCTTCTTCAATTTTGGCAACGGTATGTAATAGTGCATTCTCATCACCAATAACCTCGCCCTGAAGTAGCTTGCTAAGTTCTTTTACTGATATTTGCATTAATTTACGTTAACTAAAAACACATGTTAGCTCGGCAATTTATATATTTTTAGGGTAACATAAAAAGTATTTGGTAACCGACTTTGCCAAGGCAGATATATTATACTGATCAGATGCTGCCGTAATATCAGCCGTAGTGCCGTTTTTGTATAATACTTTTATGTTAAAACCTTCGGGGCTGTATGCTTTATTACTCACACTATCGGTATATACATAATAATCTGCATCTTCCAGGCTAATTCCCTTTTGTTTAGCAACTTGCTGTTTAAGTTCGTTAACCATACTTGAGTTAAAAGGCTCTTCGTTTTTTAACTCAATTTTGGGCAAATGCCTATCCCTAATTTGGGTACATAAATCACTTAAAACCTTGTCGTTATGCTCACACCAAACTTTTATAGATAAAAATATATCGCTATCATCAAGCTTGCTATATCGCATCAACACCTCTGGGTTGTTTAACAATTGCTCGGCTCCTGGTTTTTCGTATAAAAAGAATTTAAAGTCGGGCGAAGCAAATAAATCTACTCCTTTGTTTGCCAAATAACTGGCACGTTGCATGGCTTTAACCAAAAGCGTTTCGGCAGCAATAACCGTTTTGTGTAAGTATACCTGCCAATACATAAGCCTACGTGCAATCAAAAATTTCTCGATACTGTATACTCCTTTTTCCTCAATCACCAATTCATCTTGATATACATTTAACATATTAATGATGCGATCGTGGCCAATCACACCCTCTTGTACACCCGTGTAAAAGCTATCTCTACGCAAGTAATCAAGCCTATCCATATCTAACTGACTACTTACCAATTGATGCAAGAATTTTTTATGGTATTGGTTGGTGAATATTTGAATACACTTACCCAGTTTACCATTAAACTCTTCATTTAACATCATCATAAAAGCCAAAGAAAGTTGTTCGTGGTGTACCTCTTTAATCAACACCTGTTCTAAAGTATGGCTAAATGGCCCATGGCCAATGTCGTGTAATAAAACAGCAGCACAAACGGCATCTTTTTCCTCATCAGTTATCTCTATGCCTTTGGTTCTTAGCACATCAACCGCCTGAGCGGTTAAACTCATGGCACCAATTACATGCTGAAAGCGCGTATGTAAAGCACCTGGGTAAACCAAGTTAGACAACCCCAACTGTTTTATTCTACGTAAACGTTGAAATACGGAGTGTTCTATTAAATCAAAAATTAATTCTGAGGTTATATTTACAAACCCATAAACAGGGTCGTTAATTATTTTCTTTTTGTTTGGGAAGCTTTGCACAATATTTGTCTACTAATTCGTTTCTTGATATACACAACTTAGCAAAAATAAACTTTATATGAACAATACCTGCATCCTTTGGGCTGATGATGAAATAGAATTACTCAAACCACATATTATTTTTTTAACCAATAAAGGTTACACCGTTGATAAGGTTACCAGTGGAAATGATGCCATAGAAGCTTGTAAAAACAAGCACTACGATATTATTTTTTTAGATGAAAACATGCCTGGTATTAGTGGCTTAGAAGCCCTTACCCCCATTAAAAGTTTATTGCCAGACGTGCCCGTGGTAATGATTACCAAAAGCGAAGAAGAGCATATCATGGAAGATGCCATAGGTAGTAAAATTGCCGATTACTTGATAAAACCAGTTAACTCGAACCAAATATTACTTTCTATTAAAAAGTTATTAGACAACAAAAGGTTGGTGAGCGAAAAAACAGCACAAACCTATCAACAAGAGTTTAGGCATATTGGTATGGAGCTTAATGAAGTGAGCGATTATACCTCTTGGGTTAACTTGTACAAAAAACTGGTGTATTGGGAGCTGGAATTAGCCGCTAGTAATGATACTGGGATGGACGAGATTTTAATGATGCAAAAAACAGAAGCCAACCGCGAGTGGACCAAATTTATTAAAAAGAACTTTACCAATTTTTTGCGCAAACCTGATTTAAACACACCTGTTATGAGTCATAATGCAATAAAAAACAAGGTACTACCCGAGTTAAAAAGCGATGTTCCTGTGTTTTTGATTTTGCTAGACAACTTCAGGTACGACCAATGGAAAGTAATTCAGAGTCAGTTAAACGAACACTTTAGATTAACCACTGATGACAATTACTTAACCATTTTACCTACCACCACACACTATGCGCGCAATGCATTTTTTAGCGGCATGCTGCCCAGCGAAATAGCCAAATCATATCCAAAGCTTTGGGTTGATGAAGAAGAAGATGAAGGCAAAAACTTGCACGAAGAAGAACTATTGGGCATACAGCTTAACCGCTTGGGTTACAAAGAAAAATTTAGCTACACCAAAATTACCAACTTTGATAATGGCAAACGATTGGTAGATGATATACCTAACATGTTTAACAATAAGTTTAACGTAATAGTATACAACTTTGTAGATATGCTAAGCCATGCGCGTACCGAAATGAATGTAATGAAGGAACTAGCAGAAGATGAAGCAGCATATCGCAGCATAACGGCCAGTTGGTTTGAACACTCACCTTTGTTTGATGCCTTAAAACGCATTGCGGGTAAAAAAGCTAAAATTATTATTACCACCGACCATGGCAGCATAAGGGTAAAAAATGCGGTGAAAATTGTTGGCGATAGAAGTACAAGTACCAACTTAAGGTACAAACACGGTAAAAATTTAAACTACAACGAAAGCGAATTATTTACCATAAAAGATCCTGCTGAGGCATTTTTGCCTAAACCAAATGTAAGTAGCCGATATGTATTTGCAACTGGAAACGATTTTATGGCTTATCCAAACAATTACAATTACCATGTAAACATGTATACCAACTCTTTTCAGCATGGTGGTATTAGTTTAGAAGAAATGATTGTACCATTTGTTGTATTAGAAACCAAAGAATAACGAAAAACGCAAAACGCCTGAAGAAACAGCCTATTTAACAGCATCGTTACAAATTAAGTGCCTCATAAAAAGGAGGCAAGCAAAAAAAGATAAAAATATTTAGCCTCATATTTGTTCAATTGAAAAGGCTTCCTATCTTTGCACCCGCTCAACCACCTAAAATGGTTCAGTAAAAAACCGAAACACTCCTAGTTTCATTAATAAAAAGGAATTGATTTCGTAGCTCAGCTGGTAGAGCATTACACTTTTAATGTAGGGGTCCTGGGTTCGAATCCCAGCGGAATCACAAGGTAAGTTTCACTTAAAATCTAAATCCTTCAAGTTCAATCGCTTGAAGGATTTTTTGTTTCAATACATTTTACCTGCTCAACTTAAGGTGAACGGGTGTTTATAATTTAATAGAACTATGAGCAATACCTTACCTATGTTTTAGAAAAGGGAATTTTTAGAGGGCATCAATACTTCAGGTACATTGGTATTTTGGTTGCGCGCTGTAATGAGTTTACTTATTTCGTGTGCACACATGGAATTGGCATCAAAAGGTAGTAATATATCTTGCTTACCATAATCAGAATCAAACCATTTGGCTATATTAGATTTTGGCAATATTACAGGCATACGTTTTTGGGCATTGTGTATTTCTGACATTAGCTCGTTTGCCTCGGTGGTAAGTATAGTTACCGTGTTGATTGTTTTTTGTGTTGATGGATTTTTCCATGTTGAATACAAGCCAGCTAATGGCATTATAGGCATACCCGGAGAATATATATAATGTGGTATTTTTTCTTTACCAACAGTTTTCCATTCATAAAAACCAGAAACTAAAACTACACAACGATTTGTTTTGGCTGCATCTCTAAATGAAGGCTTTTCAAAAATGGATTCTGATTTTGCATTTAAAGTCATTTTACGCAAGTCAATAGCACTTTGTTCGTCTTTTACCCATGTAGGTATTAACCCCCAATGATAACCTTGCACTAAATGTTGTTGTTGGTTGGTAATAACAGGAATTTTTCCAAAATTAAAGCCATTGATATGATACATGCGTAATTCCTCATCATCGTTTTGCGCAACAATTTTATCTTCAAAATCAACATGTAAAAAAGCGGCATCAAACTCTTTTTTAACCATTGAAGCCTTTAGAACGGCTGAGGTAGCAAAACACATATGTTACTTATTTTTTAAATTAAACAGAGAAATACCATAAGCTTAATAGCAATTACATGATATGTATGTTAACCTTTAAATGTTTCAATTGCACTGCACAGTTTATTTACCATAGTAGGCGTAACATCTAAATGAAAAACAAAACGCAACTCTGTAGTAGATACTTTATTTGCCAATATGTGTTGTTGTTTTAGTTGTTGCTGCAAAGCATCTGCTGTATTCGCATCTTTTAATTTTAAAATAATAATATTGGTAACTACGGGCAACATACTTACCACTAAATTATTATTGCATAATACATCAGCAACTTGTTTTGCATGCTGGTGATCATGCTTTAATCCTGCAACGTTGTGTTTAAGAGCATATATACCAGCTGCAGCCAAATACCCAGCCTGACGCATGCCACCTCCCATTAATTTGCGCATACGTTTTGCTTCATAAATTATTTCTTTACTACCCAGCAAAACTGAACCAACGGGAGCTCCAAGCCCCTTGCTTAAACAAACCGAAATGCTATTAAAAATAGTACCTAATTGTTTTGATGTGTAATCGCCCTCGGCTAACGCATTATAAATGCGAGCCCCATCAAGGTGTAAAGGCAATTTGTGTTGTTTACATAAGTTGGCAATTTCATTCAATTCGGCCAATGTATAAATACTTCCACCACCACGGTTACTGGTATTTTCTAAACAAACTAAAGCTGTTCTGGCGAAATGAACATCTTCGGCATTAATCACTTCTTCAATTTGAGATGCACTAATTTTACCATACGTACTTGCAACCAAACGAGCTTGTGCGCCTGCGTTGGCTGCAATTCCCCCACCCTCATATTTAAATATGTGCGCATTATCCGCACAAATAACTTCTGTTGCAGGCCTAGTGTATACACGAATGGCAATTTGATTTGTCATGGTTCCGGTTGGGCAAAATAACCCAGCTTCCATCCCAAAATCATTGGCCAATTGTTGTTCTAATGCGTTAACCGTTGTGTCTTCTCCATATACGTCATCACCAACCGTTGCTGCCATCATGGCTTGCAACATTCCTGAGGTAGGTTTGGTTACTGTATCACTTCTTAAATCAATTATCATAAATTTTTAATATGTACTTTTTTAGCATATGCTAAACTATTTTCAAACATAATTAAGTTTATTTTTTTTACACTGTGGGTAGTAAAATGTATTATCAATATCTTAATTTACAATAAGTCTAACATCCTAAAAGGCTAAATTAAACGCAAGGTGCTTTATACAAATAATTGTGAAAACTTAGATTAAAATATACATCTATAAACTAAAACCAAATTATTACTCAAAACGTAAATGTTTAACAGATTCTCCTGAGTCGCGCAATTCTTTTAATGCATCAATGCCAATATCAAGGTGCGATTCTACAAATTTTGAGGTAACAGTTTGATCGCTTTTAGATGTTTTAACACCTTCAGGAGTCATGGGGTTATCGCTTACAAGTAACAGTGCACCTTTAGGTATTTTGTTAATAAAGCCTACCACAAAAATAGTTGCAGTTTCCATGTCAATACCCATAGCACGTGTGCTACGTAGGTAATCTTTAAATTTTTCATCATGCTCCCAAACCCTTCTGTTGGTAGTATAAACAGTACCAGTCCAATAATCTTTATTGTGCCTTACTATACTTGCCGATACTGCCATTTGTAACCTGAAAGAAGGCAATGCTGGCACTTCTGGAACCAAATAATCATTACTTGTACCATCGCCCCTAATTGCAGCAATTGGTAATATTAAATCGCCCAATTGGGTATTCTTTTTTAAACCTCCACACTTTCCCAAAAATAAAACAGCTTTAGGTTCTATTGCAGATAATAAGTCCATAACTGTTGCAGCCATTGCACTACCCATACCAAAATTAATAATGGTAATGTTATCCACTGTTGCAGTTTGCATGGGTTTATCAGTTCCCATCACTTCTACATTAAACTTTTGAGCAAATAAATTTAAATAGTTTGCAAAATTTGTGAGCAAAATATATTCACCAAAAGATTCCAATGGTATACCTGTGTATCTGGGCAACCAATCTTTCACAATCTCTTCTTTCGTTTTCATAATTTTTAATTATTAATAGTTATTATGCTAATTAATAACAAGCACAAGTAAGAAAAACTACTTGTAATATCAAAGCTATATTAATAACAAAAGATTATTTATGATGGTATTATTTTTAGCAGAAATTTAAAATTGATGATAATTAAAATTTAGTATCTGTTTGCTAACCCACCTCCTAATAAAAAATTAAACTTATCTTTGCATACATGTGGCATAAAAACATACTTGAAACCATTGGGAATACACCAATGGTAAAATTAAATAATATAACTAAAGATTTACCTTGCACTGTAGTTGCAAAAATTGAAAGTACCAATCCTGGCAATTCAATTAAAGACCGTATGGCCTTAAAAATGATTGAAGATGCTGAAAAAGAAGGTAAATTAAAACCAGGCTATACCCTAATTGAAGGAACTAGTGGTAATACTGGAATGGGCTTAGCTATTGCTGCTGTTATAAAAGGTTATCGTTGTGTTTTTACTACAACAGATAAACAAAGTAAAGAAAAGGTAGACGCATTAAAAGCGTTTGGCGCAGATGTAATTGTTTGCCCAACAGATGTTGAACCTGAAGATCCACGTTCGTATTATTCCGTTTCATCTCGATTAGAAAAAGAAATTCCTAATTCGTGGAAACCTAATCAATATGATAACTTAAGTAACACACAGGCTCACTACGAACAAACTGGCCCTGAAATTTGGAAACAAACAGAAGGTAAAATTACGCACTTAGTTGTAGGTGTTGGTACAGGCGGAACTATTTGTGGAACTGGCAAATACCTGAAGGAAAAAAATCCAAATATCAAAATATTAGGGATTGATACTTATGGTTCTATTTTTAAAAAATATAAAGAGACAGGTATTTTAGATAAGAACGAAATTTATCCATACATAACTGAAGGTATTGGTGAAGACTTTTTACCAGCTAATGTAGACTTTAGCATTATAGATCATTTTGAAAAAGTAACTGATAGAGATGCTGCTATTATGACACGCAGGATACCTCGAGAGGAAGGGATTTTCGGTGGCAATTCGGCTGGAAGCGCTATGGCAGGTTTGATGCAAATGCGAGATATGTTTAAACCTGGCGACTTAGTTGTTGTTATTTTTCATGATCATGGTACACGTTATTTGGGTAAAATGTTTAACGATGATTGGATGCGCGACAGAGGATTTTTGGTTAACAACCACCCAAAAGCCATTGATTTAATTGAAGGCCATAAACATTTAAAATTAGTTACTGCAAACATTAACGATAATTTAGGAGATGTGGTAAGTAAAATGCGCAAATTTGATATTTCTCAAATCCCTGTTATTAATGCTGCTGGTGAATTTGTGGGTTCATTAAACGATTCACACTTGTACAGCAAGCTAATTGAACATCCAGAATTAAAACTGTCAAGTGTAGAAGCTGTGGTTCAAAAACCATTTCCATTTGTGCACCCTGAAACCAGTTTAGAAGAGGTATCAAAGCTCATTAGTAAAGAAAATAATGCAGTTTTAATGCGTAATTTGGTTGGCGATACCCACATCATAACTAAACAAGATGTAATTGACGCTTTAGCATAACTTGTAATAAGCACCAAACGCGGCAGCGGATAAAAGGCAAACAAGAAATATTACCTTAAAAAGCTAGCTTTGGGCTGAGTCTTCTATTATTAACAACAAAGGCGCGTGTTTCAGAAGTGTAAAAGCCTTTGGTATTTTTTGATGACAAAACGTATAATAAAGTTAAAGATTCTAACAACATACGTGGACAGATTAAAAAATAGCAGGTTATTAAACACAAAGCCCGAATAAAATCCGGGCTTTCATGCACACACAAACAACTAACTAATTATTGAGTTTACCATTTTAAAAGCAATATCAAATTAGCTTTATTATTTGAGTAGGTAAATTCAATTTGTTTCTTTACTGTATACAAAACGATTAACAAGTAAACTTGTACTACCTTTTATTTAAAGTTACTCAGAATGCATTTGTAATCAAGACATCTTAATAAAAGTCTGTTTAGTTTAGTTTCAATCTTTTCCCTTTATGATTACTATTTGCTGTTTGAAAAACTAAAGCTTTAGCCCAATTAAATCATTACAATATGTGTATTAAAATAGAGTAACACAACGCATACAAAAAAAGCGCCACATCCAAGGATGTGGCGCTTTTATAAAGTGGTTATTTAAATTAGTTGTTAACAGTTACTTTACCTGCTTTAACTATGTTACCTTCATTGTCAATTACTTGGTACATGTAAATACCAGCATTGTAATTACGCACATCAACTTGCGCATTGTTTAAGTTAAAGTTAACTGTTTCAATAACGCGACCAGTAATGTCCATCATTTTAACAGTAGTAGCTTTGTTGTAATCAATAGCAAAATTGATTAAATCAGAAGCAGGGTTAGGATAAACGTTTAGTGACTGAGCTGCTTTTTCAATTTCTGTTAAAGAATTAAACAAAGTGTAAACACGGCAAGAAGCTGCCTGAAAAGTAGCTTGTGTTCCAGATACAGTGTATACAGCCATACAAATTATACTTTGTTGGTTCGTACCTGCAGGTAATGTTAAAGTAAAACTTTGTGTAAGCATTACTGAGTCACCTGAGGCTAAGTTTGCTGAAAGTGATTTTGATAATACGTTTGTAGAAAAAGGAGTGTACTGTCCTTGGCTATTTGCTGAGCCGAAGCCAATACCAAATGCTGTGCCAGTAGGCAAAGTGTTAGAACTAACATTTTTTACATAATAAGTATAAGTAACCGCCTGACCTGAGGTAATTGTGCCTGAAGCAGGCTCAGTTAATCTAATTGATAAGGTTTGTGCCATTCCAGAAACACATGCAAACATCAAAATTGATAGTAATAGTTTTTTCATTTTAGTTTTTATTAATTATTATAAATTTAACTAAACAAAAATATTCAAAATAATATGAAGTTAAACAATGTTTTTTTTAACAAATAAATTTGCATGATTATAAAATCGAACATTAATTATTTAATACAGACTTTTCAAGAAAATTAGGCGCTTAATACAAACAGCAAAAACATGGCAAAACCCTAAGAACTAGTATAAATGTATATGTCAAAAGACTTTTTTATCAATATTTATTTAAATAATTTATCAGCATTAAAATGATTCCACACCAATTTAGCTTTGGCTTTTCCAACAATATTTTCAAGAGTTTCAATTGATGCTTCACGAATTTTCTTGACAGATTTAAGTTCGCTAAGTAATAATTTGGATGTTTCGCCACCTATACCCTTTATTTGATCTAATTCAGTTACAAAAGTATTTTTGCTTCTTAAATTACGGTGGTGTGTGATACCAAAACGATGCGCTTCATCTCTTATTTGTTGTATAATTTTTAAGGTTTCACTTTTCTTTTCTAAGTATAATGGAAATTCATCCTCAGGATAGTAGAGCTCTTCCAATCTTTTAGCTATTCCAATTACAGGCACTTTACCATATATGCCTAACTCTTTTAAACTTTCTATGGCAGAACTTAATTGACCTTTTCCTCCATCAATCACAACCAAGTCGGGTAATGGCTCATTTTCCTCCAAAACCCTTTTGTATCTTCTATACACTACCTCACGCATGGTTGCAAAATCATCGGGTCCAACTACTGTTTGAATTTTAAAATGGCGGTAATCTTTTTTACTTGGTTTACCATCTTTAAAAACTACACAAGCAGAAACAGGATTGGTTCCTTGTATGTTCGAATTATCAAAACACTCTATGTGTTTAGGTGGTGTTTTCAATCTTAAATCTTTTTGCATCTGAGCCATCAACCTATCTACTCTAAACTCAGGATTTAGCCTATCATATTGCTCCAACTTATCTCGTTTATAAAACATGGCATTTTTTAAAGATAAATCGAGTAATTTCTTTTTATCGCCAAGTTTAGGAACTGTAAACGTGATCTGTTCATCTTCCAAATCGAGTTTAAAAGGAACGATAATTTCTCTTGAAGTGCTCTTGTATTGTTCTCGAACTTCTGCAACAGCATATTCCAGTAATTGTTCTACTGTTTCTTCTAGCTTTTTCTTCACCTCAAATGTTTGCGTTTGAATTATCATCCCATTCGCTACTTTCAAAAAGTTAATGAATGCAAATTTCTCATCAGCAACAATACTAAACACATCTACATCGTGAATTTGATGGCTAACTATAGTTGATTTACTTTGGTAGTTATCAAGTAACTCAAGCTTTCGCTTATATGAAGCTGCGTCTTCAAATTTTAATTCTTCAGCAGCAGCAGTCATTAATAACCTGAGGTGATTTTTAACTTCTGCAATATTACCTTTTAAAATATTTTTAATTTCCTTAATGGTTTCTGAATATGCTTTTTCTGTTTGGTAACCAACGCATGGTGCTTTACAATTGCCAATTTGATACTCTAAACAAACCTTAAATTTATTAGAGTTAATATTCTCTTCTGTTAAATTTAAGTTGCATGTTCTAGTAGGATAAAGCGCCTTAATTAATTCCAATATGGTCCACATCATACCTTTATTGGCATAAGGGCCATAATAATCACTTCCATCTCTTATAATATTTCGCGTGTAGGATATTCTTGGAAATGGTTCTTTTTTAATACATATAAATGGATATGTTTTATCGTCCTTTAGGTTAATATTATACTTTGGCTTGAACTTTTTAATTAATGAATTTTCTAGAAGTAAAGCATCTATCTCACTATCAACAAGCGTAAACTGAATATCTGTTATGCGTTCAACCAATAAAGCAGTTTTTCTACTATCATGGTGGTTTTTGGTAAAGTAGCTACTTACCCTTTTTTTTAAATTCTTGGCCTTACCAATATAAATGAGCGTGCCCTCCCTATCATAGTATTTGTATATACCAGGTGTATGGGGTAATCTGCTAATAATATCTTTCAAATAATTGGTAAGCATACAGCAAATGTATATTCAAGTACAAGGTATTAACGAATAACAATTTTAATTATTTATTAAGTACTTGAAAAACACTTATCAAAACACACTAAATACCATAACCAACAGCATATTATCAACACGTGGTTGTATTTTTGTATACTATAGTTGACATTAGACGACTTTTACCTAAATTGCTAGAATTATTAAACAATAAATTTAAATAATCAAAAACTTGACTAAATTAAAATATGAAATTAAATACCTAATATAAAACAATACGCAACTGAAATTTAACCAATTTATTCCTATCAATTTATTTTTAATAAACACCAATAAAATCTGAAATCGACAAATTAATTAAAACATTTGCAAGCAATATTTACAATAGAAACTTAATCATTATTTTAGGATATAAACATAGAAAGTAAGATTCCAAATAAATTTTTAATTGACCTAATTACAAGCGAAATCTGAAAACAACTTATTTAAAAAAACCTGTTCGATTTATTAAAAAAGATTATATCAAAACTCTTTAAAATTGACTTAGAATCATCTTCTAAGGTTAGAGATTTAGTATTTTAATGAAAACTATTTCGCCCTTTACAAAACTGAATTTAGATACAAAGAAATGAAAAGAAAAATACAAGTTAATCAAACCATCAGGATAGCATCCATGTGGTTAATTTTGCTATTAACATTAAATAGTAGTTATTCGTTTGCACAGCAAATAAATCTAAGTACCACATCATCCTTTTTAAATAACAATGGTTCAGGAAATGTTATTTTTAACTTTCAAAATACCAATTTTTACCCTGTAAAGATAGTAAACATTGCTGGGGTAGTGGGTACAGCAGGTACAAACACCTGCAATGTATATTATAAAACAACCCCAGTATCAGGTGCTCCAGGAACTATAGATGCGGCAAATGGCTGGATACTTGCCATGACTGGGAATTTTACTGGTGTTGCAAATTCTACCACAACGGTAACACAGCCATTTATAACAGGTGGATCTTTGATAATACCTCCAAATACCACGTATGCACTATCTATTTTTGCCACTGGCCAAAGATACTCTACTATAGCAGCTGGAACTACAACAATTAGCGCAGGGGGATGTAACATGATAACCGGAACAAATATTGGTTATGGAGGAGGTACACCACCTGCAGGGCCTACACTTACTCCTAGAGGTTGGATTGGAACAATAACTTTTGAACCTGTAATAAAGGCTCCTTTTGACATAGGGGTCACAGCTATCGATTCGCCAACTACATTTTGTGGTAACAACAGAAATGTAATTGCACGGGTTAACAACTTTGGCACAAATCAAATTACAAGTTTCAATGTAAATTGGTCTATTAACGGCACACCACAAACCCCTATTAGTTCTACTCAAAACATAGATACCGTTGGTGGTACAGGACCAAATTCGGTACAAGTTTTACTTGGCAATGCTAACTTTCCATCAAATGTGCCAACTTTAATAACCGCATGGACCTCATTACCAAATTTAAATGTTGATACCATAAGAGTAAACGACTCGACAAGTAGCATTAAACAACCAGCATTATCTGGAGTTTATACTATTGGTGGGGTTGGTGCAAATTACGCAACCATTAATGATGCTGTTACTACACTAAACACTGTAGGTGTATGCGGACCAACGGTTTTTAATGTAAATGCAGCAGCAGGTCCATACACAAGTAATTTATCATTCGCGTCTATTTTAGGAAGCTCTGCCATCAATACCATTACTTTTAATGGAAATGGCGCAACAATTACAAGCTTAATAAGCCCTATAATTAGTTTTAACAATGTAAGCTATATAACCATTGATAGTTTTAACATTGTAGGAGCAACAGGATTTACAGGAACAGGAGTTCACGTAACCAATCAATGTCGTTACCTTACGTTTGATGCGAACATCATTAATGTGGGAACCACCTCAACTTCAACAACCAATATTGGATTTGCTGCATCTGGATCTCCAACAGGTGCTACTACAGCAGGCAATAATGCTCAATACATCACCTTCACAAAAAATACTGTTATTGGTGGTTATTATGGTGCTACATTTATAGGAAATACAGGATATGCTAGCAATTTTGGTCACCATATTGCCAATAATACTTTTACTGATTTCTATCTATACGGAGTATATTTCTTGCATGCTGACAGTTCAGTATTCGTAAGTAATGATATTAACCGAGCAACAAGAACATCGTTAAGTACCCTTTATGGAATTTATTTAGGCAACAGTCGTTTTGTAAAAATTCAAAAAAATAAATTACACGATTTTGGTGCAGCTTCATATTCAGCTTATCCAATATATATTGTAAACAACGTAAATAGTATTGGCTATGAAACAGAAATATCAAACAATACGATATATAACGTTGGCCAAACCACTGGTATTTTTTATGGGATTTACAGTTTAACAACTGCCCTAAGCAATGTTAATATTTACCATAATACAATTGCATATGATGTGCCTGTGGCAAGCACAGGAGCAATTCGTGGTATGTTTTTTGGAGTTGCGCCAACTGATGTTAAAGTTAGAAACAACATCATTAATATAACAGGTGGTGGCTCAGGGGTTAAAACAGGAATATACTTAACCACTACTTCTACAAGTTTTATTTCAAACAACAATAACATTGTGGTTGCAACTTCATCAAACAACAATGTTGGTTTTTGGACATTAACAAGAGTATCTTTAGCAGACTGGCAAACCGCCTCAGGTCAAGATTTAAATTCAAATGATTTACCTCCACAATTTACCAATGTTGCTGTAGGCAATTTAAAACCAATTTCTGTGCCTTTAGATAACTTGGGTTTTGCAGTAGGTATAAATAGCGATATCGATAATGTAAGCAGATCAATAAGCACTCCTGATATTGGTGCGTATGAATTTTCAACAGCATTAGTTTGCTCTGGAATACCAGAAGCTGGAAATTCAACAAGTAGTAGAAGTTACGCATGTACCAACCAAAACTTTACACTTTCAATTGATAGTGCCTCTACAGGTGCAGGTTTAACCTACCAATGGTTGGTATCAACTAACGGCATCAATGGCCCATACACACCAATTAGTAATGACACACTAAGAACAATTAACCGTACACAAAGCGCAACAAGTTGGTACAGATGCATAGTTGTTTGTAATGGTACAGGCAGAGACACATCAAATGCAGTAAATGTTAGAACAACAACTACACCTTTTAATGGAGTGTATACCTTAAATAAGAATGGAGTTCAAACTGCTACCAACTACCTCAATTTTGAAACTTTACTTGAAGAATTAAATTGTGTAGGTGTATCAGGTGCTGTTACTATTAATGTATTACCAGGTAGCGGCCCTTACAATGCAGGGTTTACTTTTGACAATATTCCAAATGCAAATGCCACAAACAGAGTAACTTTTAATGGAAATGGCAACACCATAACAGGAAGCTTAAGTCCTTTGGTAACCTTTAATAATGCATCTTTTATTACACTTGATAGCTTTAGTATAGTTGGAGCAGCAGGCTATGCAGGCTTTGGAGTTTATTTCTCAAATCAATCAAGGAATATTGTATTAAATAAAAACGTTATTGATGTAGGCACAACATCTACCTCAACCACCAATGCAGGTATAGTTGCATCGGGCTCATCATCAGGAGCAACAACAACAGGCAACAATGCCAGGTATTTAACCATTACAAATAATGTGGTAGTAGGTGGTTATTTTAGTTTGATATTAACTGGTAATGCAAGTTACTTAGACAATTTTGGGCATATCATTAGCAACAATACATTCCGCGACTTTTATTTATACGGAACATACTTACTAAATGCAGACACCACTTTGCTAAGCAACAATAGTATTACACGTAATACGCGTTCTACAATTAGTACTTTTTATGGTATCTTTTTAAGTACCGCCAGGAATATTAAGGTGCGAAATAATAGAGTGTTTAATTCAGGAGTTGGCTCTTACACCGCTTATCCTATTTATGTATCAACATCAGTTAATAGTGTTGGTTTTGAAACCGAGTTTACAAATAATCTTGTTTATAACATCAATACAACTGGTGCTCTTTATGGATATTATTTATTAGGAACTAGAGATGGCATGAAATTCTATCACAATACCATTGACTTAAACTTAAACTCAAGCACAGGTTTAGTAAGAGCCATTTGGATAAGTACTGCACCAAACAACCACGACTTTAAAAACAACATCATCAGTGTAAGTGGAAATGGATCAGGAACTAAACACTTAATCTATATTACAACAGGATCACCTTCTGTTGCATCAAACTATAATGTACTCCATATGGGAGCAATTGGAGGGGTTAACCATATTGGCTTTTTAACTACAGATCAAACATCATTAGCAGCATGGAATACAGCGAGTTTATTAGACAGTAACTCAGTAACATTCGACCCTGTGTTTACCTCACCTGCTTCGGGTAATCATACACCATTATCAGTTAATATAGATAACATTGGTAAGCCAACAGGTATTGTTAGTGATATATTAGGTAATACACGTTCGTTAACAACTCCTGATGCAGGTGCATATGAATTCACAGGTTTATCAGGAGATATGAGTGTTACTAATGGGTCATATAAACGTTCTAGTTTATGTTATTCCAATGCTGATTCTGTATTTATTAGGGTTAGAAATCTTATAGGTACAACAGTTAATTTTGGCTTTAATCCACTAACCGTTAAATGGGTTTCTACAGGTCCAATAAATTCTAATGGATTAATCACTTTAACTTCAGGTTCTTTATCCCCAAATGCAGACACTACTGTTTGGGCAAATAGCGTTAACATGTCGTTACCTGGCACATATAACTTAACTGTTTTTATTGAACCCAATACAGTTAACACAAGTCGACTAAATGATACCTTATTTAATGTAGCATCTTTAATTGTTAGACCTATCTTATCAGTAATCCAACGTAACTTTACAGTTACGGGACCAAATGATACGGTGTTAGCACAAGCTAATTCTCCTATATTCCCTGGTGGTTCAATTTTCTTCTCTGAGGTTTGTCATTGGAGAGGAGCTACAGGAGCTGCACCTGTGAATGGTTGGCCTGCATATTTAATAGCTGACGATTACGTTGAAATTAGTGGTGTACAAAATACTGATTTATCGGGTTACATATTGGAAGAATGGACAGGAACAACTCTACAACATTCATTTACTTTTCCAACAGGAAGTTTGTTTAGTCCTAATGGAACTATGATAGTAGCAACTGGGCAGTTAGGTGCAAGTGTGCCTAGCCCTAGTAACTTTTATTATCATAGTGGAAATACGGTAACGCATAGTTCAACTGGCGACTTAAGGGGCTATGTTATTAAAAGCCCAGGAGGTGGATCAGTTATTGATGCAGTAACATATGGTGCATACGTATTTCCTCCTGCATCTAATGTTACCGTAAGTGACTGGTCGGGATCAACCCCTGCCCTATCAAGTGCTGGAAACAGATTAACAAGTGCTGATAACAACACGGGATCTAATTGGATTGTTGAAAGTGCAACAGGAAGGCAAGACCCAAATATCTTAAACCCTAATGTACCTGTACCATCACCTACTACATTAACAGGATTTGCTTGGAATTATTTGGGCAACCCAATTAGTACAACTCCTCGAACCAAACTTGGCCCATGGACTACACCAGGTGTTTATGTTTATGTAGCAACCTATACCAACGCATGTGGCACTTTTTACGATACAGTTTTTGTTACAGCTGCGGCAACGGTTCCTGTAACCTTAAGCACATTTATGGGTAAAGCTAATTATAAAAATGCAGACTTAATTTGGCAAACAGCAAGTGAAAAAAATGCGCATTTATTTGAAGTACATGCTTCTTTAGATGGTAAAATGTTTAAACAAATAAGTAGTATTAAAGCAAACGGTAATACCAATGTTACATCTACATATAACTATACTGATGTAAATGCATTAGCGAACAACAACAAGGTATACTATAAGTTAAAATCTGTTGATGTGGATGGCACATATGAATGGAGTAACATCGTAACTGTAAGCGCTAATCAAGCTAAAAACAAGATTGAAATATATCCTAATCCATTTAACACGAATGTTACTTTGAGTTTAGTTGATAATACCCCAGCAACTATTGAAGTAGTTAGCATGCAAGGTGTAAGCGTTTATAACACTACTGTTAATAGTAACAACTTATTTGTTAATATTAACTTAACACAATTAGCCAATGGTGTATACTTTATTAAAGTAACCCAAAATGGGAACACTACCTTACAAAAATTAGTGAAGCAATAATTAGTTTCGCTTCATATTTATAACCCTTTAGCGCCCCGCTCAACAATGTTGAACGGGGCGCTTTTTTGTGTTGACTCCCTATTAATAATTACCCAATCAAGTAGATTTATCAACAACAATACCTCATTCAAAATACCCCCAAAATGGCTTCATTTTTTTTATGTAACCCATACCAATACTTTTGTTTAGTAATCAATACAATATGTAATATGAAAAAGTTCATGTATACCGCCATAACAGCACTCTTAATATCCTGCAATAACGACCCAAGAAATAACTTGTCAGCCACAGGTAATTTTGGAACACAAGTAAACGAAAATGAAGCCATAACGGTAAATGATGCGTTAACAAAACTCAATACAGTGCAAGAATTTAAGGCCACTGTTACTGGCTTAGTAAAAGAATATTGTAAAGGCGAAGGATGTTGGTTAACATTAGAAAACCAAGGAGGTGAACCCTTATTTGTTGAGGTTGAGAACAAAGCATTTATTTTACCACATCACATTAACGGAAAAGTAGCAGTGGTAGCTGGAAAAGTATTACAAACTACTAATGATGCTGGAAAAACAGAACCTATGATAATCGCTTCTGGTATTTTAATTAAATAGATGACATGATTAACTGGCAAATCAACCCTATAAAACTAGCGCTTAAATACACGTGGAAAATCTCGCGTAATAGTAGCACGCATAAAACAAATTTCATTGTTCAATGTTCACAAAATAATTGGAAAGGAATTGGTGAAGTTGCTCCTAATATACGTTATAACGAAACATCCGAAATTATTGCAAAGGAGTTTGATCGCTTTTTACAAGCAGGAGGCAATAAGGTTCACGATTTAGGAGAATTAACCGAATTATTAGATTCACTTAAATTAAAAAATGCCTTGCGTTTTGGAATTGAAAGTGCATACATACACATGTTATGTTATGCTGATAAAACGCCCATACACAATTTTTTAGCAATACCCGCAGCTAAAGATATTGCCACCAGCTATACCTTGCCTATAATGGAAATTGAGGAGGTAGAGCCCTTTTACCGCATTAACAATTTGGAACGTTTTAGTGTAATAAAACTAAAAACCAACGCAGAAAATGGACCAGAGTTAATCAAATACATCTCTACATTTTGTAAGCAACCATTAATTATTGATGGCAACGAAGCCTACCAAAATGCCGAAGAATTAACTACCTTTTTACACGCAATAAAACCTTATAACATTGCATTAATTGAACAGCCTATGCCAGCAGTTTGTGTTGATGATTATAAAGCAGTGAAAAAATTGAATTTATTTCCTTTAATGGCCGATGAAAGTGTTTGTGACGATGCTGACTTCGATTCTATTGCACAGCAATTTGATTTTGTAAATATGAAACTTATGAAAGCAGGCGGCTATATAAACGGACATCGAATAATAACCGAAGCACAAAAACATGGTTTAAAAACCATGGTAGGTTGTATGGTTGAAACATCATTAGGCATATCGAGTGCTTTTAACTTTTGCAGCTTAACCGATTTTGCAGATTTGGATGGTTACCTGATTGTAAAAGATGAACCTTTTGGTTTGTTACACGAAGAAAATGGAAAAATAAATTTGAGTAGCGCATTATAATGATACACCGCGTTAGCTATCTTATTTTATTGGCGTATATAATCCAATAATAATAAAGCGTGATTAATCCTAACTCAATCAATGTGTTCGCTTTTAAATAACTCCAATTGATTAAATTGAGTTAAACCTTAGTCGATAAGCCGCTTATTTACTACATTTGAAACCCTAACATGGATAAAAACCAAATACATATAGTTAACAAACGTGCTGGATTTGAGTACCACATGGTGCAAAAATACACTGTAGGTATGGTGCTTACCGGAACCGAAATAAAATCGATACGTGAAGGACATGTTAACATTACAGATGCATTTTGTTTTATTAAAGATGGGGAGCTTTTTATACGCAATATGCACATTAGTGTATGGAAACAAGGCTCCTATTACAACCATGATCCGTTGCGTGTGCGCAAGCTTTTATTAAAACGCTCAGAGCTCAAAAAAATTAAAGCTAAAGCAATAGAAAAAGGATTTACCATAATTGCCACTAAACTTTTTTTATCAGAATCGGGTTATGCTAAAATAGAAATAGCAGTTGCCAAGGGTAAGAAAAACTTTGATAAACGAGAAGACATAAAGAAACGCGATATATCTAGAGAGATTTCCCGCGGTTTAGTATAAGTTAGTATATTGAATTATAATTTTGCAATGTCTTTTACCAACCTTGGTCCTTTATAAATAAACCCAGTATACAATTGTAACAAAGTAGCACCTGCCATCATTTTTTGTTTCGCTTTATCAGCTGTATCAATTCCACCTACGCCAATTAATGGAATAGTACGATTACTTTTTTGATGTAACTGTGATAGTATTTCCGTGGCATGATTAAACATTATTTTCCCGCTTAATCCGCCTGCACCAATTTGTTCTATTTGTGTTTTTGAGGCCAACAATCCTTCACGACTGATGGTGGTATTGGTAGCAACTACACCTTCAATTTGGGTATCTCTAACTATATCAACCAAATCATTTATTTGTTCTTCCGTTAAATCGGGAGCAATTTTTAACAAAATGGGTTTGGCAATTTTACCTTCCTTGATAAAACCCTTACGTATGCTCATTAATGAAGATAAAATTTTGGTTAGTGGTTCTTTATCTTGTAAAGCACGCAGGTTTGGGGTATTTGGCGAACTTACATTAACTACAAAGTAATCAACTACATCATATAATTTCTCAAAACAAATTTCGTAATCACGTTGTGCATTTTCATTTGGTGTAACTTTGTTTTTACCAATATTACCACCCACAATCAAATCCTTGGGTCTGTTTTTTAAACGCTCAACCACTACATCTACCCCATCATTATTAAAACCCATACGGTTAATAATGGCTTCGTCTTTTATTAAGCGAAATAACCTTGGTTTATCATTGCCAGGTTGTGCCAATGGAGTTACAGTGCCAATCTCTACAAATCCGAATCCCATAGATTGAAACTCTCTTAAGTACTTAGCATTTTTATCAAACCCTGCCGCTAAACCTACCCTATTAGGAAAAATAATGCCTACAAATTTCACTTCGTTTTTCACAAAGTTAATGCTATGCATTAAACCATATACACCTGGTATTTTTTGAATAACATGAAGTAAATTTAATGTAAAGTAATGAGCCGTTTCGGCAGGCATTAAAAATAGTAGTTTAACTAAGAGTTTGTACACTGATGTAATTATTAATGGAGGCAAAATTATTAATTTGGGCTGATGACCAAAGTGTTTTTAATCCACATCCAATTATTTACAAATAACAACCACTTGGTTATTGTATTTGCTTGAACCAATGGAATAGCTTTAATTTGAGGTATGATATCGGTATCGCACATCAAACAATTAGCACAAAAACACAGCAAAGAAATTGTTGAAATCAGACATCATCTGCACCAAAATCCCGAGTTGAGTTTTGAGGAATACAATACCCAAAAGTATATTCTACAACAGCTAAACAATATTGGCATTACTGATGTAACACCTACGGCAAAAACAGGTTTGGTAGCTCTAATTAAAGGCAATAACCCCGATAAGAAAACTGTTGCATTACGCGGTGATATAGATGCATTGCCTATTGAAGAGCAAAACGATGTACCATACAAGTCGATTAATTCTGGTGTTATGCATGCCTGCGGACATGATGTTCATACCAGCTGTTTACTTGGTGCTGCACAAATTTTAAACGAAATTAAAACATCGTTTGAAGGAACTATAAAGTTGGTGTTTCAACCAGGAGAAGAAAAACTACCAGGTGGTGCAAGCTTAATGATTAAAGAAGGCGTACTTAAAAATCCTTATGTATACAGCATGATTGGCCAACACGTAATGCCACTTTTACCTGCAGGTACAGTAGGTTTTCGTAGTGGTTTGTACATGGCTTCAACCGATGAAATTTATGTGACCGTAAAAGGCAAAGGAGGTCATGGAGCTATGCCTCATTTAAATATAGATCCAGTATTAATATCTGCACATATCATTACCTCTTTGCAACAATTGATAAGCCGAATGGCCAATCCAGCAATTCCATGTGTTTTATCGTTTGGTAAAGTTATTGCTAATGGCGCAACCAACATCATACCTAATGAGGTAAAAATGGAAGGGACTTTCCGCACCATGAATGAAAAATGGCGTGCAGAAGCACATCAAAAAATGAAAAAATTAGCGGAGGGAATTGCAGAAAGTATGGGAGGTAGTTGCGATTTTGATATTCACCTAGGCTATCCGTTTTTAAAAAACAACCCCGAAGTAACTGCCCGTGCTAAGCAAGCTGCAATTGCTTATTTAGGAGAAGAGCATGTAGTTGATTTAGATATTTGGATGGCCGCAGAAGACTTCGCTTTTTACAGCCAAGAAGTGCCAGCTACATTCTATCGTCTAGGCGTGCGTAACGAAGCAAAAGGAATAACCTCTAGTGTGCATACACCTACATTTAATATTGATGAAGCAGCATTGGAAATTGGTTCAGGATTAATGGCTTGGCTAGCCTTGGAAGAGCTAGGAAATTGATATAGGAATCAAAAGCTATAAAAAACACCTTTTATTACTAACTTTTATCTACCACCTAACATCTTAGCAATATACTTGCCTACTATATCGTATTCAATATTTACAGATGTTCCTGGTTTTATACTGTGAAGGTTTGTGTGCTCATAGGTGTAAGGGATAATGGCAACAGAGAATGTGTCGTCAGTACAATTTACAACGGTTAAACTAATTCCGTTAATACAGATAGAGCCTTTATTTACAATATATTTAGCATCCTCAGGTTGAACCAACTTGAAACTAAACAACCAACTTCCATCTTCATCTTTAACAGATAAACAAGTGGCTGTTCCATCCACATGACCTTGTACAATATGTCCATCAAACCTACCATTAGCAGGCATACAACGTTCTAAGTTTACTGCATCACCTATCTCCAATTTATTCAAATTGGTTTTTTGTAAAGTTTCGTCAATTGCAGTAACCGTATATTGATTATGTTGGATATCTACAACAGTTAAGCAAACGCCATTGTGCGCAACACTTTGGTCTATTTTTAATTCGTTTGTAAATGGAGCAGTAATGGTAAAATGTTTATTGGTGCCCTGTGCTTGTATGTTGGTAACGTAACCAAGTTGTTCTATAATTCCTGTAAACACGTTATTATCTTATTATTTGTATAGTACCTCTAATGTTGCGATTTCTAATGCCGTCTAGGTAGGTTTCATATACTTCACAAATGTAATAGTAAATCCCATCAGGACAAGCAATTCCTGTTTGTTGGTCTTTACCATTCCATAATATATCTATGTTTTTAGTGGTATAAACTTGAGTTCCCCATCTATTATATATAACCATATCAATACCCGTAACAAACCTGTAAGGGAAAGGATAAAGCGTATCATTTGTGTTATCTGCATTAGGTGTAAATACGTTTGGTATATCGTATGTAGGACAATTTTCAATGCAAACCAAATTAGTGGCATCACTTTCGTTACCGGCAGAATCTATGCCTGAAACATAGTAACATCCAGATATAGAAAGTTTGAGTTCAACCCTATCATCAATATTATTAAATTGATTGTTGTTTAGTTCTGCCAATAACTTATAACCATCAGTAATTAGCTGTTTATGGTACACACGGTATTTAACCACATCAGGGGCACAAGGTTGATTAGGAATCCAAGTTAAATAATTACGGTACTCGCCCAATACGTTGCATGGTGGTGTAACCAAGAGCTGCGGTGCACAAGGTTTTACAGTATCAATTGGGGTTCCGCATATTTCTTGCGAATAGTTTATGGTGGTAAATTTATTTTTGAAAATACTGTAATCGCCAATAGATTTTACCAAATAACAATACGTTACATTGTTGGTTAACCCAGTATCTTTAAATTGATTTTGAGTAGCAGTTCCTATGCTATCAAATACGTTCAAAGCATTTTTACGATATACTATAAAACTATCGTTAACCCAAGGTACATCAACATTCCAAAATATTATATTAGTCCTGTCGGTACTATAAATGGTATTTCTAATAGATGTTGCAATTCTGCTTTCAGTTACCATACGAAACGTATCATTTACTGTAGCCCAAAAATCAACGGCATATTGATATTGATTTTGGGTGGTATTTAAAAGTGAATCGGTAAATATGCCATCAAGCATTGCATTATAAGCGTTGTAATTGAATGAAGCCAATGTAGTATAGGCATTTTCTGTAGTAGCTTTTCTCTTCAACACAATTCGGTATGGTTGAGCATAAACCATTGTATCTACCACTTTTGGTGTAACATAGGCCATATCTATTTTACCTTGTGTGGTAGATGTGTTAGTTACACTAACTTTTGTAATTACAGGACTTGATAAAATAATATTATCACAAACTTCAATAGAGGCAATGCTTTCAGAAATATCAGAGAAAATAATTTGACCTGTGGCACTGCGAGGCGGGTAAACCACTACTATTCTGTAACAATACCGAACCAATGGCGATAAACCCTTACCACTGTTATCATCAAAGTAAATTGTTGAGTTTGGATTATTTAATGTTTTAATGGTTGTAAGCAATTTAAAACCTGTGTAGGCCGGTACACCTGTCTCGCAAGCAGCGGGTTTCCAGTTACTGCTATCAATTCTTCTGTATATTCGATACTCTCCTACTAAACCGCACGTATCTCTGTTCCATGTTAATTGAAAACCATTATTAATTTGTTTGGTCTTTAAATTTATAACAGCAGGACCTATAACCTGCACAAAAAAAGAATTTTGATTTACAGCAGGCGAAGTAACTTGATCATCTCTTGCCTCAAATATTACTTGCCAAGGGCGATAACTAATTTGATTACACGATGGTTTCCATTTAAATTGGGTTGATACAGAACCTAGACCAATTGCCGGATTAGGAGTGAAAATTGCTTTATTATTAACCGAAAACGGACCACCAAAGCCGTGAAGCGAAACACGTTGTCCACCATCAGATTCATTTGCAGAAACAATTCGCGAAATAGAATCACCCACTACCACACAACCATTTGCTATATCTTGCACAACTGGAGGCATATTGGCACATCTATCAATAAAAATTTGCATGTCGCGCACCACATAACCTACTAAAATACCTTTACGAAATTCTTTAATTAAGATGGCAATATTATAGATACCTATCCTAGGAGGTGAATTCCATTTTAATTGCCCATTATTTAATCCTATTTCAAATAAATTATTAATTGACTCTGGATCGCTGTAGTTTGGCACAACCTCATCCGTATTTTGTTTGGGTGATGTAAGCTGAAACGTTAAACTATCTCCATCAGGATCATATGCAGCAGGATTATGAAAATAAGGTTTCTCTACACAACCATTATCAATTGGAGGTTTAGTTAAAATAGGTGATCTATTGGGCCCCAAACTTTGATTAACCTTTAGTTGTGTTTCAACATAAAACGGTAAGAACTCGGTGTTGCCAAGATTTATATTAATGATGCCATTAACCCTATTTTGGTCGTAATAACTAATGGTGTAATTACCATCAACCCTATACTCGTGTGTAACTACATAAACATTTTGCACCACGCGGTTTGATAATACTGTTCTTGAAGTTCTACCAATTTTTTCAGTGGAACCATCACCAAATTTTATTTCAATTTCAATGGTTGATGGGTCGGCTAAAGATGCAGGGTCAGTGTAGGAAATTGCCGTAATTCTATATCTTCTATCTGTGATGTGTTCATACAATATTTCTCCCGCACGATAATGTGTTGCAAAACTCGTTATTGACGAAAGCGTCAATATTAAAATAAGAAAATATTTGCGTACGAGTAAGTTATATTCCATGCTATTGCGTGTGGTAAAGATAAAAAAAAATGGAATAAGGTTGCACAAAAAAATCCCGCTAACAAAAAGTTAACGGGATTTTGATAAAACTATTTTAGGCTTACTTAATTATCCTTTTTGTATTGATAACTGGGTGCCAATAAAATCGCGATTCATACGAGCAATATTGCTGATTGAGATACCTTTAGGGCATTCAGCCTCACAAGCTCCGGTATTGGTACAAGAACCAAAACCTTCAGCATCCATTTGTGCTACCATGTTTAATACACGTTGTTTGCGCTCAGGCTGACCTTGTGGTAATAATGCGAATTGCGATACCTTAGCAGACACAAATAACATGGCTGAAGCATTTTTACAAGCTGCAACACATGCACCGCAACCAATACAAGTTGCTGCTGCAAAAGCCATATCCGCATTATCTTTACCTATTGGTGTTGAGTTTGCATCTTGGGCATTACCTGTATTAACAGAAATAAATCCACCAGACGACATTATACGATCAAAAGCGCTTCTGTTTACTGCTAAATCTTTAACTACAGGAAATGCTTTTGCACGCCATGGTTCAACCACTATGGTATCATTGTTT
This sequence comes from Bacteroidota bacterium, assembly GCA_027482225.1. GTDB lineage: Bacteria > Bacteroidota > Bacteroidia > UKL13-3 > UKL13-3 > UBA6183. The sequence goes on from JAIXWD010000007.1 coordinate 320,556, forward strand.
TTAAACGAACGCATGTGCAATTGGCAGGTGGTAACACCTTGCAAAGGGCCATGCGGACGACCATTGATAAACATACTGCACATACCACAAATACCTTCGCGGCAATCGTGATCAAATGCTACTGGTTCTTTTCCTTCAGTAATCAAACGTTCGTTTAATACATCGAACATTTCCAAGAAACTCATATCAGGTGATACGCCTTGAACCGGATAGGTTTCAAAACGACCACGATCATTATTGTTTTTTTGTCTCCACACTTTAAGTGTTACGTTCATATCTCCACTCATTGTTGTACTATTTTGTTATGGGTTGATAGATTAATTAGTTGTGGGTTGATGTTATATTAAAACATTCAAACCAAAGCCTATTACTTATAACTGCGTTGCGCTATTTTAATGTTTTCGTAATTCAACACTTCTTTATGTAACTCCCAATCGCCATTGGTTAATTGCTCCCAAGCGGCAACATAGTTATAGTTTTGGTCATCACGTAAAGCTTCGCCTTCTTCTGTTTGATACTCTTCACGGAAGTGTCCACCACAACTTTCATTACGGTCTAGTGCATCTTTACACATTAACTCGCCTAGTTCCAAGAAATCAGCAACACGACCCGCTTTTTCCAATTCAGGATTAAATTCATTGATGTCGCCTGGTACACGCACATCATTCCAAAATTCTGCACGTAAAGCTTGAATATCGCTTATAGCTTTTGTTAATCCCGCTGTGCTACGAGCCATACCGCATTCGTTCCACATGATTTTACCTAAACGTTTGTGGAAATAATCAACCGATTTGGTCCCTTTAATATTCATTAACTTTTCTAAACGAGATTTAGTTTCGTTTTCGGCAGTTACAAATGCTTCATGGTTGGTATCAATTGGCTTAACGCTAATTTCTTTACTCAAGTAATTACCAACAGTGTAAGGAATAACAAAATATCCATCTGCTAAACCTTGCATCAAAGCAGATGCTCCTAAACGGTTTGCACCGTGATCAGAGAAATTTGCTTCACCCAATGCATATAAGCCTGGAACGGTTGTCATTAAGTTATAATCAACCCATAAACCACCCATGGTATAATGCACCGCAGGGTAAATCATCATTGGATTTTCATATGGATTAACACCAGTAATTTGTTGGTACATATCAAACAAGTTACCGTATTGTTCTTTTACAACTGCTTGTCCTAATTCTTTTAATTGCGCTTCAGTAGGATTTTGAATACCTTTTTTAGTAGCTTCTTTTTTACCGTATTTGTATTTGGTATTAAAAGCAAAATCAAGGTATACTGCTTCGCCAGTTTGGTTCACACCAAAACCTGCATCACAACGCTCTTTTGCAGCACGAGATGCCACATCACGAGGCACTAAATTTCCAAAAGCAGGGTAACGTCTTTCTAAGAAATAATCTCTATCATCTTCTTTTAAATCGTTAGGATTTAATTTACCAGAACGAATATCAGCTGCATCTTCTTTGCGCTTTGGCACCCAAATACGTCCATCGTTACGTAACGACTCACTCATCAAAGTTAATTTTGATTGGTGATCGCCCGATACTGGAATACAAGTTGGATGAATTTGTGTGAAACAAGGGTTACCAAAAAATGCTCCTTTTTTATGTGCTTTCCATGCTGCAGTTACATTACTACCCATGGCATTAGTACTTAAATAAAATACGTTACCGTAACCACCAGAACACAATAACACCGCATGACCAAAATGGCGCTCTAAATTACCGCTAACTAAATCACGGGCAATTATACCACGGCATTTGCCATCAATGTTTACAATATCTAGCATCTCGTGCCGGGTAAACATTTCTACCTGCCCCAAACCAATTTGGCGCTGTAGTGCACTATATGCTCCTAATAATAATTGTTGGCCAGTTTGGCCAGCAGCGTAAAACGTACGCTTTACTTGTGTACCACCAAACGAACGGTTATCTAACATTCCTCCGTATTCGCGAGCGAAAGGCACTCCTTGTGCCACACACTGATCAATAATGTTTGCACTAACCTCTGCTAAACGATAAACATTTCCTTCGCGTGCACGGTAATCGCCACCTTTAATAGTATCGTAAAATAAGCGGTATGTGCTATCGCCATCGTTTTGATAGTTTTTAGCCGCATTAATACCTCCCTGAGCCGCAATACTATGCGCTCTGCGTGGAGAATCTTGAAAACAGAATACTTTAACTTTGTAACCCAACTCGGCTAATGATGCAGCTGCAGAAGCACCTGCTAAACCTGAACCTACAATAATAACCTCTAAACTACGCTTGTTTGCTGGGTTAACCAATGGAACGGTAGAACGGTATTTGGTCCATTTTTGTTCCAATGTCCCATCAGGAATTTTTGCATCTAATTTTGATGATGTCATATATAAGATGGATTAATTTTACTTAACTAAGAAAAAATACAAAGGCATTGCTGCGAATAATGCTGGCAGAATAATGGCAAATACCCATGTACCTATAAACTGAATGGCTTGGTTATAACGAGGGTGATTTAAACCCAAGGTTTGAAAACCACTTTTAAAACCATGGAACAAGTGGAAAGCCACTGCAAACATGGCAAATACATATAAACCAACTAACAATGGGTTTTTAAATTCTTCTGAAACTTCTTCGTATAAGTCTTTAACAATGGTAATTTTGTTATCACCTATAACATACTCTTCCATTTTTTTATTGATTTGTTTTGCGTTACCCATTTCGTCAACATATGGCATCCCGCTTACTTCACCTGTAGTCATGTTTTCGGTGTATTGCACATAAGGTATGTAGCCAAATTTGTACTCATACCAAAAATTACTCATGTGCACTACAATAAATACCAACATAATAGTTCCTAAAACACCCATACTGCGGCTTGTCCAGTGGCTATTGGCTTTACCATTAACCATGCCGTACTGCACTGGGCGTGCTTGGCGGTTTTTATAAACTAAATGTAAACCTTTAAATGCGTGGAAAATAATACTTGCGTACAACAAGTATGATACTGTTTTAATTAATGGATTGGTGGTCATAAAAACGGTATACAAGTTAAATGACATACCATTGTCGGATTTAAACAAGGCTAAATTGCCAATAGCATGCACTACTAAGAACGTGCATAAGAATAAACCGGTTAAAGCCACTATTAGCTTTTGCCCGATTGATGATGAAAACATTTTGGTAAACCAATTCATAAGTGTTGTTGTATGTTAGTTTAATTTTAGCGCAAATTTATCATTCCAATAGATTAATCCTACCCTACTAATCCACATCATGTTAATTAAACTAATTCTAAACGAGACCTCTAAAAATGCACAATAATATAACGTACAAACAATTAGATGGTTTGTAAAGGGCACTTTCAAATTTTATGACATTTGTTAGTTTTACACATACATGAATAATTTATTACATATAAATAACTCAGTCTATCCGTTACTACAAAATGTTTTCTTATAAAAATCCTAATTAATCAATTGAAAAGCCACTCGCATAGTTTTTATTGATGTAATTGGATTAAACAAATCATTAATATAAAACAATACTAAAAAAACGATATATCATTCATTAAACATAAAAAATGTTAATTATGAATGATTTTAAATTCATTATTTGAAACATGAAAATAAATAGTAAATTTGTATTGTTTATCATTCGTTAATAATAAAAACAAATAATATGACTGATTTATCATACAATACATGGAATGCAATGAGCGACAAAGCTATTGCCTTACAACTAGGTGGTTTTATTAAACACCAACGTGTAGCACAAAATAAAACCCAAGATGTTTTGGCTAAAGCTGCGGGTATTAGCCGATCTACGCTTAGTTTGTTAGAGCGTGGTGAAACGGTAACCCTTGCTACATTTATTCAGGTATTGCGTGTTTTAGATCAACTGCATTTTTTGGAGTATTTTACCATACAAGAACTTGTTAGCCCTATGTTATTGGCCAAACAAGAAATATATAAACGTAAAAGAGCCAGTAACAAATAACTTAAAATATGAATACTGCATTTGTAAAAATATGGGATGAGTTGGTTGGCGCTGTGGCTTGGAACGAAAAAACAGGTATTGCCAGTTTTGAATATGATAGTAAGTTTAAAAAACTAAACTGGGATTTAGCGCCATTAAAAATGTCCATTAACTCCTCTAGCAAAATTTTTAGTTTTCCGGAATTGCGTAAAAACAAAAATGCGGGTTTTGATACCTATAAAGGTTTACCAGGCTTGCTGGCTGATGTTTTACCCGATAAATACGGAAACCAATTGATAAATATGTGGCTAGCAAAACAAGGCCGACCACAAGATGACATGAACCCCGTGGAGATGTTATGTTTTATTGGCAGCCGCGGCATGGGTGCTTTAACATTTGAACCAAGTACCATAAAAGACAACCAAAAGGCCTTTGTAATTGAGGTAAATAGTTTGGTTGATATTGCCCAAAAAGTGCTATCAAGCAGAGCTTCGTTTAGCACCAACTTGCAGCAAGAAGATGAAAAAGCTATCATGGATATTTTAAAGATTGGAACTTCGGCAGGTGGTGCGCGACCAAAAGCGGTAATTGCATACAACGAAAAAACGGGCGAAGTAAAATCAGGACAAACCAACGCACCTAAAGGTTTTGAGCATTGGTTGATAAAACTAGATGGCTTAAGTGATGTACAACTTGGATCAAGTAAAGGTTATGGCCGTGTAGAAATGGCTTATTACAACATGGCAACTGCTTGCGGTATTAACATGATGCCATCTAGGTTATTGGAAGAAAATGGACGTGCACATTTTATGACCAAACGTTTTGACCGTGAAGGCAGCGATAACAAACACCACATTCAATCCTTTTGTGCATTAAAGCATGTTGATTTTAATTTGGTAAACAACTTTAGTTACGAGCAGTTGTTTCAAACCATGCGCGAGTTAAAATTAACTTACCAAGACATGGAACAAATGTACAGGCGAATGGTATTTAATGTGATTGCACGCAATTGCGATGACCACACCAAAAACTTTGCTTTTAGGTTAAAAAAAGGTGGTGCTTGGGAACTTGCTCCTGCTTATGATGTTTGCCATGCCTACCGCCCCGGCAGCGATTGGGTAAGCCAACATGCTTTAAGTATAAACAATAAAAGAAAAGATATTACCCGTAACGATTTATTAACAATTGGGGAGTTAATAGCCAGCAAAAAAGCTGCTGTAATTATTGATGAAATAAAAGATACCGTAGCACAATGGTATACCTTTGCCAAGGCCGTTGATGTGGATACCAAATTAAAAAACAGCATTGCAAAAACGCATTGGTTGATTGGGGATTAGATGATAAAGATTGGAATTAACAAGACAGTAGGTTAAATGTGTTTTGAGTCTTAGCTAAACGTTTGTTATTTTCTTTGCCTTAACTTACTTTCAATTAACCAAAGTATAAACTAATGTTGAAACACTAAAAACAAATAATAGCCAAACTAGCCTGTTTTAGTTTAGATAAAATCACGTTTAAATATTGTGCAATAAAAACATGCTTATTATAGCACATCATCACCCATATAGTATGATATTGCGTAACAAACAGATAAATCATTGGCATATTTAAAACAAGATATGCGTAACCCATGCAGATATAGACAACAATATGAAAGCTCTAAAAAATGACATCATAAAAATGGTTGGAAAGAATCCTGAATATTTAGAGGATGTTTTAAGCCATTTTATAAAAGTAAAGTTGAAAAGAGATGAATATCTATTCTCGGAAGGAGAGGTTTGCCGTTATATATATTTTGTTCAATGTGGCTTAATCCAAGTTTTACAAATAAACAAAAAAGGTGATGAGAAGACCATTGACCTAATCATTAAAAACAATTGGTTTACAGATATAGGAAGTTTTAAAAACAAAATACCCTCGCAACTTAGTGCAAAAGCTAAAAATGCAACAATAGTATATAAAATCAATCATGAATCATTTCTAATATTGATGGAAAATGTGCCAAAATTTGCTCATGCCTATATAACTGTTATTGAAGGTAAACACAAAGAATCGATGGAAAGAATTGCAGCATTCAACACTTTAAATTCTCACGGCAAAATTGAATGGCTTTATAAATTCAAACCTGATTTTTTACTTTGCGTCCCCGACAAACTAATCGCTTCATACCTTGGTATTTCAAAAGAAACCTATTGCCGACAAAAACAAAATGCCGGAATTGTTGCTAATTGTCAATAAAAATAAAACTAGGCATTACTACTTTTGCAAATAAAAAATGCTTTTAAAATCCCGAATATATATACTACTTTTATTAACCTTAATTTCGCAGTGTTTGTATGGGCAACAAACAGATTTTGGCAGTATTAAAGGCAGAATTATTGATAAAGAAAATAAGCAACCAATTTCTGGTGCTTTAATAATACTTAACAATACTCAAATTGCTATCAATAGCGACTCATTGGGAAATTTTAAAATTGAGAAAGTAAAATCAGGAAATCAAACAATTGAAATCAGACTAATTGGCTACGAAACACAAGTTATTAATGACTTAAACGTATTACCTAATAAATCCAACTATTTAGAAATCAATCTTCAAGAAGCTAGCATCATATTGAAGGGAGCAGAAATAAGGGCATTTAAATATGAAAATAACAGAGTAACTCCAATTTCATCTTACAGTTTTTCAAGAGAAGAAATTGCATTAAATCCTGGTTCGCAAGGTGATATTTTCAGAGCAATAGGAATGCTTCCAGGAGTTTCAAGCAGTGGCGGTATTTATTCTGCCATTGCAGTTAGAGGCCAAGGCGTTAGAGATAATGTATACATGGTGGACGATATCCCATTAACGGAGGTTGGACACCTAGAAGGAAATAGCTTTTTTAACGATCCAAACGGTGGAAGATTTAGCATTTTCGCACCTAGAGTAATTGATAATGCACAATTTCAAGGCGGTGGTTTTGGTCCAGAATATGGCAGACGAAGTGCTTCATATCTTGGCCTTGGTATAAAAGAAGGAAATAACGAAAATTCAATCATTGATGGGCAAGTTGACCTTCTTGGAATAACTTTAAACTATGATGGCCCTTCTAAAATTCTGAAAAATACTAATATCTTTTTTTCTGCACGGTATCAAAATTTTTATGGTTTAGTTAATTTAATTGGTTTAAAAGACATTGGACTTCCTATTTATGGAGATGTTATTCTGAAAACTACCACACAATTAAACCCGAAAAATAAATTATCCTTTTTAGCAATTGTAAGTCCTGAAAGCTATGTGAGAGATATAGATAACGTTTATGCTGACAAAAAGATTAACCTACTTTATCTACCAAATTTTAAACGCAACAAACTTGTTTTCGGTTTAAACTTAAGAACCTTAACAAGCAATAAAAGTTATTGGAAAAATATATTGTATTTCACCTCATATACTTCAAATGTAAAAGTTGGAAAAGCTTATCCTGAAGCTGACACACTTGGTAATTTGAAAAATCCAGTAATCTCATACAATGAAAGTATTCAGACACAAAATTATGCTGAAACAAAGTTTGGATATAGATCGCTTTTTAATTTAACAATTAATAAGAATCAAAAATTGGCTGCGGGCATTGAAATGGATTTATTGAATCTAAGCAACGAAAGAACCCTAAAAAGTAATGATACTAATTTCGTGTATCGACCAGCAGATTTAATTAACCCAACTTTAATATATCAACCCATATACCCACAGTTTGTAAATGCTAATTTTACTAACTCTAGTATTAACATTTCTGGCTTTGCTAATAACTCTATCCTATTTAGCAAGAAAATTTCTTTAAATATTGGAATTCGATACGACTTTACAGGCTTTACAAACCAACATGTTGTTTCACCAAGATTAAGTGGTAGCTATTTCATCAATGAAAAAAATAGTATAAATTTTGGCTACGGAATTTACTTTCAAGACCCTGTATACTCTGACATTGCCGACCAACCGAAGAACAATAAATTAAAGATGGAAGAAGTAACTCAATTCATTTTAGGATATAGGAGATATTTTAGCCCTGATTTAAAATTTACAATAGAAACTTGGTATAAGAATTTTGACAATTTAGTAGTAACACCTGTAAATGGGACAGTTTTTAAAAACAATAACGGAACAGGCTGGGGAAAAGGACTAGATGTCAACTTGACTAAACGGTTAGTTAAAAAAATTCATGGACAAATTGGGTACTCTTACATTGAAATTAAACGTAACGATAATGACGGAATTGGAGAATATGATTTTGCGTTTAGTCAACCGCATCAATTTAATTTTATGCTTAGTTACAAGGCGACAAAGCATTGGCTCTTTTCGATGAAGTATAGATATGCAACAGGCAAGCCGAAAGACAACTATATCATTCATCGTAACGTTTTAAACAGTAACGACTATTTAAGATATTCAAAAGAACTAATAGGTAGAAATGAGCTTAGACTTCCTGACTTTACAAGTCTTGATTTGCGTGCAAATTATAACTTTAAATTCAAGACATCTACCATGACAATATTTATTGACATCGTTAATGTTTTTAATAAACAAATCGCAAATAGTGAAAACTTTAACGCCATAACTGGTCAAAATTATTATGACGGACTTGCTATTTTCCCTACAGGTGGAATGAAGTTTGAGTTTTAATTTATTAGGGAATTTCTTGCAACAGAAATTTGGGTGAACGCATAACATGGACTTCGCAAAAGTGGCATCCCAAGACTTCGGGACAATGCTATGCAGACAGTTTTTGGGTTAAAGAAATTTGCTCTCCACATGAAAATTATTCATGAAAATCGCGACCTTAGCCATGTCCGAAACCATTAAAGAAGCAGCTAAACCTTCAATGTAACCAAACTCACGCCATCGCCACCCAATTCAATGTGTTCATCAGTTACGTATGCTACTTGTTTGCAATTTTTTAAATACTCCCGTATCATTTTGCGCAATATCCCGTATCCTTTACCGTGCACAATACGCACATCTTTAAAACCTAATAAATAAGCATCATCAATATATTCTTGTAGTTTTTTTATGGCTTCTTCTCCCCTTGTACCTATAAGGTTTAACTCGGTTTTAAAATTTTGCATGCGGCCATTTAAATCAAAACTGGTTAGCGATTGTTTCACCACTTTTTTATTTGATGCTGGCATCACCTCCAGTTTGTTTACATCAACCCAACTTTGTAAATCGCCAAAACCAACCAAGGCTTTATTTTTCTTCAGTTCAAGTACTTGTCCATCTACAATTTGCCCATCAAGCCTAACCGTTGCACCAATTATTAATGGCAAATTGGCGTTGGTTATCTTTATTGGCTTTTTAGGTGCCGTTTCTTGGTGAACAGTGGTATCTTGTTTTAATTGATTTACTTCTTGCTTTATTTCACTTCGAACCTTTCTAATGGTATCTGTATCCGCTTTCTTTTCCCTTATTTCTCTGATGGTGTTTTCTATGCGGCTATTGGCTTCGCTAATAATTGCCAAGGCTTCTTGTTTGGCTTTGTTAATTAATTGCTTTTGGTTGGTTTCAATATCTGTTTTTAACTTCTCATACTCTTCCATCAACTGTTTAGTTTTGATGTCTTTTTCTTCAAACCGTTTCTTTAATTCGTTTACATGATTTTTTTCGCGCTCCAATTCAATCAACAAATCATCTAAACGTTTTTGTTTATCGCCAACCTTGTTTCTGGCATAGCCTATTATGGCATCATTTAACCCAGTTTTTTGTGCAATTTCAAATGCATACGAACTACCGGGTTGTCCAATTTCTAGTTTGTATAATGGTTGTAATTGCTCTTGGTCAAAAAGCATGCGAGCATTAATTAAACCCTTGGCATTACCAGCAAAGTTTTTTAGGTTACTGTAATGGGTGTTTACCACACCAAAAGCCTGCTTAATGTTTAATCTGTTTAAAATAGCCTCAGCCAGTGGGCCACCAAATTGTGGGTCGGTTCCAGTTCCAAACTCGTCAATTAAAAACAATGTTTTAGCATCGGCAAACTCGGTAAAGTACTTCATATGCTTTAGGTGCGAACTATAAGTACTTAAATCGTTTTCAATACTTTGTTCATCACCAATATCAACCATTAAATCGTTAAACACACTCATTTGCGAATGACTTTTACAAGGCACCAACAAACCACATTGTAACATGTACTGCACCAAACCAATGGTTTTTAGCGCTACTGATTTACCGCCCGCATTAGGTCCCGAAATAACCAATATTCTGGCATCTCGGTTTAAATTTAAACTAAGTGGTATAACAGGTAAACCTTGCTTTTGGTGATTCAATTTAAGCAATGGATGATAAGTATCAACCAAGTTTATAACAATGTGTTTACTTAGCATGGGCATATCAGCATCAAGCTCAATGGCAAGTAGTGCCTTAGCCCTAATAAAATCAATAATACCCATGCGCTGCAAATATTTTTCCAACTCGGGTAGTACGGGTCTTAGTTTATCAGTAACTTCTATTAAAATGCGTTCGCGCTCGCGCTTATAGTGTATCTGCAACTCACGAATAATGTTGTTTGTTTCAAAAATCTCGGCAGGCTCTATATAAACCGTTTGTCCCGTTGCCGATTCATCATGAACCAAACCTGTAATTTGTCTTTTGTGTTCGGCTAAAATTGGCAATACCAAACGGCCATCACGCACGGTAATTCCGCTATTAGCCAGCCAACCTTGAGCTTGCGCCTTATCAAATATCTGACTCATGCGTTTGCGCACTTCCTTTTCACGGTCTTGTATTTTAGCAGATATTTTTGATAGCTCTGGTGAAGCATTTGGCTTTAACAAACCTTCAATATCCAATATACGCTCTATGTATTTAACCACTTGTTGGTTGTATACAATGCCTGCAAATAAGGCCGCTGCATGAGGATATTTATCATTACGTTCTTCAAAATATTTGCATATGGCGGCAAAAGTTTGCATTAACAACCTAATTTGGTGTAACTCGTCTTCTACCAAAAAAGTTCCTTCAATAGCCGCTTTGCGCAAAAAAGGTTGTATGTTATAATAATGCTCAGCTGGAAATGGATTGTCTTCTGTTAGTATTCGTTTAAACTCTTGGGTTTGAAAAAGCATTTTTTCTACTATGTCAAATCTGTTGGCAAAACGCATTTTACCAACATACTCAACACCAACTTCGCTAATACACTTATTAATAAGTAACTGCTTTATCTGGTCAAACTCTAACTTTTGCTCAATATGTTTTGGGTATGGCATTATTTTCTTAAAATACTTTCTTGTACACTTAGTCGCTCAATAATTTTATTGTACACACTATCTAACACCATAGGGTTATTGGTGTAATATTGGTAACTTAATTTAAACGCTTCTTGGTTGGTATTGTGTTTTTTATAAATCTGTTCATATAAACCTAAAGCCATTCTTGCTGTGGTATCGCCTCCTTTAGGCTCCGTAATTAAAAGGCCCTCGGCCAAATGCATATCATACAAAATAGCTTCCATTTGTTGTTGTGTTAACACGTTGGCGGGCAATTGGTTTTGGTTTGAGTTTGAACAAGCCGAAAACATTACTGCACAAATTGCTATGAAAAGATATTTTTGCATGATAGATTGTTTAAATTATGATAGCTGCAAATATTGAAAAAATAAGGCAACAAATACCGAGCCATGTAAAACTTATTGCGGTAAGTAAAACAAAGCCCATTGAAATGTTGCACGAAGCATATGCAGCGCAACAACGTGCTTTTGGCGAAAATAAGGTACAAGAAGTGGTAAATAAATACCCACTTATGCCATTAGATACCGAGTGGCATTTAATTGGCCACTTGCAAACCAATAAGGTAAAATACATTGCACCGTTTATTCACTTAATACATGCCGTTGATAGCATTAAATTGCTTGAAACCATTAATAAAGAAGCACTTAAAAACAACAGAGTAATAAATGTATTGTTGCAAGTGTACATTGCAAAAGAAGAAACAAAGTTTGGTTTAAGTAATGAAGAAGTGTTAGAATTGTTAACTTACGCAAATGAACATCAACTTAACAATATCAATATTTGCGGATTGATGGGCATGGCCACATACACAGAAAACAAACAACAAATTGAACAAGAATTTGAAAACTTGCATCAATTTTTTAATGCCATCAAATTACAAATAGAGCGTTACCCAGTGTTAAAAAAGGAAACCTTTATTGAATTAAGCATGGGCATGAGCAGCGATTATGAATTAGCCATAAAACACGGATCAACCATGATAAGAGTAGGAAGCAATATATTTGGCGAAAGATGAGTTGTAGGCAATGTTAAAATTAGATACGCTGAACTGCGTTTCGAAATACCGAATTATGAATATTGAATGCCGAACATCGAAGTTTTAATTTGCGTTAATAATGAACTAAACCTCAAAAAAAGTACGTAACAATTAGAATTTGAAAATCAATCAACATACAAACGAAAATCAAGCGTCTTCCTTTGAAGGAAAATAAGAGATGGATGTTAAACCATGAACAATAAACCACAAACTTTAAACGAATAAACTAACAACTAAACCATGAACTATACAGTAGCTGAGCGCTTAATGCGTTATGTGCAAATTGATACGGAAGCAGATCCAGAATCAAATAGTACACCGTCATCATTAAAACAAAAAAACTTAAGTACACTTTTGGTTGAAGAACTAAAAGCCATGGGCATTAACGATGCCGAAATGGATGAGTTTGGTTATGTGTATGCCACAGTAAAATCAAACATAGATAACAAAGTACCAACCGTTTGTTTTTGTAGCCATATTGATACAGCACCCGATTGCAGTGGCAAAGATGTGAAACCTATTTTGCATAAAAATTGGGATGGAAGTGATCTTGTTTTACCTGACGATAACACACAGGTTTTAAGTAAAACAAATCATCCTTATTTGAATGAGCGTATTGGCGATGATATCATAACAGCAAGCGGTAAAACATTACTAGGTGCAGATGATAAAGCAGGTATAGCCATTATTATGAATCTGGCGCAAGTATTACAAGAAAACCCCGAAATTAAACATGGTGATATCAGAATTTTATTTACCCCAGATGAAGAAATTGGCAGAGGCGTAGATAAAGTAGATATGAAAAAACTAAATGCCGATTTCGGTTATACACTTGATGGTGGCGAACGCGGACATTTAGAAGGCGAAAACTTTAGTGCAGATTCATGTACCATTATTTTTAATGGTATAAGTGCACACCCCGGTTACGCAAAAGGCAAAATGGTAAACTCACAAAAAGTGGCTGCGTATTTTATTAACAGTTTACCAAGCAATAAACTTGCACCTGAGGTTACTGATGGTTACGAAGGTTTTGTTCATCCAGTTGCGGTAAGTGGCGGATTAGAGCAAACCAAAGTACAATTTATCATCCGCGATTTCGTAACGGCTAAATTAGCTGAGCACGAAAACATGTTACATGAATTGGCCCAAAAAGCAGTTGATGTATTTCCTGGTGCACGTTTTGAGTTTGCAGTAAAAGAACAATACCGCAACATGAAAGAAATTTTGGACGGACAACCACATGTGATGCTAATTGCTGAGCAAGCATACAAAAATGCAGGCCTAAACCCTAATATTACCAATATTAGAGGAGGAACAGATGGTAGCAGACTTAGTTTTATGGGCTTACCATGCCCTAATATTTTTACAGGCGAAATGGCCATACACAGTAAATTAGAATATGTGAGTGTACAAGACATGCAAAAAGCAGTTGATGTGTGTATAGAAATATCGAAAATTATTTCAACGCATTAAAACATCAATTACCTTTCTTAATATGTAACGAAAAAGTTGTTACCATGACAACTTTTTCTATTTTTTTTATTATAGGATTAGACAATGATATCAAACAAAAGAAATTTGACACCGAACAAGAAAAGGCAGCCATTAATATCCTATATACTGCAAGTTAGATTGAAGCCAGCAATCTCAAAAGATTAAAACCTCATGGCATTACACCTCAACAATTTAATGTATTACGAATTTTACGTGGTTCACATCCCAAAAAGTTAATGTTGTATGATATTGCTTCACGCATGATTGACAAAAACTCAAATGCCACAAGATTGTTAGAAAAATTAAGGGCAAACAATTTAGTTACCCGCGAACAATGTTCTGAAAACAGAAGACAAGTTGATATAAACATAACCCAAAAGGGGTTGAACCTTTTGACTGAGATAGACAATGAAAATGAAAAATGGTTAAAAACATTCAAAAACCTATCTAATAAGGAGTTTAAAAGCTTAAACACACTACTTGATAAACTAAGGGGATAAAATTTTATCCTAATATTTGTATATACATATATTGTTTATACATTTGTATGGAATTTGATTATAATAACCTATCAAGTTTTATTTAAAATAAATGAAAACACTTATTCATAAAGCAGAAAATAGAGGCCATGCAAATCATGGTTGGCTTAACGCTAAACACTCATTTAGTTTTGCAAGTTGGTACGATCCCTCTAAAATACACTTTGGTGCATTGCGCGTTTTAAACGATGACGAAGTAGCACAAGGTATGGGCTTTGGCAAACATCCACATGATAACATGGAAATCATCACTTTGGTGCAGGAAGGTTCATTAGAACATAAAGACAGTATGGGCAATGGAAGCATCATGAAACCTAATGATGTGCAAGTGATGAGTGCTGGTTCAGGAGTCTTTCACTCAGAAATGAACCCCGACAAAAATAACCCCGTTAAGTTGTTTCAAATTTGGGTTTTCCCCGATAAAGGAAATGTTACACCACGCTACTATCAAAAAACTTTCTTGCCTCAAGACAGAAAAAACAAATGGCAGGAAATTATCAAACCAGATACACAAGAAGAAGGCGATGCCATATTTATTCATCAACAAGCATGGTTTAATTTAACCGATATAGATGCCAACAATGAAATGATGTATACCAATAAAAAAACAGCTAATGGTGCTTACGTATTTGTAATTGATGGGGAAGTTGAAGTTAATGGAGAAAAGCTAGAAAGAAGAGATGCAATGGGCATTACAGATTATACGAATTTTAATATCAAAGCGCTCTCCAATGCACGCATTTTGGTAATGGATTTACCTATGATTGAATTGGAATACTAAACAATATTTGCCCTACAGCAGTAAATTAAATTGATAAATGTACTCTCTTATTAATTAGTAAAAAATTACAAGTTAACATTCGTTATTAATATTTATGTTAGTTAGAATGAAATTGGGAGAAAAATTCAATTCAGTTGAAAATCTAAATTGTACCGTTACTTTTAAATATGGAAAAAGATAAAATAATTTACGTTACAGACCCAATGTGTGGTTGGTGTTTTGGTTTTGGAAAAGTAATGGGTGAATTTTATTCAGCATTTAAAGACACATTTGAATTTGATGTTGTATGTGGTGGTATGGTAGTTGGTGATAGAGAAGGACCAATTGGAGATTTTGCAGACTACATACTTGGTGCATACAAAAAAGTGGAAGAATATTCGGGTATGCTATACGGTCAACCTTATCTTGATCAATTAAAAACAAAAACACTCTGGTCATCCTCCATTAAACCATCCATTGCTATAGAAACATTTAAACAATTTAGCCCTAAAGAAATAGTTGCATTTTCGCACGCGGTTCAAATAGCCTATTTTGTTGAAGGAAAAGATTTGAGAGATGAAGAAGTTTATAAGAAACTAATTAAACCATATGGTATTAACGAAGCTGAGTTTATTGAAAAATTAAACAGCGAAGAAATGCGCAAACAAACCAATGATTGTTTTCAAACCACAGCAAACTGGGGGGTAACCGGGTACCCAATGGTTATTTTAGTACGTAATAATAAATACTATGCCATTGCAAAAGGCTTTACCGATTTAGAAACATTAAAAAAAACTGCTGCGTCTGTCGTTGAATAACACTAGATAGTACCTAAATATACTTGTGTTAATTTCACATCACTTGAAGTTGTGAACAAAACCCGAGCAAACATTTTAAAAGGCAATGTATTTTTGCAACATGAAAATCGTTGCCTTTCCTTTTATAGATGTTTTTTTATCTCCCATAGGTAAAATAGTCATTAAGGCTACTAAAACGCATATTCATCAAATTTACTTCGATGACGAATTTTCTTCTGTAATTAATGAATCGGCACTAACAAAAAAAACCATACAACAATTGACTGAATTTTTTGAAGGCAAAAGAAAACATTTTGATTTACCCTTAATGCAAGAAGGTACTGCATTTCAGCAACAAGTATGGCAACAAATTTTATTGGTGCCTTATGGCGAAACCATTAGCTACTTAGAATTGTCACAAAAGTTTAATGACGAAAATTTAGTAAGAGCAGTAGCAAGTGCAAATGCGAAAAACAGATTGGCCATTGTAGTTCCTTGCCACAGAATTGTTGCAGCCAATGGAGAACTCACTGGTTACGCATGGGGCCTAAAAAGAAAAAGTGTATTGTTAGATTTTGAAGCTAAAAATAGTGGCAAAAAACTCTCGTTGTTTTAATTATTTATACATGCTTTTTAAACGCTCCACAATCTGAAAAACAGCAGGACAAACCCCTGTATTGTTGAGTGTCTCTTTAAAAATAGTGTGTATTTTGCTTTGGTTGGTATGCGGGTATTCTCTGCAAGCTTGTGGCCGATAGTCGTATACAGCGCAATAATTATCAATGCCTAAAAATACACAAGGTACTTTTTGTAAAACATAATCATTGTCTTCATCAACACGCAAATATTTTACTATAAACTGTTGAGGAGTTATTTTTAAATGCTTACTTAATACTTTAATATCACGCTGTGTAAAAAGTGGACCTGTTGTTTTGCAACAATTAGCACAAGATAAACAATCAATTTTTTTAAATGCCGCATCATGCAATTTGTGTACGGTTTGATCAAAATCGCTGGGGCGTTGTTTTTTTATGCGCTCAAAAAACTTTTGGTTATCGTTACGCTTTGCTTGTGCTTGCTTTTTTAGTTCTGCTAAATCTATATTCATAAGCATTTATTTCGCCAACCTATTATCAATAAAAAAAGGGTACGACTTTATAATTTCAACTTTATAAAAATCTTTATGATTAGGGTTGATGAGTAAATTAAACTCTTGCTTAACAATAGCACTTGGAACACGCAAAGCTAAAGTTGTATTTCTCTTAACAAATGCATCACCAAACGATTGCGTTAAACTATTATGAGGATTCTCCATCCACCTATATGGCAACTGATTTTCTGAAACGATGTGAATAACGCTATCTGGAATCTCTAATTCAACTATATAAAAATCTTGTGGTATATATGTAAGTTGGATGTGTGCTGCAATTTCTAACAAAGCCAACGATCTATGTTGGCAAGCGTATACTAAAGGCACGCCAATATTGTTCCACCTACCACCAAATTTTTCTGCTCCAATTCCCTTTAAGTCGTCTTTAAAAGCCTTACGCGCCAATCGATATACAACCATAATTACTATGCCAATACACCGTGCTCTATACGGCCAATTTCATTTTTTATGTAATCAATGCCAAAACTGTTATCTAAAAAAGATTTTGGCGCAGCCCCCCCAAGAGCAATGCTTGGCTCATTAAGCCATTTAAAAAACACATCCGAAGAACCAAAAACTTGTATGCCATAATTACACAGCATGGTTAGTTGCGTAATTTTTTCTGATTGAAGCGGTTCAAATGATTTGTTTTCTGATTGATAACGCTGAATGGTACGTTCACTAATATGCAGAATGCGACTCCATTCGGAAAGTGTAAATGGTATTTTTTTAGAAACCTTATCAAACTGAAAATATGAAATTCCATCACGAATCATGTGCATGATAGATAACACCGTGTTATCATCGGTGCTGCCGTAACTAACTGTTGGTTCATTTACTTCCATTACCATTTATTTAACAACAAAAATACGAAATCTGTCATTAATTACAAGTCATTTGTCACTATTTTACAATTAGAACTGGAATTTTAACCTGATGCCTTACTTTATCAACCGTGCTACCAAAAATAATATCTTTCAACCCTTTATGGCCGTGTGCACCCATTACCAAAATATCAGCATCTGTTTGATTTATAATATTACTTATTGTTCTGGCTGATTTACCAAATCCTAATTTTACATCAACCTCATAACCTTTTTGTTGCAAACTTTGTTGGTATACCTTTAGGTTATCTAAATCAAATTGTGCCTCTTTATCTAAAATATCGTTACCCATGTGTATAGCACCCGCAGATTCAACAATATGAATAAGCAGATAACGCGCATTTTTACCACCTAAAGAAAGGGCATGATGCAATGTATTTTCATCTTGCTTACTAAAATCAACCGCTAATGCAACATGGTTATAATTTGGTTTTATTACCTCATTTAAAACAATGGCTTTACCATGCGGTATAACAGATTTAGCAATTCTTTTACGAGATAAAAAAGGCTCGAAGGTAATGTAGCACAGTAACACAAATGCGTATAAAACAATAATTAAAATAATAAACCGAACGTAGAATAGCTCACCAATTGGCGTATCAAAAAACTTGATTAACTCCTCACCTATTAATTTAATATTAAGCGTAACAATAATAATGGCGGCAACCCATGCCAAAACTTTAACATATTTGTTAATTACAAACTTACCCATTACTTTTTTACTGCTATTAAAATGTATCAATGGAATAACAGCAAATCCCAATTGTATGCTTAAAATAACTTGACTTAAAATAAGTAATTCACCCACTTTATCTTCACCAAAATACACGATGGTAAAAATAGCCGGAGCAATTGCTATTACACGAGTAACTATCCTACGCAACCAAGGACTAATACGTAAATTTAAATAGCCCTCCATTACAATTTGGCCAGCAAGTGTTCCTGTAATGGTGCTACTTTGGCCAGCAGCTATTAAGGCAATAGCAAATAAAGAGGGGGCTAAATTTCCAAAAATTCCTGTTAATAATTGATGTGCATCTTGGATATCTGCAACTAAAAAATAACCATTTTTATAAAATGCGGTAGCAGCCAAAATAAGGATAGCAGAGTTGACAAAAAAAGCCAGGTTAAGCGCTATGGTAGAGTCTATAAAATTAAATTTAATGGCACGTTTAATCCCAACATCATCTTTACCAAACTTGCGTGTTTGCACCAATGCCGAGTGCAGGTATAAATTATGAGGCATTACCGTTGCACCAATAATACCAATTGCAATATATAGCGCATTACCCGATAACGATTGTGGTATAAATCCTTTAACAATATCAGTTGCATCAGGTTGAACGATTAACATTTGGGTAATAAACGAAATTCCGATAATTGAAATGAGCACAAGTATAAATGCTTCTAGTTTGCGTACGCCTTTGTTTAACAAAAACATCAACAAAAAAGTATCTAGTACCGTAATTAAAACGCCATACATCAATGGCAATTCAAACAATAAACTTAACCCTATTGCCATACCAATAATTTCAGCCAAATCGCAGGCTGCAATGGCAATTTCGGCAAAAGTATAAAGTGATATGTTAGCCCATTTTGCATACTGTTGACGAGAGGCTTGGGCTAAGTCCCAGCCTTTTACAATGCCTAAACGGGCGGCTAACGTTTGTAGCAACAAAGCCATCAAATTGCTCATCAACAAAACCCAAATAAGTTGATACCCAAACTGACTTCCACCAGCAATATCGGTAGCCCAATTACCCGGATCCATGTACCCAACACTTACCAAGTAAGCAGGACCAATAAATGCCAAAAGGGTGCGCCAAAACCCTTTCTTTTCAGGAATAGAAACACTTTCGTGTACTTCGCTTAACGACTTTTCTTTGGACATAAATTACTTTACTTTAACTAAAATATTTTTAGCTACATCTTTACTAAAATACATGGATTTTATACCTGATAACTTAACTGCAATAGATCCATCATAATCGTTTTTTTCAGTAATTTGTATTTCGGTTCCTAGTACAACTGAAATTTTATTAAGGTGTTGTAAAAAAACAGCAGTATGGTCTGCTACACCACTCATTACAAGTATTTGGTTTGGTTTTGCATCACATAACAAAATAAAATTAGACTTTTTAATCACACCATTTTTTGTTGGTATAGGATCACCATGAGGATCATGTGTAGGAAAATCTAAAAACTCCTCCAGTTTATCAGTTAATAGTTCAGAATTGATGTGCTCCAATTGTTCGGCAATTTCATGTACTTCATCCCATCCAAACTTAAGTTTATCGTATAAAAAACACTCCCATAAACGGTGTTTACGTACGGTATCAACAGCAACTTTTCTTCCTTTCTCTGTTAATGCCACCCCTTTATACTTCTCATAATTCAACAACTTTTTATCAGCCAGTTTTTTAATCATATCAGTTACCGATGCTGCTTTGGTTTGAAGCACTTCAGCAATAGAATTAGTATTGATACTTTGATTTCCTTGCTCTGATAACTTATAAATTGTTTTAAGGTAGTTTTCTTCGGTATATGAATACATGATTCAAATATACATTTTTTTAGGCAAGCCTAAAAAAATTTTTACAACACATTAACATTGCCATTATTTAAATAAATCAAAAAGTATGTATGTTTGTTAAATTAATATGATAGATAAATTTTTAGCATACCTGCAGTTTTGGAAAAAACAAGACAACACGTCATCTTTTAACTTAAAAATGATGCACCGAGTAAACCGTATAAGCTTACTTATTTTTTTATTTGCTTTGATATACATGGCATTTAAGTATCTCATATTATAATTGGAACAAGAATTGATGTTAAAACATAAAACAAATCAAAACATATGATAATCATTTTCATTTTTTTCCTTGGTTTAAGTCTATTAGTTAGCTGGAGATTTAAAAGTAAAGTAAACAAATACTCACAAATTAGCTTGGTTCAAGACTTATCGGGGGCTGAAATTGCTGAAAAAATGCTTCGTGAAAACGGCATATACGATGTGAAAGTACAAACAACAGAAGGCCAATTAAGCGACCATTACAATCCTTTGGATAAAACAGTAAATTTAAGTCGTGATGTATTTTATGGCAGAAATGTAACTGCTGCAGCTGTGGCAGCACACGAGTGTGGACACGCAGTACAACATGCAATAGCTTATCCGTATTTAAAATTTAGAAGTGCAATGGTGCCCGTTCAAAATGCAAGTGCCAAAGTAATGAACATTATTATTTTGGTGATGATGTTTGGTGGTTTTTTGTTGGCTAAATCGTTCCCTTTTGAGTTGGTTATAACAACCTTAATTGCCTGCCAAAGTGTAATTACAGTATTTGCCCTTGTTACATTGCCAGTAGAATTTGATGCAAGCAAAAGAGCATTGGCTTGGTTAACAACCAAAGGTGTTGTGCAAAGTAACGAACACGGCATGGCAAAAGATGCTCTTAACTGGGCGGCAATGACATATGTTGTGGCAGCACTATCAGCAGTGGCTACATTACTTTATTATGTAATGATGCTAACCGGAAGAAGAGATTAATTCCAGTTTTTAACATACACAAAAGCCGCTTAAACAACATGTTTAAGCGGCTTTATTTTTATAAATACTACCTACTCTATTTTTTCGTTTAAAATAGGTATGTTTGAAATCAAGATGCGAAAATTACTTGCAACCATAATTATACTTACATCCTTAAATTCCAGTGCACAAATTGGAGGAAGCACCATATACAATTTCTTAAATTTACACAGCAACGCACGTATTAATGCTTTAGGAGGATATGCAATAGCAACTCCTGAAAACGATGTAAACCTTGGCCTTCAAAATCCTGCATTATTAAAGATGGAAATGCATAACCAAGCCACTTTTAATTACATGCGGTATGTTGATGATATAGCATCTGGATATGCTGGTTATGCCTACAGTTTAGATTCTATAAATACCATATCAGGCGGTATTCAATACATTACTTACGGTACGTTTGAAGGTACCAATGAACAATCTCAAGAAACAGGAACATTTACTGCAGCAGAATATAACATTCACTTAAGCTATTCGCGTAAAATTTCAAGTAAAGTTAGTATTGGTGGAACATTAAAATTCATCAACTCAAACCTTGATATTTATCAATCAACTGGTTTAGCAATTGATTTAGGTGTTAATTATTTTAATCCAAAAAAGCTGGTCTCATTATCAGCAGTTGCAAGTAATGCAGGAATACAACTTACCACATACAGCGATGGCAATAGAGAGCAACTCCCTTTTAACCTGATGATGGGTTTTAGTAAGAAGTTTTTGCACAACCCTTTACGAATTTCGGTTGTAGCACATAACCTCCAAAACCCTGGTAAACTTTTATATCTAAACGCTAATCGCCCTGGGCAAAACAGAGATTTAGAAAGTAGCCAAGTAATATTTGATAAAATTACTACAGTAGATAAAATTGCAGCACATTTAAATGTGAGTTCGGAAATTTTACTTGGTAAATTCATGTATTTTGGCTTTGGTTATAACCACCTTCGCAGGTACGAAATGAAATTAAATACAAGCAGTAAACTTGCAGGTTTTGGCTGGGGATTAGGCATCAAACTAAAAAAATTACAAGTAGCCTATGGTAGTTCATCTTACCATGCTGCATATGCTACTAACACAGTAAGTTTCGTTATTTTTATAAATGAGTTTACAAAAAACAAAAGCAAAGATTAACTTCGCTGTATGAAAATTACTGTTGCCATTGATGGATATTCTTCATGCGGTAAAAGCACCTTAGCCAAACAACTTGCAGCTGCGTTAAATTATAGCTATGTTGATACAGGTGCCATGTACCGAGCATTAACCTTATATTTTATTCGTAACCAAGTTGATATTTTCCATCTAGACCAAGTAATTAATGCCCTAAATAATATTAGCATAGAATTTAAAATAAATCCGAAAACACAACAACAAGAAACTTACTTAAACGGAGAAAATATTGAAAGTGAAATACGAATTAATCCTCGTGTAGCAAGTGTTGTAAGTGAGGTAAGTGCCATTAGTGAAGTACGTAGATTTTTAGTTAAGCAACAACAACAATTAGGTAAACTAAAAGGTATTGTTATGGATGGTCGTGATATTGGAACCGTTGTTCTTCCTGATGCAGAATTGAAGTTATTCGTAACAGCCGACCCAATAGTTAGAGCCAAGAGAAGACTTGATGAGTTGTTAGAAAAAGGACAAGCTACAACGATTGAAGAAGTTTTGGCCAATTTAGAAAAACGGGATTTTATTGATTCTAACAGAAATGATAGTCCTTTGATGCAAGCCTCAGATGCTATAGTTTTAGACAACTCTAATCTTACAAAAGAAGAACAATTTGATTGGGTAATGAAATTGGTGAACCAACATATTGGCTCACCAACTAATTAACTAGTATTGAAATTAATTTAAAGCTTTTGCTAAGTTTAACAAGGTTTTTTCAACTTGTTTGTTAACTGGGGCCAAAGGTAGCCTAACCACATTTTTACACAATCCTAAGTTTTGTAGTAGTACTTTAATACCACCAGGATTTCCATCAGCAAAAATAGCTTTCATTAAATCATATAGCTTAAAATGTAATTTACTTGCTTCTGTATAATTACCTGCTAATGCCAATCTTACCATATCACTATATTCACGAGGATAGGCCTGAGCAATTACAGATATTACGCCAACCATTCCCACTGACATAAAAGGAAGAGTTAGGTTATCATCACCACTTATTACAGAAAAATTAGCTGGTTTATCTTTAATAATATCCATGAAAATTTCTGGGTTACCCGAAGCTTCTTTAATGGCAATAAACTTATTGCTGGCATGGGCTAATCTAAGGGTGGTTGCAGCACTCATTCCCATACCTGTACGACCAGGTACATTATAAATGATAATAGGTAATGGTGCTACTTTTGCTAATTCCATGTAATGCAAATAAATACCTTCTTGGTTGGGTTTATTGTAATACGGACTAACAGATAAAATAGCACTATAACCAGTTATATCAAAACTATTCATGGTATTTATAACCTCAAGGGTATCATTACCTCCTATACCTGCAACAAGCGCAATTCGACCCGCTGCTTGTTTAGCAACAAAAGTAAATACCTGTTTTTTTTCCTCTTTACTTAATGTTGGTCCTTCACCAGTTGTACCCAATACAACTAAATACTCTAAACCACCATGTATACAGTGTTCAACAATATTTGCTAACGAATTAAAATCTATGCTGTAATCACTATTAAAAGGAGTTACCAATGCTACGCCCGTACCTTTCATCATGCTGTTGCGTTATATTTTTTTTCTAATAAAAATTATTTGATGCTACGTATATAGAAGTCAATTTGTTCAATTAAATACTTCAATTCGTTGCGCTTACCTGTATCTATTGTTGCATCATTAAAATCAATATTATCGGCAACATTAGCCCCCACCCTGTATTTTGCTTGGCTATATGCTGAAATGGCTTGCATAGGCAACAATGGATCTTGATATAAATTAAGTAACAAATCAAACTCTAATTGCAAAAACTGCCCTATGTTTCCTTTTATAGGTAGGTTGAACCCATTTAACTTTTCACGCCAAAAAAACTCTGAGTTTAATAAGAACTTTTTGTTTGATGGAAGTTGTTTGGCATCAACATATCCAAGTAAAAACACCTTTTTCCCTTCTGCTCTTAATTCGCTCGCATACTTGGCAACTATTTGCTCATGCTCTTTAGTTTCGGCATTGTATACAATACCAATATGGTTAACCTGATTAAAAGTAACCAATTTGTTTTTAGCCTTTTTAAGCTTTATTACTTTGTGCAAATGCCACTTGCCCAAAAAATTTTTTATATCTTCTATTAATTTCATTGTAGGTTAACAAAGCTAAAATCTTAAATCGGTTTTACAATTAATTTATATTGATAAGTATTTGCTATTGAATAAATCTAATTAATTCTTGTTTTACTATGATTTATTTATCATTTTCATAAACTCTTCTTCTGTAATAATTGGCACATTAAAAGATGTTGCTTTTTTGAGTTTTTCAGGCCCCATTTTATCACCTGCAATAAGATAGTTTAAACTTTTACTGATACTACCAATATTGCGTCCACCGTTTATTTCTATCAAGTGCTTCAATTCATCCCTATTTATGGTAAACGTACCCGAAACCACAAATGATTTCCCTTCAAGAACATTGCTTCGTTCTACCCCCAACTCATCTTCAATCTCCAATTTAATGGAGGCTGTTTTTAGCTTATTAATAACCATAACATTTTGTTGGTCGGCAAAGAACTTAACTACTTGCTCTGCTATTTTATCGCCTATTTCATAAATAGTTGCAATTTCTTCCTTGTTGGCACTTGCCAATTTTTCGAGTGTTAAAAAGTGTCGAGCTAATTTTTTCGCAACAGTTTCACCCACCATTCTTATACCAAGTGCAAAAAGTACCCTTTCAAAAGGCACTTGTTTAGATGCCTCAATACCCTGCAAGATATTAACTACAGACTTTTCTTGTAATGAACGTTTAGTCAACTGGTCTTTTTTCTCGTTGTAAGTTTCCAACTCTAAACCAATAAGGTTTTCATAAGTTAAACTATACAAATCAGCGTAGTTATTTATCATGCCTTTTTGATATAAACCTGAGATTGTTTCGCTACCCAAGCTATCAATATTCATGGCTTTTCTACCAATAAAATGTTCTATTTTACCAATTAATTGGGGGGCACATCCACTTTCATTTGGACAATAATGAACTACTTCGCCCTCTCGCCTAACCAATTTAGTATTGCATTCAGGGCAAACATTTGTATATTTTATTTTGTCGGAGAACAAGCCTCTTTTAGAAATATCTACTGAGGTTACTTTGGGTATTATCTCTCCTCCTTTTTCTACAAAAACCCAATCGTTTTCGTACAAATCCAAACGCTCTATTTCATCTGCATTGTATAGACTTGCACGTTTAACAGTAGTTCCGGCCAATTGTACAGGTT
This sequence comes from Bacteroidota bacterium, assembly GCA_027482225.1. Lineage (GTDB taxonomy): Bacteria > Bacteroidota > Bacteroidia > UKL13-3 > UKL13-3 > UBA6183. The sequence continues at coordinate 346,441 of JAIXWD010000007.1, forward strand.
TTAAATTAGCCACAGGAGTTATTGCACCGGTGCGACCAACCTGATAAGTAACTTTTAACAATTGAGTTAATGCACTTTGAGCTTTATACTTATAGGAAATTGCCCAACGCGGATTCTTGGCTGTAAAACCTAACTCACGTTGTTGAGCATAGCTATTTACCTTAATTACTACACCATCAATTTCGTAACTTAAATGTTCGCGTTGGTTATCGAAATGATGAATAAAGGCCATTACTTCAGTTATGTTTTTGCATAAGCGGTAATGGTCACTTACCTGAAACCCCCATTGCTTGGCCTTTTCTAAGCTTTCAAAATGGGTTTGAGCAACTTGGTTGTCTGCATAAATAAAATACAAAAAACAATCTAAAGGACGTTTAGATACCTCAGCGCTATCTTGCATTTTTAGTGTGCCTGATGCAAAGTTGCGTGGATTTTTATACAATTTTTCTTTAATCTCATCCTCGTCATATCCCTTTTCTTCAAGCTCTTTTCTATACTCATTGTTTAACTTTTCAAAAGTTTTACGGTGCATAAAAATTTCACCTCGTATATCAAAAATATCTGGGTAATCGCCATCAGGTAATTGAATAGGAATGCTTTTAATGGTTTTTACATTGGCTGTTACATCATCTCCCTGAACACCATCTCCCCTTGTCACGGCCCTCACTAAATTACCGTTTTCATATGTAATACTTATAGCTAACCCATCAAACTTTAATTCTACAACATATTCAAAATTATCCCCAATACTTTTTCTAACCCGCTCATCAAAGTCCTTTAGTTCTTGCTCGCAGTAGGTATTACCTAAACTTAGCATGGGGTACTTGTGTTTTACTTGTATAAAATTTTTGGTGATATGACCACCAACTTTTTGTGTAGGTGAATTGGGCTCTGCAAAGGCAGGATATTGCTGTTCAAGTATCTCCAACTCCTTTAGCATCATGTCAAAATCAAAGTCGCTAACTGTAGGTTGAGACAGTGTATAATAATTATAGTTGTACTGATTAATTAAATCTGTTAAGTCTTTAATTCGTATTTTAACTTCTTGCTCGTTCATTGCTGCTAAATAAATTATTTTAACTCAATTGTTATTCACCAATGCATTAAAATAAAAAATGCATATTTGCCTTATGAGATATTTGTTAATTTGTATTCTCTCCTTTTTATTGGTCAATTACTCCTATGGCCAAGGTGCTTATGTACCTTTAGGCTCTTATGGGATGCACTTTATTGATAGATTAGAAATAAAATCTGGAGTACTTGCCGACCCCAAACAATTTAATACTACAGCTAAAGCATACGCTAGAAGTAGAATTGCAGATTATGCAAACCATTATGATAGCAGTAATCTAAGTGTGCAAGATAGGTTTAACCTACAATACTTAAAAAACGACAATTTCGAATTTAGTTTAGACCCAAATAGTAAATCGAAAAAACACATTAAGAATACAGGTTTGTTCAAGTATAAAGCGGCAATGTACGCTGTTCTTATCCCCGATTTTGAATTGATAGTTAATCCTGTAATTTATTTAAGAGGCGAATACGATACCAAACGAAATGACAGATTACCCTATTTTGTAAACAGAGGAATAAATATTAGGGGTAGAATTGGTAAAAACTTTAGTTTTTTTACTGAAACTGCCGAGGAAATACAAAGTTTAAACGGATGGAATCTAGAATACTATAAACAGTATAATGTACTTGCTGGTCAGAATTTTATTAATACAAATACTTACAAACCAAATGACAAGTACCTATTTAGTTACTGGAATGCATCAGGTTATGTGGCTTATCAGGCAGGTAAATATGTTGATATGCAATTCGGGCACGGGAAGAATTTTATTGGTAATGGTTACCGCTCATTAATGCGTTCAGACTTCTCAACCAATAATTTATTTTTACGCGTAAATACCCGTATTTGGAAAATTAACTATACCAATATTTATGGTTATTTGTACGATTATACACCATTTGCAAATAGGTCTAGTATCATTAAACGCCATTATTATGCAACAACACATGCGAGTATTAACATCACCAAAAAGCTTAATATTGGGTTATTTGAAACCACCGTTTTCCAACGTGATTCTGGCCATGAAAGCCGTGGTTATGATTTACAATATTTAAATCCGGTAATGTTCTATAATGCCGTAGACAATACATTAAATAGTCCTGATAAAAACATACTTGGCCTTGATTTTAAATACAACTTTGCCAAACGCTTTCAATTATATGGGCAATTTGTTTTATCAGAGATGAACTTTAATAAACGACTAACAACTGTTGGTTGGTGGGGAAATAAAGAGGCTTACCAAATTGGATTAAAATGCATTGATTTGTTTAACGTATCAAATTTGGATGTACAACTTGAATATAACCAAGCAAGGCCATATTCGTATACCTCATTTAACCCCAAAAATGCTTATGTAAATTATAACCAAAGTATGGCTCATCCATTAGGGGCTAATTTTAGGGAAGGATTAATTATTGTTAAATATCAACCCACCGAAAAACTCTTTATAAATACTTTATTTACCTTAAGTTCTTTTGGTAATGATACAAATGGTAGTAATTGGGGGAGGAATATCTCCTTAAGCTACGATTCAAGGATTAAAGAATTTGGAAATTATATTGGACAAGGCGTAAAAACAAACTTACTCATTATAGCACCTACTATAAGTTATATGCTGAAGCATAACCTATTTGCCGAGTTACAAATTTCTTACCGAAACCAAACCAGTGAATTAAATATTTTTAAATCAGAGATGTTTAATGTAGGACTTGGCTTAAGGTGGAACATGAACACCAGAGATTGTAATTTTTAATTTAGCATTTAATGAAACATTTATATACATTTTTAATATTCTGTTTTACGATTACACAAGCTATTGCTCAGGGTACATACATCCCTTTGAATGCTTATTCTCAACATATACTTGATAGGTTTGAAATTAAATCAGGTAGGTTAGCATTGCCTCAAGAATTTAATACCACTGCCAAAGCATACCAACGAAACCGCATAGCTAATTACATTGATAGTTTTTATATTTCGGGCACTAAATTAAGTAAGGTTGATTACTTTAATCTGGACTACTTACAAAGTGACAACTTCGAGTTTACTCAGGCAGAAACAGGATTAAGTAAAACTAAACTGTTTGGAATATACAAATATAAACCAGCATTTTATGGCTTAAAACACCCAGATTTTAACTTAATAATTAACCCTGTTACCATCCTACAAGGCGGATTTGACACCAAATTAGATCATATCATTAGAATAAATAACAGAGGTGTAGAATTGCGCGGAAATATTGGCAAATCGCTTGGTTTTTATACCACATTTAGCAACGAAATTATAGCACTTAATAGCTGGACAAAAGAATACTACACAAAAAATTATGTTTTACCGGGAGCATCATTTTTAAAGGCATACTCAGATACCAATATTTTAACCATTAACCACAATACAGCAAGTGGTTATATGGTATATCAACCCAATAAATTTATTGATGTACAAATGGGACATGGCCGTAATTTCTTGGGCAATGGATTCCGTACTTTTTACTTAAGTGATTTTAGTAGAGATCATTTTTTTGTAAGAGCAAACACACGTTTTTGGCGTATTAACTACTCTAATATTTGGGGGCAGATATATGATTGGAATCCGGCTAACCAGCGTAACTTACCTAAGCGACACTATTATGCAACCACATATGCAAATGTCAACTTAAGTAAAAATTTTAATTTCGGCTTATTTCAAACTGTTTCATTTCAGCGCGACAGCGGCTATAGCAATAAAGGTTATGATTTAGAATATTTAAATCCTATAATATTTTTCAAACCAATTGAAAACGGATTGAACAGCCCTGATAAGGTTATTTTAGGTGCCGACATTAAATACAACTTTGCACGTCATTTTCAATTATACGGACAGGCTGTAATTAGTGAATTTAGAATTAAAGATATGATTGCACGTAACGGATGGTTTGGTAACAAGTGGGCCACCCAAGTTGGATTAAAATACATTGATGTATTTGGTGCAAAAAACTTAGATGCGCAATATGAGTTAAATATTGCCCGACCATATATGTACACTTCGTTTAATGCACTTAATGCTTATGTAAACTATAACCAAAATATGGCGCATCCTTTAGGTGCAAATTTTATTGAGCATGTGGCTATTTTAAGATATCAACCTGCAAACAGAATTAGCCTTAAAGGCACATTTATTTTTGCTACATATGGCAACGATACCAACGGAAGTAATTGGGGCAAAAACATTGCACTCGCATATAATTCAAAAACACTTCCAAAAGAATATGGAAACGAAATTGCTCAAGGTGTAAAAACAACGTTACTAATATCCGATTTATTAATAAGCTACATGATAAAACATAACTTATTTATAGATTTACAAATTGCATATCGCAAAACCAATAGTGAATTAAATCAATTTAAAACAGAAGCATTAATAGTAAACGGCACAATAAGGTGGAATTTTAACGAACGCAGATGGGATTTTTAAGCACTTGCGCTTTAAGTTTAATTTTCCGAAAATTGCAACTCAATTTATTAAATTAATAAACAGCATGGGACGCGTATTTGAGAAACGTAAACACAAAATGTTCGCTCGTTATAATAAAATGAGTAAGGCATTTACTAAAATAGGAAAAGAGATTGCAATTGCTGTTAAAGCAGGCGGAGGTGACCCCGATGGCAACTCTAGATTACGTGCCATTATTGCTAACGCTAAAGCCTTAAATATGCCTAAGGTAAATATTGATGCGGCTATTTCTAGAGCAACTAGTAAACAAGATAAAGATTTTGAAGAAGTTGTATACGAAGGAAAAGGTCCGCATGGTGTGGTAATGGTAATTGAAACAGCTACTGATAATCCAACCCGCACGGTAGCTAACTTAAGAAGCTATTTTAATAAAAAAGGTGGTCAGTTAATGGTTAGCGGATCACTAGATTTTATGTTTGATCGTAAAGGCATTTTCCGTATTCCAAACAATAATATAAATTTAGAGGAATTAGAACTTGAACTAATTGATTACGGAATGGAAGAAATGGAAGATGACGGTGAAGGACACATCGCCATTTCAGTTCCATTTACCGAATTTGGGTCGATGCAAAAAGCACTAGAGGATCGTAAATTTGAGATTACTAATGCTGAGTTACAACGCATACCAACAACAACTATTGAGTTATCAGAAGAACAAGAGCATGAGGTTCATTTGCTATTAGATTTGATTGAGGACGATGACGATATTACCAATGTTTGGACAAACATTAAATAATAAAAAACATCAACACGCTTGTTCATAGAATAGCGTAACCCTTAAACACTAATAAAATAGGCCTATCAAAATAATTAAATAGGTTCAATTTGCCTGTATTTATGCTGTAATCATCTATTATTGCAAGTAATTTAGGATTATCAGAACCAAATTAGGCAACACAATATGCAAATTTTAAATGGAAACGAAGTATCTAAAAAACTACGCGAAGAGATAAAAAATAAAGTAACCATGCTAAAGAATGAAGGTAAAAAAATACCTCATTTGGCTGCTATTTTAGTTGGCTCTGATGGCGCAAGTATGACTTATGTTGCTGCTAAAGAAAAAGACTGTAAAGAAGTTGGTTTTGATAGCACCGTTTTGCGTTTTGATGCAACCATGACAGAGGCAGAGTTGATTGCCGAAGTTGAAAAAATAAACAACAACCCTGCAATTGATGGTTTGATTGTACAACTCCCCTTACCAAAGCATATAAACGAAAAAAAGGTAACCGAAACCATAGACTACCTTAAGGATGTTGATGGTTTTCACCCCATGAATGTGGGTTTAATGTTTAAAGGGCTACCTTGTTTTTTACCTGCAACACCATATGGTATAATAAAACTGCTAGAACATTACAACATAGAAACAAACGGTAAACATTGCGTGGTAATTGGCCGTAGCGATATTGTGGGCAAACCTATGAGCGCTTTAATGCTACAAAAAAACTGTACTGTAACAGTTTGCCACAGCCGCACCGTTAATATTGAAGAACATATAAAACGTGCTGATATTATCATTGCAGCTGTTGGTATTCCTGAGTATGTAAAAGCACATATGATAAAAGATGGCGCTGTAGTAATTGATGTAGGAATAACGCGTGTTGAAGATGCATCAACTAAAAGTGGTTACCGCTTAAAGGGCGATGTTGCTTATGAAGATTGCGCTACAAAAGCCAGTTATATTACTCCGGTACCAGGTGGTGTAGGACCAATGACAAGAGTTGGTTTACTGTTAAACACGTTGAATGCAGTAAAAAACAAGTAATATTTCATTTATCAACCTAAATATACTGCATGCAAAACAATTTAAACTCAACTACTACCGAGCAAAAACTACCTGTAATGGAGCACTTTTATACCATTCAAGGTGAAGGTTTTTACCAAGGTCATGCTGCCTATTTTATTAGGTTAGGTGGTTGCGATGTAGGTTGTGTTTGGTGTGATGTAAAAGAAAGCTGGGATGTAGATGCACACACCAAATATAGCATTGATGAAATGGTAAATTGGGTGGTTGATGCCCAAGCGCCTTTAGCTGTTATTACTGGGGGTGAACCTTTGTTACATAATTTAGATGCATTAACCAATGCACTAAAAAACAAAGGCATTAAAACCAACATAGAAACATCGGGCTCTGCTCCCCTATCTGGCATATGGGATTGGATTTGTGTTTCTCCCAAAAAATTTAAAGCACCATTAAACGAAGTAGTAGCAAAAGCTAACGAACTTAAAGTGGTGGTATTTAATAAAAGTGATTTTGAATGGGCAGAAAAACATGCAGCTTTGGTTAACAACGCTTGTAAATTATACCTACAACCAGAGTGGGATAAATCGGCAGAGGTATTACCAAGTATTATAACATACGTAAAGCTAAACCCTATTTGGAGAATTAGCTTACAGGTTCATAAATACATGAATATTCCTTAAACATACGTTATTAGAATTATACAAATAACAAAACCATTAACGTTTACAAGACATGAGATACTTTTTTTTACTTATTACTACTTTTTTGTTTGTTACGTTTACATACGCACAAAACCAACCATTTACAGGCACAAACAATAAAAAAGCAAGCAAACTTTTTGGCGAAGCATTGCAAGCATTTACCATGTATGATGGTAAAAAAGCAAACGAGTTATTAATTAAAACCATTGAACTTGACCCTAAGTTTGTTGATGGGTACATGTTGTTGGCCGATTTAAAAGAAGGCAACGAACAGTATAACGAAGCCGAGTTGTTGTACGAAAAAGTAATTGATATTAATCCAGAATTTCAGATACCTTACTTTAAATTAGCCACAGCACAGCTAAACAATGGCCAGTACGAAAAAGCACTTGGCAACTTAAACTTGTATAAAGAAAAAAATGGCACTCAAATAGACGCCAATAAAGTAGAACGCGCATTTATTACAGCACAATTTGGAGCAACGGCCGTTAAAAATCCAGTTCCATACAACCCACAAAACATGGGTGCGGGCATCAACTCACCATTAGATGAATATTTTCCGGGGGTAAGTGCCGATAAACAAGTGTTTATCTACACACGTTTAAAAAGTAACCGAACCGAAGATTTTTACATCAGTACCAAAGACCAAAACAATGCTTGGATCCAAAGCATAAACATGGGCGAACCTATTAACAGTGAGCGTAACGAGGGCACTATTTCAATAAGTAGTGATGGACAATATGTGTTTTTTACTGGTTGTAATTGGCCCGAGGGTGAAGGCAGTTGCGATTTATATTTTAGTGCATTAGATGGCATGGAATGGAAAGAACCTCGTAATTTGGGATTTCCTATCAATACACGTGCATGGGAAAGCCAACCCTCAGTTTCGTTTGATGGAAGAACTTTATACTTTGCAAGTGCCAGACCAGGTGGATTTGGTGGTATGGATGTTTGGCAAAGTACATACATTAAAGGCCGTTGGTCACCCCCTATTAACCTTGGCCCAGATATAAATACTGCAGGAAACGAGGAAACACCGTTTATCGCTAAAGATGATGCTACATTGTATTTCACAAGCGATTTTCATCCTGGATTGGGTGGGGTTGATATTTTTTATACACGCAAAAACGCTACTGGAAAATGGGATAAACCTACCAATTTAGGATTCCCAATTAACACCAACAAAGACGAACGTTGCTTAACAATTGGGGCAAATGGTATTGACGCTTACATTGCATCTGAGCGCGAAGGTGGTTTTGGTGGATTAGATTTGTATGAGTTTGAATTATACAACCAAGCTCGCCCCATTGCAACAGGTTATGTAAAGGGTAATGTATATGATGCAAAGTCATTAAAAAAACTAAAGGCCAGGATAGAGTTAATTGATTTAGCAACCGGAAAAACAGTTATTGAATCGCAAAGCAATAAAGCAACAGGAGCCTTTTTGGTGAGTTTGCAAGGGAATAAAAATTATGCCTTAAATGTAAGTGCAGATGGTTACTTATTTCACTCCGAAAATTTTGCTTTAAAAAACCAAACAGCTACATCGCCTTTATTAATTGATATACCACTTAAACCATTGGTAGCTGGAGAAAAAGTAGTGTTAAACAATGTGTTTTTTGAGGTAGATAAATTTGAATTAAAAGAAGAATCGAAAGTAGAGTTGAACAAGTTAGTTACGTTTTTAAAAAATAATCCAACCCTAGTTATTGAACTTAGCGGACATACCGATAACACGGGGATTAAACAGAAGAATTTTGAGTTAAGTAATAACCGTGCAAAAAGTGTTTGGCAATTTTTAATTAGCAATGGTATTGAAGCTACTCGATTAACCTACAAAGGATATGGTGATACACAACCTGTAGCTGATAACAAAACCGAAGCAGGTAGGAAATTAAACCGTAGAACAGAATTTAAAGTGGTGAAATTGTAATTTGGATTTAGGTAAAATGCATGAGGGATAACAACGAAAAGCCCCGAAGCAAATTCAGGATTGTTAACCCACAGTTAGGCACGTACCAGGACTTGAAGTGAATAGACCCAAAACAAAGTGCGGAATGTGCCACCCATTAAAACGCCCAAATTATTTAGTATTATTGAACAAGAATTTTATTCCATGAAAGATTACATCAAATACGCCAAGGAAGTATTTACAATTGAAGCCAAAGCAATAGCAGATTTAAGCAAACAATTGGATAATGATTTTAATAAAGCAGTTGACGCTGTGTTAAAAAGTAAAGGTCGTTTGGTTATTACAGGTGTTGGCAAATCAGGGTTAGTAGGTACAAAAATATCGGCAACTTTAGCTAGTACTGGCACACCAAGTATGTTTATGCATCCTGTTGAAGCATTTCATGGCGACTTAGGCATGCTGAAAAAAGATGATGTGGTGGTAGCCATTTCATACAGTGGCGAAACAGAGGAATTATTAAAGTTGATTCCTTACATTAAAGCTGCACAAATAAAAGTAATTGGCTTGAGTGGCAATCCGCAATCAACGCTTGCTAAAAACTCCAATTTTCATTTAAACGTAAAAGTATTCAAAGAGGCATGTCCACTAGAATTGGCGCCTACATCATCAACAACAGCAACATTAGCTATGGGCGATGCATTGGCAGTTGCTTTAATGAAAGCACGTAATTTTAAGCCTGAAGATTTTGCTAAGTTTCATCCTGGTGGAAGCCTTGGCAAAAAATTGTTAACCACAGTTGAAAGTTGCATGTTTAAAGATAACTTACCCGTTATAAAACCCAAAGATAATATACAACAAGTAATACATACCATGAGCAGCGGCCGTTTGGGTTTAGCCATTGTGATTGATAAAAACAAAGTAAGTGGTGTTATAACTGATGGTGATTTACGTAGAGCCATGGATAAGCACACGGCAAAATTATTTACGTTAAGTGCTAAAGATATTATGACTAGCAAACCGCGTACCATCAATAAAAAAATGATGATGGCTGAGGCCGAAGAATTAATGAATACGAATAAAATTACCTCTCTTTTAGTAGCTGATGGCAAAGGTAAATTGGAAGGTGTGGTGCAGATTTATAGCTTAAACAAGTAGAATTGACTGACGGCAAAGAAAATACTGACCTACAAAAGAAAGAATTTGAATACCTTTAAACCATTACAAATAATTAACAAATGAATTTATGCTAATTGATTTAACCACCTGATAAGACTAATAAATACGAGGGCCAGCATCAATTAAAATAAGCTAAACATAAGTTAGTTAAAAGCATAATTAAGAAAATACGATTAAATGTATGAATTGCTCGCAAAATCAGTTCATCTAAATTTTACAGCTTACAAATAACAATAAGCAGTATAACATACATTCCACTTAGGATAAAAAAATGACGAAAGAAATAGAAAATATCAACCAGGTAATTGAGACTTACTTTAAAGCACATATAGATACCTCCATCGTTCCTGTAAAAGAATTAATGCAAGAGTTTATTGCAGCAGGTGTATTTAAAAAAGATGTGAAAAACGGCAAACCTATTCGTGATGTATTAAAACAACTTAACAAATCAAACGAGTTAGCTCAAATACCCTATGCACATGCCATACAAAATGGCGATGATACTTACTGGTATTTTGTTCCTAAAGATGCTGAAAGACCAACTCAATTGTACAAACAAGAACCCGTTTCGAAAGAGCGATTGGAGTTGGAAAACAAACGTTTACTGAGCGATAAGTATTACGTTATGAATTTGTGTGATGAAGCCCTTAAACTAAAAGCCAAACGCCAAAAGAGATTTGATTTTTTAGTAGGCGATTTGCACAAGGACGGCAAAACAAGAACACAGTTACCGGTTGATGCATTTTACCATGATTTAAATTTAGTGATTGAGTTTAAAGAAGCACCATTAGCTGAGCCTACCGAGTTTTTTAATAAATTAAATGTAAAAACGGTAAGTGGAATAAGCAGATCCAAACAGCGAGAAAAATACGACAGAGTTAAAGCAACTGAGTTACCTCAAAATGGTATTAAACTGATTGAAATCCCCTACTCTGTTTTTATATGTGATGAATTGAACAGAATAGTGAGGGATCATGAACAAGATTTAAAACGTGTTACTGATTTTTTAAAGCCTGAACAATACACCACTAAAATTGATAGTGTAGAATAATTAACTTATTGGCATAAACTAAAAGTACATGACACACCAATTTTTAGTAACCACAGCAAGGCTTACATTAAGAGAGGTAGAAATAGGTGATCAACAAAAGATATTTGAGGGATTTTCAAATCCTATTGTAACCAAATACATGGACATCACCTATCCTACTTTTGAAGCTACAGCAGAACAAATGTTGTGGTACGAAACTAAACGTAAAAACGGGACAGGTAACTCTTGGGCGGTTATTAATGAGCAACAAGAGTTTATTGGCGTAATAAGTACCTATAACTTGCACACCTTGCACAGAAGATGCGAAATTGGTTATTGGTTTTTTCCTGAATATTGGGGTAAAGGTTATGGCAAAGAAAGTATGGACATACTTCTAAAAACCTTAGCCAAACAACAAAATATTCACCGCTTTATAGCTGAGGTTGAACCTGAAAACAAAGCTAGTGTTGCCCTACTTAATAGTTTGGGTTTTAAACGCGAAGCTGTTTTTAAAGAACATGAATTTAGAAATAACCAATTTGCCGATTTAGAAATTTGGGCCAAAATTATACAACTAAGAGCTAACAATTATTTATAAATTCGCCACACCAAAAAGCATAACATGAGTTTATACGAAAACATAAAAAACAATACCTTTTTAATTTCGGGACCTTGCATTATAGAGAACGAAACAATGGTAATGAACCTGGCTGAAAAAATCTCGAAGATTGCCGAAGAATTAAACCTTACTTATATATTTAAAGCCTCATTTGATAAAGCCAACCGCACTTCTGTTGATAGTTACCGCGGACATGGCATGAAAGAAGGTTTGCGTGTATTACAAAAAGTAAAAGATACTTTTGGATTACCCGTAACAACAGATATTCACGAAAGCTGGCAAGCTCCAGAGTTGGCTGAGGTAATTGATATTCTTCAGATACCTGCATTTCTATGCCGTCAAACAGATTTATTGGTGGAATGCGGTAAAACCAATCGCATTGTAAATATCAAGAAGGCACAATTTTTATCAGGTCATGATATGATACATGCTGTTAAAAAAGTAGAAAATACAGGCAACAAACAAATTATGTTAACCGAGCGCGGAACCATGTTTGGCTATAACAATTTGGTGGTTGATTTTAGAAACTTAGTAGATATGAAATCGTTTGGTTATCCGGTTTGTATGGATATAACACATAGTACCCAAAAACCTGGAGGTATGGGAGGTAAAAGTGGCGGTAACCGCGAATATGCCGTTTATTTAGCCAGTGCTGCAGCTGCAGTTGGGGTTGATGGTTTCTTTTTTGAAGTGCACGAAAACCCTGATGAAGCCTTGAGCGATGGTCCAAACATGATTGCTTTAAAAGACTTTAAACAGTTGTTGTTGGATAGTGTAGTGAAGTACAAAACAGGACTAAAATAATTGATTTGTAAACCAATTTATTTAAAAAACGACCACCCAAAAATGGTCGTTTTTTTATTGCGGTTTATTATATCATTTATAAAGAAACATTCATGTAACATGGATAGCTTGGTCTATCTGTTTAAATACGAAGTATACATCCAAACCAATTTCTCTTGTTCTCTGATGTAATCACTCATTAACGCGCCTGTTCCATCATCTCCTGCATCATCACTTAACAACAATAATTTACGTTCAATATTCAACATGGTACCAAAGGCATCAAGTACATGAGCAACTGCTTTTTTACCATCACTCACATTTTTTAACTCCTTCAATTGTGCTATTTTAATGTAATCGCTGTAAGCATGCACAGGTGTGTAACCAAGGGTTAAAATTCGTTCGGCTACCACATCAACTTTAATTACCAAGTCGTTGTAAAGCTCTTCAAACTTTAAATGTAATTCAAAAAACTTCTCTCCTTTTATGTTCCAATGAAAGCCTCTTGCATTCATGTAAAACATCTGATAATTAGCCAATAGCACATTTAACTCGTCAGCTAATTTTTTACATTTTTTGGTATCTAAACCAATGTGATTCATTTCTTTTTTCATATGTGTTTTGTATTTATTGTGTCAGATATTTTACAGGGTTGGTATTAATAAATTATAGCACTAATATTGTGGCACAATTGGCAGTTATGCAACCAACTACTGAACAAACCAAAGAGAAACCACTTACTTGCCCAGTGCCGCACCCACAGCGTAAAAGCTTAATGGCCGTGTTAAAACGTATGGGCTGGATGGGATTCTTTTTCTTTCTCATAAAAGGTTTGCTTTGGCTAATTGTTCCTTATTTGGTAGCTAAAGGTTTTCTAAAATAACCTATACAAAGTAGTTTCTAATTAACTTAATATCATATAATATATATCATTTATTAGGTTGATTTAGAATGACTTTCGTCACGACTCGCATCATTACATTTAATAGTATTCTCTTTTAAAAGATAAACTAAACCATTTTTCCTGATGCCTTTATTTATCCTATTTGTGCACTTTATATGCATTAATATCATATGTCATGTATTACTTTTGAATGCATGACACGCAAAGAACGGTTTGAACATTTTATCAATTATTTTAGCGAGCACCAACCCGAAGCAGAAACGGAGTTGTATTACGAAAATCCTTACCAATTATTGGTTGCAGTAATCTTATCGGCACAATGCACCGATAAACGCGTAAACATGGTAACACCCAATATTTTTAAACAATACCCTACCGTTGATTTATTGGCCGAAGCTACTTTTGATGATTTGTTTCCGATTATGCGTAGCATTAGTTACCCCAACAATAAAGCGAAACACCTTATTGGCATGGCACAAATGCTGGTTAAAGACTTTAATAGCGAGGTTCCAGAAAGTATTGATGATTTGGTAAAATTACCTGGTGTAGGACGTAAAACGGCAAACGTAATTGCCTCTGTGGTATACGATAAACCTGCTATGGCAGTTGATACCCATGTGTTTAGGGTAAGCGCCCGTTTGGGGTTAACCTTAAACGCCAAAACACCAAAACAAACGGAAGACCAATTGGTAAAACACATACCAGAAGAACATATTGCCAAAGCCCACCATTGGCTTATTTTACATGGCAGGTATGTTTGCTTGGCACGTAACCCAAAATGCCCCGAGTGCCAAATAAGTAGCTTTTGTAAGAGTTACAAGAAACCGAAGTAATGTCATCCTATTCTTAATCTTTAGGATAGGCAAATTTTTTAAGTTGTGGTGCTTTAATGGATGTAAAACCAACCACCAAAAGTGTCATACAGCCACCAAATATAACAGACGGAACTGTACCTAATAAACGTGCTGCAAGTCCGCTTTCAAATGCACCAATTTCGTTTGATGAACCAATAAACATGGTATTTACAGCAGATACTCGTCCACGCATCTCATCAGGGGTTTGTAGTTGCAAAATATTGCTGCGTATAACCACACTTACACTATCAAAAGCGCCACTTAAAAACAACATTAACAACGACAAATAAAATGATGTACTGAGTGCAAAACCTATCATACAGAAACCAAATGCACCAACACAAATGAGCAACACAATGCCTGGCTTTTGAATTGGTGCACGCATAGATAACCACAACATGGTAATGCTTGCCCCAAGCGAAGGTGCTGCTCTTAAAAACCCTAAACCTTGCGGACCTACTTGCAATATTTCGTTGGCAAAAACAGGAAGTAAGGCCACTGCCCCACCAAACAATACAGCAAACAAATCGAGGCTAATGGCACTTAAAACCACCTTGTTATTAAACACAAACTTCAACCCTACTTTTAATCGGTCGGCTATACTTTCGTTGCCCATTTTGCTGGCAATAGATTTTGGTTTGATGTTGAGCATAGCTACCAAAGCCAATATGATAAAAAATAAAACAACCAAAAATGTTGGTGTAATACCCATCCATGCGTATAATAAGCCACCAAGTGCTGGCCCAACAATGGCGGCCATTTGCCACGCACTGCTATTTAATGTTGATGCAGTTACCAATTGTTCTTTTTGAACCAACTGAACAATAAAACTAAATCCTGCAGGTGCATAAAAACCGCGTGCAAAACCACTTAAAAATATAAAAAGATACATGGTATTTACACTCCAACTTTCATTAAAACCAAATACAAATAAATCGCTGCTGGCAAGTGTTAATCCCATGGAGCAAAACAACAATACCCAAATGCTGTTGGCCAGTATTTTTCTTTTGCTGCTTATATCGGCAACATGACCTGCATACAATGCAATACTTAGTGCAGGTATGGCTTCGGCTAAACCAATTAAACCAAGTGATAAAGGATCTTGTGTAAGTTTATAAATATGCCAACCTGCTATAACAGCCTGTATTTGTAGGGCTATGGTTAAACATACACGTGTGGTTAAAAATAATTTAAACTCTTTGTTTTTAAGAGGTAATAAACGCGTGTTGTTTAAACTCATCGGCTTAAATATTCGTTGTAATAAACTTGTTGATAGGCCCGTGCTTGTTTAATCATCTTTAAACTATCAGAACCTACACTCATAATCAATCTTTTTGATTGTTGATCAAACGATACATAACCGTTTGATTTTACCAATCCAATGCCATCATCAAAAGTATAAGATGCCATGCCTAATTGTGCGGTATCAAATAAATTAACACCCCAAGTAAACGAATGTTTTTTTACGCCCAACATGGCTAATATGCTTGGCGCTAAATCTGTTTGTTGTCCAACCTTGTGAACTTGTAAACCTTTAATAGCAGGGTTTAAAGCGCCACCTGTAATTAGTAATGGTATATGAAACCTTGCAGGCTCGTATGGTTGACGGTTTAATGGTTCTTGGTGAGCGTGATCGGGTAAAATGATAATTAACGTGTTGTTGTACCAAGGTTGTTGTTTGGCTTGTGCCATAAAATCACCCAAACATTTATCCGAAAAATGAACGGAATTTTTATACAAATCAGCCTGACTTGTTCCTGTATAATTGCTCTTATGTGGCACGTTGTATGGCTCGTGGCTACTTAAAGTAAGGGCAGTTACAAATTTAGGTGATGGTGATTTAGGAAACTCTTCCAATACCTTCTTGTACAATTCATCATCGTGTACACCCCAATTTTCAGGAAGTATGAGTTTGTTAAATTGATGAATATCTACAATGTTATTGTAACCGCTGTTTATCCAATAAGCTTTCATGTTAGCAAACTCTGATTCGCCACCATAGATAAATTTACTGTTGTAACCCAACGCTTTCAGGGATTTTGGCAACGCAGGTAAGTTGCTAAATTTTTGTAGTTTATTAATAATTGAACTTTTTGCCAATGCAGGTTGCGCACTTATAATGGATGCCAAACCTTTATCTGTTCGGTTGCCATTGGCATAAAAATTTACAAAGGTTAAACCCTCATTTGCCAATGCATTTAGGTTAGGTGAAACAGCAGCCTCGCCCCCAGTAAAACCAACCACATCAGCCGACCATCCTTCAAGTATCACCAATAAAATATCGGGGTTGGTTTGGGTTGATACCTGAAAAGAATTTTGGGTTGATGTAGAAGAACCCATTAACTCATTAACTATTTGTTCTGCTTCTATGTTAGGTAAAAAAGCATAGGGATTTTTCTTTTCATCCTCCGTGTTATCGGCTAACGAAGCAATAAAATTCCAAGTGGTATTTACGGCACAATGATTTAAAAAAGGTTTATCACTATAGTAAGCAAAACTTTGGTTAATTGGCGACATTCCAACATTACCTCGAATCATTAAAAATGTAATTGCCCCAACAACTATAAAAACAATTGGCGCTAACCATGCTTTTACTGACAGCCCTAACTCTTTAAATTTAAGAGGTAAATTAGTATAGGTTATTTTAACAATAAAGGTGGTTAACAAACCAAAGAATATTATTTTACCCCAAGAAATACCACTGCTAAAACTAAACATCTCTTTCGGAAATTTCGCAAAAGAGGATGCATAAGCATTAAGTTTTTGTCCCCAAAACGCATAAAGCTCAGCATCAATAATTGTAAGTAATGATACAACTAATAGCATCGTAAAGTTGTAAAATGTAAATACATAATCAACCCATTTTACTTTTACATATTGGGCTATTAACCATAACAAAAAAGGAAAAACACTTAGGTAAGCAGCCGTTGATAAATCTAAACGTAAACCATGTACAAAAGATAAAGCTAACTCAGTAAATGGAATGGATGAAGCCATTTTAAGATTAAACAGGATAAATAAAAATCGCATCAACGTGAACATCACCATCCAAAATCCGATGTAACTCGCAAAAAATTCGATTTGTTTTTTCACTGTTATTATTTGATATAAGATTAGGTCTTATTGTTTATTCAAACCACATTTAACTTGGCTCATGTTAAACGTGTTATTATTTAACACCACGCTTGTTTAGTTCTTTCTGATACTTACGTGCATTTATTTGGTGTTGGGTAAAATTAGCAGCAAAGTTATGATAACCACTGAAATCCTCCTTAGCGCAAAAGTATATAAACTTATGTTCTTTAAAATTTAAAACCGCATTAAGCGCTGCTTTACCTGGCACACAAATTGGCCCGGGAGGTAACCCTTTATTTTTATACGTGTTGTATGGCGATTCGATATTTAACATTTCTCCTGCCACACGTTTAATGGTATTATCGTTCATGGCAAAAATAATGGTTGGGTCGGCTTGTAAAGGCATACCCAAACGTAACCTGTTTATGTAAGCACCCGCAACAACAGGCATTTCATCAGTCAAATAAGTTTCTTTTTGCACAATAGATGCCAACACACTTACCTCTGCTTTACTTAATTTGGTATTTGCTAATCTTGCTGTTCTATCGGCATTCCAAAAATTGCTATACTCTGTTTCCATGCGCTTTAATAGTTTAGGCGCTGAGGTTGTCCAATAAAAATTATAGGTATTTGGTATAAAAAGTGAAACAATGTTCTCGGTATTAAACCCAACTGATGCGCAGTAAGCAGAATCGTTGAGCAAACCTAACAATTCAATACTATCTGCCTCCAATTGAGTGGCCCAAAAAGAAACCAAATCTTCTTTACGTTGCGCGTATTTAAATGTTACATCAAGTGGTGTTTGTTTTCCACTAACAAGCAAACGCAATAAAGCTAAGTTATTCATTCCATCTACCACTTCGTATCTGCCGGGTTTTATTAGCGAAGAATAGCCAGTTAAATGAGCAAATCTAAAAAAAGCATCGGTGTTGTTAAGCAGTTCGGTTTGTTTAATTAGTAAGGCATTTTCATCAATAGATTTATTGCTATAAACTAATACATAACCCTTTTTTCCTGCCTCTAAATTGATGTTATCAGCCAAAACATCTTCATAAATTTTAATACCAGCAGCTATCAATAACAAAAAAACAAAACTGAGCGTTACCCATAATACTGTTTTAACTGTTTTAGATTTGGGTTTTGTTTTTGATTTGGTTTTACCTTTTGCTTTACCGGCCGCATTCATATGCTTGCGAACATAACAATTTTGGGTGATGTTTCTACATCTGTTGTAGCAGTTGTTTTACCATTACATTGTTAGGATTTAACTTTAACAAACGATGCAACAATTGTTTACTCGCTGCTTTTTGTCCAGTAATGTTTAACACACCCGCTTTATTTAATAAAGCTTGTTCAAAATCAGGATCAAGCGAAATGGCTTTGTTGTAATAAAAAATTGCTTTATCAAACTGTTGTTGTTTGGCGTACACAAAACCTAAGTTAGTAAGGGGCTCGGGTTGTTTAGGGTTTAGGTTTAAACTATTTTCTAACGTATTAACGGCTTTTTCATTTTCATCAACCTGCACATACAAAGCACCTAAAGCATTTATAAAATCTAAATTTGCAGAGGCAAGTTCAACTGCCTTTTTGTACCAACCTTCGGCCAAGTTAAAATTACTGTTGTTGTAGTATGCCCTGCCAATACGGTAACATAACCATGGTTTGGTTTGATCGTTTGGCTTTAGCGTTGCAGCCTTTTTTATAATGCTGGCATAATCTTGTTTTAAATACCACAAATGTATCCAAGCATCGGTTGTGTTAGGTTGATTTTGTGTGATGCTAAAATATTTATTTGCACTATCCATCGATGATTTTTCTCCACTAAACTTTTCAAAATAGCCCAAGTAGGCCTTACCACGAGTCTCTATATCACTCTCTGGATTGTTTATGCAATAAATACCCGCAAACTCTTTGGCTGCGTCTTTTGCTTTTTTTGTGGCTGGAATACGAATCCAATGGTCGGTTACGGTTACATGCGGAATATCGATAGTACCAGATTTTGGCATGTGGCAACCCACACAATTGTTATTTGCTAATTTTATTTTAGCAGGTGCTTCGGTACAATAGTTTTTTTGTTGTGAACTATGACATGAATTGCAACTGGTATTAAAAATTTGCGTACCTGTAACTTTTACACTTACATGCGGATTATGGCAACTGATACACGTTAACTTATTGGTATGCTGATTTCCGCCCACAAAACACTTACTCATTTGTAAACGTTGCGCATGCGAGGCCATAATAAATTCCTCATCACGACCTTTATATTTAGGCATGTAAATATCAATGTAATCACCCAAACGTTTACCTGGCCTAAAATCAGTAAAGTCTTTATCGTTTTTAAGCACGGCATTACCTTGCAAGTGGCAGCGCTGACAAACATCTATTTGTAAATCCCATGAGAGTTTTTTGGGGTTTACAATGGTGTAATCTATTTGCGTGGCGGTATCAACAATATTACCTGCCAATTTTTCTTTTACATGCAACTCCCCTGGTCCGTGGCATCTTTCGCAATCAATACCTTTAGGAATATTTAAAAATTTATTGTTGCTGTTTTGTGCAAAGGTTGGCATGGCATTGTGGCAACTCATACACTCTAAACCAATGGCACGGTTAAATCTCACGTTTTGTCCATTTTCAAAACCAGGAGGTAAATCCCATTTGCCTTTTTGCGCATACCATGTTAATGGCATTTGGTAAACAAAACCATTTATTTCCATCATGTGGGAGTTGGTATGCTGACCACTTCCTACAATATAATCAACCCGCTCTATACGCTTGTGTATCGTATCTTTTCCGGCTAATCTAAACTCCATAATGTACATGGTATCGTTTAAAAAGAAAGGATAATAACTTAGGTTATTAAACTTATCGTGAACCAACTGGTGTTTGCCAAATTTAGCTGCCGATTTTTGCTTAGTAGCCACATTAAACGACTGTCCCATGCCTGTTTCGATAAAGGTTTTGTAGATGTCGTTATGGCAACTACGGCAAGTTTCCATGCCTACATATTTAACAGTATCGTTATGGTTTAAGTAGCTATTTTCAGGGGTTGATTTTTTATTGGCATCACCACAAAACAAATTAAAAAAGATAATGATGCTCAGGGAAACGAGCATGACAAAAGTGGTGATATGTTTAGGCTTTATGCGCACTTAATAGGTAACAAATATGCACAAAAAAAGATTGATTTTAACGACACTGGTTTTGTTAAATTTTGAATCAACTCACCAATCAAAATTTCGAATTTCGAATTTAATCTAAGGCTTATAACCCCAACGCATCCATTTTATCTTTTTCGTATTGATCGCCTTCTGCTGGGTAGCGCAAAATTTTATCGAACCTACCCGATTGTTTGGCCATAGACCAAGTTAGGCTTTCCCCAGCAGGTACCGTATTGGTTATGGTATTGTATATCGGATCTTCAAATGCTTTATGGGCATCAACCACACGCCAACCTTTTGCTTTAAAGTGTGTAATTAAATCATCAAGAAACAAACCTGCAACTAAATTATGGTGCAACAATAATGAGTGCGCAATGTGTCTTCCGTTTAAAACCAATGAAATTGAATCGTAAAAAATAGCTTTCTCATACAAGTGGTTGATGTAGTATTTCTTAAATCCTTCTATAGCAGCTTCAGGATTTTCTGTTAAACGTTTGCGTAAACGAGAATCGATGTACCAATCAGATGCATCAACAGTAACAGCCCCATGCTTATAGCCGTGTTGCTTTAAAAACGAACGAAAACCATTCACTTTCTCGGGTGTGTTGCCTTCCTTTAAATAAGGGAACCTAAATAGTTTTATAAAGTTGGAATAGTTTTTCAGTACTTCTTCATCTGCAAGTAATTCATTTTGAAATTGCGCTAATGTAACTGCATCATCATTAAAGTTTGGGTGGTTAAGCGTATGGTTAGCTAAATAATGACCTGCATTATTCCAAGTACTAAGCACATATTTTCCGTTTACTGTTTTTTTATTGTGCCCTGCCACAAACATAATGGCTTTAAGTTGGTGCTTATCTAGTGCACGCAGAATTCGCCCATGCCAATCTGCAAGCTTATATCCAGCAAGGTCGCTGGTTTTACCATCATCAAAAGTAAAACTGATCATTGGCTTGTCTTCATTAACTTTTTGCTCCTCCATCAATATGGTATTTTGAGCACTAATAGAAATCAAACAAGCCGCTAAAATTAAAATAGATTTCATTATCCAACAAAGAAACATGTTCCAAATCAATTTAAACTTATTTAAATCCACATTTATTGGATAAATTATTTACGAATAAAAGCTGTAATTTATCTTGATGGCATCAACTACTCTATATCAATAATCAAGAACAGTATTGATTACTTTAGGTAACACATCACTAATATCTGAGGCAATCAATGTGGCCTGTTTTTGGTTTTTAATATAATCAGCGCATGCACCATGAAAAAATACAGAAGCAATTGCAGCCTCACTCAAATTATAACCCTGGGCCAACAACGACAGTATAATACCAGTTAACACATCGCCACTACCTGCTGTAGCTAACATTGCATTTCCACTACAGTTTACATGCACTTCTCCGTTTGGTAAAGCAATGGTGGTATGCGCCCCTTTTAAAACCACCACCGATTTATGTTTTTGTGCAAACTGCATTTGTTTAGTAAGTCTGTCTGATGCATTCATACTAACTCCAGCAAGCCTATCAAACTCTTTGGGATGTGGAGTTAAAATACAGTTTGGTGGGAAATTAAAGCTAGCCCCACTTTGTAAATGGTTAGCAATTATATTTATACCATCAGCATCTATTAAAATGGGTTGATTTACTTGCTGCACCCATTTAATAAAAGCACTTTGGGTTAAGGGATGCGTTCCTAAACCAGGACCAACGCCTATTGCTTGGTATAAATTAGTATCAGGAAAATTTCTTATTTCGTACAACTCATCATCAGTAATAACCATAACCTCTGGCATAGCGGTTTGCATAATGGTATAACCTACCTTAGGCAAAAAAGCAGTTAACAATCCGCAACCCGCGCGCAATGCAGCTTTTGATGAAAGTACCGCTGCTCCTATTTTACCAAAACTTCCACCAATTAATAACGCATGTCCGTATGTTCCTTTATGACTAAATTTTAATCGTGGTTTATAAATCAATTTAATATCTGACAATCTGGTGTAATAAAAATTGGTTTGAATAGACGCTAAATAGGCAGGCATTAACCCAATATAAAGCACTTCAAAATCACCAACATATTGATAGGCATCTGCCAATAAGAAAGTGATTTTAGGAAGCTGAAATGTTAATGTTAACCATGCATGAATAATAGCACCTTCATTCATCCAGTTTAAATTATGTATATCAGCAGGGAAACCACTAGGCACATCTATGGCAACAACTTGTGCCTTGCTATGGTTAATGTGGCTAATTACAGTAGCCATAAAACCTTCAACGGGTTTGTTTAATCCAATACCCAATAGTGCATCAATAATTAATGCATCATTACTTAACTCGGGTAAAACATTTTCGCTACTTAATGTAATAGTTGTTATTGATGTTTCTGACTTTAATCGCTCCAAATTTATACTGCACTCGTTTGTAACTTGATTTGAAGTGGCAACAACAAATACCCTAACTGGAATATTTTGTTGGTGTAATAAGCGAGCAATTACCAGGCCATCACCACCATTATTTCCAGTACCACAAAACACATCAACCCTATTCCAAACACCCGAGTTTTTGAGCCACAAATTATGAATATGAGATGCACACAAACTTGCCGCATGTTCCATTAAAAGCAATGAAGAGATGGGCTTATGGGTAATGGTGTATTGGTCCCATTGTTTGATTTGTGCAGCCGTTAATAGTTTCATATGGTTATAATTTACATAAGCAATTTAGGAAATATAATTTAGTGTTGGCATATTGATGTTTTAACTTATACTAAGTTGAAGCAAAAAAAACACCCCAAAACACAAGGTGTTCGGGGTGCAATTTTTTGTAAACAATAAACAATTATTAGCTTTTATACATGTTCTAATTCTTTTAATTTAGCAGAGTACTCCATGATAAGTTGAATTGAGGTTGGATTAGCATCCAATTCCGACTCATCCAAAAAGCTGATGGTTTCAGCGTAATCATTTAACTGTTGTTGTAAATCGTCATTTAAACTTAACTCCTCCAGTAAATTACTTTTGGCAGTTGGTTCAAGTTCGTTGTACAATAAAGCTATTAAGTGGTTAGTTGTAAATTTTGATGGCATAGGCCCGTTTTATTTTAAAGTTCATTTATAAAACGCAGCCTAATACAATTTTATTGCAAGCCAAACAAAATCAAACATAAAAACCTATTAAACAATACCTTATATTTTAACAGCTTGCTGATCCATCATTTTACGCAAGTTGCTTAAAGCATAACGCATTCTGCCTAAAGCAGTATTAATACTAACCCCAGTTTTTTCTGCTATATCTTTAAAACTCATATCACCCCAATGACGCATAATCAATACCTCCCGCTGCTCATCTGGCAAACGTTTTACCAATTCTTTAATGTTTTGTTCGGTTTGGTATTGAATTAACTTATCCTCACGACTTTCTTCGGCAATTTGGATGTAACTCAAAATATCATTGCCATCGCTATCTGTAATGGTGAGGTTACGTTTTTGTTTACGTATATAATCAATGGTTAGGTTACGGCCAATGCGCACTGCCCAAGGACCAAACTTACCCTCTTCGTTATAGTTACCTAAACGTAATGTGTGAATAATTTTGATGAATGTTTCCTGGAAAATATCTTCGGCCAATGCCCTATTTTTTACCAATAAGTAAATGGCGCTAAAAATACTGCGCTGATGACGTTTTAAAAGTTGCTCGAGGCAAGCTTCGTTTCCTTGAATGTAGAGGTGAACCAACTCTTGGTCACTAATCTGCTGTACGTTTTTCATGGCCTAATTGTTTAGGGTTAGAGAATTATTGAAGTACTTAAAAATTAGTGTAGAGTGTTTTCTATAGCTTATATATTAATTGCTGTGAGTTGGTTTATTTGATAATGTAAATATACAGACGTAAATGAGTAATGCAATATAATTTTTCTTAAAATTTATAAAATGAATGAATCCCGACAAAAAAATGACAAACTAAAAGTAATAAAAAAACAGACTTAAATCCAACATGAACAAGGCTTTTAGCCATTAGTTAAACAATCCGCTTTCAAACCCTTCATCAACCAGTAAACTGGTTTTATCATCGGCAGCTTGTGTTGCTAAAACATCACAACGTTCGTTTTCTTTATGCCCAGCATGACCTTTAACCCACATAAAAGTAATTTTATTTTTAGGATACAAACGTAAAAATTGAGTCCACAAATCTGCATTTTTTTTATCCTTGAAATTGGTGCGCTGCCAATTAAACAACCAACCTTTGGTTACGGCATCGCACACGTATTTACTATCTGTATGTATGGTAATGTGAATCCCTTCCACTTTCATGGCTTCTAAAGCGCTGATTACCGCCAATAACTCCATGCGGTTGTTTGTGGTTTTGCGATACCCAGCCGATAATTCTTTGTAATGTTTGCCTGCAATTAACACCACCCCATAACCACCTGGCCCAGGGTTACCTCGAGCAGCTCCATCTGTATAAATATTAACCTTCATTTACCGCTTTAAACTCGCCTTTAAACTTAATTTTTTTCTTTACGCCACTTTCATATTTAATAAATACATCGGCTTCTATCAAGTAATTTCCGTTGGTTAATTTTCTGCCTTTAATATATCCGCCATCAATAATATGATACCCCCTACCTATGCAAAAACAACCCAACTGATAAGTGGCTTTGCTCATTGCAATTTTTTTCTTAAATACAAATTTATTCCATGATGAATCTACTTCAAACAAAATACTTTCATACATTTCATCATCAGAAATAGCAGGGCGCTCAGCGTGTTGCTTGCTGTATTGGAAAACAATTTTATTGCCCGAAACCATTTCAGGATAAATGCTGCCTTCGTTGTTTTTTATATTGATGCTTTTACTAGAAAAATATTCGTAAGTTATACGTTCGGGGTTGATGCTATCATTTTGTGCAAAAACAAAAGTTACTGATAATAGGCTTACGATTAATAATAGATTTTTCATGTTGTTTTATTGAGGTTGCAATTTATACCAATTGTATTTGTTTTAGCGATAACTAAAAATAAATTACAAAGGTTGATGCAAAATTTAATTGATAATAAGTAACAAACAAAAAGGCTTACTTCAATTTTATTTAGGCATTACAAGGCTTCGGCAACAATAAAAGTGCTGCCACCTATAAATATCATATCTGCTGGTGTGGCATTGTTTAAAGCTGCTTGCTTTGCCTCCGCTACGTTTACATAAACGTGGCCATTTAAACCAAATCCTTTCGCAATTTCGGCCAAATCATTTGCTGGCATAGCCCTTGGTATGTTGGCATTGGTAAAATAATACGTAGCCTCTTGGGGCAACATGCTTAGCACTTTGGTAATGTCTTTATCGCTTACCATACCAATTACCATGTGCAAGTTGGTGTATGTTTGTTGTTTAATTTGTTCCAACACATAAGCCAAACCATCTACATTATGGCCAGTATCGGCAACCATTAAAGGCTGTTGTTGTAATATTTGCCAGCGGCCCATTAGGCCAGTATTTTCTTTCACCTTGGCCATTCCGGTTAAAATGGCTTGAATGGGAATTTCGAAGCCAATTACTTTTAACTCTAATAGCGCGGTGATGGCTGTTTTGATATTATTGAGTTGGTAATTGCCCGTTAAGTCACATTTTAATTGCCTTAAAAAAGGCTTGTCGTTGTAGTAAACATCAGCAGCAATGTACTCACTATTTTGGTTGATGTTTTGAAACGAAACGGTTTCTGAAGCTAAAATAATAGGACTTTCTTTTACCTCAGCAGCATATTCAAATACGGGCCATGTTTCTTGATTAAACTCGCCAATAACCACAGGTGAACCACTTTTAATAATACCCGCTTTTTCGCCTGCAATTTTGGGCAAGGTATCGCCCAACATATCCATGTGATCCCAACCAATGTTGGTAATTACACTTAACTCGGGTGTTATAATATTGGTTGAGTCTAATCGGCCACCTAAGCCTGTTTCTATAACTGCTACATCTACTTTTTCTAATGCGAAATAATGAAAGCATAAAGCAACCGTCCACTCAAAAAATGAAGGTTTAATTTCATCAAAATTTGTTTGGTATTGCGCTACAAAATCAACCACAAATTGTTCTGGAATGGGTTCACCATTAATGCGAATACGTTCCCTAAAATCTTTTAAATGTGGCGAGGTATACAAACCCACTTTAAACCCAGCTTCTTGCAAAACACTGGCCATCATGTGCGAGGTGGAGCCTTTGCCATTTGTACCGGCAATGTGTATGGATTCAAACTCTTTATGCGGGTTGTTTAGCACCTTACATAAAGCAATGGTGTTGGTTAAATCTTTTTTAAAAGCCGCTGCACCAATTCGGGTAAACATGGGCAACTGGCTATATAAATAACTTAATGTTTGTTCGTAGTTCACTACCGCAAGTTTAAGCCGAAATTTTGAGAATTAAACTAAAGTTAAACTTTACTAAATGTTTTAGCATGGCTATTCCCAAAAGTTCTTGAGGTATAACATAAATATACTTGTAATTAACAATACAAAAGGTTTATTTAGTAGCGTAAAACTTAAAATAACCATGAAACAAAACCCCGAAAACATCCATTCAGACAATATGTTTTACGTTTTTGTTGCGTTTAAAAAAATAGACGAGCGACCAGAATATTTTATCGTTCCAAGTAAAGAGGTTGCTAAACAAGTAAAAGACGGACATAAAAAATGGCTTGACACACCCGGCAAAAAGGGACAAGCACATAAGGACACACCAATGCGACAGTTTAGTGACAAAGATGGGAAATATTTAGAACGTTGGGACCTATTAAAATAATACTTGACAAAAGCACGACCGCATAACAGCAACTACTGGAAATTGGCGGAATCGGTCATCGCTCGGGTGGAATAGAGATCGCTTCGCGTATTTTATTTGCCCTCGCTAATAAACAATTGAATCTTCATATAAACATTTTAGGTTATAGACAGTTGACGCTTCGTAAGCCCAATGGCCATAAGCCATAAAACATTGCATGCCCAGTTTACCGTAATCTATTTTAGTTTGTTTTATTACATTAAAAAACCTACTATTAAATTGATCAAGTATTCATATTTATATCATCAGATTGAAGGCTATTGATGAAAGAAAACAATAGCAATTTGATACATTTGTAAAACCAAAATGCGAATAAATAAATGTGATAGCTAAAGCATGCGCTTCTATTACATTATATTAAGACTAAACGGGTACAATTAACAACATGCATTACCAACAAATTATTGTAGGACAAGGTTTAGCGGGCAGTTTACTTGCTCACCAACTGATAAAACTAAACCAACAGGTTTTGGTAATAGACAATGGCAATGTTCATTCTTCATCGCGTATTGCAGCAGGCATGTTTACACCCATTAGCGGCAAACGCATGGTTAAAGCGTGGATGGTAGACACCTTGTACCCAGAGGTAATAGGTACTTACAAAGAACTAGAAAACCTACTTGGTGCGCAATTTTTAAACGACATAAATATACAAATGAGTTTTGCTAGCATTAAGGAGCAAAACGATTTTTACAGTGCGTTAAATGATAAAATTAACAAGTATGTTATTACCGAAACAACGCCTCACCAAGGCATACATGCTCCTTTTGGTTCGGTTGAAATTACACATAGTGGTTGGTTAAACACGCTGTTATTTACCAAAACTTTTAAAAAATACCTCACCAACTTAAACTGCTTTTTACAAGAACAATTTGATTTTAGTGCGTTAACTTATCACGACCAAAAATGGCATTACAAAAACCATACAGCTAACAGTGTGGTATTTTGCCAAGGGTATCAAAACAAAAACAACCCATACTTTAATCACATACCTGTAATTGACAACAAAGGCGATGTGTTTAAAATAAAAACCACTGCTTTAAACAACCAAAAAATATACAAACGTGGTGCTTATGCAGTTAATTTGTTTGATGATGTGTTTAAAGTGGGTGCTACTTACAAATGGGATAATGACGACACCACTCCTACTCCACAAGGTTATGCAGAACTAAAAGATAAAACGGATGTTTTAATTGATGGGAGTTACGAAGTATTGGAACACGTTGTAGGTATAAGACCAACCACCAAAGACCGCAGGCCCATTTTGGGAAAACACGAACAAGAACAGAATATGTATTTGTTTAACGGACTAGGAAGTAAAGGTGTTTTAATTGCGCCATACTTTAGTAAAATAATGGCCGATTTTATATTAAATAATACAGTTATTGATAACGAAATTAGCACAAACAGATTTTAACATGATTACTTTAAACTACAAAGAATACGGTAGCGGAGAAAAATACTTCATAATTTTACATGGCTTTTTAGGTTCATTGGATAATTGGCATAGCCTAGCCACCGAATGGGGAAACCATGGTTTACATGTTTTTGTAGTGGATCAAAGAAACCACGGTAAATCGCCACATACCTCATCACACAGTATACCTTTAATGGTGGGTGATGTGAAAGATTTTATGGAGCAACACCACATTACAAAAACAACACTATTAGGCCATAGTATGGGAGGTAAAGTGGCCATGCAATTTGCTTTAACTTATCCGGAGTTAACAGATAAATTAATTGTGGCTGATATGGCTCCTCGACCATACCGCAATGGTGCACATGATGATGTATTTAAAGCCATAAACAATGTTGATTTAAGCAAAGCACAAACACGTAAAGATGTAGAGCAAGCCATGGCACAATACTTAGGCGATTTTGGTACACGACAGTTTATCATGAAAGGTTTGGATCGTGCAGACGAATCGAATTATACATGGAAGTTTAATGTGGAAGTATTGAAGCGTGATTACGTAAATATTTTACAAGAGATTTATTCGCTAAATCATTTTTTGGGTGATGCCTTATTTATTAGAGGTGGCAACTCGCTTTATGTGCAAGAAAAAGATTTGCCAGCTATACATAAATTATTTCCGCACTACAAATTAGTTACGGTTGATGATGCAGGTCATTGGCTGCATGCTGATAAACCTAAAAAAGTAATTGAGGAAGTGATGAATTTTTTGACATAATTTGTAAAAACAACTGTGCATCAAACCTAAACCATATGAAATTTTTATCCTTTATTTTTATTCTTGTTTTTGGCAACATAGCACTTGCACAAAACAACGATATACTTACCGTACCCTACAATGGTTATACACCAAAGCCATCAGCACCAATAGATGTAAGTAAACAAGAGTTGAATACAGATATTAGTATGCAATCTAAATTAATAGTAGAGGCGTATATGCCAATTGGCTTACCACACGGTCAGTTTAAATCGTTAAGTGACGACATGTTGGGTATTGGTTTTGGTGGAGGTGTGTTGTATAATCCATTTTCATCATCTGTTAACACCAGCTTGATACGCCCTTATGTTTTAGGGATGCAGTTTGATTACATGTGGTTTTCTCGCACCTCTTCTCATTCTGAAACAACCATCAATAACAGAAACTTTGATGTAGAATACAAACTAAATACAGGTGCTTTTAGTTTTGGATACCAAGGTAAGATCGAGTTTTTTGACACCAAGATTTATCCCTTTATAGCTTATCAAGCAGGCTTTAGGTACTTTGAAGGGGTACAGAAAATTATATACACAGCAGAATTTGCTAACGACCAACAATACGCTCCTACTGATGTGATTGACAATATAAGTGGTTCGTTTACTTCGTATTTTGGTTATGGAGGTGGTATAGGATTTGGTCATGAGGCCCTGCGTTTTGAAATTAAAGTGATGAATCAGATAGGCAGCCAGGCAAGTTATATTGACCCTAATAGTGTGGTGGCCAACCCCAATAATACCTTTACCTATTCTAGCAAAAAATCAACCACAGACATGATTGTACCACAGTTAACACTTTCGTTGCATTTTTAAAATAAAACAGCCCACTAAAAATATAGCAGGCTGTTCTATTTTAGTTTTAAATAGTATTTTATTTAGTTTCTACGGTTCTTGTTTTTTTGATGGTAATAGGTCCAATTTTTTTGATGGTGGTATTAACCTTGGTCTTTTTATCTTTTGATGTGCTATCGATTATTATTTCTTCTATTTCAATTTTGGTATCGGCTGTCCAATTGCTTCTATCGCAGGTTAAACAATCCACACCTTCATCAGTTACTTTTAAATACACGTAAGGTGTTTCCTCTATATCTTCAACTGCATTCTCTAAGTCTTCGTTTTTTATCATCTCTAACACATCGTATTGTACTTTTAAAACTGTGCCAATAGGTATCCATAAACCAAGCGTTAATTCTTGGTTTTTAAATGGCTGATTAGCTAATCCAACACCGTTATCTAAAATCACTTTACTGCTATCAACCATTAAATTTAATGATGCTTTTCGGGCCAAGTCTTCTGCTTCTTCTTGTGTTTTACCCCACGATTCACGTTTTAACTTAACCTGCATTAAGTTATTTCCCGATGAATTTATGGTGATGCGTGGTTCTTTAAACAACAACATGTCGTTTTGTATTTTCCACGATACTTCTCCGTCATTTAAATGAAAATCAAATTCATCCACATCATCATCTAAAAAAGCTGGGTTTAATTTAATCAATAAGGTATCGTTAACGGGTAATTCTTGTTCGTTGGTAATTAACACCACTTCATGTTTAATTTCACTTCTATACATCACCAATGCTACAATACTTGATGCAATACCAGCCAAAAACAGTATGGTGGTAATTACAGAAACATACCTCACTTTTTTATGCGTAATCAATTGATAAGCCAAGGCTGCAAATCCTAACACAACAGAAAAAACAATGGCATTTATGCCCCATTTGGCAAGCATTAAAATGGTATCGTTAATGGTGATGGTACGCACAAATTCAGAAAAATCTCCACTGCCATCAATACCAAAAGTTAATACTAAAAATAAAATACTACCTGGCAATACAATTGTAAACAACACCAATAAACCAACCATAATGGTAACTACTTTTAACAAGTTTTTTAGTACCGGACTTGTAGTTGCTTTTTGTGTAATGTTTGATGCTGTGTTGCGAATTTCACGTTCAATATTATTGATGTCGATTTGGCTACCGCGCATTTGCAATTTTTCGGTGGCAGTTTTGGCTTCAGGAATGATTAACCATAAAATAAAGTAAGCCAATAAACCTGTACCAAAAGCAAAAAACGAAATGATAAATACCACACGCATCACCACTTCACTCACACCTAAATACGAACCAATTCCTGAGCAAACACCACCAATCATTTTATCATCGGTATTGCGAAATAATTTACGCGAACTAGTTCCTGAAAATTGAGGTAACTCATTAGGTGTAGCCTCTGGCATTATTATCCAAAGTATTAAATACAACAACAAACCCGAGCCAAAAACAAAGAATGAAATTAAAAATCCAGCACGCGCAATAATTGGATCTATGTTTAAGAAATTACCCAAGCCACCACACACACCACTAATTACTTTGTTGTGCGGATCGCGTTTTAATTTTTTAGGTCCTGCATTGTTTTGCGTATTGTTTTGGGTTGATGATTGCTGGTAAGATTGACTTGAAGATTGGGTTTCCTCCTCGCCTTCCATTTGCCAAGGATTACCCATCACCGCAATAACATCAGCCACATCTTTAGGTAAGATTACCGTGTAGTTATCGGTAAGTTTTAGCTGCAACAACTCAGCTATACGCGTCTCAATGTCAGATATAATTTCGGCCGAACCTTCGGTACCTGAAAAGTGTTTGTGCAAAGCATCTATATATTGTTTTAACTGCTCGTATGCAACCTCATCAATACTAATAATGATGCCGTTTAAGTTAATGTTTACTACCTTATTCATAAGATTATGCTAGTTATGGGTTTGATTTTTTTGAATAATTTGGTTTACCGAGTTGGTTAGTTCGTTCCAGGTTAATTCCAACTCGTTTAAAAAAGTGTTACCCTCGGGCGTTAGTTGAAAGTACTTACGTGGTGGCCCCGACTTTGATTCAATCCATTGGTAACTTAACAAACCTTCGTTTTTAAGTCGGGTTAACAAAGGATACAAAGTACCCTCTACCACAATTAGCTGGGCTTGTTTTAATTCTTCTAAAATATCGGAAGCATACACCTCGCCCCTTTTAATAATGGCCAAAATGCAGTATTCTAAAATACCTTTTTTCATTTGTGCCTTCGAGTTTTCTACATTCATGTTATTTGTTATTTAGGCTTACTTTGTTTTTAATTTACATGTGGCGCTCACACTTCGAAGCATTAGCGTAAAAGTGAATCAACCTAACTCCGGTTCTCGATACTCGCACTCACGCACATCCAACCCAAAGCGAACTCGAACAGGCTTTAACTTCAACTTGTCAACTAATTTCTGATCAACTCCTATTTTAGCTCCGCTGAACTTCGTTTCGATACTCACAATCACGCACATCCAACCCAAAGCGCATGCTGACGCTATGGTCAGCACTTAGCTCGAACAGGCTGTAACTTCAACCCTCGCACTTTGAAGCTTCAGCGAAGAAGTGCTTCAACGCAACAAATGTAAATAAATGGTAAGGTACTATGCAATACAAAGTACCTTTCATAAAAATATAACACTGATTATCAATAACATTATTTTTACAAAACTTACCTGTTATTAAAATTAAGCCCTCATTTTTGTAGCATGTACCTTAGCAACCTGCAAAAAATAATAGATCAAAATCGTTGGTTTTATTGGCCTTACTTTTTGCTTGTTGGCATAGCGGCTTTAATTCAGGCTAATTACCACCAATTTGATATCAGTTTGTGGATTAACAGCCACCACAATTCCGCTCTTGATTTTACGTTTAAGCACCTTACCCACCTTGGCGATGGTTTGTTTGCAGCTGTGGTATGCGCCATTATACTTGCGTTTTTCCGTCAACATTTTTGGAGCAGTATATTTTGCGTGTATGTTCCAGCTTTAGTTACACAAATTTTAAAACGTTTGGTATTTGTTGATCACCTTCGGCCTGCTGCTAAAATGAGTGCATACACCCAATTGCATTTTGTTGAAGGAATTACCATACATACACAAAACAGCTTTCCCTCTGGGCATAGTACAGGTGCATTTGCATTATTTTTATTTTTGGCATTGTTAATCCCAAACAAAAAATTGGGTATTGTATTTCTTGCCATTGCTTTACTTGCCGCGTTTACACGTGTTTATTTGCTACAGCACTTTTTCGAAGATGTTTTTGTGGGTTCTGTTATTGCTGTAACTTGCACCACATTATTGTTTACATTATTTATAACAAAACGTGCAACACAAAAGTAACCTTATAAAAGTAGCCCTTTGGGGGTTATTGTTGTTTATGCCTTTTTTAGGCGCAGTTCATTTGTTTGATTGGGACGAAGTTAACTTTGCCGAATCGGCCAGAGAAATGATGCTTACCCAAGAGTACTTTAGGGTGCAAATAAACTTCTTACCTTTTTGGGAAAAACCTCCTTTGTTTTTTTGGTTACAAACTGTAAGTTTTTATTTGTTTGGAGTAAATGAGTTTGCTGCTCGTTTTCCCAATGCAGTTTGTGGTGTATTGGTGCTGGTTACCTTATTTAATATTGGCAAAACACATTTTAATGGCCGCATTGCCACACTTTGGGTATTGTTTACCACAGCATCATTAACTCCGCATTTATACTACAAAAGTGGCATTATCGATCCTTGGTTTAACTACTTTATTTTCCTTTCCATCTACCAACTTTATCTAGCATTTATTACCCCAGAAAAACGCAATACACATTTTGTATTGATGGGTATTTTTAATGGATTGGCCATTTTAACCAAAGGTCCTGTTGCATTACTGGTGTTGGGTTTATGCGGATTTGTACTATGGGCATTTCAAAAATTTAAACCTTATTTTAACCTCAAACAATTGTTTATAGCGGTATTCATTATAGCTGGAATTACATCTGTTTGGTTTATGGCCGAGTTGCTAAAAAATGGTCCAAAAGTATTAACCGATTTTATTGCTTACCAAATTGATTTGTTTTTAAACCCGGTGGCAGGTCACGGACAGCCTTGGTTCTACCATCCTGTAGTTATTTTCTTTGGTTGTTTTCCTGCATCTATTTTCGCATTAAAAGCATTTGTATTGAAGCGCAAAAACGACTCATTACATCAACATCAATTTAAGTTAATAATGAACATTATGTTTTGGGTGGTATTGATTTTGTTTTCAATGGTTACTACCAAAATTGTTCACTATTCAAGTTTATGTTACATCCCACTTACTTTCTTAGCTGCTTATTACGCTGATGATACACTAACACGTGGCTTAGGTATATCAAAATTTAAAAGTATTTTGGTGTTAATTATTGGTTTGATTATTTCTGGTGCGTTTGCGGTATTACCTTTAATTGATGGCATTAAACAACACATCTTACCATACATAAAAGATGATTTTGCAGTGGCCAGTTTAAATGTATCTGGAAGTTGGAATGGTTTTGAATCAAGTATTGGCGGATTGTTTGGCATTATGGTGCTTATATTTTTTATTCAACAACACCGTAAAAATACCATTGCTGCATTGTACAGTTTGTTAATTGCATTTAGCATTTTATTGCCTACTTACATTTGGCAAGTTGCCCCTAAAATAGAGCAATACAGCCAAGGCCCAGCTATAGAATTTTACAAAACCTTACAAGGACAAGATTGCTATGTAGAAACTTTTGGTTTTAAAAGCTACGCACAATATTTTTATCCGCAGCAAGTTCAACACACCAACCCAAATACAGGTAATAAAGAGTGGCTGTTTAAAGGTAATGCAGACAAGCCAGTCTACATCGTGGCTAAAATCACTCATGAAAAGGATTGCAAACAATTACCTTTCGAAGAAATTGGTCGCAAAGGCGGATTCATATTTTACAAACGTATTTTACCATCAACCAAAATTAACCCATAACTATGTTTTGGTATTTATCTTCACACTGATTGCATCAATAACTGGGTTGAAGTTTGTATCAGAGTAAAATTAGTATTCCAATAACACTTCGCGTCTATCGGCTTGAGTAGATTTGATATGAACTTTTAACACTTCTTCATTTTGCAAAAGAGGTTCAATATTTTCTGGCCACTCCATTAAACAGATGTTATTGCTGTAAAAGTAATCTTCATAACCAATGTCATATACTTCTTCTAAGTTTTTTATGCGGTAAAAATCGAAGTGATAAACAATTTGTTGGGTGCTAGTTTCGTACTCGTTAACCAACGCAAATGTAGGGCTCGATACTTCTTGTATTACACCCAACTGATAACAAATTTGTTTAATCAAAGTAGTTTTACCTGCACCCATTTGACCGTAAAATGCAACCAATTTATGTGTATCCGATAACTGAATAATTGCTTTCGCAACTAAAGGTAAATCGTTTAAACCTACATCACTAAACTTTTGTTGCATACTTAAAACTTGTAGCTATAGGTATAGTGCACTTTGGTTGTTTTTGCACCCAAGGCTTCAAACAACGAATGCATTTTAGGATTAAAATCACCAATCCATGATAGCTCTGATGAACGCAAATATTTATGTTTAATTACCGCTTCATGAAACTTCATAATCATACCCGTTTCTAAACCTAAATTTTGGTATTTAGGAATTACACCAAATACAATTCCACGTGCCCTATCAATACGACCAAAATTTCGGTACCAAAGGAACTTTACTTTAGCCCATAAATTCATTTTACCTCGTAAATGTTTAAAAATTTGATTCACATCAATGGTGTTAATGTAAAATCCTGCAGGCTCATCACCATGATAAGCAAACCAAATTAAGTCTTCGCGTAAAATTGGCCTTAATGCTTTTAAAGTTAACATCACACGCTCCATGGTCATGGGCGTAAAAT
The DNA here is from genome assembly GCA_027482225.1 of Bacteroidota bacterium. Classification (GTDB taxonomy): domain Bacteria; phylum Bacteroidota; class Bacteroidia; order UKL13-3; family UKL13-3; genus UBA6183. Next base: position 382,779 of record JAIXWD010000007.1, read on the forward strand.
CAGGTCGGTGTGCCCAACCTTGGTTGTAAATGCTTACAAAATCGTCAGCAAATTTATTAATATCATCATCACGATAATGCTCAAATTTAAATGCAGGATTGTTTAAAACACGGCTTGCAATACGTGCAAAACGCTCGCGGTTAAAACCCTCTTCAGTAACTTCACTAGTTGATTGTTCGTAGAGTTTAGTAAATCCATAAGATTCAAAAAACTCTTGGTAATAAGGCGGGTTATAATTTTCTAGGTAAGAAGGATTTTTGAAACCCTTTACCATCAAACCCCAAAAGCGGTCTTTTTCGCCAAAATTAATTGGGCCATCCATGCTGGTTAAGTTTTTACTTTTTAACCAACTTTTGCATGTATCAAACAACATAAAAGCTGCTTCTTTATCGTTAATACATTCAAAAAAACCCATTCCTCCTGGCTTGTTACCGCTTTGCTCAATGTATTTTTGGTTGTAAAAAGCAGCAACACGTCCAATAATTTTGCCATTATCACCAAATAGTAACCAGCGACAAACCTCGCCATTTTTATAAAATGGATTTTGTTTGGAATCAAAAACCTCTTCAATATCTTGATTTAAAGGGGCAACCCACTCTTCATCGTTTTTGTATAAATGATGAGGAAACTTGATAAAGGCTTTATGATGTTGGGCACTAATTACTTCTACTATTTCCATGTGTTAAATTCCTGCAAACTTATTTTAATTAAAGGGGTAATTGTTTATTTTGCGTGGGTCAAAAATATAAAATTATTAATGGTATGCTTCAAATAGGTGATAAATTACCCGAATTCAATTTAATTGGATACGATGATAAGATGCATTCTAACTATGAATTTGCAGATAAATACGCATTAGCAGTAGTTTTTACTTCTAATAGTTCGCCTGTATCTTTAGCATACAGCAAGCGATTGTTAGGTTTATTTGAAAAATACGAAGATGATAATTTAGCTATAATTGGTATTAACTCCAACGACAGCAGTCAATCTTCTACTGATACGTTAGCCGCAATGAAACGCACAGCAGACCATTATAATATGGACCAATTGCACTTTATGTATTTAAAAGATGAAGACCAAAATGTTGCCAAATTATTTGGTGCAACTTGCAATCCTGAAGTATTTTTGTTTAACTCAAAACGAGAATTAACATACAAAGGTGCAATTGATGATAATTGGGAAAGCGAAAATGGTGTTACAGCTGCTTACCTTGAAGATGCCATTGAAGAGACATTAGATGGCATGGATATTGATTTCCCTGAAATACCAAGTAATGGAACACCCATTATTTGGAAATAACATGAACAAAAAAATTAAACTTAACAAACGCTAATCCGCAACAGGGTTGGCGTTTGTGCATTTTATAAACATACATTATGTATCCAACTATATCTGATTTAATTAAAGACCTATTTGGTTTTTACCTTCCGTTACCTGTTCAAACATTTGGTTTTTTTATGGCCGTATCTTTTGCTGCTGCATACTACACCACCACAAGTGAATTGAAACGTAAAACAGCACAAGGCTTTTTAAAACCTATTCAACGCAAGGTTATTCAAAATAAAGCCATCACCGCAACAGATTATATATCCAACGTGATTTTAGGTGCACTGTTGGGCTACAAAGGTTTAGAAATTTTACTAGACTATAACGCACTGGTTCAAAATCCACAGGCATTTATTTTATCGGCAAAAGGCAGCTGGTTTGGGTTGATGATAGGTGCTGCTATTGCTTATTATAACACTTATAAGGATGCTGATAAAGTTAAAGGCAAGCCACAAAAAGAAGTTTTAGTAGAAGTACAACCACATGAGTTAATGTGGAACATTACTGCCATTGCTGGTATTGCTGGCATATTGGGTGCAAAAGTTTTTCATAACCTAGAGTATATTGATGATTTAATTGCAGACCCAATAGGTGCTTTACTTTCGTTTAGCGGATTAACTTTTTATGGCGGATTAATAGTAGCCACTTTTGCTGTACTGTATTATACTAACAAAAATAAAATACCCACTAAACACATGATAGATGCCGCAGCTCCAGGGTTAATGCTTGCCTATGGTATTGGTAGAATTGGATGCCATTTAAGCGGTGATGGCGATTGGGGCATAGTAAACCTTGCAGCAAAACCCGATTTTATAAGTTTTATTCCTGATTGGGCTTGGAGCTCAAGCTATCCAAATAATGTAATAGATGAAGGTGTGTTAATTCCAGGTTGCGAAGGACCACATTGTTACATGTTACCTCAACCAGTATTCCCTACTCCGCTATATGAAGTATTTATGGCTATTGGTTTGTTTAGCATATTATGGGCTGTACGCAAACGTGTTACTATACCTGGAATATTATTCTGCATTTATTTAATTGTAAATGGTATTGAGCGTTTTAGTATAGAAAAAATACGTGTAAACAGTACTTACAATATTTTTGGCAACGCCATTACGCAAGCCGAATTAATTTCTACATTTATGGTGATTGCAGGTATAGTTGGAATTGTTATTTTAGCTAAACGTAACAAAACCAATGAAGCTACTCAAACTACTGTATAATCGCTCCTGTTTTCTTTTATTTTTAATTCCCATAAATGTTGCCTTAGGGCAAAATATGGTTGTAAACAGTGGCTTTGAAGATATAAATGTTTGTTGCGAGAAAAATGCACCATGTAGCCCTGAAGGTTGGTTTGGATTAGAAATACACCGCTACGACCACGACATTATTCCACTTAACCCTGACTACAAAAATAAAGCAAATGGCCGAGCTGCTATTTGGATAGAAACAGGTTCTCCGGTCTTTAGAAACGGCTGGTCAAAATTTGGAGCAGTTACACCTTTAATTAAACCCCTTTTACCTAATCATACCTATATTATAAAATTAAAAGTAAAGGCACATGTGTATGCCATTAATGAGTTTCATGCTACGTTTTGCGATTCGGCATTGCCCATCATAAAAAAACAAAAACCTGCAATAACCTTTAAACATAAAAGATTTATTAAAGGTAAAAAATGGGTAGAGGTAATGCAAACATACACCGCCACAGGAACAGAAAAGTTTTTGATTTTGGGATTGCTTAAACCCTGTAATCAAATTAGGTATAAATCAATTGATGGCAACAAAGGATTAGGTGGAATTTATATTGATGATGTTGAAATAATTCCAACCGATAGCATGGAAAAACAAGTTGTTTTGGCTGTAACAGATTCTGCACAGTTGCATATTTACAACGAAAACAGAAGACATGACTTTCAACGTTTGTGTAGGGGTTCGAATATTTTGTTTCCTACCATAATGATAGATCATATCATAGACTCCACTACCACCATGAGAGATATTTTAAGTGAAGAAAGATTGGTTGCATATAATGCTGACATGAATAGAGGGGCATACTTAACTAATTTAACCTACAACGAAAGTTATCAATTAACTCCTCAAGCTAACCATATCATCAACCCAATTTTAGAACAATTAAAAGCCAATAAACAAAGTGAAATTATACTGGTAGGTCATGTTGATGTGCGCACGTCTGATTTCGAAAACCATTCGATTAGCGTATTACATGCCATGGCTGTAAAAAATTATTTGGTAAAAAACGGCATTGCTAAAATACGCATTAGGGTTGATGGAAAAGGATCGAGCGATAACATTGGTAATATTGCACACCCCAAAGGATACAACTTAAACAACCGCATCGAATACATTATTACCCCAACTCCAATCAATAAAAATTAAATCCAACAACTTTAATAAATCGGCTAATTATGGCTTTTACATATCAACCCATTTTAAAGTTAACAGGTATTACCACTGCAAAATTATTTTTAGCATACACCAAAGTATATATGCAATTGGTATAACTTTGGCATTGTTTTTATTCATTTGATTTGATCATGAAAAACGTAGCATTATTATTTAGTTTATTGTTTGTGTTATTGGCTAAAGCACAACAACAATCTACCGATACATTAAAAACAGTGGATTTACCTCAGTTTATTGCCGAGGCCAAACGCGACCCTGAATACGAAAAGCGTTATCAGAAACTGATACGTGATGTTAAAAGGGTATTACCATACGCAAAGGTTGCTGGTTTTAGATTTCAACTAATGGAACAAAACTTACAAATGTTGCCAACAGATAAAGCACGTAAAGCATACCTTAAACGTACAGAAGAAGCCATTGAAGAACTATTTATGGACGACCTAGTTAACCTTACTGTAACACAAGGCAAACTGCTAATAAAGTTAATTCACCGTGAAACCAGTAAAGACACATACACCCTACTTAAAACATACCGTGGTAACCTTACCGCTATTTATTGGCAAAGTTTAGCGTTGATCTTTACTTCCGATTTGAAAAATGAATACAATCCTGTTGAAGATTGGCAAATAGAAAAAATCATAAAGGACCTTGGAGTGGAGTGAAACCGTCAGACGCATCTCGCGTCAGCACGGTTGAGCAGTAAATTAGTATTTTCTCTCTTTACCAAAGGTCTGACGCCTTGGAGGCGTGCTGACCTTTTTTAATTATCATACCCCAAGTTTGGAGCTAACCATTTTTCTATAAAGGCAAGATCTTTTCCTTTACGTTTGGCGTAGTCTTCAACTTGGTCTTTATTAATTTTTCCAATACCAAAGTATTTACTTTCGGGATGCACAAAATAAAAACCACTTACACTGGCTGCTGGATACATGGCAAAATTTTCGGTTAACTCAATACCCGCATTTTTTTCTGCTTGCAACAAATCAAACAGCAAACGTTTTTCTGTATGGTCTGGACAAGCCGGATAGCCCGGTGCAGGCCTAATACCAAGGTATTCTTCTTTTATTAAATCTTCGGTAGTTAGCTCCTCATCTTTGGCATAACCCCAAAATTCTTTACGCACCAACTCATGCATTTTTTCGGCAAATGCTTCGGCCAATCTATCTGCAATTGCTTTTATCATAATGCTATTATAATCATCATGATCTTTTTCAAATTGCTCCACTAATTTTTCAATTCCAATACCTGCAGAAACAGCAAATCCACCCATGTAATCGGTTTTACCAGTTTCCTTAGGCACAACAAAATCTGCTAAGCAATTGTAGGTTTGGCCATCAGCCTTTTCGCTTTGTTGACGTAGGAAATGAAAAGTTGATGTATTGCCATCAGCTTGCAATTCCACATCATCACCCACCGCATTGGCAGGCCAAAAACCAATTACAGCTTTGGCTTGAAGTAACTGTTTTTCAATTACCTCATCTAATAAATCATTGGCATCTTTAAATAACTTAGTAGCTTCTTTTCCTACAATTTCATCTTGCAAAATTTTAGGATAACGCCCTGCCAATTCCCATGTCATAAAAAACGGAGTCCAATCAATATAGTTACGTAATTCGCTTAATGGGAAGTTATCAAACACCTTAACCCCTGTAAAGCCGGGAGCTACAATATTTTTTACATCCACTTTAATTTTACAGGTACGGGCCCTTTCTATTGTTACAAAGTTTTTATCTCTTTTACGGTTTTTATAATCCTCTCTAAACTGGGCATAATCTGCCTTTAAGTTGGCTTGAAAGGCAGGTCGGTTTTCTTTGCTAATTAAACTTTGCGCAACAGGTACACTCTTGCTGGCATCTAAAACATGAACAACTGGTCCACTATAATTTTGATCGATTTTTACTGCTGTGTGCACACGAGAGGTTGTTGCACCACCAATAAGCAAAGGTATATTCATACCCATACGTTCCATTTCTTTGGCAACGTAAACCATTTCATCCAAGCTTGGTGTGATCAATCCACTTAAACCAATTACATCTACATTTTCGGCTTTGGCACACGCTAATATTTTATCAGCAGGAACCATTACACCCATATCAATAATTTCAAAATTATTACATGCCAAAACCACACCTACAATATTTTTACCTATATCATGCACATCACCCTTAACAGTAGCTAACAATATTTTGCCTTGTCCGCCACCTGCTGCTGCGCCTGCTAAACGTTTTTCTTCCTCAAGGTAAGGAGTTAAAACAGCTACCGCTTTTTTCATTACACGTGCACTTTTAACAACCTGTGGTAAAAACATTTTACCTTGACCAAACAAGTCGCCTACTACATTCATTCCAGCCATTAAAGGACCTTCAATTACGTTAAGTGGTTTACCATATTTTAGGTAAGCCTCTTCTGTATCTACATCAATAAACTCTACAATACCTTTAATTAAAGCATGACTCAAGCGTTCTTCAATAGTGCCTTTTCGCCACTCTTCATCAATAACTTTTTCTTTGCCTTTGCCTTTTACTTTCTCGGCATATTCTAATAATTTTTCGGTAGCATCATCTTTCCTATCTAACAATACATCCTCAACGTGCCCCAATAATTCTTTATCAATTTCATCGTACACTTCTAGCTGGCTAGGGTTAACAATACCCATATCCATTCCGTGTTTTATAGCATGATATAAAAATGCAGAATGCATGGCCTCACGCACTTTGTCGTTACCTCTAAAAGAGAACGAAACATTTGATACACCACCACTAATTTTAGCACCGGGTAAGTTTTCTTTTATCCATTTGGTGGCATTAAAAAAGTCGATGGCATTTTTACGGTGCTCTTCCATTCCTGTGGCAACCGGGAAAATATTTGGATCAAAAATGATATCGCCCGCAGGGAAATGAACTTTTTCAGTAAGGATACGATAGGCTCTTTCGGCAATTTCAATTCTACGTTGGTAGTTATCTGCTTGGCCAACTTCATCAAACAACATCACAATTACAGCAGCACCAAAACGCTTTACAATTTTAGCCTGACGGATAAATTCTTCTTCGCCACCTTTTAGCGAAATAGAATTTACCACACACTTACCTTGCACGCATTTTAAACCAGCTTCAATAATTTCCCATTTTGATGAATCTATCATAATTGGAACACGAGAAATATCGGGTTCGGCCATCACCAGATTTAAGAAACGAGTCATGGCTTCCACACCATCAATCATTCCTTCATCCATGTTAATGTCAATTATTTGCGCACCACCTTGCACTTGCTCAAGGGCTACTTCTAGGGCTCCATCAAAATCACCCTCTTTTATTAAGCGCAAGAATTTTTTAGATCCAGTTACGTTGGTACGCTCGCCTACGTTTATAAAATTTGAGCCTTCAAATATTACCAGTGGCTCTAATCCTGAAAGTCGAAGTGTATAATCTTTGTTCGTCATGTATGGGTTTCAAGAAAATCGAGGCAAGATAGTAAATAGGTTGAACAGTGCATAATAGAAATGATTTAACGGGTAAAGAGTTTTACAACTCTGCTACTAGCAAGTTATTTAGGGCATTAGCCCCAATATGTTTAAGGAGCTATTTGCTGCAAGTCATTATAAGAACAACCTAAGGAATATGCGCAAAACTTGTAGCTTAGTATTTTTCATTACAAATAAAGATGAAAACCCAGGCAAAGAATGCATAAAGCATTTTAAAATCAAATATAGGTGATATAAGTATATGATTTAAAGTTTATGGACATTTAAGCGATTTAAAATCTCATCAAATTTAGCTGGGAATACCCCTCTTAACAAAACCAACATTTCTTGCCTTTCAACCTGATCCATATTCTTCAAAGAAGCGATAAACTCATCCCACGAATTGATACGATAATTAAATGATTTTAAAGATGTCAAAAGAATAATTTGAACGGAATTACAATTTATTGCGTGACAAATACTTTGGAATCTATTAAAATCTAATTTTTTCAATTTGCCAGATTCAAAACGAGAGTAAGTAGTTTTGTCTTTATAACCAGCTTGTTTAGCGACCCAATCTTGGCTGTAATTTCTAAGTTCTCTAATTAATTTGACAGTCTTGCCAATTTGTTGACTAGTTAATGCGTTATTCATAGGGTTTAAGTTAGGTTAATCAAATATAAAAATTAGTTGTATCATTTACAACCCTAGTTGCATGGTATACAACAGTATAACTTGAATATTGAATTTAGGTGCTATTAAATTTGAATTGGTAATTAACGAGTAAACACTGCAGGGTTTATATGTTGGTTATTACGGGAAGCTGAAAACGTATTAGAGTAGGCAAAAAAATTCACTTATAATAACATGAAAACCATTAATTTATCTTTATCAGTTATGCTTTTGCTTTTTGCATTTAATGTTCATGCAAAAGAAAAAATCGTTATCAAAAAGTTAGGTGGCGGACCAAAAGGTTACAAAAATGTAAAAGAACTCCATTCAGGTGGCACACATAAACTTGAATGCAGTGATCCAGGATTCGCTCAATGTAATTGGATGGAGGGGTTTTCCGTTGTAACTAGTTCACAATTACTGGCAATCGAGAAAATTGTTGATGAAAGAATTGGTGAAAAAGATTATTCGGGGAAAGGGAATTTAGCTGGCACCAAACTTTGGTTTTGCTGGGTTTATGATGCCTCTACAGGAACTACTACATATTCTGTTACTGAAGATGCAGCCGACTGTAATTTTCAGTAATGAACATGTATAATTCAAGTTTAATTCTAAAATCAGCATCAGTACTACTGATGCTGATTTACACCATACCCGTTATTGCGCAGCACCGATATGATATCCTGCTAAAAAAGAGAAGTATTTTAAAGAATGACGAATTTGAGGATTGCAATGCTAAAATTCTCATATCCGATAACAAATTGATCCTATTCTCTGAACAAAAATCGCCAAAGAGAAGTTCAAATCAATTATACGAAGTTAACTACCCTGCATATGATCTTAAAACCGGCAGAAAAACACAAATCAAAGTTAGAATTAATGAGCCTTTATTTGAGTACATAAATATTGGAAATTTGGAAACACATATTTGTGATAATTTTATCCTTCTATGTATAAATGAATATGCCATACAAAATCTCGACTATGCTAAAACCAAGCTTATAATACTTAAAAAAACAGATGAAACAACATACACTGAAATTAACCATATAGATAACTTTCAACAATACGAAGGTGATATCTATCAAATAAGCCCGAGCAGGATTCTGTTTTATAAAAACAATGATTATCACCCATTAGATGATTCCATTCCAACCATTACAAGTATTTATAATGTTGAATCAGGCACATTCGAGAAAAACCAGGTTGAAAATTTTGACGGGATTTATGTTACAAACCTTGTTGGACAATTAGTTGCAGCAAAAAATAAAACCATATATAGAGCATATCCTACAAAAAACATGGTTACTGTTTCTGATGAGTCACTAAATACAACAGATACCGTATTTGTTCCTATCAGAAAGAACTACACCCAACTTTTTAACAAAATTGATTCGCTGAAACAAGTATATACATCAAAAAAAGAATTCATATACGCTTCCAAAAAAATTGACAAGTATATTGAAAGGATTGAAAGTATATATTTACTGAGTACCAATGAGCTTGGTATAATTATTAAACCTGAAAACGTTGATGACTTTGAAACGCGCATGCTACTTGTATATGACCTTACCAATAAAAAGTTCACTAACACGATCCAACTTCATTATGATTATTCAGGGAGCAAAAGAATCATTTCAGAGCCAAACTTTACTTATAATGGCAATGCCTTACTTTTTAGCGAAGATATAAATGCTATAGTATATACCACAACTAACAATTACATTAAAAATGGCAAACTTAAAGGTAGTAAAAATTATTTCATACATGTTATGAAATTTAATCAAGGAACATCACAAACAGAGCATCAAAAGATAAATTCACACCAACAATTTGCATCATATACAGACTCCAACCTAACTCTATTTAGTCTTAAAGGAGACACCGCAAGCTTATCACAATTACTTGCGAATAAGAGTGCTATTTTGGTAAAGAATAAAAAAAACTGTTCCCCGTGTTTTAAAAAAGCCTACCAACTAATTAAGAAAAATTATAGCAATTATGATATATTCTATGTTTGTGAATATTCAGGCTTGCCACTTAATCATCTTATTGAAGAAAAAAACATTAAAAAGTCACTAAAAGTAAAAAATATTTATTACTTCAAAGCAGAGTATGAACAGAGCAAAGGATTACTAAATCTAAAAAATACACCTACCCCTTTTATATTAAGTTCAGATGATAAAACAATAAATTATGTGCCATTGGATTTAATAATGGAGGAGTGATTTTTTTTTAAAAAAATTGTGATTAAAAAATATTAGTAAATAATTTTAAAAAGAATAAAACCAAAATAATGAATCGCGATAACTAACAAACTAAAACACAAAACATATGAAACATCTATCAATCATTTTAATTTTTGTTGTAACAGGAGTTATGGCAAATGCACAAATCAAATACAACCAAGTTGGTCAATTAGGCGAATTTAAGTCTGATTGGGTGTTGGTTGAACTTGATAACAAACTCGGATTCATTGATGAAAACGGAGAAGAAATCGTTAAACCTATCTACAAAAAGATTGGCCAATTCGGTGAATTAAAATCGGATTGGGCATTAGTAAATCAAGACAACAAACTTGGTTTTATTAATGACAAAGGAGAAGAAGTCATCAAACCAACGTATGATAAGATTGGTCAATTTGGTGAGTTTAAATCTGATTGGGCTCTAATAGAACTGGACAACAAACTGGGTTTTATTAATGACAAAGGAGAAGAAGTCATCAAACCAACGTATGATAAGATTGGTCAATTTGGTGAGGTAAAATCTGATTGGGCTTTGGTGCAACTTGGCAACAAACTGGGTTTTATTAATGATAAAGGGGAAGAAGTGATTAAACCCAAGTATGATAAAATTGGTCAATTTGGTGAGGTAAAATCTGAATGGGCTTCAGTAAAATTGAATGACAAAGTTGGCTTTATCAACGACAAAGGAAAAGAGATGATTAAATCTAATCAAAAGCCATAAAGAGTCTACTTAAATAACTTATTATTTTGAATTAAATATTAGAAATTTAAATTCAAAACCTCCCCCAAATCCCACCTTTTACTCACATCATAAACCAACTGCCCCTTACTTACCACTAATGGTGAAGGAATGTTGTTGGTATACAAACTGCCTGTGCCAAGACCATGTGGTACTTGTATATTCTTTGTTGCTGTCCACTGCGCTATGGCATTAAGGCCAATGTTACTTTCTAAGGCACTGGTGGCCCACCAACCTATGTTGTTATGTTGTGCAAGTTTTACCCAAGCATCACTATTTTTTAATCCGCCCAACAAAGTAGGTTTTAAAATAATATGTTGTGGTTTGATGTGTTGCAACAATTGCTGTCCATCAACTAAAACATCAATGCCAATTAACTCTTCATCTAATGCAATAGGTATAGGCGTTTTGGCACAAATTTCCTGCATGGCATCCCATTGTTTGGGTTTAATGGGTTGTTCTATACTGTGTACCTCAAAGCGAGAAAGTTCTCTTAGTTTTTCTAAAGCATCATCCTTTAAAAAAGCACCATTAGCGTCTAACCTGATGGTAATTTTAAATGCATTAAATTGCTTTCTAAAAGTTTCAAGCATGCGGCATTCATCATCAAAATCTAGTGCTCCAACTTTAAACTTAATGGTGTCAAAACCTTGCTCAGCCTTTTGAAGGGCTTCTTGCAACATGGTTTCTTTCTCGTTCATCCAAACCAAACCATTAATGGCTATTGGTTGTTGGCCGCTGTAAAACGGAGTATCAAACAATAAAAAATCTTCCTCGTGTTGTGCTGCTAAAAAAGCTGTTTCAAATGCAAATTGCACACTGGGGAAACCAGAAAAATCTAACATATTAAACGTGTAACCATTGGTAACTGCAGCACATAATTCGGTTAGTTTATTTTCTATTTGTGTAACATCATCTATACTTAAACCTGGCAATGGTGCGGCTTCACCCCAATAACTTTTGCGTACACTTTTACTTGTTAATACCACATAATACACTGAGTGCATATGCATGGTATTGCGCGATGTTTTAGCAGGCTTTACAAATTGTAATTGGTGTTTTATGAATGAGGCTGCAAACATTATTTAACAAAATTATATATGGTATTGCTTACAAAAATGCCCAAAGCCACTGTTTGTAAAACCACAAAAATAACCACCAACAATAAAATTGATAAACTTAACTGCTTTAATAACGCATTATATTTTGGTGATGGGGCTAAATTTTGAACCTTAATACCTTGCATCATAATTGGAATAAATGCCAACAAACTTAAAAACTGTATCCAATGCAAAAGATTAACATAAATAAAAAACACAAGCGAAACAAAGGCTCCTATTATTAAAAACCAGTGATAAATGCGTGCATTGTTCAACCCGATTTTTACCACAATGGTATTTTTATTAGATGCTCGGTCGTTTTCTATATCACGAATATTGTTGGTGTTTAAAACCGCTGTACTGAGCAAACCAATAGCTGTTGCAGGCAAAACCATCCATTTATCAACGGGCCAATGCCATGTAAAATGGTTGTGTAAAATGTATACCCCCAACACAGCTACTAAACCAAAAAACACGAATACAAAAACATCACCCAAACCACTATAACCATATGCCTTTTTGCCAACTGTATATTTTATAGCAGCAGCAATAGCCACTAAACCCAAGATAAAAAACAACAAAAAGGAAAAATTCATATTACCATCAGCAGCCACATACAATAAGCTTACACCACTCATTAAGGAAAGTGCCACAAAAAAAATTATCATACGTAACATGGCTTTGGGGGTAATATTTCCACTTTGTAAGGCACGCATATTCCCTACCCTATTTTCGTTATCGGTTCCTTTGGTAAAGTCGCCATAATCGTTGGCCAGGTTACTTAATATTTGTAAAAAAACAGCGGTGAGTAACGCCAAAATAGTAATTAATTTATGTGCCTCCACACCACTTAATTCAGCTAGTGCACTACCCATTAATATACCAGAAACAGCTAATGGCAGAGTGCGCAGTCGCATTGCACTAATCCATGTTTTAGTTAAATTCATATTTAATTTAAGGCACAAAAGTAATTAATGAGGTGAATAAAACTTGTTGTATTTTTGCAAGTAACAACACATGGCAAAAGATACATTACACGAAACCCGCAAAAAACAAGAAACAGCCGTTTTAGTTGGCGTGGTAACTCAACAACAAAAAATAGAACAAGCTGAAGAATATTTAGATGAGTTGGCTTTTTTAACTTTAACTGCTGGAGCACGCGTGGTGAAACGTTTTTTACAACGCCTACCTAAGCCTCACTCTGGTACTTTTGTGGGCGAAGGAAAACTTCAAGAGATTGCAGATTTTGTAAACGAAAACGAAATTGATATGGTGATATTTGATGATGAACTTAGTCCATCGCAAATACGCAACATAGAACATACCCTTAAATGTAAAATACTAGATAGAAGCAATTTAATTCTAGATATTTTTGCCACCAATGCACGCTCAGCTCAAGCAAAAATGCAAGTAGAGTTGGCTCAGGCACAATACTTATTGCCACGTTTAACGCGTATGTGGACCCACTTAAGTAAACATGCAGGTGGAATTGGTACACGCGGACCAGGAGAAAGTGAAATTGAAACAGACAGACGCGTTATACGTGATACGATTGGTAAATATAAAGCCCGATTAAAAGATATTGAACAACAAGCCGAAACCCGCAGAAAAAATCGTGATGATAAAGTTAGGTTAACATTGGTAGGCTATACCAATGTGGGCAAATCAAGCATACTAAACATGTTAAGTAAGAGCGATGTGCTTGCCGAAGACAAACTATTTGCAACTTTAGATAGTACGGTGCGTAAAGTGGTAATTGATGACATTCCTTTTTTATTAACTGATACAGTTGGTTTTATTCGTAAGCTTCCTCATCAATTAATTGAGTGTTTTAAAAGCACCTTAGATGAAATAACGGAAGCCGATGCATTGATACATGTTGTGGATGTTTCGCATCCTAATTTTGAAGACCAAATAGCAGTGGTGAATAAAACATTGGAAGAAATTAAAGCGCACAAAAAGCCAATATTATTGGTGTTTAATAAAATTGATAAATTAAAAGAACCGCTTAGGTTACCTGATGAGATTGAAGAAGGCGAAGAAGATATACCATACATTGAGCGTTTAAAAAACACTTGGATGGCAAAAGAAAATGCACCCGCCATTTTTATTTCGGCTACACAAAAAACCAATGTGCAAGAACTTAAAGATGCCGTTATTGAATTGGTAAGAAAACACAACAAAGTGGGCTACTTTAAGTAACATACTTTATTGATTAACAACATAGTGGTTATTGGGGATTTATTTTTAGGCTATTTTTTATTAAAAATATTAAAAATATTAAACATTCTGATAATCAGAAAAAAACCAAAACCTTTTTTGGCATTAGTTTAAGCAACATATTTTCATATTTTTGCATCTCTTCAAAAATTTAGATTAACAACAAAACCTATATAACAAATGAATAAACAAGCAGTAACACTAAGTGTATTAACATTAGTTACTTCATTTACATTTGCACAAAAGCCTATTAAAAAACAAGGCACTCCCGTTAAAGCTAACGTTCTAACAGCAACGGCAAAAAAAACTGATCCAATTGTATTTACCTATGGTGTAGACACTGTTTACAAGTCGGAGTTTGAGCGTTTATTATCAAAAAATCGGAACCAAAAAGAAACCCCTACAGAAGAAAGTGTTAGGGAGTACTTAGAGCTTTACCAAAATTTTAAAATGAAAGTTAAAGAAGCAAGAAACATGAATCTTGATACTTTCAGCAATTTTAAAAATGAATTGGCTGGTTACCGCAAACAATTGGCTAACCCCTATTTAACTGATAAAAAAGCTTCAGAAAACTTAGTAAAAGAAGCTTATGAACATATGTTAACAGAGGTTAATGCAAGCCACATATTAATTACTTGTACCGAAAATGCAAAACCTGCTGATACATTAATAGCATACAACAAAGCACTTGAATTACGTAAGCGCTACCTTAAAGGTGAAAGTTTCGACTCAATAGCTGCAAAAAATTCTGACGACCCTTCAGCAACTTCTAATTATGGTAATTTGGGTTGGTTTGCTGCTTTTGATATGATTTATCCTTTCGAGAAAATGGCATACAATACGCCAAAAGGACAAGTATCAATGCCTTTCCGTACACGCTTTGGATACCACGTTATTAAAGTAAACAACACACGTGCTGCCACTGGCGAAGTAAAAGTGCAACACATCATGCGCAGCACAGGTGCCAATGCAAGTGCAGAAACTGTTGCTGAACAAAAAATTATCATTGATAGTGTAGCCCTAGCATTAAATACTGGAAAAGTAACTTTTGATGAAATGGTGACTAAGTATAGTATGGACGAAGGCAGTAAGCCAAATAAAGGCATCATGAACTGGATTTCGAGTAACAGCCGTTTCCCTGAAGAATTTAAAGAAGTTGCTTTTAGTTTAGAAAAAGACCAAGTATCTAAAGTGTTTTCAACCACTTATGGTTTTCACATCATTAAATTAGTTGAAAGCCGTCCTGTGGCTACTTTTAAAGATTTAGAAGAAAGCTTAAAAACTAAAGTAGCTCGCGATAGCCGCGCAGAAAGCAGTAAAGCATCTGTATCGGCTCGCATTAAACGCGAAAATAACTTTAAAGAAAATGCAGCTAATTTTAAAGCATTTGTTAATGCTTGCGATAGCAGTATTTTTATGGAAGGATATGTACTTGACGAGAAAAAATTTGGCAAAAATGTATTGTTTAGTTTAGGCAAAAACAATTACACTGCTATTGATTTTGCTAACTACATTTTAAAAACTCACGATCATTTCGAACCAGGTCAATCGGTTTACATGATGTTGAATAACATATACAAACGCTTTGTTGATGATGAAGCATTGGCATTTGAAGAAGCTCAATTAGAAAACAAGTACGAAGATTTCCGCAACTTAATGCAAGAATATCATGATGGTATTTTGTTGTTTGATTTAACCGATAAGAAAGTATGGAATAAGGCTGTAATAGATACTGTAGGTTTAGAGCAGTTTTATGAAGCCAATAAAACCAAGTACATGTGGAAAGAGCGTGTTAAGTATTTAACTTATAGCTGTCTTGACGAAAAAACAAAAAAGGCTGCTATGAAAATGGCTGAAGCAGGTAAAAGCAGTGATGAGATAAAAGCCAAACTAAGCAAAAAAATGACTGGTGCAGTAGTAGTTACCGAGCAAAAAGCGGAACGTGGTGAAAGCAGCAACACTGATAAACTTTACGATAAAAAAGGTGTGGTTGATATTGCTAACGAAAACAACCAATACAAGTTTAATTTTGTTGTTGGCCTTGTTAACCCTGAGCCCAAAACGCTCAGAGAAGCAAAAGGTTTAGTTACCAGCGATTACCAAAACTTCCTAGAAAAAGAATGGATAAATGAGTTAAAAGCTAAATATCCTGTAACAGTAAACGAAGAAACTGTGAAGTCGTTGTTTAAATAAAACACACCACTTAATCATATTAAAACGGTCGCTCTAAAATAGAGTGGCCGTTTTTTTTATGCTTGGTTTAAAGTAAGATTCATTAAATAAATGAACACCTAATCTATTAAACATTATATTGCATACTAACCAATAAAAATGCCTAGCTGCAGGTGCACAAAACCATCAAACGTATTCCGCAGTATCATCATGGTTATTAAATTAAACAACCTTAAAGGTCTGAGGCTTGTTAAGCGTTAGACCATAAATAACCGATTTAACCGTTTATACACGGATTATTTCGAAAATATCCGCTTAACTTATTGTTATACAGTGCAAGTCGCCACACCTTTGCCTCGTTGATTTTCAACAAAACAGTTATGCCTGCTTTAAACGTAGCAGGTAATTTTAAAAACCATTAATTATTTAACAGGTATGAACAACCTAAAAAACAGTGTGCGCCTAATTGGCCACTTGGGACAAACCCCAGAAGTAAAAGATTTAAGTAACGGAAAAAAATTGGCTAAATTTTCAATGGCCATTAATGAGAGTTACAAAAACGAGGCTGGCGAGCGAGTTACCGACACGCAATGGCACAACATTACTGCTTGGGGCAAACAAGCTGAGCTGGTAAGTAAATTGCTTAAAAAAGGCAGCGAAGTAGCCATTGAAGGAAAATTAACCAACAACACCTACACCGATAAAGACGGTGTAAAGCGTTACAGCACAGAAATTGTGTTAAATGAGTTTACCATGGTTGGTGGTAAAAAAGAGCAAGCTTAAAGTTAAACCATCTGCCCATTGATGTAAATTTTTAGGCAGTGGTTTTTTTTAAAACCTTTAAACCAAAACGCGGCCGCACCTATAGGTGCGGCCGCGTTTGTATTGTATAAAATTATATTACAATTTTGGCGGTGCCAATGATTGAACGTGTAAACCTATGCCCACAGATGCAACTGGATATTTTGCAAGCGTATAGTCTGCATGAATTGTAAACAAAGACAACTTAAACCTAAATCCTGCTGTGGCCCTTAAATCACTAAAAGTACTGGTTAAAGAAATTGGATCTTTTAACTCACGAACAACTTTGGGCTTTGATAACGGATCTAACGGATTATAATTGGGATTAATATCCGTTATTGGATACTCTCCTTTTAATGCAAATTCTGTTGTGGCCGATTGAAATCCTAAGCCCACATAAGGAGTAAATATGGAAAGTTTCTTAGACAACAATAAGTTAACGGTATAAGCCGAAGAAACAAAGCTTGTGCTTTGCGAATACGTTTTATTTGGATTGGGATTATCGATGTTACTGGTGGGTTGATCGGCTTTTAATTCTGCTATTTGAACGCTGGCATCTAACCTGGTAAAGGCTGCCATTACAGATAAATCAAATGGCATTAATTTTATACCGGGAATCCATTGCTTGATGTCGTGCTTAATTCCAAAACCTATTATGCCTGCACTAATATCGTTGGTTTTAATTTGTGGCATGTATCTAAATGATACCTCTGTTCCAATACCAACCCCAACAGCTACTTGCGCTGTGGGCACCATAAAAAAATTAACCCCAATACCTTGCGGTAACTTAAACGACCCAAGCATGCTATCTGCATTAGCACCAGGATAACGAATAAATGAACCTAATTCTGGATTATTGGAATTTGAATTGCTACCAAAAAATGTAGATGAAGTATTTTTACCATTAATTACTCGCGTGTTATTGCTCAAGCCTAATGAGGTTACATCAAATGTTTTATCACTACCGGGCACTAAAATAACATTAGGACATATTGTTACAGAAAACCCGCCTAACCCATGCACCTTAGCCGTGTTAAACCACCCAGCATTCATGCCTGCTCCAAAAGTTTTAAATAATGGAGAGGCATACGCACTTAATACTTTATTGCCATCATTAATACCCACTTTTAAAAACGAGGACATGTCGTTTTGAGCAAACAAATTAGTTGATACCAAAGCTGAAACTAAAACAAGTTTGATTTTTTTAATTGTACTTTTCATATGATCAGATTATTAGGTTCATCAAAAATGCTACTCTTTATAAAAAAAACCTAACCTTTTATTTAATTACGGTTATTTACTTATAATTTTGAACATAACTTAACGCTTATGGTTAATAAAACTAAAGTAAGTAACCGTGTTACTTCATCAGCAGTTATTGCTTTTGCAATAATTGTCTCTGCTTGTATAGTTGCCTTTACTTGGCACAACAACATTAAATCGCAACAAACCATTGCTGTTACTGGATCGGCCAAGCGCGATATTGTATCTGATATTGGTATATTACGTGGCTCAATTCAAATAAATGCGGCTAACCCAAACGATGGGTATGTGCAATTAAAAAACCAAATGCCTGTTGTAATCAAATACCTTAATGAGGCAGGTATTAAAAAAGACCAAATAGAAATATTCCCCATCACCTCATTTGCAAATTACGAATACACTCCGCAAGGCATGCAAACGGGAAGGATTTTAAACTACACCCAATCGCAGCGGTTTCAGTTAAAACTTAACGATGTACAAAAAACAAAAACACTTTCTCTGCAAATTACCGATTTGTTAAATCAGGGTATCGCCTTACAAATGGATGCACCTGAATATTACTACAGCAGATTAGCCAATTTAAAAATTCAAATACAGGCTGATGCCGCTAAAGATGCACAAACACGTGCTTCGAGAATAGCCGAATCTACCGACCAAAAACTGGGTGCCATGCGTGGTGCTAAAATGGGTGTACTACAAATTACGCCTAAAAATAGTAATGTTATTGGCGATTATGGCATAAACGATGTGAGCTCTATTGAAAAAGAAATTACAGCAGTTGTTCATGCTAATTTTGAAATTGATTAAACCAGTTGATGTACAAACGAATTATAATTTTTATAAGCCTAATTTTTGTGGTGCAACAAGTAGTTGCACAAGTAAAAAAAGATTCAGTTACCTTTACTTTGGGTGGTGGGGTTGATTTGTATTATGGCTACCATTCATCAAACCAAACAGATATACCCTACTATGTTTCGCATGCCAAACACAACCAAATTAACCTAAACCTTGCTTACCTAAATTTTAACTTAAGTTACAAGCGGTTTAGGGCTAATTTTGTTCCTGCTACTGGTACATACATGTATGCTAACTATGCTGCCGAGCATCAAACAGCACAACATTTGGTGCTTGCAAATGCCGGTTATCTTTTACATAAAGAAAAAAAGATTTGGGTTGATGCAGGTATTTTAAATGCGCCATACACTTTAGAAACTCCTTTCTCTAAAGACCAATTGATGTACACCCGCTCATTGGCATCAGAATATAGCCCGTACTTTATTACTGGTGCACGATTAACCGCCCCATTAAATAAGAAGTTAACTTTTTACGGTTATTTAATTAACGGCTGGCAACAAGTTAAAGATGTAAACAAATCGCTAAGCATAGGCACTACCCTTGAGTACAAACCTGACAGCCTCAATACCTTTGTATTAACTTTTTATGCAGGCGATGAAAAATCAACCCGAAACCCCAATTTTAACATGCGTTATTACACCGACATACAGTGGATAGCGAACATCAATAAATGGAATTTTGGGGCTGTGGCTTCTATTGGTTTGCAACAAAAATCAAACAACATCAACACAAGCCTAAACCACATGTGGTGGCAAGCTACATGTATAGCTAAATATAATTTTAACGCAAAACATAGCATGGCTGGCCGTTTAGAATACTACAACGACCAACACCAAAGCATAATAACGCCTTTGTACAATATGGCAAGTTTTGACGCCTTTGGAAGCAGCTTGTGTTATTCGTTTAAATTAAAACGCAACGCCATGTTTAGGTTAGAAGGCAAACATTTGTACAGTACAGATAAAATACAAGCCGATAAAAACAACAAAGCCACGAATCAATCGTGGCTTGCTGTGGGTAATATTACCATTTGGTTTTAGCGGTTAAATTTTAACCGTGAGCCAAATTTACTTTCATCAAATTTTCCATTATCGTAAACCAAATGTCCGCTAACTATGGTATGGGTAACCACCGAGTTAAAGGTTGTTCCTTCAAACGGACTCCATCCACATTTGTATAACAAGTTGCTTTTATCAACTGTATATTTTTTGTTTAAATCAACCAAAACCAAATCGGCATAATAACCTTCGCGTATAAAACCACGTCTGTCTATTTCAAACATTTCTGCTACGTTGTGACACATTTTTTGCACAATGGTTTCTAACGATATTTTACCTTGGTGGTAAAATTCCAACATGGCATTTAACGCATGTTGAACCAATGGCCCACCCGATGGGGCTGATAAAAATGGATGGCTTTTCTCTTCTATGGTATGCGGTGCATGGTCGGTTGCAATTACATCTATCCTGCCATCTAACACGGCCGCAAAAATTGCATCCCTATCTGCTGCAGTTTTAACCGCAGGATTCCATTTTATTAAATTACCTTTTGTGGCATAATCTGCATCACTAAACCACAAGTGGTGTATACAAGCTTCGGCTGTAATGCGTTTCTGGCTTAATGGAATATCGTTGCGAAATAAACTTAATTCTTTAGCTGTACTGATGTGTAAAATATGCAAACGGGTGTTGTGCTTCTTGGCCAAATCAACGGCAAAAGAAGATGACTTGTAGCAAGCTTCTTCGTTTCTGATAATGGGGTGAAAAGAGGCATCTATCTTATCTCCGTATTGGGCTTTAATAGCTGCCATGTTTGCCTTAACCAAAGGATCATCTTCGCAATGGGTGGCAATTAATGTTTTTACTTCGGCAAAAATACGTTCCAATGCATTGGGGTCATCCACTAACATATCGCCTGTTGATGAACCCATAAAAATTTTTACCCCACACACCGTTGCCGGATCAACACGCAACAACTCGTTTATATTGGTATTGGTGGTACCCATAAAAAACGAATAATTGGCCAACGAACACTGCGCTGCACGTTCGTATTTTTGCTCTAACAATTCTATAGTAGTTGCACTAGGCGATGTATTTGGCATTTCCATGTAACTGGTGGTTCCGCCTGCTACAGCTGATTTTGCTTCGGTATAAATTTCTCCTTTATGTGTTAAACCGGGTTCTCTAAAATGCACTTGGTCATCAATTACACCAGGCATTAAATACAAGCCTTCGGCATTAATCACTTTATCTGCTGGCATGGCAATGCCGTTGGTATCAATTTTTTCAATGATGTTATTTTTAATAAAAACATCTGCAAAATATATTTTGCCCTCGTTAACTAATTTGGCGTTTCTGATTAGTAATGTACTCATGAAGCAAAGATAGGTGATTATAATTTCTACGCCATACGGATGGATTTACCAGAACGGTAGATTTCACTTCATTTAAATTTAAATGAAAGCATAATTGATATTGATGATTAGCTATTAAAATGATAGTTACCTATAACCCAAAGCGATACTAAACATTCCATTTGTTCTTTATGAGATTAAAGCTTATTAATATTTGGTGTTTTAACAAATTCAATTCAGTACCTTTAAAAAAATTTAATACTATAAGTTTAAAAATTTTATGGTAACCGACAATATTTTGGGCTTTTTAATAAACCTAGTTGTTAATTTTTTAGAAGTATACTTTTTTCAGAGATAAAAAAGGCACGCAACTAATAAGCCATTTTTAAGATTTAATTGTTGCATGTTTAATGTAAAGTGCAAGCCAATAAATTACTTTTTGATTATTTATATGTAAGTTTATAAACCTATTAATGAGCAAATACAACTATGAATTTAAACCATACATTTAATGCTGCTTACCAACATTTGCTTTCGGAGCAAACACAAAAAAAAGGTGAACGAATTATTTTAGTTATAGCAATTTGTAGTTTCATTATCCATTTAATTACCATTGGCCTTTCTTATTTTGATGTAATACACTTTTGTAAAACCAATGGCTTAACCAATAATCCCATTGCAGCCATTTACACACCGTTTTCGTTTATATTGGTGTACGAGGTGTACTTACTTATTTATTACCTGCCTAAATCGCTTACCATTTATATTACCAAACAGTACGAGATTATTCTTTTAATTATTATTAGGCGGTTGTTTAAAGACTTATCTAACTTAACGCTATCATCTGATTGGTTTACCATTAAATACGACCTTCAATTTACCTACGACTTGTTAACTTCCATTATCTTGTTTTACTTAATTTATTTGTTTTACAAACAGGGTTTAAAAAGCAAAAACAGCCGATATACAGAAGAAGCCAATGAGTTAGGCAAAACCAAGTATGTAAAAATTAAAAAAATAATAGCGGCATGTCTAGTTCCTGTTGTATTAGTGCTTGCTGTTTATTCGTTTATAAATTGGTTTATTGGCGTATTTAAAATGCCCGAAGCATCAATTGAACTGTTTAAGAATATTAACAATGTGTTTTTTGAGCAGTTTTTTTCTTTGTTAATTATTGTTGATGTACTGCTGTTGCTGGTTTCTTTTTTTTACAGCGATCAATTTCATAAAGTAATTCGTAATTCTGGATTTATTATTTCAACCATATTGATACGTATGTCGTTTACTGTGGAAGGCGTGATGAATAATGCATTAATTATTGTGGCCATTGTATTTGGACTAATTATACTTGTTATACAAAATAAATTTGAAGCCCAAATTAAGCAATAGCCACCCCCACCAGGCATATTTAAATTATTATATAAAACAGTTTATTACCACATGAGGTAATTATTACACGTACACTGTGTTTGTTTGCTGCTGCCCACATTACGGCTATATAAAAAGCAGGTAATTACACCTAAGGCCTTTCCAAAACAATACCATTTAAGCGCATTAATGGGTTTATAACTTGTGTACCCAAAAAAAATAAAAAGTATTATTTTTATTTCAAAAAATATACTTATTTAGCTGTGCCAACTAATTATATATAATGAAAACAATACACACCCCCGCACAGCAAACACGCTCGATTTGCATTCCATTTACCAAACATTATTACATAACAATTAACCGTTTATAAGCGGTTAAACTATTACTATTTGTGGCCTAAGGAGCTAATATGCGAAAAGATAAGGAAATTGATGTTCGCATAGATTTAAGTTAGGTACAACTGCTGAATACTATTATGAAAAATATTGTAATTGACGAAAAATTTAAGACCCCGGAATTTTATACATTGGCTAAACTCCCAGTCTCTGCCGGTAAAGATATTATTTTGATTCCACTTTCCTCAATTATCTATATTGAGTCAGATGGTAGTTATTCAAAAATATACAATATTGAAAACGAAAATTTTTTCCATACGTGCAAAAACATCGGTCAATACGAAAAAAGTCTTCCACCTCATAGTTTTGTGAGAATTCACAGCAAATTCCTTGTAAATGTAACCTATATAAAAAATATAGTTAGGGAAAGTCACTGGAAAGTGGGTTTAATAAATCAAATACAGTTAAATGTCTCTGATGAGAAAAAGGAAATATTACTTCAAAAACTAGGATTAAATTACGAATGATACTTTAATATTCACCAAAAATCAATTTATATCTCCTGAGTATAAAGTTTCAATTAAAAAACGAAATAGAAAATCCAATTTCGTAAATACAATTACGCTATTGTTATACATTATTAAACATTTAAATTTAAAAAAATGAAAAAAATCAAACTATTAATGTTAACTGTTACAGTATTAACAGTTAATTGTGTTTATGCAACAAAAGTAATAAAACACCGTGACCATTGGGGTATTTGGGGTGGTTATGAACAAGTAACAGAAGTCACAGATGAAACAGCCGATGGTAAGGTTATCGATGTATGGTGTAGAGGAAATGGTGAAATGAAATGTAAAAGCGACATTGCAGCAAATGGAATTCTAGTACATGACAATGGTCTTGAACTAACCAATATGGAATTAGACTTTATTGAATATTTACACCAATTCGCTGACTCAAATGGAAGTAATGGTTCATCTCAAGGACACAAAGAAGAGTACATTACTATTGGGTACCCTGATGGAACAACTATTTCTCATCTATTCATTTTGGTTTGGTATATTGATTCTAATGGAAAATTCATTTCATCTGTAACATTCAATTAATAACAATATGAAAAAAATATTTATCATACTGCTACTTACCACCATTGGGTTTAATGTAGAAGCTAAGTTTACGAAAATTTACAGAGAAAAAGTTGGCGGAAATAAAACAAACAAATTTGAAACGGTAGATAGAACTGTTAATGAAGGAAGTGAAGTAATATCAGTATATATTAACTGCACTAACCCAGGTGATAAAGACTGTCCAACAGCCAAACCTTTAGCAACACCTGATCCTAATGTTGGTGAAGTTAACATAGACCCTGCAATTGCAGAGTATCTTGAAACCATTTATTTACAAATAGATAATTCATTTGATAATGGTGTAAATAACGGTGAAGAAATGAGAACAATAGTTGTTGTTAACCCAGATGGCAATGAATCTAGATACACTATTAAATTCAAATGGTATCAAATAAATGGCAACATTCAGAAATCTGAAATTGAAATATCAGACCATTTTTAAAATTAATAAGAAGGTTTGGCTAACACCAAACCTTCTTAAAACATACACAATGAAATATCTTTTTTATTTTGCAATTTCGCTTTACTTTCAAAATATTGTCAGCTCACAAACCATTCAGGAAAAGTTTAAATTAGACACTTTAATATTCCTTAACCATAAAAACATCACAATTGAAAAAATAAGAAAAGATGCAATAATATCATCAACAGATAAATACATTCATATAGCATTTTCAAACAATGTATTTGGTAACGACACAAACTATATTATTTCTATAAATAAAAGTAGCTATAAGGTTTCATATTGGTCGTTTTGCTTGCCTAAAGAAATGAAAACAAGAACTTTAGATGCAATTTATTCATTCTCTACAAATGATTCAGTTTTCGCTTTAGGTTTTTATCAATCAATACTAGTGTTAACAAAAAATAGTGAAAATCAACTTAGAGTTATAAAATTGATTGAATTAGAGCAATCATGTGCTTATTTAAAAGTTATAGATAATTTAGTGTTTGCTGGAAATATTTACAAAAAGAAAGATGTTGCGCAGAGTGCTGTGATTTATAAGTATGGTATTAATGAGCAATACAAAGAAGTAGACAGGTTCACCTTTAATTATCCATGTATTGAATTTTCATATTTTAGCCCAAACCATTGGATAGAAATTGACAAAGAAAACATATTTATAGCTCAAACATGTAACTATTCAATTGACATTTATAATCATTCATTCAAAAAGAAAGGAGTTATCGAAAGTAAAAAAAAATCTTGGGTGGAAATAGATAAAAGTATTCTTAAAACTTTAAATCATCGAATAAATGCAACTCAACCAGTTCAAATGATTGACACTTTGTCAATTTACAATGACCGATTTATTAGTAGAGTAACTGGAATATGGAAATTTAATGATACTATTCTTTTTATTGGTTGGTTCAAATTCGATTCAACCCTAAACAAAACAAGGAAACATATTGACGTATATAATTTAACTAGCAATAGCTTCCTTGAAGAAAACTTGTACGACCCTAGTATGTTTCGTAGAGACTCAGCAATAGCAACCAAAGACTTTTATCCAATTATGTATTGGAACTATAATTTAGATATATCTAACAGCAATATAACTACACTTAGAAATTATGCAGAAATAGATTATATTAATAATCCTTGGAAAATAATATATGAAAACGAAAAGAAGTTTTTCATTAAAAATAATCCCATTCCAACCCTTTTTATATATGAGCAAAAGTAGTATTCTAATGTTACTTATTTTTGTTAATGTATTACCATCGTTTGCACAAACTGTGGACTTAAGTAACAAATATGTTAAAACCATAGAAGGCGATAGTGTGCAATTACTTAAATTAAACAATAAAAAATCAATTACAATTATCGCAAATACATTATCCTGTTCAGGATGTTTAAATAATTTAATTGCTTTTCTTGATTCATTATCAAATCAACACACTTTAAAAGACGTTAACTTAAACATTATTATATGTATTGGTGAAGACGTGCTTCAGCAAAGACAACAAATTATTTTTTTTAAAAAGAAGTCTAAATTAATTAATGTATATTTTGAGAACATTAATTACGATACACACCTTAGTTATAGAAAACCTGATTACGGAATTTTGAAAGATTTTAATGCGACAGGTAATCCAATATTACTACTAATAAATAATACGCTGATAACATATGAATTGATTAACTATAACAGTCTGTTTAATGAAATAAATGTAAGCGATTTAGCTCGCAAGAAGATTATCAACTTCCTCTGTTCACGCTGACGTGCCGTCAGTGTGCTGCAAAACATCTTAACAAATTAGCTTAAAATTGATGCGTTAATTTATATTAACTTTAACAGCTAAATATAAGCTACATACTTATTTAGTTTTATATTTGGTTGAATATAAATTTTATAAAAACAGATGATGTTAGGTTTCAAATTTAACATCAAGCAACAGATGAGTTTGTATCTCTACATTAGAGTATATAACTACACACGGACGGAACGTCCTTGAACTGGCGGAGTTATTGTTATAACTTTAACATATTTATAAACTGCTGCCAACATTACGGCTATTAAAAAAGCAGGCAATTACACCTAAAGCCTTTCCAAAACAAATCCATTTAAGCGCATTTAGGGTTTGAGTCTTGTACACCCTAAAAAATTAAAAAATATTATTTTTATTTCAAAAAATATACTTATTTAGCTGTGCCAACTAATTATATATGATGAAAACAATACACACCCCCGCACAGCAAACACGCTCGTCTTGCATAACATTTACCAAACTTTATTACATAACAATTAACCGTTTATAAGCGGATAAACCCGCGCTATTTAAAGACTATGGCCATGCTGTGGGTAATGGAGAAGGAATTGGGGTTCGCATAGATTTAAGTTATGCGTCATGTTCAAGGACGATCCGTCAACAAAGTCAAACAGAAAAATAAATAAAAATGGACAGACAAGAAATTCAAAATTATATTAACAATTTCAGGAGACTTTTTAGTCGCTTTTTAAAACCTGACGTTGGAATACAATCGACTGTGTATCCTTACGACAAAGGAAGTGTTATTGTTTATGAACTTGGACTAAACCTACAAAACAAGGACGACCTGAGAAGTAGTTCAAAGGAAATAACAGAAGCTCTTAAACGGACAAATTTGTTTGAAAATGAAAAAGGAGAGCAAAATCACTCTTTCGTTGGGACAAATATTTTACTTATAAAAAATAAAATAGTTGTAATTAAAGACGACAATTCAAAAGAATGGACTGAAGAGAAAGCACAATTAGACATTGAAAAAATTATCCAACCTTCTAAAGATAAAATCAATGGCTAAGATAAAAATAAGAGATATAGAAGGTGATGCAGACGAATTAAAAAACCTATTCAAAGATTTAGGTTGCGACCTTAATAGTTACATAAGCACAACTCCAATTAAGACTAAAATTCCAACTTATTGGCTGTTTATTTTAGGAGCAGCATTTTTTATTCTTACTTGTATAATCTGGTGTGACTTGTTCAATCCTGCTTGGACAAAGGTTAGTATTCTTTCATTGTTTTTATTTTTAGGACTTATCTCCTTCATCGTTCACCACAACCACGACAAATGGGCAATTACAGCTATTCCACTCGTTACTGGACTGTGTTTAATTCTTGTTTGCTTGAATGTTTACACACCACAAGAACTAGCTAAACGACTTGAGAATAAAACAATAGACAAGATTGATGGAAAGTAAAACTACGCATGACAGGCGTTTGGCAAAATTGGCGGTTCAATGGTTAATTGAATATACTGCCTCGTATAAACTTTTGTGCTGGGTTGACAATTTAGTGCTACGAAATCTGCTACGTTACCAGTAAGCCTAAAAGACGACACAACTATAAATAAAAAAGATATGACACCAGAACATAAACAAAGTATTTTACCTCAACTTGACGAGTTTTGGAAACTAGACCTTGACAAACGAGTAGCAGAAGCTTACAAAGACTATCAAGACTTGACATCAGTTTACATTGGGTATTATTCGGTAACAGAATTTACGGAGTTCTCTAAAAAGGCAATTGGCCAATTAGGACAAATTATGCAGTCAAAACTGTTTAGTATTTTACCATTTCAATATCAATTTCAAAATGACTTTGGTGCTGGAAATTTGCGTGATGACTTGGCAAATTTTATTGCTTTTTGTTCTAGTAATGACTTCAATAGTGCAGTTGGACATTTATATAGACTTGTTTACTATCAACTTCAAAATGGACTTTGGGATAAAGACCAACCCATTGACAAGAAAAAGAAAATGGAAATAATTGATGAACTTGAAAGCAAGTTGCAACTTATAGCTGAAAAATTAAAAATAAATGCAGACCTTAATCAACAACTCATTGCAGAATTACAAGCTGAAAAAACAAGTATTACTCAACTTTTAGTAACAAAAAACACTGAACTATCTGAGATTTCAAATTTGCTTCCTACGGCAAGGACACATTCAGATGAAATTACAAGACTATTGACTGCGAGTACTGACAGTAACCAACAAATTACAGGATTATTAAACCAACAAAATTCAAACCTTGAAACAGTAAAGACAAAACTAGAAGAAGAAAAAACTGTTTATGATACTTTTCAAAAGGAATTGAAAGACTTAAAAGATAGCTATAAAACAGAAATTGACACAACGATTAAAAAGAACGTTGACTTTGAAAAACTTTTAAATTCTGTCCAAGATAGAAGTTCAACTTTTGAACAACGTCTTTTGGTATTAAATGAACTTATTGGAAAAGAAGGAGCAGTTAAATTATTCAGTACATTTAATGATAGAAAAATTGAACTTGAAAAGCCTGTTAAGCGTTGGGCAAATATTGTTTTTACTACTGGCGGAATAGCACTTGTTTTAATTGTTGGTGTATTTACAAATTTCTTTGGTTATGTCGGTGGCTTCCCTACTTCAATTGATTGGCATTATTTAATAATTAACTCTTTAAAATCTTTGCCTGTTATGATAGTTCTGTTCTTTACTATTAAGCAATACGCTAAAGAAAGAAGTTTTCAAGAAGAGTATGCATTTCGTTCTGCAATTGCGTTGACAATTCAAGCTTATGGAGACATAGCAGGAAAAAATAAAGAAGATTTAATAAGCAAAGCGGTTGCAAGTATTTATGCTATGCCTACAATAATGAAAGAAAAATCTTCATTCTTTTCATTCAAGAGCAAATATTTAACGGACAGTATTAAAGAATTAAACGAAACAGTTAAAAACATCAAAGGCTAAATGGACAGACGAAGAAGGCCTACTGGTAACAGCACCTAAAAGAAATTGGAGGTTCAGTGGTTAAATTAAGCTTTGTATCTCGGAGCATTGTGGTATTCAGTGCTTACAAAAGATTAAACCATTGATATCCACTACTAAGCTAATAACCAAACCTAATTAACCGTTTATAAGCGGTTAATACTGCAAAATATTTAGTTTATAAAACTATAATGCACAACAAATAGCGAAAATCGTTCCGCTCAGATTATAGCTAGCTTTTATGCTATGAGTACCGACACAAAAAATAGTTAAACGTAAAAACAAATCAAAAATGAGAAAAACAATTTTACTTTTCGTATTCGTTGCGACAACAGCAATTTCTTTTGGGCAAACTAAAGAAAAAGAATTAACCCAAGCAGAACAATTTAGTTCTCAAGCAGGCACTTTAATTGAACGACAATTTATTGATATCGGAAAAGTTAAAGGTGTTGAAATTAAAATTTTAAAATACAAAGACCTAAACGCAGGAACTGGAAAAAGTGCATTACGTTTTGAATTTGAATACAAAAGTTCATATTCAACAGATACAAAAATTGCTTCACTTGATGCAGACGAAATTGACGGTCTAATAAAATCAATTAAAAATCTCCAAACAAACGTATTTCCTACAACAAGAGATATTTATACGGAAGTAACATTTAAAAGTAGAACAGGATTTGAAGCTGGTGCATACTATAGCCCAGACAAAAGTATATGGACAACATATATTCAAATTGAAAAATTTGATAGAAATTCTATGGTATTTCTATCAACTGAAGATTTCGCTTCTCTACTCAGTCTAATCGAACAAGCAAAAGGTAAAATGTAGAAATTAAACAAAAAATTAACTATGGATTTTAAAGACCAAATCAAACAACTCGGAGACCGGGTTGCAAAACTGAAAGACCAAATTCAGACAGAAGAAGCAACAAAAAATGCTTTCATAATGCCTTTTTTACAAGCATTGGGTTATGACGTTTTTAATCCAACTGAAGTTGTTCCTGAATTTATTTCGGATATTGGAATTAAAAAAGGAGAGAAAATTGATTACGCAATTTTTAAAGATGGTTCCCCAACCATACTTATTGAGTGCAAACATTGGGCTCAAAACCTTAACATACATGATGGTCAGCTTTTACGCTATTTTCATGTTTCTAAAGCAAAGTTTGGCCTTTTAACTAATGGTATAAATTATCGTTTTTATTCTGACTTAGTTGAACCAAATAAGATGGACGAGAAACCATTTTTAGAATTTAACATCAATGAAATTAAAGACAATCAGGTTGAAGAACTTAAAAAGTTTCATAAGACTGTTTTTGACGCTGAAAGCATCACAAATACAGCTAGCGAATTGAAATACATGAATGAATTAAAACACTTAATTCAGCAAGAACTTATTAATCCAACTCCTGACTTTGTTAAACACTTCGCAAGACAAGTTTACCCTAGTGTTGTAACTGCAAAAGTTTTAGAACAGTTTACAAATTTAACGAAGAAGTCTATTCAACAACATATTAGCGACCTTATTACAGAAAGACTTAAAACTGCTTTAACAAAGGAAGACGAAGAGACTAAGAAACAAGAAGCTATTCAAGCTGAACTAGCAAAAGTTGACGAAGTAAAAGTAGTTACAACTGATGAAGAACTTGAAGGATTTATGATTGTTAAAACCATTCTACGACAAAAAATAAGTGCAACAAGAATAACGCACAGGGATGCACAATCATATTTTGCAATTTTACTTGACGACAATAACCGCAAGACAATTTGTAGACTTTATTTAAATGGTGGCAGAAAGTTTTTTGCAACACTTGACGACCAAAAGAAAGAGGTTAAAAATGAAATTAATTCTTTAGACGACATCTTTCAACATGCTGAAACACTCTTAAAAATCGTTGATCAATACGACAAATCTAAAGAGCTAGCGTAATCGAATAAAAGTAGCAGATAAAGTATGAAGTATTTACGTTTCATACCAAACCACTACTTCCTAATGCTTTAAAAGTAAAATATATAGTAAACAGAATCGCCCCAAAACATGAGTTTATTGGGGCGATTGCTTTTATAATAAATCAATAACTTATTTCTTCCACTTAATGGTGCAACCTATGGCCTTGGTATTGGTTTTGGCAACTGCTTTGCCGTTTAGTAATGCATTAACAGCTAACTCAACATGCTTTTCTTTAACTTGTTTTTCGTCTTCGTAATTATCATCAATTGCACCAATGTATTGTACCGTGTTGCCTGCTTTTGTTTTTTGTATCACAAATACATGTGGGGTGCGTGTGGCTCCGTATGTTTTTGCTATTTGTTGGGTTTCATCATGCAAATACACAAACGGATATTTTTTTGCTTTGGCCAACTCTTGCATCTTGGCGTAACTGTCTTCAGGCTCACGTTTAGCATCGTTTGGGTTGATGGCAATTACAGGGTAACCTTTTGCTGCATACTTGTTGTGTAAGTTAATAATACGTTGTTCGTATGCTTGCGAAAACGGGCAATGGTTGCAGGTAAACACCACAATAAATCCTTTGGCTTTTTTAAAATCGGCCAACTTTACCATTTTACCATCTACATTACGTAGGTTAAAATCGGTGGCTACATCGCCAATTTGATAACCGGGAGTTTCGTTTTGTTTAAATGCGGTTGCACCAAATACCAAGGTTGTAATGGCAAACAATGCGATTATTTTTTTCATGCTGTTTTGGTTTTGTATGAACACAAATATGAGGAATAATTGGAGATTATTTGTGGGTTAAAAAAGGTTTATACAACTGTGACGGTTATTTTACTGCGGCATGGAGGGTATAGAACCACAGATTCCGAAGCTTCGGAAGCAGAGGGCAAAGAATAGGGTTTGAACCACAGAGGTACAGAGGCACAGCGGCTATAACATCTTACTGTTAAATTAGGTGGATTCGGTGAGCGTTTATTCCTTGTGTACCTCGTGAAAAACTTTGTGTACATTGTGGTAAAAATTTAACAACAAAGGACACCAAGAAAACAAGAAATACACTGCTGAATTGGGGTTTAGAAACTTAGAGGCAGTGCGATTGAACAGGCTGTTATGTGCTAACCTATCAATGCCACTTTAGGGTTTTAGGAAATTCAAAATCCTCTAAATCGTTTAACAAGGTTTCTACATGGCCATTAAACAACAGCATGTTTTTAAAATCTTGTTTTAAAAATTTATGGTCAACCATGTGTTGCAACAAATCATCTAAAGGTTTGTAAAACCCATTTACATTTAACACGCCACAAGGTTTAAAATGAAAACCCAGTTGGCTCCAAGTAAAGGCTTCAAACAACTCTTCCATGGTACCAATACCACCTGGCAAAGCAATGCATGCATCGCATAGTTCAAACATTTTAGCTTTACGCTCGTGCATGCTATCAACCACAATTTGTTGGGTAAGTCTGGTATGACCTACTTCTTTATCCATTAAACGTTTGGGTATAACACCAATAACTTCGCCACCTAATCGCAACATTTCATCGGCAATAATGCCCATTATACCTACGTTACCACCACCATAAACCAAACCGTAACCACGCTTGTGCATGTCTTGTATAAGTGCCAATGCTTTGGTTATATATATTTCTTCATCGCCAACAGACGAGCCGCAATAAACAGCAATACGTTTTATCTTCATTGTAATTAAAATCCTTTTCTTTTTGCACGGTTACGCAATACATTTCGGTTTACAGATTGTGTTTTACCTCCTGATTTTTTGTATGCACCACCTAAATTTACTTTTTTGTTTTTATCTTTTTTCTCATGGAATGAAGCGCCTCTTTCTTCAACAACTTTAACCGATTTTAAGTAGTTTTTTTCTCTAAGTTTAGGCTTCTCATCATCGCTCATTATTTTAGAAAGCGCTACCTCTTGCGGAAAATCAAGGATGGTAAGTTTTTTATTCATTACCTCTTCAATTTCAACCAAATATTCTTCTTCGGTGGCATTCATAAATGTAATGGCTGTTCCATCTTTACCAATACGACCGGTTCTACCAATACGATGTAAATAATCATTGGGGTTATCGGGGGTATCGAAATTAATAACATGCGTTACATCCACTACATCTAAACCACGAGCGGCCACATCTGTTGCTACTAAAATTCTTATTTCATTCTCGGAAAACTGTCTTAATGCTTCAAAACGCTGTGTTTGTGGCTTGCGCGAGTGTAATATACCAATGTTACTAGCAAAGTTTTGGTGTAACATGTCAAACAATTTATCGGCATTTTTAATTTTTGATGTAAACACCAATACCTTACCTAACGTTTCATCTGTTTGAAGTAAATGGGTTAATAAATTAACCTTAGTGCCAAAATTAGGTACGAAGTAACCCAATTGAATAATTTTCTCAAGGGGCGTTCCGTGTGCTGCCACTTCTACCTTTACGGGGTTATTAAAAAATTCGGTAAACAGCTTTTCTACCTCTTCGGTAAGTGTAGCCGAAAACAAAATATTTTGTCGTTTAGGTGGCAAATAATCCATAATGGCATTAAGCTGTGCCCTAAATTCTTGTTCCAGCATTTCATCCACCTCATCAATAACCAACCTTTGTATACTGGTTAATTTAATAGCGCCAATACTGGCCAAATCAATTAACCTTCCGGGGGTAGATACCAGCACATCTAAACCAGCAAAAACCATTGCTTTTTGTTTATTGATGTTACCACCACCATACATGGCTCCTACCCTTACGCTCATGTATTTGGTTAAACGATTTACCTCGCCATAAACCTGTAATACCAACTCGCGGGTTGGCACAATAATGAGCACACGCGGATGGCGTTGTTCAGAAAATTTTAATTGCCTTAAAATGGGTAATAAATAAGCAAAGGTTTTACCTGTTCCGGTTTGTGCTATTGCAACCACATCGCGCCCCGACATTACTACCGGGAATGCCTCAATTTGCACAGGAGTTGGATGTATGTATTCCAAATCTTCCAATGCCTTTAGCAGTGGGTTGTTAATGTTTAAGTCTTTAAAATTCATATTTTATGTCCGGTTACGGTAATTTGCTTTTGAGTTGATTGGTATTAAAAAATCAAACTAAAAACTGTTATGCGTTTATTTTAAGTTTAGCAAATTTAAGCACCAACATTTTTTTGCCTTGTGCGCCAAAATCAATTTGTGCTTTGCGGTTATCGCCTGCTCCTTCCATTACAATTACAATACCTTTACCAAAACGTTGGTGTTCTACATTCATACCAACAGCAAGCAACGAAGTATCATCACCCACAAAATCAGTATCTATAGATGCAGGTTGTGATACGGCCTTGTTAATGGGTTTAAAGTTTTTAGGAACAGTAACCGTTGGCTGCGCAACGTTAGGTTTGTTGGCTCGGGTTGATTCAGTTAACTTCTTAGTGTAACTGCTCATTTGGTATGGTTTGCGTTGCTCTGTTGCTGGTTGATTGTTGTTGTATAATCCTTCAACAATTAAATATTGAGGATCTATTTCTTGCAAAAACCTGCTTGGTTCGCATTGAATCATGGAACCAAATTTAAACCTTGATGTAGCAAATGATAAAGTAAGTTTTTTCTCGGCACGGGTTAATGCCACATAAAACAAACGCCTTTCCTCTTCCAAATCTTGTCGGCTATTTAAGCTAAGTTGAGAAGGAAATAAATTTTCTTCTAAACCTACAATATACACGTTAGTAAACTCCAATCCTTTGCTTCCGTGTATGGTCATCATAACAACTTTATCATTGTCATCATCATTTCCTCTATCCGCATCGGTTAGTAGGGCAATGTCTTGCATGTAATCGGGTAAGGTATTTCCACGAAGCACGGCATCATCATCAGCAACTTCTTCAATACTAAACTCTTTTATACCATTTAATAGCTCTTCTATGTTTTCGTAACGCGCAATTCCTTCCACTGTTTTATCATCATACAAGGACTTTAACAACCCGGTTTGTTTGGCCACATGCATGGCTAAATCGTACGCAGGTTTTGCCAACATGGTTTGGAAACTGCGAATCATTAATACAAAATCGGTTAATAAATTAGCTGATTTTAAACCAAAATAATGTGCATTCTCCATAATCTCGAACCAAGATTTATTATGTTCTGATGCAAGAATGGTAAGTTGGTCGAGCGTGGTTTTACCTATACCACGAGTAGGATAATTAATAACACGTTTTAAAGCTTCTTCATCGCTGGGGTTAATAATTAAACGGAAGTATGCCAACAAATCTTTTATCTCTTTGCGTTGGTAAAACGATAATCCACCATAAATTTTATATGGAATATTCATCTTACGAAGGGCTTCTTCTAAACTACGACTTTGTGCGTTGGTTCGATATAAAATAGCAAAATCTTTGTTGTTCAGGTGTTGGTTCATTTTATCCTGAAAAATAGCTGATGCCACCATCTTGCCTTCTTCATTATCTGTTAATGCGCGGAAAACACGAATACGATCACCCAATTCATTTTGCGTAAATACCTTTTTCTCTATTTGCTCTTTATTTTGTTTGATGATGGAGTTGGCCGCATTAACAATGGTTTTGGTACTGCGGTAATTTTCTTCCAACTTAAACACTTTGGTATCTGGAAAATCTTTGTGAAAGTTTAAAATATTTTTAATAGTAGCCCCACGAAACGCGTAAATACTTTGTGCATCATCGCCCACAACAGCAATATTTTGGTAAACGTTAGACAACATTCTGATAATGGAATATTGTGCATGGTTGGTATCCTGAAACTCATCAACCATAACATACTTAAACATGTGTTGGTATTTATTTAACACATCTGGGTAGTTGTGCAGTAACTCGTGTGTTTTTAGCAACAAATCATCAAAATCCATAGCACTTGCCCTAAAGCAACGTTGTTCGTATGTGGCATAAATAGCCCCAAAATGCGGGCGACCTGTGCTTTCATCAAAGGAGACATTTTCAGGATCTTGGTTGTATGCAGCTGCTTTAATTAATGCATTTTTTGCTGCAGAAATGCGTCCTAAAATTTGTGCTGGTTTGTACATTTTGTCATCCAACTTCAATTCGGCCACAATAGATTTTATTAAACTTTTGGCATCATCACTATCATAAATAGTAAAGTTGCGTGGGTAACCAACCTTCTCACTTTCAATGCGTAATATACGGGCAAAAATACTGTGAAAAGTACCCATCCAAAGGTTTTTGGCTTCGGCACCAACCACACTAACAATGCGCTCGCGCATTTCTTTACTGGCTTTATTGGTAAAGGTTAAAGCTAAAATATTAAAGGCATCAACGCCTTGCTCTAACATATATGCTATACGATAAGTAAGTACCCTAGTTTTGCCCGACCCTGCTCCTGCAACTATCATCACAGGTCCATCTATTTGCTGAACAGCCGCGCGTTGCGGTTCATTTAATTGATCTAAATAATTCACGTGGTAAAAGTACAATAAATTACGCTATGCCATATGGTAAAATATGAACAAAAAGCCGAATACGTTAAAGGTATTCGACTTTCAATAAAAGTGCCATGTAAATACTTACTTGGTATTACTAAAAGTATACATCACCCCTAGCGATATAACCTGAGAATATTGAATGTCTTTGTCTTGATCAAAATCGTATAACAATACGCCATTTAAATTGGTGCTGATGTACTTATTTACCTTGGCAGTAATATTTACATCTAAACGACTAACAATGTATTGAGTATTTAACCTTTCATAATCAAGCAAACCCATGTAACGGGCTTTAATGTTTACATTTTTCATCACCTCTTTGTCAAAATTTAATACGGTTTGAAAAATAATTTGGTTGCGCATATTCTCGCCACGTTTTACACCATAAAGTTCGTTAAATTCTTTAGCAGTTGGGCTATAGTTATTGTAAAGTTGTTGGTCGGTAACAAAGGTTTGACGCAATGCACCTAAACCAAATTGTGCACTAAAATAGTTGATGGGTTTATATTCAAATCCAAGCGCTTCTGTTAAATAACCAGGAGCTAAAAAAGCTGAAATACGTTTTGATTGCTCAACTCCATTCACCAATTTGTATTCAAAACCTGCATCAAACTGGCTCATAAAATTTAACGAGGCAAATAAATTCCAGTGGTTTGAAATTTTATGTGAGAACTTAGAATCGAAAAATATACGATCCGCATTTTTTCTAAGGTCTTGTCCTTCGTTTTTAACAGTACCATAAAGCAACTGTAAATCGTTGGTCCATTCATTTAATTTGGTTTTACGAACAGCCTTTGCATTTAAAAACGTACCCAACGAAATAGAGTTAACACCCCCAGCTTTCCAGTTTCCGCTATAACTAGCCTGGGTAATATTTAGTCCTGTTTCAAGATTGGTTTTCCATTTAGAAACGGGTTTTGGCTTGCTAGCTGTATCTGTTTGAGCCAATAAAAAAATGGGTGTAAAAACAATGAGCAGTAAAAAAAATGTTCTCATAAAAGTAGGTTAAAAGCTATGCATTTGCTGATTCAACCAGCTTCAACATCACTTTCAACCTTTCAATAACATAATCTACTTCTGCTGTGGTGTTTCTGCTACCAAAGGAAAAACGAACTGCTGCGCGTTCTCTATTTGCACCAATTGCTTTTAGCACATGCGATCCCACATCACTTCCGCTGCTGCATGCACTACCGCCTGATGCACAAATGCCATCAATATCTAACTTAAACAATAACATTTCGCCAACAGGGCTAGGTGGAAATGATACATTTAAAACGGTATAAGACGAAGTACCTTCGGCATCACCATTAAATGCTATTCCAGGAATATTTTCTTTTAATTGGGCTATGAAATAGTTTTTTAATTCTTGCAAACGCTTTTTGTCTTCCTCCATGTGAGCTAAACTTAACTCCAATGCTTTAGCCAAACCCACTATACCATATACGTTTTCGGTTCCACCACGCATGTTACGCTCTTGTGCACCACCCGTAATAAACGGATGTAACTTAACATTGCTGTTAATATAAATAAAACCAACACCCTTAGGACCATTAAACTTGTGCGCACCTGCTGCAATAAAATGTACGTTTAACTTACTTAAATCTAAAGGTTGATGACCAACAGTTTGAACCGTATCTGAGTGAAACAAGGCATTATATGATTTACATAAGTTACCTATTTGTTCCAAATCAATCATATTACCCAATTCGTTGTTGCTGTGCATTAAACTAACAAGTGCATTGGTGTTATTTTTTAACAACTCCTCTAAATGTGCCACATCTACATGTCCGTTTGGGGTAAGGTTAACCAAATGCATGTTAATTTTACCTTGATGGGCCAATTCTTCAACAGTATGCAAAACAGCATGATGTTCAATGGCTGAGGTAATGATATTTTTAACACCTAAAGATTCAACAGATTGCCTAATGGCCATATTATCGGCCTCAGTACCACCAGAAGTAAAACAAATTTCGCCAGGTGTGCATCCCATTAATTTGGCAACGGTTCTGCGGGCATCTTCAACCAAGGTCTTTACTTCCCTACCTTGGGCATGTATTGATGATGGATTTCCGTAATTGTGCAACATCATATCGGCCATAACTTTTACCACCTCAGGGTGCATGGGGGTTGTTGCTGCGTTGTCGAAATATACTTTCATTGGTTAAATTAATTTAATACGAATGGATAAAAATAGTTAAAATTAAACAAATACATGTTGAACTCTTCTACAAATATAAGATGCCTATTTAATTTTATTACACACAAAGCCCACACTATAATTTGTATATGCTACTTTTGCAATTAATGAAACAAAATGTATTATTAGTTACAATGAGTTTAAGTTTGCTTTTGGGATGCGTATCAAAAAACAAGTTTACCCAAAGCCAAACAGAAATTACACGCTTAAAAAGTGATAGTACCTTGTTAGAAAAACGAATTACGCAGTACCAAAACGAAAATGCACATTTACAAACATTGAGTGCAACCATCGAGCAGGCACTAAACATTCGTTTACAAGAAAAAGAAGACTCGTTATATTTTAAAGAAAAACTGTTAAAAGACCGCGAATACAGCCTTAGAGACATGAAAGCGCGCAAAGAAGAAGAACAAGAAGCCTTTTATAGCCTATCGCGTAAAATATTTACTTCGTTTACTGATTATGATGCAAGCACATTAACTACCAAAACCAATTGTACACAAGCGGTAGTGATGGTAAATGATAAAAAAATGTTTGTTGGCAATAGTTTAAAAGCAGAATACTTGGCCACAGAAATAAACAACAAAGCAGCTGGGTTATTAGAAAAACATCCCGACTTAATGCTTACCATTGTTTGTTATGTTGATAGCAGCATGCAAATAGCGGCTAAAGAAGACCTTTGGAATTTAGCTTCTTTAAGGGCTAATACCCTGTCTAAATTACTTATATCAAACCATAAAAACCTTGCATTAAGGGTAAAAAGTGCCACTGGCTTACCAAACAACAACCAAACTGTAAAATACCAGGCTTATTATACTGAGTACCAGTTTGTGTCTGGTTTAACGCCTTGTATCCCTGTAAAATAATATTGATTATTAGAACAAGATATCATTCAACAAGATGGTGTTGTTAAACTTGTTTATGTTTTGACTTACCTTAAATTATGCAACATTGCATAGGGATGTGCTTTTACAACACAAAATAAAATAATGACAGCAAAAGCCTCAATGCTAAAAACTGCTATGTAATACTGGTATTTGATGTGTAATTTGTAGCTAACTAATTTATGGTATGCTGTTAGCGATAAATTGATAGGTAATTAATTCCAAATTGGAATCTCGTAATCGCCATTAACATCGGTAAGTACCTCGGCAAATGTAGGAGTAACTAAAATAGTATGCTCAAATTGTGCAGATAGCTTTCCATCAATTGTACGGGCTGTCCAACCATCGTTTTTATCAACCTTGGCGCGTGCTTTACCTGCATTTATCATGGGTTCGATGGTAAATATCATACCAGGTTGCATAACAGGCCCTGTATTTGCATCAGCAATATGGCTCACTTCAGGTTCTTCATGAAACTTCAATCCAACTCCATGTCCACAAAACTCATATACGGTGCTGTAACCATGCTTTACTGCATGTTTGTTAATTACATATCCAATATCGCCAATACGTTTGCCGGGTGTACATTGTTCAATACCCAAACGCAAACATTCTTTGGTTACATCTATTAACTTTTTGGCATGTTCGGTTACCTCTCCAATGGTAAACATTGAGCTTGTATCACCGTAATAACCATTTAAAATAGGTGTTACATCTACATTTAAAATATCTCCATCACGTATTTCTAACGTACCCGGAATACCATGACAAATTACATCGTTAACCGAAATACAACTGGCTTTGGTGTATCCGTGGTAACCAATAGTTGCAGGTATTGCACCATGATCGCGCATAAACTGCTCGGCCAAATCATTTATATAACCGGTTGTTACACCGGCTTTAATATATGAAGCAACTGCTTTTAGGGTTTGACCTGCAAGTTTGCTGGCTTTACGTATGCCTTCAATTTGTTCAGGTGTTTTTATAATTATTTTCGACTTGGTATCTCTAAATGCCATTTTTTACTTTTTATGTTAAGGCCGATAAATTTTATAAATTAGCCAAACTTCCTTTTAGCACTTGAATTTTAGCAACGGCATCGGCTTTTTTCTGGCGCTCTTTTTCAACCAAATCCGGCTTAGCATTGGCCATAAACTTCTCGTTACTTAATTTTGCATCAACCGATTTCATAAAGCCTTCTAAGTATTCTATCTCTTTGAATATTTTGGCTTTTTCAGCTTCCACATCAATCTGAAGGTTTAAAAATGCATAAACCTCATCTGTATCAACAGGTAATAAAACCGCTTTGTCTTGTTTGTTATTTACAAAAGTAATATTACCAATATTGGCTAACTTTTTAATTAAAAAAGCATACGGTTTATACATTTCCTCTTGAGTTGATTTGATGGCAATATCAAAAGTTTCCTTAGGACTTATGCCTTTGCTGTTACGTAGGTTTCTTACTTGTTGAATCAACTCGTATGCTAAATCTAATTTAGGTGCAGTTACTTTATTTACGGTTTGATTAGAACCAAAAGGATAAGCTGCTACACAAATTGATTCACCTGCATGCCTGTTGCTTAAGTTTTGCCAAATTTCTTCGGTAATAAAAGGCATAAATGGATGCAACAAGCGCATCAACTCATCAAAAAATGTAATGGTTTGGTTGTATGTTGATTCATTAATTGGCTTGCCGTATTCAGGCTTAATCATCTCTAGGTACCATGCACAGTAATCATCCCAAATTAGTTTGTACATGCTCATTAACACCTCACTTAACTTATAGTCGGTGTACTTTTCGTTTATATCTGTGTAAGCATCATTTAACTTTCCTCTAAACCAATCGGCACTAATTTTATTACTTTCTAAAATTTCTACATCAAATTCAGCATCAGGTTTTACCTCTAACCCTTTAACCAATCGAAACGCATTCCAAATTTTATTGGCAAAGTTACGTCCTTGCTCTACCTGGCTTTCATCAAACAAAATATCATTACCTGCAGGCGAACTAAGCAACATGCCCATGCGCACGCCATCAGCGCCATGTTGTGCTATTAAATCTAACGGATCGGGGGAGTTACCCAACGATTTACTCATTTTTCTGCGTTGTTTATCGCGAACAATACCCGTGTAATAAACATTTTTAAATGGCTTCTCACCCATCCATTCATAACCAGCCATAATCATACGTGCCACCCAAAAGAACATAATCTCTGGAGCAGTAACTAAATCGTTGGTTGGGTAATAGTATTTAATATCGGCATTTTCTTTACTCACTTTGCCATTGTCCATTTTCTCAAATCCATCAAACACACTTATTGGCCACAACCAAGACGAAAACCAGGTATCCACCACATCATCATCTTGTTTTAGTTGTTGAGTGTTTGAAGTTGGATATTGAATTTTATAATGAGCCATTGCCTCATCATGCGTTATAGCTACAACAAAATTCCCTGCCTCATCATACCAAGCCGGAATACGCTGTCCCCACCACAATTGACGACTAATACACCAATCTTTAATGTTATCAATCCAATGCTTATACGTGTTTTTCATATTGGCAGGATGAAACTTAATTTCATCATTCATTACCGCATCTAACACTTGTGGATTTTTAGCTACAAATTTCTTCATATCAACCCACCACTGTAAAGTTAAACGAGGTTCAATTACTGCACCTGTGCGCTCACTGGTTCCAACTTGGTTTTTATATTCGTCAATTTTTAAAATATGGCCTGCTTCTTCCAAGTGCACTGCAATTTCTCTGCGAACAGCAAAACGATCTTTACCAATGTAACGCAGGTCTATTGCTTTCTCATTTAAAAATCCTTCTTCGTTTAAAATATCTATTACTTCTAAGTTGTATTTCTTGCCCAACTCGTAATCGTTTTTATCGTGTGCAGGAGTAACTTTCAAACAACCTGTACCAAACTCCATATCCACATATTCATCGGCAATAATGGTTATAGGCCTGTTAATAAAAGGCACCAAAACTTGTTTACCCACTAGGTGTTTAAATCGCTCATCATTGGGGTTCACGCATATTGCAGTATCTGCTAAAATGGTTTCAGGACGCGTAGTTGCAATAACTACATAATCCATACTTTCCTTATTCGAATTTTGGATTTCGGATTTCGAATTTTCGGTTAAAAAGTACTTAATGAAATACAATTTAGATTGAACATCTTTAAAAATAACCTCTTCATCGCTCAATGCTGTTTTACCTTGAGGGTCCCAATTAACCATGCGCAACTCACGATATATTAATCCTTTATTGTATAAATCAATAAAAGTATTAATTACAGCTTCGCTCATTTTAGGTTCCATAGTAAAACGCGTACGATCCCAATCGCAGCTTGCACCAAGTTTTTCTAATTGTTTTAAAATGATTCCTCCATATTTCTCTTTCCACTCCCAAGCGTATTTCAAAAATTCATCTCTACTTAAGTCTGATTTTTTGATGCCTTTTTCACGCAACATTTGCACTACCTTAGCTTCTGTTGCAATTGATGCGTGATCGGTACCTGCCACCCAAAGTGCGTTTTTACCTTGCATACGCGCCTTGCGTACCAATACATCTTGTATAGTATTATTAAGCATGTGACCCATGTGTAAAACACCAGTAACATTAGGCGGAGGTATAACAACAGTAAAGGGTTCGCGACCATCTGGTGTGCTTTTAAATAACTTGTTGGCAAGCCAGTAGCTGTACCATTTATCCTCTATTTGTTGTGGGTTATATGTTTTTGTTATTTCGGTACTCATTGTGCTGCAAAATAAGGGTGCTTGTTGTAATCCCAAAATGGTAAATCAACAATTTTAGTTGTAATGAATGTGGGGTTGAATGGTTTAGGTTTGAATTAACAAAAAACCCCGAGACGCTTTAGCGAACCGGGGTTTTACAATCAACTATGAAAAAATTAACCTCTTCTTTCTTTAACACGTGCTTTTTTACCTGTAAGTTCGCGTAGGTAGAATAAGCGCGCTCTGCGTACTTTACCACGGCTGACCAACTCGATTTTATCGATATTTGGTGAGAACAGAGGGAAAATACGCTCAACACCAACACCATTACTCATTTTACGTACAGTAAATGTGCTGCTGATGCCTGCATTGCGTCTTTGTAAAACAACACCTTGGTATTGCTGAATACGTTCTTTAGCTCCCTCTTTAATTTTATAGTATACATTTACTGTATCGCCTGCTATAAATGTAGGGAAGTTTTTATCAGCGGTAAATTCGCTTTCAACTAATTTTATTGCCTCAACTGCGTTCATGACGGTAATGTTTTATTTTTAACGGACTGCGAAAGTACGTTTTCTATTCTAAATACAAAATTTTTTTCAATAATTTCTTATCATTTCTAATTAACCTTTGTAAAACAACCTAATAATTTTTGTTTTCAAACTATTCATTAGCATCGCGGAACAGTCCTGGACGTTTTTGTTTTGTTCGTAAAACACTCTGTTCATGCCTCCACTCCTCT
Organism: Bacteroidota bacterium; assembly: GCA_027482225.1. Lineage (GTDB taxonomy): Bacteria > Bacteroidota > Bacteroidia > UKL13-3 > UKL13-3 > UBA6183. The sequence goes on from JAIXWD010000007.1 coordinate 427,468, forward strand.
ATTTTAGCTTGATGTCCGCTTAACAACACATCGGGAACTTTCCAACCTTTGTATTCAGCAGGGCGCGTATATACAGGCGGACTAATCAAATCATCCTGAAATGAATCGCTTAAAGCCGATTGTTCATCGCCAATTGCACCAGGTATTAATCGCACAATGGCATCAACAATAACTGCTGTAGCCAACTCGCCTCCTGTTAGCACATAATTGCCAATACTTACCTCACGCGTTATTAAATGTTGGCGCACACGCTCATCAACCCCTTTGTAATGCCCGCACAAAAACATAATATTTTGTTTGGTTGATAATTGATTGGCCATTTTCTGATCAAACAACTCACCATCAGGACTCAGGTATATGATTTCATCGTAAACGTTTTTTTCTTTTAAAGCAGAGATGCACAAATCTATAGGTTCTATTTGCATAACCATACCTGCTCCACCTCCAAACGGATAATCATCAACCGAGCGCTGCTTACTTTTACTGTATTCGCGAATGTTGTGCAAACCGATGTTAACCAAATTATTGGCCACAGCACGTTTAATGATGGAATGCCCAAACGGACTTTCAAACATTTCGGGAAATAATGTAAGTATGTCTATGTTCATACCGTTATATTGTTTTGGTTGGGTAGAGAGCTAATTAATTATGGTATTTTTAACTACTAATTTAGCGTTGCAATGGCATTATAGCAGCGTTTAAAAATTACTCATACAATTCAAAAAAACCTTCAGGTAGGTTTAAGTATATAATTTCTTTTGCCTCATCCACATTATGAATAAAGGCTTCAACCATTGGTATCATTACTTGTTGTCCTTTGTAATGAGTAATCAACATGGTTTGTTGAGGCAACTCTTCAGTAGCCACAATTTCTCCTATTTCACCTAGGTTTATATCAACCAATTTAAACCCATTTAAGTTAAAATCGCCTTCCTTGGGCTTATTCTTTCCTTTGGTTTTGGGCACTAATAATTTATAGCCGAGATAAGCTTGAGCTTGCTCCATACTGTTGATGCCTTGCAATTTAACTAGCCATTCATCATGATTTGCCGTTTGAGCTTGTTCGATATAAAATGGAACGGGCTTTTCTCGAATTTCGAGAAAAGCCCATTCAGTTAGTTTAACCTTTATATCGGTAACAATTTTTAACTCTCCTTTAGTTCCGTGCGTTTTGGCAACTGTACCGGCCACCATGAAATCTTTTTTTAGAATTGATTTCAAAGTTATTGGAGTTATAAATTATTCAGCGCTGTTGGTATCTTCTGTAGCAGCAGGTGTTTCTTCAACCACTGCAGGAGTTTCTTCAACTACAGCTGGTGCTTCTTCAACTACAGCAACTACTTCTTCGGCAGCAGCTTCTTCACTTGCAGCATTAACTGCAGCTTGAGCAGATGCTAATTTCTCCGCTAATTTAGCAGCACGAGCTTCTTTCACCTTTGTTTCGTGAGCTAAGGCAGCAACTTTTGCATTTGCTTTAGTAGTTGCGCTTTTTTCTACATGAGCAACAACTTTTGAAACTTTATCGTTAACCCAAGCTTCAAATTTAGCGTTTGCTTGTTCTTCGGTTAAAGCACCTTTAGCCACACCACCTAATAAGTGATGCTTGTATAAAGCACCTTTGTAAGAAAGGATAGCGCGACAAGTGTCTGTTGGTTGTGCACCATTGTTTAACCAATTTACTGCCGAGTCAATGTTTAATTCAATAGTTGCTGGAACTGTAGTTGGATTGTACATTCCAATTTTTTCAATGAATTTACCATCTCTCGGAGCACGTGAATCCGCCACCACAATGTGATAATACGGTGCATGGGTTCTACCATGACGTTGTAATCTAATTTTTACTGACATAATATTTTTTAGTTAAAATGTTAATCCGCTGAGTCTCCTGTTCAGCGGGGTGCAAATATGAGGCATTTATTTTAAATATCCAAACGGGGCGGGAGATTGGTTTTGAGTTGATTCTTTATGGTTACAATTCAACACTAATTACTAATTACTAATTACTAATTACTAATTACTAATAACTAATAACTAATAACTCAACACTCCTCCCACTATCTTCCAAAAGGCATCTTTGGCATTAAACCTTTGGGCATTCCACCACCACCCATTTTGCTGAAGGTTTTCATCATCTTACGCATTTCTTCAAACTGCTTCAACAATTGATTTACCTGTTGAATATCTGTTCCACTACCATTAGCGATACGTTTTCTGCGGCTTCCGTTTATGATATCAGGCGTTTTACGCTCGCCAGGGGTCATAGAGTTTATAATGGCCTCGATACCTTTAAAGGCATCATCGCTAATATCAATATCTTTCATGGCTTTACCTACACCTGGAATCATGGCCATCAAATCTTTGATATTACCCATTTTCTTAATTTGCTGAATTTGGGTATAAAAATCCTCGAACGTAAACTGATCTTTTAATAATTTCTTCTGAATACGATCTGCTTCTTCTTCATCAAACACCTGTTGGGCACGTTCAACCAAACTCACAATATCACCCATCCCCAAAATACGCTGGGACATACGATCAGGGTGAAACTGATCCAATGCTTCCATTTTTTCACCCATCCCCACAAACTTAATCGGCTTATTCACCACCGATTTAATGGAAAGCGCAGCACCACCGCGGGTATCACCATCTAATTTGGTTAAAATCACACCGCTAAAATCTAACACATCATTAAATGCTTTTGCAGTATTTACGGCATCCTGGCCAGTCATGCTATCAACAACAAATAAAATCTCATTAGGGTTAATGGCATTTTTGATGTTGCCAATTTCAGCCATCATTTCTTCATCAACACTTAAACGACCAGCAGTATCCACAATCAATACACTTGCACCTTGATCTTTAGCTGCTTTTAAGGCATTTTGAGCGATACTCACAGGATTGTTATTTCCTTCTTCAAAATATACAGGTACCCCAATTTGTTCGCCCAATACTTTTAACTGCTCAATTGCAGCTGGACGATACACATCACAAGCTGACATCATTACGGTGCGGCCTTTTTTCTTAATGTAATTGGCTAATTTGGCTGAGTGTGTGGTTTTACCTGAACCTTGCAAACCAGCCATTAAAATTACGGCAGGACTTCCAACTAAATTAATTTCTTCTGTTTTACCACCTAATAAAAGTGTTAACTCATCATTCACAATTTTGGTTAGCAATTGCCCCGGTGTAACGCTGGTTAATACGTTTTGTCCTAATGCTTTTTCTTTAACAGTATCCGTAAACTGTTTGGCTATTTTATAGTTAACATCGGCATCAATTAACGCTTTACGAATTTCTTTAACCGTTTCGGCTACGTTAATTTCAGATATTTTACCTTGACCTTTAAGGGTTTTAAATGCTTTCTCGAGTTTACTACTTAAGCTTTCGAACATAATTTTACGTACTTTTGAAGCGCGAATATAAGAATATTGAACGATTTGAAATTTTACTTATTCGTTTTTAATATAAATCAGAAAATAAAATATTTACCTCAACCAAATCAAACACCCCATGTACCCATCGCAAACAATAATTTTTTATGATGGCCTTTGTGGCTTGTGCGATAAAAGTGTGCAGTTTATTTTAGAAAAAGACAAGCACGAACAATTTTTATTTTGTGCCCTTCAAAGCAATTATGCCCGAGAAGTTTTGGGGGATAAAATATCTTTTGATAGTTTTATTTTGTATGACAACGGAAAGACTTATACTAAAAGTACAGGTGCATTACTTACTTTAAAGAAACTAGGTGGTTTATGGCAGCTGATGTATATTTTTATTATTGTACCTGCCTTTTTAAGAAACGAGGTGTATAGCTATATTGCTAAAAATCGATACCAATGGTTTGGTAAGTTTGATAATTGCAAAATCCCTACAGCACAACAAAAAAAGAGATTTATTGAATGATAACTTTAAAAGGAATTGTGCAAAGTTATTACTTTAACGAGCAAACTGATCTAATTACGAAAGGCAAATTCAATAAAGTTTTTAAAGGTGTTAATGAAAGTAACAACCCTGTTTGTATTAAACAACTCTTGCCACATTTAGCCCATGACCAACAAGCTATTATTTACTTTAAGCAAGAGTATATTTTTCAATTACAACACCCAAATATTATTGCTGCATCAGATTATATTGTTAATGATGGTAAACACTATTTGGTTAGGTCTTGGATTGATGGTAACGACTTGAGCAAAACCGCACACAAGCTAAATGAAAAAGAAGCTTTGAATGTTATTAAGGAGGTACTCATCGCATTAAATTATTTGCACCACAAAGGAATTTTACATTTAGATATTCAACCGAAAAATATTTTAATTGGTAAAGATGGAAAAGTTTTTTTATCTGACTTTGGATTAGCTAAACGTATTGATCGCATTATATACAAGCAACCTTTTAATATTTATTACAGCTCACCCGAACAAATTTTAAATCATTTTAATCTGTTTAATTACTCAACCGACTTATTTGCTGTAGGAGTTTTATTGTATGAATTGCTATTAGGCGAAAGACCGTTTAACAACGAGAACCCTGAAGTATTAATGAATATTGTAATTGCATCTCCACTTCCAACCAACGGATTGAGTATAGATGTAGCAGTAGTTTTGGAAAAAGCTACAGCAAAACCGCGCTTTAATCTACCACCCACAAAATACACTTACGATGAGTTAGATGGACAATTAATTGTAGCACAAAAATTACGTTATCAATCTGCAGAAGAATTTTTAAAAGCAATAAAAACATTGGAAGGGAAAAACTTAGTTACCAGAAGATGGTGGAAGTTTTGGGAGAATTAGGTTAATAAAACTCCTAAACAATCCAATACAGGCAATTTCATTAGGCGATCTTCAGTTATGGTATTTTCTTTGAAAGTTAACTTCTTATCAATCATATTTCCATTGTTGTAAAACACTATAAAGTATTCGTTATTTAACTCAAACAAATCGGGATTAATGGGTTCAACTTTAATGGCGGTTTGCGAATCAATATCATCTAAAAAATAACGCATCAAAGTTGTTTCTTTTTCTGTACCATTAATTATACCATAACCTTTACAAGTAATAAATACATTTACAATTTTTTCATCGCCTAAATTTACCACAAACACATTCCATATCACTTCAAGGTCATCGTTTAACTCCTTAACAATGGCTACACCAACGTTGGAGTTATGTTCTAGTTTTATATCTTTAAGCATGGCGCAAATATAGGGTTTGACAAAACCCAATACCAAACCTATTCCTTATTAATGCACAATTTTGTTGGCACAATAAGAACTTGCGAATGCATCGGGCTTTGCTTTAAATACAAAGCCCATACTTAAAATATATCCCATTGCTTCGCTTAATGCCGTATTAGATTTAAAACTTGGATTGGTATTTATATCAGCATGAACCTCTAAATCTACTTCGTATAGATCTAACAAGTCGCACAATTGGTATGCAATTTCAATTGATTTAGAAACCTCCAATAACATTCTTTCTTTGATACTCATTTTTTGGGTGCTTTTTTCGCTACTAATTAGCATGAAGCCACCTTTTTTTTGCCTAACAAATACAATTACAGTAGCAAATTCGGTATTATTTCCAGTAACTTGAGAATCGGTTCCAATGCATACTTTTAGTTTGTTACCTTTTGCGGTTTCAGATATAATTAACTGTTCCACCTCATCAACAATGTTGGCAGTAACTTTCTCTCCATTAAATTTCCGCCATTGCATCTCACTTTTGTAATCGCCTAGCATCATAATAATTTAATTAATGTTATACTAAATTATGCTTCCATTGTAAATATAACATCATCAAATTCTAAATGTTCGTTAAATGTTTGTAAACAATTAAAATCAATCATTTACGGCTCGCATCAAATTGAATTAAACACTCTTTAATAGTACTAATCAAATCATAATCGGATGCATAAATAACAAAATCTTTATCTAGCTTACAAAAGCCTATAAATTCATCTAATTGTATATCGGATAGGTTAGATACACGCTTAACCAAATTTCGGTTATACCTTCTATCGGCTTGTTTTTGCTTTTCCATGTAAGCCATAAACTCTTCAAATCTTACAGCATCTTTTCCTTCTTTACTAAACTGCTGATACATCGCAGTAAGTGGACTCATCAAGCCACCCTTATCTCTGTTTAAAATTCTATCATAATTGTTCATCAGCGGGTCGTTTTTTAAAAACTCTGCAGCAGCACGGGCAATGCTATCCCGTTTTGGGTTTGATGAAACAATGCGGACCTCCTTTAGCCTAACTATTTTTGATTTTAAAATAACCAAAACAGTATCGTTGTTAAAATTAGGATACAGACTTGATGTGATTATTTTAACACTATCAAATCCAATGGCTGTAATTAAAATGGAATCACTGGGTGAGTAATTTAATTTAAAATATCCTTGCCGGTTACTGATGTATTTTTTACCTGTATTGATATTTAAGATACTTGCCAACTGAACTACTTCTGCTTGTTCTGCAGTTATGGTACGGCCAATCAATACTAATTGTTGAGCATTTAAATTAGTTGAAATGGTAAGCCCAATTAACAAAAAAAAAGAATAAATAAATTTATACATGAACTATACAACGAAAAAAGCCATTTTTGCAACACAAACATACACAGAAATTGCAAACATTATTTTTAAAATCGGGGCGCGAACGCTCATTGGTAAACAGACATCCTTGGGTATTTAGCGGTGCAGTAAAAACGCTACCTATTGCAGAAAATGGCGAAATAGTAAAAGTATGCACCAACCATAACGAACTTTTAGGATATGGATTTTTTTCACCAAACAGCCAAATTACGTCTAGGGTATTTGAATTTACATCAACCGAAATAAATATTGATGCTGATTTTTGGAAACAAAAAGTACACCGCGCTTTCAATTTGCGCAAATTGGTTTTACCTGCAAATACAAATATTTATAGGCTAATGCATGCCGAAGGAGATTTTTTACCCGGTGTAATTATTGATGTGTATGATGATACTGCTGTGGTGCAATTATTAATAAAAGGTACTGAGTTAATTAGTCGATTTATTTTTGATGCCATAGGTGAAGTTGGTGTAAAATACATTTACCTTAAAACTAAACAAAACACCCAACGATTGGAAAATGTGGGCATGGAAAGTGGTTGGGTTGGAGCAACCAGAAGCATGCCTATTTCCGCTTTAGAAAATGGTGTAAATTTTTTGGTAGATGTAGAGAAAGGACAAAAAACTGGTTTTTTTATTGACCAACGTGAGAATAGAAAAATATTAGGCGAATACAGTAAAGGTAAAAAAGTATTAAACACGTTTAGCTACTCGGGCGGATTTAGTTTATATGCACTTGCTAGCGGAGCAAGTTTGGTTCACTCAGTAGATAGTAGCAAGGAGGCCATTGATATGTGCGACCAAAATGTTGCAGCCAATTTTAACAATGCGCCACATGCAAGTTATGTGCAAGATGTGTTTGATTTTATGAAGGAGAATAATGAAGATTACGACATAATGGTGCTTGATCCTCCGGCTTTTGCCAAAAACGCAAAAGCAGTTCCTAATGCAAGCAGAGGCTATAAAAACTTAAACTTAATTGCATTTAAAACCATAAAGCCCGGTGGATTGGTATTTACGTTCAGTTGTTCGCAGCATATTGATAGAGATTTATTTAGAAAAATTGTGTTTAGTGCGGCTGCAGATGCAGGCAGAAATGTGCGCATTTTAAAACAACTTACACAACCCGAAGATCATCCCATTAATATTTTCCACCCGGAAGGCGAATATTTAAAGGGGCTGTTGCTTCATGTAGAGTAATTTTATTTTTAGGCATGATGATTGCAATTAAAATTTTCATTCTTAACTAATAATGAGAAAAGCAGTTGTATTCATTTTATTTTTTATAGCTTGCATGCAACTTAAAGTTGACGCGCAACAAAACTATAAGCGCACACTTACTGCTTCAGAAGTGAAAATACTCGCCCATTACAGCGACTCCATTCTAAAGCAAATAAAAAAGATTCACCGCAAGGAAATCAAGGAACAATTACCCGGTAAATACCAACCACAGCGTATTGCTTTAGTACGCGATTTTTTATGGCTATTTGAGTATTTTGAAAACCAATATCCTGTTGTAAACTTTACGTCCAAAAACATCATAAACATAATTGGTTTGGCCGATAAAACCTTCACCGAAGATGGTTATTTGGTGATGGAATATACGGCTCAAAATAACCCCCATTTAAAACTAAAAAACTTTAAATACACCTTTGTATTTAAAAATAACTCACTTATAATGGTGAAACGTTATTAGAATTCTCTCAAACTTTTAATTTATCGGTTTTAAGTGCATAATTGCAACATGTTATTAATCCCAGAGCAAGCACAACTCATTATTTTTGATATGGATGGTTTATTGGTAAACTCTGAGCCATTCTGGAAAATAGCAGAAAAAGAAGTTTTTGGTAAATTAGGATTAAACTTAACCGATGATTTATTACGTCAGGTTATGGGATTTAGATTGAGCGAAGTTGTAAAACACTGGTATCATTATCAACCCTGGCCCAACCCCAACTTTGAGCAAACAGAAAGAGACGTTTTAGATTGTGTTAAACAATTGATACACCAACAGGCAGATGCCATGCCAGGTGTTTACGAAGTATTGACACATTCTAAAAACAAAAACTATAAAATCGCATTGGCTTCATCAAGCGCTATGGAGTTGATTGATGTGGTTATAGATAAACTTAATATACGCCACTATTTTGATGTGGTATGGAGTGCACAATACGAAGAATATGGTAAGCCAAACCCGGCTATATTTTTAAGTGTTGCTAAACAATTAAATATAGAACCTAAACATTGCGTTGTTTTTGAAGATGCCATTAATGGTGTTATTGCAGCAAAAGCTGCACGTATGTATTGTATTGCAATACCTGAAGAAGTAAGTTACAACGACCCTCGTTTTGCCATTGCTGATATAAAAACACAATCATTATTAAATGTATTCTAGCCCTATGAGAATTCAATCAATAGTTTTCTTAACCCTTTGGGGATTACTTCTTGGTAGTTGCGGCACTAAAAAAATGAATCAATCAATTGCCAAATACTATCCTTACCATGAAGATTATACAAGCGACTCAACCGAATTAGTAATTGTTAAACCCAACGAAAAACTTCTGTCTTTAACACAAACTAACTATGTAAAACGTGTTAAAAATGTATTTATACCTGTTGTGATTTTTTGGTATTGGAATGTGCTTTACAAATGCGAACTAGATGTTAAACAAGAGCTGGAAAAACTATGCAGTGATATTAAGGCTGATTGTTATAAATACAAATTGGATAGCATTTTACCAGAACAAAGATTAGAACTTACCGTTCAGGCCATACCAATATCATTTGCATACCAAAACAAAGGTTACATATTTGTATATCTTTATGGATATATTTACAAATACTCCAAAGTTGCTTTTCCGATGTTAAAGGAAAACCTTGTTGTTGCTTATAAATTATACAGTAAAAACAATTTGGTTAGAGAGGGAACTATTGTTATTGATGATAAACGAATAGCAATGGGTGATGCAAACTCAACTGCTTCAAATACAATAGATACATATGTAGTTGCAACAAGAGACCAGATTTACCAAGCAAAAAAAGAGCTTATTACCCAATTACAAGAAGCAATTAGACAATAAGCTCTTACATTGGTTTTATTACAAATTTTGTTTAAAGTAATCTGTAATTTTTTGCATCAGGTGTACCCTATCCTTGCCCATTACATTGTGTAAATGGCCAGGATAAACAAAGTAATCTAACTGCACACCTTCATCAACACATTTTTTAATGTAAGCTAAACTGTGTTGCCATAATACTACGTTATCGTCTGTACCATGTATTAACATCAATTTACCTTTTAAACCTTTTACATGGTTTAACAAGTTATTCTCTGCATAACCTTCTGGGTTTTCTTTTGGTGTATCCATGTAACGCTCAGTGTACATAATCTCGTACATTCCCCAATCAATTACAGGTCCTCCGGCAACACCTGCTTTAAACAAATCGGTTTTACTCATCATAGTTGTGGTCATAAATCCACCAAAACTCCAGCCGTATATTCCCAACCTATTTATATCAACATATTTCAATCCTTTTAAATATTCCACACCATTTAATTGGTCAGCTTTTTCTTCAACACCTAATTTCTTGTGTGTAATATTTTCAAATGCTAATCCTCTGTTTGCACTTCCTCTGTTATCTATTGTAAAAACCACATAACCTTGTTGTGCCATATAATACAACCACAAATCGGCACCACCTAACCAACTATTGGTTATCATTTGTGCATGGGGTCCACCATATAAGTATACCAATGTTGGATACTTTTTATTAGCATCAAAATCGGCAGGTAAAAACATGCGACAATTTAAATCTGTTGTACCATCAGCTGCTTTAATTTTAAACAACTGCATATCACATTTTTTATAATCAGCAATTGGATTAATGGCATTTAATAACACCGCTTTTTCTTGCCCATTAGCATTTAACAAGCCAATGTTTCTAGGCGTTTTAATATTGGTATAGGAGTCTAAAAACCATTCACCATTATCATTCATCATAACCGAGTGGACTCCATCTGCAATGGTAAGCCTAACTGTTTTTCCAGTTGATAAATTTACTCTATTTAAATAGCGATTCATTCCATCTTCGCTAGCAGCTATGTAAAAAGCTTCATCGCCATTGCTATTAAAGCCAACAAACTGCGTAACATCAAAGTTACCATTAGTTAACTGGCGCTCTAATCGACCATTACTATTGTATAAATACAAATGGTTAAAGCCATTTCGTTCACTCATCCAAATAAATTGTTTTGGATTGTTTTTACAAAAAATTAACGGATGCTCTGGCTCAACATATTTAGGATTGGTTTCTGTAAATAATGTTTTGGTGAATACACCGCTAACTGCATCGTATTCATTCAACTTCATTTCGTTCTGTTCACGATTAACAATGGCTATATAAATTTTTTCTTCGCCAGGATGCCATGCTACATTAGTTAAATATTGATCAAGTGGAGAACCTGTTGCAAGTTTAATCGTGCGCTTTTTTACAAAATCGTGAACCCAAACATTAACTACATGGCTTGCCTCACCTGCCATTGGATATTTAATATTTTTGATAGAGGCGGGTTTCTTTGTTAAATCATAAACCGGATAGTCAGTAACTAAACTTTCATTCATTTGGTAGTATGCCAACTTGTTTCCGTTAGGCGACCAAAATGTACCTTTATCAATACCAAACTCATTGCGGTGAACTGCAGTGCCGTATTCTAAACCCAAAGTACCATCTTTTGTTAACATATCACCTTTGGTGCCATCATCACTATTAATTATCGAAGAACCACCTTGCATTACCGAAGCTTTTGTACTAACAAAAAGATTATGGTTATTAACATAAGCCACTCTACCAGTTAGTGGTTCAATATCTATATTTTCTGCAGTTTCAGGCAAATAACAAAAAACATCAACTTTGCCGGTTTTTAAGTCAGCTACATAATAATTTTGTTTGATGTTAAAGCGGAAACTATTTTCATTTAACCATGTTACCAATGGCATGCGTTCAATGGGTTTTAAACCTGCATCGGCCTTACCTAAAACTTCGTTATATTTTGCTAAAGTTAAAACGGTATCACGATTCAAAGTTATGGCGTCTTGCATTACCACACAATCTTTACCATCTTTTTTACCAATGTAGGTAAACTTATTACTTTTTGGTACCCAAGCCAGGCCAGCTAAACGGGCAGGTCCTAAAGTTGTACGTTGTTTCATAACGGCATCCTCTACGGTTAGCAATTTTTGCTGTGCCGAAACCATAACTGGAATAAATAAAGCTAAAAGTAATTTTTTCATTTTACTATGATAATTTATTGATAATTTAAATAAAGTAAATAAAAAGCCCGACCATTTTTTGATAGTCGGGCAGATTTATATAAAAGGTTTATAATTAATAGCTGTTTAACATCATTGGCATAACCAACATCAATATATTTTCGCCTTCATCACCATTCATTGGTGTTAATACACCAGCACGGTTAGGTTGACTCATTTCCAACTTCAACTCAGAAGTATCTACGGCACTAATCATTTCTGATAAGTACTTAGAATTAAATCCAATTTCTAAATCTTCACCAGTGTATTGGCATTTTAATTTCTCTTGCGCTTCATTTTCAAAATCAATATCCTCAGCGCTTATAGTTAACTCACTACCTGCAAGTTTTAGGCGTATTTGATGGGTAGTTTTGTTTGATGTAATTGATACACGTTTAACACCAACAGAAAACTCTGTTTTATCAATTTGCAACACATTAGGATTCTCTTTAGGAATAACTGCATTGTAATCAGGATATTTTTCATCAATTAAACGACAAATCAAACTCACATCACCGAAAGTAAAGAAAGCATTTGAGCGGTTAAACTCAACCATCACTTCAGTATCATCATTTGGTAATGAGGATTTTAAAAGGTTAAGTGCTTTTTTAGGCAGAATAAAAGATTCTTCAACACCTGGTTTAACATCTACTCTATTGTATCGTACTAGGCGATTTGCATCAGTAGCAACAAAGGTAATATCATCATTGGTTAGTTGAATGTAAACACCAGTTAGATTTAAACGAAGTTCATCATTACTAGTTGCAAATACCGTTTTAGCTATGGCACGTTGTAAAATCTTAGCAGGTATAATAAACTTTTTTCCGTCTTCAACAACTGGATTTTTTGGAAATTCGTCACCTTTTTGAGCAGTTAATTTAAAACGACCTGTATCGTATTTAATTTCAACAGCACCTTTCTCTAGGTTTACAGAAAAAGCTAAAGGTTGATCAGCTAATGTTTTTAACAAATCAATCGTTGTTTTAGATGGAATAGCAATGCTCATTTCCTCTTTGGCTTCTACCTTAATTGCCGTTGTCATGGTAGTTTCCAAATCGGTTGAGGAAATTTTAAGCTCCCCATCTTTGATATCAAACAAGAAGTTATTTAAAATAGGGATGATTGGCTTTGAAACTACAACCCCATCAATGTTTGATAGTTGCTTTAGAAGTGTTGTGCTATTTACGATGAATTTCATTGTGCGTATCTATATGCTACGAAAATATGTGGAGTTATTGTGCAATTCAACACAAGTTATGCACAGAATTAATCACAAAAAAACCGCAGGTGAGGGTTAATTATTTTTTGGCTGAAAATGAGGGATTCGAATGCAGACGCATAGTCTGAATCGAGACCGAAGCGTCTCGACCCACATGACTTAACTTATTTATACTTTTCAATAAATTGAAGCTATCGCTCTCTGTTTAAGTGCTTGAGCTTTATTTCTAAATTTATTGCTTCACTCCTAGATGATTTTTCTATTACCAACACTTTTTCCCATGGTTTGTATACAGAGGTATACTTCTCTGTTCCAGCGTTATGTCGGGCTAAACGCAAATCAAAGTTAATGGATTGACCAATGTAGTATTTGTAGTGCAAAATTGAATAAATAATATACACAAAATACATAATGTAAAAGCAAAAAAAATGCAGATCGCTTGATCTGCATTATGGCGGAGAGTGAGGATTGTGAACCTCGAACTCCAACGTCTTTATATTCAATTATTTAGAACTTTTTACTTCCCCTAGAAACCCCGGTAGAAACCAAGCAACCCATATGGGGGGCTTGACTGAACTCCTTGTGTTTCATTCAGGTTGTACAAAGATAATGAACCCATTTAATTTGACAACTCATTTTGAACCTTATTTAATATTCAAAATGTACCCGGTCAACAAATGAATATTTGTATTAAAAACTACCTCACCTCTTCAAAATTGTTTTAGTATTTGTACTAAAAATTATTGGTATATATACTAAATGTTTAAACAGCTTTAAAATCGATTGATTTTGGCAAGTAATTAGCTGCATTTTCTGAAATCATATCTATGGTGGCAGATGGCAAGGTATATATATATATCCTTGCCATTTGCCACATGGTGATTTCACCGTTTTTTAATGAGGAAAACACCATGGTTATCTGATCAACATATCGCAATTTTATTAGTTATGCTTAATACTAACTTGTCAAACAATTCAAAAAATGAGAGAAAATTTAATCGTTGTCCTAGAACAACTAAAAACAGCAAAAATCCAGGTGAGTCACAGAACTCTCCGAAAGCAGGTTTCCCTATTTGAGTATGATGATTCCCATGAAGTTGAATTCAATGGATATCGATCTATTCCGTCCTTTCAAGAACACCTGTATTCCTTCTACATGCCAATCAAGCTCTTGGTAGATGAAATGCTCACATCAACTTCTAATCAACCAGAAGTTCTGAAAAGAGAATTCGACCTGGCTTGTTTTGAAGTGCGCGAATTCCGACAAAGGTATTTTCCAAAAGATAATTCGGAAGTTTTGCTTCATCGTGTTGAGCTACACAAGTCCACTCCAAAGGAGTTCACAAGTGATGAAGCAATAAAAAAAAATCTTAAACTATTTTTCTGTACAGTATAACCTCCTGGAACAAATTGAAGATTTGTTTCGTCATCGTATCTCCCACCTCAACAAATTCTGCCTCTCTACCGCATCACAAATCATTCACGATCCTGATTCGATTATCCCCACCAAAAAAGAGATTTCGGCTTACATGTCCGGACAACTATCATTGTTCCCTAAAGGTAGCGGAACCACGCTAATTGAATGGAAACGTGATAAGGTCGATTTTATCGAGCTTTTTATTTCCGTTTATGAAAGCAATGCAGTCAAGCATGCCTCCAAAAGCAATTTAACCAGAAAGGAGTATTTCGGTCTCTTGATGTGGTTCTTTAATGTGCAAATAGGAAACCTTGATTCCTCTCTCACAGCAGCAAAGAATCGCAAAATTGAGCATCGTCCTTTTCTCAAAGAACTCATGGATGTTTATGAATCATATTGCAATAAGAAGACTTAAAAAAAATCTTATTGTAGTACAATTGTAGTACAATAATCAACCGGATTCTTCTCGCTAGTCTTGCAGCCGAAATAAAACGGCAGCTTATGTGGAATAACAAATCCAACAACGAAAACACAGTAATAAAATCACTAGTTGAGAGGCTTGAAAAGCTTGAAAGAAAGCTAAATGAAATCAGTGCGGAAGTAAAAGAGCCAAAATCGGAATTCAAGTATCTGGATGTTGCGAATGCTTCCAAATTCTTGGGCATGTCAAGAGCAAAGCTCTATGTCCTGATGCGAGATGGTGTAGTGCCTTACACCTATGTCGGTAGCCAACGGAGATTGGTTATGGCCGACCTCGTGAAGTATGTCGAAAAGAATTACATCCCAGCAAAGAAATCCATTTTATAACTCTTAAACCTATACGCAATGTCATTGAACAAAGATTCTATCTTAAACCTGACCAATGGTGGCTTGGATGTATTCAAGCATTTCCTTGGCAGTAAGTTTTCTAAAATTGAAAAATCATTCAAAAGCCCATTCTATGATGATACAAAGGCTTCATGTTATATCTACCTAGATAAGAAATCTCGAGTCTACAAGTTCAAGGACTTTGGCGATGCAGAATATAGTGGTGACTGTTTCTTTTTTGTAAGTAAGATTTTCGGTTTAAGCTGTGATGACAAAGAGGATTTTATTCGGATCCTTGAAATCATTGATCAGGAGCTTCATCTCAACCTAGAGGACAAAGATCAAAAGCTGAATCGAATTGTAAGAGAAAACAAAGGCGAAGTAAAGATTGCATCTCAAATACCTTCTATTCATGAGGGTTTCGAAACGGCACAATCAAAAATGCCTTTACAAGCAAAAGAGTTTTCAGCAAAAGAGATTGCCTTCTGGGCGCAATATGGCATCAGTAAAGATGTGCTAGACAAGTATCATGTAATTTCTGTTCAAAGTTTTTTGGGTGTAGGGAAAGAAGGACAAGAATATCTTTTAGAAACTTCTGACAATGAGCCAATATTCGGCTACCAAGGACGCAGGTACACTAAGTTGTACCGTCCTAATTCAAAGCTTCGTTTTTTATATACCGGTGAGGTAACAGAGAGCTATGTTTTTGGGTTTGATCAGTTGCCTATCAGAGGTGATGTGCTGTTCATTACAGGTGGAGAAAAAGATGTATTAAGCTTAGTTGCTCATGGATTGAATGCAATTTGCTTTAATAGCGAAACAGCCAACATCCCCAAAAATATGATTCGTGGTTTGAGTTACCGATTTAAGCACATTACACTGCTATATGATGTGGATGACACCGGCATTGCAGCCATGCAAAAGTTGATTGGCTCTCTCAAAGAATATCAATTGAAAAGTTTAAGGCTTCCCCTATCAGGAGAAAAGCATGAAAAAGATATTTCTGACTTTTTTAAATTGGGACATTCCCAGGATGACTTGATGATGCTTTTTCGCGAGATGCTAGATCAGCTTTATGAAGATACTATAGCCGTGATGCGCTCTTGTGAAATTGACTTTGATAATCCTCCCAAAGCGCCGGAACCACTAATCACCATAAACGATGTTACCATTGGGACACCAGGAAATTTGGTTTGCATCGCTGGTTCAGAAGGAAGCGGCAAGACAAACTTCTTAGGAGGTATTTTATCAGGAGCCATCAAACCAGAAGGGATCGTTATAGATACATTGGGAACAGATATCAGAGAGAATATTGAGGAACAAGCGGTTTTACTTTATGATACAGAGCAATCGGAATTCCAGCTCTACAAAAACCTCACGTACATTTTGAAACGAGCCAACTTGGACAAGCCACCAGTATGGTTTAAGGCTTATTGTTTGGTCGGAATCTCTAGGAACGAGCGCATGAACTTGATTTTGGAATCGATGGATAGATTCTTTTATGAGAATGGTGGTATTCACATGGTAGTTATTGACGGAATTGCAGACTTGTTAGGAGCAGTTAATGATGAGGAAAGCTCTGTGAAGTTAGTTGAGGAATTATTCCGAATGGCAGCCATCTACAATACCGTTATAATCTGTGTGTTACACATGGCACCTTCGGGAATGAAGCTTCGGGGACATCTTGGTTCTGAAGTACAAAGAAAAGCTGCAGGCATTCTTCTTATTGAAAAGGACGATAATAATAATTCAAGTGTGATAAAAGCCCTCAAAGTACGAGATGGATCTCCATTGGATGTTCCCATGGTGCAATTTGGATGGAGCAAAGCGGAAGGAAGACATGTTTACTTCGGAGAAAAAAGTAAAGAGGATTCTGAAATCCGAAAATCGAGTGAATTGAAAGATGCAGCACACTCTATTTTTAAGGATCGACCATTAATCTCCAATCAAAATCTAATCAAAGCAGTGATGGAAAACATGGATGTCAAGGAACGCACCGCTAGAGCATACATAAAGTATATGAGAGAGCATCAAATCATTGAAAGGAGCACAGGAAATCCGCAGGAATACCAGCTTTTTACCATGCCTTTCTAACAATATTCCCATGGATCTACCATGAGATTACCGGATTTGCCCCCCATTTCCGGTGAGAGTCCTCGGTTTTTACCGGGGACTTCTGTTTTTTGACCTTAGTTGTCACGAATTATAGCAAATCAGACACGGTTAGTAACTAAGTGGTTTCATATTTTGTAAAGACAGTATTTACTTTTACATTTGACATCCCTGTCAATTAACAATATGAGTTACGGAAAAATAGATTTTGGAGTATATCTCCATGAACTTAGAACTACGAGAAATTTTTCGCAAAAAAAAGTTGCTGATAAATTAGGTATTGACATCAGCTTACTTAGTAAAATTGAACATGGCGAGAGGCAAGTTCAAGGACACATGTTGAAGGGTATATCTGAGTTATTTAATTTAAGTTATAAGGATCTTCAAATTCAATTCTTAAATCAAAAAATTGTTGAAGACTATGGGAATGAACCATTTTTTAAAGATTCATTAATGAAATTATTAGAACCCAAAAAAGCAATTTAAGATGAGGAATAAGAATTTAAGATTCATTGATTTATTTGCAGGATTAGGAGGTTTCCATTTAGCATTGACCGATTTGGGATTTAAATGTGTATTTGCAAGCGAAATAAATCCTGAATTGCAAAGTTTATACCACAATAATTTCGAAATGAAATGTAGTGGTGATATTAATAATATAAAGGTTTCAGATATCCCTAAACACGATATAATTTGTGCAGGATTTCCATGTCAGCCATTTTCAAAAGCTGGAAAGCAATATGGTCTTGAGGATCCTAATAATGGTAATTTCTTCAACAGGATAATGGATATTGCAGAATACCACAAAACTGAATATATCTTTCTTGAAAATGTGCCAAATTTAAAGAGTCATGATAACGGTGAAACATGGAAGTATATATACAATAAATTAAGAGTTAATTATCACTTAAAGGAGCAGATAATTTCTCCTCATATTTTTGGAATCCCTCAGCACAGGAGCAGATTCTATATCGTTTGTAAAAGGAAAACTAAAATTAAAGATGAGGGACTTGATTATTTTTCATTTCCATATGGAATAGAGAATACAAAACTTTCTATCCATTCAATTATTGAAAAAAATCCAAAAGAGTACAAACTTATCAAGCCGGAATCTCTGTATCAATTAAAAGTTTGGCAAGAATTTTTGAATAATATAACTCCGGAAGAAGTCCCAGGTTTTCCAATTTGGGCAATGGAATTTGGTGCTAACTACCCATTTGAAGGAAAAGCACCTATAAAACAAGACAGAAAATTATTAATAAAATATAGAGGCACTTTTGGACAACAAATATCAGGTCACAACACAGATGAGGTTTTAGAATGCTTACCTAACTATGCCCGCAGTGATGATGATGAATTCCCTGATTGGAAGAAGAATTATATTCGTTCCAATAGAGAATTTTATGCTAAGAATAAAAAATGGATTGACAAATGGCTTCTAAAAGTAAAAGATTTTGAAAATAGTCACTTGAAGTTAGAATGGAATTGTGGTAATAAACATGAACTAAATCTAATGGATAAAATAGTGCAATTCCGGCCTTCAGGCATAAGAGTTAAAAAACCAACTTATTCTCCAGCTTTAGTTTTAGCATCTACTCAAATACCTATTTTTCCGTGGCTTAATAGATATATGACAATCAAAGAAGCCGCTAAACTACAGTGTATGGATAAACTAAAAGAGTATCCCAAAACAGCACCTAAAGCTTTTAGAGCTTTTGGTAATGCTGTAAATGTCTGTGTTGTTAAAAATATTGCTAAAAATCTTTTCTTGCCACATGAAAAATAAGACTGTCTCTATACGTTTTAAGCAGCAGGCATATAGGCTATTGAAAAATCACGCCTTTAAACCTGCATATGTCTTTGCGGAGTTCATTGATAACTCTATCCAGAGTTATCTTGATAACCTCAAAGCTTTGGAAGGCACTACAAAAAAATATCGGTTAAAAATCAAAATTTCAATTCAAAACAATTCTATTGTAATTGAAGATAATGCAGCTGGTATACCAGATGCAAAAATGGAAAGTGCTTTTGAACCGGGAAATATCCCTGAAAACAACAAGGGATTAAATGAGTTTGGAATTGGGATGAAAAATGCTGCGGTATGGATGTCTGATTATTATACTGTTGAAACAAGTGGGTTCAATGAGAATTATCTTAAGAAAATTAGTTTTGATTACCACAAAGTTATAACAGATGAGATAGAAGATTTAACTATCCAATATGCTCCCCACCAGAGTACCAGTACTTTTACCAAAATAACTTTAAGTAAACTAAGAGAAGATGTTTCAAAATTTAACTTTGATCAAATAGCCAAAGAGTTGGGTAGTATATATCGAGGGATGATTAATGAACGCCAAATCGAAATTGAGTTTATGGGGCATGCCTTGTTCTATAAATATCCTGATATTCTAAGTGCCCCCTTCTATCCAGACATTGTAAAATTTAAAAAGGGGCAAGGGAAAATTCCACCAACTGTAGAATGGAGATACGACTTTGATATCAAATGGCAAGGTAAGCGTATGTTTGGATTTGTAGGTATTCTAAATAAAATGCAAAAGCATGAGAATGGAATATCATATTGTAGAAGAGGTAGGGTAATACAAGGAAGTGGAGATGAAAAAATGTTCCCAACTTCAATTTGTGGTAAAGATCCAAGTGGCCATCAAAGAAAGAGGGTTTTTGGAGAATTCAACTTTGAAGGATTTGAAGTTTCATTTGATAAAGGAAAGCTATTGGCTGAAGAAGATGTTGATAGTCTAATTGATTTATTGGCCGAACAATTAAAATTATTTAAGCCATCAAGCAACAATAATACTTATGATTTCCTTCGACAGGCTCGAGAATTGCGTGTTGATGAAGATTTAAAAGAAAAAGAAATTATTGAAAAATTACAAAAGAAACACAAGGTATTAAACAAAAAATCAGAGGATGAAGAAGTAAGAAAGGATGAAGAAAATAAGTATCATCGAATTTTTAGTAAAAAACAGAATTTAACACAAAGCAAACCAGTTCAAACTCAAATAATTCCTGTCGATAAAGCAATTGATAAATTAATTACGGGTGTGAACAATGAAAAATATTTAGTACGATATACAATCA
This sequence comes from Bacteroidota bacterium, assembly GCA_027482225.1. Classification (GTDB taxonomy): domain Bacteria; phylum Bacteroidota; class Bacteroidia; order UKL13-3; family UKL13-3; genus UBA6183. The sequence continues at coordinate 448,026 of JAIXWD010000007.1, forward strand.
AGTCTGACTTAGCATTGGATGTATTGTATGAAATGCAAATAAGAGATGTAAAAGATAGAGGCGAAAAGGATTTGCTAAAACAAGGAATCACAAAAATAATTGAAGGTTATATCAATGTTGGCTGTCCATTTCTTACAAAATATGATCAGATTTTAAAAGGAAAATCGGCTGATGGATTTTATGAATTTGTCGAATATTTAATGATAGCCGAAGCAATTTCTCAAATTAAGGGATTAACAAAGGCACACATTATTAGAGATACCTTGAACGAACTTTTAAACACGTAGAATATATGAATCAAAAAGTTGAAATACGGAATAATGTGATTTCCCAAACTGGGTGCAATATCGTGCCGGGTTATTTGTGTGATTACCTCTTTTCAAATCAGGAGAATCTGTCACAAACTGTAATTTCTAGTGTAAAAGCCCAGTCTATAAATATTCTGTGTAAATGTGTAAAGCCACATTATAATTTAGGGGAACCTAAAGTTTCTGAAACAGGTTTAGTCATTGGCTATGTTCAAAGTGGAAAAACATTATCATTTACATCCGTAATTTCTTTGGCGGCTGATAATAACTTTAAAATTGTAATTGTTTTAGCTGGCAGAGATATTTTACTATTAGACCAAACTGATAAAAGGTTAAAACAAGACTTAGGACAGTCTAAAAATAAAAGAAATTATCAATTTTTTAAGAACCCAGGATTGAATGAGAAAATGGACATTCAAACTCAACTGGAAAACAAGAGAAAACCGACTATCATAATCACAGTCCTTAAACATCAAAAATATCTGAATGAACTCGCCGAAGTTTTAAGTAGTCCCAAAATTGCATCTGTAATTAAAGAGTATGGAGTGTTAATTTTTGATGATGAAGCAGATCAAGCAAGTTTAAATACCAAAGCTTTAAAAAATTCAAAAAAGGACTCATGGCAAAAGGATGAATACAGTGCTATATATGAAGGCATAATTAACTTGAGAAATACGCTGAACTATCATAGCTATATTCAATATACTGCTACTCCACAGGCGAATTTACTATATGACTATTTAGACATATTATCTCCAAAATGGCATGAAGTTCTTGTTCCTTCTGATGCATATACTGGTGGCAAGACATTCTTTAAAGAGAGAATAAACAGTGATCCTGGTTGCGCAGATTTTAAATATCAATTTTGTATTGGAGAAAAAGATAATTGTAAAATTGAATATACCGGCAAATCAGACGAAAAAAGAATTGGCGTCCTTGATTTAATAAGAGTTATTCCTAATGCTGAGGCATATCATCCAACAGAAAGACCATTGAATACAGCACCTGAATCATTGCTTGAATGTTTAAGGTCATTTTTTATTCATTGTACAATAATAGCTGAATTAAAAAGCAAGCAATTAGAAATTGACCACACATCAATGATAATTCATTTTCACAGTTATACTAGCAGCAGTAATAAAGTTAAATCTTGGTTAATGCTTATTATTCCACAATGGTTGAAAGATTATCAAAGGAATGACCAGTCGCTTAGGGATGAATTTGAAAATACATATTTAGAGGAGGAAAAAGTTTATAAATCAGGATTTACATTTGATGAAATATATGAAAATTTAGAGTATATACTTACAAACTACAAAATTCACAGCGTCTTAGCTGGCACAGAAGAAATTCAATGGGATAGTGCAGTAGCACACATTTTAATTGGAGGCATGAAACTAGATCGCGGCTTTACAGTAGTAAATTTGACGCACACATACATGCCAAGATATTCTGTATCTAACTCTCAGGCTGATACCATACAACAGCGTTGTAGATTCTTTGGATACAAAAAGAAATACATAGAAAACTGTAGAGTTTATCTTCCGAAGGATGCAATTTGTGAATATGCTGACTATGTTTCGGATGAGGAGGACTTGAGATCTTTCTTATTATCTCACAAGAATTTGAATGATTTTTTTGATTCAAAACAAACTATATCCCTCTCACCAAGGCTTCGTCCAACTCGAAGTAATATTCTCTCAAGTGAAATTGTAAGTAATAATTTTACTGGTTCTAAATATTTTAATCCACTTGCCCAAACAACATTTGTTTCAAACTTAAAATTACGAGACGATTTTTTAGCTAAGATTTTGAGTTATAAAAACTCAAAAGTAATAGACCATGGAAGTGCTATCAGAACTCATGATGTATACAAGATTCCTATGAGTGTTTTCAAAGATAATTTACTTGAAAATATTCAGTTAGATAGTCCCCTAGAGATTTTACTTAGAAAGAAAATTATGAGATACATGGACTTTCTTATCAGTGCAGGAAAGAATGAGTGTTTTATAATTAATATGTCTCAAGGTGAATCAAGAGAGCGTAAAATTGTATCAAGATCAATTAACAATAAGGGCGGAAAACTTCTGATTTTTAGAATAGACAACCCTTTTGCAGGTAAGGATCAAAAAAACCCACCAAGATGGCCTGATGATAAAGATTTAATTCATGCGGATCCAAAATACAAATCTATTTTTAATTATGACGGAGATTTAATAGTTCAAATGCATACTATTAGAGTTTCAGAATGTAAAGAAGATGCAAAACTTGAAGGTAAAGATTTATTTACGATTGCATTTTATTTTCCGCCAGCTTTAGCTAAAAGATATGTAGCACTAAAATAAAATCATCATGTCAGTAAAAGAAGTCAGAAGAATTTTAAATAATTTGCCGAATACAGATAAGTTATACGTTGGTGATTTCCCTGGAGAAGTCAATCATAAAATCGGAATTGATCCAGAAGAAAAGTTTATCACTTTATTGATATATGCATCAAATCCTAACCAGTGCACTTATGCACAGGGAGGGGGTAAATATTTGCTTATTCAATATGATGTTCCATGCACTATATATGATAGCAATGGTGTTAAATCTAATGAGAATTATACTATTCTAAAACTCAAGTCTAGAGATAAGGATGTTGAAGACTATTTCATTGAACTTTGCACCTTGCTATTACAAAGATTAGGAAACAGTCCAAATTTAGAAGAGGTGAAACTAGAATATGAAAAACTTGAGTCTATTTTTATCAAACTATCCAAGATCTCAAAAGAAAGTATAATTGGAGTTTGGGGTGAACTCTTCCTTATTGAGACATCTGACGATCCTGAGTATTTCATAGATTGCTGGCACAAGAATCCAAAGGATTTATTTGATTTCAATAATGGAGCTGATAGAATTGAGGTAAAGACAACAACTCAAAAAAGACGATCTCACTCTTTTGAGTTAAAACAACTAGCGCAAATTCCTGGATCAAAAACACTAATAGCTTCAATTCAAACAATCGAAATTGACACAGGAGTTTCAATTTTAAATTTGATTAATTCAATAAAGTCAAAAGTAAACACAATCTATTTTGAAAAATTAATTGATAAAACTTTTGATGTATTAGGTGATAAAATACAAGATTCATTTGACACCTATTATGACTATACAGTAGCGAAAGGCAATCTTAAGTATTTTGATTCTGAATCAATTCCAAAACCAGATTCGATTCCAATTGAGGTAACCGATGTTAAATTTACAGTTTTATTAGAAAAAGTGAAGGACTTTGACAAGAGAAAAAGTAGCAACAATCTTTTTGAAAAATTACCAGGTTGATTATTTGATTAGGTAAATATCTTTTTTTTGAAAATAATTTGTTACTAATTTAGTCCATTTACTAATAGTCATATCAGGGTAAATTGATGCATATTTCTCAGAACACATTAATACGGCACCAATTATATCGCTGTTAATTTGATATTGAATCAAATCCTTTAGAATAATTTGATCATCTATTTTTTTCAAATCGCCCATCTTAACATTCACACAATCATTTTTTCCATCTTTGGTTTTGATATATTTAAACTTACTTTTTTCAATATTAATTGAAAATAAGGTACTATAATTATTGAAAAACATCGGCAGCGTCCTTGAATCAAAGAGAATTACCTTATCGCCATTGCTGATGTACTTTTCCTTAAAAGTATTTAAACGAATTGATTCCTGAAATGAATCTCTTGTAAAAAGTGAAACATTTGATTTTTGATTTAATCTTTCTTTTATATCAAATGGATTCCAAGCTGTAAATGTTCCAAATGTTGCGTTATATCCAAGAATTATAAAAGGAATTTTCGACTTTGAAATCACTTTGAAGTGTTCACTAAACGGTAATTGAATTCTAGCAATATCTGGATATTTAGGATAATATGCTGGAGAAATGTTTTTTAAAAAAACATAAAACTCTTGATCATAAACCTTAAACTTGAATGGGTTTCCTTCCATAGTAACTTCGTAGTTTTCATCATAGAATGATTCTATAAAAATTCTTCGAAGTTCAGGTGCTGAAACCTTTTCATTCATGTTTTTTTAGTATTAATTGTTTAATTTTTAGTTTTACTACCAGCTATTTATGACCTCTAACTTTTTCACTTACGTTATTTCTGAAGTCCGAATCTGCAGAATTGTACTTATCAAGTAGAATTTCATTTGATAGGATCTTAGATTCAAAAATTGTTTTCATGATTGATATTTCACTGTTATTAGGAATTTCCGTTCCTTCTTGTATGTGGTATACATCCCAAGACGAATCAATCCCATTGCTTTCAGCAGTATCGTAATAAAGATTTCTTAGTTCTTCGTTGAAAGCTATTAATGCAGTAAATTTCTTGACATCAAACATAGGTTCAAATTTACTTAAAAAATTTAATTTACCCCCAGCATTAAATCTACCAGTTGCTTTTGCTTCTCCTTTCCCAACTTCTACAATTACATCTACTTCATGAGCATGGGTATTTACGCCCTTGAAGCGACCTTCTTTGGTTGTGTGGTATATGAAGATAAATGACACACCAGGAAATTGCTTGCGCAATTCTTCCAAGTCTGAGACATCCATTCCGGCTTTTGAAACGGAATCAATGAAGACAAACTGATACGGTAATAAGTCAGCCGGAATTCGGTCAGTAATGTAAAGGTTCTGATGTGATGCATTCAACCTTTCAATTTTTTCTTTCAGCGTATAGCCGAAACCTTCCTCTACCGCACAGTACAATACTTTCCCATGATGCTCTGCCAGGTGTTTAGCAAAGTCAAGACACAGGGTTGATTTACCGGATTTAGGCAGGCCATAAACCATGGCAGAAAACCCAACTGAGGGATCGCCAATCAGCTCTTTGTATTTCCCTTTCAGGCCGATTGTCTCGAAGTCCATTCCGAGCAGTTCACCGGAAGGGACTACAATCGCACCTTCCTCATCATCTTCGTAATCGGTACCGTTTAGACTTTTTTTTTGACCGAATAAGTCATCACCTACTATACCAATAAGTCCGTTGAGTTCAGCTCTGCTGATTTTTAGTGTATCGACATTTCCGGCAACAAAGTTTTTCAATGTTTCGAAGGCTTCGTTCAATCGCTTAGCGTATTTGTCCGACTTATGAATTTTACCCTTCTGTACAGCTTTGGTCATTCGCTCAATGAGCTTTTCAGCTCGCTCTTTCATTCCCTTTTTTCCGTTCAGGCTCACATAGGCTTTGAGCAATGTAACGGAAAGCATGTTCTCCTGGCTTCCTGCAATTTCAAGGTAGCGTTTCAGATTCTTGCCATCAATCTTAATCTCAGCCATATCACCCATTTTCTCATAGGCTTTAATGAGTTGCTCCTGCATGAGATTCACTTCCTTGGCGTAGGGAGAATCTTTGCGGATCCTCCGTTCCAGGATGGCTTTCTGTAAACCGGTAAGCAGGTTCAATACTTGGGCTTGTGTCTTCACCTTACCATGCATGGAAGCATAGCGTTTAATGAATTGCACATCGGTATCAATGCGCTCGATCGGAGTTGCTTCTTGTTCATCTTCGTCCTCGTCCTCATCTCTTGAAGCCGGTTTAGGCTTGGGCTTTTCTGATGTCTTTTCTTTTGGTTTGGCAGCCGGTTTTGGGGCTATTTTTACAGACTTCTCCGGAAGGGCTTTATCTGCCTTGGGTTTGCCATTTTTTTTGAGGTAGTCACCTAGCTTGGTAAAATAGGCATCCACCACACGCTTGATGTTCTCATTAGAGTTGTAGGCCGACCAGTTGCCTTGGGATGCGCCCACGACCAGGTTATGTCCTTTAGAGAGGGCTTCGGGCATGGTAGCCCAGTCAATTTCTTTTATTTCGGTAAAGTAGTTCTTTGTTGTAAGCATGATTTTCTGTGTATTTGATTAAAAGTCAAGTAATTCCAATTCGAGTTCCAGTGCCAAGGCTTCCAGCTCTAATTCGCTGCTCCTAGCTTCCTCTACCGGAGCTTGTGTAGGAAGTGCCTGTTTGTATTCCAGGAGGTAGTTTAATCGCCCAAATTCCTCCGCCCGATTCTCGGCAGTTCGACCTTCCACCTGGAGGGCTGATTTCTTTTGCTCGATTTCGCCCCTTAATTCGCTCCAGCGAGGCGAATTCTGCTCTCCGCTGTATGTCTCTGCCCTAAGCTGCAAAGCGGCTTTATCGGCTTCGTATTGGGCTAAAACAGGGCTCAGGTCGCTCGTTAGGCTGTACCCCTTAGGCTTGAGGATGGTTCGCTCGGTTTTACGCACCTTGCTCACATATTCCTTGAAGTACCCTAAATAGTACCGGTTGGAGAAATATACCCCAAGTACCGGGTAGCTATTTTCGATTTTACGCCCTAGGGAAAGGATGTCCTTGTCGGCCTGTTCGGTTCCGTTGAGAAGGGCTTCAATTTCCTCTTTAAGCTCCTTGGCTTTTTTGACCTGCTTGTTCTGAATTTCACCGTCCTCGGCCACCTTCGGAATTTCCTTCAGGAAGTCACTGTTGAGTAGGGAGGTATGAAATCCACGGATGGCTTCTAGGCTCTTTGTCCGGTATTCATTGTAGTCCTTGATGTCGCTCTGTACTTCCTTGATAGCCTCAATTGCGGTTCCTAATTTTCTGTATTCACGATTGAGCTGCTCTTTCTCCTGGTCGAAAAACATCTTCACCAAGCGATCCACATCGGTAATGAGTGCGAGCTTAATTTCTTCCGGATCCAGGCTCTCAAGGTCGAGCACATTTCCACGGTCTCCACGGAACCAAATGTCATTGATACGAGAGGTCTTTTCTTCGAGCTTTTGGAATACGAATACATCCATTGAATCCTGGATCAGTGGCATCACGATTCGCACATAGCTGAACTGATTACCTTGTCTCCAAATACGCCCTTCGAGCTGACGGATGTCGGTTGGATTCCATTCCGGATAGCAGTTGTAAATCACCGTTCCTCGTTTCTGCAAATCAATACCCTCACGGATAGTCGCAGTACCAATGATGATTTTCACCACACCGTCCAGGAATGCCTCTTTGATTGTTTCCTTGCGGGTATCGTTGATTTCAGAACTGATGATTTCTACTTCATCCACTTTGGTTTTATCATACATGACACCACGCTGATAACCAATTTCATTCTCCAGGTATTCTTTGATTAGCGGAAAAAACTGTTTGCCACGATTCATGTA
>JAIXWD010000009.1 GCA_027482225.1 Bacteroidota bacterium
CATTAAACAATTGCACGCCACCACGTCAGGTACAAATAGATGTACAAGACACGATATCACCAGTAGTAAGTTTATTGGGTCAAAACCCATTGATAGTAGATGTATACAATCAGAACTACACAGATCCGGGAGTAAATGCGAGCGATAACTATTACTCAGAGAACAGCTTGATACGCATAGTAGACAACAAGGTGGATGTAAATAAATTAGGTACATACACAATAACTTACACGGTAAGAGATGGTTCGAACAACTCGACCAATGTGGTAAGACAAGTAAATGTGGTAGACCGCGTTGCACCAGTGATAGAGATATTGGGTAGTAACCCATTAGATATGTCACGATTCCATGATTATGTAGAACCGGGTTTCCGTATTACAGATAATTATGAGACAGACGAACAATTGCGTCCTTCTGTAGTTATAACAAGTGATTTAGGCAAACGTAATGATACATTATGGGCAGAGTTAAGCGGATGGAAATACGTACGTTATAAAGTGATAGATCAAGCTGGTAATGTTTCAGCAACAGTAGAACGTAATGTTCGTGTTTTGGTAACATCACTAGATGAAGTTACAAACTCAACTAGTTTAAGTATTTATCCGAACCCAAATACGGGTAAGTTTAATGTTAATACCAAAGAAACAATGATGGGCAAAACAGAGGTTACCTTATACAATATATTAGGCGCTAAAGTATATAACGAAAGCATCAACATGCAAGGTAAAACAGCAGAGATTGATGCAGAAGGATTACCATCGGGTATTTACTTATTGCAGTTGATTAACAATGGCAAGCAATACACACAACGTGTTACAGTGAAGTAAAAATTAATTATAATAAAACTTAATAAAAAAGCCCGTTTCAATATTGAATCGGGCTTTTTTATTATAAACCATTATAACTTCATAAAAAAACGCCATCAGTAATTTAAACTGAGGGCGTTTAGAGTATTATGTATTAAAAAAATTAAGCTCCAACTAATGTTTTGTAGTCAGTAACATTCATTAATCCTGAAACCTCTTCTTGGTTAAACCCTGTTATCTTAACCATCCATCCTTCACCATAAGCATCACTATTTACTAATTCCGGTGCGCTTTCTAGTGCGTTATTAAACTCTGTAACAGTTCCGCTTAAAGGAGAAAATAAATCAGAAACAGTTTTAACTGCTTCTACGGTTCCAAAAACATCATGCTGGCCAACTGATTTGCCAATAGTGTTGATGTCAACGTAAACAATGTCACCTAACTCATGTTGAGCAAAGTCTGTGATTCCAATAAAAGCAGTGTCGCCTTCAATGCGTACCCACTCATGGTCTTTTGTGTACAATAAATTATCAGGAAAATTCATAACTAATAGGTTGTTAATTTTTGGCTAAATTAAGTGTTGTAGATGAATTAAAAAATAAATGGGTTAAAACTTTTCACAGGTTTTTAGCGCTTTTATGAGCAATGATATAATATTTTGTGAATGATAGTATATTGCACGTATGAGCGGTAAACTTTATTTGGTGCCAACGCCAATAGGGAACTTAGAAGATATTACGCTAAGGGCACTTCGTATTTTAAAGGAGGTAGATGCTATTTTGGCTGAAGACACAAGGCAAAGTATTAAACTATTGAAGCATTATGTAATTGATAAGCAGCTAATACCCTATCACATGCACAATGAGCACCGCGAGCTAAGTCGGTTTATTGATATGCTTCAATCTGGTAAAGTTATAGCACTTGTAAGTGATGCAGGCACGCCTGCCATTAGTGATCCTGGTTTCTTATTGGTACGAGAATGTTTGAGGGAAAAAATATCTGTTGAGTGTTTACCAGGTGCAACAGCTTTTGTTCCTGCTTTGGTTAAAAGTGGTTTGCCTTCCAATAGTTTTTGTTTTGAAGGTTTTTTACCAGACAAGAAAGGTCGTCAAACTAAAATAAGGGAATTAAGTAAAGAAATACGAACAATTATTTTATATGAATCTCCACACAGATTGGTTAAGTGTTTAAAGCAGCTGAAAGAGTTTTTTGGAGGTGATAGACAAGCTTCTGTATCCAGAGAGTTAACTAAAATGTTTGAAGAAACAGTTAATGGTACAATTAATGAGCTGATAACGTATTACGAAGTAAAACCTCCGAAGGGTGAAATAGTAATGGTAATAAGTGGGTACGAAAAAGAATAATTATTATTTAAACAAAGATTTTACTGTGTTTAGCTTTCTTTGAGTTTCTTCCCATTCTTTAATAGGAGAACTTGCCATTGTAATACCTGCTCCTGCATACAAAAGTGCATTGTTTCTGAAGAGTTCGGCACATCTTAAATTAACAAATAATTCAAAATTATTACTTGGCCACTGCATACCTATAAAGCCGCTATAAAACCTACGTTCCATTTTTTCGTTTTCAGCAATAAATAAACTTGCTTCAAACTGAGGCAAACCACAAACTGCAGGAGTTGGATTTAAATCTCCGAGTAATTTATGTAGTTTGGTTTTCAATAAATCAGGAGTAAGTTTAGCATTAAATATACTGCGCAGGTGGCTTAATTCTCCAGCTGTAATGGTTTCAACATCAGTAAGTGTATACCTTTTAAAGCCATGTTGTTTTAATATATTACCAATAAAGAATTCTATCATCCCTTGTTCGTCATGTTCTTTATTGGTCCAAGCCATATTTCCATCTGCAGGAATTGTTCCAGCTAAAGCAACTGTTTCAATCGTATTGTTTGTAACAGATAATAGTTTTTCTGGGGTAGCTCCAATCCAACAGCCAACATCATTTATTTTAAAAAAATAAACTGCAGCATCGGGGTATTTAGTTGCAGCATCAATAAACAGTTGCGCAGCATCTAATTCTTCTTTAAAATCACTTTGTTCACACCTAGCGGCAACTACTTTATCAAACTTATCTAATTTTATATTTAAAACAATGTTATCTACATATTCAGTATAGGTAGTTTGATCAGCATAGAAATTTTGTTTTAATTTCTTTTCAAAGAATGAATCAGATGTATTTTGGGTGGCAGGTAATTGGCCGAAAATACAGCTGTTATTTTTGTATACGGCATCACTATTAAAAGTGTAAGCTTTATCACCTGCACCATATGGCGATCCAAAAAACAATGGTCTATCTAGAGCTTGTTGATACGCTACTCTTTGCATTTTTGGGGTTTCTGAAGCATAAAAATAATAAGCGTCATTACTTTTAGGTAATCGCATTGCGGCAAAATTACAGCCTATTTGTTTGGCTTCATTAAACCTTTGGTGGATTAAATCCTCGTTCATCTTTTTTTATTTCTATGACAGCCATTGTTAGTCGGCTTATGCAGTTAAGTTTACCATTTTTATCGGTAATTTTTATTTCCCAAACATGTGTTGTTTTTCCTAAGTGAATGGGCCTGGCAGTACCAAATACATAACCATTCCCTTCGTGTGCACTTCGAACATGATTTGCATTAATATCTAATCCAACGGCAACAAATTTAGTTCTATCTAAAGCAAGGTTGGCGGCCAAACTACCTACTGTTTCGGCTAATACGCAATAGGCACCTCCATTTACAATTCTTAATGGCTGAACTGTTCTGTGGTCTATTGGCATACGGGCAGTTAAATAGTCTTCGCCAAATTCTATAAACTCTATACCAATGTACTCAGACATGGTATTTTCATTTCGTTTATTAATCTCATGAAGGGTTACACCTTCCATGTTTACAAAAGCCATTTTATTAATTTTGATACAAATTAAGTCATTAAAAAGGTAAGTGCTTAACGATTTTAGTAAAAAGATAATTATGTTAAAATAGTTTCAATGAAAATAATCTTATTATATTAAATAAAAGCTGCAAATTTGTTTTACTCATGGTTACAAAACAACTTTTTATTGTACGTCATGGCGAAACAGATTTTAATCGTCAAAATATAGTACAAGGTAGCGGTGTTGATAAGGAACTTAACGCATTAGGTCGCCTGCAAGCACAAAAATTTTACGAATATTACCATAAAATTCCTTTTCAACACATCTTCACCTCATCTTTAATTCGCACTCATCAAAGCGTAGAGGCTTTTATTAATAATGGCATTAAACATTCTATATTGCCAGAATTGAATGAAATTAGTTGGGGCGACTTTGAAGGTAAACTACAAACTCCCGAACAAAAAGCAATCTATTGGGAAACCGTACAGATGTGGAATAAAGGATATTTACAAGCTAAAATAACAAACGGAGAAAGCCCTCTGGAGATGCAAGAGCGGCAAAAAATTGCATTAAATCAAATAATTAATAGTGAAGAAGAGGTATTACTAATTTGTATGCATGGTCGTGCTATGAAAAGTTTCTTATGTTTGATGTTAGGTGAGTCATTAACTAAAATGGAACAATTTCAGCATACTAATTTATGTTTGTATCATTTGCAATATGATGGTGCAAAATTCGAATTATTAAAGTCTAATGATATTACTCACCTAAAGTAAATTTACAACAACACCAATGAAAAAAATTACCCTAATATTGGCTATTTCCTTTGTTAATATTGGAAATAAACTTACTGCGCAAAACAAAATGATATATAATACATACCCTGAAACTAAAAAGGGAAACGTAGTTGATGATTACTTTGGCACTAAAATTAGCGACCCCTACCAATGGCTTGAAAATGATACTGCAATTGATGTGATTAGTTGGGTTGATGAGCAAAATAAAACAACTCAAAATTACTTGTCGCAAATTCCTTTTAGAGATAAAATAAAATCAAGATTAACAGAAATCTGGAATTATCCTAAATATGGTTCTCCATTTAAAGATGGTGATTATTATTATTTTTTTAAAAATGATGGACTTCAAAATCAAAGTGTACTGTATCGCCAAAAAGGAATAAGTGGTACAACTGAAATTTTTCTTGATCCAAATAAACTAAGTGCTGATGGAACTTCATCATTGGCTAGCTTAACATTTAGTAAAGACCATAAATTTTGTGCTGTAGGTATTGCACAGAGTGGTAGCGATTGGAACGAGATTTTTGTTATGGATGTATCAACCAAACAAAAAACTAGCGATGATATTAAATGGGTTAAATTTAGTGGTGCTACTTGGCACAAAAATGGGTTTTATTATAGCCGTTATGATGAACCCACTAAAGGTAAAGAATACAGTAATGCCAACGAATACATGAAAATTTATTATCACGAGTTAGGGAAATCACAACAAGATGATAAACTGATTTATGAAGATAAGTCACATCCTTTACGTTATTTTAATGCCAGTGTAACCGAAGATGAAAGGTATTTATTTATAAATGTTAGTGAAGGAACTAGTGGCGCTGAAATTTTGGTGCGCGACTTAATTCAACCAAATTCTAAATTCATTACTTTGTTTAAAGGGTTTGATAACAACTATAATGTTGTTGATAATATTGGCGATAGAATTTTAGCCTTAACCGATTTCAGTGCTCCACGTTATCGTTTGGTTTTGGTTGACCCATTAAATGCTGATGCTAAAAACTGGAAAGATATTATTCCTCAAGGATCTGATTTATTAGAGGGTGTTTCAACTTGTGGAGGTAAATTATTTGCTACTTATTTAAAAGATGCCAGCACACGTTTGTATAGTTATGATATAAACGGACAAAATAAAAAAGAAATAATACTTCCGGGTATCGGAACTGCGAGTGGAATAAGCGGTAAAAAAGATGATAAAGAAGCATTTTATACCTTTACTTCATTTATAAATCCGGGAGAAATTTACCGTTATGATTTAAGCACTAGTAAATCTGAGTTATTTAGGAAAACAGAAGTAAAGTTTAATGCCAATGATTTTGAAACTAAACAGGTTTTTTACCCATCAAAAGATGGAACTAAAGTTCCAATGTTTATTATGCATAAAAAGGGTTTGAAATTGGATGGAAATAACCCTACATTACTTTATGCATATGGAGGATTTAATATTTCTTTAACACCATCTTTTAGTGTTTCGCGAATTATGTTTTTAGAAAATGGTGGAGTGTATGCCATAGCTAATTTACGTGGTGGAGGGGAGTATGGCGAAGATTGGCATAAGGCGGGTATGTTAGAGAAAAAACAAAATGTATTTGATGATTTTATTGCTGCAGCAGAGTTTTTAATTAATGAGAAATATACTTCATCTGATAAACTAGCCATTAATGGTGGAAGCAATGGTGGGTTGTTGGTTGGTGCTTGCATGACACAAAGACCTGAGTTATTTAAAGTGGCCTTGCCCGCTGTTGGTGTATTGGATATGTTAAAATACCATAAGTACACAATTGGTTGGGGTTGGGCAGTGGAATATGGCAGCAGTGATAAAAAAGAACAGTTTGATTATTTAATAAAATACTCACCATTACACAATGTGAAGGCAGCTGTTAATTATCCAGCAACCATGATTATGACTGCAGATCATGACGACCGAGTAGTGCCAGCACATAGTTTTAAATTCGCAGCAGAATTGCAAAGCAAACAGCTACCAACTGGAAATTCTATATTAATTAGAATTGATAAAAAAGCGGGACATGGTGCAGGTAAACCAACGAGTAAATTAATTGAAGACGCCACAGACATGTATAGTTTTATATTTTGGAATTTAGGTATAAAGCTATAAATAGTAATTTGTTTCTTTACAAAAAATGCCCAATCAGAATTAAACTGGTTGGGCATTTTTGTTTTGATATTTAAGTAGGTTTATTCCTTTATGGATTTGGCCATGGTATCAAAATCTGACAAAAGAGATTCTTTATTCTTTAATGACGTCCAACAAAGTGTTTTATAAAAATGACCATTAGTTTCTGTAACAGTAATTAACATGAAATATTCTCCATCTTTGTCCTTCCATGTTAACTCAGTTTGTGCATGTTTGTTTCCGTTTTTCTCTGACGAATTAACTGATCCTAATTTTCTTCCTTTAGCGTCTTTCATGTAATCTTCCGTGAAGGAGTTTAAAAAATCAGTAGGATTATTATACTTCATACCAACTGCTTCTAGGTGGTCTTTAGCATCTTCTATAACTACTACATAGGCGTCCTTAATAGCACTTTGATACTGTAATAAGGCAACATCATTTAAATCGTATGCTTTAACCATATAATCAGGTATACTCATGGTAAAACAATGGCCACCATTTTTGATACTGAATTGCGCATTAGCGGTAAATCCTATTACCACAAAAATGCTAAAGAGTATTTTTTTCATCGGATGTAAATATAAATTTATTATTCAATTATAATAGGATATCGATAAAGCAAACCACTTAAGTTGTGTCGAGAAAATTTTGTTCTTTTTACATTGTTAACTTTAGGATCTATCAAAAAATTAATGTTGGTGGTAAAGTCAACTGATTCTAAATTGGTTTGTTCGAACAAAGCCTCACTAAAATCACAATTTGTTATTTTGGATGATGAAAGGTCTGTTTGGTTGAAGTTTACACCTTTCATTAAACAATCCTTGAAACTACTTTTATTCAGTTTTTTCCTTTCAAAAGTTGTATAGCTCAGGTTACAATTGTTTAAAGTTATGCAAAATCCAAAATCTTTAATTCGGTTAAAGTTTAGTCCTATAAGTTTACAATCTGTAAAATGGCATTCGTTAAGTATACACAAATCAATGTTTGCGTTACTAAAATTACAATTTATAAACTTACAATCATTAAAGGTTATACCTTTTATGCTGTTAAAAATACAGTTGTTAAAAGTACAATTTTCGTATTCGTAGTCTGATAATTTTTGTTCAGAAAAATCAATATTATTAAATTCGTGTTTGTACATGGCTAGTTTATTTCAACTCCTGCAATAATAACTTTGTCAATCATATCAACACCAAAACTATAAGGTATAAACGCAATTGATGGTATTGGTTTTGTGATGATAACATTGCCCAATTTACCTTTTGTAATACTACCGTGTGTATGACTTAATTCTAGTGCATAGGCTCCGTTAATTGTAGTTGCATTGATGGCTTCTTCGGGTGTTAGTTTCATTTGGGTACAAGCTAAAGAAACTACAAAACTCATACGTCCATTTGGCGATGAGCCTGGATTGTAATCACTGGCTAAACAAAACGGTAAACCTGCATCAATTATTTGCCTACCTGGTGCATAAGGTATGCCTAAAAAGAAAGAACAATTGGGCAACCCAACTGGCATGGTATTTCCGTTTTTTAAGCTGGCAATTTCTGCTTCTCCAGTATACTCTAAGTGGTCAACGCTTAATGCTTGGTGTTTAACTGCAACTTGCACACCACCGGTATAGCCCAATTCGTTGCCATGTATTTTTGCTTTTAAACCATATTGTTTCGCTGTAATAAGAATTCGTTCAGTTTCATCCACAGTAAAAAATCCTTGGTCACAAAATACATCACAATAGTCAGCTAAACTTTCGGCAGAAATTTTCGGCAACATCACATTTATAACCAAATTAATATATGCTTCTCGGTTTTGTTTGAACTCTGTAGGTATAGCATGTGCGCCTAAAAAGGTTGCTTTAATAGTTATGGGCGAAATAGCTTTTAAACGTTTAATCACGCGCAACATCTTCAGTTCATCATCAACAGTAAGCCCATATCCACTTTTTATTTCAATGGCACCTGTTCCGTATTTTATTACTTCAAACAATCTGGCTTTTGCACTTTCAAATAATTCGTCTTCACTCATGGCTTGTAGTTTTCGCGCAGAGTTTAAAATGCCTCCACCAGCTTCAGCAATCTCTTCATAACTTTTACCTTTTATGCGCATCACAAATTCTTCTTCTCTGCTTTTTGCAAAAACGATATGCGTGTGCGAGTCAATAAAGCAAGGTAATACATATCCATTATTGGTATCGATGCTTGGCAATGATATTTCAGGCAAATTATTCATGCTGCCAAAATCAGTAATAATACCATCTTTAATAATTAAGTATGCATTTTCAATGGCATCAAGATGGGACATTTCTGTTCCTGATTTTTTTTGTATAGATGCATCATTAATAATGCCGTAAAGCGCTTTGATATTTTTTATAATTACTGATTTCATAACTCTAGCAAATAACGAACATGTTGAATAATTTAAAAAATAAATGATACTTGGTTTAGTGTTCAAGTATTTACTTTGTGTAATAATGAAAAACCTACAACAAATTTTACAAACACCCATAAAAAAGGGTCATGATGTTTGGATTGCTGATACAGCACGCGTTTTTGGATTGGTAACTTTAGGTGATGAGTGTTCGGTATGGTTTGGTGCCGTATTGCGTGGTGATGGTGATTTGATTACCGTTGGGAACAGAAGCAATATTCAAGAAAATGCGGTTGTTCATGTTGATCCGGGTTTCCCTACACAAATTGGTCATGATTGTATTGTTGGACATGGTGCAATAGTGCATGGTGCAAAGCTTGGAAATCATGTGCTAGTAGGTATGCATGCAACTGTTTTAAATGGAGCAACGATAGGTGATTTTTGTATAATTGGTGCTCATGCACTAGTAACAGAGGGAATGGTAATACCTGATTATAGTATTGTTATGGGCGCTCCTGGTAAAGTAGTCAAGAAATTATCTCCCGAGCACATCGAAAAAGTGAAACGAAATGCACAATCTTACGTTGATTTAAGTAAGGAATATTTGAGCCATTGGAAATAAAATCACTTTTACTTGTTAACCTGAATAATAAAAATATTGTGTTTATTATGATGTAAACTTGTACCCTTAATTTTATCAATGAAAATACTTGTTACTTACCTTAAGCGATATAAAAAGTTAGTTGGCTTATCCATGTTATTTGCCACTATTAACCAGGTTTTTTCTTTACTCGATCCACTAATTTACGGGAAAATAATTGATCAATACGCCCAACATGCATCATCTTTTACCCAAAGTCAATTTATAAAAGGGGCAGGGTTATTAATTTTAGCGGCTATTGGCGTGGCAATGGTAAGTCGTATTGCAAAGGCTTTTCAAGACTATACCGTTAACTTAGTGATACAAAAACTAGGTGCAGACATTTACACTGATGGCTTAAAACATACATTACAAATCCCATTTAGCGAGTTCGAAGACCAACGTAGTGGCGAAACGTTAAACATTTTACAAAAAGTAAGGATTGATACGGAAAAGTTTATAATGAGTTTTGTGAATATTCTTTTTGCCTCGCTCGTGGGTATCGTATTTGTGATGATATACGCCATAAATGTAAATGGTGGATTAATTGTAATTTATATAGTTGCTGCAACATCATTAAGTATTATTACCAATTATTTATCAAAGCGCGTTAAAAAAGTACAGACTAATATTGTTCTTGAAACACGCATGCTTGCTGGAAGTACAACTGAAAGCTTGCGTAATATTGAATTGGTGAAAAGTTTAGGTTTAACCAACCAAGAAACCAACCGATTAAATGCAGCAACAAAAAAAATATTGCAATTGGAGTTAAAAAAGGTTCGCGATATACGTAGTATCTCTTTTATACAGGGTACTTTGGTTAACTTACTTAGGCAGTCTATATTGTTTATGCTTTTGTATTTGATATTTGAAGGACAATTAAGTGTAGGCGAAATCATTACTTTACAATTTTATTCATTCTTTATTTTTGGTCCTTTACAAGAGGTGGGTAATGTAATCATCAGTTACCGAGAAGCAGAAGCTTCCTTGGCCAATTTTGAGCAAATCATGAATACACGTCTAGAGCCTAAGCCTTCATCACCAAAGCATCTTGGCACCATACAAAACATGCGTTTTAATGATGTGGTTTTTAGGCATAAGTCTTCCGTATATGATGCAGTGAGTAAAATTAGCTTTGATGTAAATAAAGGTGAAACCATTGCTTTTGTTGGCCCAAGCGGTAGTGGGAAAAGCACTTTAGTTAAATTACTGGTTGGATTGTATTCGCCAAATTCGGGCAGTATTTCATACAACAACATTCTTTCAACCGATATTGATAAAGATGAACTGCAACAGCAACTTGGCTTTGTTACACAAGATACTCAATTGTTTTCAGGTACTATAAAAGAAAATTTATTGTTTGTTAAACCTGATGCAACCGATGCAGAGTTAGAGGATGTATTGGAAAAATCTGCTTGTAGCAATATTATAAAACGTAGCGAAAATGGCTTAGATACAATGATAGGAGAGGGAGGAATGAAATTAAGTGGTGGCGAAAAGCAACGTTTGTCAATTGCACGTGCTTTGTTACGTAATCCGCGTATCATGGTTTTTGATGAAGCAACCTCAGCACTCGATTCCATCACAGAGGCGTCTATTTCTGATACCATAAAAAACATTTCAGATAAAAAGGATAGTATAACAGTTTTAATAGCACATCGATTATCAACCATTATGCATGCTGATAGAATTTTTGTGTTAGAAAAGGGTGTTGTAATTGAAATGGGGAAACACCAAGATTTATTAAATGAGAAAGGTTTGTATTATGCGATGTGGCGCCAACAAATTGGTGAGCGTAGGGAATAATAGATAATTTTTATCGTGGTCTATTTATTTAAATAGCAATATTATTTATAACCATCTTAATAGTAGATATCTATTTAATTATTCTAAGAAAATAAATAAGGATTATCATATCAATTTTTAGAAGCCATCAACTAATATCTTATCTTTACAGCCTAGTTTATAAACAGATGTTCAAAACATATAAACCCTATTTTACTCAAATTTTAAGACTTAGTTACCCCATTATTATCGGTCAAATTGGTATTGTGTTGATGGGTGTTGCCGATGTGGTAATGATTGGTAATATTAATGCCACAAACTTGGCGGCTGCAGGTTTAGCTAACTCTGTTTATTTTCTGGTTTCTATCATCGGTATAGGAACGTTATCTGCAGTTTCAGCAATTGTTGCAAAGGCTAAAGGTGCAGGTCACAGTAACGAAACAGCTATATTATTTGGACAAAGCATTTGGGCTTCGTTGGCTTTAAGTGCTTTTGTATCGAGTGTGCTTATGGTTTTAACTTTTAATTTAGAGTGGTTTGGACAAAGTGAGGAAGTAACTCTTTTAACCAAATCATATTTACATATTTTAAACGCTGGTACCGTGTTTATGTTATTATTCACGGGTATAAAACAATTCAGCGATGGATTATCAATCACCAAGCCATCAGCAGTAATAACCATAGCGGGCTTATTGTTAAATGTTTTTTTAAATTGGGTGTTGATTTATGGCAAGTTTGGCTTTCCTCGCCTGGAGCTTGATGGTGCAGGTTATGCTACTTCATTTACACGATTAATGATGGCTTTGGCGATGTTTGTTTATATAATCAGGGGAAGTATTTATAAGAAATGGCTAAAAGTAAAAGACAACAATGGAGGCTTATTTTTCTTTAAAGAGATTTTCCGCATAGGTCTTCCTTCTGGCATGCAATAC
This sequence comes from Bacteroidota bacterium, assembly GCA_027482225.1. Taxonomy (GTDB): domain Bacteria; phylum Bacteroidota; class Bacteroidia; order UKL13-3; family UKL13-3; genus UBA6183. The sequence continues at coordinate 12,339 of JAIXWD010000009.1, forward strand.
TTTTTTGAAGTTGGAGCATTCGCGTCTGCAGCAATTATGATTGGTTGGTTTGGAAAAGAACAATTGGCTGCACATCAAATCGCCATTAACCTGGCATCTGTAACATACATGGTGGCTACTGGATTATCAACTGGAGGAAGTATTGCTGTTGGTGATGCGTGGGGACGAAAAAATAAAAAAGATTTAATGATGTCGGGTAAGGCTGCATTAATTATGAGCATTTTATATATGGGTGGAACTGCTGTTTTATTCTCAATTTTTAATACCTTTTTTGTAGGCTTATATATTGATGATGTATTGGTAGGCGGTATGGCTGCAAATTTACTTTTAATAGCTGCATTGTTTCAATTAAGTGATGGCGTGCAATGTGTAAGTTTAGGTATTTTACGTGGTATTAACGATACCAAAATTCCAACAGTATTTACCGTTATTGCCTATTGGGTTATAGGTATTCCTATTGGTTGGGTATTGGCAAAATACTTTAACCTAGGGTTGTATGGCATATGGTTTGGTTTGAGTTTAGGACTTACCTTTTCAGCTGTACTTTTAAGCATTAGGTTTATAAAAGAGTCACGTGAGTTCGATTTTGTGAGAGCAGAACAACAACACTACAACGAACTGATCAATTAAACATGAATTCAAACCTTAAAGTGCACTTAGCGCTGTTTACCGTATCGTTGATTTATGGTGCTACATTTACCATTGCAAAACAGGTGATGCCAACATATATTCAGCCTTTTGCATTCATATTGATGCGTGTTTCTGTAGCCGCTATATTCATATTTGTTTTCCATTCGATATTTATCAAAACAAAAATTACTGATTGGCGCGATATGAAACAACTTTTTGTGAGTGCGTTATTTGGCGTTGCTTTTAATATGCTGCTTTTTTTCAAAGGACTTTCAATCACAACACCAATTAATGGCGCAGTACTAATGATGAATACCCCAATATTTGTTGTAGTATTTGCTGCTTTATATTTAAAAGAAAAAATCACCTATCAAAAAGTTATTGGTATTTTAATTGCGGCATTTGGTGCAGTATTATTAATGGGTGGGGCAAGTTTTAACTTTAGCGGGCAAACAATTTGGGGAGATGTTATGGTTACAGCCAATGCCATTATTTATGCATTTTATCTTGTATATGCTAAGTCGCTTATGCAAAAGTATCACCCACTAACGGTTACTATGTGGAGTTTTTTATTCGGTTGGTTAGTGGTTTTGCCTTTTGGTGCAGGTGAGTTTATGGAAATTAACTTCAATAATTTTACTCCCAAAATATGGCTATTTGTGGCTTTTGTAACAATTGGCTCTACATTTTTAACTTATGTACTAAATGCTTATGCCCTACGTAAGGCTAGTTCGTCTTTAGTTGGAAGTTATATTTACCTACAACCTGTATTGGCTACTTTAATTGCTGTTTTATCGGGTAAGGACATGCTTACGCTTGAAAAACTTATTTATGTTATGGTTATTTTTTTGGGAGTATTCCTAGTGAGTTGGAAAAAGAATTTATTAGAAAGGATCACCACAAAATATATACAGTAAAAAAAATGCCTCGTAGTAATTATCTAACGAGGCATTTTTTTTGGTTTTTAATATCTACTACCAATCTTCTTCATCTACAATAATAGGGTCTTTCATGTGTTTGGTGAAATCTTCCATTAACCTTTTAATATCAGTATCCGCGTCACGCAATACTTTATCATAGGTTTTTACTGATTTGGGTGATGTATAGTAGAATTCAAAATAATTACGAATAGCATTACCGTTATTAGGTTTAATACCTTCATGAACCAAATTACTTATTTGGTATTTGTAACGTCCTTCTTTTATCCAAACTGTAACTTTAAATTGATGCTTACCAATTGGTCGTTTAGTGTACTTACTACTGTAGTTGTATGCAGTAATTACTCCGTTAATCACTAACTTTTGATTTTTCTTATCAATTTCAAATAACGTTTTCTCGTTTTTACTAAATCTTAATTGAGCCCATCGTTTAGCCCTAACATATAAAGAATCTGATCCAGTTTCTTCTTGTTCAACAACACCTAAGTAGGTAATTAGATTAGTTACTGAATCTATGTTTAATACAATACGTTCAAATGGTTTTGCTAAAACCCCAGCATCTTGAGCGGGTTCTATCGGATTGCCATTTTCGTCATATTGCTGCTCTTCCTGTTTCGTGCTATCAGGGGTCTCGCTTGTTTGTGGATCACTTGTTTCTTCCGGGTTCTGTATTTGACCAAAGCCCACCATACTTATCACACTAAATACAAATAATAGGATTACTTTTTTCATTCTCTGTTTGTTGCTATATAACTCAATTAAGTTGTCGTTATCGGTTTTTCAAAAATAGAAAATCATTTTGTTTTTCAAACCCCAATGTAAACGATATTTTTGGTGTACTGTTTACAAAACTAAACGTATGCTCTTTTAGTTTAATATTTGCAGTCTTAAAATTATGCAGCAACACGTACACGCTATAGCCATAACTTGTGGTTTACTTGGTATTAAACATGTGGTAATCAGTCCCGGATCCCGTTCTGCGCCTTTGGTTTTGGCTTTTGCTCAGCATCATAATTTTATCATTCATGTTGCTATTGATGAGAGGAGTGCTGCTTATATGGCCATGGGTATGGCCCAACAAAAACAAATACCTGTTGTGCTAATTTGTACCTCTGGAACAGCTGCAGCTAATTATTACCCAGCTGTAGCTGAGGCTTTTTATCAAAAAATACCGCTTTTATTACTTACAGCTGATCGCCCTGATGATTTACTTGACCAACAAGATGGGCAAATGATTAATCAGAAAAACCTATTTGCGCACCACGTTAGGGCCTTTTATCAACTTAGTTGTTACCCTCATGGGGCTGAAAATCATCGTGAAACAACAGTTTTAGTAGCCGAAGCAATTGGATTAACAACTTTCCCTGCAAAAGGACCAGTACATATTAATGTACCGTTAAAAGAACCCCTTTATCCAAAAGCTATTTTGCCCAACCACATTCAAAAGCTTGAAAAAAGTATTCTCAAGTGGTTAACTAGTCACGTATATAAGCCAATAGAAGGTATTTCTAATAATGACTTTTTACAACTAGAACAAGCATGGATTAGTGCACCGAAAAAGATAATTTTAATAGGGCAGGGAGCTATGCACGATAAATGGATTACACCATTATTGGCATTAAAGGATCAAGCAGATGTGGTAATTATTGCAGATGTTGTGAGTAATAAACATGCTATGGCCAATGTGCACCATGTAGATAAATTACTTGCTGCAGTTGATGATAAATTACTAAAAGAACTATCACCTGATTTATTGATAAGCTTTGGTGGTCCTGTATTATCAAAAAGTCTAAAAAACTGGCTAAAGCAACAAAAACCTACTTGGCATTTTCGTATTCAACAAGAGCCTGAGCAAATTAATACATATAACAACGTTACCAAATTCTTAAGGGTTGATGTTTTTGAAACATTACAGCAGATAGCTTCGATTAAGCGGAATAATAATCAAAAGCTTGATTCAATGTTTATCAAAAAATGGAAAAAAGCTTCTTTGGATATTGAAAAAAAAATTACCGCATTTGTACAAAAACCTATTTGGAGTGAAATACATGTAACGCACTATTTATTAAATCATATTCCTGATTGTTCTAATTTACAATTGGCTAATAGTAGCGTGGTGCGTTATTTTAGTTGGCTTGATATGTTAAACAAAAGTTGGCTTGTAAATAGCAATAGAGGAACAAGTGGTATAGATGGTTGTACAAGCACTGCTTTAGGTGCTGCAAAAGTAAATTTAAGACCTACTATTTTAATAACTGGAGATATTGCCTTTTTATATGATAAAAATGCATTTTGGTTGAATGATATTCCTCAAAATTTACGTGTGGTTGTTTTTAATAATGGTGGTGGTGGAATATTTACTTTAATTGACGGACCAACTCATCATAAACAGTTTACACACTTGTTTACTACACCGCACCAACACAATGTAAAATCTGTTGCTGTTGATAATGGATTAGATTATTACTTTTGCGAATCTTACAGCAACTTAAATAAAGTACTCAATCAGTTTTTTCAACCAACAAATGGTGCTGCAGTATTAGAATTAAAGTTTGAAATGAAGAAAAACGCTAAAATATTCGAAGCTTTTAAAAAGATAAAACTATAAAATAAAGATAACAACATGGAAAGTAAATATGCTTGGCAAACCATTAAAGAATATCAAGAAATTAAATATTCTTTTTTTGAAGGTGTAGCTAAAATTAGTATCAACCGCCCTGAAAAGCATAACGCCTTTACCCCATTAACCGTAAAGGAAATGAGTGAAGCTATGGAATTAGCCCGCCAAGATGAGAATGTGTACTGTGTAATCTTAACAGGTGAAGGTGGAAAAGCATTTTGTAGTGGTGGCGATCAAAGTATACGTGGCCATGGTGGTTATGTTGGCGATGATGGTGTGCCTCGTTTAAATGTGTTGGATTTACAAATGCAAATTCGCAGAATACCTAAGCCAGTTATTGCAATGGTGGCTGGTTACGCAATTGGTGGCGGACACGTTTTGCATGTAATTTGCGATATAACTATTGCTGCCGAAAATGCTAAGTTTGGCCAAACCGGACCAAAAGTGGGTAGCTTTGATGGTGGATTTGGTGCAGGTTATTTGGCTCGTTTGGTTGGGCAGAAAAAGGCACGTGAAATTTGGTTTTTATGCGACCAATACAATGCGCAAGAAGCATTAGATATGGGTTTGGTGAATAAAGTTGTTCCATTAGAAATGCTAGAAGATGCAACTTTAGATTGGTGCCGTAAAATCATGGAAAAAAGCCCTATTGCATTACGAATGTTAAAGAGTGCATTTAATGCCGAGTTAGACGGACAAGCCGGTATACAAGAGTTAGCAGGTAACAGTACATTGTTATATTACCTGAGCGATGAAGCCAAAGAAGGTAAAAACTCTTTCTTGGAAAAACGCAAACCAGACTTTAAAAAGTTTCCTAAGTTCCCTTAGTACTTAAGGTAAAATACTAAATAAAAAAGCCCCATTTGATTTACTCATTTGGGGCTTTTTGCGATTTAAATTTTTTATCCTTTAGATTGTTCCGGTAAAGAATGCAATATTCCGTCCCAAAGTTCAATTCTTGCTTGCATACTTTTCTTCACCCAAAATGCAGCTTCAGCAATTTTTGTTTCGTCATTTCCGCAAAGCTCTTCTGTCATAGCTAATGCAAGATGGCTGTGATGATCCCCATCAACTTCAATATGTCTTTCTAAATAGTATTTAAAGGTGCTGAATTGACCATTACTTTTTTGGTTAAGATCATTCACCAAACCAATAAACATAGATGGTATTAAATCTTCTCTACCAAATGTAAATACTGCTGCTATTACATGTGGCTTTTGGGTTGCAATAACATCAAAAGTTGTTCTAACGAATTGCCTTACAGGTGCCACTTTTATTTCATCAATTGCACTATCAATAAGGGTTCCGCTTCGCAATATTTCTACAAAATTTTCAATAATTTTTGTATTGGCACCGGCTTGTTGCATGCTCTTTAAGTACAATTCATAATGACTTGTTCGCTCTCCAAATTCATCAACATCACTTTCTTCACCAACAACAATCTCGTTTATTAAAAACCTTGTTGATGCGGTTCCAACAGGAAACCACGGAACTGAAACATTGGTTAAATGCACTTGTAAACTTTTGAGTAAACTCATAAAGTCCCAAACTGCAAAAACATGGTGTTCCATAAACATACTGATATCATCAGGATGATGAACACGCTGGTATAAGGGGTGATGAATTAGCTTTTCTTTTAGGCCAATTGTGTTTTCTTGAATACTTAAGGTTCCGCTATTCATAATACTTTTACCCTTTAAAACTTGCAGTACGTTTTTCTAAAAATGCTTGTGTTCCTTCTTTAAAATCTTCGGTGCCAAAGAAGTTACCAAACTCGTTAATCTCAACATTATTGCCATCCATTTTTTTATCAAAGTGTGCGTTTACACAACGAATAACAGATGCAATAGCCAATGGCGCTTTAGCTTTTACTTTATTTAAAATCTCTTCGCATTTTACCATCAATTGGTCTTGAGGTACAACATGGTTTACCAAGCCAATTCTGTGTGCTTCTGCTGCATTAATTACATCGCCTGTAATTAATAACTCAATAGCACGTCCACGACCAACCAATTGAGCCAAACGTTGAGTACCTGCATAACCCGGTACTAAACCTAAGTTAACTTCCGGCTGACCAAATTTTGCATTTTCGGCTGCTACTCTTAAATGGCAAGCCATGGCTAACTCGCAACCACCTCCTAATGCAAAACCATGAACAGCTGCAACCACAGGCTTTGGGCATTTTTCAATAGCGTTTAATACGCCATGTCCGTCTGCGCTCATGCGTGTGCCTTCCTCTACGTTAAAGTTGGCAAACTCTGCAATATCAGCACCGGCAGCAAATGCTTTATTACCTGCACCTGTAAGTATTACACCTTGTACTTCTTTGTTTTCGTAAATGGCTAATACCGCTTCTTTAATATCTTTTAGTGTTTCAATATTTAAAGCGTTTAGTTTGGTTTCGCGGTTAATGGTTATGTATAAAATTCCGTTTTCTATAAGAGTTGTTATGTTATCAGTCATTGCTGTAGTTGTAATTAGTTATATATTTAACAAATATTAGAACTGTCTGTTTTGGGCTACCCAATTTTTTATGTAGTCAGAAATTTCATTGGTATGGGCACCCGGTGCAAATAATTTTCCTACTCCAAGTTTGGTTAGTTCAACCATATCTTCATTTGGTATAATGCCGCCACCTGTAACCAACACATCATTTAAGCCTTCTTTTTTTAGCAGCTCTATAATGCGCGGAAAAACGGTGTTGTGTGCACCCGATAATATACTTACGCCTATTACATCAACATCTTCTTGTAATGCTGCTTGCACCACCATTTCGGGTGTTTGGCGAAGACCGGTGTAAATAACTTCCATGCCTGCATCGCGCAAAGCGGTGGCAATTACTTTGGCTCCTCTGTCGTGTCCATCAAGACCAACTTTGGCAACTAAAACGCGTATGGGTCTGTTCATTTAATTAATAGTATTAGATGTTAATTTTTTTAGCCTAATAGTATGGTTACCTTTTAATTCTTTGTTTACATAACGCACAAAATTTGCATCGTGCATCTCGTATAAAAACACCGAATCATTATTATTTAATCGCAAAAATTTACGTTTAAAAAACTTCTTCAAATCAGCATTCTTTAGTTCGTCAATAGCAGGGTAAATATTTATTCCTTTTTTATCGGCTACATAAATCATGCAGTTCCAATAGTCAGGGTCTTCGGTATCTTTGGTTGATAACACATAATATTTGTTTTGTACCAACGATAATACCTGATTGCTGTCTAAAGGTTTTACTTCGGTTTTGCCGCTGTCTTTTATTATTATACCAGTTTGGTTGATGGTATAAAAAACAGTGTCGGTGCCGGTAGTTTTTTTACCGGTTAGGTTTGATGGCAAAACTAAATAATAAACACCTGTCATGTGGCTTGGAAACTCTCGTTGTGCTTGCCCCGGATACCTATCAAACTTACCCATGGTGCAAGCCGATAAGGTTAAAATACACAGAAAAGCTAATGCGTTTTTCAAAGCTTAGTGAATTATTTTTTGATGTTGCTTAATGCATGTTGTAAGCGCTCAAGTGTTACCTCTTTGCCAAATAATTGTGCCATTTCAAAAATTGGTGGCCCGCCTGCTACACCGCTTAAGCAAACACGTAACAACTGTAAAAATTCTTTATTGCTTACGCCATTTTTTGATAATGCTTCGTTGTAATTCACTTCAAATGATGCTGCATCAAAAGCTTGGTTACCTCTAACCAATTGAATTAAATCTTGCAACACCAATGGGCTTTTATCATTCCAACGTTTGGTTATAACAGCTTCATCATATTGTGTTGGTGCAACAAAAAAGTAACTTCCAATTTCCCACAATTCTTTAATGAAGCTAATTTTTTCTTTAATTAACCCACAAACTTTTGTTATGTATTCTTCACTGTAATTTAAGTTGTGTGCCAATACATCCTTTTTTAACGATTCGGCTAAAACCTTATCTGGTGTGTGACGAACATATTGTTGGTTAAACCACTTGGCTTTGTTTTGATCAAACTTAGCACCTGATTTACTTACACGGTCTAGTGTAAATGCTTCAACCAATTCTTCACGACTAAAAATTTCTTGTGTAGTACCTGGATTCCATCCTAAAAATGCCAATAAATTCATCACGGCTTCAGGTAAATAACCACTTTCGCGGTAACCGCTGCTTACTTCACCTGTTGCAGGATCTTTCCACTCTAAAGGAAATACCGGGAAACCTAATCTATCGCCATCACGTTTGCTTAATTTACCATTACCTTCTGGTTTTAATAACAATGGTAAGTGTGCAAATTTTGGCATCACATCTTCCCAACCTAAATAGCGGTATAACAACACGTGAAGTGGGGCAGAAGGCAACCACTCTTCACCACGAATAACATGAGAGATGTTCATCAAATAATCATCAACCACATTGGCTAAATGGTAAGTTGGCATCCCATCACTTTTAAACAATACTTTATCGTCCATTTGAGCCGTGTTGATGTTTACCCAACCTCTAATCTCATCATGAAACTTTACATCTTCTTTTTTGGGTAATTTTATACGCACCACATAAGGTTCGCCTGCCTCTAACCTACGTTTTACCTCATCTTCGGGTAAGGTAAGTGAGTTTTTCATTGCCATACGTGTAATGGCATCGTACTTACTATCTACGTTACTTGCTTTTAAACGCTCACGCATGGCGTCTAAATCTTCGGCAGTATCAAAAGCGTAATAAGCATACCCTGCATCAACAAGTTGCATAACGTATTGGAGGTACATAGGTTTACGTTCGCTTTGGCGATAAGGTGCATGTGGACCATCACCAAAACCAATACCTTCATCGGCAATAATACCAACCCATTTTAGGGCTTCAATAATATAATTTTCAGCACCTGGTACATAACGTGTTTGATCGGTGTCTTCAATACGAATTAAAAAATCGCCACCATGTTTTTTTGCAAATAAATAATTATACAAAGCAGTGCGTACACCACCAATATGTAAAGCACCAGTTGGGCTGGGCGCAAAACGAACTCTAACTCTTCTATCCATAATTGACGGTAGCAAAGATAGAAATAATATGCAATTGAGGTAATGATTGTGATGCTGATAATCAATGCTCCAAAATTAAATCAACGTTGTTTAGTTGTTGAATGATATAGTTTTCATAATATTCAGAAAACCAGCATTTAATATAGGATTTTTTTTGGGGGTATTAATATTAAATAGATGAATTATCGGCAAAGCTATAATAATTATTATCGGCAATAATAATATGATCCATTACATGCACATCAATTAATTTTCCTGAATCTACTAGTCTTTTAGTTAATCGTTTATCTTCTTCGCTTGGGTTTAAACTTCCCGAAGGATGATTATGGCAAAGCAAAATATTTGATGCAAGCAAATCAACTGCGTGTTTAAAAATAACTTTAGGATCCGCAACCGTTCCCGAAACACCACCTTCACTGATGCGTTTTACTTCTATTAATCGGTTACTTCTATTGAGGTAGGCTACCCAAAACTCTTCAATTGGAGTATCAGATAAAATTGGATGAAAATAGGCGAATGCCTGTGCACTCGATTTGATAAAAATGTGGTCTGATTTGGCTTCGGCTAGGCTTCTTCTCCTGCCTAATTCCATAGCTGTAGCAATGGTTATGGCTTTTGCCACACCAATACCTTTTACTTTTTGCAGGTCTTTAAATTTAAGTTTACCCAAATCAACCAAGTTGTTATTGGTAAGTGCTAAAATGCGTTTGGCTAAATCAACTGCACTTTCTTCACGCGTTCCGGTTGATATAAGTATGGCCAATAATTCGGTATCTGATAAGGCATTGAATCCTTTGGTCATAACTTTCTCACGCGGCCTGTCATCTTCGGCCCATTGTTTAATGGTTACAAATTTTGTAGTGTCTTCACTCATGGTATAATGGTTTTGGTTTTACTAAAATAAAAAACCTCATTAACTTTTACATCAATGAGGTTTAATTTTTTATTTGGGTTGAAATATTATTTCACCACACTTCCCGGTTCAATATCTTTCTCCGGGCCTACGGTATATAGTTTACCAAAATCGTTTCCGGCCATCAACAACATGCCTTGGCTTTCAATACCACGAATTTTACGTGGTGCTAAATTAGCCACAACCGTTACCAATTTGCCTACCAATTCTTCAGGTTGGTAATACTCTGCAATACCACTTAAAATAGTGCGTTGCTCAAACCCTAAATCAACGGTAAGTTTTAATAATTTATCTGCTTTTGGTACACGTTCGGCTGTTAATACTTTGCCTACACGCAAATCAATTTTATCAAAATCATCGTAAACAATATCGGCCTTAACCGGCTGTAATTGTTTGGTTTCGCTGTTTTCTGAAGTTAATGCAGCTTGTTTTTGCGAGTTATCATTTTCTGTTTTGATGCTTTGCAAACGATCTAACTGAATTTCAATTTCTGCATCTTCAACCTGCTTATATAAAATTTCAGGTTTGCCCAATTGATGTCCACTTGCAACTAAATTTTCGTTAAACAAACTACCCCAATGCAATTGTGGTGCGTTTAACATGGCCTTTAGTGTGGTAGCTGTATATGGCAAAAATGGTTCTGCTGCAATAGCTAACTTCGCACAAATTTGAAGTGCATCAAACATAATGGCCTTTACACTTTCTTCATCTGTTTTTATCAATTTCCAAGGCTCGGTATCAGCTAAGTATTTATTGCCTGCACGTGCTGCATTTATAAATTCTGCTTGTGCATCACGTAGTTTTACCGCATCTAAATTTTCGCGCATTTGGTGTAAACTTTGTGCTATGCTATCAAAACAAAGTGTGCGTGCTGCTATTAATTTTTCATCTGTTAATGATTGATTAACGCTTGGTATTATACCTTGGTAATATTTATCACTTAATACCAAAACGCGGTTTACAAAATTTCCGAAAATGCTTACCAACTCACTGTTTACACGTGTTTGATAATCTTTCCAAGTAAACTCACTGTCTTTGGTTTCTGGTGCAATACTGGTTAACACGTAACGTAATTCATCTTGCCTATTCGGAAAATCGGTTAAGTATTCATGCAACCAAACAGCCCAATTGCGGGAGGTTGAAATTTTATCTCCTTCTAAATTTAAAAACTCGTTTGCAGGAACATTGGTAGGTAAAACATAATTACCATGTGTCATCAACATCATCGGGAAAATAATGGCATGAAACACAATGTTGTCTTTCCCAATAAAATGAATTAATGCAGTGTCTTCGTTCTGCCACCAATCTTCGAATTTCGAATTTCGAATTTCGTTTTTAGCTAAGTATTCTTTAGTAGCACTGATATAACCTATTGGTGCATCAAACCAAACATACAATACTTTACCATCGGCACCATCAATAGGAACAGGTACACCCCAATCTAAATCGCGGGTCATGGCTCGTGGTTGTAAACCTTCATTTAGCCAACTTTGGCATTGACCTTTAATGTTGCTCTTCCATCCATCAAACCGTTTAATGTAATTTTGAAACTGTACGCTTTGTTGGATATCACCCATAGGTAAAAACCAGTTTTTGGTTTCTTTTAATACAGGTGTTGCACCACTTAATGCCGATTTTGGGTTAATTAAATCAGTCGGGTTCAATGATGTTCCGCACTTCTCGCATTGGTCGCCATACGCACCAGGATTTCCGCAGCGCGGACATGTACCGGTAATGTATCTGTCGGCTAAAAATTGATTAGCATCTTCATCATAATATTGTTGTGTGGTTTCTTCTTTAAAAACGCCTTTATCGTATAGGGTTTTAAAAAATGCTTGTGCTGTTTCGTGGTGAGTTTTTGATGAAGTACGACCGTAGTAACTAAAGTCAATACCAAAATCTTTGAAAGCATTTTTCATGATGCCATCATATTTATCAACTACCTCTTGTGGTGTGATACCTTCTTTTTTAGCTTTAATGGTAATAGGTACTCCGTGCTCGTCACTACCGCAAATAAATACCACATCTTTGCCTTGTGCTTTAAGATAACGAACATAAATATCTGCAGGTAAATAACAGCCCGCTAAGTGGCCAATATGAACAGGTCCGTTTGCATATGGCAATGCGGCTGTAACTATATAACGTTTGGGTTCTTTAATCATAAAATCTGATGCAAATTACATCAATTTGCCCGAAGTATGAAATGTAGTATTTGACTGCTAATATGCTTGGCCAATTGTTTAAGTATTTTTACTAATAGTATTTTATGGTAGAGTGAGTTGTTTTAAATCTGATTTAGGCTACACCAACTTTACTTTTATTATTTACCAGCACAGGTTCCTGCAATAAATCCCGTGGTCCATGCTGCTTGAAAATTAAAACCACCTGTAATCCCATCTATATCTAATACTTCGCCTGCAAAATGTAATCCTTTTACTTTTTTACTTTCCATGTTTTTGAGTAGTACATCATCTAATGAAATACCACCGCAAGTAACAAACTCATCTTTAAAGGTTGTTTTTCCTTTAACTTCATACTTGTCGTATAGAAGTACTTCAACCAAATTATTCACATCTGCTTTCGATATATCTGCCCAGTTTTTATCTGCATTAATTCCAGTTTTAGCAAACATGTAATCTTGCAAACGTTTAGTAAGTTGGTGATAGGGAAATAAGTTTCGCAAATGTTTTGTTGGGTTTGCTGCCTTTAGATTCATTAACTCATTTCTAACAGCATCTTCCTTTTTATCATTTAACCAACTTATGCTAATCGTAAAGTCGTATTGAAGTTCGGCTAAATCGCGTGCAGCATATGATGATAGTTTTAATATTGCCGGGCCACTAAATCCCCAATGCGTAATTAAAATAGGTCCACTAAACTCATGTTTAGTTTCAATAATTTTTATTTTAGCTTGATCTATACTGGTGCCCATTAATTCTGTAATTGAATTGTTGGGTACATTAAAAGTGAATAGGGAAGGTACGGGGTTTTCAATATTATGACCTAATGTTTTTAACCAATTAAACCCTTCCATTTTGGCTTGCCCCCCCGTTGTAACTATAATTTTATCGGCATTTACAGTAGTATTGTTAGTATTTAATAAAAAGCCACCATCCATTTTGGTTTGAATAGACTTTATTTCTGTATTTAATACAATATTAATTTTTAACTTTTCTACTTCATTAAGCAAGCAGTTGGCAATTGTTTCGCTATTGTCCGTTGTCGGAAACATACGTCCGTCAGATTCTGTTTTTAATTTAACACCGCGTTGGTTAAACCATGCTACAGTATCATTGGTGCTAAATTTAGTAAACGCACTTTTAAGTGGTCTTTCGCCTCTAGGATAATTAGTTGTGAGTCTGTTATTTTCGAAACAGGCATGCGTTACATTACATCTTCCCCCTCCCGAAACAAGCACTTTTGTTAGCAACTTTCCGGTTTTCTCGTAAATGGTAACTTCGTTTGTTTTATTTGCTGTAGCCGCATGTATGGCTGCAAAAAAGCCTGCTGCTCCTCCTCCTATTACTGCTATTTTCACGATTGCAAATGTATAGTTTTATTTAAAACCTTAAAAGCTAAAGTTTTAATCTAACTATTTCTTATATCTGCATAACATTTTAATATAGTAATTAGTAAGGTAAATCAATAGTTGTTAATAGATTTGTAAGTTTCCTTGGGGTAATGCTATTGCAGGTCCTAACTCAAATTTATTAATAAATTTTATAGGGCTTTATCATTCAAAAAATTAAAAGAAAAGCCGCAGTTGACTTGTTAAATGCGGCTTTTGATTGCGGTAAGATTTATTTTATTTTCCTTTAAACTTCACTTCTTTGGCATCACCCCAAAGTTCTTCAATAGCATAAAAATCTCTTTTATCGCGCTGAAATACATGGGCTACTACATCAATATAATCCAATAAAACCCATTCTAAATTTTCAAATCCTTCTCGATGCCAAGGTTTTTCGTTAAGTACCTTAACCGTTTCTTCTTCTGCGCTATTAGCAATTGCCTCTACTTGTTTGTCACTTTCAGCATGGCTAACAACAAAAAAATCAGAACTGGCTCCACGTACTTCACGCATATCTAAGATACGAATGTGCTCTGCTTTTTTCTCATACATACCTTGTGCTACACACATAGCTAAAACCAATGCTTGGTCTGCTGTTGTGGCTTTGCTGCTTCGCTCCGGACGTATCCCTTTTGGTTTTGGAGTAATTCCTTTTTTAACCGCAGGTTTTTTCTCCTTGCTTAGTTTTTTAATTTCTTTATCAAGCTCCTGCGCTTCTTTTGCTGCTTTACTTAATTTTTTAGGTGTTGCTTTTTTAGCTCCTTTTGCAGCGGTTTTACCAGCGGTTTTTTTCGCTGCAGTTTTTTTTGCTGGTGTTTTTGCCATTACTCTTAATAACTTTGATGCAAAAGTAATCTTTTAATGGATATAAACTCATTAACCCAATCACTACAATTTAAAATCGTGTATTTAGATGTTGTAACATCTACCAATTCGCTTGCTCGCGAAAGTTTAAATGCCTCCAAAGCAGTAGAAGGTTCGGTTATTTTTGCAAGCGAGCAAACCCAAGGACGAGGGCAATTAAATTCTGTTTGGGAAAGTAATTATGGCAAAAATGTGTTATGTTCAATAATTTTAACACCTGTTTTTTTAACCCCTATTCAACAAACATATTTAAACATGGCTGTTTGTTTGGCTATGTTAGATACAATTACTATGTTTATTCCAGGTGCAAGTGTTAAGTGGCCCAATGATATTTACACAAATAAAAAAAAGGTGGCTGGATTGCTTTTAGAAAATGCCATACAAGGTAATCACATTAAGCACAGTATAGTGGGTGTTGGCATAAATGTTAACCAATTAGACTTTAAAGTTAAAGGTGCTACATCTTTGTGCACTGAGACTAAACAAGTAATGGTGGTTGATGATGTTTTACAGCTACTTCTCAAAAACATCAACCAAAGATATGGCATGCTTAAGCTTAATCAGTGGGATATGATTAATAAAGAATATCATAAACACTTGTTGGGGTTGAACGAACAATGTACCTTTAAAACCGAAACGGAAGAGTTTGTTGGTGTGATAATGGGGGTTGATGTGCATGGCCAACTTATGGTTAAAAAAGGTGATTCAATAAAAAACTATCGTGTTAAAGAAATAAGTATGTTATGATAACACTTGCAATAGATATTGGTAATACAAGAACCAAAGCTGCAGTTTTTAATCAAAATGATTTGATAGTGGAAGAATACATTTATCATCCCGATGACTTACACCTATTCATACAAACTCAACAACCCAAACATGCCGTGATGTGTTCTGTTGGCGATGGTGCAGATTTGCTGGCACAGGTGATATTAAATCATCAAATTCCATTACTTAGGGTAACATACAAAACTGAATTTCCTTTTGTGGTTCAATATAAAACACCTCATACTTTAGGCATGGATCGCATTTCAGGTATTGCAGCCGCAAAATTTTTATTTCCCCATAAAAATTGTTTGGTAATTGATGCAGGTACTTGTATTACCTACGATTTCTTGTCAAAAGAACATCAATATACTGGTGGAGCCATTTCGCCAGGTTTGCAAATGCGTTTAAGGGCCATGCATGAATTTACTATTAAGTTACCTTATCCCGAATTAATTTGGCCTGATAATTTTGAAGGGCAATCAACAAATGATGCACTATTAAGTGGGGTTTGTTTTGGAGTGGCTGATGAAATAAATGGAAAAATAGAACGTTATACTCAACGATATGGCACTTTGCAGGTATTATTATGTGGTGGTAATACAGCAATGTTGGCTAAACACATAAAAAACAACATATTTGCAGTTCCCTCTTTAGTTTTAGTGGGGTTAAATCAAATCTTATTATTCCATGTTAACAAAGGCTAAAAGCCTATTCAGTATAACGATGATACTGTTAGGGTATCATCTTTCGGCACAAAATTTATCCAAATCGCCATACTCGGCACTTGGTGTTGGTGATATGCAATTTGGCGGCAGCGCTTGGATGCATGGTATGGGCCAAATTAATCAAGGGGTTAGTTTATCAAATGTCATTAACAATCAAAACCCTGCTTCTTACAGCACTTTTCAATTAAGTACTTGGGATGCCGCTGCCATAGGTTCAATGGCAAATATCAGCACCAAAACTGCTACTGGAAGTTTTAACACGGCATCAATGGCCTACATGGCATTAGGCATGCCACTTTCGCAAAAATTAAATTGGGGGTTAAGTTTTGGGTTGATGCCGTATTCTGGTGTTGGCTATAATGTAAACCGTCAAATACAAACGTCAACATTTAATGGTACAGAAAGCATTGAAGGCCAAGGAGGGTTGTCAAAGTTTTATATTGGTTCAGGAATACGAATTTATAAAGGACTTGCTTTTGGATTTAATGCATCTTATGCATATGGACAAATACGTAATACCACGCTGTTAAGTATTCCTCGCGATTCTTTAATGTATAATTTGATTGAAAATAGAGACAGATATATTGGCGATTTTATGTTTGAATTAGGACTGCAGTATCAGGATACTTTTATATACAAAGAGCGTAAATATAGTTTTGGCCTTGGTGCAACATTTGGTCCACAAACTAGCCTAAACTCCAATGATAATTACAATGTACGAACATTGGGTGTTGGCGTAACTGCTCCAACAAACATAGGTAAAGATACAGTAGCAAATTCAGAGTCGGTAAATGGTGTAGTTGTTTTACCAATGTATTTAAAGGGTGGTGTGTTTTTTCAACAAGTAAATAAATGGGGTGTTGGCATTGATTTAGGGTATAATAATTGGGCGAATTATTTAGGTATGGGTGTACGCGATTCACTTAAAAACATGACCAGCATAAATATAGGCGGATACTTCACTCCTGATGCTTTTGCAATAAAGAACTATTTAAAAAGAATTGAATACCGTGCAGGTATGCGATATGATAATGGGATGTTAAGTGCAAATGGAACTAATGTTTCAACTATGGCATTTTCTGTTGGAGCAGGTTTGCCTTTAGGTAAATCACGTTCTAAGGTTAATCTTGCTGCCGAGTATTTGATGCGCGGAACCACTGAACAAAAATTAGTTAAAGAGGAGTACATAAGGTTTGTTATTGGGGTTTCTATTTCTGATAAATGGTTTCAACGATACAGATATGATTAATTAATGCGTCTTATCTCTCAATGTTTATTAATTTTAAATCTTATTCTGGTTGGTTGCAGTGAAAGCAATACAGACAAGGTTAAGCGCGTTTCACCAGAGCGTATTTTGCCAATTGAGACGGGTAAGGATGTACTTATTAACTATACCGACAGTGGATTAACGAAAGCCAGAGTTAAAGCACCTTTATTGGAACGGTATGCCACAGAGGATAAAAACTACACAGAAATGCGATATGGAATTAGCGTTGATTTCTTGAATAAAAACGGAACAGTCGAAAGTTTTTTAAAAGCCAAATACGCCATTCGTTATGATCGTGAAAAACGTATGATAGCTAGAAATGATGTAGTAGTTTTGAATATTGCAGGAGATACATTGCGCACCGAAGAGTTGATATGGGAAGAAGCCACACAGCGCGTTTATTCCGATAAATTTGTTCGTATCACAACCAAATCCGAAATTATTATGGGCGATGGCTTTGAGTCTGATATTACATTTAAAAATCCCAAAATACATAAGATACGAGGTATCGTAAATTTGAAGTAAATTGCTATTTCACTCATGTGGCAATGTATAATTAGTAGGTTTATACACTAATTTTTTAAGACTTATTACTTTCATTTTTTTACCTTGCAAATATGTTTAAGCATCAGCGCTTTTTAGAAAATATGCACATACCCTTGTGGCTCATTAAGGATGCTTGTTGGATGCTGCAATTTAAATTTGTTAGTACTATTGTAGCTTTACCAACCATAAGTGTGGCAATTTATTTAGTTATTATTACACGTAATTCTCCAAAACGTTTTTGGCCGAATCTAGCAGTTTTATTTTGGATAGGTGCCAATACTACTTGGATGCTAGGGGAGTTTTATCAGTTCGATTTTACAGTTCCCGCGGTAACATTATTTTTAGTGGGTATTGTAGCCATTTTCGTATATATTTTCATTATTTTCACAAATCCAAAACCTCATCAAACCAAGAGTTAAAAAATTATGACAATAAATTTCGGATAGAATTTCCTTAAATTAAAAAACAAATACTAATTTTACGCGGTTAAATACAATAAACAGTCACTTCGCTTCATAGGTTTTTAATACAACAAAATGGATAAAATTAAAGAAAGGTTTGAAGAAATAGGTTTACCTAAAGCTACAGAAATTAAAGAATTTTTAAAGGCAAATGCAGATGCCCCAATGGGAACATATACTTTAGATTCCGTATCATCTGGCATGAAGGGAATGATAGGCCTTATAACTGAAACATCATTGTTAGATGCTGAAGAAGGAATTCGTTTCAGAGGATATAGTATCCCTGAATTAAGAGAAAAGCTTCCACGTTTAGAAGGAACTACAGAGCCACTTCCAGAAGGTCTATTTTATTTAATGTTAATTGGTAAAATCCCTACCTATGATGAAATGTATGAAGTAGGAAGTAATTGGACAAAACGTGCCATTGTTCCTAAACACGTTTTTGAAGTAATTGATGCTTTACCAATTTCAACCCATCCAATGACTCAGTTTTCTATAGCAATTATGGCTATGCAAACAGAGAGTGAATTTGCTGCGGCCTATCGTAACGGTGTAAATAAAAAAGATTATTGGGTTCATACATTTGAAGATTCGATGAATTTAATTGCTCGGTTACCTCGCGTAGCAGCATATATTTATCGCAGAACTTATAAAAACAATGTTCATATCGAACCTAATCCAAAATTGGATTGGGCTGCAAACTTCGCTCACATGCTGGGTTATGGAGATAATGATGGTTTTAAGGAATTAATGCGTTTATACATGGTTATCCATGCGGATCACGAAGGAGGAAACGTATCTGCTCACACTACGCATCTTGTTGGTTCGGCATTAAGTGATCCTTATTTGGCGTTTTCTGCAGCCATGAATGGTTTAGCAGGTCCGTTACACGGATTAGCCAACCAAGAAGTAATACGTTGGGTATTGGAGTTACAAGAAGCATTGGGTGGTGGTAAACCAAGTAAACAACAAATTGAAGATTATATTAACAAGACCATTAACGAAGGTAAAGTTGTACCAGGATATGGTCATGCAGTTCTGCGTAAAACTGATCCTCGCTTTACCGCTCAAATGGAATTTGCAAAAACGCACATGCCAAACGATGAGTTAGTAAATATTGTTTGGGATGTATATGATGTAGCTCCCAATATCTTGGGTAATTTCAAAAAAATTAAAAATCCTTGGCCAAATGTTGATGCCCACAGTGGTGCATTATTGTTACATTACGGGTTAAAAGAATATGATTTCTTTACCGTATTGTTTGGTGTATCTCGTGCATTAGGAGTGTTATCTTCATTAGTTTGGGATAGGGCATTAGGAATGGCACTCGAGCGTCCAAAATCAGTTACTTCTGATTGGATTAAAAATAAAATTGCTGCTCAATCACAAGCAAAATAAATGTTAATCAAACGCTTTATTTTATTATACATCACAGCCGGTTTGTTTATACTAACCGGCTGTGGTTTTTATTCCCATACAGGAGCATCTGTTCCTCCCAATGCCAAAACTTTTTCAGTGGACTACTTAAACAATGTGGCAAGTATTGTTATGCCATCACTAAGTCAGGTTTTAACAGAAAAACTTAAATTAAGGTTCATTAACGAAACCACATTAAAGCTTACTCAACAAGACGGAGACATTAGATTTAGTGGTAAAATATTAAATTATGTTACATCTCCTGTGGCGGTTCAAGGTAATCAACAAAATGCAGTTAATAGATTAACGGTAACCATAGAAATTACATATCAAAATACCAAAGACGATACTAAAAATTTCACACAACAGTTTAGTAACTTTGTAGATTATCCAGCTTCAGAAAACTTTTCGGCCGTAGAGATTGATTTGGTAAATAAAGTCACTGACATATTGGTGCAAGACGTTTTTAATAAGGCATTTATTAATTGGTAAACGTTTGATTGGAGACTCATCGTCACTTTCTACTTTTCATCAATTCAAAAAAAAACCGTTTATTCGCATAATCACCAAATGAACAAAACGGAATTCATACAACTTATTCAAAATCATGATTTGCCATCTGCAAAACATGTTGCAGCACTTAAACAAGTTGTGGCTGATTTCCCTTATTTTTCTCAAGCGAGGGTTTTGTTGGCAAAAGCTTTACACAACGAAAAGCACTATGAGTACGAAAAGTTTTTAAAAAAAACTGCTTTGGTTGTTCCGGATAGGGATGTGTTATACCATTACTTGCATAACCTAACCCCTCATTGGCAAATACCTCAGTTATCAATTTCAATAGAACAACCAAATGTTATTGAACAAAACGAAATAGTTTCTGATCCAGGTCATGCCTTTGAACATGTTGAAGAAGAAGTTAGCTTAACAATACACAGTTTACCTGAAACTTTAATATCTGATGAAGAAATTGAAGTAGTTCAAAACAAAGAAAAGTTGGATGTAGACCTAGCAATCACAATTTTATTGGAAGGTAGTAACATAGCTCCTCCTCAAAAAAATATTTTTTTACCACCAACATCAATTGAAAAAGTAATTGATAAAGATATTGAATCACAGAATGTAGCATTACCAGATGTTAAATCACAAGTTCCTGATAAATTTACTGAAGATAGTGTAGAAGAAAAGTTAAGTTTTGTGGAGTGGCTGAATCGTAAAACTAATCCAGAAAAGATTGCAGAACCAATTCAACCATTACAAACTGATAAATCAATCTCTGATGAAAAGGCAGACACTAAAGATAAGGAATTAAGAACAAATGCTTTGCCAGAGGTTACAAAAGCTGAAATAGAAGAGGCTGTTGCTAAGAGTAATGTGAACGATTTTCAGAGTATTTTAGACAAATTTGTTAAAGAAAATCCAAGTATTAGTCGCCCCAAAGCGGAGTTTTTTAATCCAGTAAACATGGCACGGCAAAGTGTAGAAGAGGATGAAGAGCTTGTTACAGAGACACTTGCGAATCTATATTATAAACAGGGTAATCATAAAAAAGCAATCAAGGCTTACGAAAAATTATGTTTGTTATATCCGAGCAAAATGACTTATTTTGCAAGCCTTATACAAAAAATTAAAACAGAACTAAAAGACTAATCAACATGTATACAGTATTTTCAATCATCATCATTTTAGTGTGCATTTTGCTAACACTTGTAGTATTAATTCAAAATCCAAAAGGTGGGGGAATTGCAGCTAATTTTGCATCGCCAAACCAAATTATGGGAGCTAAACGAAGCAGTGATGTTATCGAAAAAGCCACATGGATTTTAGCAGTAGTACTTATTGTATTTTCATTAGCAAGTAACTTCGTTCGTCCTTCAGTTAGTGTTGAAATGGATGCTCCTGAAAGTCGCATTAAAGATCAAATTGAGAACACAACTGCTCCAGCACCTCTTGCTGCTCCAGCACCTGCTCCTGCCCAAACAGCTCCAGCAAACGGTGAAGTTGCACCAGCACCTGCCAATTAATAAATGCTAATTGATTTATATTTAGAAAAGGTCTCGTATGAGACTTTTTTTATGCCATTTTGGTTTTAACAATGTAATTGTTACAAATGCTTGATAAATCGATTTTCACAATCAAGATACTTGTTAAAATCCTTCAGGTTTGTTAATAGGGTTGTACTTTATAAAAAAATTACAAAAGTAAATTTTATTAATTGTGCTGAAGTTTGATTGCTTCAAGCTAGTTTTTAAATATGTTAGAAATGTTTGCGCAATCCAATACTCATACCCAACATATAAGGATGTTGCTTAACTGAATAATTATTGCTGGTCATGCTGTTTAAACTATATCGTAAATAAGGTGCAGCAGTAAGAGTAATGGCTTGATTAATTTGGTACGCTAATCCTAAGTGTAGATGAGCAAAAATGCTGTTTTTTATAAAGGGGAACGATTCTTTATTCTTTACTACCAATACGCCTACATTATTTTGGCCTACTAAAGCAGCATCAATTGTACTTATAAATGCATAACTCAATCCAACTTTAGTTTCAATTCCAAATCGTTTGTGTGGTGTAAACCTATATGTAATTAATAAAGGAATTTCGTTCCAACTGTATTTAATACGTGTATTATTTATTCCATTGGCTGTAACCGAATCATTTGTTGCTACTTGGCTATTAGCTTCATATTTCGGAGGTTGTGTTGCCTGTGTTGTTCCATATGTCATACCCATACTAAAATGAGTAAATTGCACGCCACTAGATATCAATACCTTGTTCCATTCATAATCTAATAAAAATGCACCACTCCAATCAATTTTAGGAGTTTCTATTTGATTACGAAGTGCTACGTGTTCTGTTAGGTCAGATTTATTTGTATTCAGTTGCATTTGGCTAAAATGAGCCCCAATCATTATGCTTAAAGATAGTTTTGATGGAAGATATGCACCATCATTAATCGATGGTTTTATTTGGCTTGTTACACTATCGTGTATCGCTGGAATAATGTTCCTTACTATTTTAGAAGTATCAGAAGTTTCTTCAGTTTTATTGGGTTGATGGTAGGTGCTAAATTCTTGTTCGTTTGTTTGCCCTTTATTATCTATTAATTTTGGCTGTATTTTGTTTGTATTTATTCCTGGTTCAATTGGTATGGTTATTAGGTTACTTTTTTCAAGTCTATTAACCATGCTTGCTTCATTTTTTATTTCTATTGTATGGTTTATAGTTGGGTTATTTTCTTTTGATGTTTTATTGGCATTGATTGAATAATAATTATGAAGCAAAAAGGCAGGTTTATTCTGTGTTATAATTTGTTTGTTTGATTTGCTATTGTTTTTAGTTTTATAATCATTTACTGATTTATATTCTTGTTCAAATTTTTCTAGCACTGAATTATTTTTTTTAAATTTTCCTTTCACCTCAACTTTTTTATTAACCCTTACTTCAATATTATTTTCTGATGATGTAGCAATTGTATTGGTTTCAGCAACTAATTCAGATTCGACCAGTTTTGGTTTAACTTCAGTTAACGGATTTGTTATGCGATTTATCAAATATCCAAATCCACTAAAGCCAATAAATAATATTACCGACAGTGATATCCAAAAATATTTTTTATTGTTTTTGCCTTTAGTTTCCAAAGGAAATTGAGCTTCTATTCTTTCCCAAGTCGCTTTATTGGGTTGAAGATTATAGTTGCCAATTTTACCTTTTACTTTTACTTCAAACTCTGGTCGATTTACTTCTTGGTCAATATTACTCCATAACGATTCAGAGGGTTTAAACCCTGTCTCGTTTAGTTGGTGCTTCAACTTTTTTTCGAAGTTCTTATTTTGGTTCTTGAAAAGGCTCATTTAAAATTTGATAATGTTTAGCCAATAATTGTTGCATGGCATTTCGTGCTCTGGAATATTGCGATTTTGATGTTCCAACGGCAATGTCAAGTATATCCGCAATTTCTTTGTGGGAGTATCCTTCAATAGCAAATAAATTAAATACAAGTCTATATCCTTCTGGTAATTGTTGTACCAATGCAATAATTTCTTTAGCAGAAATTTGGGAGATGATATTGTCTTCAAAAGGTGCATCGTAATTTACTTGGTCCAAATCCTCCTTGAAGTTACGACTACGATGTTTAAAAAAGTTAATAGCAGTAAATACCATAATCCTTCTAATCCAACCTTCAAAACTTCCTTCGTATTTAAATCGAGCGAGGTTCTTAAACACTTTAATAAACCCTTCTTGTAACATGTCTTCTGCTTCTGCTCTGTCTTTAGCATAACGCATACAAACCCCCAACATTTTTGAAGCAAAACGGTCGTATAGCATTTTTTGGTAAGGTCGCTTACCATCAATACAACCATTAATCATATCTTTTTCTCCAAGTTCCATGGTGGATTTAATCAGAAGTCAATATACAATGAACTTTGGTTGCATGACAGTTTTAGCATTAACATGACAAAATTTATACAATTTCTTGTTTATATTCTTTCAAATTGTCAGCATTTAATACTTGGCACAAAAGTGGATAATGAATCAACACATTTTAAAATCAATTAATAAATAAAAAATATATGTCAGTAAGTCTTAAACCATTAGCAGACAGGGTTCTAGTAGAGCCTGCTGCAGCAGAAGAGAAAACAGTTGGTGGTATCATTATTCCTGATACAGCCAAAGAAAAGCCACAAAGAGGTACGGTAGTAGCAGTTGGGGATGGTAAAAAAGATGAACCAATGACAGTAAAAGCAGGTGATACCGTATTGTATGGTAAATATGCTGGCACCGAAATTACTGTTGAAGGTAAAGATTATTTAATGATGCGTGAGGCGGATATTTTCGCTATCGTTTAAAATTTAGTTTTAATTAGGCAGGTAGTCGGTTTATACTGATTTCATTGCGTTAATTCACATCACTCAAAAATAAAAAATAAGAAAATGGCAAAAAGAATTCTTTATAACGTAGAAGCTCGCGATGGTTTAAAGCGCGGTGTTGATGCATTGGCAAATGCAGTAAAAGTTACTCTAGGTCCTAAAGGCCGTAACGTAGTAATCGATAAGAAATTTGGTTCACCAACAGTAACCAAAGATGGTGTTTCGGTAGCTAAAGAAATTGAATTAAAAGACCCAATTGAAAACATGGGTGCACAAATGGTGAAAGAAGTAGCTAGCAAAACTGCTGATATTGCAGGTGATGGTACTACTACAGCTACCGTTTTAGCTCAAGCAATTGTTACTGCTGGTATTAAAAATGTGGCAGCAGGTGCAAACCCAATGGATTTAAAGCGTGGTATTGATAAAGCTGTTGAAGCTATTGTAGCAAATCTAAAAGTTCAGAGCCAAGTTGTTGGTGATGACAATAAAAAAATTCAACAAATTGCCTCTATTTCTGCAAATAACGATGAGGTTATTGGTACGTTAATAGCTGATGCAATGGCCAAAGTTGGTAAAGAAGGTGTAATTACCGTAGAAGAAGCTAAAGGCACCGAAACAGAAGTTAAAACTGTTGAGGGTATGCAGTTTGATCGTGGTTATTTGTCTCCTTACTTTGTAACCAATGCAGAGAAAATGGAGGTTGATTTAGATTCACCTTTCATTTTGATTACCGATAAAAAAGTGGGCAACATGAAAGAATTATTGCCAATTTTAGAGGCAGTAGTTCAAACAGGTAAACCCTTATTAATTATAGCTGAAGATGTAGAAGGTGAAGCATTAGCAACTTTAGTGGTAAATAAATTACGTGGCTCTTTAAAAATTGCAGCTGTTAAAGCTCCAGGTTTTGGTGATAGAAGAAAAGCCATGTTAGAAGATATTGCAATTTTAACAGGAGGTACTGTTATCAGTGAAGAGCGTGGCTTTAAACTTGATGCTACAGATATTACCATGTTAGGTAGAGCTGAAAAAATAACTATTGATAAGGACAACACAACCATTATTAATGGTGCAGGTGCTAAAGAAGACATTGCTGCTCGTGTAACCCAAATTAAAGCTCAAATTGAAAGTACTACCAGCGATTACGATAAAGAAAAATTACAAGAGCGTTTAGCTAAGTTAGCGGGTGGTGTTGCAGTGTTATACATTGGTGCAGCAACTGAGGTTGAAATGAAAGAGAAAAAAGACCGCGTTGATGATGCATTGCATGCTACTCGTGCTGCTGTTGAAGAAGGTGTTGTTGCAGGTGGTGGTGTTGCTTATATTCGTGCTATTGAAGCTTTAGATAGTATTAAAGGTGCCAACGATGATGAGAATACAGGTATTGCAATAATTAAACGTGCGGTTGAAGAACCATTGCGCCAAATTGTTGCAAACGCAGGCGGAGAAGGCAGTGTAGTTGTAAATAAAGTACGCGAAGGAACAGGAGATTTTGGTTACAACGCACGCACCGAAAAATACGAAAACTTAATTGCTGCAGGTGTTATTGATCCTACTAAAGTAAGCCGTGTTGCATTACAAAATGCTGCAAGTGCTGCTGCTATGATTTTAACTACCGAGTGTGCTCTAGTTGAAGAGAAAGAAGACAAAGCTCCAGCAATGCCGGGTGGAATGCCAGGCGGTATGGATGGTATGTACTAATTCAAAAAAACATAAAGCCGAAAGGATAATGAAAACCGAATTGCATTTGCAGTTCGGTTTTTTTATGTTTGATGTAAATGGTATAATGATATTTTTGAAATAAAATCAGTGATTTTTACCATCATTTCAATTAAACAATATTCAATTCCTTACTTCGTTTAAAATCATTAAACAACCCCTTAATTATGAAACATAAACTAATTCTTCTAACAATTTTAACAAGCATATTTGGTTTTGCTCATGCTCAGTATCGAGTAACAGATTATTATTTACTTACTGCCACAAAAGAGGGTAAACCTGTAATGTTTGGTAAACAAATTAAAAAGGCAAACGTAAGTGCATACGAGATGATTTTTTTAGACAGTAAAAGTGAAGCTAAATATAAATATGCTTACAAGTTGAATAAAGCAGGTAATATTACTAATACAAATAGCTATAACCGCAAAAACCTTTTGAAAAGACAATCATATTCTACTTACTTAAATGATACCCTTTTAACACAGCAAGTAAGTTTAAATAAAAAGGGAGATACGATAAGTTTATCATACTACAATTTCAGTAACGGTAAAATGATGAGTAGTTTATCTAAATATGGAAAAAGAACATTTGAGTATCTGTATGCATACAACGACAAGGGTAATCGCACATCATATGTGTACAAACGTAATGGTGCGTTATACACAAAAATTTTATACGATTACGATACTGTAAGTGGTAAGTTGGCCAAACAATCAACCTACAATAAAAAGAATAAATTGGTGAGTGTGGTTAATTATGAATGTAATTACCATGGCGAAGTGAAAAAGGATGTAAGTCAATCTAAAGTTTGTATGCGAACAGATGCTTTACCCGGAGGAGGTTTTGTGGTTTATAATGACTACACCAATCCGAAGGGTAAATTAAGAAGGAGTGTTGCTACTTACAGTAACGATAGCAATTTGATGCAGGTTAAAGTGTATGATACAAAAAATAAATTGGTTTCAGGAGCATCATATGTATACGACACCAATGGTAATTGTGTGGATTACACCTATAGCAAAAACAATAAAAAATGGCAAAGCATTTACAGCTATAATGATAAACTTTTATTAAGTGATTACTATACTAAAAAAGAAGGAAAAGTAACCAATAAGGTGATATATAAATATTCCTTTTTTTAGATGATTGAAATTTATGTTATAATTCTCAATTTGAGAATACATCGTATATTCGAATATGAATTTTACCCATAACATATGAAGTTTTTAAAGTGGTTACTTATCCTACTTATCTCTGTTTTTGCCATTGCAGAAACCTACATTTTTGCATCAGGTAATACGTATCTGAATACTTTATTTCCACTTACTATTTTTAGTGGTAAAATGGGGCCTGATATTGACGAGTTAACATTATTTAATCATAATGAAGTATCAACTCAAAGTCCTCAGTCATGGGCTGCTTCTGATCAACAAGCTGTTTTGAACGATAGTATTTTACAATTAATGGAATCATACGAAACGGTTTCGTTTGTGGTAATAAAAAACGATACGGTAAAGTTTGAAAAATATTGGGAAGGATATAACGATTCCTCTTTAGTCAACTCGTTTAGTATGGCTAAGTCAATAACCGCGATGCTCGTAGGTTGTGCTTTAAAAGACGGGCTGATTAAAAGTGTTGATGAACCTATTGCTATTTATATAGATGAATTTAAAGTGGGGGATTTAAAAAAAATTACCATCAAACATTTATTAACCATGAGCAGTGGTTTGGGTTTTAAAGAAGATTACTCGAGTATGTTTTCTTGGCCTGCAGAAGCTTATTATGGCCCTGATGTTAATGGCATTACCATTAAACAATCTAAACCTGAAACCAAACCCGGTAAAATATGGTTTTACAAAGGTGGCGATACCCAGTTATTAGGTATTATTCTTAAAAAAGTGACTGGCAAAACTGTTGCACAATATGCCTCAGAAAAATTGTGGAAACCCATGGGTGCAGAGCAACCTGCTTTTTGGAGTTTAGATGAACAGGGTATGGAAAAGGTAAGTTGCTGTTGGTATAGCAATGCAAAAGATTTTGCGCGTATTGCTAAGTTAATGATGAACCAAGGCAATTGGAACGGACAACAAATTATAGATTCGGCCTATGTAAAAGAAGCTTTAACACCTGCCGATTTATTGGATAGAAAAGGAAATAAAAGCCAACAATATGGTTACCAATGGTGGCTGATGAAGCATAAAGGGCATGATATTTTTTATGCACGCGGTATACGTGGCCAATATGTTTTTGCCATACCCGATGCTAAAACCATTGTGGTGCGTCTTGGGCACAAACGAGCTAAAAAAGATGGTGATGAATTACCAGAAGATATTTTTGTATACCTAGACGCTGGTTTAAGTATGTAATAAGTCATGGTTTATAACGCTTAAATAACTCCCAAAATAGTATCTTCGCTTTTCAATTTATGGCAGCTCAAAAACCAACTTTACCAAAAGGAACGCGTGATTTCGGTCCGGCCGATGTGCAAAAGCGTAAGTATATTTTAAACACCATTGAAACGGTATTTAAAAAATATGGCTTTATGCCATTAGAAACGCCTACCATGGAAAACCTTTCAACCCTTGAAGGCAAATATGGTGAGGAAGGTGATAAGTTACTTTTCAGAATTTTAGATTCGGGAGATTATTTAAAATCGTTAAAAGAACACAACGATAAAATATTATCAGATGAAAGTCAGGATGCAACATTTGCTCCTTCTGTTTCTGGTAAGTTGATTGATTTGGAAGCTAAAGCTGCTACTAAATTTATTTCAGAAAAAGGTTTACGCTACGATTTAACCGTTCCATTTGCACGTTATGTGGTGATGCACAGAAACGAAATTACTTTTCCGTTTAGGCGATATCAGATGCAACCGGTTTGGAGAGCCGACAGGCCGCAAAAAGGTCGCTACCGGGAGTTTTGGCAATGTGATGCAGATGTGGTGGGAAGTGATAGTTTGTTAAACGAGTTGGATTTGATTCAGATTTATGATGAAGCTTTCGATAGTTTAAAAATTCCAATCCAAATCAAGTATAACAACCGCAAGTTATTGGATGGTCTGTCCCAATTATTCGGAATTGAAGACAAGTTAATTGATATGACCGTCATTTTAGATAAGACGGATAAAATAGGTATTGATGCTGTTGTAGAGGAACTCAAATCGATTGGTGCGAATTTAGATAGTTTGGCTAAGTTTCAAACTGTATTTCAATTGCCAAATCTAACAACTAAACATTTAAATGAATTTTTCTCTTCAAGTAATGAAATTGCTAAAAAAGGCGTAGATGAGATTGTTAAAATAGCTGAATATTTAGAGGTAATCTACGGTTCTAATAACAGATTACCAATTACCCATGATTTGGCATTAGCGCGAGGCCTTAGTTACTACACTGGCTCAATATTTGAAGTTGTTGTTAATGACGATCGTTGCTCTTTAAAAAGCAGCATTGGTGGTGGTGGCAGGTACGATAACCTAACGGGTATTTTTGGTTTGCCAAATGTATCGGGTGTGGGTATTAGTTTTGGTTTGGATAGGATTTATGATGTGATGGAAGAGCTCAAACTTTTCCCTGAACAACTCAGGGCTACATCAACCCAAGTTATATTTTGCCACTTTGATGAAGCCACACAATTATACTGTTTGCCCGCATTAAAACTATTACGAGATGCTGGTATTGCAGCCGAAATATTTCCTGATAATAAAAAATTGGGTAAACAATTAGAATATGCAAATGCGTTACAAATACCATTTGCAGCCATAGCCGGTGAAACAGAAATGCAACAACAAGTGTTTACTGTTAAGAATTTAATTACAGGCGAACAACAATCTTGTTCCACGCAAGCGTTAATTAGTTTGGTGGGACAATAAATAACTGCTCCTGCAATTGGAGTAACACAACATGAAATTTGAATCAATAAATCCATTTACGGAAGAAAGACTTGCGCAGTTTGATTTTATAAGTGATGAAGATTTGAGTACATCTTTATCAAAAACTGATGATGCGCAAAAGCAGTGGCGCAAGGTAAGTGTAACAGATCGAGCAGCTTTTTTTAATAAATTAGCTTCGTTAATAAAAGAAAGGCATGAAGAGTTGGCATTATTAGCCACACTTGAAATGGGAAAGTTATTATCAGAGGCAAAATTAGAAGTACTTAAGTGTGCAAGAGGTTGTGAGTATTATGCAGCAAACGCATCAGCCGTACTTCAACCCAAAATTAGTATTGCTGAAACTGGTAAAACAGTTCATCAAGTATACGAACCTTTAGGAATTGTATTAGGTGTTTTTCCTTGGAATTTTCCGTACTGGCAGATATTAAGAAGTGCAGTTCCCATTGTACTTGCTGGTAATGCTATTTTAGTTAAACCAGCACCTAACGTTCCTCAGTGTAGTTTGGCTATACAGCAACTTATAAATGAGTGCGGATTACCCGATGGCCTGATGCAAGTGGTTTTTGCAACAGAGCAACAAGTA
The DNA here is from genome assembly GCA_027482225.1 of Bacteroidota bacterium. Lineage (GTDB taxonomy): Bacteria > Bacteroidota > Bacteroidia > UKL13-3 > UKL13-3 > UBA6183. Next base: position 43,122 of record JAIXWD010000009.1, read on the forward strand.
GCTAACTGTTTGGCCGACCCAAGAATAAAAGCAGCAACGTTAACTGGCAGTGATAAAGCAGGAAGTGCTGTTGCAAGTACTGCCGCTAAGCATATCAAAAAATCTGTATTGGAATTAGGTGGAAGTGATCCATTTATTGTGATGGAAGATGCCGATTTGGAAGAAACTTTAAAGCAAGCCATTACTGCACGTTTTCAAAATAATGGACAAAGCTGCATTGCTGCCAAACGTTTTATTTTACATGAAAAGATTACAGATGAGTTTTTAGCGAAGCTAACTGATAGGGTTGCATCATTGGCTTGTGGTAATCCATTGCTTGAAGGCATTAGCATTGGCCCATTAGCACGCAAAGATTTATGTGAGAAGTTAGCCAATCAAGTAATTCAATCAGTTAGTAAAGGCGCTATTAAACATTACCAACAAACTAATTTTCCAGCGCATGGGTATTTTTATCCGCCAACGATTTTAACCAACATCAACCCAAATTGTGATGCTTACAGCCAAGAATTATTTGGACCTGTTGTAAGTGTTTATGTAGTAAAAAATGATGATGAAGCTGTTATGTTGGCTAATGCAACTGAGTTTGGTTTGGGAGCTAGTGTGTGGAGTAAAAATATTGAACGCGCATTAAATATTGCCAATCAAATTGAAAGTGGTCAGGTTTTTATTAATGAAATGGTTAAGTCACAACCATCACATCCTTTTGGTGGAGTTAAAAAATCTGGATACGGTAGAGAATTAGGAGAATTTGGTTTGCTTGAGTTTTGCAACATCAAAACGTTGTGGATTTAGTTGGCGTAGCAAAATTTAAAATGAGTAAGCTGCCTTTTTTAGTAACCATAAACATATTGATAAGGATATTAGCCCTAGATGACGAACTGATAAATAGATAACTATTAGAGATATACTTAACCAATGATTTTGATTGTAAAGTGGTAAATAATGCCAAACAAGCTCTTGAATTATTGAATCTGTAATATGGATAGCTTAACAAATTAATTCAATACCTAAATATGCTCACATGCCTGTTATTGCCTTAACGGCTTATTTAATGAGCTATATAGGTAGAGATAATTTTGAAAATGCTTTTGATGCATAATTGAGAAACCGATTAATAAAATGCAGTTCGTATTTAAGTTGAATGAAATACTGAACACATTATAAATAAAACAAAAAAACGATGATTATTTAATCATCGCTTTTTTTATGGCAATTAATAAAGCTATTGCTTACTTATATTAAAACCAATAGAACGTTTTTCAGATGATGCATTGTAATCTATTTTAAACTCTTCCACATCTTCAAAGGTCAACTCCTGTATCATGTCAATGGTTCTTAGTTCAGTTTCAACTTTTGATAGTCTTAAATGTTGATTTTTAATAGCTTCTTCAACTAGTTTTCTAACACTGCGGGCATTACCAAAATATTGATTACGTGTTTTATATTGAAACTCGAAATAAGTCTTTAAATGTTCGTTAGCTTTTTCGTCTGGTTTAATGCTGTTGCTACTAAGCATACGAATAGCAATTTCATAAAGCTGTTCAGCGTTATAATCATCAAAAAATAAGGTCCTATCAAAGCGAGAACTTAAACCAGGATTTGATTCTAAGAAACGTTTCATATTATCCGTGTATCCTGCAACAATAACAACAAATTCACCGCGTTCATCTTCCATTCGTTTAAGAATCGTTTCTACAGCTTCTTTCCCAAAATCATTTTCACCGCCTTCACTTAACGCGTATGCTTCATCAACAAATAAAACACCGCCCATGGCTTTACTAATAACTTCGTTTGTTTTAAGTGCAGTTTGGCCAACATATCCGCCAACTAAATCTTGCCTATCACACTCAACTAAATTACCTCGTTCTAGTATACCTAGTGCTTTATATATTTGAGCTAATAAACGAGCAACAGTTGTTTTACCAGTTCCTGGATTACCTGTAAATACCGCATGTAAAGAAAAGCTTTGACGAATGTCTTTGCCAATTTCTTTATAGAAACGTACTAATTTTACTAATTCATCAATTTCTGTTTTAATTGCACCAAGACCAATCATGCTATGCAAAGTAGCCAATGCAGTGCGCAGTAACTCTTCATCAACTGGGATATCTGCAATACTGCGTGTTTTTGGAGCAAAAATTTTACCTATATCATCTGCATTTATGGTTGATAAATCTTCTTTGTTTAGTGATGCTGGATTTTCGTTTAGCATTATACGTAATCCCATGTTCATCTTTGCATCATCAATAAGTTTATTTACATAACGTGCGTTGCCAAATGTTTTATCTCTATCGCGATATGCATCTACCAACTTTTTGTACATTAAATCTCTTGCCTCTAAGTTTAAAACTACCGCTCTTTTTTGTGAGGTGTATTCAGTAATTTTCATCAGCTCCTGAGGGGTGTAATCAGGGAAATCGTAATACATACTAAAACGAGATTTTAGTCCTGGATTCGACTCCATAAAACTGTTCATCTCATCAGGATATCCAGCTACTATTATTGCCAAATCGCCATCGCCATCGCTCATTTCTTTTAAAATTATTTCAATGGATTCTTTACCGAAATCTTTTGAATCATCGTTTTTACGAGCAAGCGCATATGCCTCATCAATAAAAAGTATACCTCCTTTGGCTTTTTTAATAATTTCTTTCGTTTTTGGGGCAGTTTGACCAATGTATTCTGCAACTAAATCGCTTCGGTCTACCTCTACCACATGCCCTTTAGAAAGTAAGCCTAATTCTTGGTATATTTTACCAAGCATTTTTGCAACGGTTGTTTTGCCCGTTCCAGGATTACCTGTAAACACGGCATGTAGGTTAATTTTCTCATTGTCTTCAAAACCTTTCTCTTTTCTTATTTTTATAAAGTTAAGATAGGTTGTATATTCTTTAACCTTCTTTTTTATACTATCTAAACCAATTAAAGCATCCAATTCATTAAGAACGTTACCTACTTTAGTATCAGTTGGTGTTTTAACTTTTTCTGTTGCAGTTTTTATTTTATATTTAGGTTGAATAGAAGATAAAACTGGTGCATCATCATAAATAAATTCTTTACCCACTTCAAAAGGAATACTAGCAATAATTTGATCCATGAACACCACATCAACAGAATACACATCATTACCCCAAGTTCCTTTTAAATCACTTCCCCAACCAATACTGCATTCAAATAAACCATCTTTACCTCCAACCTCAATGAGTTTTTCTATCTTACCTTTAAGCTGACCACTGTGGGTTTTAAAATTGAAAAACATTTCGCATTGCCAAGCTGCATCGCTTATTGTTAAGTTTTCGCATGTAAGTTCAACCCATACATAACGTGTTTCTGCTTCGCTAAATGCACGTAAATATTTACGATCCTTTTTTAAAATATTACTATCTGGGCCTTCGTATAACTTTATTTCTTTTAATGTAAAGTAAGGATTTACAGTATCTGTAACTATGCCTTGGTCTTCTACATAAAATCTTGTTTCGGCTATAAGTAAATTGTTTATCCATGCTTCCCAGCGGTAAACTCCTTTTTTCCAATACACGCCTGGTGTTTTAACACCCCAACCTTCTCTCACAAATACGATGTTTTCGTCTTTTCGTATAGTTCTATCAGCAGTAAGATTACAAATTTCAATATTGTCGGTATGATGCATGCACTTTAAATTCATGCAAACTTCCCAGTCTTTTTCGTCAAAAAGCTTATTAAAAAAAGACAATTCGCAGTATATAAAAGTGCATTCAGCTTCGTCATAAACTTGGCGATATTTCTTTTCGTTGTTGGCAAGCCACTCTGTAGAACCGAATATTTTCAGGTCTCTAAACTTGTAATTAATTGGGTTATCCTTCGCCATAATGGTATAGTTTAATGTAGTAACTTATCACCTTGGCAATTTATCACCTTGGTGCATTAGTCATGTTTTCAATTTTTTGAGGCTTTTCGAGTACTAACTTTGTACAATAGATTAAATAAAACAAGTAATAAGTTGTATGATAATTATAAACATCAAATAATCAAAACAATATATTTAATACAAAAATGGCATTTTAAGTAAGAAGTACAATAAATGATGTTTTTTGAGAAAAGATTTGTTTGTTATAGGTCAGTTCCATACTTTTGCCCCTCCTAGAATTATTTTAGGAGGCCCGGAGAGATGGGTGAGTGGCTGAAACCACCGGTTTGCTAAACCGACATACGATGTAAGTCGTATCGAGGGTTCGAATCCCTCTCTCTCCGCAAGCTAGTCCAAATTAAGTTAGCATAATATTTGGAAAACCACTGCAAAAGAATACTTTTGCACCGCGTTTAAGTCACTGAAAACAAAGCCTTAAACGTTTTTCGGGGTGTAGCGTAGCCCGGTATCGCGCCACATTTGGGATGTGGAGGTCGTAGGTTCGAATCCTGCCACCCCGACTAAAAAAGCCTGACTCTTTTGAGCCAGGCTTTTTTATTATATTAAATCTATGATTTTTTTGAATAGCAGTGTAATTTCCGTTTGCTTTTACTTATAGAGTTAAAATGGTACTCCCAATACCCAAGTTAAATTAAAGCTTAAAGGATTTACTGACACAGGTGTTCGCCATGCTGATTCATCAAAACCTGCTGGCATATTTAGGTACATACCAATAGCAAATTCGCTAGATAGCGCCCCAGTGTAAGTTGCCCCAAATTTTACGCCAAGCCTGTTTATTGAATAATCTCTTGCTGAATAGTCTTGCGGTGATGTAAAATCATTACTTATTGGATTAGGTTTTACAATATACTCATATTGAACATCACTTAATTCCTCTTTAAATTTTGTATGTTGGTAATTAAATCCAATAAAAAGGCTATTGGCACCATCTTCGTCAAATTCGTTAAAGAAATATTTTGTTTCATAACCCAACGTGTATCCTGATGTGGTGTAAAAACCTCTATAAAATAATTGGTTGGGTATTTTTTCTGGCGTATAATCAGTTTGAAATGAGGATTCTTCGTTAAATTCATATTGGTCTGACCCAAATATGTAGTTGTAAGTTCCGCTTACAGAAAGCCTGCTGCCAATTAATCTTTCGTAACCAAGTATATAGCTAAATCGGCTACTGCTATTTACGAATTCATCGGTATAATACAAACCAAGGTAATTTTCTGCACTAGTCCATGTATCGTAACCAAAGCCAAATAATTTTATATTATTTCTTTTCTGCCCAAATGTAACAAGTGCAGTTATAGAGAAAAGGATGAATACTAGAATTTTTTTCATTGCTTAGGTTGTAATTTAATATTTAGTTTCTCCATAATAGTGTTTGAAGGAACACAAAATCCAATACCTTCAATACCATCACCAACCAATTTCATGGTTACCATTCCAATAACTTCACCATTTTCATTTAGTAATGGGCCACCACTGTTTCCGCTATTTATTGTTACATCAGTTTGAAGGTAAATTTTTTCACCTATCTTTCTTTTACCACTAATAATTCCTTTTGTAACAGATTGCCCTAGCGAAATGTCGCTTGGTGTTCCAATGGCAAAAACATCCTCGCCTGTTTGAGCAGAGTCTGAATTGATTAGTGCTAGACCTCTGAAATTTTGACCGCTTACCTTTAACAAGGCCACATCATAAACCTCATCTCCTCGAACCAATTCTGCAGTTAATGTAATCGATTCGTTTAGCTGAACATCAACTTGTTTTTTATCTTTTATTACATGATAGTTTGTTATTAAGTAACCATCATTTGAAATGAAAAAACCACTGCCGTGTCCTTCATCATGTTTAATCGTTACAACACCCTTCATTAAATAACCTATTAAATCTTTATTTTTACTAAAAGTTGGTGTTTTATTGGGTTCAATTTTTATTTCATTAAAAAGATTTACTTGATCTTTGTTGGATTTAGATTCCGTTATAAATAAATTGTAATTGGTATCATTTTCAATAATATTTGAAAGGGCTTCACTTAATCCTCTTGCAAGTAATGTTTTGGTATCAACTCGATCACTTTTTTTAGTAATCGATTGTTGTACTTCTTTTATTACTTTACCAGAGCGTTTTGAGAAGCTCCAAGTCACAGATGCATTTATAGTTGTTTGGTAAACGCCTTTTTCTTTAAAAAAGTTGGTTCTAAGTTCGTTTACAATTGGTTTAATTAAAATGCTGTTGGCATTAACCAGTAGCGTATTTTCATTTGATAAGTCATCATTACAATTTATAATTTTATATCTATTATAATTTTGACCCTCGCACGTTAAAGATTTGTACAAATAAGATGCATAAGATGATTTTTTAAAATACACAGCATCATTCATGCTTTTTCCTATTTTAGCACCATCTGCTATTTTCCAGTCGGTTTCTTCAAAAACAAAACTTACACGTTCAACATCTTTATCATAAATTCTTTTTAGGTGAACAGAAAAAGTATCTTGATTATATTTATAAATATTACCTGTTGGATAATCTATCAAGCAAGGAATACAAAGAAGCATTGCATCTAAAAAAGCAAAACCAGCTTTCTCTTTTTTCTCAATTGTTATTTTTTGCGATTCGTATTGATCTTTTTCTATTGTTAAGGTTTGTATACCTGTGTTTTTGTTTGGATTATATAGTAAAGGTGTTGTGCCAATAAGTTGATTTTTACTATTAAAAACTTTTGCATTAAGGGTGTTACTTGTAATAAATATTCCTTTTGTTTTTTGTCTCCTCACATCAAGCAGAGTTGCGCAACTTGATAGCAGGAGCATAATCAGCGAGAAAGCAACAATATTATATTTTATCATTTTATCTTTTTGAAACTTAACCTTTACTAACACATTTAAAATTATTTAACTGTGATTACACCAAACCGATTTGTTTTACCCTTTTCAGCATAAATAAGGGTTTGCTTATCGTTTAGCTTCTGGTTAAATTTAGGAACAAACACTGCTTTACCTTCTGTTTTTGATTTGAAGAAAATCTCTGATGAGAATTCACCAGTTTTTTGATTAACCGTTGATAATGCCACTACTAATTTTTTAGGATTACGGGTTGATGCAAAGTAGGTTCCTCTTTTCTCTGGTTTTGTTTTAGGTGAAAGGTTTTTAGGATTGTCGTTAAACATCATGTAAAGGTTATTTTCATCGTTTATAAAAACGTATGATGAGTAATAGCCACCATCATTTTGACTAATTTGTTTCTTTGGTATTTTTTGTACCCAATTTATGTCAGCATCTTTTGATAAACTTACCACCATAATATCATTGTAATAATAGGTGTAAGTAGTGCTTGTAGCACCAGTTCTTGAGTCGCGATATGTTGTAATTACCAATTCATACGCTTCTCCAATAATAAAAAATTCGCCATTTTCTTTAACTAAAATTTGTCTAACATCAAAGTTTGCTGTAATCCCTTTACCTTTTTTAGCTGCTCTTTCGGATGTAAACAGGAGCAAATCTTTTTTAGAAAAAGGGATTGTTTTTTCTACTTCTGTGTTTAAAGTTTTGGTATTTATTTTTGTGATAAATACGCCTTGAATTCCACCTTTTTGATCGTAGTAAAAACCTGTAAATTGAAGTACACCTTTTGTATATACAAAATTTAAATCGGATATGCGGTAAGCCTTGCCAAACTCAACCTTCACTTCTTCTAATTTATTTGTGGCAGGGTAGTATGCAAAAATAACTTTCTTGTTTAGGTCTTTACTAACGGGTATGTTACCATATAAGTACACATTTCCAAATTCATCAATTTGATAACCTACAATACTAAATTTCTTGTCTTTATATGGAAGCTCAATAGCTTTCTCCCACTTCAATTTAAAGTCATAATCATATAGTTTATAGTTTACTTCTTCGTTACCTTTTTTACTGTAACCTTCGTTGTGAGTAATTAAAAAGTTTTCTGAGTTAGGTAGATGATGAATATCAAATCCGCCTTTATCTTTTTTTCCTTTATATGAAATTTCATCAACCAGTTTTTCTGATCCTATATTTCCAGTTTGGTCAATGATGGTTAGGTATAATTTATTAACATCCGCTTTTTTATCGTTTTGAGAGTTAAAAATAAAAATTTTATCTTTTACTTTATACATTCCTTCTCTAGAAATGTCTTTCTTGTTTATCTCATTAGGCACTTCTATTGTAAATTCAACCTCATGGTCTAGATTATGTCTTGCAATCCATGTTTTAGATTTTCCAAATAATCCAGTGATGTTATATTTAGTAATGAGGTATCCATTTGGGTCGCTACCTAAAACACTGCCAATTCTGAGTAGCTTATCTGATTTGGTTTCTTTTCCCCATTTTACTTCAAGATTTTGAGCTAATGTTATTGTGCTGGTTAGAAGGAGGATAATTAAAATTCGTCCAGTTTTCATGTTGTTTTTTTTTGACAATTATATGAAATTTTATTTTAAAATGATACCCAAATGCTTAATTAAATCAATAATTTAACATGATGTGTATTGAGTGGTTTAACAAAATGATTGTACCCGTCATAATTTTATATGTAATAAACCGAATTGAGCAATAAATACTTCAGTTTAATTTATGGGTTTAAAGTATTATTACTTCAAGTTTTCTAACATGTCTTTAGTCATGCCTGCTAAATCGTATTGTGGTTTCCAGCCCCAATCTGCTTTAGCTTGCGTATCATCAATACTTTGTGGCCAACTATTCGCAATTGCTTGACGGAAATCTGGATTGTAACTTATGGTAAAATCAGGTATGTATTTTCTAATTTCAGCAGCAATTTCTTCTGGGTTAAAACTCATTCCCGCTACATTATAGCTGCTTCTAATTTTAACTTGTTCGGCAGGAGCTTCCATTAATGTTATCGTTGCTTTTAATGCATCAGGCATATACATCATTGGTAATTCTGTATCTGCACTCAAAAAGCACTCATATTTTTTATTTTTCAATGCTTCATGATAAATGTGTACCGCATAATCTGTTGTACCACCACCTGGTGCACTTTTATATCCAATTAATCCAGGGTAGCGTATACTTCTTACGTCAACACCATATTTTTGGTTGTAATATTCGCAGTAGCGTTCGCCTGCTTGTTTGCTAATACCGTATATGGTATTTGGTTCCATAACGGTATATTGAGGGGTATTTTTCCTTGGTGTTGTAGGTCCAAATACCGCAATAGAACTTGGCCAATATACTTTTTTAAGTATACCTTCTTTGGCTGCATTAAGAACATTAAATAAACCTTCCATGTTTAAATCCCACGCAAAACGTGGATTCTTTTCGGCAGTAGCCGATAACAATGCAGCTAGTAAATATACTTGAGTAATGTTATGCTTTTTAAAAATTTCATCCAACCTGTTTTTATCCATTACGTCTATAGTTTCAAATGGTCCGTTACTTTGTTCAGGCGCTTTTAAATCGCTTGCAATAACGTTATCGTTACCATAAATAGCACGTAATTCTTGTGTTAGTTCCAAACCAATTTGCCCTTGCGAGCCTACAATTAAAATCTTATCGGTTGCCATGTTTTGTTGTTTATCATTTTTAAAAGTATGCGCAAATTAAAGGCTAAAACATCAACAACAAAAAGAAAAAAACTTAGGGTTGAGTTTTAATTCTAAATCCTTGCTTTAAAGTTGTTCCGCGGTATTGTATAGCGCTATCGGGCAAGTTGGTACAAGGTAGTTTACTGTCCCAGCATTGCTGGTTGGTTATAGGTACGTTGAGTGTGCCACCGCTTACAACAAATTTATTTACTTGTGGTTGATGGTAAGTAGGAGGTATCATCAGTGTGTTTTTAAATCCATTACCGATAAGTTGTTTTTGTACCGACATTGTAATCAACCCCAATAAAAATATACCAACTAAAGTAAACTTGTTTTTATACAGTAATTGTTGCAACGTGGTTCTGTGAAACAGATTTACCCCCATAGTGATAGTAAATACCAAATAGCCAAAAACAAAACGTGGAGTAGGACCATGAGTAAACCAAAGCACAAGTGCAACGATGCATGTAGAGGCTATAATCCAGTAGTAATGTATTATAAATTGGCTTCTAAAGTGCTTGTTGGTTAAACACTGTGTAATGAGTGTGATGTAAAAAAATAGGCCAACAATAAGTAATAAAGCACTAAAGATATCAATGCTTTTTATCCAATGTGGCCACCATTGGCTAAAGGTAAAATATCTCGATACCTCAATATCTATATCAGGTGCGCGTGCATAGGCAAGATTTGCGTATACTTCGTAAGCCACTATTTCAGGGCGCATTTTCCAATCAACATCAAAAAAATTAGTACTTGTAATTGGAAATAATAAATAACCCGAATGAATAATATTGGTGATAAACCATGGAATAAAAATTAGCACACTTATTCCTATTAAAAAATAAGTAATTCGTTTGGTTATGAGTTGTTGTTTGAATGCATAAAAATAGACACCAATTGCAAATAACACCATTGGTAATGCACTCAATTTATAAGTTATTAATAGCATGGATAATGCCACTAATAATATTAATTCAATTGTCTTCTTGTTGTGGTTATTTACTATATCAGTAAACCAACAAAACAATATAATTATACCTATGGTAATACTTATATCATTGGTAACTCCACCTGTATATTTTCTAGTAGCAATTATGGCAAAATAAAACAACAACAAGAGGTTACGTAACCAAAAATGTTGCTTTAAATGTGGGGTAACATATAGGGCTGCCATTATAACTAATGCAGCATTTAAAGTATATACAGAACGTAACCCTAAAAAGTGAAACCCACTAAATGCTTGTAATAAGAACCAGTTGCTGTTGTTCCCCAATTGCCGTCTAATATTACCTATTCCGGGCACAGCAGCATATTCTTCCATCCACCTGATGGCCTGAAGGTGATAATCGCCAATATCGCCATCTGCTTTTCTGGATAAGATATTAAGCACTACAAGTACTAAAAAACCAAGGCCAATTGCAATGTGTTTTTTACTGCTAATTTGATGTAAGGAGGTAACTACATCTTTGGCAATAACTTTATATTGGCTTGTTGCCAAAATGATAATTGAAAGCCAAACATAGATCTGAGCAAAAAAATTAATTGGAAAGAATAAATGATAAACCTGCAACAACATTGCCATACTTCCCCAGCCAATAATTACATATAATGTTGGGTGAAGTATAGCAGTAGTAATACCACATATTTTGCTGAGCAAACGCGTAAAAACAACACCTGCTGCAAATGCAATAGAAAGGTTATATATGATTAGTAAAATACTAACCAACATTGTTTATGCTTGCTGTTTTTTACGTCTTAAAAATGCAGCAATAGCAATTGCTAAAGCACCACCATAAAGAAGTATACTTGAAACCAACGTAACACGCTCGCCTGTAGCAACAGATTGAGGCTCGAAACGATACTCAATGGTGTGTTTTCCTGCTGGTATTTGCATGCCTCGTAACACATAATTACAACGGAAGTGTTGTGCTAAATTTCCATCAATGTATGCATTCCAACCTTTATCATAGTACATTTCGCTAAACACAGCTAATTGTGCATTAGCTGCATTACTTTCATACACCAACTTATTAGGTTGATATTTGGTAAGTTTTATGGTAGCAGTTGTATCTGCTTTTATTTTAAATCCGTTTAATTGCTCGCTAAAACGTTTATCAATAAAGCAAGTTTGTTTAGAGTTAAAGTTGGTTAATGAATCAATTTCAGCATCTGCATTATTAACCCAAACCATATTACTTACAAACCATGCATTACCATTTGCATTTGAATTTATTTGAGGGAATAAGTTATTTAAACTATCGCCAACAATAAAGTATTTTACATTTAACATGTTAAACATTTCCATGTTATTACGTGCTATTTGAAACTCAATTAACTCTTGGTATCTGCGCATTTTAGCACCATGGTAACCACCAATTGATTTGTGGTAGTATGATGTTAAAGCATCTTGGTCTAATCGTTGTGTAGTGTTGTATACACGATAATGCGGATCTTTATCTTGAAGAATGATTTCATCGGCTTGTGTTTTTTCTACAACGGCATCTGTTTTTTTACGTTTCTCATAATCTTTGTCGTTGAGGTAACGCTTATCAACGCCCCATAAATCAACCAAAATTAATGCGCCTAAAATTAATGCTAAATATTGTTGTTTAATTTTATCGGTAATAAAAAACCAAAGTGCACCAAATGCCAAAGCAATAAACATAAAACTACGTAATGCGTCCATTTGGCGAACCTTTTCGCGTGCACCATGAATAATATCTAAAGGATAACCATATTGTTTAAGTTGTCCATCTATTGGTTCTGCATCAACCGATGCAAGGCCTGGCATGGCTGCAAAAATCAAACATAAACCACCAACAATACCTCCGCTGTATAATAAAGCTTTTTTAAGTTCGGGCTTTTTGAGGCTACCATTAATTACATCGCGAATAGCCAATAAAGCTAGTAATGGAAATGTGGTTTGTGCAATAGCTAAAATAAATGTTACCGAACGAAATTTATTGTATAAAGGAACATTATAGAAAAAGATATCTGTTAATGACATAAAGTTTTTACCCATAGATAAAAATATAGCCAAAGTTGAAATCACCAGAATCCACCATTTTTCACTGCCTTTTACCACAAATAATCCTAATACAAACAAGAAGCAAATAATTGCTCCATAGTATATTGGTCCTGCAGTAAAAGGTTGTTCGCCAAAATATGCTGGTATGCCTTCTGCTAATTGTTTTGGTTGTTGTAATCCTGCAGCTTTAAATTCTTTTTCAATTATATTATGTGTATGTGCATCACCCGCATTACCTCCACCCAAAAAGTTAGGTATCAATAAGGTAAATGGTTCTGTAACACCATTACTCCATTGCAATGCATAATCTTTATCCAATCCGCTCGATTGGTTATTTTCATTACTTGTGCCTTGTGTTGTTTTAGTTAATTCTGATGTACCACGAATACTGTATTTACCATATTCTTCGGTAACTAAGAGGTTTGTGATATTTGATGTTGCACCCAAAATAGCGGCAACAACTAAAAACGCACCTGTTTTTAATAGATTCGGTATGGTTTTATTTTTAAATGCCAATATTGCCTCGGTAATCATCCAAACCACAACAATTAATACTAAATAATAGGTAATTTGTAAGTGACCTGCAGCCAGTTGTAATGAAAGTGCTATGCCAGTTAATACGGCACCTAACAACTTTTTATTACCTAGTGTAATTTTAATACCTGCAATAACTAAAGGCATTAAAGCAATGGCGTTACCTTTTCCTGCATGGCCTGCATCAATATTAATAAAGTTAAATGTACTAAATGTAAATGCAAGTGCACCTGCTATAGCAAACCAAGGACTAACTTCGAAAGTTATTAATAAAATATAAAAGCAGATGTAAAGTAGAAAAATAGTTTCCAATGGGTTACCAAATACTCTGTTTACATAGCGATACACATCGTTTGATGTATTGTAATAGTATGTAGCACCAATGAGGTAGGTGGGCATTCCTGAAAACATGCTATTGGTCCAGAAAGTGCGTTCTCCACTTTCTTTTTCAAATTTTGCAATCTCTTCGTAAGAAGCTTTCCATTGCATCACATCATGCTGTTTAAGCACCTTGCCGCTCATTAATGGAGAAAAGTAAGCTAGCATAACCACCAGAATTACGGCCACAGCAATTAGGTGTGGTAAAAACTTTTTAATTAACGATTGTTGATTCATTCTTTAATAAATATGGTTTCGAATATATATGATATACGTTGTATTTTAAATGGTGTAATCACAAAACATTACTTTTCTTTCAATTTGTCATTAAAATATACTTTAATATGCTCTTTGTCATAAGTGTGTAAAAGGGTTTGAGTCACTGTTTTTCACAAGATCATGGCTATAAATTGCGCCAAAATTAATAACTCATTTATATGAAAAAAATAGCTTTACAAATTGCATTTTTCTTTGCTTCGGCAATGTCTTTGCTAGCTCAACCAATTGCTAATGATAGCGTTAGTTTAGGAGCACGGTATGCTAATGATATTTATTATAGTTTTGAAAACGGTATAGTTGGTACTCAACTTGGAGCTAATTGGCATATAGCCTTTGCTACTCGTCCGGCAGCACCACCTAACAATGTTTTGCGATCAACCACGATTATTGCCAATGAAGGTCGTAATGTTCAAATCTATAAATCTAATCAATACAACTTTGCTGGATTTGATACTACTGGATACAAAAGAACTGATTCCGCATCAACCTGGTCAAATCTTCACAACAGCGATAGCAGCTGGGACTTAGGGGTATTTAATGCAGATTTAATAAGAAGCAATCCTTTTGATTATGGTTGGGGTGCATATAATATGACAACCCATGATGTTGAAGGCAAAGGCTTTGTTTATTTATTACGTATTACCAAAACAGTTGGTCAAAGTACTGTTGATTCGGCTTTCAAATTAATCAAGATTGAAAAATTAGCTTTTGATACACAATGGGTATTTCAAATGGCTAATATCGATGGTACGGATAGTAACCAATTTACAATTAGCAAATCTGGTTTTAACGGTAAGCTATTTGCTTATTTTGATGTAGTAAACAAACAAGTTGTTAATCGTGAACCAAGTGCTCCATGGGATTTATACTTTACACGTTATGGTGCATTTTATACTCAGTTTGGACAAACAGTTTTTAGTACAAATACTGGCGCACTATCTCACCCATCGATTTTAACTGCTCGTGTTAAAGGTATGCCTGTTTATAGTGCAAAAATCTCAACAGCAATTTTCAATAACAAAATAACCAATATTGGTACCGACTGGAAAATTAATCCAGGACCAGGCCAACCAAATTTCGCCATCATTGATTCGAATGTTTACTTCGCCCGTTTAGCCAACAATAAACAATATCGCATGGTATTTAAATCATTTGATGGTTCGTCTAATGGAAGAATACGTTTTTATAAAGGTGTTGAAACAGATTTTGTAGGGTTGTTTGAGGCTAAAAACTACCAAACAGTAGCTATGTATCCAAACCCTGCAAGCAGTTTTGTAAATGTACAAGTTGGTGCTGGTAACCATACAGTTGTTATTTTTGACATTACTGGTAAAGCATTAATTAACCAAACTGCAACAGGCACTACAACTATTGATATTACAAGTTTAAATAAAGGATTATATTTTTTACAAGTTGATGGCAACAAAGCTGCCCGCTTGGTGGTTGAGTAGTTATTGTGGTTACTTATTTTAATTATATTATTAATTTTTTACAACATACAAGTGCTCTATTGGGGGCACTTGTATTGTTTGTGTTGAGTGCCAATGCGCAAACTCAAACACCTGCTGACACCTTAAAAACGCAGCATTTGAACGATGCTATAGTAACTGGTCAGTATGGAGAAAATAGCTTAAAAAATAGTGTATTTAAAGTAAAAGTAATAGATGCACAACGCATACAACAACAAGGTGCCGTTAACCTTAAAGATGTGCTTGCTAATGAAATTAATATACGTATAAACCAAGATCCTGCATTAGGCAGTAGCATTAATTTGCAAGGTGTAACGGGTCAAAACATCAAAATATTAATTGATGGTGTTCCTGTTATTGGGCGTGAGGGAGGTAATGTTGATTTAACTCAAATTAACTTAAATAATGTAGAGCGTATTGAGATGGTTGAAGGACCAATGAGTGTGAATTTTGGAAGTGATGCATTAGGTGGTGTAATTAACATCATTACTAAAAAAGCGATTACAAAAAATACCAGTTTTAATTTAGGAACATACAATGAAAGTATAGGACAATATAATATAGATGGTGGTTTAAACTTTAATTGGAAAAAAACATTGTGGCAAGTAAGCGGTGGACGAAATTTTTTTGATGGATACGGACACAATGAAAGTATTACACGTTTTAGATTATGGAAACCACGCGAGCAATATTTTGCTGATGCAACAGTTTCGTTTAGCGGTAAAACCGGCAATTGGCGCATACAAAACAATTGGTTTACCGAAAAAGTTACTTCGCGCGACAGTGGTAACATTACTCCGTTTTATGCTTACGGATTAGATCAATATTATTATACAACACGTTATACTACTTCTGTGTTTTGGGATAAAAAATTGAAGAATAATTTCTCGTTAAACATCATTGGCTCGGGTAATTATTACAAACGTGTGCGCAATACCTTGCGTAAAGATTTAGTTAGCCTGCAAGAAGAACAAACCAATGCAGCTGAGTTAAATGATACCAATTACTTTTTCCTATTAATGAGCAGGGGGGTATTATCTAAAATTAAAAATGATGCAAAGGTTAATTACCAAATAGGTTATGAAATAAACCACGAGTTTACCGAAGGCGGAAAAATAGAAGGTGGCGAACAACAATTTTCCGATTATAATATTTTTGCGAGCACAGAATTAAAACCCACTAAAAAATTGACATTACGTCCTGGTTTCCGTGCTATACATCATACTAAATTTAATGCACCTTTTTTGCCTGCAGTTAATATAAAATGGGAAATAACCAGTTACCTTAAGTTACGTGCATCATATGCCCGAGGTTTCCGTGCACCATCTTTAAAAGAAATGTATTTAAAGTTTGTAGATCCAAGCCATAATGTACATGGAAACCCCAACTTACAAGCAGAAACAGGCGATAATATACAGCTGTTTACTACGTTTGAAATTACCAAGCAAAAACACATGTTTAGGTTTGAACCGAGTTTGTTTTATAACCACATCACCAATATGATTGATTTGGCTTTGGTAAATACACAAACCATTGAAGCTACATACTTTAATGTGGGCGAGTTTACCAGTTGTGGTGTAAATGTAAATATGGAATATAAAACACCTGTTTATGGCTTACAGGTAGGTTATGCTTTAACGGGTAGAAACAATAGCTATGCTCCTAACGGAGAATTTTATAACAGCAACGAAGTGAGGTTTAACTTTAATGCAACTCACCCTAAAAAAAACACTACCATTGCCTTTTTTTATAAATATAATGGCAAGTTACAGTCTTATCAATACAACTACACCAACAACGAAGTAATGCTAGGATACATAGATGCATTTAATGTATTAGATGCAACTGTATCTCAACCGTTTTTTAAGAAAAGACTAAACACCACCTTAGGTGTAAAAAATATTTTAGATGTAAGAAATGTGCGTGCAAGTATAATAGGTGGTGTGCATCAAAGTTCATCAAACAATGCTATGATAGCCATGGGCCGAACCTTGTTTTTTTCAATTAGATACTCCATTAACCAAATAAAGCAGTAATGAAATTTAGGTTACATACGATTATTGCATTAATAGGATTGCTTCTTTTGGCTTCGTGCGAGCAACCCGAAACACCTGTGGTTTTACCTAAAGCCATTGGTAAAAAATTTAGTTACGAAATGGGCAGCGATTACAGCAACCAAATTTATGTTGATTTAGAATCTGGTTATGTAAAAAGTGTAAAAGTAAACAGTTGGGATTTGGCCTTTGATTGTGATGCGCGATCAAATAATATTTACTTGAATGGTGGTTCAGCTGGGGTGCTCGTAACAACAATAGGCAAGGGCTATTTTTTAAATACCATTCAACCCAATTTGCTCAAATGGAATTGGGATGCAGCTAATGGCATGAGTGATTCTTTAGCGCTTAAAAATGGGTTTAGCAACGGCATAAGTAACGATAGTGTATATTTAATTGATAGGGGTAGTTTGGTTGCGCCAAATGAGCGTTATTTTCAGTTTAAACTTTTGTTGTGCAACAACGATTCTTTTTTAATACAAACAGCAAACCGATACGGACAACAAATAACCAACCACACCATTATTAAGAATCAAAGTAAGTTGCTTACTTATTTTACGTTTGCCAATGGTGGTAGCACGTTAGATTTTGAACCACCAAAATCTGATTGGGATTTATGTTTTTTAAATTACCGTTGGGTTTATTACGAGTTTAATCCGCCCTTGTTGTACTCTGTTGTAGGTACGTTTATTAATACCAAAAACATACAAGTAGCTATAGATAGTGCAAGTAAATTTACGTTTGAAGAAATAGGTCCTCAACATTTTAGCTTGCAAAATTATAGTAAAAACCGCGATGTAATAAGTTTTGATTGGAAGGTGCCTATGTTTGGAGGTACAGGTGTTACTTACCGCACCAGAAATTATGTTACCTATTTTATAAAAGAAAAAACAAACGGTAACCCAGATAAACTTTTCAAGCTACGCTTTATTGATTTTTACGATACCCGAGGAAATAAAGGTAGTCCTACTTATGAGATTGTGAGGGTGCAGTAATTTTTTTGAAATTTACTTAACAAAAGTCTGTGGTTATTTTATTAAGGAGTATTGCATTAATAAAATCATTTTTTAGAATTATTTATTTTAGACAACATCCATTCTTGCTCATCATAAATGTTAGAATCTATATCAGTGAGAAATGGTATTGAACAATTGAATGCTTTTGCTATCTTCTCAACAGTACTAAATTTCAGATTTACTCCGTCTTTTTCGAATCCACTATATGTGGCTTGTTCTATTTCGAGTATATCACACATATGTGTTTGACATAGCTTTTTTGATAGCCTGATGGCTTTAATTCTCGCAGGTAATGTCATAGTTTAATGAATATAGGTTAGGGCCTTTTTGATGAAACAAAAAAGTAATTTTTATTTGTTTCTCCATAACAAACCTAATGCTATGAAAAATACTTTACAAATTTTACCATTAATTTTTACATTATTTTTTTATGTTAAATCATTTGGGCAAACACCGCCTGAAATTATTTACGATGACTCAGAGATTGGAATTTTATTGACCAATCAAGTATATCAAGATTACTACGAGAAAGAATCTTTCATCAAACTCGATTCCATATTTTTTGATTTAAATGAGTTTTTGGCTATCTCGGATTTAACCCTTGGTGAATCTTACGAGTTTACGATAAGTATAAAAAATCCGCTTGATGTTGGTTCTGTTATTAAGGCTGTTGTCAACCCTTGTTCATGTGTCAATCTCGACTGGTCAAAAAGTGTGATAAGTCAGGGTAACACAGGATTTGTAAAGATAAAGTATACCGCTACTATTATAGGCGAATCTCAAAAACGATTTACAGCGGTATTTTATGATGCACAAGGAATAAAGCCTTTAGCTAAAAAGGATATTATAGTAAAAGCGGTAGTGGCCGCTCCTGATTTAGTTGACCAATATTAATCGATGCTTTTATGAAATATTTAATACTAATTTTTGTTAGCATAATAATGTTACGCTCGCGTGTTAATGCACAGAGTGGTTACAATAACTTACAATATACCTACGATCAGGCAGGTAATAGAATTAGCAGGTATTTACAGGTAACACTTAACAAAAGAAGTGCAACTGATACAACTTCTCGAAAAGAAGAAATTGTGGTAAAAAATAATACTACGAATGCACTTGAGGCAGTGAGTTATTCTATTTATCCTAACCCAACTTCTGCTATTGTGAATATTGATTTTACTGGGATGCCAAAAGATGGAGAAATAGTAATAACACTAACTGATACATACGGAAGATTGATTGCAAAAGAATCAGGGATTGAAAAGTATCGATTAGATTTAAGCACGCTCATCTCAGGAATTTACTTTGTTAGCATTGTAAGTAACCAACAGAAAAAAACGTATAGAATAGTAAAAATATAGCCATAACAATATGAAGAACTTTTTATTGATACTGATTTGCTTTGTCTTGTTACAAAGTAATATACATGCACAAAGTCAACCTTTCGGACATGTAAATGTTGAAGGAAGTGTAAGCCCTATGGGAAGTGCAACGGTTAACATACCTATATACACTCCTGCTGGTCGTCAAGGTATCCGACCTAGCTTGTCTATTTCTTACAATAGCAGTGGTGGGGCAAGTGGTATGGGTATGGCTTGGTCTTTAAATGCAGTGAGTGCAATATCTCGTACCGGATCAAATTACCATTTAGATAATGGAATACAGGCAGGTGTTGAGTTAAATGCTCAAGACAAATTTATGCTTGATGGAGAAAGGTTGATATTGGTAAGTGGTACATATGGAAGTGCGAGCAGTGTTTACAGAACAGAGCACGATAGGTTTGTAAGAGTAACTTATAATGGAACCGATTTTATTGTTGAAGCAAAAGACGGTGGAAAAGCATTTTATGGTAATTCGTCTGATAGTAAATTAAACTCTGCTAACACAACAGGTGTTTTTGGTTGGTTTTTAAAACGTAGTTACGATAAATTTGGTAACTATACAGAATATACTTACTCTAACATAGAAGGGCAAATATTATTAACCGAAATTAATTATACAGGTTTTGATTGCACATTATTGGGCACGAAAAGTTGCTCGGGTAATGCTGAGGCTCCATATAATAGAGTAACATTCGAGTACATAAATGCAAATAATAATTTGCAAAAATATTCGACCGGAGGAACATTTAACCAAAACAAATTACTAAGTAAAATAGAAACGTTTTCTGCAAGCACAAAGGTAAGGACCTACGAAATGACTTATAGCTTTGACGATGTTAATTATTACTTAGAAGAAGTTATTGAAAAAAATGGACAAGGTGAAGCCTTGCCAACTGTGGCAATTAATTGGAGTGCCGAAGGTCAAGCATCAAGAAAAACAGGTTATTTATATACGCACGATGACTATGTTCGTATTCCTGGTGATTTTGATGGGGATGGTAGTAAAGATTTATTAGTTATAAACGGTGAGTTAGACCCATTTAATAATAAGTTTTTAGGCACTGGAAATGTTATTCAAATATTAAAAAACAATCCTGCTAATTCAGTTTCGACTGTATTTTCATATAGATTGGCAAATTATCAAATCCCATTTAATAATGTTGGTGCAATATTGGTTTCTGATGTGGATGCTGATGGTGATGATGATATATTGCTACAAGTATTTGAGTCGAATTATACACTTGGTTCAGGAGGTTGTTCTCAATCGGATGAATACCGAATTAGTTCTATTACTTTTAGCTACCACTTAATACAATCAAGTTATTTAAATAATAAGTTTAATTACAGTATTACTCCTAATCACTTTCCTCAAAGGGTACTTAATAACCCGGAGCCTAATCATCATTTGTCAACAGCAGACCAGATGTATAAAAAAATTAACATCATGCCGATGCTCGGAGATATAGATGGTGATGGGTTGCCTGATTTGATAGAGCGAGAAATGATTGGTGACAGAAGTTTAAGTGGTTGTGCGTCTACCACTCAACCTGCTGTTCAAAACACCGTACATGCTTATTTAAGTACAAGAAGAAATTTATTAAGTGTGCCAAGCAGGTATGCGAGTTATGGTCCTGTTTCTAAATTAGACTTATACCCAATGGATTTTAACGGAAATGGTAAGTTAGATTTAATGAATGTATTTACACAGAATGCACAATCTTCCATTTTAGAGTATAATAACATTACTAATTCATTTACTCACATCTATGGAAATGCTCCACAAGGTTTTCCTACACAATACCATAAATTTATTCAGTTTGGTGATTTTAATGGGGATGGCAAAACTGACCTTCTTTATTTTATTAATAACAGTTGGCACATTGTATATTCTAATGGTCAAGGATTTCATCAGTACAACGCCTCTAGTCTTTGGTTTCTTCATGGTTATAACGCTGACTATTGTGGAATAAGTGGTTTTCACTTTGAATTGGGTGATTATAATGGAGACGGAAGGACAGATATACTTGAGAGGCATAATCACAGCAGTCATAATAGCCATTCCGGTACTGAGGTCTATATCTATTATTCAACCGGACTTGGTTTCCATAAAAAATATATTGGCAACAATAACCTTACATCGGGTGCAAACAGATACACGGATACAAAGAATATTGTGTCCGATTTTAATGGAGATGGAAAGTCTGATGTATTGATGGGTTATTATATTAACGCCAACACCACAACTGAAATTGCAATTGAGTATTTTAACTTAAAGAACAAAAGAGTTTCGGGAATTAATTATTCAGATGTTCATTCGTTTGAGTTCTCATATTCATTATTGAATAAATACAACAAGTATTTTAGAACAAACGATGCCAATACATTTAGCATGGCCAAAACTGTTAACATACCATTGTATGTAGTAAGCAGTTTTAAGCAAAAAGTTGTAGGATTTACAGATGTTGAAATGCAATACAGCTATAAAAATTTACTATACCACACGCATGGTAGAGGATTATTAGGCTTTACTGAAACAGCAACTGTTAAAATTGATGGTGGAGGCACTAATAGAACTACTATTAGTAAAAATAAGCAGGATGCACAATTGACTTATAAATTAAATACGGTTTCAACCGAGGTATTTAATCATTGTACTAATTTAAATAATCCATTCAGTAATGTGCAGAATCCAATTGCTAAAACAACTTTTGAATATGGTGTTACAGAAACCTCGGCTAACTCAAAAACGGTGTTTCCTTTTTGTAGTTATTTAATAGAAACAGATTATTTAAAGTACACCGAAAAATCAACCTGCTTTAGTTATGATGTTTATGGAAACATGATACATTCTTCTACCTTGTATTCAATATTAGGGAATAACAATTCTGTTGAGTACATTCAGTCGGTTGATAATAAATTTGAGCAAAAAGGTACTTGGATTCCTGCCTCCCTATCCATAACACGTTCAACCAACATTAGGCAAAATGGTACGCCTAGTTATGTAGTGCAAAAAGAAATAAAAAATAACAATTGGGGAATACCTGTTGAGGTTGAAAGTTTTAAAAATAACCTTCATTACTATGTAAAAGAGTTAACAAGTTACGACAAATATGGAAACACTGTAACCACATCATTAGATAGCGCCAATAATGCATCGGGTAATACTTTTAGAATCAAAATATTTTCTTACAACAATGGTAAAGAGTTAACCAAAGAAACAAACGCTTTAGGCAGCCAAAAAGAAGTTATAATTGAACCTATTTATGGAAATATTTTACACACCAAACAGGATGACGGAACTGAAACATCATATCAATACAATACTTGGGGGCAACTAATTGAGGAAACTAATGTTGGAAATAATATAACCCAAACGATACGTGCTTATGTTTCCTCACCAACCGGAGCTTATTACAAAATAACCAAAATAGGTAATTTGGGTAACTGGGTTACGGAGTATTACAATGCTCGAAATCAAAAAATTCAGAAAGACTACTCCGGCTTGGGTTTACAAGTTCACAGGCAAAGGTGGATTTATAACACAAGAGGGTTGCTTGTACAAGAGTCAAATGTATTCCACCCTCAAACAGCTTCGTCAATTAAATGGAATTATTACAGCTACGATGCTTATGATAGATTAAAAGACATAAAATACGAAAATACGCTAACTACATACGCTGTTACTTATGATAAAAATGTAACAACAGAAAACAGTGGAGCTAATAGGGTAAAAGAGACACATGTAGATGCCAGTGGTAATGTGGTAAAAGTGGTTGATAATGGAGGAACAATAACCTACAAGTATGGAGCGCACAATAAATTGGTGCAAACGGATGCAAATGGCAGTGTAATTTCAATAGTTTACAATGTGCAGTTAAATAAAATTGAGTTGCACGAACCTAATGCGGGGGTAACACAATACGATTACAATGCCTTTGGTGACTTAATTGCACAAGTGGATGCCAATGGAAACACTTTCTTTTTTCATTATGATGCAATTGGTAGGCTGATTAAAAAAGCAAAAACCAACGAAGAGTATTTGTATAGTTATAACAATAGCCCTGGTTTAGGTAAAAATAATACATTAGCCCAAGAGCTTTACAAGGTTAATAATACCGAAGTACACAAAATTAATTACAGCTATACTGCAGAGGGTTTAGTATCTACTGTTAGCGAAGTACTAAAGGGTGCAACAACCTATACAACTACGTATGAGTACGACACGTATTTAAGGTTGTTTAAAGCAAACTATCCAAATATTACAGTTGGCTACGGATACGATGCTACAAATAATTTAGTGGAAATGTTGGATGGAAACAGTAACTTGCTGTGGCGAAAAAATGCAACTTTTACCGATGGCAGAACCAACCTGTTTGAATTAGGCAATGGTTTTGTAACCCGATTAAGCTTTAATGCTGATGCACAACTACAAAATATTATGAGCACCAAACAGGGATTACCAAATGCATTAAATATTGGTTATAACTTTAACCTTTTAACAGGTAACCTTGAAAACCGAAACTTAAATGATATTAGTAAGAGTGAAATGTTTTATTACGACAATTTAGACCGATTAACATCAACTATATACTGGAATAACGGTAACCCCAACAGTGCTTTTGATAATAAATATTACAGTTACACAAACAATGGTAATATAGCAACCATAAACAATGGCGGTTTACTTACCCAAAACTTAACTTACCATAACACAAAAATAAATGCGGTAACCAAACACAAGTACGAGTGCTCACTTACCCCGGTAAGGGTGCCACAAGCCAGTGTAGATAACCATTTATACACTTATAACAGTATTGGCAAGTTAGCTACCATAAACCAAGATGTATTAGATTACGAGTTAACTTATGGTGTAAACGAGCAGCGTATAGAAGCCGTTAAAAAAGAATACGGCCAAGTGGTATACACCAAGCAGTATATTAACTCTGCCAGTATGGAAGTAAAAAATGGCGAAGAGTTAACCTACCTGTATGCCGAAGGCCAGCCATTTGCCATACACAAAAAAACGGTTGATGATGAAATGATGTATTACTTGCATCTTGACCATTTAGGTAGCATTATGAGTATAACCGACCAAAGTGGCAGCGTAATAGAAACCCGTAGCTACGATGCTTGGGGCCGCCCGCAAAACCCTAATACTTGGAGCTACCAACTAACACCATTTGGCGCATTAAATATTACTGATAGGGGCTACACCTTTCATGAACATTTAATAGAGTTTAGTTTAATAAACATGAACGGCCGCATGTACGATCCTGTTTTAGGCCGTGTAATTAGCCCAGATAATTACATACAAGCACCCGATAATACACAAAGTTTTAACCGTTACAGCTATTGTTGGAATAACCCGTTAAAATATTCGGACCCGAGTGGGGATATTATATTTACAGCAATAACACTTATTGCGGCCCCTTTTACAGGTGGCGCTTCATTAGCATTTTTACCATATGCAATAGGTGCTGATGTAGGCATGTGGCAAGGAGGAACAATGGCGAATGGAACAGCCAATCCATTTAAGTGGGATTACAGCAGCGCAAGAACTTGGGGCTATATGGGTGCAGGAGCAGCAATTGGTGCTGCATCTTCTTATGCAGGCGCTGGCACAGGCGCACTGCTTGCTAAAACAACCACATTAACTGCAAACCATGTAATGTATGGAGCATTAACAGGGGCTGTTAGTGGAGCGGTAAGTGGGTTTGCCATTGGCGGGTTAAGTGGAGTAGCCAATAATGGTAAGTGGAATTGGAATAGTGCTTGGAGTGGCCTAGGTATGGGAGCCGCAGGTGGTTTTGTAATGGGTGGTGCATCTACTGCAATTTCAAATTGGATTGGAGGTAGAAATATTTGGAATGGAAAATTGAAGCCCAAACCACAGATAATAATAGACTTAGACCAACCTAGTATTAACCTAACCAGACAAAATTCTAAAACAAGCGTCTACGAACAATTGAAGTTAGAGGGAAAGTATAATCCTAAATTAGGAAATCATGATGATTTTCTAGTTACAAACCAAAATCCTGACGAGGTTTTTAATTTTTTAAGCATGGGAAAAGGAGAACTTCAGCCTGATGGGTCATTTATTTATAGAACAGGCAATGGGGTGCGTATTGATTATTATACTCAAAGCGAATCGGGTTTTACTTATACAATACAATTAAGAAATTATGGGTCTGGAACTTACCTAAAATTACGATGGAAATGATTAAGAGATTACCACATTACATATTTATTAAACAGCATCCTAAATTCCTTCTGTTTAAGTCAGAGGAACTATTATTCTATAATAAAATGATGTTTTCGGTTTTTAATGATATTTTGTTGTCTTTCGAAAAAAGTAACGAAGTAACTTTTTTAGGTACAGAAAAAGATAACGAATGCGATAGTTTTACAATACCCTTAGACGATTATCACGAATTAGTTAAAAAACTGTATGAGGGCAACAGTAATAATTCATTACGTATGTTGGAACCAAGCCCTTATTTGCATTTGTGTAGTATTAACTACTGTATTGAATATTTTGGAGATTCATTACTTGATTTAGGCATTATTGGGTGTTCTGAAGTTATCTATAAATGTATTGTTGAAAAAATTAACTCACTTAGCTTAACTCATGTTATTTGGAATTCCTCTTCAGGTTATTTTGAGTATTTGAAGCCAAGACTAGATAATGATGAGTTCGCAAATTTCGCATTGACTTTTTCAAAAAATTACCCAACCGGCTAAAGCCTACTCTGGATCACCTATAAGTAACTCGGCAGCAATAGTAATGGGTTCGTCATTTAACTCATTAGGTATGGCTGCCGTAAATGGTGGGCAAACAAGTGTTTCAGTTAGTTTTGGAATAGGTAGTTATAATATGAATACAAGAGAAACGAATGGCATTTGGACTTGGGGAGAAAACAGCACCCTTGAAAATATTGGATATAGCTTGGGGGCGTTGGGAAATGTGAGTGATATTGCTTTAGCTTTAAACAATACACCCTCAACCTTATATACTCAAACGAAAAATCCAGATGGTACTTTTGACGGAATTTCTCATTCTGGAATAGAAAGTAATACGGGTGAAACTCTTATGTCATATGGCCCAAATGGAGGGGCTGCTCCTACATCAAAAGTTGGATTTTTAACTAGATTTAGAACAAGTACTGCAGATTATGATATACTTAAAAATTTATCTTTATCACAATCACTAAATGTAAATAAACACATATTTACAGCATTGAAATCTTTGGGAGGAAATTTGCCATATCAAGGTTTTTCAATTAATTGTGTGAATATGTCGTCATTAGGATTATGGTTAAATGGAATACCTAACATTGGAATACATCCATTTTTACTGTATGTAAGTATTGGTGTTTATAATACAGGTTTATACAATATGCTATCGTATCAATTAATTAATCGTTAATTAAATTATTATGAAATTGATATGCATTTTGATGCTAGTAACAATAACTGCAAATAATAGTATCATGACCTATGAAACCAAAATAGGCCATTATTCAAAAATAATTTGGCATGGTACTTTTGTGTTTTTAGTGTATGAAAACGGGGAAATGAAAAAGTATTTGACATATCAATACTCTATTGATAAAAAAAATAAAAAAACTATTGTTGTCAATCGGGTTGCTAGCATTTTAATCACAGAAAAAAATGAAGCCGAGTATGAACGTAAAGAGAAAGATTTAAAAACAACAAAAGAATATAATTCTGAGATAAAAAAGCAAATTGAAGATAATAAGAACCTTCAGAAAATTTATAATGAAATTTCACCACGTTTTTTAAATATTAGCAATGATGAAAAAATTAAATTACTTGATAGTTTATCACAGATAACACTTCTAAAATGAAATGGGATCCTGTCGCAATTAAAGGCGTAAATACCGGCAGACTTTCCCGTTCTCGCGCATTTATAATGCGTGAGAAGTAGCATTTTATCCCTGCGGCAATGACAGCTTCAAGTATTTTTATATCTGGAGTAGCTATTGGTGGAGGAACAGGATTTTCAAGCGCTTTTACAACTGGGTTCGGAAATGGTTTAATGAGCGGTCAAAATTTTAATGATGCTCTATGGTCTGGAACAAAATCCGGTATAATTGGAGGGGTGTCTGGTGCCGCATTAGGAGGTGTGTTAGGTGGTATTGATGCTTATAAGAACGATAGGGACTTCTGGACGGGCAAATTACCAAAAGGAGGCGATGATAGGATTTGGGGTGAAATTACTATTAAAGCAAGAGGCATAGGTGAAGGTTCATCATCAACTGATGGGCATTCATGGATTGAACTCAAAGATGCTAAAGGGAATGCTACATCATATGGTACTTGGGGAAACCAAGGAACGCCAGAATTATGTATTGATTATAGAGGAGACTTAAACTCTTACACTGATGCTTTACAAACTCATAAAATCACATTCGCTCAGAAAGCAAGGTTTGATAATTTTATGAACAAAAGCACCAATACAAATTGGGCTATTTTTAAGAACTGTTCTTACTTTTCTAGCAGAGCATTTAACTACACAACTGGATTAAATGTAACTGCACATCCTTTTATGATACTCATATTTACTCCTTCGTGGCTTGTAAGTAAAATTTTATCTAAATAATCATGATATACTACATCAGTCGACTATTAATCCTGCTAATCTTTTTCTCTTCTTGTGGTATTATTATACCCAATAAACGTTCATGGTCATTTATACAGAATACAGGTGGAATAAAAGTTGATTCTATTATCAGAATACAAAGCAAATACACCTGTTATGTAAATGTAAATGTTAGTGGACTCGATTCAATAACCATAAGACCAAAGACATTGAACAGTGGGTTAGCATGTTCAAAAATTTACTTAAAAGTAGATGAAAAATACGCTAAAATACTTGTTAGCGTAAGCACAAAATTAAGTGGTATTGGTTATTCATATTGTAGATGTCGTCCTGAAATCTTAAAAGCGTTGGAAAATAATGAGTATGATATTTATTACAAGGATATAGATGATAAAGAATACTTTATGCAACATATAAAAATGAAAGAATAACAGCACTCCCGTTAACGCAGAACTATCGTCAGTTAATGCTGACGTGCCGTCAGTTGGTTTTAGACCAATGCTGCATTCGTATCATCTTAATTAACAATAATTTATGCTTAATAATAAAATAATATTACCTATGTTTTTAATATTACTAAGCTTTAAAATTATGCCACAGAAAGGTGTAGAGCAGATTCAGATTCCAAACTCTAATGGCGATGAAATGTTAAGTAAACGGGTGGCAGAATTATTAAATTCTCCTGTAAATAGGGAGGTTTGTTTTCCAGTTTCGTCTGTTAATAAAAAACAACTGCTTTCCATGGTATGGCCCGGTGTATGTAACAAGGTAATTTTAGCTTTACCAATGGTAAATAC
>JAIXWD010000001.1 GCA_027482225.1 Bacteroidota bacterium
GAGAAGAAATGGTGTTAACGTAGGCACAAACTTACCTACATTTACATCTGCCACTTTGGTAACCAATGATAGCATCTCGGTGGTGTTAACATCAAATGCAACATGTATCTCTACACCAAATGCAACAAGTGCAGCATCGGTTATGACGGTAAATGCTATCCCAACCATAACAGCAAGCACACCAGCTGCTATATGTGGAACAGGAACAGTAGTTTTAGGTGCCACAGCAAGTGCAGGTACTGTTAATTGGTATTCAACTTTAACAGGAGGAACATCATTAGATACAGGGTCATTGTTTACCACACCAAGTATATCAGCAACAACAACTTACTTTGTAGATGCAACCGCAAACGGTTGTACAACAGCAGCAAGAACATCAGTAGCAGCAACTGTAAATGCATTACCAACAGCAACAGCCACAGCAGCTACCACGCCAATATTGTGCTCGGGAGATAGCGTTGTGATAAATGCTAATGCTGGAACAGGCCTAATTTACCAATGGTTAAACAATAATGCACCAATTGCAACCGCAACCAATGTATCATATACCACTAATACAGCAGGTAGTTACCGTGTATTGGTAAGTAATGTAAGCGGATGTAGCGATACATCAACAGCAGTAGTCGTAGTAGTAAATACTATCCCAACCATTACAGCAAGTACACCAGCAAGCCGTTGTGGAACTGGAACAATGGTATTAGGTGCAACAGCAAGTGCAGGAATAATTAATTGGTACTCAGCTTCATCAGGTGGAACACCACTAGACTCAGGTGTATCGTTTACTACACCTAGTATCTCAGCAACTACCAATTACTTTGTATCTGCAACAGCAAACGGTTGTACCACAGCAACTAGAACATCAGTAGCTGCAACTATAAATGCTATACCAATTATTATAGCAAACACCTCTGCAAGCCGTTGTGGAATAGGAACAGTAGTATTAGGTGCAACAGCAAGTTCAGGTACTATTAATTGGTATTCAGCAGCAACGGGAGGAACACCATTAGATACTGGCGCGTTATTTACTACACCAAGTATCACAGCAACTACCGATTACTATGTAGATGCAACAGCAAACGGTTGTACAACAGCAGCAAGAACATCTGTAACTGCTACGGTAAATCCTAAGCCAATAACATCTGTTATCAGCGGAAGAACATCAGTACATTCAGATACGGTAGAAACTTACTCGGTAACTAACACCACAGGTTCATCATATGTATGGACAGTAATAGGAGGTGTAAGATTAACAGGTGGAACAAGCAATAGCATCACAGTTGATTGGGACGTAGCTTACACAGCGGGTATGGTAAATGTGATAGAAACGGATGCACTAGGATGTAAAGGTGATACCGTATTTAAGCCAATAATCAGCATTGTACCAGTAGAGTTTTTAAGCTTTGACGCAAAACGTGTAAACGAAAAAGTGAACCTAATATGGGTAACAGCATCAGAAATTAACAACAGTCATTTTGAGGTAGAGCGTTCAATAGACAATAACCGTTTCGAACAAATAGGTAAAGTTAAAGGCAACGGAACCACTTCATTGATGAATACCTACAGGTTAGTAGATAATATTAAGTCGTTAATTAACACCAATATAACAACGGTATACTACCGCTTAAAACAAGTTGATTACGATGGCGAGTTTGCTTATACAGATGTAAGAACGGTTGAATTAAACAACCTTGATGCTGTTGAGCTTACTGTTTATCCAAATCCAAACTACGGGGTATTCAACTTATCTGTTAAATCAACAGAGAAATTAATTACTACGTTTACTATATACGATAACATTGGGGCTGAAGTTTGGAGTTACACAACGACTCTAGAACAAGGCTTAAATACTATTCCTGCTCAACTTCAATTAGCAAAAGGAATGTACAACGTGAGTATGTTAAATAATAAAGGAATACAAACACAAAGATTTATTGTTAAATAACCGTATATTTTTAAAAGGTTAAATACCAAAAAGCCGACCGATAATTTATCGGTCGGCTTTTTTATTGTATCATACGTGTTTGTTTTATTAACCCAATAAAATTAAAATCATTGTAAACGCTCATGTTACAAACATTAATGAAGTAATTTTGAAGCATAAAATTTTGTAAACTGAGGCTTTCTCTTATTTTTGTCCAATTTTTAGCTGTACCTCAAAGGGGCTATAAAATACTCAAAGCTAAATTAACAACCTCAGCACCATGCCAAAAGACCAAAGCATTAAATCAGTACTCATTATCGGTAGCGGACCCATTATTATCGGACAAGCTTGCGAATTCGATTATTCGGGTAGTCAGGCAGCACGTTCATTAAAAGAAGAAGGGATTGAAGTTTCATTAATAAACTCTAATCCTGCCACAATTATGACAGATCCTGTTACGGCAGACCACGTATACTTATGGCCGCTTGATACATCAAGTATTGAAAAGATATTACAAGAAAGACAAATTGATGCTGTGCTTCCAACAATGGGTGGTCAAACAGCCTTAAATTTGGCAATAGAGTGTGAAGAGTTAGGTATTTGGGAAAAATACGGAGTACGTATGATTGGCGTAGATACCAAGGCGATTGAAACCACAGAAAACCGAGAAGCGTTCCGTCAAAAGATGATTGAGATTGGAGTGGGAGTTGCCCCATCACGTACTGCAAACTCTTTTCTAGAGGGAAAGGAAATTGCACAAGAAATAGGCTTTCCATTGGTAATTCGACCTTCATATACTTTAGGTGGAACGGGTGGCGGTTTTGTATGGAAAAAAGAAGAGTTGGATGCCGCTTTACAGCGCGGCTTATCTGCCTCTCCAACTCATGAGGTGCTAGTAGAAAAAGCGGTGTTTGGCTGGAAAGAATATGAACTTGAATTATTACGTGATAAAAACGATAATGTAGCGGTAATTTGTGTAATTGAGAATTTCGACCCTATGGGAATTCATACAGGAGATTCAATTACTGTTGCACCTGCAATGACCTTGAGCGATAGTTGCTATCAAAAAATGCGCGATATGGCCATTTTAATGATGCGTAGCATTGGTAATTTTAATGGCGGTTGTAATGTGCAATTCTCTGTAAACCCAGAAGATGAAAGTATCATTGCCATCGAAATTAATCCCCGTGTATCCCGTTCATCAGCATTGGCCTCTAAAGCAACCGGCTATCCAATTGCAAAAATTGCATCAAAGTTAGCCATAGGATATACCTTAGATGAATTAAAAAATCCAGTTACCAAAACCACTTCGGCTTATTTTGAGCCGGCATTAGATTACGTAATTGTAAAAATCCCACGATTTAATTTTGATAAATTTAAAGGAGCTGATACAACATTAGGCCTACAAATGAAATCGGTGGGTGAAGTTATGGGTATTGGTCGTACATTTACTGAGGCCTTACAAAAAGCATGTCAATCTTTAGAAATTAAGCGCAATGGTTTGGGAGCCGATGGATACCAAAACAGAAACCTAGAAGACATTGTAGAAAAATTAAAGAACCCTAGCTGGGATAGGTTATTTGCTGTTAAAGATGCCTTGAGTCTTGGCGTACCGATTTCATCGGTTGAAAAAATTACCAAAATTGACCGTTGGTTTTTAACTCAAATAAACGACATGGTTCGCGTAGAGAGCGACACGCGTAGGTTTAACTTAAAAAATATGCCACGAGAGTTGATGTTGGAGTTAAAGCAAAAGGGATACAGCGATGTACAAATTGCCTGGCTTTTGGGTGCCGATACAACAGAAGATGAAGTACGTGCCTTGCGTAAAGAAATGGGTATTATCCGTACGTATAAAACAGTTGATACCTGTGCTGCAGAATTCCCTTCGCCTACTAACTATTTTTATTCAACCTATGATGGTGCCAACGAAAGTAAAGTTAGCGATAGAAAGAAAATTATTGTTTTAGGCTCAGGTCCTAATCGTATCGGACAAGGTATTGAGTTTGATTATAGCTGTGTACATGGTTTATTGGCAGCTAAAGAGTGTGGCTATGAGGCCATCATGCTAAACTGTAACCCCGAAACCGTATCAACTGATTTTGATATGGCTGACAAGTTATATTTTGAGCCAGTATTTTGGGAGCATTTGTTAGACATTATTGAGCACGAAAAGCCAGAGGGTGTGATTGTACAGCTTGGCGGACAAACAGCCCTTAAACTAGCTAAAAAACTTAAAGAAAAAGGAATTAAAATTATAGGAACTGACTACGAGAGCATGGACTTATCTGAAGACCGTGGTTCGTTCTCTGATTTGTTAAAAGAATTGGATATTCCTTATCCGCAATATGGTGTTGCAGAAGATGCCGATGAAGCCATTGCAGTAGCCAAACAAGTTGGTTATCCTGTATTGGTTCGCCCAAGTTACGTATTAGGTGGTCAAGGTATGAAGATTGTTATTAATGATGAGGACTTGGAAAATGCAGTAATCAGCTTGTTGGGTGATTTACCTGGAAACCGTGTATTAATAGATCACTTTTTGGATAGAGCCGAAGAAGCTGAAGTGGATGTAATATGTGATGGAGATGATGTACATATTATTGGCATGATGGAGCACATTGAACCTGCAGGTATACACTCAGGAGATTCGAACGCAGTATTGCCTCCTTTTAGCTTAAGCGAAAACGTTAAACAACAAATGGAAGTATATGCCATACAATTGGCCAAAAGTATGAAAATTGTTGGTCTGCTGAACATACAGTTTGCCATTAAGAACGAAAAGGTATTTGTAATTGAAGCCAATCCTCGTGCTTCGCGAACCGTTCCCTTTATTGCAAAAGCCTATCAAATACCTTACATAAATATTGCTACTAAAGTAATGTTGGGCGCAAAAAAACTTAAAGACTTTACCTTCGAACGTAAACTAGAAGGTTACGCGATTAAAGAACCTGTGTTTTCGTTTAATAAGTTTGAAGGGGTAAATAAAGAGTTAGGCCCTGAAATGAAATCAACTGGTGAAGCCATTCGTTTTATTAAGGATTTAAACGATCCTGTTTTCCGCCAATGGATTAAAGAAAAAAGCATGTACTTAAGTAAGTAATTTGTTTTTAACCATAAAAAAAACCCGTTCCGAATGTAAGTTTGGAGCGGGTTTTTTATTTTATCGAATTATTCTATTTATTCAGAGGATAACAATTCTAGTTTGCAGGTTATGCAAATAAACCATTCAAAGTAAGTAGCATGTGCAAAAATTAAACACCGCTTTTGTAATATTTGCCAAGAGCGGATAATCACATGCTTTTATGTTTGTTAAAAATAATGAACATGAAAACAAAGGCTTTACTATTTATTCTTTCGGGTTTGCTAATTATGGCTATTGCTTGTAAAAAAGAAGAAGCAACAACAAGTGGTTCAACACAAACGTGCACTCTTAACAAAATTTCATATTGGAATGGAATGATGTCTGTTGATATAATTACCGACTCGGCCGGTAACGTCACTAAGTTCTACGCATATGATTTAGTTAAAAGTGGAGATAGTTTATTGTTTAAGTTTTTAAATCAAGGTACAGTATGGTATATTTTGTATGATAATGTAAAACGACCGATTAAATACGAATCTGCTGAAGGATTTGTATATGAGCTAACGTATAACAATTCGAAAGAACAACCATCAAGAATTTTTTATAAAAGTGCTTTTGATTCTTCGGAATCTACAATGCAATTAACTTATACCAATAACAACATAAGCCAAATTAAATGGATTAATGATGGTGAGGATTTAAATCTTGCTGTTGATTATCATTTAAACAGAACAAATAAATTGGCCAATAAACTTAAATTACTGGTGCCAGGTTGGAAAATGGATATGCAAATACCTTACAATTTTGCATTAATGTTTAGTGCTAATTTAGCAAAGTCAATTACTTTAATAGGTTCAACCGAAGCTCTGAATTACAATTATGATTTTGATAATAATAATAATGTAATCAAAGAAGAATTAATATTTGGTGGATCGGATACTTTAACTACAAATTATGGCTACACGTGTAAGTAAAATTACAGGAGTCTTCCTCTTATTATTAATTAATTTAGCTACATCTTGTAACAAAAACAAGCTGGTTTATTATACACCATCAAATGCAAGTAAGCAATCTGTTGCTTCGGCTGAAATTAAAAAAGTAGATGATTTAATACTAATAGATACTATTAATCGTATCGATTCTTCGATTAATAACGATTCAAAAAAAAATAAAGCCATCTTAAAAAAATATTCGTTTGAGGATGAAACAATACAATCTAAACAAGAAAAAAAGGAGAAACAAGAAGTAAAAGCCATTAATAAAAACAAAGGAAGATACACTGTTTTAATCATAGGGATTGTAATATTGGCTATTGGCCTTTTATGGATATTATATGCAAGCACCAGAACTAGCTTACAAATCACGAGTTCAATTTTTACGGGGTGTTTGGGTATACTTTTATCATTAATTCTGTCCATTATCGGTTTAGTGACAACTATTGTTGGATTATTTACAACATAGCCTCCT
Source organism: Bacteroidota bacterium (assembly GCA_027482225.1). Taxonomy (GTDB): domain Bacteria; phylum Bacteroidota; class Bacteroidia; order UKL13-3; family UKL13-3; genus UBA6183. The sequence goes on from JAIXWD010000001.1 coordinate 6,471, forward strand.
ACTTATTAATAAATCATTGACGTTATATAAGTATAGGTTCTAAGTTTTGTTTATTTAACTCCACCTCACCCATATGAAATGCTTCCAACATACCTATTTGCCTAATTCTACCTGAAGTGTTTTTCAGTTTTAATGGGCTTCAACCTTATTTCTATTTTTTTAAATGATTACTTGGAATTCAACTCAAATAAATAGCCAATTTGGAAAAAATCCATACCCGTTTCGTCTGTTATTTTATAATCAAACTGGTGTAGGTAACCCACATGTATGGTTGATGTTTTGTTGGGCTTGTATCCAAAAGAAAACAACAGCCTGTTGCGCTCAAAATAGGGTTCGTTATTGGTAAAAAATAACTCGTTACTCAACCCAGCAAAAAATGGTTTTACGTTATCTGCTGGTTTACCAAATGCATAATTTAAACCCAACCTGTAGCGGAAACGGTTTCGGTAGCCGTTTTGGGTAAATCGCATTTCGACACGGTAACGCTGTTCCACTTTTATTGGTCCGATGTTTTGCGTTAAAATGGCTTGTGGCCACAACCTAAATTCATCATTGTTTTTAGGTAAAACAAAGTCGCCACCTTCTTTGTAGGTTTGGTAACTTCCAGCTGCAATTCCAATTCTAAGATCTTTGGCTGCTTTGTACATTACTCCGGCTTTGTATTCGTAGTAATGAAAATGATCATAAAACTTTAACGAGCGCAATTGGGTTTCGCCAAAAAAGCTAAGCTTAGTATTATGGTTATATTGTAGGTTTATGATGTTCCATGAACCCAAGCCTGTTGTTTGTGAAAAGTTGTTTTTTGTAAAACAAAAAAAAGTGAGTATACTTATACAAAATTGCTTCATCTGTCGTATTAGATTTTCAAGTTCTTCAAACCAAAATATCATTACTATTTATAAACAACTACTATTGTTTGCCTATTAAAGTGCAAAAAATTTAAACATTTACCTATTTCGGGCCAATACAATATTTATAGAAATAAAGATTTAGCCATCCCTATACTTTTATACTTGTATGAAACATAATGCAATCTAAAAATAAATTCTCATTACAATTCTAAAGGTGGTTTATTCGATTTCTTGTTATAAAAAATCCCGAACTAGTCGGGATTTTAAATTCTAGAAATGTTGATACTAATTAGTTTCTTTCTTTGCTTTGCGCATCTACAACTGCAATTATTACCATATTTACAATTTCGCGTACACTGCTACCCAATTGTAATATATGTGCAGATTTTTTTAAACCTAATAATACAGGACCTATAGCCTCTGCGCCACCAGTTTCTTGCAATAGTTTATAAGTAATATTGCCAGAAGATAAGTTAGGGAAAATTAAGGTATTTACAGGATTGTTGCAAAGCTCACTAAAAGGAAAATTTTCTTTTAATAACTTTTGGTTTAGCGCCATATTTGATTGGATGTCTCCATCAACAATCATATCAGGATATTTTTCTTTTAAAATTTTGCGGGCACGCTGCATTTTGATTGGAGTGTCGCCATCTGCACTTCCAAAGTTACTATATGATAACAATGCAATGCTTGGTGTGATGTTAAATTTCTTAACGGCATCGTATGTAAGCTTTGTAATGTCAACAATATCGTTAACATCTGGCTTTTGGTTTACGGTTGTGTCAGAGAAAAATAAAGTACCCTTATTGCTTAACATTACATACATACCTGCTACCTTGTTTATTCCTTCTTCTTTTCCTAAAATTTGTAAAGCAGGTTTAATGGTGCTTGGATAGTTTTTGGTTAAGCCAGAAATCATTGCATCAGCTTCCCCTAATTCTACCATCATTGGTGCAAAATGGTTCCGGTCGCGCATTAATTTAGTAGCTTCGTATATGGTTATACCTTTGCGTTGGCGTTTATTATAAAATACTTCACCGTATCGTGCACGTGTTGTGCTGTCTTCAATTGGGTCTATAATGGTTACATCACCTAAATCAATTTTGTTTTCATCAATTAGTGCATTTATTTTTTCCTTATTACCCAATAAAATAGGAATAGCAATGCCTTCATCTTTAACAATTTGAGCGGCTCGTAATATCTTGTAATTATCTGCTTCAGCAAACACCACTCTTTTTGGATTTTTGCGCGCTTTACTACCAAGCACTCGTATAAAGTTGCTCTCTTTACCAAGGCGCTCAAGCAATTCGTTGTGATAGGCATCCCAATCTGTGATGTGGTTTTTGGCTACACCACTTTCCATAGCTGCTTTGGCTACAGCTGGCGATACAGTTGTAATTAAGCGAGGGTCTAGTGGTTTTGGAATGATGTAATTTCGGCTAAATGAGATGTGTTTTTCATTGTATGCCAAGCTTACAATTTCTGGTACGGGTTCTTTGGTTAAATTAGCAAGGGCATATACTGCGGCTAATTTCATTTCTTCGTTAATTTTAGTGGCACGCACATCTAATGCACCACGAAAAATATAAGGGAATCCCAAAACATTATTTACTTGGTTAGGATGATCGCTGCGGCCTGTAGCCATAATAATATCAGGACGAGATGCAATAGCCTCATCATATGGAATTTCGGGGTCGGGGTTTGCTAGTGCAAATACGATGGGGTTTGCAGCCATGCTACGAACCATATTTTGATTAACCACATTACCTTTACTTAAACCCACAAACACATCGGCACCACTCATGGCATCGGTTAATGTGGTTAGGTTTTGGCTGGTGGCAAAAAATTGCTTGGTTGAGTCAAGATTTGGGCTATCTGCGCGGATAACACCTTTACTATCGCACATAATTAAATGCTCTTTTTTAACCCCAAGGCTTAAAAATATTTTAGCGCAACTCATGGCCGATGCACCTGCACCGTTAAATACCACGCGTATATCACTAATTTTTTTATCGGCAAGTTCTAATGCATTAATTAAACCAGCACCTGTAATAATTGCTGTTCCATGTTGGTCATCATGCATAATAGGAATATCTAATTCCTCTTTTAAACGCTGTTCAATTTCAAAACACTCTGGTGCTTTAATATCTTCTAGATTTATGCCACCAAAAGTTGGGCTAATTGCTTTAACAGTGCGAATAAACTCTTCTGTATCTTTGGTGTTTACTTCAATATCAAACACGTCTATATCGGCAAATATTTTAAACAGCACTCCTTTACCTTCCATAACTGGTTTTGATGCCTCAGGGCCAATATCGCCCAAGCCTAATACAGCTGTTCCGTTACTAATAACCGCTACTAAGTTACCTTTAGCGGTATATTTGTATACATCATTAATATTTTCGGCAATCGCCAAACAGGGCTCAGCTACACCTGGTGAGTAGGCTAAACTTAAATCACGTTTGGTGTTAGTTGGTTTGGTTGGTACTACTTCTATCTTGCCTGGGCGGCCTTTGCTGTGGTACTTTAATGCGTCTTCTTTTAATGTGCTCATGCGCTATTTATCTATACAAAAATGGTATTAAAAATTTGGACTAATCGACATGTCTGCGTAATAATCTAAAATATAGTTTACGGCATCATCTGCAGTGTCAACCAGTTTAAACAAGAATAAATCGTCTGGATTGATGTTGTGCTCTTTTTCTAGCATTACCTTCTTAATCCAGTCTATTAATCCACTCCAATAGTCGGTGCCAACTAGTACAACAGGAAAGCGAGCTACTTTATGGGTTTGAATTAAGGTTAAAGCCTCAAACAATTCATCTAAAGTTCCAAAACCACCGGGCATGGCCACAAAACCTTGTGCGTATTTCATAAACATAACTTTACGTACAAAGAAGTAATCAAAGTTAATCATCTTGTCTCGGTCAACGTATTTGTTTACAAACTGCTCAAAAGGTAGCTCAATTCCAAGTCCTACAGACTTACCTCCGTTTTCATAGGCGCCTTTATTACCAGCTTCCATAATACCTGGCCCGCCTCCTGTAATAACACCAAAGCCTGCATTTACCAATTTAAGTGCAATTTCTTCAGCTAGTATAAAATATGGATTATCGGGTTTTGTTCTGGCTGAACCAAAAATGGAAACGCATGGACCAATGCGGCTCATTTTCTCAAAACCCTCTACAAATTCAGCCATAATTTTAAAGGTTGCCCAACTATCAGTAACTCGTATTTCTGGCCAATTCTTTTTCTCAAATGCCTTTTTTATCCTTTCTTCATTTGTCATAAGTATGCATTTATTATTACACGAATAAGGGCGCAATGGTGCACCCCTTTGTACAATTATACAAGAATATTTTTACCCTAAAAGTTGTTTTAAAAGCGATGAAATGATTTTTCCATCTGCTTTACCAGCTAATGCTTTCATAGCCATAGGCATTGCTTTACTAAAATCTGCTACTCCTGTTGCACCAATTTCTGCTAGTAACAATTGAAGAGCTGCTTTAACTTCGTCTTCACTCATTTGCTTAGGCAAATAGCGCTCAATAACAGCTAGTTCTTCTCGTTCTGTTACTGCCAATTCTTCGCGGCCATTACTTACAAAAATGTCTATACTTTCTTTACGTTGTTTAGCCAGTTTATGAAAAATCTTAACAGCAGTTTCATCATTTACGCTGTCTTTTGCCCCTTCTGCTGTGGCGGCAATCATTAATGCCGATTTTAAGGCACGCAAAGCGCGTAACGAAACATCATCTTTGGCTTTCATTGCCGTAATGATATCGGTATTTATTTGTTGTTGTAAACTCATAATAAAATAAGGGCTTATTTCTTTTTAGGAATATATTTGGCTGTTTTGTTTAGGAAGAAGGTAAACGTATCGCTACGCAAACCAATACGTAATGTTTCCAAAGGAATTACATCATTTGGCGCTATGTTACCTAGATTAACGTTAGCATCAACCAACTTAATAAAGTAGGTTTGTTGCGCTTTTTGTGGAGCCTCCCAAATAATTTTTTCGCTATCTATTTTCGTCAAAATTTCTTGCACTAAACCCTCACGAACTTCCCCGCTGCTTCGGTAAACTCCAACATTTCCGGCCTCTCGAGCTTCTGCAATTACTTTCCAAGCACCAGCTTTAAGCTCTGCTTTCATCAACTCTATCCATTGGTAAGGTGGAATAATTTTTTCTACATCTTTGCTTCCTACTTCGCTTAACACAATGGCATGCTTGCTAATTTTGTTGATGTATTCTAGTTTTACATTATGAGGCATTTCAATACTGCCATCTGAAACTTCAACATGTTCAAGTTTGTATTTATCAATAACCTTCAAAAAATCATCGTATTGATTACGCACAATAAAGGCTTCAAATAATGTTCCACCAAAATAAACGCGTATTCCAGCCTCTTTATATAGTTTAATTTTTTCAGCAAGGTTAGGAGAGACCATACTGGTGCCAAAGCCCAATTTAACCAAGTCAACGTACTCGCTGTTTGCTTCAATAAAATTTGCAGCTTCTGTAAGGCTAAGACCTTTGTCCATAACCATTGTTAAACCATTATTACGTGGCTTTGCATGTCTATCGGGTAACTGTTTCAGCTTAAAGTTTCTCATTTTTTTCTTTATACATTGCTATAAGTGATAAGATGTCGCTCACGTTTTGTAGTTGAGGCATAATCTCGAAAATTAAAAAGTGGTCGTCAAAATTAATACTTAAAGCTGTTTCTAAGTGCACTTTTGCTTGCTTGGTTTTACCCATGGCGTATAAATAAGTTGCCATTCTATAGTGTAACTGGTGATTGTCAGGGCTTAACTTAAGGGCTTTACTAACAATATCAGCGGATTCTTCTTGTTTATTTTCTACAAAAAGTACGTACGACCAATCTAACCAAGCCTCCATCATCATCGGGTCGAGTAAAATAATATCTTGATAACACGCTATGGCCTCTTCAATATGGTTCATTTTATATTCTGTTTCACCCAAAACCAATAAGTACTCGGTGTTATCTTGTTCTAAAACAACAGCACGTTTAATATATTGTAGGGCTTCTTTTAGATGACCTTCTTTTTCAAAGGTAAGCCCAATGCCAAACCATGCTTCTGCAATATTGGGGTTTAGCTTGGTTGCTTTTTTGTAAAATTCACGTGCCTCAATATTTCTATCCATTCGCTCTAAGCAACCTGCCAAGTTACAATATGTTACAGCATCAGGGCCATCGCGTTCTATAGTTATTTGGTATTCTAAAATGGCGTCTTCATATTTGTCTAGTTCTACCAAGGCATTCGCTTTGTTAAATCGAGCCGCAGTATAATCTTCATCAATAGCCAAACAGTAATCAAATGCGTCAATTGATTTTTCGAAGTCTCCTATTTTGGTGTGAATTACGCCCAACGCATACCATGCTGAGGTATTGTAGGGGTCCATATCAATTAGCTTATGGACGTAGAATATACTTTTATCGTAATTACCCAGCAAATCATAGGCATTTGCCGTTTCATGATAGGCTTGCTCTAATTCAGGGTTTTCGGAAACAATTAATTCAAAATATTCAGCAGATTTTTCTAAATGGTTAGTTTCTTCGTAGGCATAAGCAATTTCAAACAACACATTGGGGCGATCATCTGTATGCAATAATGCTTTATTAAAACAGGCTTCAGCTTTTTCATCTTGGTTCATATTTAAAAAAACTTCTCCTTTTATTAAGGCAATATCAGCATTAAATGGCTCGTATAGCTCAGCATTTTCAACAATTTCAAGGGCTTCTTCCAATTTTCCCATCGCTAAAAATACACTTGCCTTTTGTACCATAAACCCAATATGATTTGGAAACAATTCTTCACCATAATAAAGAACTTCTAAAGCCTTTTTAAGTTTCTCCTTTTGGATATAATAATCGCAAATATCTTCTAATGCCTCAGCTTCAAAAAATTCACGGGTTTTATTCCGCAACATTTTTTCGTATCGCTGTACGTTCGATTGTACTTCTTCGTCTAAAAAATCGTCAGCATCCATAGTTCTATACCTTAGCTAAACAAATATAACACCAAAACAGGGCGATGTTTGAAAAAAACACAGAGATTATGCACAACTTATTAAATAGCTTGGGTTGTTTGAGATACTTTTAGACCAATTAGCAAACAACTCGATCTGTTCATTATACCGCTTGTAAAAACTGCAAATAATTTACATTTAAAATACGTTTATTGCATACATGTATAAAACTGCACTTTCAACAATCGCTTTTTTATTAGGTTTTACAATTGTTACTCAATCTCAAAGTTTAAGTCAGGCAAGCTGGCAGCAAAGGGTTGATTTCAGCATACAAGTAGTTTTGCGCGACTCACAAAATGTGTTGAGTGGTTTTGAAACCATGACCTATTACAACAACTCACCCGATACATTAAAGGAGATATATATTCATTTATGGCCTAATGCTTATTTAAATACAGAAACGCCTTTTGCTGTTCAACAAATAGAAAATGGTAAAACAGATTTTTACCATGCTCCTAAAAGTAATAGAGGCAAAATAGATTCGTTAAATTTTAAGATTGACGGACAAAAGGTTCAAACAGAATTCATAGTGGGTTATGAAGTAGCTAAACTTATATTAGAAAAGCCCATTTTGTCGGGACAAAAAGTTGAAATTACAACACCTTTTAGAGTTAAAATGCCTAAAGTTTTTTCGCGTTTAGGTGAAGAAAACATGTTGTTTTGTGTTACACAATGGTACCCTAAACCTGCTGTATATGATGTAAATGGTTGGAATCCAATGCCGTATTTAGACCAAGGAGAATTTTATAGCGAATACGGAAAATATGTGGTAGACATAACGGTACCCAAAGATTATGTGGTGGCTGCAACTGGTCAAATACAGCAACCTGAAGAAAAAGAATGGTGGCTTAAACGCAATGATGTTTTTTATGAATTGCATCCATCGAATCAGCCATTAAAAACATTACGTTTTGAGCAAGATTCTGTTCATGATTTTGCATGGTTTGCCAGTGCCAAGTTTAAGGTAAGTAAAGGTGAGGTATTGCTTAACAATGGCCATAACGTTGAAACTTGGTTTTTTAGTGAAAAGGATAGTGATAAAAAACGGGCAGAAGGGATTTTACATACCAACGAAGCGGTTAAATTTTATTCTAACCAAGTTGGAAATTACCCATACCAACACGCATCTGTTGTAGTTACCAAATTAAAGGCGGGTGGTGGCATGGAGTATCCTACCATAACCAATGTAACCGAAGTAAACCGACAAGTAATTGTACATGAAGTGGGGCATAATTGGTTTTATGGAATTTTGGGTAATAACGAAAGGCTTTACCCTTGGATGGATGAGAGCATTAACAACTATTACGAATCAAGAAGTACCTATATATCAAAACCAGTTAAGCATGAAAATTTGTTTGACAATAAAAAATCTGGCAAACAGTTCTTAAGCATGGAAAATTTAGCCGAATCTTCTTTTGGAACGCTAGAGTTACAATATTTATACACGGCCCGAAATAACAATGCACAAGCACCTTTTCTGACCTCCACAGCGTTTACAAATCAAAATTATGGTACCATTATTTACGGAAAAGCAGCCCTGGCTTTTTTACAATTAGAAGTTTATGTGGGTAAGGATGTTTTTGATGTTATGATGAAAAGTTTTTATGAAAAATGGAAATTTAAGCATCCATTACCGAACGATTTTATAAATCATGCTAAAACATATACAGGCAAAAATTTAGATTGGTTTTTTAATGCGTTGATGAACAACAAAAATAATCCTGATCATGCCATTTGTAGTGTTAAAAAAAGGAACGGCAATTTAGAAGTAACCATAAAAAACAAAGGTGGAGTGGCGTTACCGTTTGTTATTCAAACCATGAATGGTGATAGTATAATAAACGAAACCAAAGTAGAACCTTTTACTGGAAAAACCACCATTACTTTGCCTAATACTAAGGCAACAAGTATAAAAATTGATGCACGCGAGGAAAGCATAGATGCTTTTAGAAATAATAATTATGCGAAAACAAGCGGCTTATTTAAAACGGCCAGAAAACTTGAAATTGATTTGTTTGTAAATAAGGAAAAACCATACAACCAACAATTATTTTGGATGCCTATTATTGGTGCTAATTATTATAATAAAACCATGCTTGGATTGGCTTTTTACAACAGTATATTACCACGTAAAAAAACAGAATACATCATTACACCCATGTATGCTTTTGGTACAAAAGATGTAGCTGGATATTTGAGTTTGCAACACAGAATTTTAGGCAATGGATTTATTAAAGAAGCTCAAATTGGGGTTGATGTAGCCCGCTTCGCAACAGCGGGTTATAATAGTAACCAAATCATTGGACAAGACTCTTTAAATAATAATATTTTGGGTGAAAAATACGGATCACGTGTTTATGAAAAAGTGTCACCACGAATTACTTTTATTTTTGCTAATAAAACACCACGCAACGGGGTTGAAAAAAGGTTGGATATCCGGTATATAATGGTAAACGAACAAAAACATACCACTACATTATTCAAAAAATTCAACCAACATTTAGGTTATGCCGATGTAAAGTATACCCACAAAAAAAGAAATAAACTTAAGCCTTACGATGTACAATTAAATTACCAATATGCCAATGCACAAAGTGTGTTTCAAAAAATTACAGCTGAGTACAATGCTTTTTTTGATTTTGGTGAAAAAAACAAAGGATTAACGGTAAGGGGTTTTGCAGGAATGTTTATTCAAAAACCTGAAGATGGAAAAGATGAAAGAGCTTATTTCCGTTTAGCGGAAAACAATGGTTATTATGATTACTTATATGATCATGCGCAATTTGGTAGGGGCGAAACAAAAATAAACGAGTCAAATTTATTTACACAACAATTGATGCCAATAGGTACTGGCTTTAGAACTTACTCTAATTTAGCATTAACAGATGATTGGGTTGCTGCTGCTAACTTTACTTCAACCATTCCTGGGGTTTTGCCGTTACGTTTATTTTTTGATGTAGCTGCAATCAATTCTAAAAGCAATACGATTAATGGGAATACGGGTGCTAGAGGAGTACTTTATCAAGCAAATTTACATTATGTAACAGGCGTAAGTGTTTGGTTATTAAAAGGGGCATTTCAGGTTAATTTCCCTGTTTTTGCAGATCCTTTAACAGATAAATCTTGGGAGTCTTATAACTCAGTTGGGCAACGTATGACATTTACTTTAAAACTGAATTTAATGAATCCAATAAAACAGATCAGGGAAACACCATTATTTTAAATTAGTTGCTATTACCATCACCACGCAAGGCGCGGTAGCGTTTTCTTACTTCGTTTAAAAAGAAACTTGCCGGGTATTTTTCAATAAAAAGCCCGTAGTTCTTTCGGGCCTCTTCTTTGTTGTTAAGTTTACTTTCGTATGTTTCGGCTAGGTAAAACAACGCATTGTCGCCTAAAATATCGCTGCCGTGTTCCTTGTACACCCGATCATACAATAGTACCGCTTTGTCATAATTCTTTTCTTTTATAGCAATCTCTGCTCTTTTATAAGTAACATCATCAGTAAGTTCATGTTTAGGATAAATTTGTTCAATGCTATCTAAAACGCGTGTAGCATCTGCAATTCTGTTTTGAAATAAATACAAATCTGCACGTGCAAACCAGCGCATAGGCTCCTCATTACTGTCAATGGTGTTATCTTGTATTTGCAAACTCAGTTCAATGGCGTTATTTGCAATTAATTGTGTGGTTGCTGTTTTCAATACATCCAATTGTGCGCGTGCCCATTCAAATTCACCAAGGTAATAACTCAGTTTTGCATTTCTAAATTTTGCTTCCTGTCCTAACGGGTCTTCCAAAAACTCTTTATCTACTTGGCCATAAAGCAACATAGCTTCCCATTCTTCCCCTTTTAAAACATAAATATCACCTAAATCTAATTTACACTCGGCTTTAAATCGGTTGTCTAAACGCGCCATGTTAATCAATTCGTTGTAGTTGTTAATTGCTTCTGGATATTTGTACAAATAATAAGCCTGTATGTGGGCCAACTCACGTAAGCTTTGTGCAGTAAATGGGTAACGGCCAAACTCTTTTAAAAAGTTGTTATATTCGGTTTCTAATGCTGTTAAATCAAGCGGTGTTAAGTTTCCGCTATAAAATATTTTTTGATTACGGGAATGTAAAATACCCAGTTTTGCATTAATATAAAAAGGTTTATCGTTGCCAAGTAATAACACTTCGTTATAGGCTTTATCCGCTGCATCGTATTTTTGGTTGGCTACGGCTAAATCAGCTAGTAAAAGAATACGTTGACCCTGTTTGCTTTGACGTTTGTCTATAGCACGGGTTTGTACCAATGCGTTATCAAAATCTTTACGTTGTACGTACAACCAAATCAACATTTCGCTATATAATTCGTTTGCTGGAAAATCTTTGCTTTTTTTAAGCAAGGTTTGTTTCAGTAATTCATAGTCTGTATCTTTATCTAAATATAATTGCAGGTAACCTTGCACATCTTCCAACATTTCTGGATTTTGGTTTATGGCCGATAGGTATTCTTGCAACATCAACCCAGTTTCTTGTTTTTCGGCAAATAGTTGTGCTAATTCAATACAAAACAAATTGGCGTTTTCGCCATTTAGTTTACGCGACTTTTGATAGGTAGCTACAGCATAATCTATTTTATTTCTTTTGCGGAAAGCATTGGCTGTTTCTATGGTTGCATCGTAACTTGCATTTAGTTTTTGTAATACATTTTCGTATGCTTTTTTTGCTTTATCAGGTTGGTTTCCTTTTTCGTATACGAACCCAAGATCAATAGCATAATAAGGACTTGAAGGTTCTTTACGTTGTTGCTTTTTTACCAACTTCTCGGCATCTTCAAATTGGTTTAATTTAAAGTAGCATGTAAGGAAGTTGTCATACAAGTAGTTTGATTTATTACCCTTGTTAAATAGACGTTCGTATACTTCAATGGCTTTACTATACTCGTTATTGCTCATATATTGAGCTGCCAACTGCTCATCTTGTTGTTGGGCAAAGGCATTAACCGAAATAAAACCAAAGAGTAAAAATAGATATTTAAACATGTTGCACGAAAATATACAAACCTACGTTGTTTGTTAATAATCAACGAAAATTCTGCTAAATATTTTATATTACTTTTGATGCCTAATTAATTATCATTGTTGAATCCGCTTAAAAAACTTGCGTCACAAACAGCCGTATATGGTTTAAGTCAGATAGTAGGCCGATTTGTAAACTACCTTTTGGTGCCTTTACATACCGCATTGTTTGATACAGCCGACTTTGGTATCAATACCTTGATGTATTCGTACGTTACGTTTTTTAATGTTGTACTTACATATGGAATGGAAACCGCTTTTTTTAGGTTTTCTCAAAAACAAGATAACCCTGCACAAGTTTATAGCACAGCCTTAACTTCTTTAATAAGTTCATCATTGTTTTTTGGGTTGTTATTTGGTGTGTTTTCAACTCAAATAGCCTCGGTTATTAATATACCCGAACACCCCGAATATATTGTTTACTTTACAGCAATAATTGCTTTAGATGCCATAAGTGCCTTACCTTTCGCGTATTTACGCCAACAAAATAAAGCACTAAAATTTGCCATTGTTAAAAACATCAACATCTTCACCAATATACTTTTAAATCTATATTTTTTACTGTTGTGTCCCTACTTTCAAAATGAGTATGGAATGTTACTACCACTATATAACGGTACCATAAATATTGGATATATTTTTCTCGCTAATTTAATTGCAAGTATTGTAACAATACCCTTGTTGTGGAAAGAGATTCTAGCCATTCGTAACGCATCGTTTAATAAAACCTTATGGCGCGAAATGTTGATTTATGGCATACCATTAATGTTAGTTGGTTTTGCGGGTATGATAAATGAAACACTAGACAGAATTATTATCTCCTATGTTTATACTGATGTGCAAGAAGGATTGAGGGCAACGGGTATTTATGGTGCCAATTATAAGCTTTCTATATTAATGAGTTTGTTTATCCAGGCATTTAGGTATGCAGCCGAACCTTTCTTTTTTAATCATGCAAAACATAACGATAAACGGCATATTTATGCAACAGTAATGAACTATTTTACCTTGGTTTGTTTGGTACTATTCTTAACGGTTACTTTATACATTGATGTGTTTAAACACTTTATTAATAACCGATATTGGGAGGGTTTAAACGTTGTGCCTGTTTTATTAATTGCCAATATGTTTTTGGGAATGTATTATAATTTTTCTATTTGGTATAAGCTAAGTGATAATACAAATAAAGGCGCTATGATCTCCATGATAGGAGCGGGTATAACTATCTTGGCAAATATTATTTTAGTACCATTGCTAGGTTACACGGGCAGCGCTTGGGCCACGTTGATTTGTTACGTAAGTATGGCTATTATCTGTTATTTAATGGGAGCAAAATATTACCCTATTCCTTATCAGGTTAGGCGTTTGCTGGGTTATATAGGTTTAGCATTGGCGTTGTTTTTACTTTCAAAATACCTGCCAATTCCAGATGGGTTTATTAAGTATGCTGTACATGCAATACTGCTATTATCATTTGTGGGAGTAACTGTTTTTTCTGAAAGAAAGAACGCCATTGTTTAATCATTTAAAACCTTTTTATATTTATATACAAGAGGCTTATCGTTGCTTAATTTTTATTCCAACTCCATTCTGTCTGATGGATCAACCATGGCCTCTTTATTTAATGGTTTTGAAACTTCTTCAGCTCTTGTATTAAGGATTTCAAGTGTTAATTGATTAGAGGTGGTTGACATAATCCAAGTGTGGTTACGATTATGAAAAACCTGAACAATTAAGCCAAAGTTAGTTTTAAAAGACTGTTCCAATTCGTTGATGGTATAACTACCATGAATTTCAACTGCACTGGAAAGGCCCGTTTTACTTAATTCACCTATAGTTTTATCGTAGTCCTTAATCATTTCGTTAGCAGTGAAGATTTGATCTGAATTCGAGTCAATAAAGAACTCAAGTTTTAAAAACGGAAAACGTATTGTAAAAGCGTGTTGTATTTGTTTAATACTGGTTTGCGCACTAATTGTAATAATCATAGTATGTTGATATAATGAAAGTACAAGTTAGCTAAACTGTTTTGCCATAGTAGTGACTTATGTCATTACTAAATAAAATATTTATTGGTTTTTTGGCTTAGATACACCCAACATATTTTGGGCGTCTTTATACATTTTTTGTATAATTTGATTGTTTGGATAATAGCTCATTGCCCTTTCTGCATAATATATGGCGCTTTCATATTTGCTATTAACTAGCATGTTGTAAATTAAAATCTCGTGCATATTTTCGTTTTGTGGAATTTGTGCCAAATATTTGTTGGCATAACTTTCGGTTTCCTCTGCCAACTTAAGTTCATAGCAGGTTTTGGCCATTTCTTCTAAAGCAAATAAGTTACCCGGTTCAATTTTAAGGGCTTGCAAAAGGGCTTCTTTAGCCTTTGGTAAATTTCCTAAGGTTATGTATATGCGCGCTAAATCAAAATTTGTATTAAAAAAGTACGGATAAATTGTTATTGATTTTTGCAGATGAAAAGCTGCTTTGTTTTGCATCTCTAAAACCTGTTGAGGGTTTAAATTTTTATTACTACTTGACACATACATTAGGTTTAAAGCTAATAAATTATGTGCCTGTGCCGAGTTTTCAAGATGTTCAATATCATGTTCCATAAGGGTTATTGGATCCATCCAATCACTATTGCGGCTAATGCTTCGTAGTGAAAACAACCCTAAAACAACTATTATAATAAGCTCCATTCCCATAGGCTTGAGTAATGAAAAATTGGGCTTTAGCCATAAAACGAAAGCAGCAAATGTTAAACAAAACCCAACAGAAGCAGTGTATGCAAGGCGTTCTCCCACCATCCCAGCAACGGGCTCTATCCAGTTGCTAAATAATGATATGCTTAATAAGTACCAAGCAATTCCAATACTTATTAATATACTTCTTTTAAAATACCATAGGGCTATTGCTACTAAAACTAACATAATAATTAAACCAATCCATGCATTATTATTAGAAAAGCTAGTAGTTTTAACTTTTGCATAGCCGTAATAAAAAGAAAGTTCTACAGGATAAAAGGTTAAGCGTGCATACTCGGCAAAAGTGGCAAACCCAGTTGCTAAAAATTCTGCTCGTGTATATTTATCTGTTAATGTGTTTTCAATATAGTTTATTTTTCGTCCTTCTTTAATTCCTATTTTATCTTCTTGTTTTGTGTTTAAATACTCTGTGTTTAATCTATTGTATTGTTGTTTTGCTTTTTCTATATAGTCAGAATGAATTGGCCTTGATATAAGCATCACCATTAATAAAACAAAAGTAATAGCTACTGAATTAAAAATAGAATTGATCTCTAATTCATATTGTGATTTATACTCTTTAAACGTTTTGAATGCTGCATATGCAATTAGCATATAATTATGAATATAATTGCTAAAAATAGTAACTGAAACAGCTGTTGAAACCAAAATAAATAACAAACCGAATATGGCTTTTCTTTCCGTGAGGATGAAAAACACTATTAATTCTAATATCAGCAGATAACTTATTAGATTCTTTTCAATAAATATAAAATACGCAATAGGTATAAACGCCACAATCAATAAAATGTAGTTCATCTTTTTATTGTTTTTTAGTGTGGCATTTTGCATGATGTATGCTATTGCAAGAATTAACCCATATTTATTAAATATGTTTGAGCCAAATACAAATCCAACTAGGGTAAATTGTATTGATAAAATTAGAATTCCCCTCGCATTAATTTTTTTTGTAGACAATAGTATTGCGCCTACCACAACTACCATTTCTTTAAGCCATAGACCTATTATAAAGGCCATAATTGCTAAAATTTGAGAAGCTATTTTAAAAGGAAATTTTGTGTAGATTTGTTTTAGTTGTTTAGTAAAAATTGAATAGTTTACTAAGCTAAACGACACAAGCAAACTCATTAATGGTAGTGATAATAAAAAGATACCCTTTAGTATGTTTAAATCAGAGCCAATAAATGCTGATGGTAGTGAGATCAGCAAAACCGTTAATAATATTTTACTCAGAGAAACTTGGTATAAAGAAATTAATATAATAGGTATAACTACTAAAATAGGATAAATAGATTTTTTTGCAAGCATGCCCAATACAAAAGCAACAACAGCTATAATTAGCCACATCAATTTATTTTTGCTTATGTATTTCATGGCATTGTAAACGGCAAACAAACCCAATAAAAGTGCTAATAATTCATCACGATTTTTTATACTTGCCACGGTTTCTGTGTGTAATGGATGCACTGCAAAAAGTAAAGATGCAAAAAGTGATACATGGGTGTTTTTTTCGCCAAAACACATTATACATAATTTAAAAAACAAACAAACAGTGATAAGATAGATCAGCAAATTAATCAAATGACTAACGCCTGCTTGTTCACCAAAAAATTGATGTTCTACTGCAAATGAAATATGAACTAAAGGTCTGTAGTCGAATTTGATATCGACATTATTGCTATAATAATTGGTTGATAAAATATCTTTTATAGAAGATATGCCTTTAGATGTGTATTTATGGTTTTGCGTAACTAAATGGTCGTCCATGTTATAACCATTAAACAGCGTATTTCCAAATACGATAAATATTAATGCAGCTAATATTAAGTAATATTTTCCAAGGTGATTTGTTTCTTTCTCGGTATTTAGCTGTTTATTTTTTTTCATTTTGGTATTCAATTTAGCCCTCCAATAGTCGACTAATGGTCCATTTTAAATGGTTGATGTATACGCTTATGGTATATGTTTTAAAATACGAACGTTTATGGTTATATTCCAATAGGTGCTCACGTAAATTTTCAATGTACATTATGTATTCTGGATGAAGAAAGCTATTTTCTTTAGAAAAGTGAGTTAATGATGTTTCGGCAAAGTGAATAAATATTAATGGATAGCAATCTTCAATCTCTAATGTATAATCTTCTTTTCTACTAAGTTTATACCATAAATAGTTCCATCCTGCTAGGTTACACCCCTTGTGTTTTAATACCATTACATCATCAAACAAAATAGGTACAAGGTCTAAATATTTTTGATCATCAAATAAACCCCTCCAATAACTTTTTTTGATATTGTATAAGCAGCATTCTGACCACCATTGCAATGCATCAATGGCATTTTTATTTACACCTATAAAACCAGCATTGTAAAGTCCAACTTTGAAATTTGCCTCTAGCCAATTTTGATTTTTTTTTGGATTACTATCGTAAAAATGGGGGGTTAAAAGAATGCTATTGGTATAAAGTAAATCAAATAATATTTTTGGGTTGTTGTAGAAATAAACATCATTATCAACGTAAACTAATGCATTCGATTCTTTCAATAAATATTTTAAAAAAACAGGTTTTAACGCCCACCTCAATTTATCCTTATTGTTTTTATATTTATCAATAATACGAATGCCGATATTATCATGTAAATCAGATAAATAGAAATATCTTACATTCTCAGGCTTTCCCTCTATTTTGCAAGCTTTATCAATTAATAATATACTTAATACTCCCTTAAATGGAGCAATACTATTGGCTAAAGCAAAGGCTTTAAACAAGTGAGAAGATGTACTAATAGTGCAGAATGAAAACAAGTGTAATTTTTTATATTACAAATGTAAGTTATTTTTGATTTTTATGAATATAATCGGTATCTCTTCACACTACCATGATGCTGCTGCTGCTTTAATAGCAGATGGTTACATTATTGCTGCTGCGCAAGAAGAAAGGTTTACACGAAAAAAGGGTGAT
The DNA here is from genome assembly GCA_027482225.1 of Bacteroidota bacterium. Taxonomy (GTDB): domain Bacteria; phylum Bacteroidota; class Bacteroidia; order UKL13-3; family UKL13-3; genus UBA6183. The sequence continues at coordinate 24,177 of JAIXWD010000001.1, forward strand.
TCATCTTTTCCTATACATTCAATAGATTATTGCTTAAAAGAAGCGGGGTTAAAATTAACGGATATTGATGCATTCGTTTTTTACGATAAACCATTTTTAAAATTTGAGCGATTAATTGAGACCTACTTTTATTTAGCTCCATCAGGCTTTATATCTTTCATAAAATCCATACCTTCATGGTTAAAAGAAAAATTATTTTTAAAGAATGAAATAAAAAAACATTTGAAAGCATATAATTCCAATTTTAATTGGAAGAAAACTAAAATACTATTTTCAAGTCATCATTTATCCCATGCAGCAAGTGCCTTTTTTGTAAGTAATTTTAACAATTCGGCAATTTTAACTATAGATGGTGTGGGTGAATGGGCAACTGCTACCATTGCTTTAGGACAGGATAATCAAATTACAACATTATTAGAAATGCGTTTTCCAAATTCTGTTGGATTACTGTATTCTAGTTTTACTTACTTCTTAGGTTTTGAAGTTAATAATGGGGAATATAAAGTGATGGGATTGGCTCCTTATGCTGAAGAAGGAGAAGAACAAGTTATTTGTTATAAAAGAATCATTACTGATAATATTGTTGAAATATTTGATGATGGTTCTATTCAACTAAATCCATTTTATTTTAAATATACAAGTTCATTAAAAATGGTTCATGAAAAAAGATTTGAACTACTTTTTGGAATAAAAAAAAGGAGAACAAATGATGCCATTTTGAAAGTACATTACTGCCTTGCAAAAGCGTTGCAATTAGTTCTGGAGGATGTAGTTATGAAGATGGCATTATATGCTAAACAAACTACTGGCTCAAATAACTTATGTTTAGCTGGGGGGGTAGCTTTAAATTGTGTTGCCAATGGCAAGTTATTTGAAAGCAAGTTATTTGATAATATATATATTCAGCCTGCTGCAGGAGATGCAGGAGGAGCTATAGGAGCTGCATTATCTGCACACCATATTCACTATCATTTCCCAAGAAAATATAACGCCAGTTTTGATTTAATGTCAGACTGTAAATTAGGTCCAAGCTTCACTTTATTAATTATTGAGAATGCTCTAAAAAGAAGTAACCTATCTTATAAAAAATTAAGTGAATATGAATTGATTCAAATTACTAATGATATGCTAATAAATGGAAATATTATTGGCTGGTTTCAGGGTAGAATGGAGTTTGGGCCAAGGGCTTTAGGAAGTAGAAGTATTATTGCAAATCCTTTATTGCCAAATACTCTTTCTGATTTAAATATAAAAGTAAAAAAAAGAGAAGGGTTTAGGCCTTTTGCTCCCATTATGTTGAAGGAAGAATTTGAAAGATTGTTTGGGCAAAAACATGATTCCATTTATATGCTTTTTGTACATAAGCTTCTACCAAAGTACAGAATAAAAGCGACCTCTTATGAAGATGATTTATACAAAACGGTCAATCAAGTTCGATCAGTTTTACCTGCTATTACTCATGTAGATTATTCATCAAGAATTCAAACTGTTACCGAATCTTCGAATAAATTGATCTATCAACTATTGGTTGAGTTTAAAAAAAGAACTGGATTTGGCGTATTAGTAAATACTAGCTTTAATATCAAAGACGAGCCAATTGTATGCACTCCTGAAGATGCAATCAATTGTTTTTTAAATACTAACATTGACGTTCTTATTATTGAAAATTTTTTGATTATTAAATAAGAACATATGGACTTTTTAAAAGATTTATTTGACTTTTTTAAATCACAAAAAAAGTGGTGGTTAATTCCAATAATGCTAGCACTTTTAGTGCTGGGTTTATTAATAATATTTGCTGAAAGCTCAGCTTTGTCTTCGTTTATTTATCCAATTTTTTAAATACATATTAATGAAATTAGTAAAGATATATGAAACCAATAACGCTATTGTTTTAGGGTTTTTAGTATATGGATTCATTTTTAATCAAGCTTGGTGTTATTACATTGCAATTACAGTTCTTATTTCATCTATTTATAGTGAATATAGTGCTTATAAAATTGCACAACTATGGACACAAATAGGCAAAATATTGGGTTATGTTAATAGCAATATAATTTTAGGACTTTTTTTCTTTTTACTCCTTACACCATTCTCTTTAATTATTAGGCTATTTATTAAAAAGAAAAATTCTTTTAAAACCTCAAGTTGGGAGACCAATAAGTACAGTATAGATTTTACAAAACCATTTTGATTAATCAGAATTTTTTTATTCATTCACTTTACCCTAAAGTGTAAATTTTTCCACTATCTTGTTTTATATGATTTAAGAGGTAATATTTTTAACAGGTCATAGTTTAGTTTATTCTTAGTTTTGATCTTTTAATTATAATGGTTTTATGTTTCTTTACCCAGGATATTAGTTGCTATAAAATTATCATATAGGCAATCTATTTTTAAGGAAGGTGCTGTTTCTTATATTGTTTTTTAATGGAGTGACTATCTGATTCTATTGGTAGGAATAATTTTCACTTACGATTTGTTATGGTTTTATCCTAAAAAGAAAACCCTAATTAGTCTTGTGCTTTTAAGGAATATTCAAAACCAAAATCTGTTACTGAACACGATATCCTACCACCATCATACACGTATTTTTTATTTTTTTTAATATTATCCAAAATAAAAATAAAGGATTAACCATAAAAATTAACATTGGAATATAAATACCTTTTATTGCAACATCTAATACCCAAAAAATTCCGATATGCATTACCAATAGTAGTAATCCATAGATAAAAGAAATTTTTTTATTTAAGATTGAAATAACAGCAAAAAACTCTAAAAGAAGAGAAAATCCTAACAAGAAATATACCAAATAAAGATTATTATTAAAAGTCTTTATCATTTCATTACCTTTTTGAATAAAAAAATTATTGCCATCGTTAACGTAGGAGTAAAAATATGATTTCATTATTTGTAATGGCATTTTTTTGCCATCAAATACCCAATTTAAACCTGAGACATTTAATTTAGATATTGCAGACAATGTATACCCAATTGCAATAACTTGAACGGAGAATTGGACCCTATTTTTTTGAATATTTGAATCAATATTTTTAGCTTTGAAAACATAGGATAAAAACTGACTAAAAAATATAAAACTGAATAATTCATTTCTTCGAAATATCCCATTTGACTCCTCAATTGTAAATACTAATACACTTATTAAAAACAAAAATAAAGTTGTCCAAATCATTTGCTTTTCCATAATGTAAAAATAGATGGCTACCATTATTGTAATTAAACACATTAATTTAAAGGAAATATCAATAATACTATTGGGCTGAAGAAAGCTTAGCAAACCAATTGGCATTGCTATAAAATTATTTTTACTTAATATTGTTACTATAGCATTTAACCAAAATATAACGAACGATATTTTCATGAAATTCCATTCAATCGTGCTATAATTATTATTCCATATTACTTTCATAAATCAACAGTTTTTTATGTATTATAGAATCATTTTTATAATAATAATAGTTTCGCCAAAGCTTTAATTTTTTATTTTTAATATTTTTATTTTCAGGTTTATTTAAAACAATTCTCATCATTTCAAATCCAACTTTATTTAAGTCATCAATACTCTCTAATCCATCTCCATATTCTATGTTTCTTTCATTGCAAATTGCATAAAAACTATGTCCTAAATTTACTCCTCTGGTATTCAATTTCCTACACGGTATTAATGAGTCATTGTCATCTGTTATGTAAAATGCATATGACCAATTTGCAAAGGAATTATACATTGGAAATTCAGAAAAGGGATGTACCTCTCCAAATATCAAGAGGCCAATCAAATAGATAAAAATTACAACAATTGTTTTTGTTTTAAAAAGTATTTGCTTTACCATTACTTCCTAATGCTGTTATAAGATAATTCTTTAATGCTTTAAGTATTATCCAAAATATAAATACGGGATTAATCATAAAAATTAACATTGGAATATATGTTCCTGCAATCGCCACATCTAGTACCAAATAGAATCCGATATGCATAAACACTAAAAGTAAACCATATACAAAGGCATATTTTTTATTAATAATTGAAATGACTGCAAACAGTTCTATTATTAGTGTGAATGCTAAAACAAACATTACTCCCAATGAATATTTATCTACCAAATTAATTATATGATTAGCATTGGTAATATGTTCAAGATTACCATCATTCACAAAGCCAAAGTAATTTGTTTTCATAATTTGTAATGGCATTAGTAAACCATCCGTTATCCATTTTAATCCAGAAGTGTTTAACTTAGCTATAGCAGATATGGTATAGCTAATTGATATGAGTTGAACAGAAAATTGAATTCGGTATTTATCTACATCAAAATCTATATATTTTTTTTTGATACTGTAAGCAATAAATTGGGCAAAGAATACTCCTGTAATCATGGTATTTCTGTTGAAATCACTATTGGAGTCTTCTAGTGAAAATGCAAATAAACTGATCAGGGACAAACCCATTAAAGACCACCAAATGTGTTTTTCTATAATATAGAAATATATCAGTAGGAGATTAGTTATTAACAAAAATATTTTAGCATTAAAACATAAATAAAAACCTCCTGGTAATAATTTAAAAATGCTTTCTGGTGTTGGCGCATAATTATACCTTGATATGATTAACAAAAATGATAGCAACCATATCAAAGAAAATGATGATTTCATTAATGTCCATTCTAATTTTGAATAGGAATTATTTTTTAAAAATGAATTCATTTTATTGTTTATAGTTTAAGTTCATTGTAAATAATATTACCCATATTATAATATCCTTTTGAGTTATAATGTTTATTAATTATCCAATAATCTTTAACGATATCATTATTTCTGTAGTAATCATTAAACGATTCAAATAATAGAGTAACGTATGGCTTATTTTTCAATTGTTCAACCAATTCAAATGGTTCAATAGCATCCTCAATTAATTCGGAAGGAAGTGGATGTATTAATAAATGATACTCAATTTTGTTTGAAAAACAAAATTGTGCTGTTTGTTCAATTTGATTTTCAATTAATTCAATTGCTTCTTTTTCTTTTAACAGCAAATCATTTTCGCTTATTAAATCTTCATTGTACCTAAAAAAAACATGCATGAATGCCCTGAAAACATGTGAAATATGATACAGGAATTCCCAACTAGGTCCTACCTTGCCTGAAACGGTTCCATCCTCGTTAAACCTTTCCAATCCACCTCTCCAAATTACATCACTTACATCGGTTGAGTTAATGCATTCGATTACAATTTGAGGTTTTAACAACATTAACTTATCTGTTAATATTTTATAATTGTAAAAAACATCACTTCCACAAGATCCAGCATTATATATTTTGTACTTAGCCTTATTCTTTACATTTATGCAATATTCAAACTTTCTAACCCATGAACTATCATATGGTGCACCGTCTCCTTCAGTAAATGAGTCGCCTAAACAAATTATTTTTATTGATGTAGTATCTTTAATAAAAGTTTGAATTGATTTTTCTCTATTTCCGAATTCATTATACTGATTAAAATATTGCCATTCTTTTTCCTTTTTTGTCCTTGAAGTATTTGGTTTGTTGGTGTAATACCAATTAGATCTACGGACCTTGTACTTATAAGAATAACTTTTTCCTTTAAACTCAGACCTTGTTTTATATTTTTCCGAAATTCTTAAAAATAATTCTAAGCAAAGAAAAAATATGAGTATGGAAATGAAAAGTTTATTTAAAAATGGTTTCATACATTTCTTGCTTTTTACATTTTATATCTTTTCCTTCATAATAAAAGTACATCCTATTTATTTTAACCTTCTTATTGTTATGGGTCAACTTTAGGTTATTTATTCTAATAATATTCAGCATCTGTTTTCCTATTTCGTGTAATACCGAATCACTCTCCATTCCATGACCATGCTTGAAATCATTTTTTTCACAAATTGTAGTATACATATGAGCCAAATTTGTTCCTGTTGTATTTAAGTCTGTACATTTTATCATTTTATTTTCATTGTCTGTAAAATAAAAAACATAAGAATAATCGGCAAACGAGCTGTACATGGAGAATTTACAAAATGGATGCGCTTCGCCAAATATCATAACGCCAATAAAGTAGGTTAAAGCAATAATAAATCCGCTTGACTTATAAATAACTTTTTTCATGAAATTTTATTTTTGATCCATTGCCAAATTTCCCAATCTTGTTTACCCCAGTTATGATAAACATGCATAAAGGATGGTTTATAGCTTGTGTTAAAACCATCATCTGTTATTATTCCATCTTTACTATTTAACATCAATCCATTGTTGAAGTAATCGGCTATAAAGTTCCACTTTTTAGATAGGGTAGGATGGTTGTATAATCCAAACTCCCAAGCAGTTGCAATTAAAGTACCTTGGTCACGAGTTTTCCAGTTTGGTAGTGTAAATATATGCAAGGTTTTATGATGCCAACTATTTAAAAAAGCCTCACTTTGATCATTGAATAAAAAGACTCCACCATTCCAATGTTGCCAATTTTTATTTTTTATTTTTAGGTTAAAAGTTTCTGCTATTTGTATTGTCAAATGGTCACACTCATCTTGCCAGATATCATTTCCGTGTTTGTCGTACCATTTTTGATTCCATTTATTAAATACAATTCCTTTCGGCTTTTCTTGATTGTTTTTTAGATTGACTTCATACATTACAATTTCTCCTGTATTTAGATGCCAAGTTCTTGTTTTTCTATTGAAATAAAATTCGTTGTTCAATATAAATTTGGGGTAACTCAAAGCAAATTTTATTGCGGTTAGGCTTTTCTTAAAGAATGTTTTATTCAAATTATCAAATAAAAACTGCAATTCAGCTGCTTTCTTAATTAGATAGGGGTCTTTAATAGTTTTAAGTTCTATGCTTTCCATGTAATCATAGTAAATTTTTCTGTTTTTTTTCCATACTTCAGAACAGTTGCAATTAACCGCATATGCACTAAACTTCCTTAATTTACAATGATCAGGGGCAAATGTAATTGGGGTAATATATTCATTAAAAATACTATCGCAGTTATTTGACACAGCAATTACATCAGTGTCTAAGTAACAATAATTATTGCCCTTGGGCAGAAATTTGTTCAATCCTGTTTTTAAATAAATACTTGCTTGATGGTGATTATATTTTTTATCAATTTTTACATCAATAATATTATCATGGTTTATAGTATTTTCATTTCTAGAAGAATCAGTTACTACAATAATTTCACTTTTTGAAAAATGTTTTAGATATATTAATGAAAAATGTAAAGTATCAATATGTTCTGCTGATCCACAAACTACAAAAACAAAAATATTTTTACTCATAACTATTGTTTTTATACCAAGCTACCATTTCATTTATTCCATCTTCTATTTTGCAAACGGGCTTAAATTGAATATATTCTTCTAATTTATTGGTATTGCTAAATGTTGATATTAGTTCATTTTCTGGCAAATTACTGAAATTAATCTTGGGCTCTTTTCCTATTGATTGTGCAATTAGATTAGCATATTGTAAAACCGAAATTGGAGAGCCTAAGCCAATGTTAAATATTTTATGTGTGCCAATCTTTTCAAATTGGATTTTATTTATTAATAATTCTATGGCTTTTATAATATCACTTACATGAGTGAAATCTCTATAAACATTCCCTTTATTATAAATATTAATAGGTAATCCTTTATCAATATTACTCATGAATTTATAGGCTGCCATATCTGGCCTTGTCCACGAACCATAAACTGTAAAAAACCTCAAACCTATAGCTATTAACCCAAATTGAGCACAATAATTTTCAATCATCACTTCATTCATTTTTTTAGAAGTTCCGTAAAACGATAGTTGTGATTGTGTATTGCTTTCTTCGCTCATTAATTTCTGATTAGGACTATAAACTGATGAACTACTGGCATAAATGAGGTGTTTCACTCCGTTTTTTCTGCATTGTTCCAATACATTAAACGTTCCGTGTAAATTGGTTTCAAAGTATTTAGTTGGATTAATAAGTGAGCCAGATATTCCAGTTTCTGCAGCCAAATGAATCAATACATCGGGTTTAGTATTTAGATTATCTAAAAAGGCATTCGTAATGTCTCCTTGTTCTATATATTTTAAATTTGCACTTCGAGTAGTGGCTGCTTTATTGTTTGAGGATAATAAGTCAATTGCATTAATATCAAACTTACCTTCCAATTGCTTTTGCAAATGATAACCAATAAAACCGGCTCCACCTGTTATGAATATCAACGACATATTTTTTAATTAGTGCAATGTAATTTAGACAAATGAATTAATCAACCCAATGACTAAACCATTTTTCCATGATCAAAATCTTCCATAGTTTCCAATTGTAATCTTGTTTTAGTAAATTATCTAAATATGACTGATTGATAATATTATGCTTAACCAAATTACTATGTGCTAATTCTTTTTTGTAATATTCAATGTTCATATAGTAATTATCCGGACCTACAAAACCTTGTTTTTTTCTATCTAATATAGATTGTGGTAAGAATTTTTTAATGTTTTCATACAATAAAAATTTAGTTTGATGTTGTTTGAAATATTGCTTTTCATCTAGTAAAAATACCTTTTCAAATAATTTATGATCTAGAAAGGGGACGCGGACTTCTAATGAATTTGCCATACTTGCTCTGTCAATTTTGGTTAATACCAATTCGCCCATAAAACATTTCATGTCCAAATATTGAATCGATTTTAAACGCGTTAGCTTGTTATTATAGTGCTTTCTGTAAAACCAATGTACGTCACTTGGAATGTATTGATGTAAAGCAGGCGTTAACATATGCTCTAGTTCATTTTTATCGAACCAGCCCATAGACATTGCATGCGCATAATAATTAACGGTTCCTCGTTTTTTAAACAGCGACTTTATCTTCCTTAACCAATCTTTATTATAAATTTCTTCAAAATACTGATGTTGCCAGGTATAACCTCCAAATATTTCATCAGCCCCTTCACCGCTTAATACTGCCTTAACGTTTTGCTTGGCTAGTTTGCTAACCATATATGTGGGTACTATTGAAATATCTGCAATGGGTTCGTCATATACTACTGGCATTATATTCACCAAATCAAGACTACTCTCGTCTGCAATAACATATTTATTAGGAACATTCAAGTGTTTTGCAACTATTTCAGCAAATTGATGCTCACTTTTCTCCCAATTCTTAAATCCAATTGAAAAAGTTTCTGGATTTATTCCAGACCTTTTTATGTAATGAACTATGGCGCTACTATCATAACCACCGCTTATAAAAGACCCAATTGGAACATCCGCTCTTGTGTGTTCTGACACAGATAATTGTAATATCTCGTTTACTTCATCTATTAATAAATCACTTTTTACTTGTTCATTTTTGCTTTTCAATTCCCAATATTCAAATAATGAATGGGAGAAACTACCAACGTCAAAAGTCAATAAATTAGCAGGTGGGATTTTGTATATATTTTTCCAAATAGTTTTGGGTGATGGAATATAACGGTAAACAAAATAATCAGAAAAGGAGCTATAATCAATTTCTTTTTTTACTATGCCAGAAGCTAAAATTGCCTTTAATTCTGAAGCAAATATGAAGTAGTTTTCATTAATGAAATAATACAACGGCTTGATACCAAATCGATCTCTAATTAAAAATACTTTGTTTATTTTTTTATCATAAATGGCAATTGCAAACATGCCTTTTAGCTCCTTAACAAAGTCTAATCCCCACTTCAAGTAGGCGGCAATAATAACTTCTGTATCAGTATTTGTTTTAAAAGTATAAGAATCTAATAACTGATTTTTTAACTCTACATAGTTATAAATTTCGCCATTAAATGTTACAACAATTTGATCATTGCTGCTAATCATAGGTTGTTTACCAGCATCAGATAAATCTAAAAATGATAGGCGCGTATGACCAAATGCCACTTGATTATTCTCATCAAAATAAGTTCCACTTCCATCAGGACCACGATGTTGAAGTGCTAAAACCATTTTTTCAAATGAATTAGTATTTATTTCGATTTTTCTATTTACCTGGCCGATTATTCCACACATTTACTTGCAATTTATATCTAGATAATATTTTCTAAAATGGTTTAGATTCATTGGGGCATTATTTAAATTATCAATCACACGAATAACATATTTATCATACTTTAGATTAGCAGGATATATTATCCATTTTCTATCTATAGTTTCAAAAGAGCACTTATTAACACCTTGGAGAAGTTTGGCTTTATTTGCATGTATGTAATTCCTAAGTTTTTTAGAAAAATCATTGTTGTTCTTGTTTTGATGGCATAATACTGCAAATGCTAAATCATTGGATACTAATTCATTTGCAAATCCAAAGGTTTTCTTAGTTCTTAATACGGTTAAATTATTATTTTTTTTAGCATTTTCAAGTAATTCATCGTAATCAATAATTCTTGTTAGAGAAGAATCAAATACTATAAATGGATCATATGGGTCGAAAATAAATCGCTTATTTCCAATATTAACAATTGGGAATGTGTGTACATTTTTTATGGAAACTTCAGTTGCTTTTATTCCTAGAAGATAATCCAGTAATCGTATATAAAAAGTTGTTCTATCTCCGCACCAAAGAGGCTGTAAGTTGTTATTGGCAATATGGTAGCAAATAGTCAAGGGTAATTTATTCCAATTTTTAAAAGCAATATTATGGCTAGATTTGCCATGCATAGATCCAAAAAATTGAAAGCTTGACGCAGCATATACAAATTCGCTTAGTAGTAAAGATTTTAAGTAAATCTTTGTTGCCTCATGTTCATTTAGTTTATCAAATGCGTTAAATTTAGATTTTAAAATGGCTATAGCTTGATTGAAGTTAGCTGCTTGATTATAATTAAATGTATCATTTTTATAAGATATATTCAATGCGTTATCTTTGGAGTTATTTATTGATATAGGACTGGCAATAAACACACTTTTACATTTCCCTGCATTTGGTTCTTGATTCTTATTTGTGCAAGAAATAAACAAAATGAGAAGTATACCTAGCAACTTAAAACTTTTCGAATAATTCATTTTTTTGATATCGATTTATTATTTTCAGTTGAACCTATATCAAAATTATTTAATTTTTTTTTGTACAGCGGCTTGCTTTTTAAGTTTCTTCCAAAAGGTATAAAAAAATAGTATAATGTATAGTTAATTAATAAAGTAAATTTAGATTTATAAAGATGTTCAATTAGACTTAGTATTCTTTTGATAGGCCCAATGATATTTGAATTTAAATTTTTGATAAAATGAAAAATAAAATGAAAATTGTATGGATGAATTAAAAGAGCTAATACACTTAGCCTATTTGTTGATAGGTAAAAAATTAAGATGCTTGAACTTAAAATGTAGGTTCTTATTACATAATTAATCTCACGTAGTTTTTTGAATTTATATCTGATCCAAGACAATAGCACAAATAAAAAAACAGTAGTTATAGCTAATGATTTTTTTTCTAAACACAAGGATCCAATAAGTGCTATTAACATAAAAGAAACAAAATCTTCAAACCACAAAATCAACTTATTCGATAGTAAAACGTGTTTGGTATAAAAGGTATTGGTTTCACTTTTAACATCTTTTTCAAAATCAATTGACTGGTGTATTAATATATCTCTAATTCCAATACATGAATTTAAGCAAACAAATAGCAGCCAGAACCAATAAGGTGCAATCACATACTCGTTTATGATTTGTACAATAATGATACTTGGTAATGTGTGGGAATAAGCTGAATCTGTTAGTATTCCTAAAAATCCTTTTTCTTTTAAACGGGTTGGTTTGGATGAATAAAGTACTAAGAGTATTATTTCAATATAAACTACATATGGCGCATATTTAGAAACCAATGTTACTAGTTGTAAGCCAATAGCTATAAATGTAACAATAGCTAATATTACCCAATATTTATTTATAATATGTGTGACATTAAATTTATTAGATAATCTATCTTTATCTATGTCGAAATAATCATTGATAAAATAACCTGCAAGTCCTATAAATAGGTAGGCAGATATTAAAATATAAATTTTAGGAATCAAAAATGGTAAATCAAAACATATAATTAGTAGCAAAGAAAAATTCGCAAACAATAGCATATTATATGCCACAAATGAATTTATTCTGTTATATAAATCGATTAATTTATGCATGATTAACTTAATCAATTGGACCCATTTATTAAACAATATAAGTTAATTATTTAATTTATTGTAGAGGGTCAAAAACTCCAGAAATAAAGCAGTTGTTAAAGCTGATGAACCAAAATAATTAACAGGCTCATCATTATCTAAATTTTTATCATAAATGATGTTACTAGAGTAATAAGGAAAAGCTAATCTGAAGGCGCCTTCTTTTAAATTTTTAACACAAATAGTTAATAAATCGGTGTAGTTATATAAGCGTATTTTAAAAAGTAGTACTGAGTTAAGTAAAAACAAGTGATCTATGCTAAATTCTCGATTTCTCAAATCGTTAAAAAGTGCATCAATTTGTTTTAATATGAGCTGTTCGGGCAATAGTAGTTCGTCATATTTTTCCTCGGAGTATAGCTTAGCGTATGAGTAGGTACAATAATATTTATTGTAATAGCGACATTCCATGGTATTGTTTTTAAAATCATTTATCACTTTGTTCCAAACTTCTGTATTTGCCTTTGTTTTACCAGTATAAAGTAAAATATTACAGTTCATTGAAAACTCTTTATCAGACAGAGAAATATTTAGCTTTTTTAAATATAGTGCTTTAATGTTATGTATGACTAATTTTAAGTTCGTTTTAAATGGGATTTTAGTTTTTGTAAAGTTGGGAGTAATCCATGTTTTATAGTTGTTCTCCTTATCTATAAAGCAGTCTAAAAACGGTATATTATCAATATTATAGTCTGATTTTTTGAGTACGGTAGAGCAAATTGCTGTTGCGTCAGTATCATACAGCAAATAATTGTAGCCTTGCCCTGAAGAGTATTTCCAAATGCGTTTATCTAGGCTTTGATTTAAAAGGAAATTTATACTTTTTGAAATGATATTACTTGATTTATTGTTATTAATACTTTGTAAGGCAAGTATAACAACTGCGGTATCATAAGGTGGAAACCCCCAGCTAATCCATTCTTTTTTTTGATTTGCAGAATAGAAATAAAAGGATTGATAGCTACCATCGTCATGCTGTATTCTATTTAAATAGGCAATTAAAATATCAATTTGACTATTTATTTCTACATTAGTTAATAGCATATTTTGTATTTATTTCCGAAATCCTAACAACGCCCTTTATTTCAAAAATAGGTTCTTTGTCTAAAATAGTTAGTGTACCATCTAGTTTAAAAATATTATGTAGAAAATTGAGTGCAACTCTGAATGAGGCAAATTGACCGATACATGAAATTTGTCCCCTGCCAAAAGCTAAGTGGCTTTTTTCTCTATTAAATTTAATTGTTGTGGGCTCTTTAAAAACATTTTTATCCAAATTAGCGGCCCCTATAAATAAAGCAATTAAATCCCCTTTCTTAAAATTTATTCCTTTAAAATTTACATTTTCCGTGGCTGTTCTAAATGTAATAAAGTTAGGTGAATAAATGCGTAGTACTTCATGGGCAATAATTGTAAGATCTTTGTGATTACCGCAAAAATAAGTTTGACTATAATTAGTTAAAATGAAATAAACAAAAGTACTTACAAAACTTGCTACGTTTTCAATGGAAGTATATATAACAGTTGTGTAAAAAAAGGGAAGTTCGTTTTTGTCATATCCGCCCTCAATACTAAATTCGCTTAATAATTCACGGATTAAAGGTGGAATGTTTTCGTCATTAATATTATCTCTTAATAATTGCTCTAGAGAATTTCTATCACTAAAAATTTCTTTTGTTTTTTGACGCAGCACTTCACAAGAAAAGTCTTCGTGTTCAGGGTTAAAAATTGGTAGCGCATGTATAAACCCTAAATCATTTAGTGCATTTAGCAGGATAACAGGGTTAATAATATGTTCTACAAGATTGAAAACCGTATTTTTAGGTAAATCATCTATTAATAGATTAAATACTTTCGTCTGAAAGGCATTGTTTTCAAATTGCAAGCGCTTTGATAAGAAGTCCAGAATCTTTACCGCATTGCGCTTATTATGCATATGCCTTTCTTTATCTATTTGAAAATAAATTCTATTTAAAGATGTATGCATAGGAGAAACTCCAAAATTCTCCATAAACAACGCTTCCCTCACAACTTCATATTTAAATGCGCAAAACAAATTGATTTCAGGAATATAACATAAGTCACCCTTTAAATGATAAATGGAGTGGTTATTATGCAGCGTAATAAGATCACTCTGTTGTATTACAAAACTTGTAGTGTGGTTTTTATTATGAGAAAGCCCACTTATAATTTTTTTAAGCCAATTCAACATTTAAGTTATAATTTTTCAGTTTTGTTTTACACTTATCTTAAGTCTAATTTACCTTTTGTTTAAAGCGGCTGATAAGTTTTAGTGTTTCTGATTCATCTGTAAGCCAAGGAAAGTATAGAGAAGTATCTTCAAATGTTGATAGTAAAAAGTTGCAAAGAGGTTTGTTTTGAGCCGCTAGATCAAAAACCGTATTCAAATGTCCGTTTTTACTACCTTGTGTCATCATGGTATTAATCTCATATATTTCGGTCATCGTTTTTATGCTCAAATTTTCGTATGAGTGAGCCAGTATGTGCAAGTTATTATTATACAATAAAATATTTTCAACTAGCGATTTTGCCATTAGGAGTCCACTGTTATATCCTTGACCAACTATTGGATCACTTTTGCTAATCGTTTCCCCAACTCCTAAATACAAGTTATTCCCTATAAAATGGGTAGGTTTTTTAAAATATGAATTAGAGTTAGAAATTTTAAAATCAACGTCCACAAATTCTCCGTGTTTAATAAGTGACAGGAAATTGTCCATACTTTTTGGTAGCATATCTTTTAATAGCTCTAATGCTTGTTCACTTGTTAATTTATTAGAGAAGTGGTCCCATTGTCCTCCCTTTAAAACATTAATAGTAATATTAAGTGTATAAGCTTCTATTGCGTGTAAAAAGGGGTATACAAGTATTTCTGCAAAATTATGTATATAGTATACAGATACTTTTTTTTCAAACTTAGAATAGTTTAAAGAATCAATTTTTAAGTTAAAGAAGAATACAACTCTCTCTTTTTTGTAACAGTCTGTTGGAAGTGCATTTAGGTTCTTAAATACATGAGATAAACTTTTCCCAGCACCAATGATATTGATATTAGACTCTGATTTTGTCAACTGGGTTTCTAAATCATCTTCACTAACTAAATTAATCGTTGATTTATTATTAATTTCATTTAAAAAATAGTCTAACCTTAACCTATTATCAATAGCATACACTTCAGATGTATAATATCCTCTTGTGCTACGATAAACAGATAGATTTTCGTTAAATGAAAATGATTCATAGTTTGTTAGCTTTGGTGCTTGTTTAATGATATTTTGAGGGATATATTTTTCTTCTGTGTTTCGTGTAATTGAATTTATTATTGGATTTGATAGGCTTTTCCCAAAACTGAATCTTTCAAATTTGTTTTTAGTAAAGAAGGTGTGTTCAATGCCCTTATCTGCAAGCATTAATGAAGTTATTAAACTAACTGTACTTTTTCCCCAAATGGTAATTTTAGATTTCACCTTTTTTTAATTATAAAAACTGATTATTCCATTCTAAAAGAGATGACTTTATGTTCTGTACAAGGTAGTTTTTTTAAATTTATACTACGAACAACATTAAATCATTGCTACATACAACAAACTTAAACCAAAGATAGGTATTTTATAAATACTTAAACAACACGTATTTTTGGGAAACACAAATTGTTTAATTAGAGTAGACTATAGCTACAGGAATTTTAGCCAATAGGGATAACGACAAATGAAAAGTGATTTAAAACAGGTGCAACATGAAAATGTTAGTTGTTTTTAAGTTCATTCAAAAAGGAATGAATTTTTTGGATATATTCAATCTCGAATACTTTTCCACTCTCTAGGCCTAAACACCAATCAGTGATATACTCTACTGAAAATGTTGGTAGTAATTTAAATGCTGAGTTTTCGTTTTTAGTAAAAGTACCCAAAGGGCTAAAACCTTCATTTGAAACAAGGTTTATATCAGGTAAAATTACCGATAAGTTATTCAAATATTGGTAAATACTCCACCTTACATCCCATGAAACATTACCACCCTTTGTGTTATATAGGGTATATAAAATATCATCTAAAGCGGGGTTTCCTGAAAATTTAGATTCAAAAAACGTATCCGACTTTGGTAATTTGCACCACTTGTTTTTCCATGTTGCCCAACCCCAATATGGCAATCCAAATCTACTTTTAAAGCAGCAAGTATGAATTGTATTATTAATTAAGTTTGAACCAATTACAGATCCAATATTTGAATCTTCTTTAAATAAATTTAGTGTTAGGTTGCAAAAATCAAAAAAAGAATGTGAAGGCACATTATCATCTTCTAATATAATAATTTGTTCTTCTTTTTCAAAAATTGTATCTAATCCAAAATCAACAATTTTTGAAATTCCTAAATGTTCGTTTGGAGATAATAAAACTATGTTCAATCTATCGTTAAAAGAATTAACAATCCTTACAACTTCCTTTTGGTATTCTAAATCAGTATTGTTTCTTGTTAAATCAGAGACGATATAAAGTATTTGAGGGGAATAAGCTAAAACTTGATTTAAAATCGAATCAAGTGATTTTGATTTTATAAATGTAAACAAAATTACATTGGTCTTATTCATGACTATTTATAAAATTAGATAAGTAATTAATACTTGGCAATATAGAATTATTCGCAAAATCAGTTAAGTAAACAGAGCAAAGATTATGATGCTGATTAAATGCTGGACAAACAAGATTTAAGTGAAACATTTCTTTAAATGTAATTACTTCTTTTGGAATTAGTGCAATTAATCGGTCCTTAAATAAGGCATCTCCTCCAATATATACATACTTAAAATTCTGAGGATTATTCAATTTCGCAATTTCTACACCTCTAATATTTTCAAATTGCACATAATGTTGTTGAATAGCTGGATACAAATCTATGGGGTTTAAATACCCGTAAATTTCTGTCTGGCATTTTAAACCATCAATAGTATTGTAGACCCCTAGCGATTCAGACAATAAGTTTACGCCAAAAGGTATTTCAATGGAGTCTATAAGCTCTTTTTCCTCGGGCATCAACTTCAAGCATCTCAAATAATAGCCATATTCTATATTATCATTAATTAGTTTGACCTTAATTGAAAAAGTAATACCTCCTCCATTGGAAAATTTTTCTAAAACTAGCGGACTTCTATTTTCAATATTTTTCTCAAACATCTGATATAGTTCTGATATTGGAAAGTCGTTAATAGAAATTGAATCCGCAAAAACAACGAAATAAAATTTAACAGAAGTAACTTCGTTTCCTTCGAAATTAAATCCCATATAGGAAACTTTTTCACCTTTAAAAGAATTCCAAAAAGAGATAATTTTTGAGGAATATTCACACTCTTCTATATTATCAGTAACTTTATCAATTGCGTATTTTATAAAAAACTTATTAGTATGGATCATAACTGGTTTTTCTATGACAATTTATCATCCCACAATTTTTTGTGCAATCAAACATAATATCGCGAGCTTTTTGTGCATTTTTTGAATACCAAACATCTTCCAAATGAAGATTTCTGTAGTTTCCAATTGTATTATGAGGCATTATTTCATGCATATGCAAGCATAGTTGCACCGATCCATTAGCATCTATGAATATGTTTTTGTTTGCAGAGTTACAAGTGCCATGTTCTAAATCTTTAGGCCTGTAAATTTCTTTTTTCATTAGTTCGAGATCAAAAGTGTTTGTTCCCATGAACTTATCATCTTTGTATGTAGCAATAATTTTATCAATTTGCTGCTCAGTCTTTTTTAAATCTTTAAAAAAATATTTTTCAAAAAAAGGATCTTTATTAACTTGTTGATTACGAAGAGTTTCTTTAAGCAATTGAAAATATACCGCATCTACTTTTAGCGTATTTCTTGCGAATTCAATATAATCTCCCCACAGATGTATATTTTCATTAAAAATTATGGAATGAGTGTATATATTAGTTTTTAAATTATGCTTATTTCGAAGCTTAACAAGTTTAGGGATTATGTTTATTAAATGCCGATAAGACTCTGATTTTCCTCGAATAAAACTGTGAATTTTTTCTATATGACTATCCAGAGATAAAAGTAGAAACTCTGGACCATACTTTACTACATCGAACAAATTGTCATCATTTATAAACGAGCCATTTGTATTAGAAATAACCGGAATATTATTACGCTTACCTTCCTCACAAATGGCAAAAAATTCATCATATTTTAACATAGTTTCACCACCGGTTAATATCACTTTTGCTTGTGGATTTAGATTGGATATTTCTTTAACTGCCCTCAGTTTTTCTTTGGTGGATATTGCCTCAGCTGATTCATTAGTCATCCATTGGTGACATTGTTTACATCGAAAATTACAAGTTGTTGTAATCTCAATAATCAAGTATTGAGGTGGGGCTATTTGGGTATCCATTTTTATCGACTATAACCTATTTCTTACAAAAATAGGGCTTAAATTATAATATTCAGACATGTAAATACTTTTAAATTATGATTGTTGATTTCAAGATTGTAAAATGTTTTTTTACTTTACACTAATCTTGCTTTTTCCAACCAGCAGGATAAGAACCAATCATAACAATTTCATTTGAAATTTGATGAAGAGCTCTGTAATAGTCTACTGCGTCTCTGCAACCAAATAGATCTACATAATAATCGTCAAGCACACACCATCCTCCATTATTAATTTTTGGATAAAAGCTATCTAACGCAGTTAAAGTTGGATCATATGCATCAACATCTATATGTAAAAATGCGATTGATTGAATTGGGGCAATCTTAGCAGTATTCTCAATAAACCCTGAAACAATTCGAACCTTATCTGAAACTTCAAATTTTTCAAATAAATTAAAAACACACGTTTCAGATGATAAACTTTCAAAGTATTTATTAGTACCAAATAGCTTAATGGAATCAACATCTTTTTGTTTTGTTAATTGTGAATCATTAAACCCCTTAAATGAATCGAATAACCATAGGTTCCCTTGAAATCTCTTTTCTTTGAACAAAGACCATAAATACAGAGCAGCACCCCCTTTGAAGACTCCGACCATAACTATATCACCAACTACTTTTTGTTCACAAATTTCATCAATTATTTTGATAATACTTTTGAAGAAAGGCTCTTCAATTAGTGTAAGGCAAGCCTTATCTTTAATTAAATCCTTCACGTGATCAATTGAACAAATTTTAGTCGGAGCATTAATATAAGAATATATTTCTTGTGATTTTGATGCTTTTACTGTCATTTAGTAAGATATTTATTGTTAATATTTTGTCTTCGTTTTATTCAGAAAGTCGAATAGGATATAAAGAAAACTAGTATTGAAAATAATTGTAACTAAGAATCATTGTTTTGATTTATTATTTTCCATTTAAGGAGAGGTAAAATTAGACCAACTGGCATATTTAGTTTACCAAGGTCAATAAAATTTTCAAGCACAACAGTTACTCGAAAAAATAGAAGATTGGTGTAAGTAGCAACTATATCATATACTGAAAGAGCTTCTTTTATCTGATCTTCATTTAATTGCTCATTTATAGGAAAGGTCCCAGATACATTGCTATTCTTAACAAAGGTAATGCCAATCGAATATATATTTGAACTAAGAAATCCGGCTGGTATTTCGCATGATATCAAATATTTTCTAACCTCTTGCTGTACAAAATCATAAGAAGATAGTAGTGGAGATGTTACAAAAATAACAACTCCATTTGCATCCGAAATTATAAGAAATAGGTCTAATGTATCTTCTTTTATGTGTTTGTAATATTCAATTTCAATATAGATTGGCAAGTTAGTAGAAAGACTGTTTTTTTCTTTATTTTCTTGTTTTAACGTTAAAGACAAAAGTGTGAGAACAGAGGAGTTCATTTGCCCTTTGAATTCAACTATTTTAACAGGACATTGGTGTATCTCTATATCAGTTTTTTCTATTGCTACTGATGCATAATTAACTAATGTATTTTGATTACTTTCATTTTGTATTATTCTACCCAAATCAACTTCAATTATTTGATTACATAAGGAAAGCTCGTTCAGATTGTGACTAATAACCACAATTGTTTTACCAGATGATTTAAGTTTCATTATTTTCTGTCTTGATACATGGGTGAATGTAGCATCACCCACACTCATTACCTCATCAAATAAATAAATATCAAAATCTAAGTGCGCTAAAATGCTAAATGCCAATCTTAGATACATGCCATTTGAGTAATTCTTAACAGGCTCTTCAATAAAGCGCTCAATGCCACTAAAT
This sequence comes from Bacteroidota bacterium, assembly GCA_027482225.1. Taxonomy (GTDB): domain Bacteria; phylum Bacteroidota; class Bacteroidia; order UKL13-3; family UKL13-3; genus UBA6183. The sequence goes on from JAIXWD010000001.1 coordinate 44,668, forward strand.
GCAATAATTTCATGGTACTTATCTTTTATCTCTTTTTTGCTAAAACCAAGTAGTTGTCCATGTAAAAATACATTTTCTCTTCCAGATAGCTCAGGATGAAATCCAGCTCCAATATCTAAAATACTTGCAACTTTACCCTTTATTGTTACCGAACCACTAGTTGGTTTAGTTACGCCCGACATAATTTTCAAAAGTGTACTTTTCCCGCTGCCATTAGGGCCAATAATCCCAACTGCTTCCCCTTTTCTTATTTCAAATGAAACATCGTTAAGTGCCCAAAGTTCTTGAGTGGTATTCCCATCAACATCTTTTGTAGGATGTTTAAGTATGTATTTTTTTGATAAGTTTTTTACCTGAATTGCTATATCTTGACTCATACGTAATCACTAAACTCACTTTCTTTTTGGTTATAAAAGTACATTCCAATAATACATAATACCAATACTATAAAGAAATTAATTATCCAAATAAAATCAAACGAACCATAATCAAATAAAGTCCAACGCCAAAAGTCTACTACATTTGTCATTGGGTTTAAATTCATTACAAATGAAAAACGTTTTGGAAGCAAATTATGGGTAAAGAAAACAGGTGTAAACCAAATTCCGAAAGTAACTATATATGGTAATAAATGAAATAAATCACGCTTTTTATAAGCAAATATGGCAATAACAAATACAGGTAATAAGCCACAAAATGCATTAAATAAAATGGCAAATGGAAAAAATACTATATGCCAAGAAACTGAGATTTTATAGTGAAATAAAATAGGTACAAACAAAAATAAACTCAATAATAGCTCCACTAATCCTATTACTACTTTTGAAAAAGGCAAAATACTTTTAGGGAAATATATTTTTTTTATTGTATTGCTTGCATCTTGAATACTTGAAGAACCTTGATAAATTATATAAGAAAAAAAATTCCATCCAATTAATCCACTGAGCACGTATACTGGAAATGGAAGTGAACCTGCATTCCAATTTAAAACAAATCCAAAAAAGAAACTGTATATTATTAATGCTGTTACTGGTTGTAAAACAGACCAGCCTATACCTAAAAAAGTCTGTGCATACTTTACCTTTAAATCCCTAATTGCAAATACCCAAATTAACGATTTGTAAGCCCAAATCTTTTTAAGATATGTGGTAAAACCATCTGGTTTTGCGGTTATAATTTGTTTTTGATTATGCATTGTTGATGAAATAATTATCAACTGATTTACAAACTGAATGGATATCGGATAAAGTAAGGTTATTGTGTAAAGGTAGTCGAATTAAGCACTCAGATACTATCGTGCATAACCCTTTTCCTATAAATTTGTATTTTTTACCCATTGGCGAGCAGTGAAGGGGTAAATAATGGAAATTAGCCTCGATGTTACATTGTAATAAATATTGTGCCAACGCGTCTCTTTCTTCTGTTGTGTTTAAAATTAGAAAAAACTCATGGATATTGTCTTTCAAAAAATGTTTATTGATCAACTTTATTTTACCCTTTTCCTCTAAATGGCCTAGTAAATTATAATATATTTCTGATAGTGTTTTTCTATGACTAATAATTATTTCTTCATTCATTAGATCATCGTATAAAGTAGCGGCATTCAGCTCATTCATTTGAAATTTTAACCCCAAATCAACCCACTCATAATATGCTGTTCTTTTTGCGTTAAAGTCTTCTCTGTTTGTGCCAATGTGGTATATGTTTGAAGCCCGATGGGCAAATGTTTTATTGTTTACAATAAGTAAACCTCCCTGAATGGCAGAAATATGCTTTGTAATATCAAAGCTTACCACACCAAAATCGCCAATTGTTCCCAATGGTTTTAAATCCTCTTTACTTCCATAAGCCATTGCAGCATCTTCAATTAAAAAAAGGTTATTTTTATCGCAAATTGATTTTATAATCTTTACATTGTTTGATATACCTGCGTAATGCATAACAACAACAGCTTTTGTTTTTGGTGTAATCGCAAGTTCTATAAGTGAATCATCAATGTTTAATGTTTCTTGGTTGATGTCAACGAAAACTGGTGTTGCGCCTAATGAAACAAATGCATTTGCCGTAGATACATAGGTAAACGAGGGCATAATAATTTCATCACCTGGTTTAATATCTAGTAAGAGAGCAATCATTTCAAGTGCACCAGTGGCCGAATGAGTGAGGAACAAACTTGAGTCTTTGTAGTGTTTATATAAATGTTTCTTACACAATTCAGAGAAATGTTTATTTCTAAACAATTCATAATTGGAAAACAACATGGAAATGTTTTTTGTATAATTGTCAGTCTTCCGAATGTCATTAAATAAAATTTTACCCATTGATTAAGTTAACTCATATTATTAACCCTGTAAAAGTAACAGAAAGCTCAGATTTATACAAGTCACAGCCGATTACTTTTGCCTCCATGTTAAGGGCAAAAATTTACTCCGAAAACTTATGTCAAATAAAGCTTTGCACAACACAATTTCAGGAAGATAAGGTAATTATTCCTGAAGGGTTTTTTATGCTGTCAAACTTAACCAGATCGGTGCTTGATGTGAACCCCCAATTAAGTGGCAAAAAGCTCCCTCTAATAGCAGATATCTTTGATAAATTTAATGAGGTACCCGATTCTGATTATTATATCTATACGAATGCGGACATTGCTTTAATGCCATATTTTTATAATGTAGTTCATCAATATGTGATCCAGGGATACGATGCCATTGTAATTAACCGCAGAAGATTAAGTAAAAAATATGCTGATGAAGATAACCTAGAAATGATGTATACTGATTTAGGAAAATCGCACCCTGGTTTTGATTGTTTTGTTATTAAGAAGGAGTTAATAAGTTGTCTTATTTTGGATAATATTTGTATTGGTATTCCTTTCGTTGAGGTTGCACTGGTACATAATTTATTTTCATTTGCCACAAAGCCCCTTTTTTTACCTGATGCGCACCTTACTTTTCATATTGGGCTTGATGTGATGCCTAAACGCAATAAAGCGTTTTATTGGCATAATAGGTTTACATATTTTAGAAAAATTCAACCTGTTTTAAAGCCTCATTTTAACTTCAGTAAATTTCCATATGCATCACTTCCACTTCATAAAAGAGCAATCAAATGGGTTTTAAATCCAGGGTTGTTCACAAGAAATTTTCTTGAAATAGAAACAAAAAGTATGGGTAATAAACTGAAATACCTCATCAATGAATGGAGATGGAATTTTTTGCAGAAATAAAGCACTAATTAGATAACCTGTGCAAGCTTTATGAGTATTGATTTCTTCTCAAGAAAATCATGTTTTGTAGTTTTATAAAGACTGAATGATTCGTTCAGATGTTTTTCAAACATAAAACCCAATTCACTATTATACTTTAATGCAGATTGGTTGTCTCGTTTAATTTTAGCGTAAATAGTGTCAAGATTCAATTCGTCAAATGCATATGTCATTATAAGCAATGAAGCCCCTAATGAGATACCTGTTCCTGTATATTCATTTTCTGCAATAAACAAACCAGCATGTGCCGAAGATTTATCATGGTCAAATTTATTCAGGTGTATTAATCCAATTTTTCGATTCTGGTAATGAATGATAAAATAATAATTAGTTTCGTTACAAAGGTTATTAAACCATATTTTTTGATCCTCACTCGTGATGTAACCACAAAACTCCATATTGTTTGAAATTTGTGGCGTATTTCGCCAGTTACGAAGTAATTCAAGACTGCTTTCGTTAAGTTTAGTGAGTGTAATACTGTTACTTTTTAATTCCTCCAAATACTTAATTGACTAGACAGATGATATTTTGATTTGACTTTAGTAACACGAAAGTAAATTTATTTCTTAATTTAACCCTGATTATATTGATATAGTTTATCACGGTATCGAGGTATAAATGCAATTTAATAACCCTTTACCAGGTGAATATATTTATACTGCTATTTTACATATACTCAACAAACAAATCTGGCGGTATAAAATTTATATTTAACCAGTATAGGGCTATTCATTGTTTTCTCTAAAAACATTATAAGAATTTAGTTTAGTATAAATTCCAACTTGCTAGTTAATGATTTCAGAAGTTGATTGGTCTGCAATAATAATCATATCAAGGTTTTGTTTTGATACCCATATCCTCCTTATGTATTCGCCAATAATACCAAGTGAAAACAAGATTAAACCTGTTGAGAAAAAGATGGCCACAATGAGGGATGTAAAACCAATTTCGACATCAAATGCAATTTTTTTATAAATGTATATACAACCTAAAATAAAAAATACGATAGACATGTATAAGCCCATACGACTGATAACCCTTAGGGGTAATGTGGAGTGCAACATTAAAATAGTAAAAGCCATTTTAGTCAATTTTGCAATTGTATATCCAGATTGCCCAATTGTCCTCTCGCTATGGTCTACCAAACAAGATCTAACACTCACCGCACCTAATAATAAATAATCATCTACAAAGAATACGCGCCTTTTGTTGATCTTGAAAACTGAAATTACACTACTCTTCATCAACCTGCAAGATGTTACCATAGAATAATCCTTGCCCTCTATTTTAAGTATTTGTTGTAAGGATTTTGTTCCTATGTTTCTTAAAAAGGGATGTTTTTTTTCTGTGTAATTACCATAAATTAAATCGTCCTCATTAGTTTTCATGCACTCATACATGTCGTCAATTACAGACGGATCATGCTGTAAGTCATCGTCAATAGTGGCTATTAAATTATTTTTACTGTAATAAAACCCAATTGCTGTAGCTGTATGTTGGCCATAATTTTTTGCAAGTGAGATAATCGAATAAGAGAGGCGGCTAGTTTTTAGATGTTTTTTTAAAACCTGTAGCGTTTTATCCAAACTACCATCATTTACAAAAATGAAATGTGGTGTTAAACTGGTTTTGTTAACCCAATTACTTAATTTTGCTACTAATGATTCTGTTGTAATTTCTGATTGATAAACAGGTATCACTACGTCAATTTGGGTCATATTTCAATTGTTTTGTGAGGTACAAAATCGGGTAATTTTATGAGCGCTGATGCAACAGAAAAACCAACTCCAAAACCTGATAAAAGTACCCAATTATTTGTTTCGCTTAAACGTGTGCATAACGTAATTGGTATACTTGCAGAAGCCGTATTTCCATATAGGTTTAAGGTGTTTGGTACACAATCTATATTTAAATTAAGTTTTCTAATTACTGCATCATTAATTAACTTGTTGGCTTGATGAAATACATATATCTCTGGAAGTTCATCGGGTTTTTGGGCATTCTCAATTAATGCTTCAATATTTGAAGGTACATATTTTACTGAATAAGCAAAAACATCAATACCGTTCAATCTCATTATTTTTTTATTCAGCGCATTCATCTCCATGTAAATAGCCGTTTGGCCCTTTCCTATGGTTTCAAGGTTAAACCTTGCAGTAATGCTATCATCATTTGGGTCAAACTCAATAGCTGTTACCGATATCGCATCAGAAAAAATAGGTTGTGTTGATGTGTCGTCTGGGGATAACAAATGTGTTGAAACATCGCCACAACATAACAATGCACGTGGTTTTTTACTGTTTATAGTTGATAGTAAGGAGGAAATTGTTTGTAATCCATAAACATATCCGGAACAACCAGCATTTATATCATAACAAATTGTTTGTTGATTAAATTCATGGTCACCATGAAGCTGACATGCTAAAGAGGGTATACTTAACTCTGTTGTTTGTGTAACGCATATTAAAATGTCAACATCATTATTGGTCCAGCCAGTCAGTTGCATTGCCTCTTTTATGCCTCTAGAAAATAAGTTTTTTACAGGGAGCTTACTTGTTCGTCTAAATCTAATGCCTGTTTGTTCAACAAGTTTTTGTCTTTCATTTTCTTCTATAATAGGTAATTGTAAATTATCTTCATTAAGCGCTGGGATAACATTAACAATGCCCTTGATTTTTATTCCAGAGTGCTTAGTTATAGCCATTACTTCTTTCTTTAATCAACTTGTAAATGTCTCCCAGGTTAACAATTTCAGATAAATCTCCTGATGTGATAAGCACATTTGTTTCTTCATTTATTCTAGAAATGTAAATTAATGCATTTAGAGAACTCCATGATGGAATATCACGAAAGCGTGTTTCTAATGAAATGCTATTTTTAGAAATTGACAACTCAGATGAAGTAAAGTCCAGGAATGTTTCTATTTCGTTTAGCGGCAAACTCATTTTTTCTTCAAATCTAACAAATATTATATAAGACCAATTATTTTCAGTTTCTTTCAAGTTTTATCAATTTTTTCTCATTCACCTTTATTTAAATTGTAAAAAAATAAATAAAGTTTGCGAAAAGTAGCATGAATAAAATAAATGATGCTAAACCTAAGGGGGTACATGTACATGTACCCCCTTAGGTTTAGCATTAATTTTAGATATTATTGTCTTGCATTTTTATGCATTTTCCCTTAATTAATTTCTAACTATGTTTAAATAAGCTGTTATGAATTTTTTGTTTTATCAGACGAAACGCACCTATTTTTTGGTGTTAATGATTTTTTTCTTTTTCAGTGGAGCAAAATCTGCATATGCCCAATTTATGTTTCAGCCGCTAACGCATGTTTCGGGCTTTTACATGAACGGAGAATGCTCTGGTAGTAAAATTAAAATTAAATTTTTGTATCAAGAAAATACTGCAAAGCAAGTCTTACATAACATTAATTTCTTTTATAAAAACCAATCAGGTAGTTGGGTACAGTTTGCACGAGCAAATTATGGGTCGGACCTCACTCATGATTGGTGGGATTCATATGCTGGAAGCGGTTCGATTCCTTTCACTTTAGGCGCTAGTGGAAGCTTTAGCATTTCTCTGGGAAACTTAACAAATGACGGGTCTTTAAGATATAGAGATTTTACTTGGGATAATATACCTGCTGATGCATATTCAAATGGATTTATAACCATTTCCACAGGGGGTAATTTTAGTGGTACGCCATGGGATTACCTTTCCTCTGGATCTAGTTTTGTTGTTACATTGCCTGTTTTAACCTCACCGAATACCCTAATCACTACTAACGGTGCGCATTGTACAAGAGTAGCTTTGAGTTGGAATGCGCCTGGTAGTTTTCCCTGTTCATACACGCAAGATGTATACAGAGATAATGTAAAGATAGCCACCATAGCAGGTACCCAAACAACTTATGATGACTATCATAGCATTCAAGGACCATTAAATTATTATGTGAAAGCTGTCAGAACTACTTCTACAGGCGCTGTCATATCAAGTCAAAATTCTAATCCAGTAATTGGTGCTTTAAACCCTTCTGCAACGCCACCCTTTGGTATTACGGCCACTACAACAAGATGTGATGGAATAATAAGTATAAATTGGGGATTTAATGGGACTAATCCGCCTAATTTTAGGATTTATAGAGCAACTTCAGCTACCGGTTCATACTCTGCTGTAGCAACTATAGCAGGCAGCGAAAGAAGCTATTTAGATGCACCACCGCTTAGATCAACCAACTATTTTTACAAGGTAGCTACTGTTGGAACTTGTGGTGAGGCCATGTCTGCAATCCATTATACAGGTCAAGCTCCAGCAGCTCCAGCAGCTCCAACTGGTGTTAATGTTGCTGTTAATGGAACAAACAATGGTATAATTGTTAATTGGATTGATGCTTCAATTAACGAAAATGGTTTTGTAATTGAACGTATTATTCAGGGGCAACCGGGTACTTCTTCATTTACCGTTCCTGCAAATACACAGACTTACACAGATAATTCAGCTATTTCTTGTGTAAATTATATCTATACAGTTAGAGCAAAAAACGATTGTGAACCAGGCGGAACACCTTCAATGCCATCTGTTGCCATTAGAATTTTCCCTGATCTTTCAGGGTCTTTTAATAGTACGGCAAAGCTCAAATGTTCCAAGGGTTATCATACCAATATGGTTAAATTGGATTGGAGTTCTCCTAATGTGGATTTGTTAAATTTCTACAGAATTTACAGAAAGGTTTATGGTACTACTGCTGATTCAGTTTTAATTGGCACAAGTGGTGAAGGAACCGAAAACTATATGGATAACACTGCAATTTCAGGAATTCTATATAAATACACCATAATTGGCGTAATGAATTGTGCCGGTTTTACCAGATTAAGTAATGTATCTGAAGATATTGGATTTAGATCAGGATTTGGAACTGTAAGTGGTAGCGTTTCTTACCAGGGTGGATTTGCTTTAAATCATGCCAAGGTTATTGTAAGCCCTTCTTCAGCAAGTTTTGTTGGCGCTTCTATGCGTTTTCCCAATGCTACAGGTAGGCTAAATGTTCCAGCATCAAATAAGCTAAGTTTAACATCGGGTGTAACACTAGAAACGTGGTTTAATACCACCAACATTGTTGGAACCAAAAATCTAATGGTACTAACATCAGGTAGTAAAACTTTTACTTTAAGGTTGCAAGGAGCAAATTTACAAGTTGTAGCCTTTAATGGAAGTACTACACAAACTGTAACCTCTTCAGCTGTTTTGGCTAATAATTATAATCAGGCTACAGCTGTACTTGCAACAGATTCAATGATTATTTATTTAAATGGAATTCGCTCTGCTGGAATTGCATTGGGTGCATTTGTGCAATTACCAATGAATAATTCTGCCATCGAAATGGGAACTAGTTTTGTTGGCTACCTTGATGAGATGAGGGTTTATAATCGCTCAAAAACAGCGTTTCAAGTTACCGAAGACTTTGCGAGGAGAGTAAACCCAGATGATATAGGACTTTTGGCCTATTATACTTTTGACGAAAAGCTTATCGGATACAATGGATTTTTTGATTATTCAAGAAATGGTTCAGTTTACAATGAAAATCATGGTACAACGCTTAATGGTGCATTTAGTGATTCAATTCCTTCTACTTCTCAATTGGCATATGCCAGTTTTACAGATGATAAAGGCACTTATGTGGTTACCAATATAGGATATGTTGGAACTGGGCAGGTCTTTACTGTTACTCCATCATTTGAAACACACGCTTTTACCCCAATAAACAGAACAGTGTTTATAGGCGAGGGCGCTGGTGTGCACAGCGAACAAAATTTCACTGATATTTCATCGTTTACAGTTACCGGAACAGTTTATTATGACGGCACCAGCTGCCCTGCCGAAGGAATTAGATTAAAAGTTGATAACCAAACGGTAACAAAAAATAATGCACCAGTAACTACTGCTCAGAATGGGACTTTCGAAATACAGGTTCCAATTGGAAATCATGTAATTACGGTAGAAAAAGATGGCCATACTTTTAGTGCAGGCCGATTCCCAAGTGCTGGTGAATTTAATTTTCAAAACCCGAAAGCAGACATCCAATTTATTGATAATACGTTAATTAAAGTTGTTGGTAGAGCAGTTGGTGGACCTATTGAGGCAGCAAAGATTCCAGGTTTAGGTCGTTCTGTAAATAACATTGGAAAAGCAAGAATTCACTTCAAGTCTCAAATGGGAAATGGATGTAAAAGATTATCTGTTACCACCAATGACACTACTGGTGAGTATGTTGCGTATTTACCACCTTTGGTATACACCATAGATACAGCGAGGGTCCCAACCCAACTTGATATTAATTTTGGTACACAAAGTGTAATGGATTTAACAAATTTTGTTAATCTAGTTACCGCATATGATACCCTATATCTACCTGGCACAAGCACAATATCTAGAATAGACTCAGTAAAATACCATACAATAAAAGACTTCATATACTATAATGTTCCTAATCTAGAATTTGCCCGTAAAACAGGTAAGACGCCAACGGATAGCGCATTTGTTGGTGAGCTATCAATAAAAATAGATAGCCTAACAACAGTGAGCCTAATACCAACTAGCCCATACAGATACCCTGTATTCAATCAGTTTGAAACATATAATGCAAGAATTTATGCCTATGATTTATATACTAATAAAGATAGAATTCCTAATGTTACAAGCAGAGTTCCATTAGAAGGTTCTGTGGTAATTGACAACGGTATGGCCACACTCGATACCAAGACGCAAACATTAGAGGTTACGGGTGGTTATGCAGAATATTCATTCAGGTGTGGAAATCCAAATATTACAACAAACGCCTTAAACCCTTCACAAAGTTTTACATTAGCCATTCAAGCTACGTTTTTTACTACAGGTAATAATGGGGCTAGAACCAGGAATTGGCTTCCCAATGCAGGTTCATCTTATAGAGGAATAGTATTTGGCGCAAGAGGAAGGGGTGGATCAACCTTTATGACGAATGGGCCAGAGAAAGTTGATTTGATTTTAAGAGACCCTCCAGGTTCAGCAAGTTCTGCTACATGGTCAAAAAACACAAATTATACTTCAATAAAGCGCTATTCAAATTTAAGTAACACTGGTGGTAACTTTATGGGTACAGCCTATATTGGTGCCAAGTGGGAAACTAGTTTTGGTCTGGGTGCAATGGTGGGTACCGAAACAGAAGTTGGTGTGCAATTAGGTGGTGGTTTTAATAAAAACACCAGTACAGGTACTAATGGTGAAGAGATATCTACGTTGAGTACCTCAATTGATTTGTCTACAGGTGACGGTTCTGACCAAGTTGGATCCAAAGCAGACGTCTTTTTTGGTCACTCTACTAACTATACTTTTGGTATGGCTGATAATTTGTTATTAGTAAAGGCTGCAGATTGCGGTATACCAGGTGCAATATGTGGAGATACCATCGTTAACGGATATAGAATAGGTATTAAACAATCTATTTCTATTGATCCAAGTGGAATTAAGACCGTTTTCGCATACACGGTTGGTGAGATAGAAGATATCATCATTCCTAATCTTAAAGATGCAAGGAACTTAGTTTTTACACAAGGTAAGAAAAAGAACAACCAAGCTAGGTATTTAATTAACTTTAATAACAACTCAGATCCTGATTATGATACCAAGTATGCGGCTAACAATGATGATCCAATATGGGGTGCTTCAAGGAATAAAAACAATCCTTTAGTTTTAGATGAAATTGATAAAACAGGACCTAGTTATACTTTTAGACCCGATACCTTATATGAAATTGATTCGGTTCGTTACTATAACAACCAAATTAGAATTTGGAAAGAAACTTTAGCTAAAAATGAGAAAGAAAAGTATGAGGTATTCAACCTAAACTTAAATAATGTCCAAAGTAATGGTACCAATACCAGTATAGGTAAGGCAAGCATTACAAGAACTTTTGCAACTACTAAAAGTAAAGAAAGCACCAGTTACGAGGAGGTATATTTTGATGAGCAAGGTGCGTTTGGGTTTAAAGCTATAATGGGTGGATCTGGTGTTGAATTTCAAGGAGGATTTACTATTGGAACAACCGATGTTACAGATAATGGCAGCGTAAGTGATACATCAACTACAATTAGTTACACCTTAAAAGATGGTGATGATGGGGATTTAATTACTGTTGATGTGGTTGACCCGGGAAGTGGTAATGGACATGTATTCAAACTTAAGGGCGGGCAAACATCTTGTCCTTATGAAGGGCCACAATGGGCTAACTATTACAAACCAAGTGATACAGTTGCCGCTACCACTTATTACAATGAAGGTGAAAGTGTGCAGTTAACTGATGGCACTTTCCAGCGTCATAAGCCTACAATTAGTATCCCACAAGCCATTAAGTTTAATGTACCAGCAGATGAGGGTGCAACTTTTAATTTGAGCCTTGGTAATATCAGCGAATCTGAGGATGACCAAACTTACGATTTAAGAGTAATTGAGTCTACTAATCCGCATGGTGCAATCTTAACAATAGATGGACTAGATCCTAATAGAAGTTTTACTGTACCTTATGGCACAAGTATCAATAAAACATTAACATTAAGAAGAGGCCCTGAATACTACGATTATGAAAATATTTTATTGATATTCAAGTCTCAATGTGATGATGATTTAGTTGATTCGGCATACATAACTGTTCATTTTATTCCAACTTGTACCAAGCCTACTGTTCAAATCCCAATGGATAAATGGACACTAAATAATAGTTTCAAGGACACGATGAATGTGATAATCAGTGGATACGATTATAATTTTGGAGGATTAAAAAATATTGAATTCCAATATAAACCAGCATCAAGTTCTCAGTGGAATATTCTAAAAACCTTCCATAAGAATCCATCAGATTCGACACTTGCTGTTATTCCATCTAATCAACCATATATTGAATATATCTGGAATATGCGTCAGATTACTGATGGTCCTTATGATATAAGAGCAGTGAGTAGATGTGCTGCACCAAATCATCCAGATGCACTCATGGAATCAGAGGTTAACCGTGGATTGGCAGATCGTATTAACCCTGCACCGTTCGGAAATCCATCCCCAGCTGATGGTATTTTGTCTCCAAACGATGAGATTAGCATACAATTTAATGAACCAATAGATAACGCCTCTCTTAGTTTCCAAAACTTTGATATTAGAGGTGTGCTAAATGGAAGCGCAACAGAAAGTAATGTGAGTATATATTTTGATGGTTCTAATGATTATGTTGAGGTACCTACAGGATTAAACCTCAATAAAAAATCATTCTCACTTGAGTTTTGGGCAAGAAGAGATGCATTAGGACAGCAAGTTATTTTCTCTCAAGGCATTGATCCTAATCAATATTTTGCTATTGGTTTTGACGCAGCAAATAAATTTTATTTCCAGATTGGTACCGAAAAGGTATTTAGCAATACAGTGATTACTGATTTAGTTAATTTTAATCATTACACTATTTCTTATAACTCAGATTTAAATTCCTGCGAGTTATTTATTAATGGTGTGGTAAGTAATACTGGTAATACTACAATTTTTAGTAAATATGAGGGTGGAGGTAAAACCATCATTGGCAAACTTTCTTACGATAATAGTTTTGCATATAAAGGTAACTTAAGAGACTTTAGGTTGTGGTCAAAAACAAGAACATCATCAGAAATCTTGAGTTCTATCAATAGAACTTTAAAAGGAACAGAGGCTGGGATAGTTGCCAACTGGAGATTCAATGAAGCAAAAACCAACACAGCTAAAGATTACATTCGTTCAAGAAATGCTGAGATAGTTAACGCAGTTTGGGAAATAACACCTAAAGGAAGATCATACAGAATAGTAAACGAACCTTTAACAATTGAGGCATCTAATATTGCCTTTACACAAGAAAGCGACTTCACTATTGAGTTTTGGTTTAAAGGAAATAATGTAGGTGGAAATGTTGCATTGTTTTCTAATGGTAAGGGTGACTCAACGGATGTTAATCCTTCCATACGCTGGAGTATTGAAAAAGACGCTTCAGGAAAAATTTATGTTAAGCACAAAGGCTACAATTTTGAGGCGGTTACAACCAATTACTTTGATGGCAACTGGCATCATTTTGCCTTGGTTATGCAAAGAGCAACAAGCTTAACGGCTTTTGTTGACGGCTCTCAGCAAAACACAGTAAATTCTTCTGGCTTTGAAATGTTTGGTGGAAACAAAATTTGGATCGGTGCAAGAGCCTATCAGCCACCTTTTGGTGCAGACGTATTGGATCGTATGTTTACCGGTTTTGTAGACGAAATTAGAATCTGGAGTTCTGCAAGAACCCAATTCCAAATAGATAGAGATTATGTTAATAGGTTAGGTGGAACCGAATCTGATTTGGCGTTGTATATTCCTTTTGAATTGTATACACTTAATCTAGGTGTGCCAATTTTAACACCTAGTCTAACGGATATTAAATCACCAACTCGAGTTATTACTGGAGCTACAGCTAATGGTAGCGGATTAAATACGGAAACAGCTAAGATAAAATTACAGCGTCCTATTGAAGCCATTAATTTTACTTATTTGGTTAATAACGATCGTATTATTCTTACACCAAATACGCTACCTGCATTAATTGAAAATGTTACGCTTGATGTTACCGTAAAAGATGTTTATGATCTTAATGGTAATAAAATGCAATCTCCAAGAACATGGATTGCCTTTGTTGATAAAAATCAAGTGAAATGGCAAGACCAAGACTTTAACTTTAGTAAATTAAAAGGAGCAACATTGTCATTTAATACGAAGATTGTTAATTCTGGTGGTGCAGTTAAACAATTCACCATTCAGAACCTACCAGAGTGGTTAACTGCAAGCCCTTCAACAGGTAATATTTTACCAAATAGTACAGTTACAGTAACCTTTACCGTTGATCCGAATGTGAATATAGGAGCTTACGAAAACGAAGTTCAAGTACTTACAGATTTTGGATACCCTGATGGTTTGTTGATAAAACTTAAGGTTTATGCTGAGCCACCTTCATCATGGTCAGTTAATCCTGCCGCATTCCAAAATACAATGAGCATTGTTGGCCAAATTAGAGTTAACAACATTATTTCAACTAACCCTGATGATAAGTTGGCAGCCTTTGTTAATGGCCAATGCAGAGGAATTGCAAATCTTCAATATTTTTCACAAGTTGATCGTTATTATGCATTTTTAAATGTATACAGCAATGTTACTAGTGGTGAAACTATTGAGTTTAGAATTTGGAACGCTACAGAAGGTAAGAGCCACACAGAGGTTACACCTTCTCTTCCTTATGTTGCAAATAGTTTAGTGGGCAATATTACAACCCCTCAAATTTTTAACGCCACAGATAAAATTACTAGGTATGTTCCTATAACAGCTGGTTGGAATTGGATTTCGTTTAATTTATTAATGAGAGACTCGAGTGACATCAATAAAGTGTTGAAAAATGTGGTTAGTACTGAGGGCGATATTTTTAAAGACCAAGTTAACTATGCTGATTATACAAATCTTAATGGTTGGGCAGGAACATTAGCCAGCCCTGTTAGAGGTGTTAAAACAGAAAAATCTTACCGTTGGAAATCGAGCACAACAGATACTTTAGTAATTACTGGTATTGAGGTTAACCCATCATTGCAGCCAATTCGTTTAGACTCAGGTTGGAATTGGATTGGCTTCCAATCTCAAAGAAACTTAAGTGTTGTTGAAGCCTTTTCTTCTTTGAATGCAACAAGCGGAGATTGGGTAAGCAGTCAAACTCAGTTTGCTGTTTATGATGCAAACATTGGTTGGGTTGGTAGTTTAATTACCATGCTTCCTAATAAAGGTTATGTATATAAATCAGCAGCGGTTAAACAATTCGCTTATCCTAGGTCAGCTATGTTTAGTAAAACCGAAGCCATAGATAATCGCTACCAAAGTAAATATTTTACATACAACGCTGAAAAATTTGAGAAAGTAATGAGTGTGGTATTAGATCCAGGCGTTTGTAACGATGCGCTTTCAACAGGAAGATTAAGCGTAGGAGCATTTGTTGGCAATGAATTAAGGGGAATTACCAAACCAACTAAGTTGAGTAATGGTAAGTATCTCTACTTTTTAAATGTTTCATCAAACAGCAACGCTGAAGAAATTACATTTAAATTAATGGATGAACATAATGGTACAACACTAGATTTAGATGGTAAGGTACTTTTTGGAAATGGTAAACTAATTGGATCATTGGTTACTCCATATCAAACCCAAACAACAACAACTCTAAAATGTGAAGATTTTTATACTGGTGCAGTTAGCAATATCAGCATGTATGCATTCCCTAATCCTTACAACAAAGAGGTGCAGTTTAATATACAAGGGTCACTTGCAGAAACATTAAATGTGAAAATTTTAGATGTAACAGGTAAGCTTGTTGATGCATTTGATTTCAAAAATGTTGGCAAGAGCAATTCTGTTAACATATATTGGAATGCTGAATCAAGAGGTGTAGAAGTAAGAAGCGGTTTGTATTTTGTTGAAGTTAGAAGCAACGGAAATGTTGTAAGAACTAAATTAGTTAAGTATTAATAGAGACATTTGAACATGAGAATTTGTAAATTATTAGTAGCTTTTGTAGTCTTATTGTTTGTAATACAAGCAAGGGCTGCTGCACCAAATTGGACGGTAAACCCAAGCTCGTTTCAATTTTCCATGACAGTAACTTCTGTTGCTAATGTAAATTGCATTGAGCTTGCCAATCCCACCAATAGGGTTGCCGCATTTGTTGGTTCAACATGTAGGGGCGTTTCATCAACCAGTACAGTTATTAACGGAAAATTTATTGCGTACCTTATTGTGTATAGTAATATAAATGCTGGCGAAACTGTAACTTTTAAAATTTATAATGCCTTGAACGATACTATTTATGATGCAACAGGAGGTGTTGTATTTCAAGATAATGCCTCTTTTGGAGTTACAACTAGCCCTTACACGTTAAAGAATAATAATGCACCAACAGCCATATCTATTAGCAATTCGATTATCTCTGAAGGTTTGCCAGTAAATTCAATAATCGGTTCATTAACTAGTTTAGATCCTGATTCGCCCGAAACATTTACATACAGCTTAGTGGCAGGAAATGGAAGTACTGATAATGCCAGTTTTAATTTATTGGGCTCTTCGCTAAGGTCAAGTGCAATATTTGATTTTGGTGTTAAAAACAGTTACAGCATAAGGGTAAGAACCACAGATTCGAGAGCGTGTTTTTTTGAACGTGAATTTATAATTACAATCCGTGATGTTAATGGTCCACCAACTGGAATTTCATTGAGTAATATAGATGTAACCGAGAATAAAAACACACCAACCCTTGTTGGAGTATTTAGCCCAATTGATAATGATTCTGGTGATACTCACACATACACTCTTGTGCCAGGTTTTGGAAGCACAAATAATGGAAATTTTTCCATAACAGGTAATACCTTAAGATCCCTTATTTCATTTAATTTCGAGGTTAAGAATTTTTATAATATTCGAGTTCGTGTAACAGATGCTGCAAATACCTTTTTTGAAAGAACGTTTGTAATAACCGTAAAAGATACCAACGATGAACCAACCAATATTCAAATTAATGGAAGCAGCATTGGTGCTAATATTAGAGAGAATAGGCCTATTGGTTCTGTTGTAGGGAATTTTACCACTACAGATGAAGATGCAATTAGTACCTTTAATTACAGCTTTGTAAATACATCAGGAAATAACAATGATCAGTTTCTTATTGTAGGCAACCAATTAAGAACCAATAATTTGTTTGATTTTGAAACAAGGCAAAATTATATCATCTATGTTAGGACAGATGATGATGGCGGTGCTTTTTTTACTAAGCAATTTGTAATTGGCATAATTGATAGTAATGATGCTCCAACCAATATTAACATGTCAAATAATGTGATTTTTGAGAACTCAGCTCAAACAGCATTTATATCAAAACTATCTGCCACTGATCCTGATGCAACTGGAACATATTCGTATTCATTAGTAGCAGGAGCAGGAAGTTCAGGAAATTCAAGTTTCTTGATAAGAAATGATAGTTTATTTGCAAACGCCATTTTTGATTTTGAAACCACAAACTCCTACTCAATAAGAATACAAGTTAGTGATGGCTTTGGTGGTACGCTTCAACAAAATAAAACCATCACAATTTTAGATGGCAATGATGCACCAATTAATATCAATCTCTCTCAAAATCAAATAGACGAAAACTCACCATCAAATACACCAATTGGTAACTTAACAGCCATTGATCAAGATGTTTCTAATACTTTTACATATAGCTTGACCTCAGGAACTGGTTCAACAGATAACAACAGTTTTAATATTTCAGGTAACGTACTCAGGTCTTCAATTACTTTTGATTTTGAAATTAAAAGTGTTTACAGCATAAGGCTTAGAGTTACAGACAATGTTGGTGCGTTTTTTGATAAACAGTTTACCATCACAGTAAATAATCTGATTGATGCTCCTACAAATATTGTAATTTCAAACGACACAATCAGTGAAAACCAGCCTTCCAATTCATTAATAGGGCTATTATCAAGTACAACTCAAGATACCATCACTTCTTATACTTATACTTTTGATAATAGTGCCCCAGGTAATGATAACGCAAGTTTTATTATATCTGGAAATCAACTAAGAACAAATGCTGTTTTTAACTTCGAAGCGAAATCAACATATACTATCTATGTAAGGTCAACACTTGGTACAGTATCGTTTGTTAAGGCGATTCAAATTTTTATTAGAAACATCAACGATGCACCAACTGATGTGTATTTTAATTCAACATCAATTACAGAAAACCGACCTTCTGGTAGTTTTATTGGTATACTTAATACTGTTGATCCGGATGTTGGAAATACGTTTACTTATTCGTTAGTAGCGGGTTTGGGTTCAACACATAATGCAAGTTTTTTAATACGTAATGACAGTTTATTTAGTGCAGCAACTTTAAATTTTGAATTAATAAGTACTCTTTTAATTAGGGTTCAAACACAAGACAACGGGTTATTAACCTTCCAAAAGGCCTTTGTTATTAATGTAACAGATAGCAATGATGCACCAACCTCATTATCTATTTCAAATAAGATGATTAATGAAAATATGGTAATTGGAACGTCAATCGGAACATTTGCAACAGTTGATCCAGATCCTAATCAAAGTTTTACCTATTCGTTAATTTCTGGTACTGGTGGTGTAGACAATAATAGATTTTATATTGCTGGAAATCAGTTGTTCACAAATGCAGTATTTAATTTTGAAAATAAGCGTTCATATGCAATACGTGTGCAAACAAGCGATGGCAACGGAGGAGTTTTAAGCGATACATTTACAATAAATATTGTTGATGTTAACGATAACCCTACGGCTTTGGCTTTGTCAAATAATGTTATTAAAGAGAATAAA
Source organism: Bacteroidota bacterium (assembly GCA_027482225.1). GTDB lineage: Bacteria > Bacteroidota > Bacteroidia > UKL13-3 > UKL13-3 > UBA6183. The sequence continues at coordinate 63,392 of JAIXWD010000001.1, forward strand.
AATGTTGGTTCTTTAATTGGTTTACTTAGTACTACTGACGAAGATACACTTAGCCAGTTTGTATACAGTTTAATTAATAGTTCAACCAATGATAACAATGGTTTTTTTATTAGTGGGAATGAGATAAGAACCAATAATATTTTTAACTACGAAGCCAAACAAATACACATTATTCAGGTTCAAACATCAGATACTAAAGGTGGAATTTTCACTCAGCAGTTTTCTATTAGCATAATAGATAGCAACGATATTCCGAGTGATATTATACTTTCAAATAATTTTGTTTCAGAAAATTCAACTACTTCAAGTTTTATAGGATTATTAAACACGGTAGATCCTGACGCTCCAGGTGGATTTGTTTACTCTCTTGTTAATGGGGTTGGATCTAATGACAATTTAAGCTTTAGAGTTAGTAATGATTCATTATATGGATCAGTAATATTTAATTTCGAAACCAAAAAGTTGTTTAATATAAGAATGAGAACCACCGATGCTGGTAATTTATTTTTTGAAAAAACATTCGTTATAAATATTATTGATGTTAATGATGTACCAACAGACATTCAGCTCTCATCGAATGAAATAAGGGAAAACATGCCAACTCGAACAGTGGTTTGTAATTTATCTACTATTGATGAAGATTTGGCAAACACCTATTCGTATAGCTTAGTTAGTGGTGCTGGTTCAACCAATAATAATAGCTTTGTTGTTCAAGGTAATCAACTCAGAACAAATGGTATTTTTAATTACGAAACAGCATCATCTTATAGCATACGATTAAGTACAAGCGACCTAAATGGAGGCGTTTACGAAAAAGTATTTACTATAAATGTTTTAGATAGTAATGATGCACCAACAAATATTATTTTAAATAATAATATTGTAACAGAAAATTTATCTGCAGGTGCTAAGGTTGCCAACTTATCAACTATTGATCAAGATCCTGCAGATCAGTTTGTATATAATTTTGATGATGCAATAAGTGGAGATAATAATAGCTTCTTTATTTTAGGCAACGAGCTAAGAACTGCAGTCACCTTTAACTATGAGAATAAAAGTCTTTATGTTATCTATTTAAAAACAACAGATCAAAGCGGAGCTGCGTTTTCTAAACAGTTTATAATTACCATTAAAGACACCAATGATGTGCCAACGTTGTTAAGTCTAAATAATAATACCATGTTCGAAAATAGACCTATTGGAACATATGTTGGAAGGCTTTCAACTACCGACCCTGATCAGGCATCTAGTTTTGCTTATTCTTTAACAAGTGGTGAAGGGGCAACAAATAATTCATTGTTTTATATTTCTCAAGATTCAATATACAGTAATCAGATATTTAATTTCGAAAACAAACGCACCTATTCTATACGTGTAAGAAGCAATGATCAGATAAACTCATTTATAGAAAGCCCTTTTACAATAAGCGTTTTAGATGCAGGTGATGCTCCAACTGAGTTGAAAATTTCTAATGCTAAATTACAAGAAAATGATTCTATACAAAAAAGTATAGGCATATTTACTACTGCTGATGAGGATGCAAATGAAAGTCATAGTTACTCATTTGTATCTGGAACTGGTGATCAAGATAATGGATCATTTATTATTGAAGGCAGAACCTTGTTTAGTAATTTTATTGCAGATTTTGAGAATAAAAGCTCTTATTCTATTAGAATTAGGGTGGAAGACAAAGACGGTGAAACATTTGAAAACACTTTTGTAATTAACGTAATTGATACCAAAGAAAAACCGAATATAGATGATCAAACTTTTACTATAAAGGAGAACGATCCTGCTGGAACAAGCATTGGAGTTATCTCATCATCAAGCCCTGATGCATCCGCTGTTCTAAAGTATAGTATCATTACCTCAACTGATTTCTTTGAAATAGATGAAAATACTGGATTGCTAACTAATACTGTAGCATTCGATTATGAGAAAACAAATCGATACAAAATAAAAGTATTGGTAAAGGATAATCAATCAATTACTACAGTTTTGGCAGATACAGCAGAGATAACAATAAATGTACTAGACGAGATAGAGCTTAACAAACCTTTACCAGTAAACAATTTTATGTCGCCAGATGGTGACGGAGTAAACGATTTTTTTGAAATAGAAAACGTATCACTATACGCTGATTATAGTTTAAAAATATTTAATGATATTGGTGTTGAATTGTATTCTATAAAGGCTAATTACCAAAACGATTGGAATGGAACGGTTGGGGGTATTAGGATAACAAATGGTGTTTACTATTACTTATTTTATAATAGCAATACCGGAAAAGAATTTAAGGGCACATTAAATGTTTTTGTTAAGTAATTAAATAGACTTAGATCATGATGAAATTTATAAAATTAACAATTGTATTTACAGCACTACATTTTTTTGTAAATAACGCTAATGCTCAATACCGCGAAACGTTTTACACTACATTGTTAAACCCATTTATTGCTAACCCTGCTGTTGCAGGTACATCAGGTGCCCCATTTGCTATGTTTAATGCCCGTACTTTAGTTGGTGGTGCTAGTTCTTCTGCTCGTACAATCAACTTTAGTGTACACACACCTTTAAATAATGTACCAAAGTATGGTAACTCTTCAGTTGGTTTAAAGTTTATTAGTCATAATGCAGGTGTTTTTCAAACTACCAACGCTGAGGCTGCCTATTCTGTTAAAGTAGATTTATCACGGGATGATCATTTGAGCTTAGGATTAAGTCTTGGGTTTATTCAAACTACCTTAGATAAAGATTTATTGAGTTCAAATGTTAATCTTGCAGATCCTAATATTGATGCCCCACAACTGAATCAGTTTTTATTTACAACAGGTGCAGGCATACTTTACCAAAATCGTAACGGTTTAGAGCTTTATGCAGCATCACCAATGTTGGTAAGCGTTTCTGAACCACTAAGTGCATTTGCCCTAGTTGGTGCTAGTTATAAACTTAAATTGGGTGGACACTCGTCAACCAACTATTTAAAGCCTGTAATTAATTTTTATAATTTTACCAATACACAAAAAGTAATTGATGGACTATTAGGTATGTATTTTAATGACGCCTTTAAGATACAACTTGGTTATAGATCAAGTGGAGCTGCTGTTGCAGGACTTGGTTTTAATATCAATAGTTTTTTGGTTGCCTACAATTACTTTCACTTTACGGGTGAGTTCACTCGATTTGCACCTGCTCAAAATGAAATTGCTATTGCATTTAAGTTTAAGCCTCAACGTAAATCTGGTAGACGTGGTGATGCGAATTATTGGTAATCATTATTGATTGTTATACCTTATGTAAAAGGCCGAATTAAACTTCGGCCTTTTTTATTTTGCCACATAGGTATAACCAATAGCTAATTAAGAAATTCAACATGTAAACTAAAATCCCTTCTTTTAATGGGGCTCATTAGTATAATTAAATTGGTATCCGACAAATGTAAAATACCTACTTTATAACATTACTAGGCCTAAAATTATAACTGATTTCTTCAATTAATTAGATGAAACACGGCAATAAACCATGTGATGTTTGTTAAGTGTTATTAGGAGATTAATTATATTAAAAGGTAACGCTTTTAAAGACTGTTTTGCTTGGAAGAAAGTATTACAAAATTAGGAGAAAACGTTTTACCCCAAACAAGTTATAAATAATTGGTGTTGTAATAAAATACTTATTTTGATGCACAAGCATCGCAATACATTTTTTTGATATGTAGGTTTTCAAAAAACTTAAACGAAACTTTTGACTTTGAAAATATTTCGCAAAACACTTCTGGGTTTGTTTTTTGTAGTTTTTTAAACACCCCTTGGTATTGTTTTTCAAAGGCCTCTAATTTACTAGCTTTACCATAGTACAACATGCGTAAGCAAAACTCTTTGCATAACAATTTATTGTCATCATCAACATCTTTGTAATGATCAAACAATATTTGTGCAGCCAAATCAAATCGTTTTTGTTCAGCATAATAATCGGCTAAAAATACAGATTCTAATATTGGGCTGCTTTGTGATAGTTCCTTTATGTTTTTGTATGATTCTGCTTTTTTAGATTTACGTGCATCGTTTGTTACTGGATGAAACCTTGACCTTAATGTGTTGTATAAATTAACAGGAATTACTGTGGCTGTTAATGAACTGAATAGAGAGGAAAGTATTTGCAATTCTTCTCTGCGCGTGTTATTATCTAATTTACTTGATGAATTAAGCTTCAGCGCAAGGTAGTTATATTTAATAATTGGATTGTTTATATCCAAGGTTCTTAACTCATCAAAACGTGAAAGTTTTTCTGCATCATTGTTTATAAATAAGTACTTGTTATTTAATAAAGCAATGTACTTCTTATCATTTGGTATTGGCACAGCCATAAACTTTTCATAGCTTACTTTACCCATTTGGAATAATTTAATTAGAGCAGTTTGGTTATTTAATGCGCGCTTCACATCTTTCTTTTCAATTGCTTTTTGTATGCGGTATGCCCAATAATCGTCCTCACTTAATTTCTTTAAATCAAATGCTACGCGCATGTCTAAACTTGCAAATCGCTCTGCCTGTAGCAAGTATTCTATTTTATGTGACAAAGCTGTGTCTTTGTTCAATTGCATACGCACATATGCAGGTGTACTATCAGCTAAGTAATAATAGTTAGTTAATACTATTTGTTTGCGGAAAATATCCCAAGAATTACCTTGCTTAACCGTATATTTTATTTTAGTACCCGCTTGTTGTTGTTCTAAAACTTTTATAATGCTCGCAGAACGTTTACGCTGTAGCTCAAAATTCTTCACCGAATCGCCCTCCATGGATGAGTAGGCAGTAATTTTTATTTCTTGTATTATAAATTTAGGTTCGTTTAAGCTATCAATAATGGGTGATATATCACTTTGTTTGTATTCAAATTTATTGCGCTCAAAAGGAATATTCCAACTTAAGGTTTTCACTTCAATAAAAGGCTCTGGTGTTTTAGCCGTTTGAGTGTCTAGAAGTAATGGTAATTCTTCAAAAGCAACCGGAGTAAAGTATGGCTTTAAACGGTTGAGTTTGTCATAAAAATCATATACCTCGCATTTTACTTTTTCATCGCAGTACTTTACTACTTTAATACCAATTTCAAAATTTTCCGAGAATCCTTCAGGTAGTTTATCAATAGTTAAATCGCCTTTAGCCGTTAACCCACTTAATTTAACAGGCCTTAAACCAATTTGTAAACCTGCTTGAGATGCTGCCCCAACAGAAATATTGTACGAGGTATTACAAGGGAATTGAGATTTTTCAATGATGTAAATTAATAGCCTGTCGTTGTTATCAGCTATTAGTTTGGTGGTATTTCTATCGTCACTTATAAAGTATTTTTTAAAATCCTCACGTAGGTAAAGTTTTTTATCTTTAATGTAAAAACCCTTATCAATATCAACTTTACTAAACAATTCTTTTAAATCATCAAATGCATTGCAAACAGTTCCTTCATCACATTTTCCGAATACACAATTAATACGACAACCTGTTCTTCTCATCCACCAATGAAACCCATGTGTATTTACTTTGTAGTTCTTGTCTAATTCTTTACTATGCGCTGATGTATTATTGATGATGTTAATATCACCCATTATTAGACAGAAATAAACCTTATTACCAATTGGATCAAAAGAACCTCTTAAACCTGCACAGTATAAATCAGGTCGGGTATATAATTTTTTGAAACTGGTTTTATCTAATTTTTTAATCAGCTTGGCAAGTAATTCGCTTGTGGTATAATCAATGCCACGGCTGTTCTTCACTGCTTCGCTAATAATAATTTCTTGCGGTATCCCATCTTTAATTCCACCAAAAAAAGTTACTCGCAAGGCTGCTGTACTTTTCTTTAATTCTTTTTGCGTATTGGTTTCAGCTTTTACTAAAGTACAATAATTTGCTTGGTCTTGAGCCGTATTTTCCATCACCTCAGTTAATACCAAGTCTTCCATACTTGCAGCTATGCGTTGGGAATTTAAATAGTTGAACAATGCGCTATTTAACGAATCAATATCAACGTCTTGTGCTTTTAGCGAAAATCCAATAAAAAGCACCAAAAGTGCGAGTACAGTTTTTGTGATGAAGGTTTTCAATAAGGTTGAAATTTTGTCCAATATACAAATTGTAATCATTTGACAAATAAATATGTGTGATTTAAAATAAATATGTGTATGGTAAGTTATACACTTCACTTGTTCTTTAATGAAATTAGCTAGATTTGTGCCTAATAATTAAGTATAAAAAACATGATAAATGACGTGTTAAAAGTCCTAAACATTTTAGATGTTAACAACGGTACTTCCACCGGACAAAGCCATTTTAGTTCTAATGATGCACCTATTAAATCGATTTTTTCGCCTGTTGATGGTGCCTTGATTGGCAAGATAAAATACACCACCACTGAAGAATACGAAAAAGTAATAATTACAGCTGCTGAAGCTTTTAAAACATGGAGAAAATTACCTGCTCCTAAACGTGGCGAAATTGTTCGCCAATACGGAAACTTGTTGCGAGAATATAAAGAACCTTTGGGCAAATTGGTTAGTTACGAAATGGGTAAAAGCTACCAAGAAGGTTTAGGTGAGGTGCAAGAGATGATTGATATATGTGATTTTGCTGTAGGTATCTCACGTCAGTTATATGGTTTAACTATGCATAGCGAGCGCCCCGATCATCGCATGTATGAACAATGGCATCCACTAGGCATTGTTGGTATTATTTCGGCCTTTAATTTCCCTGTTGCAGTGTGGAGCTGGAATAGTATGCTAGCTGCAGTTTGTGGTGATGTGTGCGTTTGGAAGCCATCAGAAAAAACTCCATTAAGTGCTATTGCTTGCCAAAATTTAATGGCACAAATTTTAAAAGCAAATAATTTACCTGAAGGAATTTTCTGTTTAATTAATGGCGATTACCAAGTAGGTGAGTTAATGACCAAGGATGAACGTGTACCTTTAATCTCTGCAACAGGATCAACCCGTATGGGTAAAATTGTTGGACAAACAGTTGGTGCACGCTTAGGTAAAAGTTTATTGGAGTTGGGAGGAAATAATTCTATTATTTTATCGCAACATGCTAATTTAGATATTGCCATTCGTGCCGTTGTGTTTGGTGCTGTTGGTACTGCCGGACAACGTTGTACCACCACTCGTAGGTTAATTATGCACAGTAGTGTGTACGATAAATTTAAGGATACCGTGGTTAAAGCATACTCGCAATTAACCATTGGCGATCCTTTAAATCCCCAAAACTTAGTTGGACCACTAATTGATAAGGACGCAGTTAATGCCTATTTAAATGCAATTGAAAAGGCAAAACAAGAAGGTGGTAAAGTGCTTTGTGGTGCTGAGGTTTTAACCGGTGCTGGTTATGAAAGTGGTTGCTATGTGAAACCTACTGTTATTGAGGCTGAGAATCATTTTGAAATTGTGCAGCATGAAACCTTTGCTCCAATTTTATACATCATGAAATATAATTCCATTGATGAAGCCATTGCACTTCAAAATGGTGTTCGCCAAGGATTAAGTTCATCTATTTTTACAGATAACCTACAAGAGGCTGAAGCATTTTTAAGTGCTGCTGGTAGCGATTGTGGAATAGCTAACGTAAACATTGGTACAAGTGGTGCCGAAATTGGCGGTGCATTTGGTGGCGAAAAAGAAACAGGTGGCGGTCGCGAAAGTGGCAGCGATAGCTGGAAAGCATACATGCGGAGGCAAACCAATACCATTAATTATGGAAAAGAATTGCCATTGGCTCAAGGAATAGAGTTCAATATTTAACCAACTTCTATAAAAGTAGTTTTACATAAGGAAATAGTTTGGATATAATTTTGGCAAGCATTTTGTAATTGAGTAAACAATAATGTGATTGTTATGAGAAAATTTGTATTAACTACTGGTTTGTTTTTAGGTGCAGCTATAGCCCAAAACCCACCTATAGAGGTGCGTAAGCCAATTGAAAAGAAATATGAAATTTCTAAAAGAACAAATACTGCGTTTACCTATGGTGAAAAACTAAAATACAAAGTGTATTATGGTTTAATTAGTGGTGGTACAGCAGATTTTGAAGTGGCTAATAAACCTGCTAAAGTTAATAACCGCAATACTTTTTACATTAAAGTTTATGGTAAATCAACTGGTATGGTTGATATGATGTTTAAAGTAAAAGACCAATTTGAATCCTACTTGGATGAAGAGGCTTTAATACCTTGGAAGGCTATAAAAAATGTGCGCGAAGGTGGATATAAAGCCATTGATTTGGTTTTGTTTGATCATGAAAACGGTATTGCAAAAAGCAGCGTAAAAGGAAAAATAGAAATTGGTGAGCGAACACAAGATGTTGCTTCCGCAATTTATTTTGCACGTTCAACAGATATGACCAACGCAAAACCAGGAGATGTTTTTCCAGTTAATTTTTATATGGATGGGATTAATTATCCGTTGCGTTTTAAGTTTGTAGGCAAAGAGATTTTAAAAACAGATTTAGGAACTTTTCGTACATTAAAAGTTAAACCACAATTGTTGGAAGGGCGTTTGTTTAAAGATACTGATGCACTAACCTTATGGGTAACCGATGATGAAAACAAAGTACCTATTCGTGCCGAAAGCGAAATATTTGTAGGTTCTATTAAAATGGATTTAGCAGAATTTAGCGGCTTAAGAAATCCATTTACTGCAAAAATTAAATAACTTTTTTATATATAATTTGAAACCACAGTGCATTACAGGTGCTGTGGTTTTTTGTTTAAAAAGGTCAGCAAGCCTTTAAAGCGTTAGACCTTTCCCGCATTGCTTATCAGTTGTGTCCTCAGTTGTTTTTTTGTGTAACAAGAAGGTTCACTAACCAATGCCTATCGTAATTTTGGAACCTGCTGTTCAAGTCATTGATTACTGAACTTCTTGAAAAAATTATATCCTTTATTGTAAAAATTACACATTGCTTTCTACGTGGTTTTGCTGTGGTTAAAACTTAAATTACTTTATAGTTTTTATACTCAAACAAACGTTTTCCCGTAAGCTTTTCAAACCAATACAAAACGCCTTCTTTAAACGTAAATTTCTTTCGGCTAACATCCCAAGTAAATTCCCAATTCATGCGTTGTAAACGTTCTTTCATAATAGCTGGGTGTGTTCCCTCAAATCGTTTAAGTGAATCAATTGCTTTGTAATCGAATTCGTTTGCCGTTGCTACATGTTGTTGCACATAATCATCGCTATGCCAAAGCTTATTAAAACTCTCTTGTTTAGCTTGCTGAAACCTTGGGTCGCGTACCCAACCATAATGATAAATTTGCGCATCAATAGGTTTTATTCGCAGTTTACGGCCATCTTTTCTAAACCCTTGTGCATCTTTATAACTGCGTATGCTTTTGTCGTTTTTAATGATGCGTATTTCTTTGCGATACCATGCGCGTGAGTCTCCAACATAATCAAAGCTGCCGTAAAAATGCCTGTAACCAAACAACAAACCTTCCACTTCATTTCGGTTTTTGTATTTAGCACATGAATCTATAATGGTTTGATGGTATTTTTCATGAACCACTTCATCACCTTGCAAGTAAAAACACCAATCAAAATAATCGGCAATGGCATCAAACGATTTGTTGGTTTCAACGGCTAATACTTGCCCGCCTTGGCGTAAGCTATCATCCCAAATGGTTTCAATAATTTTTATTTTGGGAGAGTTAATACTTTTAATCAACTCCAATGTTCCATCATCGCTATTACCAACGGATACCATATATTCATCCACAATAGGTAAAATACTTTTAATAGACTCTACAATGGGGTAATCAAATTTTATGGCATTGCGCACCATGGTAAATCCGCAAATAGTTGGTTTGCTCATGTTACAAATATGCGTGATGATTTGTTAAAGGGGAAATTTATGTTTTAGTTGAAATTTCGCTTACTATATTTAATAAATTACACATCAAGGATTTTATGACTAGTAAATTATGTCATCAATCATTTTTTCCTTCTTTAGAAATAATCTAAATTCGCCCAAAATCAATACAAATAAAAGGGTGAAACTTTCTGAATTAAAGTTTAAACAGTTAGCTACCGTGGCGGCAGTGCATGGCGAAGAGCTAAGTTTAAAGCTTTTTGAAATGGGCTTGTTACCTGGTGAAGAAGTGGAACTTGAAAACATTGCTCCTTTTGGTGATCCTATTGCCATTAGGGTTGGTGAGTACAAAATGTGCTTACGCTTAAGTGATGCAAATTGTATAGATATTAATTTGAAATAACTACAGTGAAGCAAGAAATAACAGTTGCATTAGCCGGTAACCCCAACAGTGGCAAAACCAGTTTGTTTAATGCCTTAACGGGATTAAACCATAAGGTGAGCAATTTTCCGGGAACTACAGTTGAAAAGAAAATAGGTTACAGTAAATTAAATGCTGAAACCCGTGCACAAATTATTGACTTGCCTGGTACATACAGCCTTTATCCTAAATCGGCTGATGAGTTGGTTACTTATGATATTTTACGCAACAAAGCCGAAACCAATTTTCCCGATTTGGTATTGTTTATTGCCGATGCCAGTAACCTTAAACGTAATTTGTTATTGTTAACACAAGTTGCTGATTTAGGTGTTCCGGTAATTTTAGCTTTAAATATGGTTGATTTAGCCGAGCGTAAAGGTATTTTTTATGAATTAGATATTTTGGCTAAAGAGCTTGGTATTCCTGTTGTTTCCATTAACGCACGTAACAAAGAAGGTATATCAAAAATAAAAAACTTGTTGCTTGACGAAAGTAAACACAAAAAAGTAACCTACTTTAATATCAACCAAGTTGATCAAAACTTATTAAATGAAATAGGAGAAATCACAGATAAAAAAAATCCATATGCTGCTTTACAGTATGCCATTAATGCCAGTGTTTTTTTAAACAATAAGGCCAAACAAATTAATTCTGCTTTCGAAAAGTACAACTTTAACCCCAAGCAATTTCAGGAGCAAGAAATATTACAACGCTATAAGGTTATTGATGAAGCCGTGCGTTTAAGTCGCAGACAAAAAACCAACCATGTGATTAAAAATATTACCCAAAAAGCGGATATGATTTTAACACACCGTATTTGGGGTTTAGTGATATTTTTGAGTTTACTATTTCTGGTTTTTCAAGCCATATTCTCATGGAGTGCGTACCCAATGGATTGGGTTGAAATGGGATTTGCTTGGTTAAATGCAACCATAGAAGAATCCCTGCCAGATGGTGTGCTTAATGACTTGTTGGTGCATGGTGTAGTAGCAGGATTAAGTGGAGTTATTATTTTCCTTCCACAAATTATTATATTATTTGCATTTATTGCCGTGCTCGAAGATGTTGGTTATATGGCGCGTGTAGGTTTTATAATGGATAGGATTATGCGACCATTCGGAATGAATGGTAAAAGTATTGTTCCACTTATTAGTGGTATGGCTTGCGCAGTTCCAAGTATCATGGCAAGCCGTAGTATAGAGAATAAAAAAGAGCGATTAATAACCATATTGGTAACCCCATTAATGAGTTGTTCGGCACGTTTGCCAGTTTATACTTTGTTAATTGGAATGTTGGTTCCTGAAACAGCAAAATGGGGTCCGTTTAATGTGCATGGTGTAGTTTTAATGGCCATGTATTTACTTGGATTTATTGCAGCATTGGCAAGTGCCGCGGTGTTTAAATTGTTTGTTAAAGCAAAAGGAACAGCTTATTTTATGATTGAATTGCCGAGTTATAAATTACCTGTTTGGAACAATTTACTTATTACCTTATACGAAAAAGGAAGTGCATTTGTGGTTGGTGCAGGTAAAATTATTGTGGCTGTATCTGTAATACTTTGGGCATTTGCATCTTTTGGTCCGCGGGGTAATATGCGTGCAATTGACCAAAAATATGCAACCCTTGCTATGAGTCCTGATGTTACTATGAGCAGTGAAGAATTGGCTGCACAAAAAAGTGCCGAACGCTTGCAAGCAAGTTATGCAGGCGAGTTTGGTAGATGGATTGAGCCTGCAATAAAACCAATAGGTTTTGATTGGAAAATGGGTATTGCCTTATTAACATCCTTAGCTGCCAGAGAAGTTTTTGTAGGCACAATGAGTACCATTTATAGCGTGGGTGGTGGTGCAGAGGGCGAAGACCTAAACTCTATTAAACAAAAAATGTTAGCCGAAAAAAATGAAAAAGATGAACCACTTTATTCAGTTGCCACGATACTTTCACTAATGGTTTTTTATGCATTTGCTATGCAATGCATGAGTACCTTATCTATTGTAAAAGCTGAAACACAATCGTGGAAGTGGCCTATTATACAATTTATTTACATGACAGCCCTAGCTTATGTTAGTAGTTTAATTGTTTTTAACATATTTAGTTAATTAACAATTTTGTATGCTTGAGTTATAAATTATTCTGGTTTTTATAGGTGCTATTTTAATTACAACACGCGTTTGGAAATTCTATAATTTTAATCATACTGATTAGCAATTATCCTTTAATGAATAACTTTCTGAAATCAGTATCGTCTGGATACAATTGAATTTGAAAATAGCGTTTTTATTTTTAATTTAACACAAAATTCTGAGCAAAAGAAAGGCGATAATCATTTACAAAAAAACCCTATATTTTAAAATAAGTTTGTTGCTGATTTTTACTTTTTCATTTCATTTATTTACGTTGTTGTAAACGCATATTTAGTTTGTAGCATAGCCATGCCGAACCACTTCCTATTAATGCACCAGCTAAAACATCGCTTGGATAATGCACTCCTAAATGCAAACGAGAATAAGCGGCAGATGATGCCCATAAATAAGCTGGTGCAGCCACGTACCATTTAGGATATGCAATGGTAATGGATGTAGCTAATGCAAAAGCTGTAGAGGTATGCCCAGATGGAAAGGAATAACTATCTTCTGGTGTGATGTGTTTAATGTCGGGATAAGTAACAAATGGCCTTTCCCGCTGAATGGTGTATTTAAGCAATCCGGTAATGGCAGATGATATAATTACAGTTCCACCAATAATAATGGCGTGTTGTTTATTGGCACTGTCTTTATTTAATAAATATAATGTGGTTATAGCAGCAGGCACTCCTATAGCCATCGGAAATACGCTGTTGGTAACTGTTTTAAATATTGGGTCTGCTGGTGCATTTTGGTTGCTGTTTAAATAACGCAACAGTTGGATGTCAGCATGCTGAGAAATTACTCGAATAGGTAAAACACAAACAATAAAAGTAGTTAATATTATTTTTGATGTAATGGCTTTTTGCACCTAACGAATGTAGCAAATTTAATGAGGCAAAACCAATTGTGTGAAGTAACTAATAAATAAAAAAATTTATAGCTACGCCCAACTTTCCATACCTGATAATTTGCAGCAGGTTTATTGATTTTTGTAAATTAAGATACATTAATAAATCTTTACTTGATGAGTTGTTTACTTTTTAAACAAACAAAAATATAAACATCCGTTTAAGCAAACTCGTAATGCTTTTGCTAAACGTATAAATTATTCCAGAAAACAACTATGCTAACAATAGGTCAATTTTTAAAAAATTGGATAGAAAAGTTGGAAAAGAAACCGTGGCTTGAAAAGTTATTGGGTTAAGGGAAAATAGCAATAATACTATCGTTTACCCATATGCCATCTTTATTTGGCCAAAGTGGTTTTTCCTGCTCATTAATGGTTTGATATAAACTATCAATATAGATGTTGTCGTTATTATTGGTTGGTGTAATTGGATATCCGGCAACATATTCCAAAATTTTGTATTTAGACCACGATGCACAGAATGCCGACAAATTCATATCACCAACATTTGTTTTTATGTTGTATTCATTTACCCAACAATCTGGTCGTTGATGAATATATAATCGTTTAGTTTTGAATCCGTCAATTTGCTCTAATTCACTCAGTATTCTTTGCGCTTTATTCCTATCTAAAAAATTGAGGTATGCTTGATCATTGGCTATATTATGATTCATGCTAATATGAGATACTGTAGTAATAATCAATGCCAATAAAAGTAACTTGTGCAAAAGTGCAGATTTGTTGACTTGAAATGCGATAATAAAAATAAGCATGGTAAACATACCAAACCCTGTAAACATTCTCGGAACCATCCACCAAACCTCAAGAAATAAGCCTGATATGGAGGTAGACAATAAACTTAAGCATACTAAAGTTAAAGCGCCAATAACCAACAAAAATTTACTAGAAATATTATTGAATTTAATGGAGTTTTTTGCTGCAATTAAAATTAATGTAAGGCATAGTACACCCAAAAACAGAAACTTAATTGGTTGTGGTATCAAGAATGAGTTTGCATCAAAAAGTATGTTTTTAAATAATTTTAAAATTTGATTAACCCTTACATCTAAATTTGATAATGCGATAAACTGTGAACGAGTTGAACTTGTTAACCCCATATAGGCTAAAACAACCTTATTGGCTATGAGGTAAAAGGTTGTTCCTAAAATAATACCAACCAGCTTTATAATAAAAGAATTCTGTTTGAGATTTTTAATGGTTAGGGTTTCTGCTTTTTCTTGGGTGCTTATTTCAAGAACAAAACCTAGTAATGTAATTACAATAAGGGCATTGATAATTACTTGGTAGGCTGCTAATGATAAAACAATTCCAATTATTGCTAAAAAAAACTTACCATCAAATTTCTGCATCAAATACCACGAGTAAAACGAAATAGCATACAAAAACGAAAATCCTATGTTAACCATTAACCCAATTTTAAAGGTTAATATTTCTGCGCTAAAAACATGTATGAAACCAAGTGATATTAGAATAGGAACATACCAACTTGCTGTGTTTAGCTTAAATGATTTTACTAATAAATAGCCGCAAAATATGAATTGGACACAAACAGAAATGTATGAAATAAGTATTCCACTATATCCGCCATTACCAATAAATAGATTCCAAAATTTAAACATAATGATTCCAAACCAACGACCGCTTTCTATTGAAAAACGAATGGTATTGGGATTGTTTATGCCTTCATAAAATAAGAGATAATCATCAATAGAAAAAACAGTTGCATTAAAAAATGGTAAAAGAGTAATTGCTAATATAAAGCTAAAAATGGTTAAGAATTTAACATCTTGTCGGCTCAGTTTGAGTGTGTTTTTATTTACCATAATATCCAAAGGTATAAAATGTATTCAGCTTTTGTCGGTTATCAGGTCACAATATTGAATCTGAGCTAAAGCGTGTCGGTCACTTTAACCTAAAAATAATCAAATGGTATTGTTGTAATTTTATTTATTCAATCAAGCTTAAAATTATAAACATGATATTCAATAAGTTATGTTTTTAATTAAGATAAATTTTAGTTTTTTTCGCTTAACATTAAAATATTTTTTCATTTTTTAATTTAAAATATATCTTCGAATAACTGTCGATATTAAAAAAACATTAATATAACTTAACTATAATTATCATATGAATCAACATTACAAACTAAGATTGACAAGGCTTTTATCCGCCTTCTCGTTATTGGTGGTCTTTGCAACCTCCGCTGTTGCTCAGGTATCATCAACTTATTCGTTTACTAGTACCCTTGGTACTTACACACCCATTACTGGAGGTACTGTTCTATCAGGTACGCTTACTGATGATGATGTCAATTATCCAATTCAACCTATTGGATTTAATTTTAATTACAATGGCCAAGTTTTCACAACTGTTGGGGTTCAGTCTAATGGGCATATTACATTAGGTGCAGTAGCAACTAATTCATACCCTACTATTCTATCTCTCACCCCCAATACAATAAGTGCATTTAATGGAGATTTGCATGGTAAAGGTATGGCCACTAGTGATGTGAGGATTCAAACCATTGGTTCAGCTCCAAATAGGATATGTGTAATTCAATGGAGGGATTT
This sequence comes from Bacteroidota bacterium, assembly GCA_027482225.1. Lineage (GTDB taxonomy): Bacteria > Bacteroidota > Bacteroidia > UKL13-3 > UKL13-3 > UBA6183. Next base: position 79,291 of record JAIXWD010000001.1, read on the forward strand.
TTCAAGGTATATTAATGCAACCTATCCAAACGATACATTTAACTTCCAAATTAGGCTTAATGAAACTGGCCCTGTACAAGTTGTGTATGGCTCACAATTCTCATATAATTCTACCGGAGCTGCTGGATGGACAACTGGCGTAGGTATCAATGGTTCAGTTGTAACAGATTTTAACGCACGAACTGGAACATCTTTCGCCACATCTTTGGCTGCTACTACCAATAATCAAGGTATAACAGGTTCTACAACAAATGTTCCAACTGTTGGTTTAACCTACACTTGGCAGCAAGCACCTATGACTTATGATTCGACAACTACTTTCCAAATTGCAAGTGGTGTTCCTACTGGAGCCATCAACCAAGCTATTCTAAATGTAAAAGTTTATACACAAGGTGGATTAAATCCTCTAAATGTTTCTTCATTTACTTTTAACACAAATGGTAGCACCAGTGCTGCTAATATTGCTAATGCAAGAGTTTTCTATACAGCTACTAATGCTAATTTTAACACAAACACACAATTCGGAACTGTGGTTGCTAACCCTAATGGTACTTTTACCATTAATGGTACTCAACCACTGGTAACAGGTACAAACAATTTTTGGTTAGCGTATGATATTGCACCAAATGCTGTTGCTGCAAACGTTGTTGATGCTGAATGTACTTCAATAACCGTTGCAGGCACACCTTCAACACCAATAGTTACAGCTCCAGCTGGTAGCCGAGAAATTAAAGCACCTTTAAACGGATTGTACACAGTTGGTGCAACGGGTACTTTTCCAACTTTAACTGCTGCTGCTAATGAAGCTACTTCATTAGGAGTTGCCGGACCAGTTACTTTTTCATTAATTGACCCTGTTTACAATACTGCAACAGGCGAAGTTTTCCCAATTGTACTTTCTAATGTTCCTGGTTCTGGTAACCCAGGTAGAAGCATTACCATACGTCCTGCACTTGGTAACACACCAATTATTACAGGTTCTGATGCAAATGCGTTAATTATTGTTGATAATACAAAGTATGTATATATAGATGGTAGAGATGTTCCAATTTCAACCACCAAAGGACTAACCATACAAAATACTTTTGCTGGTCCAAATACATCAGTAGTTTTATATCGTAATGATGCAATTGGCGCAATTTTAACATATACAGAAATTAGAAGTGTAAACAGCCAAACATCTTTATTTACGCTTCCTGTTTTTGGCGCGGTAACCATTGCTGGTACTAATCGCCCAGTTCCATTTGGAAACGATAGTATTAGAATATCAAATAACTACTTTACCTATTCAGGAACCGGAACATACAACTTAGGAATTGTGAGTGATGGACAATCTTTAATTGCTCAAAACAACAACATTACTATTGATAGTAACGATTTTAATGGTTGTCGTTTATCTGCAATTCATGTTTCTGGTAACAACACCGGTAATGGAGATAATTTTAGAATTAGAAGCAATAACTTTTATGATACGTTAGCAACTATTTCTCCCAACGCCATGGTTCTTATCAACTTTGTGCCAGGTACTGCATCAAACAACAACTTTATTGGATTCAATAATATTGGTGGTAATGCGCCACTTGCAACAGCTGGTAACAATAAGTGGGTTTTTAGTGCAACAAGCACAGGCTCGTTTACTGGTATAAGAACATCTGTTGGTATTAACACGGGTGTAACTGTAAGAAGAAATAATATAAGCAACCTGGAGTTCCTTAACACCACTTCTTTCTCACTATTCAACGGTATTAATGGACAAATAGGTTACCACATTATTGATAGCAACACCATTGGAAGTGAACTTGATTATAATAACATTAGAATTGGTTTCACCACTACCCATGCTGGTATAGCGATTAGTTTCCCTGCACAAGATTATTTTGTAAGGGCCAATAAAATAGCAAATATTAATGCATTTACTGCCAATGCCAGTACTTTCTTACGCGGTATTAATTATGGAGGTAACAACAATACAGTATTCATAGAAAATAATATTGTTAAGTCTCTTTACACCAATTCAACATCAACAGGAACAATCACTAGTAGTTCTCTTATTGGTATTTTGGTAACTGGTAGTTCAAATGCTCAGTTTATACGCAATAACCAAATTGGAGGGGCAAATCCTGAAGATTCTTTATCATGTTATAACGTATCTGGTGGTAGAACAGTTGGTATTGCATTCTCTAGTGGGGTTAACACGGTTGAAAACAATAATATTTCAAACTTAATTTCTAGAAGTACAACAGCAACGGGTGGAAGTACCTCTTCTCAAGTAATTGGTATTTCGGCAAATTCGTTTACCGCTGGTGGTGTTGTAAGAAATAATGCCATTAACAACTTAAGGAGCTTTGGTACTGCCTTAACAGGTATATCAGGAATATTGGCAACTTCAGGTGCAACAACTATTGTAGGCAACACGCTAAACAATTTCTTGTCGTTTAGTAACAATACGGGTACAGCTAATAATGCTGCAATTGTTGGTATAAATGTGGTGGCATCTAACCTGTTTAATGTACAATTCAATACCATGTTTGATTTTGATGCGGTAACTTCAGCAGGAACCGCTATTGTAGGTATTGCATCGGCAAGTACAACACAAAATGTCATCACCAATAATACCATCAGAAATTTACGATCAAATAGTAATGGAGGTTCTGCTTTAACAGGTATTTTCTATTCAAATACAGGTGGTTTAAACCAAATCATTGATCATAATACCATTCACTCCCTTGTTTCATATAATACAACGGCCAGTGCAATTGGTATTACAGGTATTAACATGAATGTTTCTCCTAATGTTATTGGTAATTCTTCAAGTTTATCAAGGAACGTTATTCATAGTTTTAATTTTGATAATGTACCGGTTACACTTGTAAACTCAACGGGTATTATTACTTCTGGTAACTTACTTGTGGCAAACAACGTTGTTCGCATGGGTAGAGATACTGCAGGATTAAGAAACGAACGCGCAGGTAATTATATTGGTATACGCATACCTGGTGTATTTAACTTCCCAGAAACGCGTATATATAATAATAGCATACTAGTTGATGCAAGTCCTAATGCCGGAGCTGGAAGCACCATTGCAATATCAGTAGAAGGAGTGAACAGTGTACCAGGTTTTGTAGATGTAAAGAATAACATCGCTGTTAATACATCAGAAAATTTAGGAACTGCCACTGGAAATCACTTTGTGGTTTCTGTACCTTCCATTTATACAACCAATCTTCGCATGGGTTATAATTTGTACGAAAGTGGTTCTTCTGCTAACTCGTTTTTAGGAAGAAGAGGAATTGTTAACTACAATACGATGGCCGCATTAGAAGCGGGATTCTTACTTGATGGTACTTCGGGTGCAACAACAATTCCATTTGTAAATCGCACAGGTAGTTTTTCTGCACTTAATTTACATTTAACTTTTCCAAACCCTGCCGAGGCTGGCGGAGATCCTGCTGTTGCAGCTTTTGTAACAATAGACATGGACAGTGCTATTCGCTCTGGTTTATCACCAATAGATATTGGCGCGGATGCGGGTAACTTTACTTTGTCTTCAGATGTGATTGCACCAGAAATTACTTATACAAGATTAACCAATGGTCCGGCATTAAACCGTACAGTTACAGCAACTATTTATGATCGTTATGGTGTTAACTTAATTGACAGTGTTCCGCGTATTTATTTTAATAAAAATAATGGAACTTGGTTCTCTCTTCCGGGTACATTAACCAGTGGTAACCGTACCAATGGAACTTGGCAGTTTCCTATTAATGGTTCATTAATGGGTGGTGTTGCAGTAAATGACGTAATCAGGTATTTTGTTGCAGCAAGAGATTCATTAGGTAATAATTTAAATACAGAACCAATGTATGGAGCTGGACCTTTAGGCGCTTTAACTGTATTGCCTGCTACTCCTGCTCAATATACTATAACTGACCCAATTGCAACAACAATTACTGTTGGTCCATCGGGTACTTATCCTGATTTAACAGGAGCTACTGGTGCTTTTGCTGCTATTAATAACAGTATATTACAAGGTAACACTACAATTGTAATTACAGGTAATATAACAGAGCCAGGTACGGTAGAATTACTTCAGTGGAATGAGTCTGGTGCTGGAGGTTATACGCTAACTATTCGTCCTGCTGTTGCAACCCCGGCTATATTATCGGGTACAGTTGGAAATATCAATGGTTTAATCAGATTTAACAACATTAGCAGATTAAACTTATTGGGTTTTGCCGATGGAGGTTCTGTTAATGATACTTTACTAACCATACGCGCTAGTTCTACTTTAACTCCTGCTATAGGATTTATTAATGGTGGATCTGCAGATAGTATCAGAGGTGTAATATTTGAAAGCCGTACAACAGCAAATGGTGTTGTGTTTTTTAGTAGTTCACTTAATACCAATGGAGGACCAATTCTAAATAACATTACATTTAGAAATAATTTAGTACGTCAAGATATGACTTCTGCTACATTATCTCTTCCAAATACTGCTATATTAATTACAGGTACATCGCCTAATTTTAATTCAAACATTAATATTGCAAACAATTCAATTTATAACTTTACTGCTACAGGTATCAATGCATCTACAGCCAATGGTGGTAATTACACCATTACAGGTAACAGCTTCTTTTATGATGCAACTGCTACTGCTGTTAACCATACCTTTATTACAATGACCCCAGGTTTTACCAGTAACGGGAATGTGATTAGCAACAATTGGATGGGCGGTAGAGCAAGGCTTGCGGGTGGCCCAAGATTGGTTTATACAAGCGGTTTTACGGGTATAAATGTATCTACAGGATTAACAACTGGTACTATTATAAATAACAACGTTATTGCCAATTTAACTGCAGCTTCTGCATTTGTAGGGATAAACGTTGCTGGTAGTGCAACATACACAGTTAATGGTAACAGAATTGGTAGTGTTGATTCGTTAACATCTATTATTGCAAATGGTGCCTTCCGTTTCCAAGGAATAAATAGTACAGCAACTGGAGATGTAACATTTACTTCAGATACCGTTGTTAATATTTATCATATTAATACAACTGCTTCTGCGGGTATTGTTGGTATTAATGTTGGTAGCGGTTTTAGTAACGTAACCAATATCAGCAATAACCATATTCGTGGTTTATTTGTTAATGCGCCAAATACGAGTACCACTACACTCTCTTCTGTTATTGGTATTTGTTTAACATCTGGTAGCTTATTGCAAACGGTTTCAAACAATGTTGTTCAAACATTAAGAAACACAAATAATGCAGCTACACACTCTGTTTATGGTATTTTAGTAACTAACGGTGCCAATGTGATTACTAACAACACGGTATACGGTTTACTATCGCGCACTACAAGCACTTCAAGTAACTCAACTATAAATCCATTTATTGGTATTGCACTAACATCGTTTAGTAGTGCAACACATACTATAGCAAATAATGTGGTAGATAGCATGTTTTATACTGGTACAAGTGCTACCCAAGTTATAGGTATCATGGCAACACCTCCAGGTTCTTTTGTTACGGCTGTTATGAATTGTAACAACAATACCGTAAGAAATATTAATAGTTCTTCAACATCTTTATTGTTAGATGCATCGGCAGCCATTGTTGGTATTCATTATAACAATGCTGCAACAACCGGTACCTTTAATGTAAACTTCATCGGCAACCGCATCAGTGTATTAAACCACATTGGTACTTCGGGTTCTCCGAGTATTATTGGTATGTTGCTATCTAATAGTGCTGCTTTAGCTGGTAATACAAGTACAGCAAATGCAAACTTTATACATAGTTTCCGTTCAGATGCGATAACTGGTACACCAGTATTTACAGGAATATTAAACTTAGCTGGTTTTATGACTTATACGAATAACATGATTCGTTTAGGTATTGACAGTGCGGGTGTATTAATGGATAAATCGCGCGAGCTAAACGGTATTAGACAATTTACTGGAACCCAAAGCAGGTATTACCACAATACCATTTATTTAAATGGTGCACCTACAGTTGGTGCTGCTAATACAACTGGTTTCAGGGTAGCGGCATCCATTTTAACGGGTCAACAAAACGACTTTAGAAATAACATTGTTGTAAACCGTGTAGCAAATTCTGGAACCGCTACAGGTATTAACTTTGGTGTTCAAATTCAAGACTCATTACGCCACACATTAAATTACAATTTGTATCACACACCTGCCAACTATACTGGAAGAATAACAGCTTCTAATACATTCTATTTACAATTAGAAGATTCTATTCATAGTTGGAAAGCTGTAACTGGCTTAGATATGACAAGTGCTAGTGGCGATCCATTATTTACAGCTGATGCTGATGGTGTTGCTGATGTTGCTAGTTTAACAGTTGCCAATACAAACAATATCGAGAAAAGCGGTGATCCAAGTTTATCTGTAGCTAACGATTTCTTTGGTAGTAGTCGTGCAAACAACTCACCAAATGATATTGGAGCGCATGCGGGTAACTTTAATCTTGGAACAGACTTGTTCCCACCAGCAATTTCTTATACAAACTTTAATAATACTGGTAATACAACAACAACAAGGGCGCTTACCAATGTAGTAATAACAGATAACAATGGAGTTCCTACATCAGGTGTTAATCGTCCACAATTGTTATACAGTAAAGATGGAACTACTTGGTTTGTTGCTTCTGCTACAAACATTACTGGTACATCAACATCTTTAACAGCATCATTTAACCTTGATCAATTGCAATTGACACCGTTAACTATAAGTGATTCTGTATTTTATTATGTATTAGCACAAGACAATGCTGGAAACACCATTTCAAACGCACCTTTTGCTGTTGCATCTGGTGTGGGTATTGCTAACATTTCAAATCATCCACTACGTCCAGCATACTACAAATTCTTACCAGTTATTCCGGCTAACTCAGTATTTGCTGTAGGTAACGGTCAACCTTACCCAACATTAACAGGAGTTGGAGGTTTCTTTGAGTTTATTAATTCAAGGACATTAGCTGGTAACATTACCGCTGAGATTACCTCTGATATTGTTGAGCCAGGTGTAGTTGGTTTAAATGCATTTGCAGAAGATGGTGTAGGTGGTTACAATTTAACCATTCGTCCTTCTGCCGGTACAACAGTGGTAAGAACTTTAGAAGGAAACACGATAAATCCACTTGTAGTATTAAATGGAACTTCGCGTGTTAAGTTCTTAGGTATACCAACAAATGGCAGTGCAAACCAACGTTTAGTAAGATTAAGAAACAATGGAGTTGGTGCTGTGGTTCAAATGCAAAATGGTGCTTTTGGAAATAGGCTACATAACTTATTGATAGAAGGTGGACAGAACTCGTTTACAACGGGGGCAGTAACCTTTATTACCAATAGTGGAACTGTACCTTGTACGTTTGATACAATAAGTGGTTGCGCAGTTGGTAACAATACCAACTTAGCATTTCCTAACGGTATACCAGCTTTCTCTATCTACTCTCAAAGTATACCAGGTGTATTTAATGCAAGTAATGTTGTAATGGATAATGAGGTATATAACTTCAGTAACTCAGGAATTGTAATTGACCAACAAAATGGAAACAATTGGGTGATGACAGGTAACAGTTTTTATAACAACCTACCAATATCTTTAAATACCAACCAGTTTGCTTGTTTAAATATTGTTCCTGGTGTTAATGGAAGTGGTTACATCATCAATAATAACTTCTTTGGAGGAACAACGGCAAATGCTGGCGGTACTCCATGGACTCATACTGGAAATACAATATTCTTTGGTATACGCTATTCTGCTGGTACAAATGGAACTGCTATTATTAGAAACAATGTTGTACGTAATTTTAACTTTAATATTCCAGCATTTAACACCTTCACAGGTATAACGGTGTTGGCAGGTAATGCCACTATAGGTGGTACCATTGCGCAAGGTAATATCATAGGTAGTACAACATCAACCAACAGCATTATCCATAATGGATTTAGTGGTTTAACAGGTATAAGTTTTAGCGCAGCAGCTGATGGTATCATATCAGGTAATACCGTTTCTGGTATTGTTGCAGGAAGTGCCTCACAAACTGGAACTTTTAACGGTATTGTTGTGACCAATGGCCGCTTATTAGGTTTCGAAAACAATACAGTTGGTAGTACAACACTTGCAAATGCAGTTACTTATTTGGGTTCTGGTCAAGCAACTGGTATCTCTTTAAGTGTACCATCAACTTTTGCAGCAAGTTATAATGCTACTGGAAATACGGTTTCAAATATTACCGCTTCTGGTACACAATCAAATATCTCATTACGCGGTATTGCCATTCAGAATTCTGCTGTGCCAACTATTGCTAACAATACGGTTAGTAACTTAACATCTTCATCAGCTAGTATTCAAACAACGTTTTCAAATTCAGTTGTGGGTATTATCATGTCAGGTGGGTCATCAACCCAAGGTTTTGTAAACAACAATACGGTTAATGGAATTAGAGCGGTTAATAGTTCTGCTCCTACCAATGCAACAGGTATACTTATTACATCAGGACAAAGTTTGTCTATAAATGCAAATCGCATTTTTGATATCACCAATGCATCAACTGCAGTTTCATCAAATCCTGCTTCAACAGCCACTGGTATTCAAGTTGGTGGTGGTTCTACTAATTGCTTCATTACAAATAACCAAATTAGTTTAGGATCTGGTCAATCAACCAATACCCAGTTTGGTGGTGTTTGGGTAACAGTTAGTAACTCGGGTTTTGTTACCAATGTATTTAACAATAGCGTTGTTATCAGCGGAGCTTCGGCATCTGGTGCTAATAATTCTTATGCTTTGGTACGTGGAAACAACACAGGTAGTTCTGTATTCACACTCATGAACATCAGAAACAACGTTTTAGCAAATGTTAGAACGGGTGGTACTGGTAATCATTATGCGATTTCAAATCAAACCACAACTCCTACCAACAACGAGTGGGCTAATGTAACAAGCCAATACAACTTATTATCAACAGCAAATTTATCAGCTGTTGGCGAATGGGGTGTTTCTGCTCGTAATTACAACGATTGGTTGCTTAATTCTTTAGGCGATAATTGGAGTTATTACATGCAAAGCGGTACAGGTGCTAATCAACTTAACTTAGCCAATTTATTTACCAATGTAGCTTCAGGTAACTTGGGTGTTCAAACAGCTAATGCCGAGGCATGGTATTTATTTGGAAAAGGTATAGCAGGTTCTATTGTTAATAATCTTAACACAGATTTTGCTGGAACAGCTAGAGGTACAACATTAGGATTCGGTAACACAATTGGAGCTGTTCAGTTAAACAGCGCCCCTGCTGGTTTACCACCTGCTGCAATTGCCTCTGCAGCTCCTACTGCAAATGGATCAACTATTTTCAGATTTGCTAATCGTCCAGTTGTAACTTTAAACTGGGGAGCTTCAGTGCCGACCTCTGCAACATTATTTAATTTTGCAGGAGTAAATCCTCCTAGTGCGTTAGGTGGTAATAACCTTAACCAATATTCTAGGGTATCGGTTTCGGGTGGAACAGCGCCTTACAACTATACAGCTGTTGTTCATTACGATCCAGCTTTAATTGGTGGTGTTATCTCTCCAGGTAACCTGCGTGTTGCCAACGAGACAACTGGTTCAACAGCTTCAAGTCCAGTTTGGCAATTGCAAACAATATCTACGGTTAATACGGCAAACTTTACATTAACTAGTGCGCCAATCAGTTCTTCGCTTGCTAATTTCTATTTCTCTGCAAATGAAAACACAGCTCCTCCAACAGTTTCATCATTCACTCCTAACGTAAGGGAAATTGGAGGAACAGTATCTATCAGAGGTTCATTATTTACTGGTACCACTGCTGTAAGTTTTAATGGTACAAGCCAACCAACATACACGGTTGTTAATGATACATTAATCAATACAACAGTTCCTGTGGGAGCAACTACTGGTCCAGTTTCTGTAACCAATCAAAATGGTACTGGAACAAGCGTAGCTAATTTTACAGTTATGCCTGCTCCAACTGTTACTTCACTATCTACAACCTCTGGTACATTTGGAACAGCGGTTACGATTACAGGTACAGGATTTACTTGGGCTACTCAAGTAAGGTTTAATACTACCACAGCAATCTTTACTGTTGTAAATAACACTACCATTACTACAACCGTTCCTTCGGGAGCAACTACAGGTACAATAAGTGTTGTAAACCCTGCGGGAACAGCGACTAGCGTTTCAACGTTTAACGTAATTGGTGCTCCTACCATTACCAGCTTTACGCCTGCATCAGGAACTGTTGGTACAACTGTTACAATCAATGGAACAAATTTCCAAGCAATTACAGGTGTTACATTCAATCTTGTTGCTGCATCATACAGCGTTGTTAGCTCAACTCAAATTACGGCTACGGTTCCATCGGGATCTACAACAGGTTTAATTAGAGTTACCAATGGATCTGGAACTGCAACTAGTGCTACTAACTTTACTGTTTTACCAGTACCTACAATTGACGCCTTTACACCAAGCAGTGGTGGTATTGGTTCTCTTGTTATCATTACAGGAACAAACTTTGCAAGCATAGACAGCGTTGAGTTTGGCGGAGGTGTTAATGCTACATACACAGTGGTAAGCCCAACCAGAATTGATGCAACTGTTAATGCAGGTTCTACATCAGGTGTAATAACTGTTTACAGAAACGGTGTAACACCGGTTACTAGTAGTAGTAACTTTACTGTAATTCCTAATTTAATTGTATCAACAGCTCAAAATGTGAGTGGTACATACAACAACATTACTGTTACATCTACCGGTGTAGCTACATTAGTTGGCAACTTGGTTGCTTTGGGTAATACAGTGGTTCAATCAGGAGGTGCTGTTAACTTTAATACTGAGGTATTAAGCGGTAATGGTAACTTCACTGCTCAATCAGGTTCTATTCTTCGTATCGGTTCGTTACAAGGATTAACTGCAGCTGGTGGTTTAAGTGGTAACGTGCAAGTTGCGGGAACCAGAACCTATGGTGGACGTTTAGAATACAATGGTTCTGCACCTCAACAATCAGGTTCTGCACTTATTAATGGTGTAGATACTTTAATCATTAGCAATGCAAATGGAGTAACATTAACAGACCCTGCTGTTGTTAATAGCAGATTGGTTTTGGGTAATGGTAACTTAAACCTTGGTACTTTCAACTTAACCTTTAATGGTTCGTTTGTTGCAAGTGCTGCAGGTTATATTGTAACTAATAATACGGGTGTATTAAGAAGATCTGTTGCCAATAATGCAACCAATGTTACGTTCCCAGTTGGTACACCACAATCATATACACCAGCCAACTTACAGTTAACTGTAGGATCTACTGCTGATGTGTTTAGTGTGCGTGTTGCTAATGGCGTACTAACAGCTGCAACATCTGGAAGTAATATAAATCAAAGCTTAGTTAACAGAACATGGTTCGTTTCAGAAAACACCGTTGGTGGAAGTAACTTATCTGTTGGTTTAACTTGGGCTGACACACTTGAAATTAATGGATTTAATAGAACAAGTTGTGCTGTTGCAGTATTTGATAATGCAACTTGGACAAGAGGTTCTCTTGGAGCTGCAACTGGTGTGAATCCATACAGCAGAGTTGTTGGTGGAGCAACATCATTTAGTGCTTTTGCTATAGGTGACGTTAATACTACTGCATTTGCAGTAAATGCGGTAGCACCAACTATAACAGGAACAACGCCAGCAAGCCGTTGCGGAACAGGAACAGTGGTATTAGGAGCAACAGCAAGTGCCGGTACAATTAATTGGTACGCTGCCGCAACAGGTGGAGCATCATTAGGCACAGGAACTTCGTTTACTACTCCAAGTATTAGTGCAACTACTACATACTTCGTTGATGCAACTGATAATGCTCTTACAACCGCAACAAGAACAGCTGTAACAGCTACAGTAAATGCTATTCCAACCATAACAGCAAGCACACCAGCAGCTATATGCGGAACAGGAACAGCAGTATTAGGAGCAACAGCAAGTGCAGGTACAATTAACTGGTACAGTGCAGCAACAGGTGGAACATCATTAGGAACAGGAGCATCGTTTACTACACCAAGTATATCAGCAACTACTAATTACTTTGTAGATGCAACAGCAAACGGATGTACCACAGCAACAAGAACATCAGTAGCAGCAACTGTAAATGCAATTCCAACGATTACAGCAAGCACACCAGCTGCTATATGTGGAACAGGAACAGTGGTATTAGGTGCAACTGCAAGTGCAGGTACAATTAATTGGTACAGCGCAGCAACAGGTGGAACCTCATTAGGAACTGGTACATCATTTACCACACCAAGTATTACTGCAACTACTAACTACTTTGTAGATGCAACAGCAAACGGTTGTACCACAGCAACAAGAACATCAGTAGCTGCAACTGTAAATGCAATACCAACCATTACAGCAAGCACACCAGCTGCTATATGCGGAACAGGAACAGTAGTATTAGGTGCAACTGCAAGTGCAGGTACAATTAACTGGTACAGCGCAGCAACAGGTGGAACATCATTAGGAACTGGTACATCGTTTACTACACCAAGTATATCAGCAACAACTAACTACTTTGTAGATGCAACAGCAAACGGATGTACCACAGCAACTAGAACATCAGTAGCAGCAACAGTAAATGCTATTCCAACCATTACAGCAAGCACACCAGCAAGCCGTTGTGGAACAGGAACAGTAGCATTAGGTGCAACAGCAAGTGCAGGTACTATTAA
>JAIXWD010000002.1 GCA_027482225.1 Bacteroidota bacterium
AAATTTGGTACACATTGTGTTGCGCCTGGTTGGCCCTCTATACGCCAATAAGAAGCGCTATCTCCTGTTGAGTTATTGATGAATGCATATGGACTATTTACCCATACCGTGTCTATACCTTTATCATATGCAAAGCTTGATATGGGAGGTAAAAAGAATGGATTTCCGCCTCCACCACCTGTAATAGGTGATAAGTTAACAAGCCCAGTAAAAAATCTCGGATTATTTGGACCTCCATAACCAACATTTTGGGCTGCAATTTGAACATCACCTACTCCTAGAGAAACGCCACCACTAGTAAACGTGTTTGGAGTACAGGTACCAGCTCCAGTTCCACTGTACCTGTTATTACCTGTAGTAAAAAGCGCAAAACGATAAGTTGTATTTGCAGGTATTATAAAAGAAATATTTGATATTACCGTGTTAACTGATAAAGCGGCACTAGTTATTCCAGAAACAAGAGAAGACTGGATAGTGATCCAAGTTGGCCCAGCAAGGGTTACAGGTCCACTTAAAGAGGTAGTTGAATACCACAGAGTTGAAGTAGTATTATTATCAGTAATGTCAGTCCAATTACCAACAGAGTTAAGATTCACAGGATAACTATTTGTATTTGTGATTACAAATGTGATGAAAGAACCTGTTCCACTGCTATTGGTTCCAGTATAACCTGTGCTAGCAATAGTTGTATTGAGTATTATTTGAGCTTTAACTACAAAAAAACAACTACACAAAACTGTTAATAATAAAGTAAATTTTATTTTCATATCAAACGTTATTAACTTTTTAATGAATATCGAATTTAAGGTATTTTTTAAGAAAATCAAGAAATTTCACAATGAATATAGCAGTAAAACAATCATTTTATTGTAAAAAATAAACTTACAAACTCCATGAAAAATTAGACATTGATTATCAATGGATAACAATTACCCTGATGGTTTAAAAAATTAATAAAAAATAGGGGGTTTATTTCAATCAAGAGAGAGTAAGCACTTTAAAACAGAATTTACTTCCCAAACCTAATATCTGAGATGTAGGAATAATCATCCAATGTTTTTAAGAATGCAATTAAATCTAATTTGTCTTGCTGACTTAAATTCAACCCTCCTTTAGGGTGATTTTTAATGATGTTTAAATCTGTGGTTGGTCCGTTTTTGGTTCCACTGTTATAAAATTCAATAACTTCTTCAATGGTTTTAAATCTACCATCATGCATATAAGGAGCAGAGAATGATAAGTTGCGCAATGATGGCGTTTTAAATAACCCCATGTCTTCTGCCTTGCCTGTTATTCCACCCAAACCTAAATCTGTTGGAATAGAATCAAGGCCATTATTATGGAATTTAAAATCAGTGAAAAATGGACTTCGATCATTGCCATGACAATGAAAACAGTCGGAACGTTCGCTAATATATAATGAGAGCCCGCGCAATTCTGAATCGCTGAGTTGAACCTCTCCACGTTTAAATTGATCAAACTTAGCATTACCTGAAATTAATGTGCGTTCAAATTGAGCTATAGCAAAAATGATTAAACGTGTAGTGATGCTGTCTGTTCCGAATGCCTTTTTAAACAAAGCTGGGTATTCTGCATGAGCACGTAATTCTTTTTCAAGCGCTGCCAAATTTTGATTCATTTCTCTAGGATCCTCAATAGGTGCTAAGACTTGATTTTCTAAAGTACTTATTCGTCCATCCCAAAAAAAGCCGTGACCACCTTTTACCAGCGATGGGTCTTCAAACCAGCCTAAATTAAATAAGGGCATTGCATTACGAATACCCAATTGACCATTTACACCGAAACTAAACTTTTTAGAATCTGAAAATGAAAAACCTTGCGCATGACAAGAACTGCATGAAATGGTATTATCAGCCGATAAGATGTTATCGTAAAAAAGCTTTTTCCCTAAGGCAACTCCTTCCACAGTAAGTGGATTATTAGCCGGAATTTTTAATCGTGGCCAAAGTAAACCTGTTGGATAATTAATTATATACGGAGTGGGTGTATTGTTTGGAGACGGATTAGCTACAACAGGAGGTTCAAGTTCTTCATTAACAGTACAAGAACTAAAGCATTGTATAGAAAATAATAAAACAGCTGTTACAAATATTTGAACCCGATTCATATTTAAATTTTAAGTTTACTGAAAACTAATTAACGAAAATGCTCCTGTTTCTATGTTTTGTTTTAACATGAAGGCATTGGGATGTAAAGCGCTATGCATAATTGAAGAAACAGAATCTAATTTATAATTGTTAGGTGATACAAAAACATCGGCAATATTAAAATTTATATTTGCTGTAGCTGAAGAACCTTGATTTATAACTTCATTTATTGGCAATTCAATTACAGGTAAATTTTGTATTCCACCCATATCAATTGTCATGGGTTGATTGTTGTTAAACCGCCCCTGCATTCTAATAAATATATATCCTGTTGCCCAACTCCAAAACATCCCGTTTGATGGATTTAACGCACCTTCTTGTGCACCACTACTATTGGCAATGCTATCAACCCCAACTAAAAAACGCATTTTTTTGTAGGTGCCACCTGGTAAATTTGCAATATTTAATTTTAATGATGCTTGATCTGAAAAATCAACCAAATTATAGTTACCAAAATTTACCCAATTACCTGCTTCATTTTGTAAAGATATGTTGCTGATGTAATAAACTAATTCTGAGAATTTGATGGTATCTTTAAGGTTAGTAACAAAATTAGAGCTGAGGTTAAATGGATCTTGATTAAAGGTATGAACAAGATTAACAGTTAAACTTCCATTTAGAGGAGTTGGATTATCTATTTTACCATTATCGTTACAACTTGCAAAAACAACTACTAAAAAAAATGTGAGTATTGCCCCGTATTTCATAGTTTTATTATTTATTACTCAAATGTACTTAATTTAGCGGCATATTAATTCCTAAAATTTACTTTATGGCAAGCTTTGATATTGTAAATAAAATTGATTTACAAAAAATTGACAATGCAGTGAATACTGCAATAAAAGAATTGGTTAATCGATACGATTTAAAAGATGAGGATTGTGAGATTGAACTTGATAAAAAAAATAAACTTATTAAGTTACAAGCTAAACAAGAAATGGCCATACAAAGCCTTATAGATGTGGTTTTAAGTAAACTTACTAAACAACAAATAGATCCTAGAATACTTGATTTAAGCAAAGAGCCCAACCCAAGTGGAAAACACATGCACCAAAATTTACCCATTAAAGAAGGTATAGATAAAGAAACGGCTAAAAAAGTGGTAAGTTATATTAAGGATTGTAAGCTAAAAGTACAAGTAAGTATTATGGACGACCAAGTTAGGGTTACCAGTAAAAGTATTGACGAGTTGCAAAGTACTATGGCTAAGGTAAGGGCACATGAATTTGATGTGCCGCTTCAATTTGATAACATGCGCAGCTAAATTACATCCAGCCTTTGCGTTTAAACCAAAGATATATAATAATAGTTACTAAAATCATTAAGCCAATAACTGCAGGATAACCAGCAGGGTGCTTTAACTCGGGCATGTGTTCAAAATTCATCCCATATAACCCAACAATAAATGTTGTTGGTAAGAAAAATGCAGTAAACACAGTTAGGGTGCGCATCACTTCATTATTGCGCTGAGAAGAAATAGAAAGATAAATATTCATCAAATTATTTATATCCTCATGATTTGACTCAACCATGGTATCAACCTTTAAATAATAGTCTTTTAAATCTTGAAAAACAGGCCTACTTTTTTGAGATTGGGCAATGGGTGATAAATGTTGAACAATTTCTTCGGTTAAGTTAGAAATCTTTCGAATCAAATACACCTTACGTTTAATTGCATATAAGTTTTTTAGCAGATCGGGAATACGCTTTTTTAAAAAAATTCGACTCTCATAAAAATCAATCTCCGAGTCTAGTTTAATACTGGGAGTTTCATAAGTTGATAAAACCGCTTTAACAATTTTACAAGTTATTTCAAAAGCATTAAGTTGCTCGTTGGATGTGTACTTTTGTATTAAAGCCTCATAAGTTGGAGATTCCTTTCTATGAATAGTTAATACCAAATCCTTTCTGTAAAAGATTGCTAATTTTCTGCTTATTTTAGAAATGCTATCCGCATCCTTCTCTGCATCCGTATCGTAATACCTACAAATAATAAATTCTAAATCGTCAAACTGTTCTGCTTTGGGCAGGTGGTCGGGCTGAAGCACATCTTGCAGGGCACTTGGATGAAAATGATAGGTTTCTGCAAGCAGTTGTAAATCGTTTTCAGTTGGATTTAATACATCTATCCATACAAATCTATTGTTAGAATTGGTTTTAATTATCCGCTGCATACAACCAAAGATATTTATTTTTATCGAAGTTGTATGTTCGGTATTAATTAAGTTTGGTTAAATGATAGGTTATTAATGGTTTCTTCCAATTGCGTGCACCCGTATTAATTTTGGCTTGAAGTATATTTAAAATGCTGTACAAACCAAAGTATGTTCGATTAATGTATAGTGCATGCTGCGAACCTCTACCCTCTTTTGAATTTTTTAACTCATCAATTTTACTCACCTCTTCACCTAAAGCATAAATTTTATCAATGTATTCATTGTTGCCAAAATCAAATTCTGCTTCATCAAAAGGAGTGCGTAGCAAAGTTGTCATTTTGGTAAATGCATCAGTAATAATATGCTTTACACGCTCACTATCATTTGCTGTTATAATTTGTTGTTGCAACATAATATTGCGCATGGTAGTTGCACTTTGCATAATTTCAGGTATCAGCAATGCGAAATAATTTAAATAAAAATCTTCAGGAATTTCTTTCACGCAACCAAAATCAATTACACCTAATTTTCCATCTGTTTGTATTAAAAAATTACCCGGATGTGGATCAGCGTGCACTGCTTTAAGCTCGTGAACTTGCATATCATAAAAATCCCACATTGCCTGTCCTACTTTATTTCTTAATTCCTGAGATGGATTGGATTTTAAAAAGTCATCTAAATGCAAACCGTCAAGCCAATCCATGGTTAACACACGATTAGATGAAAGCGCTTTGTGGTAATTTGTAAACACAAGGTTAGTAATGTGCTTACATGCCTCTGATATTTCTATACTGCGTTTAAATTCTAAGTCGTAATCTGTTTCTTCCAATAATTTTGACTCAACCTCTTTAATATATTTATCCAACTCTTTTTCGTTCATGTTTAATAAACGAAAGGCAATTGGTTTTACAATTTTTAAATCGCTTTTAATACTTTCGGCTACACCTGGATATTGAATTTTAACAGCCAACTCTTTACCATTTAATGTTGCTTTGTGCACTTGTCCAATACTGGCTGCATTACTTGCTTTCATTTCAAAAGTATCAAAAATTTCCTGTGGAGTTTTAGTAAAAGCCTTTACAAAAGTTTGTACAATTAACGGCCCTGAAAGTGGTGGCGCGCTGTATTGGGCCATTTGAAACTTATTGGTATACTGTCGAGGTAAAACATTTTTTTCCATGCTCAACATTTGGGCAACTTTAAGGGCACTACCTTTTAGTTCGCTCAAGGCATTGTATACATCATTTGCATTGTTTTCATGTAGTTCGTCTTTGGTCAATGACGAATCAACCATTTTTTTTGAATAATGTTTGATGTAATTTCCACCAATTTGAGCGCCTGTTTTAACAAAACGCATGGCACGTTGAACTTTTGTACTTGGAATACTATTTTGCTCCATACTGGATTTATTGTAGTAATATTTTTATTTATTTTGGAACAAAAACTTACCGAAATCAAGAGCTGCATCTAAAGCACTTTTACCCATTAAATCTACAGCTAAATTTACACTTTTTTCTATAGCTGCATCTGTTTTTTCGAAAGAAGGACTGGTATCATCAATCCAAAATTTTAGTACAAACAAAAAGTTTATCCAAAGTCCATCAGCGTATTTACCATCCAAATACTTTCGTTCGGCAATTTCTTGCGTTGTTATACCATCTGTTAAAATGGGTTTTATGTGCTCTAAAAAACTGGTGTGTAAACCGTTTAAATAGTCTGGCCATTTGGGTAAGGATTTGAAATCACGATCCTTTAAAAATTTAACAAAACTTCTATTTGCTTTTAAGCTTTCAATAAAGGTGTAAAATACTGCCAATAATTTTTCACGGGCACTGTAATCATCCCAAGGCGAACTAGCGGTGCATTTATTCATAGCATCTTCAAACCAAGTTTGGTATATCTCACTTTCTAACGACTCTAATCCTGAAAAATGATTGTAAAACTCTTGTTCGCTTAAATCAACAGATTTTGCAAACAAATAAACGCTTTGAGGGGTTTGGTTGTGCTCAAGTGTGTATTGGATGTATTCTTGTATCAATTTTGCTTTCATACTTAGTTGTAACGCTAAAAACTTGTAAATGTTTTTAGTGAACGAAATATGCACGCATTTTCAATAACAATAGTATATTCGGGGGTTGAAAATTAAATATGAAGTCGACCCGATATTTATTATTTTTACCTATACTATTTGTAGCAAATTTGAACCTTGTTAATGCTCAAACATTTGAAGTTACTGATGGAGATACCATTAACCTCACCGACAAAAATGGTAAAAAGCAAGGTTTCTGGCGATATTTCTGGTCGAACGGTGATTTAAAATACGAAGTATATTACGAAAACAACGAAAAAGAAGGTTTAGAAATTCGTTACTACGATACACAAGATTGCATAGAATTTAGCAATACCTATAAAGATGGTATGTTATCAGGACCAAGTGTAACCTTTTTCCCTAATTGCAGCACCAAAGTAGAGGAAGGTTATTTATCAGGTAAAAAACATGGTTATGAGCGTGCTTATGATGAAAATGGCTTTTTGCTTACTGAAGCTAAATTTGATAAAGGAGAATTAGAGGGAAGCTACGCGCATTTTGATAAAAAAGGCTACGTAACCTATGAAAGTCCTACCAAAGAAACAACGCTAAAATTCGACAAGTTTTTAACAGGAGAATACAAAATTAAGGACTCTACTATTTTTAGAGTTTTTACCCGTAACAAAGAGTGGAAAAAAGTGATGATGGTTGTTGATATGACTGGTAGCATGTTTCCATACATAGGTCAGATGTTGGTTTGGTATAAAAAGAATTTTGAAGGTGAGAAGATAAAATACTACGCACTTTTTAATGATGGAGATAATATTCCCGACAACAAAAAAGTAATAGGCCGAACAGGTGGTGTACATACTTTTGAAGCAAAGGATTATAAAAAGTTTAAAAAAGATATTGAAGATGTGCGCAAAATGGGAGAAGGCGGAGATGATCCTGAAAACGACATTGAAGCCTTGCTTACTGCAATGGTTGCCTACCGCGATTACCAAAGCTTGGTTTTATTAGCAGACGACAGTGACATACGCGACATGAGCTTATTAAAGCGTATCCGTAAACCAGTGCACATCGTGCTATGTGGAACTAAACGCGGCATTAATCCACAATACATTAAGTTGGCCATACAAACCAAAGGAAGCATACATACAGCCAATAATGATGTTTATATCAAAAACCTTAAAGAAGGGGAAGAAATCATATTAGATAATGATATTTTTATTTGGCAAAATGGCGATTTGGTTTTGGTTGATGTAAAAGAACAATAACAATCGTTATGGTTAAATCACCCGAAGATATGCAACCCCTATTGGCTTCAAAAAACATAGAAAACATGTTTTTTAAAAAGCATTTGCGTAACTTTAAAAGTGAATTAATTGACCAAAGTATACACACCCTTAGCAAGCATATAACACCACAAATAGATTGCACCACTTGTGCAAACTGTTGCAAAAAATTAGAACCCGGATTAGAAGAAAATGAAATAGAAAGACTAGCTGCAATTAAACAAACCGAACCACACTTGTTTAAGCAGAATTTTGTTGAATTTGATGGAGAAGCTCAGTTTTTAAAAACTAAGCCTTGTATATTTTTAAACGATTGCAAGTGCGGCATATACAAGAGTCGCCCTAATGCTTGCGCAGGTTACCCACACTTAGATGGAAAAGACATGAAATACAAACGCAGCTTATGGAGTAATTACACCATTTGTCCTATTGTATTTAATGTAATTGAGGCGTTAAAAAGTGAATTAAAATTTACTTATGGCAGTTGAATTATTTAGTGAATTTATTCAGCAAATTGGTGCGCAAAAACATGCAACACAAGCAACACCATTTTGCCTGTATTTTTTTGAAGAAAAAAAACTATTCATACATTTTATTGATTTAAATACTTATAAGAAAAACAAATTATCCGAAACCTTTTTTTCAAATTTAAGTAGTAGTACAAATCTCAATCATCATCATATTTTACATGTATGGGAAGAAATTTGGATACAAAAAACAAACTTCGTTAAACTTCGTATACAATCTATAATCGGGTTGGCTAAAAAAATTCATGCACGAAAAACCGAAATTGTTAAACTGAATAAACTACAAGCTGTTGATTTTCTGAACCAATATCATTTCCAAGGAAGTACATCTGCCTATTATAAATATGGATTAATACATGAAGGTGAATTGGTTGCTGTGGCCACATTTAGTAAAGCAAGAACCATGTATGATGGACCCGTGTATTATAGAAGCTATGAATTGGAACGTTTTGCAAGTAAAGCTGGGATAAACATTGTTGGTGGATTAAGTAAGTTGTTTCAGCATTTTATTAAAACCAATCATGTTAAACATATTATGACATATGCTGACAGAGACTGGAGCACTGGAGAGAGTTACTTAAAAATTGGTTTTAAGTTAATAGAAGAAACAAACCCGCAATGTTTTTATGTAGACGAAACCACGATTACCCGATATACAGAGAGCCAAATTTTAACCCCTAACAATAAACTTAAAATATACAATTCGGGAAGCTTAAAATTTATTTGGGACTATAGATAAGCCATTCTATTTATTACTTTTGCCTTGTGCTATCACCATATAATTTAATTGTAATTTTAGGACCAACAGCTTGCGGAAAAACAAGGTTAGCAGCTGCATTGGCACACCATTTAAAAACACACATTATTAGTGCCGATAGCCGACAAGTTTACAAACGAATGAATATTGGCACAGGTAAAGATTATGATGATTACACCATTAACCATCAAACAGTGCCTTGTCATTTAATTGATATTTTAGAGCCAGGTGAGCGCTATAATTTACATGAGTTTATGCGCGATTTCTATGAAATATTTAAGCAACTTCAAGAACAACATATTACCCCAATTTTGTGCGGTGGAACTGGACTATACATTGATAGCGTATTGCGCAACTTAAATTATGCAGCTGTTCCAAATAACCATGATTTACGGAAATCTATTTCGCATTTAACACACCCAGAACTCTTGGCGTATTTTAAACAAATGCCAAAAACAGATTACTTTACTAAAGCTGATTTATCAACCTTAAAAAGAACAATAAGGGCGATAGAAATAAACCACTATTTACAAAATCATATTTTAGAGAAGCCAACATCGCCAGAAATTAAACCGCTTATCATTGGTCTTGATGTTAGTAAAGAAATTCGCAGGCAACGCATTGCCCAACGTTTACAACACAGACTTAAAAATGGGTTAATTGAAGAGGTTGAACAATTACTTAGCGAAGGGGTAAGTCACGAACAATTACAGTATTATGGCTTAGAGTATAAATTTGTTTCGCAATTTTTATTGGGGTTAATGAGTTACGAAGCATTAGAAGAGTTGCTGAATAATGCCATACAACAATATGCTAAAAGACAAATGACCTACTTTAGAAAAATGGAAAAAGATGGCCAAATTATTCATTGGGTTGATGCCACAGTTGACATTGATGAACAATTAAAACAAGTAATTGCATTATTAAATGGGAACAATTAATAAGCCGTTTGTTAATTTAGCGTTTTAATTAACATCAAAGTTATGGCCGGATGCGGATATGTATGCCCACAATGCGAAGGACGAGGATTTACGGATAATGGTGAAACCTGCGACTGGTGCTCAGATAAACCTGAAGCAACAACCCAAACCATAACTGATGAACAATGGATAAAAGAAGTGCATGAAGGAAAATGTTGCGCAGATGAGTGAAGAAGAATTTAAGTATTATGCCATTTTTAAACCATTCGGTTATTTAAGTCAGTTTGTTTGCGAGCACAACAACAAAAAATTACTAGGTGATTTATATCAATTAGAAGATAATGTAATGCCTATTGGCCGTCTAGATGAACATAGCGAAGGGCTTTTATTATTGAGTAACAATGGCAAGTTGCACCAGCATTTATTGGCACATCATGTAGAAAAAGAATATTGGGTTTTGGTTGAAGGTGATGTAAGCGATGAAACCATTAAACAATTGGAATTAGGAGTTGGTATTTCGCACCAAAGTATCATATACCAAACCAAACCTGCCAAAGTAAAACGATTAGAAAATGTAGAATTTCCTGAACGCTATCCGCGTGTGAGGTACCATAAATACAAACCACATACTTGGTTAAGCATTTGTATTAAAGAGGGCCGCTTTCGCCAAGTTAGAAAAATGACTGCCGTAGTTGGTCATCCCACATTACGTTTGGTGCGCGTGCGTATTGGGAAATATACCATGAACACACAAACCACAATTGGTAGTATTACGCCAATAAACCCTAACAACTTGATGGATTTATTTAATTATGATGCAGGTTAAATATTTGCTAACGTGATACATAATAAGTAAATTGCTATCTTTGAATGATTAATATAATTAGCATGAAAAAATACGTACTTGTTATTTGTTTACTATTTATTGCAGCAGTAACAAAATTAAATGCACAGTGCATACCTGATCCTAATTTAAATAGCACAGGATTTACACCTGCTGAATTGCCTTATTCTTATGTTGGCGAACAATACAACCAAGTGCTTAGTTTTAAAGCACCACTTGATACTTCAGCATTTTTTAATGGTACATTAGTTAATGTAGTTATTGACTCGGTAATCATGATAAACTTAAAAGGTGTGCCCGCTAACTATACTTATCAATGTTTAAAACGTTGCGCCATACCAGGTGGTGGAAAAGGATGTGCACTGTTAACAGGCAAGGGAGATTCATCTCAAGTTGGAGCATACCGCATTGCTATTTTTTTAAATACATACTACCATCCTAAAATATCACCTAATACGAGATTAAACAGAATAGATTCAGGAGACAGTTACCAATTTAGAATATTTTTACCTACAGGTTTAGGGGGTATATTCCCTGCCGATGCTCCAATTGAAATTAAGGCCTATCCTAATCCAAGCAAAAACACCATAAATTTTGATTTATCGGCTTTGCCTCATCACACCAATGGCAATTATACCATTGTTGATGCGCTTGGAAGATCTATTGCTGAAGGAAGTTTTACAAATAATTTAGCCCCTGAAATTAACATCTCATCATTCCAAAACGGTATTTATAAATGTGTAATTAAAACAACTGATGGCATTTATTATACCCGTTTTTTAAAGAATTAAAACAACAAATACCTTATATAAAAAAGACAGACTAATAGCTGTCTTTTTTTATGCATAACAAACATCGAATTATAAATGTCTAATTGATTAAAGCATTTAAATTTTAAAGCGCATTTGCAAGTTAAATGTTCTTGGCGGGTCCATTCTTGCAGGTCGGGTAGCATACTCTAAATTCATTACATTGTTTACAATAAAACTTACAATTAAATTTGGGCTTATGTTCACTCCTATTCGGGCTTGATGAACCCAATCGCCACTACCTACGCTGTTCATAAACTTTGGTAAACCAGGGATGATGATGTAAAGTAATGGATCTATGTTTTCAAACTTACTGTAATACTGCACACCATAGCCTATGTTAATTTTACGGTAAGTTGCTTCTATATCAAACTTAACCAAGTGGCGATTACGATAAGGTAATAATTTTGTTGCCGCAAAAGCACTATCAACCCCACCAAAACTTTTAGCAAAATCTTTTATGTAGTTGCTTGCTTTTTTTGCCGAAGTATCTTGCGCCAAATTTACAGGGTAGCTATAGGTATATCCACCAAGTACGTTAATAATTACCTCGCCAATGGCACCACTTCCACTGATTGATGCTTCCATACCAGCAACCCTTGCTTGCTGCAAATTTAGAGCTTTAAAACCAAATGTACCCATTGGATTTTCTAATGTTGCAGGTTCATACTGATCAAACTTAAACTCAATTAAATCGGTATATTCTTGCCAAAATAATGCATAATCTAATTGGCCATTCCAGT
The DNA here is from genome assembly GCA_027482225.1 of Bacteroidota bacterium. GTDB lineage: Bacteria > Bacteroidota > Bacteroidia > UKL13-3 > UKL13-3 > UBA6183. Next base: position 12,249 of record JAIXWD010000002.1, read on the forward strand.
TGGCAATTTTAAATCCTTGTTTAATACCAAACTCGGCTGTCCAACCAAACTCCGTTTTTAATTGTGGGTTAGGGAACACACGTAATAAAGTTACCCCATCATCAACATAACGTTCGCCAATGGTTGGAAAACGATAACCTTCACCATAATTTAAACGGAAAAATGTTTTTTCGGCTGCTTGATAATTCACCCCAAATTTTAGTAAAGGCCTGCGGTTTTCTTCAACGGTATCAATTCTGTTTACTTCATAACGTGCACCTGCACTTAAATTCCATCGTTTGTGGTTATAATCTGCCTGACTAAAAAACGCATAAGAGTAACCCTGGAATCGGCCAGCATAAACATTGCTTACTGCTGTAATATAAGAACCATAAAATCCTGTGGTGGTGGTAAGGCGTTTTATCCAACTGCGTTGCCAAGTATAATCAAGTGCATAATTATCGGCTTCAGCATCAAACAAATTACGGTTTAAATTCTTATCAACGTAACGTACAATATTGTATTTACGCATTTTTAACGAGTGTGTTGTTTTTTTATTAGGACTGGCATAAGTAATATGCGGATCGATGGTATAAATACTCCAGAAATCTTGCCCTACACTTCCATCGTAGGGTTTTAATGCACCACTATCAGCATTGGCCCAAAGAAAAAACCTTCCAGACTTTTCGGCCAAAAACATACTGTTTACACCATAACTTAATCCCTTAATTTTTTTAGAGCGATATCGGGTTTTAATGTATGAGCGACCTCTAAATTCATCTGTTTGTTGAAGGTGACTTTTAACCATGTGTACATTTCCACTCATCACCAAATCAAAATTTCCGAATTGTTGCCTATGGCTAAAAAAAGCACCAGAATTAAATGGTTGTGAAGTACGATCCCACCAAATGGTTTCTCTTCTTTTAGGATTATCTACAATACCTTGATACATGGTAACTTTGGTTTCTGGTTTTGCACTAGGCCAACCACTGCGTACATTAATACTTCCATTTAATGCTGCAGAGCCATAAAGAACAGATGTAGCACCTTTTACCACTTCAATTTGCTCTGCCGCTTCTATGGGTAATAATTTCCAACGAACATCACCTAAATCTGCACCCATCAATGGCATATCATCTAACAAAACCATAACCCTACTACCCACACTGTAACTATACCCAACCCCACCACGCATGCTTATTTGCCCTTCAATAACACTAACTCCAGGCACCTTATTTACCACATCACTTAAATCGTAGGCATTGGTATAAGCAATTAAATTGGGTTTAATAACGTTCATACTCATTACCTCTTGCGCGGCCTTTCGTTCAATTTTACTTCCACTAAAAACAAATTGATCTAATTGGTTTACCTCAGGTTCCATAGTAACTAATAAATCAATAGGTCCTAACATGTCTAATTTTCTCTCGTATGGTTTAAAACCAACGGCAGTAACACGCAAAATATATTTACCCAAGGGCAATTTAAATGTGAATTTACCTGTACTATCCGTTTTGGTTTTGAATTGTTTAACCACTACAGAAGCATAATTTATAGATTCGCCATTCATACTATTGGTAACCTTTCCACTTAATATTGCCTGCTGTGCAAGTGCGCCATTAAATAGAATAAAAACTGATAATGTAAAAAGGTAAAAGTATTTCAATGGGATTTTTTTTTAAAGGCCAATATATAAAAAAAATAGTTGTGCATGCTTCTTAGTTTTTGTTTGTAATAAAATTGTTGTTAAAATTACCATTACATTTATAGGTTGCTTAAATTTAAACATTGTAATAACGAAGGCTAAATGTTTATTTCGTAGCATAAATTTATTTATCATTCATGCATAATTTCATAGTCCGTAACTGGCTTATATTGGCCATTGCCAGTTTATTGGTAGCAATATATACTACCATTTTTGATGGTTTTGTAAACGGTAAAGCCTACATGTTTTTTGCATTGGCCGCTTTATTTGGTGTAGTATATTATTTACAACAAAAAAAAGCTTCAAAATAATTACATTTGTTAGCAGTAATCTATGGATACCACCCTCATTATCATATTAAGTATTTTAACATCGGCATTTTTTTCGGGGATAGAAATTGCATTTATATCCGCCAATAAGTTATTAATTGAACTAAGAAGTAAACAAGGAAGTCTATCAGCTCGTATACTTTCACCGTTTGTAAATAACCCATCCAGATTTATCAGTACAACACTTGTAGGAAATAATATAGGATTAGTTGTTTATGGTATTTACATGGGGTCTTTTTTAAATCCATACATTACTCAATACATACCTGGAACAGCTAGTAGCACCATGCTTTTGTTATTGGTTCAAACATTGGTATCAACACTAATTGTATTAGTTACAGGCGAGTTTTTACCTAAAGTGCTTTTTCGCATTAACCCCGATATTATTTTACGTGTTTTATCTATTCCCTTTTTACTAAGTTATTATTTGTTTTGGCCTTTGGTGCATTTCATAACATGGTTAGCCAAAGTAATACTAAACACTGTTTTTCGTGTACAGTTTAGTGAAACTACACCTGTATTTAGCAAAGTTGATTTAGATCAATACATTAACGATAGTGTTGAAGATTTGGCAGAAGATGCCGATGTAGATACCGAAATGTTTAAAAACGCCTTAGATTTTGGCAACGTACGTTTGCGTGATTGCATGACACCTCGCACCGAGTTAGTAAGTTTTGACATTGATGCCACAACAGATGAATTGTATCAAAAATTTAAAGAAACTGGGTTATCTAAAATTTTAGTTCACCAAGGCACAGTTGATCATATAATAGGATACACCCATCAAAAAGATTTATTTAAAAAACCACACAGCATTAGGGCCATTTTAATACCTATTGAAATTGCCCCCGAAACCATGTCGGCTAACGAATTGCTAAATACATTTACACGCACCAGAAAAAGTATTGCATTGGTGGTTGATGAGCTAGGTGTAACAGCAGGTATTGTAACCATTGAAGATATTATGGAAGAGATATTTGGTGAAATTGAAGATGAACATGATGTGGAACAATTGGCCGAAGTACAACTAAACGAAAAGGAGTTTATTTTTAATGCACGACTTGAGGTAGATTACCTAAACAACAAATACGAGCTAAATATACCCGAAGGTGATTACAACACTTTAGGCGGATACATTATTGCTGTTCACGAAAATATTCCCACCAAAGGAGAAGTGATTACTATTGGAAAATTCCAGTTCACCATTATCTCTGTTTCGCATAATAGAATTAACGAACTTAAACTCAATTTACTGTAAGTAATTAAACTAGGTTATGTTATTGATTTAACTAACTTTGATTACGTAAATTCATCACCCTAAACATCTATTATTATGAAAGCAAATATGGGTTCAATTGACAAGATAGTGAGAATTCTTGCAGCACTAATTCTTGCAGCGCTTTATTTCACCCACATTATTAATGGCACGGTTGCAATCATACTTTTAGTTATTGCTGCGGTATTTATTATAACAAGCTTTATCAGCTTTTGTCCGCTTTATCTTCCATTTGGTATATCAACCAAAAAGAAATAAAACAACCTTACACTACCAAGCATAACAAAAGGTTTAATTACATGAGTAATTGTAATTAACCACAACGGCATTTATTAGGCCTAACAAAAATCATACGTTTTCATATTCATTGTGTAACAAAAGTCACAGCGTACTCATAGCAGTTGTATTAATTTTGTGCTATAAATTTAAGGGGTATGAAAATAGAACAAATATATACGGGATGTTTAGCACATGGCGCATACTATATTGAAAGCAATGGAGAAGCAGCCATTATTGATCCACTTCGTGAGGTATCGCCTTATATAGAAATGGCACAAAAGCGAGGAGCAAGCATAAAATATGTATTCGAAACACATTTTCATGCTGACTTTGTTTCTGGACATATTGATTTGGCCGAAAAAACAGGTGCTACTATTATTTATGGACCAACACAAATGCAAATGGGTTATAAAGCCTATGTTGGTCAGGATGGAGAAGTATTTACCATTGGTAAAGCTAAAATTACCTTGTTACATACACCGGGCCATACCATGGAA
>JAIXWD010000016.1 GCA_027482225.1 Bacteroidota bacterium
AATGCATTTTTTACACTTAGCGATACACTAATTTGTTTGGGTTCAAAAAATATAACCATAACTCCGCAAGCATCTGGTGGTGTTTACAGTGGAATAACAATTGTAGGCAATACTTTTACACCAACAACATCTGGAACTTACGTACTAACACATAAAATAACTAATGGCAATTGTGTTGATTCTTTTTCAAGAACCATTTATGTATTGCCTAAGCCAAATGCTGCTTTTACTGTTAGTGATACTTTATTATGTGAAGGCAATTTGGCTACATTAACACCTGCAGTAGCTGGAGGTTTTTTCAGTGGTTCGTATGTAAATGGAAATGTTTTTACATCAGTTACCTCAGGTATTTTTCCTTTAAAATATACCATCATACAAAACGGTTGCAGTGATAGTGCACAACGATTAATTTATGTTGAAGCGAAACCCGATGCTTCATTTAGTGCAAGCGATACAATTTTGTGTAAGGGAGCTTTAGATATTATATTAACTCCAAACTATGCTGGGGGTATTTTTTATGGCATAGGTGTAATTGGAGATAAATTTAATTATCATGTGCCAGGTAAATATGAAGTATCTTATGTAATCAATAACAAATCATGCAGTGACTCGTCAACTAAATTTATTTTAGTCAATGATAATCCTGATGCTGATTTTAGTTTAAGTGATTCTGTTTTATGCGAGGGTGATTTACCTATCTCAATTGTTCCGAAAACCATCGGTGGAATATTTACAGGTATTGTAATTAAAGATGATAAGTTTAACCCAAGTGTAAGCGGAGTTTATGATGTGAAATATGCTGTGGTGGTTAATGGGTGTAAAGATTCCACAACAAAAAAAATAACTGTTTTCGCCAAACCTAATGCCAAATTTTCTGTTAATCCAAATCCTGTAATTACATTTGATAGTGCCTTTTTTACATACACTGGTGGGAGTGTGGTTAATAAATATTCTTGGTCTTTTGGTGATGGAAAATCTTCAAGCTTGAGTAATCCTGTGCATATATATGATAACGGTAATTCCTATCAAGTTTGGTTGACAGTTACTAATAGTGATGGTTGCCTTGATTCTATTGTGGAAATTGTTCTCGTAGAGGATGATGAAGAAGTGTTTATACCAAACGTATTCACGCCAAATGATGATTCGCGCAATGATATTTTTAAATTAATTATAACAACAGCTAAAGATTTTAGTATGACTATTTATAATCGTTGGGGTGGATTAGTTTTTGAATCAAATAATTTTAACGTAGGCTGGGATGGAATATCTAATGGAGTTATTTGTCCGGAAGGAGTATATGTGTATGTTGTAACATTTAAGAATGCAAGGGGACTTGAAAAGAAATTGCATGGAACATTAACCCTAATTCGTTAATTGTTTATTTAATATTAAGCCATTTTCTTTCGTAAATTTTAAAACTGAATCTAAGTAAAAAAGATAATAATAGGACAATTTTTTCATCTTGCAGTTTGAAATACATGCGATTAAGTATGAATTATTTTAAAAATAAGTTGCTTAATTATTAAACACATGAAACTGACAAAAAACTATCGAATTGTTTTTAAAACACCTTGCTTGCAATGGCCTTAGTGGCCTCGCTTAAACCCATTGTGTAATAGTGCAACACTGGTACACCAGCAGCTTTCAATTCTTTCGATTGTTGAATGGCCCACTCAATGCCCACTTGTTTTACGGCTTTATCATCTTTGCAATCTTCAACAGCACTAACCAAATCTTCTGGCAAATCAATATGAAAAATTTTAGGCAAGGCCACCAACTGTTTTTTACTGGCCATAGGTTTTAAACCAGGAATTATAGGCACGTTAATGCCCATTTCACGGCATTTTTCTACAAAAGAGAAAAACTTTTTATTATCAAAAAACATTTGGGTAACAATGTAATCAGCACCTGCATCTACTTTTTGTTTCAACCATTTTAAATCGCTGTTCATGTTCGGTGCCTCAAAATGTTTTTCAGGATAACCGCTTACTCCAATACAAAAATTGGTAGGGGTAGCATTTTCTAATTCTTCATCCATGTACCTGCCGTGGTTCATATTTACCACTTGGTTTACCAACTCCAAACTGTCTTTATTGCCATCAGGTTCAGGAACAAAGTTTGCTTCGTTTTTTACGCTATCGCCACGCAATGCCAATACATTTTGTATGCCCAAAAAGTTTAAGTCAATTAAGGCGTTTTCTGTTTCTTCTTTACTAAAACCACCACAAATTAAATGAGGTACGGCTTGTACTTTATAACGGTTCATTAAAGCTGCACAAATGGCTACTGTTCCTGGGCGCTTACGGGTATATACTTTATCAAAACCACCATCTTTCCGTTTACGTAAAATAAACTCCTCACGGTGGTAAGTTACATCAATAAAAGCAGGTTTAAATTCCATTAAAGGATCTATACCATTATACAAATTATTAATGTCTTTACCTTTTAAAGGAGGTAAAATTTCTATAGAAAATAATGTCTCCTTAGCGTCTTTAATGATATCGGTTAGTTTCATGTGTTGTTTAACTCTAGCAGCAAATGTATAAGATTGAACCTAATAACATAAACAAAACCCCGTTATTTTTGATTTTAAATTCAGTAATTTTTTTATTTAGAAGGTAATCTTTAGCATCTTCTTTATACCATATCAAGGTTTGCACAAAACGGCTCAATCGCACATGCTGTGGTTGTTAAAGTGCCATAAAGCGATCCTGTTTGGTTAACTTATGGTTATTCAAGGGTTAGGTGGTTGTTCTGTCAGTAGGTTGTGTAAGTAACAAATAAATTTCAGACTGTAATTACAATTTTCGTAATTTATTGATAATTAGAATTTAAAATAGAAAAATGGTATTTGAACCAATGCTTGTAAACACCTTGTTAACTGCCAATCTGCCCATTGTAAAGGACTTGGCGTTATTTATGTAAAAAACCAACTAATGCACGGTAAATTTTATTATTTTTACCGCCCTTATTTTAATACAGAAAAATACCAAAAGATGATAGGATCTATATTCAATACCATTGCTAAAGTATTTGGAAGCAAGTCGGAAAGAGACTTAAAAACCATTTACCCAATTGTTACAGAAATAAATCAGGCATACGAAAAGTTACGCAATATCAGCAATGATGAATTGCGGGGTAAAACCATTGATTTTAAAATTGCTATTACCGATCATTTGAAGGATATAGATACCGAAATCGTAGAATTAACTCATGCTGCAGAGGGAGAAAAGGATTTATATACCAAAGAGGATTTGTTTAGAAATGTTGACAAGCTAAAAAAACAACGTGATGAGCAATTAGAAGTTGTGCTAAACCAAATTTTACCAGAGGCATTTGCAGTAGTTAAAGAAACAGCTCGCAGGTTATCCGAAGATAAAGAGTTAACCGTAACGGCAACTGATTTTGATAAAACATTGGCCACACACAAGCGTTCAAAAAAACCGGTGCGTATTGAAGGTGATAAAGCCATTTGGAGTAATTCATGGGAAGCAGCGGGTAGCACAGTAACTTGGAACATGGTTCATTACGATGTGCAGTTAATTGGTGGTATTGTTTTGCACCAAGGTAAAATATCTGAGATGGCTACAGGTGAGGGTAAAACTTTGGTTTCTACATTACCTGCCTACTTAAATGCTTTATCTGGACAAGGGGTACATATAGTTACTGTTAATGATTATTTGGCAAGAAGAGATTGTGAATGGAATGGTCCTTTGTTTGAATTTCATGGTTTACGTGTTGATTGTATCGATTACCATCAACCTAATTCTCCTGAAAGACGCAATGCATACACTGCCGATTTAATATACGGTACCAACAACGAATTTGGCTTTGATTATTTGCGCGATAACATGGCTCGTGATTTAACCGAGTTGGTTCAACGCAAACATCATTTTGCCATGGTTGATGAGGTGGATAGTGTGTTAATTGATGATGCACGTACTCCGCTCATTATTAGTGGCCCTGTGCCTAAAGGTGACGACCAACAATTTCATGCCTTAAAGCCGCGAATTGAAAAGATAGTAAATGCACAAAAAGCATTTGTGAATACAGCTTTAAATGAAGCCAAAAAATTAATTGCAGCAGGAAACGATAAAGAAGGAGGATTCCGTTTATTGCAAGCATACCGTGGTTTGCCTAAGAACGGTGCATTAATAAAGTTTTTGGGTGAGCAAGGGATCAAGCAAATTTTATTAAAAACAGAATCATATTATTTACAGGATCAACAAAAAGAAATGCATAAAGTTGATGCTGACTTATACTTTACTATTGAAGAAAAACATAATTCTATTGAACTAACAGAAAAGGGTGTTGATTTGATTACTGCTTCTGGTGAAGATTCTAATTTCTTCATCATTCCTGATGTGGGGGCTGAGATTGCAGAGATTGAAAAATCAACTCAAAATGATGAAGGTAAACTGAAAAATAAAGAGCAGTTGATGCTTGATTTCTCTATTAAGTCGGAACGTATACATACCGTTAACCAGTTGTTAAAAGCATACTGTATGTTTGATAGAGATGTTGAATATATTTTGGCAGATGGTAAAGTAAAGATTGTTGATGAGCAAACTGGTCGTGTGCTTGATGGCCGCAGATACAGCGATGGATTACATCAGGCGATTGAAGCCAAAGAAAATGTAAAAGTTGAAGCTGCAACTCAAACATACGCTACCATTACATTACAAAACTATTTCCGTATGTACCACAAATTAGCAGGTATGACGGGTACTGCTGAAACTGAAGCAGGTGAGTTTTGGGAAATTTATAAATTGGATGTTGTGGTTATTCCTACCAACCGCGATATATCTCGTAAAGATGAGAATGATGTAATTTACAAAACAAGACGAGAGAAATACAATGCCGTTATTGATGAGGTTCAAAAACTTACCGAAGCTGGTCGTCCGGTATTGGTGGGTACAACTTCTGTAGAGGTGAGTGAAACCTTAAGCAAAATGTTGCAATTGCGTAAAATCAAACACAATGTATTAAATGCAAAACAACACCAGCGTGAGGCAGATATTATTGCAGAAGCAGGCCAGTCAGGTACTGTTACCATAGCTACAAATATGGCTGGACGTGGTACGGATATAAAGTTAGGTGAAGGCGTTAAACAAGCAGGAGGTTTGGCTATTATTGGTACCGAACGACATGAGTCAAGACGTGTAGACCGCCAGTTACGGGGACGTGCGGGTCGTCAAGGCGATCCAGGTTCGTCTCGTTTTTATGTTTCTTTGGAAGATGATTTGATGCGTTTATTTGGAAGCGAGCGAATTGCATCAGTTATGGATAGGTTAGGAATGAAAGAGGGTGAAAATATTGAACACTCTTTAATTACTAAAAATATAGAACGAGCACAACGAAAAGTTGAGCAAAATAATTTTGGTATTCGTAAACGTTTGTTGGAATATGATGACGTAATGAATAGCCAACGTGAAGTAATTTATACCAAACGTAGAAATGCCTTAAATGGTGATAAATTAGATTTAGACTTTAGCAACATGTTGCATGATGTTTGTTATGAGTTGGTAGAACAATATCGCGACCTAAAGAACTTGGGAGAGTTTAAATTAGAATGCATACGTTTATTTGCCTACGAACCGCAAATGGATGAAACTACATTTATGGGTGGTAAAGTAGAAAATGTAGTAGATGTGTTGTATGATGATTTAATAAACCATTATAATCAAAAATGCCAACACATTGCTAATGATGCCTTGCCAATTATTAAAAATGTATTCGAAAATCAAGCGAGACAATTTGATACAATAGGTGTACCGTTTACAGATGGTATTCGTGGTATTCAAATTGGTGTAAATCTTAAAAAAGCATACGAATCAAATGGAGCTGAAGTAATTAAATCATTTGAGAAATTCGCTAATTTACATATTATTGATGATGAGTGGAAAGAGCATTTGCGTGAGATGGATGAGTTAAAACAATCGGCACAAAATGCGGTGTTAGAACAAAAAGATCCTCTATTGATTTATAAATTGGAATCGTTTAACTTATTTAAAGATATGTTAAGCCGTGTAAATCATGAAATACTAAGTATGTTGTTTAGATCTTTTGTTCCAATTCAAGACACACAAGAACAATCAGCTCCAAAATTACGTCCTATGCAAGAAGTGCGTCAAGCAGCTCAACCTAAATTACAAACCAGTCGTCCTGATGAAATAGCCGAAGCATTAAAAGCAAATGCAATGGCTCGTGAGGGGGCAGGAGACAGGCCTAAACAACAGCAAATTATTAATGATAACAGAATTGGACGTAATGATCCATGCCCTTGCGGTAGTGGTAAAAAGTACAAAGCCTGTCACGCTAAAGAAGAATAAAAGGAATTTTTAAATCAGAGGCTTATGAATTAATAGAATTTACAAGTTTTTTTGATTTTTATTACAACGGGGGTAAAGGGATTTAGTAGTTGTCCGAAATTGAAAACTACTGCTATAAATTAAATGGAAGACTTAAATATTTACATCGAGCATACCAATTTAAAACCTGATGCCACGCATCAAGATATAATTAGGTTGTGTGAAGAAGCAGTTGAACATAAATTCTATGGGGTATGTGTTTCGCCTTACTATGTTCAATTAGCCAAAAAAACAATTAAAAAGGCACCAGTAAAAATTATTACTGTTGTTGGTTTTCCTTTTGGCTACAACACAGTTGCAAGCAAGGTAGAGGAAACTAAAAAAGCTATTATTGGCGGGGCAGATGAAGTTGATGTAGTAATGAATATTGCCGCTTTTAAAAGTGGCGATGATGCAACAGTATTAAACGATTTACAAGCTGTTATCATGGCTTGTCATTTGCAGAATAAATTAGCTAAAGTAATAATTGAAACAGCTTTGTTAAGCAATGCAGAAATTGAAAAGGCTTGTCGTTTGTGTGTTGATAGTGAAGCTGATTTCGTGAAGACTTCAACGGGCTTTGCATCAAGCGGTGCCAAATTAGAAGACATTGAATTAATGCGTAAAATATTGCCTGCGAAAGTTAAAATAAAAGCAGCAGGAGGTATAAAAGATCATGAAACTGCTGTAGCTATGGTAAATGCTGGTGCCACCCGACTTGGTACTTCGGCAAGTATAGCCATTGTAGATACTGAACAAATTGTATAATTATGAAATGGATTGTGCTATTAGGGTTTATTTTTTGGGGTATCCATCAAACGTATGCTCAACAAAATGTGAAGATAATAGGCGATGCTTATCTTGATTCGTTGATTGAACGGAACATTGAATTAAACCAAGCTGCAAATGGTATTCAAGGTTACCGAATACAGATATTTTTTGGCAGCGATAGAAGAGCAGCCAATGAAGCACGCACTAAGTTTTTACAACTCTATCCAGAAATGGAAGCATACCTAGTATATCAACAACCTAACTTTAAAGTACGTGTTGGTGATTTCCGCAATCAGGTGGAAGCTCAAGCCATGTTTAGAGGATTGTTAGCTCAATTTGAAACTGTTTTTATAGTGCCTGATAAGATTAACTTACCAAAATTGTAATAAGAGAAATCCGAGTGTTTAAATTCGAAAATGGTTATTTAAGCTAATACAATATTTACAACATGAAATTAGTAACTTATAAAAAAGAAAATACCTCGGATTTGGGTATTTTAATTAATGATCACATTTACAGTTTACATCAATTAGATGAAACTTTACCAAATAATATGCGTGCATTTTTATTTGCTGGTGCCGAAGCTATGAATAAGGCAAAGCAACACGATGCCGAATTAAAAAGTGGTAAGTTGAATTCTTTTGCCATATCATTAGCAGATGTAACCTTATTAGCGCCAGTAAATGAGCCAACTTCTTGCCGCGATGGTTATGCATTTCGTCAGCATGTTGCAGCAGCGCGTAGAAACCGTGGTGTGCCAATGATTCCTGAATTTGATCAATACCCGATTTTCTATTTCACCAACCACAATGCTGTGCAGGGGCCAGGCGAAATTGATTGCATGCCTGATCATTTTGAGAAGTTAGATTTTGAATTAGAAGTAGCAATTGTAGTTGGTAAAAAAGGCCGAAATATTAAAGCTGCAGAAGCAGATGAATACATTGCTGGTTATATGATTATGAACGACATGAGCGCACGCACCTTGCAAATGGAAGAAATGTTGTTAAACCTTGGTCCAGCAAAAGGGAAAGACTTTAGCACAGTTATTGGCCCTTACTTTGTTACGCCTGATGAGTTGGAACAATTTATTGTTCCTGCTAAACCCAATCATGTTGGGTGCAACCACAATTTACAAATGAGGTGTTGGGTTAACGGAATATTAGTAAGCGAAGGTAATGTTGCCGATATGGATTGGACATTTGCAGAAATTTTAGAACGTTGTGCATATGGAGTAGATATTTTACCAGGAGATGTAATAGGAAGCGGAACAGTTGGTACGGGATGTTTCCTTGAACTGAATGGAACAGGCTTGCTAAATGATAAAAACTTTAAACCACAATGGTTACAAGATGGCGATGTAGTTGAAATGGAAATTACAGGTTTAGGCCGTTTAACCAATACCATTAAAAAAGTAAAATCGGATTTTAGCATCTTAAAACTAAAAAAAGCTGCACCAGTTGCAGAATAAATTTAACCTAATTATTAATAAAGCCAACCTTAAAACAGTTGGCTTTTTTTGTTCCTTTTAGCTGTGATTATGTCCTTAGTAAATTACGTTTAGTTTATGCTGTATTTTAATACAATTGGAAATGATGAATCAGAATATATCACAAACTTAAAAGCAATCTAACATTAGGATAATGTGTGTATATAATATTTGCATCAAACTAGAACTATATGAAGTGCAATATGATTTATGCTATTTTGTTGGTGTTAATTGGGGTAGGTTTTTTACTAATTACAAATACCGATTTACATTCTTTGGCTTTATCTGTATTAAGTTTTTCGGTTTTAGCAATTCCTTTGCTTACACTTGTAACACAGCGTAAAAATAAAAACACATCAGATAACGATGTGTTTTTGGGGTTATAAAATGCCTGTATTATAGTAAAGCTTTACAACAAGTTTTGTAATTAACTCAAATTAGCTCTTAATTAGAGTTGATTATGCATCTTTAATCTTACGTTATTTATTAATAAACTTCGGGTTAATCAGGTTTTCAAGATTGAAAATTTCATCCCATTTTTCTTGTGTTACCAATTGTTTCTCGATAACAGCTATATCATGAACGCTTTTACCGGTTTCCAGTGCTTCTTTGGCAATATTACTACAAGCCTCGTAACCTAATATAGGATTTAATGCGGTAATAATACCAATGCTATTCATTACCATATTTTTGCATGCTTCATCGTTTGCGGTAATCCCATTAATGCATTTATCAACCAAACCTAAAATAGCATTACCCATATAGGTAAGTGATGTAAATAAACTAAATGCAATGACTGGTTCCATCACATTAAGTTGTAATTGTCCGGCTTCTGCTGCCATACTAATAGTAACATCAGCACCAATAACATAATAAGCAGTTTGGTTTACCACTTCAGGCATTACGGGGTTTACTTTACCTGGCATAATACTGCTCCCAGGTTGTAACTTAGGCAAATTAATTTCATTAAATCCGGTACGAGGTCCGCTACTTAATAAACGTAAGTCGTTACAAATTTTCGAAATTTTTATCGCACTTCTTTTTAAAGTTCCACTTATTAAAACATAAGCCCCGGTATCACTGGTGGCCTCAATTAAATCACTAGCTAATGTTACATCTAATCCACTAATATTTGCTAAATATTTTACGCATAGTTCTGGATAGCCTTCTGGTGCATTAATACGGGTGCCTATAGCAGTTGCTCCCATATTTACTTCCAGCAATAATTGCTGCATTTCTTTTATTCGTTCTATGTCTTCTTTTATGGTTGTTGCCCATCCATGAAATTCTGCACCTAATGTCATAGGCACTGCATCTTGTAATTGGGTTCGCCCCATTTTAAGCACGGTTTTAAATTCAACAGCTTTACGACTAAACGAATCATGCAATATAACCAGTGCGTCAACATAAGCGCTTAATTTATGGTAAAGTGCTAAACGAAATGCTGTAGGATATGCATCGTTAGTACTCTGCGAGCAGTTCACATGATTGTTGGGGTGAAGGAATTCATAATCTCCTTTTGCTTTTCCAATGTACTCTAAACCAATATTAGCAATTACTTCATTGGCATTCATATTACAACTTGTTCCCGCACCACCTTGAATCATATCGCTAACAAATTGATCATCATATTTACCTGTAAGTAATTCATCACAGGCATAACAAATAGCATCGGTAACTTCTTTGCTTAAAACACTGCAATCGTGGTTGGCTAGTGCAGCGGCTTTTTTTACATGCGCAAAGGCTTTAATAAACAAAGGTTCGCGAGAAATACTTATACCTGTTATGTTAAAGTTCTCTAAGGCACGTAAAGTTTGTACACCGTAATATTTTGTATTTTCTATTTCTCGTTCTCCTAAAAAGTCGTGTTCTAAACGGGTTGTCATTTTTTGTATAGTAGGTTAAGTATGCAATATATAAAACTCCTAGTGTTTAAAACGCTCAAATGCACTTTTTTCAAGGAATTCTCTGTGCTCGGGGTGTGCTAATTTTATTAATGCTGTGGCACGTTGTTCCATGTTCATACCAAATAAATTAGCAGCACCATATTCTGTAACTACCCAATGTAGGTGTCCGCGTGTGGTAACTACACCAGCACCTTGGTTTAAAAATGGTACAATTCGAGATATGCCTTTTGTTGTTACAGATGGCATGGCAATGATAGGCTTACCATTTTCTGATAATGCAGCTCCTCTTATAAAATCCATTTGTCCACCAATACCTGAGTATTGATAGGTGCCAATTGAATCTGAACAAACCTGTCCGGTTAAATCAATTTCAATGGCACTATTTATGGCTGTTACTTTTGGGTTTAAACACAATACCCTTGGGTCGTTCACATAATTCACTTCCAACGCTTTTATAATTGGATTATCGTCAGCAAAATCATATAGTTTACGGGTGCCTAAAATAAATGAGGTAACACAATAGCCATTTACAATTTTCTTTTGTGAGTTATTTATCGTGCCATTATTAATTAATGGGATAACGCCATCTGAAAACATTTCGGTATGTATTCCTAAGTTTTTGTGGTTGGTTAAATTTTTAATTACCGAATCGGGGATAGAGCCAATGCCTAATTGTAGTGTTGCTCCATCATCAACCAGGCCTGCAACAATCTTTCCAATTTTTTCTGTTATTTCATCATTATCTTCAGCATAACTTACTTCTGGTAAATCATCTTCTACCCATACTGTTGCATCAAATTTGTTATAATGTACAAATGCATCACCATGTACACGTGGCATGTTGGGGTTAACTTGTGCAATTACTTTTTTAGCGTTGAGCAAAGCCGAACGAGTTATATCTACAGATGTACCTAAAGAGCAATATCCATGTTTGTCTGGTGTTGAAACATGCACAATAGCCAAATCAATGGGTAAAATGTTGCGATTAAACAATAAAGGAATCTCACTTAAAAAAACAGGCAAATAATCACCCATTCCACTATTTACTGCTTTACGGTTGCTTTCTGACACGAATAATGAATTCATGAAAAAGTGTCCAGCTAAGTTTGGGTCATTCATGTCTACGCCCTGTTGTGTAATACTTACCAGTTCTACATTTTGTAAACGTTCTTTTTGGTCGAACATTTTATTTATAAGGTGCACTGGTGTAGCAGCGCTTCCTTGTAAAAATACGCGTGTGTGTGATTGTAATAATTTCAGTGCTTCCTCGGCAGATACATATTTGGTTAATATCTTCATCTGGTTATTTTTACAGTATAAGCAAGTAAGTTAAATTTTATCTTAATACACAAATGATATAATTCACCATTTGCACTTAAATTTGTTGAGTGATTAATGACCTGTTTAAAGTTAAGTCCAATCTAACAAATAACCGTATTACCCTTGTAAATAGTGGTCCACCTTTTTTTGATTTGTTGTTACAACTCATAAAAGATGCTAAGTACGTTATTCATTTACAGTTTTATATTTTTGATTTAGATACAACTGGAATGCTTGTTTTTGAAGAATTAAAACAAGCTGTTAAGCGAGGTGTGTCTGTTTTTGTAGTGGTTGATGCTTATGCTAGCGAACACATTACACTTGAAAAATCTAGTTTATTCACCACAAATGGTATTTACATAAAACGATTTTCGCCACTCAAAACTAAGTATGGTTATGGTATTGGTCGTAGGTTACACCATAAAATAGTTTGGGTTGATGGGCATAATGCCTTGGTTGGAGGAATAAATATAGCAGATAAATACAGCGGTTATCACGGAGAAACACCTTGGCTAGATTTTGCGGTTAAAGTGGAAGGCCCGTTATGTAATGATATTAAAAAGACTTGTGATGAATTAATACCTAAAAGATTATTAAAACAGGTGTATCGTAAATTGCCCAAAGCGGTTTTTAGTGATGATTTACCTCATCAATCACGCATAAGAAAAAATGATTGGTTTAGGTCGCGTATTGAAATATCGCGCAGCTATAGGCAAGCATTTAGGCGTGCTAATAAAACTATTACCGTAGTAGCGAGCTATTTTTTGCCAGGTAATAGGGTTCGTAGATTAATAAAAAACGCCTCCGAACGTGGGGTTCATGTTACGGTTATTTTAGTAGGGAATAGTGATGTTCCGCTTGTTAAATCTGCCATGACATATTTATATGATTGGATGCTACGTAATAACTTATCAATATATGAATGGAATAACTCTATTTTACATGGCAAAATCGCTATAGCAGATGGCTGGTGGACAACCATTGGATCTTATAATTTAAATGCATTAAGCGATTATGGAAGTTTGGAATTAAATATAGAAATTTACAATAAGCAGTTTGCTTCGGATACCGAAAAAGTTTTACAGTATTACCTTGAATCAGGTTGTAAACAAGTAAAGAGAGAGCAGCATGCAAAAGCTAAAAACTGGTTTGTACAATTAGGCAGATGGTTTAGTTATACAGCCATTCGTATGGCCTTGCGTTTGTTATTTGGATTGATGCAAATTCGTAAACCATCACATTTCTAATTCGTGTTTAAGTTGCTTGTCTAATATAAAAGTACCAAAAGGAATAAAAGAGGCAATGAACGCCCAAGCTAATTTACCAAATTTCCAACCTGCATTGATGGAAGCTTGTAGCAAGGTAATCATGTATCCAACAAATAATACACCATGAGCCCAACCTATATACTTTACAAATAAAGGCATATCAAATAAGTACTTTAATGGCATGGCTATAAACAATAGCAGTACAAAGCTCCAGCCTTCTAGTACGGCAACTTTTCTAAAACGGTTTACTGATTTTTTAGCGTTAATATCCATAAAAATTTAGGTTACTAAAGTATACGTAATTTATATAATAAAGTGCCGAAGTAATTGTTTAATTAGCTATCCTATCAATTAATTGTGCGCTTATAACAACTGTTTGGTGTGGGCTTTAGTATCCACCTTTTCAATCACTTTTTCAATCTTACCTTTTTCATCAATTACAAAAGTGCTGCGTAATATGCCCATGTATTTTTTACCATACATACTTTTTTCGCCCCAAGCACCAAATGCTTCAGCAACACTATGATCTTCATCGGCAAGTAAACTAAATGGCAATTCATACTTTTCTATAAATTTCACGTGCGATTTTACACCATCAGGGCTTACTCCTAATACCTCATAACCTGCTGCTTGAAAACGGCTATAATTATCTCTTAAATCGCAGGCTTCGGCTGTACAACCTGGTGTGCTATCTTTAGGGTAAAAATAAAGCACCAACTTTTTGCCTTTGTAATCACTTAATTTAATGTTTTCTCCTTTTTCGTTTATTCCTTTAAATGCGGGCGCTTTGTCGCCTTCTTTTAATAATGCCATCTTTTTATCAATTTAAATATGTTATTTTTTAAAAATTACGTCACTTTTCCAAGTGGCTGTGTTTCCTTTTTTATCTATAACAATAATGTTTAATTCTTGTTTTTGGTTAAATATGGTTTTGTTATCAAATTCGTATTGTAATATATCATTTTTAGCATCATAATCTAACAAAATCCAAGAGCCATTTATATAACCATTGTATGAGCTTATTCCACTCATGTTATCGGTAGTTTTAATCAATAGTTTTGTGGTGTCGGTTAATTCATTTTTTGCACTTAAACCTATCACTTTTATTGTTGGTGAAATACTATCTGCAATGATTACATAAGTGCCAAAGTTTCCTGTTAATGCTGTTACCTTTCCTTGTTTGTATTCTCCACCTACAGAACTTAAACTGCCATCTTTTTTTATTGATGCCAATAATAGTTTTGATGATGGAATTCTAGCTGTGTCTGTATCTATAGAAATGCCAATTGGTTTGTGTAGCGGAGTATTGGATGTGTGTATTTGATATGCAGCAGATAAGATTCCTTTTATATTAGGTTTGGTAACTAAAATGCATGGGTTTAATGTATCGTAAAGCACACCTTCTGGAATAGAAATTGTTATGCCATCGCGTTTAAATATTTGTTTGCTGTTAGGATACCAAACGATATCGTTACAAGGTGTTTCGCTATATGCCGTTTTGTTATTTGACTTTATTTTAGCATAAAAAGTATGCGATCTTCCATCAAAGTCGCCTATACAAAATTGTATGGTATGCACCAGTGTATCATCAATTAAAACCTTCCCTTTATTGCGTATGTATGGGTATACTTGAGCTTTGTTTCCATCATCTATAAAACACTTTTGTATTCTATACCCATCGCGTTTATATAGGTCGTAATCTATGTGTGTATTTATGTATTTGGTTTCCACAAAATTTACCCTATCAATCCTATACGAGAAACGTTTAATTTGATTAAAGAAAAAATCAGTACAATAAATACTGTATGTTTTGTTTTCATTCATCAAATAATCATAAGCTTCAATCCCAAATCCAGTAAGTCCTTTAGCTATTGTTAATGTATCTAATAATAAGGTTCCGCTATCCGTTTTAATACTATTATTATCGTTAATAGCAATATTATGTTGAACTATTGGTCGGTTATTATTAAGTGCATATACAACCAAACGTTTTAATATAGGGTTAAACAAATCTACTCCCGGAATTCCGAATAATTGTGGGTTTATTGTTTCTTCTTGTTTGGTATCTCTAATTTCAAAATGTAAATGTGGGCCAGTGCTTCCTCCGCTATTGCCGCTCCAACCAATAATTTCCCCTTTTTTTATTTTGATCAAATCTTTAGTAGGAAAGTTATCTAACTCAAACTTCTGTTCTTGGTAGTGTATTGATTTAATGTAAGATGCAATTGTACCTTCGTATTTAAGTAAATGAGCATAAACGCTTGTATAACCGTTAGGGTGATTAATGTAAACAGCCTTACCATAACCTACTGCAGATACTTTTATCCGCGATACGTAACCGTCTGCTATCGCATAAATAGGTAAGCCTTCTTTCTCAAAAGTGCGAATGTCCATGCCACTATGGAAATGGTTATCACGTAGCGAACCAAATGGTGCACTTAAATAAAGTGGGGTATCCATTGGTGCAATAAAATAATTTACAGGATAATGCTGTGCTTTAACAGGAATAATGCCAACAAGCGAGGCAATAAATAACAGGTATATTTTCTTCTGGAGAAGCATTATTCTTTAGTTGAAATTTGTTTCTGTAAATATACTGAAGCGCTTTTAATCTATATCCCTGTATTTTTACATTATTTAATGTTACACTTTAACATGGGCTTATCATCAATAAAACCTTCTAGCTTATCTCCAACATTAACTTTACTAACTCCTGCTGGTGTTCCTGTATATATTAAATCGCCAACTTTAAGGGTAAAGTACTGCGATACAAAACCTATTATCTCTTCAAACGTGAAAATCATATGAGATGTATTTCCTTGTTGTACTATTTCATCGTTTTTCTTTAAACTAAAGTTGATGTTTGATAAATCTATACCTTCTACATTTATAAAATCACCAATAGGTGCAGAACCATCAAATGCTTTTGCTAGTTCCCAAGGCAATCCTTTTTCTTTTAGTTTTGATTGCATATCACGTGCAGTAAAATCAATTCCTAATCCAATTTCTGTAAAATAATTACGTGCGAATTTGGGCTGGATTTTTTTTCCCATTTTGCTAATTTTTATTACCAACTCTACTTCATGATGTATGTCGTTACTAAATTCGGGATGAAAAAAATCCTCTCCATTTTTTAATAAGGCAGTATCTGGTTTACTAAAAATTACTGGGTTTTCTGGAACTTCATTTCCCAATTCTTTAGCGTGTTCGCTGTAATTTCTGCCTACACAAAGTATTTTCATATTGGTGTGTTTATTGCTAAAAATGAACCTAAAAGTGGCTTTTAAAATGCGGGTAGTTTTTTAAAGAATTAATAGTGTAATTTCTTATAACTTATTTAGCTCTGCTTTTACAAATTCCATCAACGATTTTATGTAAGTATCGCTGAAATTAAATTCAACTCCCGCTGTTTTATATATTTCTCCAATTGGTTTTGTGTATCCAAGGCTTAAAGCTTCCTTATACTGTTTTACTGCTTTGCTTTTATCGGTTAAAAAATTACGCCACACACCCAATGCTCCTAATTGCGCCATGCCATATTCTATATAATAAAATGGTACTTCAAATAAGTGTAATTGTTTTTGCCACGTATATGATTGCACTTGCTCGTATCCACTCCAATCTACCATACCTGTGCCAAACTCTTTGCTTAATTCAATCCAATATAATTTGCGTTCATCGGCTGTATGTTTAGGATGCGTGTATATCCAATGTTGAAACTTATCTATTGTTGCAATCCATGGTAACACTTTTATGATGCCTTCTAGGTGTTCTTCTTTTGCACGTTTAAATTCTTCAGGTGTACGGTAAAATTCATCTTGGCCATCATAGCTAATTAATTCCATACTCATGCTTGCTAATTCTGCAACTTCGCTCGGGCAGTTTTTAAATGCAGCTAATTCTAAATCTTTACTTAGAAATGAATGTACTGCATGTCCACCTTCATGAACCATGGTTTCTACATCACGTGTTGATGATGCTGCATTCATAAATATAAATGGCACATTGGTTTCTGCCATTGGGTAATTATAACCACCAGGTGCTTTCCCTTTTCTGCTTTCTAAATCTAATCGTTGCATGTTATCCATGGTTTCTATACACCATGCAAAATAGTCATCTACCTTACGGAAGCATTTTACGGTTTTATCTAATAAATCAGATCCACTAGTAAATGGCTCCAAGGCTTCTCGGTTTTGTGTATCTACTTCTAAGTCCCAAGGACGAAGTTGATATCCCAACTCATTGGTGCGTTTTTCGTTAAATTGTTTTATTAATGGAACTACTTCTTGTTGAATGGCTGCATGAAATGCAAAACAATCTTCAGGGGCATAATCAAACCTGCCTAAGGCTGCAAACATATAATCACGGTAATTTTCGAAACCTGCATTTAAAGCTACTTGGTTACGTAATGCAATAAGTTTATTAAACAATTCATCCAACTCTTGTGCATGGGCTAAACGCTTGTCATTTATTTTTATAAATGCAGCTTCGCGTTTTGCTCTATCGGGGTTTTTTAAAAAGTTTGCTGCTTGTTGTAAGGTTAATTCTTTACCCTCTATCTCAACTGTTAAGCCGCCAATTATACTTCCATACTTTTGACTTTCTGTTGCGATTTCGGCCATTAATGGCACGTTTGCTTCTCTAAATATTTCAATTTCTTTTTTTATGCCTCTCATATAAATAAAATACTTTTCTTCTTCCAATTCATTAATAAATGGGCATTCAACTAATTTTCTATTTAGCTTATCATTAATCGGTGATATTTGCGGTTCTATTTCGGTAACAAAAAACAAATACGCGTTTTCAAGCTCTTTGTCTTCGGTGTTACAAGTCATTTTAACATAACGCCAAGCTAAGTCTTCACTTACAAAAGCCTCTAGTTCGCTGCGATCTTTCAACCAGTTTTCTAAATCGTTTATGCTGTTAATAGGTCTTTCAAGCAATTGGTTAAAGTATGGTGCAAGTATATCCCACGATGTAATTTTTATTTTATTGGGCAAAAATCTGCGTTGTGTTATTGTAATCATATTGGATGATAAATTTATTAATGCGAGTTTAAGAATATTGTGTGAATATTTGATATATAACTTAAATCATACGATTGATATGCGCTTGGTTATGGTTTTTTATTTTGGTTTAATGCGGAATTTAAAATACAATTATCAAATTGGTTAAATGATATATTTTACTTGTAATCAAATCTTAATGGTTATTTGTTGTTATATTTGTACCATGAAAATATTTTTAATTTCTGTTGCAATCTTATTGCTAATTGGAGGCTTAATCGTGTTGTTGTTATCATTTAAAACAGGAGACATTGAAACACCCCAATATAAGGTGGTTAAAACAATTGGTGATGTTGAAATTAGGCAATATCCTAAAATGATTGTGGCACAAACTACAATAGCTGATACTTCTATGGAAAAAGGCATGAGTAGTGGTTTTAGAACAATTGCAGGATATATTTTTGGTGGTAATGACAGTAACCAAAAAATCGCAATGACAGCACCCGTTGTGATGAAAATGGGAGATACATCAACCATGTATTTTGTTATGCCTAGGCAATATAAAAAAGACGAATTACCAAAGCCAACATCCAGTAAAGTTAAAATAGTAGAAGAAGGAGAAAAATACCTAGCAGTGGTTACCTACAGTGGTTTTTCTTCGGCTGAAAAGGTTGAAGTTCACCGAAAGCAATTAGAAACTGTGCTCAACCAAAATCAAATTAAAACAGTTGGCTCTTATTTATACATGGGCTATAACGCACCTTGGGATGTTATTAACCGCAGAAACGAAGTAGCTATAGAGGTTTTAATGGATTGATTTGTTAGCGTTTAAATCCTCGGTGTAATGGAAGATTTCACAAATTTTTCTTAGCAGCACTAAATCCTACATATTGCCAAATCGATTGTATGCTATGGTTCTGTTTTTTCATATTAGTCGTCTTACTTTTTGTTTATAGTTCAAATATACTTGTACGTGTTCTTTCGTTAAAAATTCTTCTTCAAGTCGGATCTGTATTTGAATAAGAACATAACCTAAAGTCAAAAACAATGCTGTCAATGCGTTTGGCGTTGTCAACAAAAGTCCGATTAAACTCAATATCATTCCAAAAAATATTGGGTTACGAGAAATCGAAAAAAGTCCTGTTATTACCAACTCTGTTTTAGTGTCCTTATCAATACCAATACGCCAAGAGTTTTTCATATGTCCTTGTGCAATAACTGTCCATAGTAACGAAATAAATAGCAAAATCAGTCCGATATATTGTGTTGTTGTATTAATAAGTTGAGTGATTGGTAAAAACTTGTCGTGCCAATGCGGAAATAAAGCGTAAATAGCAACATAAATTAACATTGCTATCAATGTCAGTTTGAAGTAAAGTCCGATAAGGCCATAAGCACTGTCGTCTTTTGGTAACACAAGCGGATTTTTACCAATTCGTTTTGCAACAATTAAACTTTTTAATACGAAAGCAAGTCCGAAGTAAATTATAAAATAGATTGGTAATATTAGTCTTAGTATTTCGTCCATATTTTGTCTGTTTGTTTATATGGTTGGGTTGTAATGCCATTGCCACTAAAGGATGGCAGCTTTAATAAGTTGTTGGCTGCCAACACGAATTTAGTTTCGTTACACCAAATTTCATAAACCACAAAATTGTCTGCGTATTACTTAGTTGCCACTTTTGTCAATTGAACATCAGCTAAGCTAAACCCTTTTTATTGGCCGTGGTTCTTTTTGTTACCTGGTATATTCTCATTCTGTTTGTTTTAACTTGTTTTTATTCTTACTAAATATTATAAATTCATTAATAAAGTGTGATATAAATGTGAATGTCAAAATTAATAAAGTAATGGTGATGTAAGAGCTTTGGTTAATACCAAAAAAAGCAATACTCCAAATAATAATTATCCATTGAGCAAAGTATATGTTTGTAACTCCATTGCTCCACTTAAATAGTAATTCAAAAAGTTTATTCATTGGTATTTTGTCTAAAATTAATTTATTAATGTAGATCCATAAAATTACAAAACCGCACATAAATAACATACCACCTTGACGGCTATGATAGTAATCATTAAAATGGTAATCTATGTTTGAATATGAAATAGCAACTCCAATTAATAAAACTACAATTCCACCTATACCAAAGTGCTTAAAAGTTCTATTTTGGTCATTTGTATTTTTCATGGTGTAGCCAAGAAACATACCTAGAAGTGGAAAGGATAACCAAGGAAATATTGGGAAAGCAATTTTATTATCGATAAAACTTAAACCTATTGGTTGGTCTCCCCAAAACAGTTCTAAAATTTGGTCAATTACTGGAATATTTAGCTTTAATCCCCAAAGAAATGGCGAAAGCAAACTAATCAGAAATGCAGTAAATAGTATGATATACTTGTTGATTTTAAACTCCTGAATAAGTGCCATAATCATTAATGCAATTCCAGCAAATTGTAAAATGTCAACTAAAGTTAAAATAGTGTATTCATTTACTATTTCTGAAGGGAATGTTTTTGCAATATCCATTTGTAATTGGTTAGAAAGAGTGAATGGAAGAACACCCCTAATGAAATTTAATATGTATCCCGATAAAAATATTTTTAAGCCACTTAATAATCTTGGCTTCAATTCTGAATTTCTTGAATAGATAAATGAAAATCCCATCAAAGTCATAAAAACTGGCGCAGCTGGTGGTCCACCCAAAAATCCTATGATTTGTCCGAATACCGAGTTTTTTACTTCTTCATTTGCAAATACCATAAGAGTATGAACAGCAATCATAAAAAATACTGCCAACCCTCTAGCAAGGTCTATGGATAAAAGTCTGTTGTTTTGAGTTGTTACATTCATCTTTATTATCAATTTTAGACTGCAAAATTGTAATGCATAAAAATGAATTCATTTGACAAATGTCACAAAATCATTTTGCTCTCAAACGGCTAAGTGTTTCTCTTGAAATTCCAAGAAAGGAAGCAATGTATGTAAGCGGAATACGTTGGAAAATTTGTGGTTCTTTATCAAGCAATATCAGATATTTATCAATTGAACTCATCATTTGTGAAAAGTAAATCTTGTCCTCTAAAAATAAAGCATAGTCTTCTATTATTGCATTGATAAAATTAGCAATTTGAATATTTGAAAACATTAAAGGCTTTACTTGTTTTAGGTTGATTGAAATAAGCGTACTATTTTCAATTAACTCAATAGTTTCTCTCGAAGGATTGCCCTTAAAGTTATGCAATGAACCAACCATATCATTCTCCAAAGCAAACCAAGTGTTCACTTCTACACCGTCTTTCAGATAATAACTTCTCACAGCACCTTTTATTACAAAATATGCAAAGTCGTGTCGTTGGTTTTCTTTAATAAGAACGTACTTTTTGTCCAAATCTAAAACTGACAAATGATTACATATTTCTGCTATTGTATTTTCGCTTAATTTTTGATTAGTAGAAAAATGGTCAATAAATGGTTTGAATAAGATGTCCATTTTTAAATGTTTATTTGGGTCTTGATTTCTTTTAGTTTGTGGGGTCTGCTACCATTGCTTATAACGTTTCGCGGCCTGACGCAGGTGCCGGCTACGGAAGGTTAATTTGTCCTGCCAAGATAGAAAATAAATGCGAAGAAAAATGATGATGTTACTGAATTAGCGGCACTTGCCGTTCAGACCGCTGTTATATGCATTTATTCTTTCTGCCAACCTCTCACAATAGTCATTGTTAAAGAGTCTTGTTGCTTTTGATTTAAGCTTGTGGTCGCTTTACACACAAAATGTTTTTTATTATTCAACCAAATGTATATACCTACTTCATTGCTGTCAACAGAAGCAATGGTCGTTTCAATTGTACTATCGGGTTTACAAGTTATGATTTCTAAGGAGTCAATTGTTCTTCTTTTTTGTAGTATATCTCTATGAATTAAGCCGTCAATTGGACCAGAATAAGGATTTGGGTCGTACTTCACCATTGTCCAGTTAAAAGTAGCAAGTAAAAGTCCAACTATCCAAATTGTAACTCTTGTCTTATTATTAATGACTCTCCTGCCAAATGCTTTCAGTGTCAGGAAGAGAAAAAGTATTCCCAGTGTCCAAAGAGTAAATACAACAATTAAAGTGAATATGTCAGAGACTAGCACTAGGAAGTCTTGTCCTTCAGCTTTTGAAATTGAAGGAACTAATAAAAAAATTGTTATTAATATTCTGTTCAACGGTCTTTTATAATTGCATATAACGTTCCCGGGCTTGGCGAAGGTGGCGATTTTTATGAATAATTTTCATGCGGAGTACAAATTTCCTTTAACCACAAATCTGTCTGCGTAGCAATAAACCGCCACTTTTGCTAA
This sequence comes from Bacteroidota bacterium, assembly GCA_027482225.1. Classification (GTDB taxonomy): domain Bacteria; phylum Bacteroidota; class Bacteroidia; order UKL13-3; family UKL13-3; genus UBA6183. The sequence continues at coordinate 22,454 of JAIXWD010000016.1, forward strand.
GCCCGTGTTAGCGGTTGGCTTTCTCATTTGTCGACAGTCAAAGTTAAATAGTCAAAGCCGATTGGACTTTTGTAAATGCAAGCATTTGTTGTCTGTCCAACCGAAATTGTTTGCCAAAAATTTTGTCTACAAAGAAGTCGTTTGCTTACCCCTTCTACATTTAATATTAAAATATTTTTTTCAGGTCTTCTAAAGCCACCTTTATAAAATTCTTTGTCTAGAACAATAAAAGTGTCGCATTTGTATAAAGTCGATGTTGTAGTGTTAAAATACTGTCCGCCTAACATAGAAATTCCGATAAAACCTATCGTAAACATAATTGAAAGGCTTGAATAGTTGGTCAGCATTTTAGGATTTAAAATAACATAAGGTTTAATTTTTCTAGCCAATAATAGTCCTGATAATAGTCCCAATGTCCCAAAGGTAAAACCAAATAAATATGGATTGTCATAGTTTTTAAAATTGTCTATTGCAATAATTGCCATAAACATTCCACCAAATAATGAAACAAAAATTCCTGTCACGACTATGATTTTTTTTAGTCGGCTCACATTGTCAAATGATTTGATTTTTTGTTTTGTCATTTAGTGTTATCTATTCCGAAATCTAAGTGCTATTAGCCTTCAATCAATTTTTGTATAACTCTTCATTTCTCTTTTCCCAATATTCGCCAAGTTGTTTTCTCGTCTTAATGATGAGTTCTATAATTTCTGTTAGTGAATCTTCTGAAAATTGTAAATACTCTTGTTCCATTCCATTTGTAGAAATTCTCAAGTTCACATAAGTGTAGCCATCATCATCGGTGTTTTCCCAGTCCGCGTGAACAACCAAGTTACGAAGTCTGCCAGATTCCTTTAAATTAGTTATTAGATTTTCATAACCTTCAATTTTTATGTCACAAGCAGAGTGAAAGTCATCGCTAAATCGTTTAAACAAGTCAACTTTAGTGGAATAGTTCATTTTATGTAAAACTATTAGTCCCGTTGAGTCAGTTCTGTCTGTAAATATTTCACAGATTATTCTATCAAGTGATTTTTCCAGTCCGTTAAAATACATAACAATATGTCCAATAAGAGGAAGCGAGTTTTCTAAATACTCTTCAGCCTTTTCTTCATCTTCTATTTCATGATAAAGATGTTGTTCAAATATTTTCTTTTTTTGCTTCATTATATTTTTGGATTCTTGTCAGTTAGGCTTACCGCTAACTTACATATCTGCGAAACTAAAACCCATTAAAGGTTCGCCTAATAACACCATACATCCAATATTGCGAAGTTTTATTCGGATATAAACGGATAAAGGGTTCGCATTATTTTTAAATAAATAGGATGAATTGGGGTCTGTGATATTCATTTTTTGGGGTTTTATACAATACCAAATAAAGAAATTATTGTATTAAAAACCAACTTAAATTTTTGAGAAGGAGTATTTATTTTTTGAAATGTGTTTTAAAATTATTTCTTATCCAGATGCCTTAGCATGAAGATATTAGAGGTTATTTTATTTTTTTTAAAGTTTACCTCGGCTTAGTTTTCTGATGCTTTGGTAGATGTAAGCTTCCCCCAAGATTAGCATTCATTTTTTAGTTGCGTAACGTGTAACACCCCGCAAGATATGAAGTTAAAACGACCCACCACTTTTTTGCTGATTTGGTTAATGGATGTTAAAACTTTTGAATCTCGGATGGTACAATGCTTGTTTTAATTTGGGCAATTACTTGGCCCATTTTAAGGTGGCTGTTTTTAGCATGTTGCAATTGCTTAAAATTATTTTTAACAGCTTGTAGTTTTGTAAAAGAGCTAATAAATAAATAGTATGATTTTACGTAATTACCATCCAACGCAAGTGTTCTGAAAAAGCTTTTTAATGTTATTTTAAGTAAGAAATATATCAACTCAATTCCGTTTAAATGCAGATAATGTAAATACATTTTGTTGCGTTTGGATATAACGCGTACTTTGTGGCTTGGTTCTTTTTTTATGGTTGCAGAGTTTGGATGTCGGCAAATGGATCGTGATTCGAAATAAATTTTATATCCCAACCTCCAAGCCCTTATTCCCAGATCTAAATCTTCGCTGTAGTAAGGGTTATAAATTTCGTTGAAGCAACCTATTTCTATTAGTTTTTTTCTGTTAACAAGGGCATTGGCACCCGACATAAATAAACTGTAATGTGTGGTTTTATTTAAGTTAATGTAATTGGCTGTTCCTTTAATATCGCCAAAAGAATAGTTGGGATATTTTGCTCCATCTTGTATTTTATCGGAGTTTAATCCAATAATTTTTCCCATTACTCCAAATGTATCATCATGGTTAAAAAGTGGTATTTGATGAACAAAATACTCGTTTGTTAATTGCACATCGGTGTTTAATATAAATACCAAATCTTTTGTTGCCGCACGAATACCTGTATTTGTGTTACCAGAAAAACCTATGTTTTGATGGTTTTCTATTACTTTAATGGTAGGGTAAGTTTTTTTGATGAAAGCAACAGAATCATCAGCGGAATGGTCATCAGATATGATGATTTCAAAATCGGATATTTTTGATGTTTCTAATGCTGAAAAAACATATGGAATATTTTCTTCTAAAAGGTGTTTACCGTTGTAGTTTGGAATAATTACTGATATGCTGTAACTCATCTTTGTTGTTTTCAAGTGGTGTTATTTCGCTTTATTGAATGTCGAAAATCAGAGAGCCAAGTTAAATAATTATGCGAAAAATGAAGTAGTTATAAATGAATATTTATGAGGTGGTTAAATTTTGAATAGCTAATCTGAACCTTCGGAAGGGGTGGCAACCCCCAATAATTTTTTTTAATTTTTTTGAATAATTATTTTACAGTTTAGCATAATTTTTTCAGGAAATTAAGCCCGGTTTAGCCGTTGCAGTGAGCTACTCCCGAGTATGCAAGCATTCGGGACATGCTTCGTAGCAAGGAACACGTGGTGCAGCCTGTAGCGCAGCGAAATGGCTGTGAAGCGCAAAAATAAACTATACAAAAAAATCCCGCTAGTTAACTAACGGGATTTTTTTGAAAGATGAAGTACATTTTATTTAGCTCTTAATTCATCGAATACTTTAGCTGCATTAAACTTTTTAGCTTTTTTGCCTTTGCGTATAATTTTTACTTTTACAATATAGTCGCCTTGTTGCACGGCATCTACTACATCTTGACCTGTTACTACAAAACCAAATATGGTATGTCGGTTATCTAACCATGGTGTAGCTACGTGTGTAATAAAAAATTGGCTTCCGTTTGTTCCAGCACCTGCATTGGCCATAGCTAAAATGCCGGGTCCTGTAAATCGGTATTGTGGCACAAATTCATCTTTAAAGCTGTAACCTGGTCCGCCTTGTCCGTTACCCAATGGGTCACCGCCTTGTATCATAAACTTGGCAATTACACGGTGAAACTTCAAGCTATCAAAATAATGAACGCCATCTGCTTTTGCGGTATTTTTAATTTTACCTTCTGCAAGGCCAACAAAGTTGGCAACAGTCATTGGTATACTATCCATGGCCAAACGCAATAAGATAGTACCACGTGTTGTTTGCATTTCGGCATACAACCCATTTGTCAATTTTGGTTTCTTTGATTTTTTTGCTTCGGCTACGCTTACTGCAGTAACCAATACTAAAAGGGTAACTAATAATTTTTTCATAAAAAAGTAGTGTTATTAAACGTTAAATCTAAAGTGCATTACATCACCATCTGCTACGGTGTATTCTTTCCCTTCAACACGCATTTTACCAGCTTCTTTAACTGCTGCTTCCGATTTGTATGAAATAAAATCGTTATATGCTATTACCTCAGCCCTAATAAAACCTTTTTCAAAATCAGTATGAATTACACCTGCTGCTTGTGGTGCTTTAAAGCCATTGGTAATGGTCCATGCTCTTACTTCTTGCACACCTGCAGTAAAGTATGTAATTAAATTAAGCAACTTGTATGCTTCTTTAATCAACTTGGTTACTCCAGATTCTGTTAAACCCATGTCGGCTAAAAAGGCTTGTCGGTCTTCAAAACTTTCCAATCCTGCTATATCAGATTCTATAGCCGCGCTAATCATAATCATACCTGCGCCTTCTTTTGCAGCAGCTTCTTTTACCAAGTCAACATATTTATTTCCATTTATTACTGATGCTTCATCAACGTTACAAACGTATAATACAGGCTTTGCGGTTAATAAATAAATGTCTTCTACAAACTTAGCTTCATCTTCAGTAACAGGGCAATTTCTTGCCGATTGACCCGACTCTAAATGGTTTTTATATTTTAATAAAGCGGCTTCTGCTTTGGCTGCATCTTTATCGCCTGTTTTGGCAGCACGACTGATGCGTTGTAATTTTTTATCAATACTGTCTAAATCTTTTAACTGTAATTCCGTATCAATAATTTCTTTGTCGCGTATTGGGTTTACACTACCATCAACGTGAATTATGTTATCGTTATCAAAACAACGCAACACATGTAAAACAGCATCTGTTTCACGAATATTAGCCAAAAACATATTACCCAAACCTTCACCTTTACTGGCACCCTTAACCAATCCAGCAATATCAACTATTTCTATGGTGGTAGGAACAATACGTTGCGGGTTTATCAATATTGCTAACTCATTCATGCGCTCATCCGGAACGGTAATGGTTCCAACATTGGGTTCTATAGTACAAAACGGAAAGTTAGCCGCTTGTGCCTTAGCGTTACTTAAACAGTTAAATAAAGTAGATTTACCTACGTTGGGTAATCCTACAATTCCACATTTTAATGCCATGCTATTTTTAGTTTATGCGTTGTGGTTTTTAACCACAATATTTTATTTATTCTTACTTAATAAATTGTTTCATATCCATAATCAGCTTTTCGGCTAGGTGGTTTGCAGTTGCTTCACTTTGGCTTTCGGCATAAATTCGGATAATAGGTTCGGTGTTTGATTTGCGAAGGTGCACCCACTCTTTATCAAACTCAATTTTTACCCCATCAACTGTATTAATAGGTTGCTTGCTATATTTGTCTTGTATTTTTTGCATCAACCCATCTAAGTTAATATCTGGGGTTAATTCAATTTTCTTTTTGGCTATAAAATAATCAGGATAACTATTACGTAAAATACTGCATAGTTTGTTTGATTTGGCCAAATGAGTTAAGAATAATGCTATTCCTACCATTGCATCACGACCATAATGACTTTCAGGATATATGATACCACCATTACCTTCGCCACCAATTACAGCTTGTGTGTCTTTCATCATTTGAACCACATTTACTTCTCCAACTGCACTAGCACTATAGCTCCCTTTTTGTTTTTCGGTTACATCGCGTAATGCACGTGTTGATGATAAGTTAGATACACTGTTACGTTTATGGCCTAATCTTTCTAATGTTTCGTTGCTTACATTTTTAAGCACATAATCAGCAACAGCAACTAATGTATATTCTTCGCCAAACATACTGCCATCTTCGTTTACCAATGCCAAACGATCTACATCTGGATCAACCACAATACCTAAATCTGCCTTCGAACGAACCACTTGGTTTGATATTTCATGTAAGTTCTCTGGCAATGGCTCTGGGTTATGCGGAAACTTTCCGTCAGGAGTGCAGTATATTTCTAAAATATCATTAACACCCAATGCCTTGAGCAACATCGGAACTGCAATACCACCAATAGAGTTTACTGCATCAACTACTATTTTAAAGTTTTTAGCTTTAATAGCTTCTACGTCAACCAACTCTAAAGCAAGAATTTTATCAATGTGTTTTTTAATGGCGTTGCGTCTTTCAGTTACAGTACCTAATTTATCAACTGGAGCAAAATCAAACTCAGCCTTATCGCCTAAAGCAAGCACTTGTTTGCCTACTTCATCACTAATAAATTCACCTTTTTCGTTTAACAACTTAAGTGCATTCCATTGTTTGGGGTTATGACTAGCAGTTAAAATAATACCACCATCGGCATGTTCTTCAGTAACCATTAACTCAACGGTTGGTGTGGTGCTTAATCCAAGGTCAATTACATCAATGCCTAAGCTAATTAATGTTCCAGTAACCAAACGGTTTACCATATCGCCACTAATACGGGCGTCTCTACCTACCACAATGCGGCAAGTTTCTTTGTCTTTTTTAATAATGCTTCCAAAGGCTGCGGTGTATTTTACCACATCAATAGGGGTAAGGGCATCGCCCGTTTTACCGCCAATTGTACCTCTAATGCCTGAAATTGATTTAATTAAAGTCACGTTACACTGTTTTTAGGGACGGCAAAAATATCATTTGAAAGCTTGTTTACCAAGTTTGATTTGTAATCTGTTGATAACGTTGCTGCTTTATGTAAAAATTACTTTATTATCTTAAATAGATTTTAAAACAGAGCTAAAAATAGCTTCATAAGTAAAATATTTAACTGCTGTTTGTTCTTATTTTGTTAACCTTTTGATGATGTGCTTTCGGTATTAGGCATAAAAAAACTAAACTTGCCAAATCAATGCAAGTTAATAAAGAATGGTTTAGCGAGTGGTTCGACTCGCCCTATTATCACATTTTATACAAAAACCGCGATGAGCGTGAAGCAGAGTTTTTTTTAAGAAACTTAGTAAATCTTTTGTCGCTTGTGCACGAGCAAAAATTAATTGATTTGGCTTGTGGCAAAGGTCGCCATAGTATTTATTTAAATAGTTTGGGGTTTAATGTGATGGGCGTAGATTTAGCCGCTCAGAGTATTGTTGCCGCAAAAGTTTCTGAAAACAGCAGGTTGCATTTTGAAGTACAAGATTTAAGGCATTTACCATATCAAGGTATTTTTGATGTAGCTTTAAACTTATTTACTAGTTTTGGTTATTTTGATTGTGATGATACCAATCAAAATGTAATGCGCCAAATAAACCAAATACTTAAACCTAATGGCCTTTTGGTTATTGATTTTATGAATGTAGATTGTGTATTGGATAGCTTAGTTCCTTACGAGCAAAAGGTAATAGATGATATACAATTTAATATTTACAAAGAAGTTAAAAATGGTATTTTGCTGAAGCGAATTGAATTTAGTCACAATGGTAAAACTTATAGCTTTATTGAAGAGGTACAAGTATTAAGATTAGCTGATTTTGAAAGGTTATTTGATATTGCGGGGTTTGATAAAGTAGCTGTATATGGCAATTACAATTTAGATGAGTTTGATGTAAAAGATGCCGATAGATTAATAATAGTTGGACGCAAGCATGTTTGATTTACTTAAACAAATAGATTCGGAATGGTTTTTAGCCATAAATAATGGTTGGCAAAATCCTTTTATGGATTGGCTATGTCCTTGGTTGCGCCAACCTAAAACATGGATTCCATTGTATTTTTTAGCACTTTGGTTTGCCTGGAAAATATATGGTAATCAAGCGTTATGGATTGCAGTAGGTGCGGGTTTATTAGTGTTGATATCGGATCAATTTAGCGCCAATTTAATTAAAAACACATTTGAGCGTTTACGGCCTTGTAACGACCCAATTTTTAAAAATAAAGTACATTTACTTACCTACTGTGGAGGAGGTTATAGTTTTATAAGTGCACATGCTACCAATCATTTTGCAGTAGCGGTTTATTTCAGCATGTTATTTAAGTTGCGCTTGCCACGTATGTTACCATATGCACTAATTTGGGCAGCAAGTATTGCTTTATCGCAAGTTTATGTTGGTGTACATTATCCTTTTGATGTAATTTGTGGAGCTATAACCGGATGTGTGTTTGGTTATTTTGCTTCGGTATTGATTAGTAAAAAAATAGATTCAAATAAATGAGTTGGTGGTTTTATATATTGTTAATTATTTTTCCTTTAGCAGGAGGTATTATTGCCTATTTTGCAAACCTTAGTAATAAACTTAACATAAAAGTTGTACTTGCTTTCGCAGGTGCTTATTTACTTTCTGTGGTGTTATTTCATTTAATACCTCACATTTATGCTGAGGCAAATGTGCTTTCTGGCATATTGTTGTTAGCGGGTTTTTTCTTTCAGGTATTTTTAGAGAAGTTTTCGCGTGGGGTTGAGCATGGACATTTACATTTACACCAGCATGGTAAACCCAACAAAATTATACCTTACGAAATTCTTATTAGTTTAAGTTTACATAGTTTTATGGAAGGCATGCCTTTGGGCAGTGGTTTGTTAGAAAATAGCAAGAGCGAATTGTCTTTTTTGTTTGGCATTGTTAGTCATGAAATGCCAGCTGCTTTTGCTATGGTAAGTATTTTAAAAGCAAGCCATGTTAAGCCAAAATTATTAAAATGGTTTATTGTAATTTATGCCAGTATGAGTGCCATGGGAGCGGGTATAAGTTCATTACTTAAAAACAGTGTTGATCCGCATTTGTTCGAGTATTTAATGGCCTTTGTGGTAGGTACATTTTTACATATTGCTACCACCATTTTATTCGAGAACAGCGAAGAACACCGATTTAGTAGAAACAAAGTAATGGCCATTATTGGTGGAGTGTGCTTGGCCGCTTTGGTTAGTTTATAAACATAACTTATATTTTAAAATTGATTAAATAAAAAACGCAACCTTTTGGGTTGCGTTTTAGTATTTTACTTTGGTGTTATTTTTTTGGTATTAAGGTAGTGTCTACATGCACATCAATTACCTCAGCAATTTTTGCAACAACCAATTTGGGTATATCAATATTATGATCCGCTAATTTTACTTTAAAATAACTAATTAATTGTATGCTTTGATCTTTTACCACAACTTTACCGTTAAAGGTTCTTAGTTGTTCAACCCCATGTATATTAAGTTTGCCCGTAACGGTAACATCATAGCTTCCCTCTTTGGTATAATCAATGGTTTCGTTAATTTTTCCAGAGAAAATACTGTTTGGATATTTTTCACTTTCCATGTATTTCTCATTAAAATGTTCTTCCATTAGCTTGTTAGGGAATTTAAATGAGGTGTTTTGAGCCTGAAAAACTACTTCATTGTTATTGGTATTAAGCAACACCACAGTACTATTACTTTTTGCATCAATATCCTCAACTGGAGTTTTGCTAAAGAAACTAATTTTACCGCTTGCTGTGCGATATATTTGTGCTGACGCGCTGATACTTAATCCAATTAAAGCAAACAACATGATGATTGTATTTTTCATTGTGTAATTATTAATTAATGTAAAATTTAATTTTATTGTCCTTCTTTTTCCAAACTAAACACCCGCGAAAGGTTAAATCCGAAACGAAGTGAATTGAGCGTAAGTTTATTAGTATTTTGTGATATAAATTGTTGTTCAATCAATCCTGCTCCATTGGTAAAGTGTAATTGAAATACATGTCCTCCAGTTTCAATATCTAAGCCAAAAGCAATAGCATCATAAAAAAGAGTTCCATCTAATTTTTTCTCGTTACGTGCATTTAAACGGGGTATGTATTCAAAATTAAAACGTGCACTTCTTGATATTTTTATAGAAGCACCCAATCCTAGTGCATAAATATCATGTGATTGCGATTTATTCTCTACTAAATTTTGATGAACCATGCTTGGTGAAATGGCTACCGAAACATAATCGTTAAACTTACGTGTGATGATAAGTTGGTTTACAAATGATAACCTAGAGGTGAAAAAATTGTTACGTGTTTTATCACTAAATTCTAATGTATTAATTCCTATGTTACCAAAGTAATTTACACTTACTGGCATGCTTTTTTTCCCGCGTGTTTGTTGCAGTATTTTATACTTGGCCATTAAGTCGTAGGTTTTACCTATATTACTTCTGCCAAGGCCTATCATTAGTTTATCTGTAACGCCATATTCAAAACCCAAACGCATTACTGCTCCATCAATGCCAAACATGTTGTAAAACCCATATACATTTTCTTTATCAATTTGCATCGGTTGAAAACGATGTTGAATGCGAAAGTCTAAATGTTTAGCTTTCATCTGCTCGTTGGTATGCAAATTTACCAATCGTGTTGATTTAAATGTTGCAAATACTGGTGTTGGTTTTGATGGCGCTTCTTCCTCCATCATTTTTAATAAGTCGTTTTGAGCAAACAAATTGTTAGCAAATAACAAGGTTAATATAATTGGAATTTTTTTCATGAATATTAATTGTTAGGAGCTCCAGCTGCTATCCATGTAGCCAATTTATTTCTATTGGTTAAATTCATTAAACCACCTGTAGGCATAGGAGATGGGCTGCCATCAATGGCACGGGCTTTAACACGAGCTTTATTTGCAAATACACTCGCATAGGCTGTTAAATTTGGCGAGATACCTCCTGCTTTATGGCAGTTGTTGCAATTAGCTGCTAACATCGGAGCAATGGTCTTGCTGTAGGTTACATTTACAGTGTCTGTATTTCCGCTAAAGCTATTTGGATATAACTCTTCTTCTGTATCATAATAACAAGCACTTAAACTTAGTGTTAAAGCGGTTATTGATAAGTATAATATTTTTTTCATCACCATTAATTAAAAGAGATTACCTTAGTGCTAACACCATGACAACTATTACAAGCTCCATTTAAAGTTGAGCTTTGCATGGCTTTATTCATGTTTCCGTTTTTATCAACCAAAACAGGAAACGCACCACCTTTAAAATCAACGATTTTACCGGTATAAAAGTTTCCTAATTCGTCAATTGCTAATTTATAAATTAAAGAACCTGTTCTGTTTGGCCCAGTCCATAATTCAATACTTCCTTCTTTGGCCACTCTGCCCGATTGGTAAGCAGTACCGGCTATGTTCCACCAACCACCTGCTCTAACCGCCTCAATATTGCCGCCTTTGCTGTGGCAATTCATGCAGTTTTGTCCTGAGTTGTGGCTTTCGTCATCGCCTGCTGTGCTCTCTTTTGCATTTTTCTGAATTTCATCGTAGTGGCTGCAAGCGGTAACCATAAAACTTATTACCAAAATCGTAATAATTACACGTTTGTACATGGTATAAATTTGTTTATTTAATAAATGTAAAGTTAATATAAATTGATTCAGATATTTTAATAAAACAATTGCTTGTTTTTCGCATCAGATAATCCAAGCCTTGTGTTATATTATTTGAATGTATACTATGACTTTTTTAGGGATATTATTGTTGGATTTGACAAAAAATTATGGAATAACGCTAGTTTAAAACTCCGAAGCCTTCATAAATTCCAATAACCTGGTGTTGCCCGAACTTCTAATTAAAGATTTTTCGCCTTCCCATTCTTTTTTACCTTGGTAAATGTATATGATGTTATCGCCCATTTCGAATAAACTTTTCATATCGTGGGTATTAATAACCGTAGTGATGTTATACTCGACAGTAATTTCTTTAATCAACTCATCTATTAAGCGAGAGGTAAGAGGATCTAATCCAGAGTTAGGCTCATCACAAAACAAATATTTTGGGTTTAGTGCAATGGCACGTGCAATACCTACACGTTTTTTCATTCCGCCACTAAGGTTGGATGGGTATAGTTTGTTTACATTACTCAGATTTACCCTTTGCAAACAAAAGTTTACCCGATCTAAAACTTCTTCTTGTGTCATTTTGGTAAACATGCGTAGCGGAAATGCAATGTTGTCTTCAACGCTCAACGAATCGAATAATGCTGTACCTTGAAACAGCATGCCAATTTCTTTTCTAATCAGCTTACGTTCTTCATAGCTTTTATTCACAAAATCATCTTGGCCATAAAATATTTCACCTTGGTCAACATCTAATAAGCCCACCATACATTTCATCATAACACTCTTTCCGCTTCCACTTGCACCAATAACAAAATTAGCTTTGCCTTTATAGAAGCTAGCCGAAATATCATCAAGCACTATTTTACCGTTAAAACTTTTTTTAATATTTTTTAATTGAATCATAGTTTTATGCCCCCAATAAAATATCAGAAAGAATGTAGTCGAAAATAATTACTGCAACTGCGCTATATACAACAGCCATGGTGCTGCTTCTTCCTACCTCAAGTGCACCGCCTTCTGTACGGTAGCCGTGGTATGCACTAATGCTTGTAATTAAAAAGGCAAAAGTGGTTGCTTTAATTAATGCAAACCAAACCGAAAAAGGTACAAAATCAACACGCAAGCCTCTTACATATTCATCAACACTAATAATATCGCCCATAACACCTGATATTGCGCCTCCAATAATAGAAAGTACCATGGCATAAACAACCAAAAGAGGAATCGTTAAAACACCTGCTAAGATTTTAGGCAAAACCAAGTAATTAGCAGAATTAATACCCATAATTTCTAAGGCATCAATTTGTTCGGTAACTTTCATTGTGCCCATTTCTGATGCAATGCTACTGCCCACTTTACCTGCCAATACCAAACAAGTAATGGTTGGCGAAAATTCGTAAATATTACTATCTCTAACAAAGGTGCCTAACATATAATCTGGCACTAAGCCACTTACCAATTGTACCCCTATTTGTATAGTTGAAACAGCACCCGTAAATACAGAAATCAATGAAACAATGCCAAAAGAACCGACACCAATTGAACTCATTTCGTGTAATGTTTGTTTGGAAAAAACCTTAAACCGCTCGGGGCGTTTAAACAAACCAAGTAAAAACATGGTGTAGTTTCCAAAATGCTCAAAAAACTTCATAGCAAATCTTAGTTGTATTTGGCTGTAAATATATGCATACTTAAGCCTATTTTTGACGTTTTAATTTTATAAATAAAATCAAGTATGCTTAGAACCATTGTTGTAACCGGTTGTACCAAAGGAATAGGTTTAGCAATTGTAGAAACTTTTGCCCACATGGGATTTAATGTTGCTGGTTGTGCGCGTAACAACAGTGAACTAATAGAACTAGCTAATAAATTAAATGCCATTAATCCAGAGGGTAAACACACCATGTTAATGTGTGATGTGAGTAAAGCCGATGAGGTTAAAATGTTTATTGATGCAGTAAACAATATTTACAATCGTGTTGATGTTTTGGTAAATAATGCAGGCGTGTTTATACCTGGTAAAGTAATTGAGGAAAAAGATGGAACACTTGAACATTTATTACAAACTAATGTTACCAGTGCATATTATATTAGTCGTGGTTTTTTACCTGCTATGATGAAGGATAAAAGTGGACACATTTTTAATATTTGTTCTATTGCAAGCTTACAAGCCTACGAGGCGGGGGGCTCATACAGTATAAGCAAATTTGCCATGTTAGGTTTAAGCAAACAATTACGTCACGAGTTAAAAAATTATGGTATTAGGGTTACTGCTGTTATGCCAGGTGCAACTTTAACCAATGCTTGGGCTGGGGTTGATTTTCCAGCCAGTAGATTTATACAGGCAGATGATGTAGCCAAAACTATTAAGGCCATTTATGAGTTAAGTAGTAGTGCTGATGTAGAAGAAATTGTAATAAGGCCACAGCTGGGCGATATCTAAAATTGATCCTTAATTTTACGCACTTTTAAAAATATATATACATCGTTTAGAAATATAATTCACATGCAACATTCTCAAAATATAGCAGGTTTTTGTGGTAGTTTACACCAATATAAACGTAGGAAAACATCAACAGTAAAAATTGGTAATTTATACATGGGAAGCGATTACCCCATTCGTGTTCAAAGCATGACCACAACAGATACCATGGATACTGCTGCTTCTGTGGCTCAAATACAACGTATGGTGGAAGTAGGATGTGAGTTAGTGAGACTAACAGCACCCAGTATTAAGGAGGCAAAAAATCTTGAAAATATAAAAGCAGAATTACATGCTCGTGGTATCTCTGTTCCTTTAGTAGCCGATATTCACTTTACTCCAAATGCGGCAGAAGTTGCTGCCAAGATTGTAGAAAAAGTACGAGTTAATCCGGGTAATTATGCTGATAAAAAGAAGTTTGATATTATCGAATACACTGATGCAGATTATGCTGAAGAGCTGGACCGTATTCGAGAAAAATTTACACCATTAGTAAAAATATGTAAAGAATACGGAACAGCCATGCGAATTGGTACTAACCATGGAAGCTTAAGCGATAGAATTATGAGTAGATATGGCGATTCTCCACTTGGTATGGTAGAAAGCGCCTTGGAATTTTTGCGTATTTGCGAAGATGAAGGGTTTTATAATATTGTGTTGAGTATGAAAAGCAGTAACACCCAAGTGATGGTGGAAGCTTATCGTTTATTGGTTAAGACAATGAATGAAAACAACATGATGTACCCATTACATTTAGGGGTTACTGAAGCTGGTGATGGTGATGATGGCCGAATTAAAAGTGCACTTGGAATTGGTGCTTTGCTTGAAGATGGAATAGGGGATACCGTTCGAGTATCATTAACCGAAGATCCTGAGTTTGAAGTGCCTGTTGCACAAAAGTTAGTGGCAAGATATAGTAATCGGGCTGCGCATCAGCCTATTAAAAATATTTGTAGCCCAAGTAACGATTGGAATCCATACGATTATCGTAAACGTAATACGTATGAAATTGGAAATATTGGCGGTACAAATGTACCTCGTGTGGTTGCTGATTTTAGTTTGAACAACAATACTACACCAACTGATTTAAACGAAGTGGGCCATATTTATGATGTTAAATTAGATAAGTGGCACATGGCCGATTTAGGTTGTGATTACATATATTTTGGTAAAAACACCATCAATTTTATGTTGCCAAATGGTGTTAAAGGAATTTATGATGCCACAACTTGGAATTTACTTACTGATAAAACCAATAATTTTCCATTATATACAGCTGAGGAGTATTTAAGTAGTTCAATGCTAAGTTCAGCGGTTAATTTTATAAAACTTACCACGGAGGAAATTAACAACGAACTGATAGGAAAATTAAGCACAACCGAAAATGTAGTTCTTATGTTAGATAGTAAGAACCAGCATGCACTGGCTGATTTACGTAATGTTTTTTTTACATTAACTTCAAAGCAATTACAAACTCCAATATTTGTAGTACGTAGTTACGATACCTCAAACGAAGAAGAGTTCATGCTGCATGCATCAACCGATTGTGGTAGTTTGTTGGTAGATGGGTTTGGTGATGGTATTTTGCTAAGCGATAGTAAAATAAAACAATACCGTGTTAATCAAATAGCTTTTGGTATTTTGCAGGCCGGAAGAGCACGAATAACTAAAACAGAATACATAAGCTGCCCAAGCTGCGGACGAACACTATTTGATTTACAAGAAACAACAGCCATGATTCGTAAAGAAACTGACCATTTAAAGGGCGTAAAAATTGCCATAATGGGCTGTATTGTTAACGGTCCGGGAGAAATGGCAGATGCTGATTATGGTTATGTTGGTAGTGGCGTAGGTAAAATTACACTTTACCGAGGTAAAGAGGTTGTAAAAAAAGGGATTGAGAAAGAAACAGCAGTGAAAGAGTTAATTGAGTTGATTAAAGAGGATTATAAGTGGATTGATAAATAAGCAAGGTTATTACTTGCTGCAACTTTTTTTTGCAACTATTAGTCTTTACTTTGATAAAACCCAAAAAAGATTAGTTTTGTGGGAGTATTAGAATTTAAAATTAACATAACTGAAAATAAATATTATGAAAAAGCTATTACTAAGCGCATCAATGATTCTTACAGCTGGTTTTGCTTTTGCTCAAATGGGCAATAGCACCGCTCTAGTTAAAGAAGGTAACGTAGATTTACGTGTAAAATCAATTCCAGTAGTTGTAAATACTGATCATGTTAACACAAACAGTACAAGAGCAAAAAAAGCTGTTGTTCAATCATGGTATCAGCCACTTAACTTTGTTACTGAATTTCAAGGTGGTAAAAGTCAATTAGACGCAGTATTAAAACAATCAATAACTTTTGTAACCGCAGATTCAAATTTTAAGATTGTTAGAGCAGATGGAACGATAAATCGTGCATCTTTCCAGAGTTTTGGACATGTTTTAGATCCAAAGGATGTTTTAATTGAAAATACTGAAAAACCTGGTATAATTCTATCTCAACATAATCCTTATAAATTAGATTCAATCTTCTTTCAATATGTTTATTTGAGAAATGTAGATAGCACTGATAACGATACCAATGGTATTAAAGAAGAGGTAATTGATACCGTATTTGTTGCATATTTTGCAAATGCAAATATTACAAAAACAAATTTTACTGGAGGAGCAATGGATAAAGTGAGCTTATTGAAGTGGAACAGTACAAAGTTAATGCCTACTAGTTTGGTTAAAATTGATACATTCTTGCTTGGAAATAACAGGAGTAATTCACCTTTTGATACCACATCATCAAGTTCAAATCAAACTTTATTCGGGAGTAAATTTGCTCAGTTAACTGCTCCAAGTATTGCAGTAACGCAAGGTAATTTAGTTGGCTTTACTGCTACATTTAAATCTGGTGTAAAAGCTGTGTTAAATGGAGATACTGCCGTTATTGTTTACCAAAAGGATACAGCAGCTGCAAAGAATGATACCATTAGACGTGCTAATACCTTTGGTACTCTTTATCTTTACAATGAATCAACTAGTGGTGTCACTTATACAAACCCTACATATTTTAACTCTTGCCAATTCCAACCTCAATGGAATGCTTATGGTCAAAACGCAAATTGGGCAGGTAATTACCTTGTAGGCCATGCGTTTGTTGCAGATTTATTCTTAGAAACAGGTTTCCATTTAACCAGTTTAAACGTAGGTGTTGCAGAAAACGATTTAGTTGCTATTAGCAGCATATATCCTAACCCTGCAAATGGTAGTACTACTGTTAGTTTTAATTTAAAGCAAACAGGTAGCGTTGCTGTATCAATCACCAACTTATTAGGCCAAACTGTTGCTACAGTTAACCCAGGTAAAATGGCTGCAGGTAGTAACAATGTTTCTTTAAACTTAAGCAATATTAAAGCAGGTGTTTACTTTGTAAACGTTTCTGTTGATGGATTAAGCACAACAAAAAAATTAACAATTACTGAATAATTTTTATCAGTAGTTAGATCATTTATAAAAGCAGTCCCTATACCGGGACTGCTTTTTTTGTGCAATTTTGTTTACTTTGCTGATGTAATAATTCAAAGCCATGAGCAATCAAATCCAGTTTAATAAACGCACCATTGCCTATTTGGCGCTAAATGCATTTGGTTTATTTATTGTATACCTACTTAGCGATTTTATTACCTCTTTTTTAGGTGCACTTATATTTTTTGTTTTGTTCAGGCGAATGATGAACTACATGGTTGATAAGCAAGGATGGAGGTCTTCAACTAGTGCAATCTTAATTATACTCATATCATTTATTATTGTTTTAGTTCCAGTAATTACTTTTAGTAATTTGTTGTATAGTAAAATAATTCAAATTGTTTCAAATCCCGATACCATCATTGGTCCGATTAAAGTATTGGATGCTAAAATGGTTGAGTTAACAGGAAGACAGTTGTTTTCGCCCGAGTTGATTTCAACCATGCAAGAAAAACTCGGACAAATTATCCCTTCCTTTATTAGTAAATTATTTGTGTTGTTGGGAAATATAGGTATGATGTATTTTATCTTGTATTATATGTTGGTACAAAGAATAAACATGCAAAAGGAGGTAAATAATTACCTGCCATTTAACCACGCTAACATCAAATTATTATCAGGTGAATTAGAATCTCAAACATTATCTAACTCTATTGGTGTTCCCCTTATTGCAACCATACAAGGTACAGCTGCAGGTATTGGTTATTGGATTTTTGGCATGGACGAACCGATTTTTTGGGCTGTGATTACAGCGTTTGCATCTATTATTCCAATAGCAGGAAGTACATTGGTTTGGGCACCTGCCGCAATTATTTTAATGGCTACAAATAGTTTATGGATGGGCCTTGGTTTAGTTGCTTATGGTGTATTAGTAATTATTAACATAGATAACATTGCGCGTTTTACTATTCAAAAAAGATTTGCTGATGTGCACCCATTAATAACTGTATTTGGGGTGATATTGGGTTTGAATTTGTTCGGAATACCTGGATTGATTTTTGGTCCGTTGATGTTATCTTACTTCATTATCTTTATTAAAATGTACCGCAGTGTATACGTTCAAAACGATACCACGGTGCATGAAAATAAATAATTTTAGTGTTTAGCTAATTCTTCCAAAGTTGGGCGAGTATAGTATCCTGTTCCATTGTATGGGCGTTTTCTGGGATGATTTAAACAGGATTCACTACATGCACCTTGCATTTCATCACTGCAGGTCTCACACATATTATATTGCTCGTTACACTCCACATTGGCACAGTTTAAATTACGTAATGTTGGTGTACCACATTTTTTGCAATTGGCAATTGCCGTTGGGTTTACATGATTGATGGGCACACTTACACGACCGTCAAATACATATAGTGATCCATCAAAATCTTTACCGCCAGTATCTTTTGCATAACCAATAATACCATTATGCAATTGGTAAACATCTTTAAACCCTCGCTTAATTAGGTAGGCCGATGCTTTTTCGCATTTAATTCCACCTGTACAAACGGTAACTACTTTTTTATCTTTATATTTTTCTAATTCGGCCACCTTATTCGGAAACTCCCTAAAGGTTTCAATATCTAAAGTTACTGAGTTTTTAAAACGACCTAAGCGAGTTTCATAATTGCTGCGTACATCAATTATTATCACATCTTCTTGCTCTTTTAATTTGGCAAATTCATCGCCACGCAAATGCTTACCTGTTTCTTTAGTTGGGTCAATTTCTTTTGGGTCTCTTAACCCTGAATACACAATTTCTGTTTTAAATCGTACATGTGTACGGTTAAATGCATGTTCGTGATGTTCGTCTATTTTAAATTCTATTCCACTAAAAATTGGGTCAGCCAATAGGTAATCCATATATTTTTTGCAGTCATCAATGGTTCCACTTATAGTGCCATTTATGCCTTCGTGTGCAATATAAATACGCCCTCTAATGCCAATTGATTTACAAAATGCCAAATGTTGCGGAACAAGTTCTTCCGCATTGGGAATAGATGTATAGTGGTAATAGGCTATTACCTGGTAGTTATTTCTGCTGTTTTCCATATGCAAGATGGGTTAAACAATTAATAAATGAATCTGCGAATTTAATGTATACAAGTTAATTTGAAAATATGATTGTAGCTAGTTTTATTCTTTATAAGCAAAAAATCCTCAACAATACTGTTGAGGATTTTTTTATAATTTTTTTGAATTAAAAAACTGGGAGTTTAATTACTTGCTGTTTACCATCTTTTGATAGTGCATGAATAAAATATATGCCATCAGGAATTTCATTTAAATTGATAATCCTTTGTTGTGGTTCAAAACTTAACTGTTTAATTGCCCTTCCATGCCCATCATATAACCAAATTGAAATATTAAACTCCGTTAATGGGTTAATTCTAAATTCTTTGTTACCCATTGGTAAAATAAGCATCACATCATCAGATAGCTGTTCAAGGTATGCAGGGATGATCACTTCTTTACTCCATTTAAATCCACCATCAATATCCAGCTGTTTAAGTTTGTAAGCAATGGCATTTTTACTTGCATACTTATCGCTGAAATGATAATACTGGATATCGTTGCTGTTTAATTTTCCTGTTATAAAACCAATCATTATCCAACTAGCATCTGTTGCATCTTTTTTATAAATTTCAAATCCCTTGTTATTTTTTTCACTGTATGTATTCCATTTAACAAGTGCCTCTTCGGCATTTATTCGTTTAGCCTGTAAATTACCTATACTAACAGGCAAGGCACTATTAACTGGTCCGTTTAATTCAAAATTATCAATAGCAACACCTACATCGGTTACACTAATATCTGATTTAAAAATAAAACGGAAACATACCTGATTTTGTCCTGCAAATACATTTGTTGTAAATGATTTTTGAACATAGGAACTCATTGTTGTGCCGCTCGAGTAATAAGCTTGATTAATTGGGAATGGTCTTCCAGCTGTTGTATTTGCATAGTCGTACCAATTTGTTGCAACTGTTGTTCCTAAAGGCAACCATGTTGTACCTCTATCTGTGCTGTATTCAACCCTAAATCCATCATATGTGTTTTCTACTTTGTATTTAGTGTAAAAACTAACGGTATAATTACCTGCAGCTGTGCAATTGAAATTTGGTGTTAAAAGTTGTGCCTCCGAATTATCAATATAATTGGTTGCAAGTGATGTTACCCAAGCATTAGTACCAGAAAATGTTCCACTTTTTCCGGATATTGTAGACATCCCCAGTTCAAACGGAGATCCACTAACGTTTTCTGCTCCAAAGTCGTTTTGGTTGTTTTCAAAATTACCACCATCAACTGCTAGATAAGGCACACCTCTATATGGTAAAATTTTAATATAGTTGTTAATTGTTAGTGTTCCAGGGCCGCCATTAATAGTGAGTGTCACATTGTAATTACCTGCTGTGGTATAATTTTTAATTGGAGATGCAACAGTGCTGGTTGTACCATCGCCAAAATTCCATAAATAAGTTAGTGCACCAACTGAACTTGAAGTAAACTGTATTGGTGTATTGATATAGGTTACCCTTTTGTTTGCATTAAACGAAACATTAGCACTTGGGTTTGTAACACCAAAAACATCACTCGTAAATAATCCCCTTCCATGTGTGGCTGCAATAACCAATTTGTCTGATTTACGTAGTTTAAGCATATCTGTGCGTGTATTGCTAAGGCCAGTATTTGATGGTTGCCAGTTTGTAGCAGCACTATTTAACGAATCTGTGCTCCACACTCCCAATTCAGTAGCTATTAATACTTGGTGCGGTCTGTTTGGATTCATTAATGCCCATCTAATTGGCATATCTGGCAAGTTGCCTTCTACGCTGGTCCAGGCTATACCTCCATTACGTGTTTCCCAGATACTGTTTACGCCATAACTACTATATACAATAATTACGTGATCATCATTTCCATCCTCTACTTCAATACAACTTACGTATCCATTTGGCAAACCAGTTGGGTTAATTAGCGTGCCTGCAATAGTTCCGCTTGCAGTGTGCGCATTATCAACTCTAACTACCCTTCCACCACCTGTACCTAAATAAACACGGCCTAAAATATTGGGCGAAACTTTAACTGCGCTTACCATAGAATTATTAAGCGCAGTAACAATAATGGTAGAATTAGCATTACCTGTTTGTGGGTTACTCCATCTTAAATAGTCGCCATTGCCATATGCGGCATACATCATGTTAAGTGAATCGTCATAATCAGTTGGGTTAATAAACCTGCCTGTTCTTGAGCCAAAAGTTAACCCTGTTCCGCTAAAACTTGTACCTCCATTTGTACTTCTATAGTATGAGTTATAAACATAAGAAGTAAATTGGAATGCAGGTTGATTTTGGTCGATATGACAAAATGCACCATCACCACCTGTAACTTCAGTTGTATTATTTATGGCAGCTTGTGTAAATCTATGTGAGCCATTGTCTTGAGATCCTGCTAAATAAAAATTATTCGTTGTGGGATGAATATCAGCTGCGTAAAACTGGGTAGTGTTGTAGTTTAATTCTTTAACTGTAATTGTAGGAATAGTTGCGGTTGCATTTTCACTTCTATAAACACCACCATCGTTACCAAAATACATTACGTTGGAGTTTCCTGGTTCAAACATTGCTATGTGTTGGTCTGCATGAACATTTTGGAAACCAAAACCACCATACCAATGAGAAACTTGTTGCCAAGTAGCACCCGAATTGGTTGTTTTAAATAAATCAATCCCTCCTACATAACATACGTTTACATTGTTCGGATCAGCAGCAATTGAAATGTCATACCATCCTTGTGAACGAGATATGTCGTTATCAGGAATGCCACCGTCAGCATCATTAGGATAAGCGGTTGTTGTATCAAAGCTATTACCTGCATTTGTACTGCGTATAATCGACCTGATTATTCCTCCTGATTCAACGATTCCCCAAACGACATTGGTGTCAATTTCAGTAACGGCAAGTTCTATCTCTCTTGCAATTGTTAATCCATTTATGGTGCGAGGTGTAGACCAAGTTGCCCCATTATCAAATGATTTATGAATGGTTCCTGAGCTTGTGCCTCCGTTATTCATGGTAACATATAAAGTTCCATTGTTCATGCATTCAATATCTTCTGCATCATTACCACCAGCTGAAGAAATTCCTGTTCCTAAAACTCTACTCCAGGTGGTTCCTCCATTAATTGATCTAAATAATCCAGAGCGAGTTGCTGCCAAAACAATATCGCCATTACCCAATGCAAATACCCTGTTGCAGTAATGGTAGTTACTGTTATTTGTTGATGTAATCTGACTCCATGAAGTACCACCGTTAATGCTTTTCCAAATGCCTAAACCTCTTACGGCATCTGCATTATTGTTACCTTCTCCTGTTCCAAAATACAATACTTGTGGGTTAGTAGGAGCTTGTGTGATACATGAAATAGCCATATTATCAAAAAATTCATTTTGATTAACCCAATTTGGTGCAGCTTGTGTAATATCTGTGGTTTTCCATAAACCACCTGCAACACTACCCGCCCAAATAGTTTTGCGTGTTACATCATTTAAATCAACCAAAATGGCCCGAGTTCTTCCTCCACAATTTCTTGGTCCACGCTCTACCCAATTTACACCTGGAATGGCTGCTTTACCTCTAATTTTGTTTAATAATTGTTCTTTGTATTCAAAAGCCTTTAGTAATCGGTCTTTTGGCACATAACCCAACTCTGGGTCCATTGTCATTTCATTTTCTTGAGCCCATGCCAAGTCCATTCGGTCTTTTTTTGGAACCTTGTTTTGTGGTTTATTCGAAGGTTTAAATGTATAGGTTGGTATAGATAAAAATCCAACCAAACAAATGCTTAAAAAGACGGTGAGCACAGTAGTATTTTTTCCCATTTATTCTTAATTAATAGAATTGTAACACAATAATAAGGTTAATAACCAGATTTTAAAAACTTAATATATGGATAATCAGTTTATCGCATGCTTTTATATACCTTAAATAGTTATCAATAGAAGTAATTCCAACACTTTTTTGCAACTTAAACTGATAACTCATAAATTGCCGCTTATGTTAAAATACCTCACCTTATTAGCAGGCGCTTTTTTAGTCAGTTTAGCTTCTGTGGCTCAATTGAGCGAATACCGTAGTACTTCGAATCCTTATTATTGGAAAAACCGCAAACCTTTTGATGGTTATTGGCAACAAGATGTGCACTATACTATTAAGGTAACTTTGTTTGATTCTCTCGATATTATTGGAGGAAAAGAGGAATTGGTTTATTACAACAATTCTCCAGACACGTTGAAAGAAGTCTATTTTCATTTGTACCAAAATGCATTTTTAAAAGGAGGTTATTTGGAGCAGCTGAATTTGGCGAACAATTTTCATCAAAAATTTGGCAAGTACGAAGCGGTTGGTAAGGGTACCGAGATTGAAAGTGTAATTGTAAAGCGTATAATTATGGGAGGCCATTCTGTTGATGAACAGGGTAGGCAAAATGCTGTTGATCCTTTGATTGAAAAAATTGAGATCAAACCACAATTAGATTTTAGCATCATGAAGGTGATACTTGATGAACCCATTGCCCCAAATTCCTCTATTTCATTTGAGTTAAAATTTAAGACTTATTTTGATGCTGGGGGAGATCAACGTAGACGAATGAAAACCTTTGATGCTTATGGTAACAAACATTTTGATGGTGTACATTGGTATCCGCGTATTTGCGTGTATGATAGAAAATTTGGATGGGAAACTGATCAGCACTTGGGTAAAGAGTTTTATGGCGATTTTGGAACATTTGATGTTCAACTCACTATGCCTAGCCATTATGTTATGGATGCAACTGGTTTGCTAACAAATAGTGAGGAGGTTTTACCAGCTGATTTACGTGCTAAACTTGATATCAAAAATTTTAAAGATAAACCACTTTACGAGAAACCGTCTGTTATTACACCTAATAACGGGACATACAAAACTTGGCGTTTTATGGCCATTAATGTTCATGATTTTGCATGGACTGCTGATCCAACTTATCGCATAGGTGAGGTAAATTTAAAATTACCTGATGGTAGTAATGTTCAATGTATTTCTTTAGCACAAGAACCTCATGCTGCGCGTTGGCAAGATGCAGCTCTATTTGCAGCAAAAGTAATTGATGTTTATTCACGCGATTTTGGTTTGTATGCTTATCCTAAAATGATTGTTGCTGATGCACGTGATGGTATGGAATATCCTATGTTAACATTAGATGGTGGTTTATCACCTGGATATTACGGATTGTTTGCACACGAAATTGGGCATAATTGGTTTTTTGGGATGGTGGGTAATAACGAAACTTACCGTGCAAGTTTAGATGAAGGTTTTACACAGTTTCTTACCCATTGGTCAATGACTCGCCTTACGCGTGAACAACCAACAACCTCCAATAAAGGCTATGTGGCCAAAAATTATAAGCCACTACCTCTTATGGATCAAAACGTATTTAATGGCTATTTTCGTGATGCCATTAATAAAAGTGACATGCCATTAAATACGCACAGTGATGATTTTAATGGTTCTTTACATCATGGAGGTGGATACAGTAATGTTTATTATAAAACGGCTACCATGTTATATAATTTGCAGTATGTATTGGGCGATAGTTTATTTATTGGTGCTATGCAACATTATTTTAATCAATGGAAGATGGCACATCCGTATTTCGAAGATTTTAGAAACAGCATAATTAATTATACCCATGTAGACTTAAATTGGTTTTTCGATCAATGGATGGAAACTACTAAAACCATTGATTATGCAATTAAAGGAAAAGCAAAACGATTAAACAATAGCGATGGTACATCGAGTGATTATTATGAAGTAAAATTAAAACGAATTGGCCATATGCAAATGCCAATTGATTTAATGGCCTATAGTAATGATGGGAAAATTTATACCAGTTATGTAAGCAATGGTTACTACTTTAAAAAAACTATAACAACACAATATGTTATCCCTCAAAATACATGGTTGGGATGGGGTTTGTTAAACCCTGTATACAAAACTAAAGTATATTGTCCTGGAGGTTTAAAAAAGGTAAGTATTGATACCACTTATCGTTTGGCAGATGTGAATCAACTAAATAACAGCACCAAGGTTCCGATTAAGTTCTCGTTCGATCACCAGATCAAAAATCCATTAACACGCAGACATTACATTTTAAAATGGCGCCCCGATTTATGGTATAATAGTGTTGATGGTATAAAAGCCGGATTACATTTAAATGGCAACTACTTTAACTACAAACACATTTTTAGAGCTACTGCATGGTACAATACGCAAGTGTTAAAGGATGATAAATACAGTTCTAATCAACCCATAAATTATTTATTTAGCTATCATAACAACATAGCGCGTGATTTTAACTACAACATACAATCACGTTTGTTAGATGGACTTTGGATGCACCAAGCTGGTGTTCAGAAAAAGTATGGCAAAAATACTTTTGCAGCTTACTTTAAAAGTATGTACCGCAACGATGTTAATGATTTAGCGTATTTATTATATCCAAATTTATGGAATGCAGGTAAGTTTAATAACACACTCAATTTAGAAGTTACTCGTGCCTATTCATACAAACGTGGTTTTGGACAAATAGCACTTGGTATGCGTAATACTGCTTTAGGTAGTGATTATAATTATGCAAGTATTCATTTAACAGTGATTAACGATAATAAATTAGGCAAGATTGATTTTCGAACACGAGTGTTTGCACAATATATGACGGGTAATGACGTAGCACCTGAAAGCAGATTAAATGCTGCAGGAGCAAATAGCGAGCAATTTATGGATAATAAATTTATACGCTCTTTAGCTTTTGTACCAACAGGTTGGTTGGGTTATGGCGCCAATGTAAATCATTTACATTATGGTGGCGGATTAAACGTGCGTGGTTATGCAGGTTATGCATTGCCTAATAATGTTCAAGGTACACAAGTACAAATGTACACAGGCATGAGTGGGGCTAGTATAAATGGAGAGTTGGAATTAGACCGTTTGGTTAAATTTACACCTAAATATTTAAGCGATTACCTACATTTAGATTTATATTTATTTTGTGATGCGGGTGTTTTACAAAACAATTTTAAAGCAGGAGAGTATGGTTTATCTTCAAATAAAACAGTAACTGGAAATATATTATTGAGCGCAGGAGCAGGTGCTGTTTTAACCATTAAAAAGTGGGGTAAATTAGATGAAGCTAAGCCATTAGCTATTCGTTTTGATTCACCACTGTTTTTAAACAATGCCCCATTTGTTGATAGTGATTTTGTGAAATTTAGATGGGTAATAGGTGTAAGTAGGGCATTCTAAGAAATATAAATATGAAAAATATTGCAAGACCAAAAGTGGGTGAATACCCAGCTTATTTTGAAAAATACTACAGCAAATTACCTGCAGAGGGTAATTTGGTTGATTTAATGACCAAAAGTAATATGGATACGATTGACGTGATTACTTCTGTTGATGCTGAAACGCTTGAGTTTCGTTATGCTGAAGGTAAATGGAGTATACTTGAAATTATTCAACACCTGATGGATAGTGAAAGGGTATTTGCGTATCGTGCGTTGCGAATTGCCCGTGGTGATAAAAGTGAAAATCCTGGTTATGATGAAAATGTTTATGCAGCAAACAGCGATGCTGACAGCCGCAATATCATGGATATGGTGCGTGAATTTAGTTTATTACGTGCAAGCACTATAGAGTTGTTTAAAAGTATAAGCGATGAAGGACTTCAGCATGTTGGTTTTGCCAATGGATACAAAGTAACACCCGCTGCGCTTGGCTATGCAATAGTTGCCCATGAAATGCATCACCTAAAAGTAATTGAAGAAAAGTATCTACCACATTAATTAGCATAAAAAAAACCGTTTTAGAACGGCTTTTTTTGAAATTTAGTAGTAGGTTATTTTTTGTTGTAGTAGTATACTTTACCGTTTAGTGATTCGCACAATAGTTCCAAGTCTTCCCATGCTTTTTGCGCAAGCGAACCTTTCGGACCTGCATTATTAACCTCTAATGGACCGTTAGCAATTTCCGTCTTGGTTTTTATTTCTCCTTTTGGTGTAAAAACTACAAAGTAACCACTGTCTGTTTTTGTCCCAATCGCATTTAGTGTAATTTTTGTTATAGTAAGTGTTTTGGGTTCGCTGGTGATGTTAAACACTTTTAAATCGTTTTTAGCGATGATGTAACCATGCATGGTCATCTGTACTATTACCTTAGACCGACAGGTATTCAATGATGTATCCTTAAGTAATACACCAATTTTATTCGATTTTTTAGGTGTTGCAACTAAGCCCCAAGAACCATTTTGTGCAAATGCAACATTAATTAGTAGCAAGATGGTAAAAAGTATTTTCATAGATGTTAATTAATCGGTTATGAGTAGTATTTTTTATATCGAATCAATTGGCTTTGTAATTTTTTAGAACTTACATCATTAAAAATGTAAGCGCAATATAATTTTTAATTTCAGAGTTCGTTTATTAAAGCATCAAACAACTAAACTGTAAATCTATACAAATTTACTGATTGAAATTGGCCTTTACGTGGAAGTATTATAATTATCTATTTGAAACTTGATGGTATAAAAAAAGCCACCTGACGGTGGCTTTTTGTGGGAGCAACAGGGTTCGAACCTGTGACCCCCTGCTTGTAAGGCAGGTGCTCTGAACCAGCTGAGCTATGCTCCCTATTAAAATAATTGATGTTTTTATAACATCTTTATTATTTTAAGGTGGGCAAAGATAAGTTTGATGTTTATAAATACAAATACATGCTAACTTTTTTTTTAAAATATTTGCAACCTGCTGAACATCAAAAACTATATTTTAATCAATAATGCAAAATAAACCGCTTAAAATCCTTCTGTATTCGCTTGTTGCATCACTATTATTGGCCTCTGGGCTAATTGGTTACCTTATGGCCAATAAAAACCAGATTAAAAAATATGCAATAGATCAATTAAACGCTCAGTTAGATGCAAAAATTACTATCAATAATATTGATATTACCTTATTTAAGCACTTTCCTAAAGTTAGTTTAGACATGCATTTGGTTCGTGTTACTGACCCAACTCAACCCAACAAATATTTACTTCAAGCAGAGCATGTATATATTGGATTCAATTTTTATGATATTCTTCGCAAACAATACAGTATCAAACTTATTGCTATTGATAGCGCTCAGCTAAATTTATACACCAATTTAGAAGGAAAATCTAATTTTAATATTTTTAAACAAGATACCTCAAAGGTTGCTAATCAAAGTTTTTTATTAAGCTTAAAAGAAGTAAATCTAAATCAAGTAAATGTTGTATACACAAATAAGAGCAACAAACAACATTATGATTTACGCATACAAAATACATTATTGAGTGGTGATTTTAGTAATACAGGAGAATCTATTAATTGTAAAGGACTGGTTTATGCTCGAATGGTAAAATCAAATCAATTTGTGTTTGCAAAAAACAAGTTACTTACTTTGGATTTAATGCTAGCCATTAATAACCAAACAGAAACATACAGTTTTACTAAAGGATTTATTGATTTAGATATGTTGCAATTAAATCTTGAGGGTAGTATCACCAATAAGCCTAAATCCGTTTTATTTGATGTAAAAATTGGAGCTCGTAAATTAGATATTCCAGCAATGCTAAGTTTATTACCTGGAATTGTTAGCATTCCAACTGATTTAATTAGTGAAGGAGAATTGTATTTTAATGGTTTGATTAGGGGTGAAGCATCAGAAACAAGTTCTCCCCAAATTTCGTTAACTTTTGGAGTGAAAAATGGACAACTAAAAAAAGGTGATGGGTTAAGTATTAATCAAATTAAATTCTCTGGTGAATTTAGCAATGGAGTAGCACACAATGCGAAGACTAGTTCTATAAAAATTAATGAATTACAGTTTAGTATAAATGAGGGAAAAGTAATGGGTAATTTATTTATTTCCGATTTTACTAATCCAGAAATGAAATTACATTTAAAAGGAAATGCAAGGGCTCAAGACATAATAGCATTTGTTAAAAATAGTGTGGTTAAGAGAGCTGAAGGGGATATAAAATTTGATGTAGATTTTGAAGGTTTTTTATCGCACATAAATAAAGTTAATTGGATTAAAAATAAGGCATTGGGAACTATTGATTTGAATTTAAACAATATTGAATTTAATAACAATAAGAACAGAACCGAATTATTTAAGGCATTATTAACGGTAAATGGAAAAGATGTTGAGATAAATAGATTAGATGCCAAGATTAATCAATCGGATGTAAAAGTAACGGGTGTCTTACATAACCTTATTCCTTACTTATTAATTAATGGAGAGAAACTAGATGCACAAATTAATTACCAATCAACTTATATGGATATTAATAATTTTGCCATGTTGGGTAAGGCCTCAAATGATACCATTCAGACTGGTTTTTCTTTGCCTGAAAACATCTCCATTTCGGCAAATTTTGGTGCTGGTAAATTAATGTATAATTTATTTATTGCACAAAATGTAAGTGCAAAGGTGTTGTGGAGAGGGAAGGTAATCTCTTTAGAAGATTTTACCGCTCAAACCATGGAGGGTGATATTAAGTTAGATGGACAGATAGAAAATGCACCAGATGGTAGATTTTTAATTACAGCCTCATCTCATCTAGAGGGAATAAACATTAAGAGGTTGTTTAATGAATGTAACGATTTTGGACAACAAGAAATAACTCAAAAAAATTTAAATGGTAAACTAAGTGGCGAGATTAACTTTGTTGGAGTATGGAGCAGTAATTTTAGGTGCGATTTAAATAAGCTATACGTTTTAAGTAAGATAAAAGTAAGTAATGGCGAATTATTAAATTATGAACCACTTCATGCTTTGGGCAAATACATTGATGTTAATGATTTGCGTAATTTGAAGTTTGCGGATTTAGACAACACCATTGAAATTAAAAATAAAACTATTTTTATTCCTCAGTTTGATGTTAAAAACAATGCATTAAATATTACTCTTAGTGGTACACATTCTTTTAATAACATAGTAGATTATAGAATGAAAATTAAGTTGAGTGAGTTGCTCAAAAACAAACGTAAGAAGCTGAGCAACGAGTTTAACGAGGAGGAGGTAACAGCAGATAGAGGTGTAAATTTATATATTAGTATGAAAGGCCCAATTGATAATATCTCTATTACTTATGATAAACTTGGAACCAAACAGAAAATTACTCAAGAACTTAAGCAAGAGAAACAAAATATTAAGGAGATTTTAAAGAAAGAATTAGGAATTGATGATAATAAGAAATCAGATTTTAAAGAAAAACAAAAAGACGATGGTGAATTGGAATTTGAATCTGAATAATGGCTAGTTTAAATATTTTGCTACGATTGGCATTCTGCGTCCGGGTCCGAATGCTTTTGACGAAACACGCAATACAGGTGGTGCTTGGATTCTTTTCCATTCATTGCTATTCACCATATTCAACACGCGTTTCACCAATGCTTCATCAAATCCCAATGCTATAATTTCTTTTGGACTCTTACGCAACTCGATATATAATGCCAGTATAGCATCTAATGTATCATAATCAGGTAACGAGTCGCTGTCTTTCTGGTCTGGGCGTAATTCTGCAGATGGGTCTTTGATAATTGTGTTTTTAGGAATTATTTCCCCATTTCGGTTTATATATTCTGCTAACTGATAAACCTCTGTTTTATATAAATCACCAATTACCGAAAGTCCTCCGCACATATCCCCATATAAAGTTCCATATCCTACGGCTAATTCGCTTTTATTTGAAGTGTTTAATAATATATAACCAAACTTGTTACTCATGGCCATTAAAATTACACCTCTGCTTCTTGATTGCATATTTTCTTCAGCAATGTTAAATGGTAAGCCATTAAAAAGTGGTTGTAAAGTATTGATTAAGGCCTGATAGGTTGTCTCTATATTTATGATATCGTCAGGTGTGCCTAGGTTTTTCGCAAGTGTTATTGCATCGTCAATACTATGTTGACTAGAATATTGTGATGGCAATAAAATAGCACGTACATTTTCAGCTCCAAGAGCTTCTGCCGCCAAACAAATCACTACGGCCGAATCTATACCACCACTTAAGCCCAGTATAGCTTTGGTAAATCCTTGTTTTAAAAAATATTCGCGTATGCCTAAAACCAATGCATTATGTATGCGTTCAATTGTGCTGCTTAATATAAGTGTTGTAGGTTGTAAAGGTATTATATCTGTTATGCCGTTGTTTGATGTAAAGTTGTATACTCTTTGTTGTTCTTCAAATGGAGTGATGTTGTCAATTACTTCAGCTTGTTGATTAACAACCATACTTCCCCCATCAAAAATAAGTTGGGTTTGTGCACCAATGTGGTTAACATAAAACAACGGCAAATTGTATTTGGTTACATTGGTTTTCATTACTTGTGTTCTTATTTCCTGTTGGTTTTTGTTAAATGGTGAAGCCGCAATATTTATCATCAAATCTGGTTGTTGCTTAATCAGCTCATCCATTGGGTTTGTTTGGTACATGGGATTATCGTCCACATTCCATAAATCTTCACAAACAGTAAGGGCTATTTTAACACCTTTTAAAATGATAATTTCAAAATTATTATTTGCCTCAAAGTACCTATACTCATCAAAAATATCATAATTAGGTAATAATGTTTTACTCCTTATTGCGCCTACTTTTCCATCAGCAAGTAAAAAAGCAGAATTAAACAAATCCTTACCTTTAATATTTGGATTTTTGCTAGGTGAGCCTACAATAGCAGCTATGCCTATACAATGTTTGGCTATCTCATCAACACTTTGTTGGCATTGGTCAATAAAGTCATCAAACTCTAAGAAGTCGCGGGGAGGGTATCCACAAACACATAACTCCGAGAACACAATTAAATCTGCTCCTTCATCTTTTGCTTGTAGTATGTTACTAATAATTTTTTGCGTATTATAATCAAAATTACCTGTGTGGTAATCTAATTGTGCAATAGCAATTTTAAGATTTTTCAAGCTCATTAAAATAAAACACCTAGGTTTAAACTCACCGCATTCATTTTTGCTTTCCAGTTGTCTTCAACTGTAAAGTTATTTAATGCCTTATTATATCTTACACCTGCAATTAAAAGTGTATTTCCGAAAATTTTGTATTGAATACCTGCTCCAATTACCATCGCGGTTCTTATAATCGAAACGTCATCATTATATTTAATTGGTGGATTATCGTTTGATTCTATCATGTATTCGTCCTTTTTATCAGGGTTATTTACACTTACTTCGGTTAAATCAATTGAGCTATTATTTATATCTGCTTTAGCCCTTACCAACATGGCTAAATCCAAGCCAAATTCTGCGTAGTAGCGGAAGTATCCAATTTCGTTGGTTCGCATATGCAACATTAATGGAATACTAACATACTGTATTCTGTAATTGTAATTTACATCTTGGTATGATGCTGCTATACCTTCTCTTATTATTTTCGAATCTTTAACAATTAATTCTCCTGCATAATTGGCTACAGTTATTTCTGTAGCGAAAGCATAGTTTTCGGTAAGATAATAATCAAACATTAGTCCATATGATGCATTTATTTTGCTTCCACCTGAAGAGATACCTTTACTTTCTGGGGTTACCCAAGTTATTTGTGGCGATAATTTTAAGCCTAATTTTATCTGTGCTTGGGATGCTGATGCAAATGCTCCAACAATACAGCAGGTAGTAATCAACTTCTTCATTATAATTGCAAGATGTTTAATAAAAACTTTGGCAATATAACTATATGGGCGCTAATATGTATCGCCTTCATTATTTCATCATGTGGTGGCTGTAATCAAACTGAGTTTACCCATCCTAGAGCGGTTATTGATGCCCCTGAATATGCAATTAAAATTCATCGTTTCGACAAAGAGCTTTTTGAGGCTGATACAGCTAATCTACCTGAAGTATTAAATACCCTGTCAAAAAAATATGGCGTTTTTTATTCTTCTTATTCAAATGATATTATGCGCATGCCTTTTACTCCCGAGGATAGTCTTTTTATGAGGCCTATGCGCATGCTTTTGGGTATAAATCGTTTGCAGGAGCTGCATCAAATTGTAGATAGCAATTTTAAAGATATTACTGATTTAGAGCAAGATTTTAGTGTTGCTATGGGTATTTATCACCAAGAGTTTCCTCAAGCTGTAATTCCCAAATTCATTACTTTTATAAGTGAGTTTGGTAATGGAAATGTTATTTATGATAGCATGTTATGTATTGGTTTAGACTTTTACATGAACCAAAGGTTTGGAGATTTTTATCGCAGTTTAGATATGCCCGAGTTTATGATTGCTAAAATGCAACGTAATTACATCGTACCTAATACCATAAAATCTTTATCTATTGGTTTAACAGATTATCAAACCACTAAAGACAAGCGTTTTTTGGCACAAATGATTGTTGAAGGTAAAATCAGGTATTTTATGAAAGCCTTATTGCCAAACGTTGCTGATACTATAGTTATGGGATATACCAAGGCGCAACTAAAGTGGTGCGAACAACACGAGGTTGATATTTGGACTCATTTTATTGACAAAAATATGCTATATGAGAGTGAACCTGGTAAGTTTATGAGGTATTTAAATGATGGACCTTTTACCGTTGCAGAAGATGTTCCTAAAGAATCTTCTCCCTCTATAGGTTCATGGGCTGGATGGCAGATAGTAAATCATTACATGGCACAAAATCCTAAAGTTACGTTATACCAACTAATGAATGATACTGATTTTGAGAAGATTTTGAAGCAAAGTAAATATCGCCCTAAATAATTGTTTTGTAACTTTACTATCAAATAAAATAAATTTACAATTAAGTTAGAAAAGGCAATGCATTAAAACAATTTGATTACAAAATGCATTAAATATTTTCAGTATAGAAAAATGAAGAATAAAACAGAATAAAATTAATTCGTCATTTCATCAATCCATTTGATATGTAATTCTTGGGCTAATTTTTTCAAATCTTCAACAACCATGTTGTTTAACGGAATTCCATTTGCCATGCGCTCTTTATGATTAGCAAATTCAGGTTCTCCTGGAATAATAACCGGAATGTCTATGTTTATTGGTGTTGCACTTTTAAATCGATCAATCCAATTATCCATATGTTGTTTAAATTCGTTGGCTGGTCTAAATGCATCAATACGCATAGCCCCAACAAAATGGCCTATTCCTTTTCCTGGCAGGTCGGGTAGAGGACTTAAGAAAGACACAAATGGTGGAACCCAAGGACCATAATTTGCTCCGCTTAATACAGCACTAAATATATCAACTACAGCACTTAATCCGAAACCTTTATGCCCTGCCTGTGTTTCTCCACTACCTAGTGGTTGTAAAACTCCACCATTTTTTAATGCATTTGGATCGGTTGTGTCATTTCCATCTTTATCTATTATCCAACCTTTAGGTACTAGTTTATTGGCACGTTGTGAAATTTCTAATTTGCCATTTGCAGCTGTAGATGTTGCTAAATCAACTACAACAGGTTGATGTTTTCCTGCTGGAAAAACATAACACATCGGGTTAGTTCCTAACATACGCTCTTTGCTGTTAGTAGGCGCAACTAAAGGACTCGCATTTGTCATGGCAATGCCTATCATATCATGCTCTAAAGCCATCATAGCATGAAAAGCCGCAATACCAAAATGATTAGAGTTTTGAATTGCAACCCAACCTGTACCTACTTGTTTTGCTTTTTCAATAGCAATTTGCATGGCTTTTGGAGCAACGGTTAAACCTAATCCTTCATCAGCATCTATAGTTGCAGTAGATGGTGTTTCGTGTAAAACTTTTACAATAGGATTCATGTTTGCACGCTTGGCTTTGTGTAATCTAACATAACCCGAAAGCCTTGCAACACCATGTGAATCTATACCTCTTAAATCGGCAGCAAGTAAAACATCTGAAGCCAATTTAGCTTCTGCTTCTGGCATGCCACAGGTTATAAAAACATGTTTAGTAAATGCATGTAGTTTATTAAAATTAAAATTCATGTTACCTATAAAACTATTGTTAGTTTATGGATTAGTAATTTGAATATTAAAGACCTTGTGCCAACACATCGGCTATATGTAAGGTTTTAATCGGTAAGTTTTTTTGCTTGATATAACTGTCCAATTGCATCAAACAGCTATAATCTGTACTGATAATGTATTCAGCACCTGTAGCTAGTGCATGCTCTACTTTTTGCTCGGTCATTGCAACAGAAATAGCCTCATTTTTAACGGCAAAACTTCCACCAAATCCG
The DNA here is from genome assembly GCA_027482225.1 of Bacteroidota bacterium. GTDB lineage: Bacteria > Bacteroidota > Bacteroidia > UKL13-3 > UKL13-3 > UBA6183. The sequence goes on from JAIXWD010000016.1 coordinate 57,677, forward strand.
CAACAAGTTTCACAATCGTTCATTTCAACAATTTGTAGTCCTTGAACTTTGTCTAAAAGTTTTCTTGGTTGAGATTTAATGTTGCATTCACGGAGTGCACTACATGAGTCGTGGTAGGTAGCCTTTGCTGTTAGCATACTTCCCAAATCTTCCACCTTCATAACATCTATTAAAAATTCACTCAGTTCAAAAATCTTTTTTTGCAGCTGTCTACATTTATTATGATGAGATGAGTTTTGAAACAAAAAATCGTAAGAATTTCTGATCATGCCAACGCAGCTAGCTGACGGGCTTACCATGTATCTATTGGTATCGGCCTCGGTTAAAAACTTTACACCAATTTCTCTAGCTTCATCCCAAAAACCTGCATTAAAGGCAGCTTGCCCACAGCAAGTTTGCTCAACGTTATAACTAACATGGCATCCTGCTTTTTCTAATACTTTGATTGTATTAAATGCGGTTTCTGGTCTTAATTGATCAATGAAACACGGTATAAATAAATCAACTTTCATATGTTGTTTATGGATGAAGTGCTTTAAAATTTTTAATACGAATTAGGAAGGAAAACCCGATAACAAAATATATAGCCAATGCCACAATGCTAAAACGCATATTACCTGTTATATCTGCAATAATACCATAACTAAATGTACCTAACACAATAGCCAATTTTTCTGATACATCAAAAAAACTAAAATAGGATGCATGATTAGGTGTATTGTCTGGAATTATTTTAGCAAATGTACTTCTAAATATAGATTGTATGCCACCCATAACTAGCCCAACAACAGCCGCTAATCCATAAAATCCATATTCAGTTTTTACATGGTAAGCTGTACCACATATGCCTATCCAGATTACAATCATTACCAACAAGGTATGTATATTACCTATTTTCTCGCTTATACGGGCAAATCCCCATGCACCAACTATTGCTATAAGTTGAATAATTAATACTGTTACAATTAGGTCAGCTGTTTTTAGTTTTAACTCTTGAGAGCCAAATAAAGTTGCCACGTACATAACTGTTTGTAAACCCATACTTGTAAAAAAGAATCCCCACAAATAACGTTTAACATGATTGTGTTTATTTGTTTCGTTAATTTCTTTCCATACATTTTTTAGCTCATTAATACCTTTGCTTAATATATTTCCTTTGTAGTTTTGGTTACGCAATTTTTCGGGTAAATGTTTAAACGGAATTTGTGCAAAGCCCATCCACCAAATACCTACAGAAACAAAAGATAATTTACTGGCTATACCCTCATAATAACTTTTAGCTTTTTTTAAAGCATCGGGTTCGCTTAATCCAGTTTGAATAAATTCTTTTGTTTTGGCTTGAACTGGGAAAAGTATTTCGGGAAACATAATATTAACCAAATTGATCAGGAGCAGAATAACACTACCAATATAGCCCATGCTAAAACCACGAGCACTTACCCTATCAAACAGGTCTTCTGAAACTATTTCTGGTAAGAATGCATTATAAAAAACAAGACTCCCACCAAATCCTATAAGACTTAATACAAATAAACTTAATCCATAATATATATTTTGAGCATCAAAAAAATACATAAACATACAACTGATACTTCCCATGTAACAGAAAAATTTCAGGTATGATTTTTTATTCCCTTTTACATCTGCAATACCAGAAAGTATCGGACTAATTATAGTAACCAATAAAAAACCTAACGATAAAGAGTAAGAATATAGGGCTGTGTTAGCAAACTCATAACCCCCCAAGGTTATATAATATGGTCCTTCTGGCGATGAGCCGCTTTTTATGGCTGCTGCTTTGCTCATAGCCTCATAATATGGTGGGAATATCGCTGTGGCTATGGTTAATGAAAACACAGAGTTGGCCCAATCATACATGGTCCATCCGAAAATTACCTTTTTATTATTTAGAGGTGTACTCATCAGCTGCAAAGTATAATAAACTAATAATAGATTGAACGAATACAGTTACAAGTTATTGATAATTTATAAACATTGTTTAAATGCTAGATATAATTGTATTGACTTAATATTAAATCGATTAAGTTATAGATTGAATACGGAGTGAATTATATATCAGTTTTTAGCATATGGCGTCATAAAATCTAAACCATAGTTTTATTAAGAAGTATTTTTAAGCTAATAATTAGACTTAATCTTTGCTACTGCATAATCAACTCATAACTTTTCTTACTATTCATTTTTGTATTTTCAAAAGTTTTTTAGCAAATCATAATAATTTAAGTATTAGTAATTGGCAATTTATACGAGCCAAATTTTAACTCATTGAAAACTTAAATTATTTGTAAATACAACATTGTAAAATATTTCGGTAATTGCACTTTCATTAGAATCTATTAAACGACCACTGTGAAAAACTCGTTGATATTGGGAATGTTAAATGACGCTCAACTGAAACACAAAGAAATGTTGATGTTGGCTCTAAGACCTTATGTTCCTGAAGCAGCTTTAGAATTGTGTTGTGAGTTGATTATGTACTATAAACTTAATTTACATATAGAGGTTGAGCGTAAGGGGCGTTATGGCGACTACCATCCTACTATGGGAAGTGGGAATAGAATTACAGTTAACCATAATTTAAATCCATTTGAGTTTCTAATTACTTTTATCCATGAATTAGCACATCATACCACTTATTTAAAATATGGTAATAAAGTTGATGGACATGGCAAAGAATGGAAAGAGGAGTTTAGACAAAACATGATGCCATATTTGAAATATGATGTATTTCCTAATGATATTAAGTTTGCTTTGATTGGGCATATGAAAAACCCCAAATATTCGCATAGTGCAGATGTAAAACTGCTGAAAGTTTTAATGCACTACGATAGAAAAAAAGACTACATCACTTTGGATGAGTTAAATGAAGGTGACTTGTTTAAAATGCCAGGCAAGTCGAAAATTATTTTAAAGAAACTTAGTACTCTTCGCACATATACAAATTGTATAGCTGTTGCAACAAGTAAAATGTATCAAGTTCATGCTTTAGCTAAAATAATACCTATAGCTCATTCTGATATTATAGGCTGAGTTTATCAATATTGTTGAACAATTGATAATAACGTTTTAATAAATACGATACTAATAAAACTAGCAAACACCATGCGTATGGTTTGTTGATTAGCTTTTTGGGATACTATTACTCCTAATGGAGCTAACAGGAAAGTGGATAAAATCATTGGGATAACAATAGGAAAGACAATATAACCTACTTGCCACTCGCTTAATTTTTGGATAGATGATGTGCTTAAGTTTAGTATGCCAACTGCTAAAGCAAAAACAGGGATTACACCATTAGATATTGCACTGGCTTTTTTGATGTCCATTTTTAAAACATCTGTAAATGCTGGAGTCATAACCACACCGCCACCTAAACCACTCATGGCAGTTACAATTCCAGCTATAAAACCCGTTATATAATAGCCTAAAGGTTTTATAATATTAGTAGAATTAGCTACTTGAACCTTTTTAAAAAACATACGCAGAGCAATAACTAATAGCATACTTGCAAATACATAGTTAAATACACTTTTGCTATACCATGTTCCTGATTTAATTAGCACAGTCATTAATACTGCGGCTAAAACACCAGTAACGGCCGTGTAAAAAATCTCGCGAGGATAAAAATTACCTAATCTATATTGTTTGTAGCTACTTACAGATCCTGAAAAAATAATAGTAAATAATGAGTTTGCTAAAATGGCTTTTACCAAATTATCATCACTAAACCCAAGCTTACTTAAAAAATAATCCAGTATGGGGATGTATACTATACCTCCGCCAACGCCTAAAAAACCAGAAAGAAATGCGCCTACTGAACCTAGCAGAAAAAGGATTATAAAGTCGGAATATGCTAACACTTTTTACTTATTTTTTCAAATTTAAACACTATTGTTTTTTACCTAATATGGAATTGTAGCGTGGCAAATCGTTTAAAAGTTTAATGGCTAATTTCACATCTTCATCATGCTTCGCTGCCATTTCAAATTCTGCTTTTTGAAAATAATATCTTTTTGCAATTTCACTTTCTAGCAGCTCTATAATTTCGGATTTGTTTTTCTCTAAATCAGCCTGCTTGTCACGGGTAAGATTTTGCTTTAATTGCAGGTATTGGCTTTGCACTGCCTCGAAATATTTCTCATCTTCCGCCTTTTTCTTAAAGTCTTCTAAGGCTTTTTCGCTGGCTGTTTGGTAGTCATATTTTTTATCCGACAAAAAGGTTTTAAAGTCGTTGAAATCAGCATCGGTTAATTTAAAATCCTTTGCAGGAGCAATAGATACATGTCTATTGCGGTATTTAGTAGCGTAATCAAATATGAGCTGATTAATAATCAGACTTTCGGTAATCTTACTATAATCGGCTTGTTTGTTCACCAAATCTGGGTCAACACCACCACCATCAAAAACCTTACGTCCGCTTTTGGTTTTAAATTCTTTTTTTAAACTGTCAGGTACGCTTCCTACACTACCATCAACATTTCTATGACTATAATCTAAAGCTTGGATACATCTTCCACTTGGTGTATAATACTTTGCCGTTGTTACTTTAAGCTGAGCATTATATGTTAGTGGCCGCGTGCTTTGTACCAAACCCTTACCATAAGTTTTTTGCCCAATAACAACTCCTCTATCAAGGTCTTGTATACTGCCACTCACAATTTCACTTGCGCTTGCACTACCTCTATTGGTTAATACTACCATTGGTAATTCTGCATCAACTGGTTGATTGAGCGATTTATAACTTTTATCCCATTCTTTTACCTTGCCTTTTGTACTTACCACTTCAACACCTTGTGGTACAAATACGTTTACAATATTGATAGATTCGTGCAATAGCCCCCCGGGATTTCCCCTAACATCTAAAATTACACTTTTAAGATTGGTATTTTTCTTCAGTTCAATCATAGCATCTCGCACTTCTTTACCTGCATTTTGGGTAAATGATGCCAACCTGATATAACCTGTATTTTCATTTATCATGCCAACATATGGCACATTTTTTAATTGAATTTCTTCTCTTGTAAGTGTTTTAGTTAATGTGCCTTCTCCTTCACGTTGTATCAGCAATTTAACCTGTGTACCCGGCTGTCCTTTTAGCATTTTACTAATGTCGGTGGTTGTTTTATTTTGGGTTGATTTTCCTTCAATTTCTAAAATAATATCACCCGCTCTTAAATCGGCTTTTTGTGCCGGAAATCCTTCATATGGTTCGGTTATAACTACTTGGTTATTTTTAGTCCCCACCATACTACCAATCCCTCCGTATTGACCTGTCATTTGAAACCTGAAATCTTCAGCTTCTGCCTCAGAAATGTAATTGGTGTAAGGATCTAAAGATTCCAACATTTCATCTATGGCTTTTTTTATCAGTTTACCAGCATCTACATCATCAACGTAATAGGTATTTACCTCCCTAAAAAGCGTTGCAAAAATATCAAGATTTTTACTAATTTCGAAGTAATTAGTGCTAGTTGTTTTAAACGAAAAGAGTCCTAAAATACCAAAGGCTATTACTAGATAGTACCAACGTATTTTTTTAATTATATTTTTCATAAATGCTGTTCGTTTTTATTAACTTATCCCGAATATACAATATCTAACAATAGTAATTGCTATGTTTTGATAAATGGCAATATTGATAATAATATTTTAATAATACCAAAATTCATGGTTTGATTTGTGCAATCAATATACAATTTGTTATTGGTTATTTGCACCAATTGATGAATAGATATTGTTATTTATTATCTAGGACTGATACCCAGTTGAAATTTATTAGCCATAAACAATGAAATGCGTTTCGGAGAAACATATTGGTGTTTAATTACGGAATTGGGTCGTGACCATTTCCTCCCCATGGATGGCACCTTGATAAGCGTTTAATAGTTAACCATAAACCTTTAATTGGCCCAAATTTTTGTAGGGATTCAATAGCGTATTGAGAACATGTAGGGGTATATCTGCAGGCGTTTGGTAAGTATGGCGATAATAAAGCCTGATAACACCTAATCAATGCTACAAACGGAAAACTAAATAGCTTTTTCAATTTGGTTAATTATTTTTTGAAGCATCTGTTTAAAGGCAACATTTAGCTCTTCATGTTTAAGATGAGTCTTGCTTTGGAAGGTAATTGAAATAACGATGTTTTTGTTTGCCTGATTTAAGACCGTATAAAGTAAATGTTTCTGTGTTCGGTATAATTCGCGCATTTGTCTTTTAATTCGGTTACGATCAACTGCATGTGGGAAATTACGTTTGGAAACTGAAACCAAGACCTGTGCAGGGTGGTTTGTTTGAGTGTCGTTAATGAATTGCCATAAAACACGAAAAGGAAACTGTGTGATAACACGGTTTCCTTTACTAAATAAGTTGGTTATTAGTATTTTACTACAAAGCCTTTCAGCTTTATTAAAGCTGTTGTTAATCATTTTAATGTGTAAGGCAGTGAAGTAAGCCTAAATGGCCTTAATAATTATTTTTTATGACGCTTTTCGCTAGAAACAGTAAGTTTCTTACGACCACGTGCTCTACGTGCGTTTATTACTTTACGGCCAGCAGCAGTTGCCATTCTCTCTCTAAAACCGTGTTTGTTTCTTCTTTTACGAACTGACGGTTGGTATGTTCTTTTAGTAGACATAGCTATTAATATTTAAGGATTGCAAAAGTATTGATTTTTTGCACAATAAAAAATCTTTTTGTAGTTTTTTTAACCATAAAAAAATCCCGCACTTAGCGGGATTTTTAAAAGTCTTACTTACTAATGAATTAGTGAGCAGCTGGAGCTTCTGCTGCAGGAGCAGTAGTTGAATCACCTGCAACAGCAGTTGAATCACCTTCAGTCATTTTCATTTCTTCAGCTTGTAAAGTAGAATCAGCGATACGTTGTTGTTCGATTGAATCTAATTTAGCAGCTTCAGCTTTAGCTTTGTCATCAGCAGATGGTCCGCAAGCAACGATTGCTAACATAGCAGTTGCAGCAGCGATTGATAATACTTTTTTCATTGTGTTTGTTTTTTTCTTGATTAAAATCGGTGCGAATATATGAATATATTTTAATAGTGCAAGTATTTTTTACTTTTTTCTCATGTAAATAACCATTGGAACACCATGAAAATCAAAATTTTCACGGATTTTGTTCTCTAAATAGCGTTTATAACTTTCGGTTACATACTGTGGTAGATTACAGAAGAATGCAAATTTAGGGCTACGCCCAGGTAGTTGCATTACAAATTTAATTTTAACGTACTTGCCTTTTGTTGATGGTGGTGGATAGTTTTCTATTAACTCAAGCATCACTTCGTTTAACTTATGGGTCTTAATCCTTCTTCTTCTGCTTGCGTTTACGGTCATAGCCACATCAACTAACTTGTGTATACGTTGTTTTTCTATGGCTGATGTAAATAGCACAGGCACGTCATTAAAAGGTTTTAGTTTTTCTTTGATTGCATCCTCGTATACTTTTGCTGTTTTGTGGTCTTTTTCTATCAAATCCCACTTGTTAACCACTATCACTAATCCTTTGCTATTTTTTACAGCTAGATGGATTAAGTTCATATCTTGAGAATCTAAACCAATTGTTGCATCAATAACCAAAACTGCTACATCGCAGTTTTCAAGTGCATTGATTGATCGCATCACTGAGTAAAATTCTATATCTTCTCTTACTTTAGATTTTTTCCGTATTCCAGCTGTGTCAACCAAATAAAACTTATGACCATAAGCGTTATACAAGGTATCTATTGTATCGCGGGTTGTGCCTGCAATTTCTGTTACTATGTTTCTATCTTCTCCTAAAAGTGCATTTATCAGAGATGATTTTCCAACATTGGGTCTGCCAACAATGGCTACTCTTGGTATAAAATTAACAGGTTCTTCTTTTTCTATTAAATCATCATGTTCATCATACTCAGCTGCAAAATTGTCTTCATCTGAATCACCTTCAAAATCTTGATCGTTGTCTTCGTTAGGTTCATCAATCAATTCCGGTTTAATTAATTCCATGATATCATCCAACAATTCTCCAGTTCCACTACCACTTACTGATGATAAAGAATATAAGTTATCAAATCCTAGTTTATAAAACTCGCTAGCTTCATAAACGCGTTGGTTGTTATCAACCTTGTTTACCACCAAATATACTGGTTTATTGGTTTTGCGTAATAGTTTGGCAAACTGACTGTCCAAATCGGTTATACCTGTTGCTACATCAACCATAAACAATAACAAATCGGCTTCTTTTATAGCAATGTTTACTTGATCTCTAATGGCCGCTTCAAATACATCGTTACTGTTTGATACAAATCCTCCTGTATCAACAATGTTAAATTTACGTCCGCACCATTCTACCTCACCATAATGTCTATCGCGGGTTACACCCGAAAAGTCATCCACAATGGCTTTTCTTCTACCCACTAAACGGTTAAAAAGTGTCGATTTTCCTACGTTGGGCCTCCCCACAATTGCTACCATGTTTCCCATAATGTTACTTTTCTTTTTAAAATTACCTTTAAATTTATTTATCCTCTTTGTAACCGAACTGTTTAAGAAGTTTGTCGCTGTCTCTCCAATTTTCTTTTACTTTCACAAAGGTCTGTAAAAAAACTTGTTTGTCGAAAAAACGTTCTAAATCTCTGCGGGCAGCAATCCCAACATTTTTAAGTGCAGAACCGCCTTTTCCGATTAAAATCATTTTTTGAGAGTCACGCATCACATAAATCTCAGCACTTATGCGTATTATTTTTTCATCTTCCTTAAATTCAACAACATCAACCTGCACACTGTATGGTATTTCTTCTTTGTAGCGCATCATGATTTTTTCTCGAATAATTTCTGATGCCACAAAACGCTCACTTTTATCGGTTAATTGATCATCAGGGAAGTAGGATGGTCCTTCAGGTATAAATTGCATCAAAGTTGACATGGCGCTATCTAGTCCAAATTTATTTAAAGCTGAAACCGGAATTACGTATGATGCATTGCTTACTTTACTTTTTATATATGTAATTTTCTCTTCCACCTTCTGGTTATCACCAATTAAATCAATTTTGTTTACCAACACAATAAGTGGCAACTTAATTAACTTTAAACGTTCGTAAATAGCTTCATTCTCAGGGTTATCATCACTGTTGTCAGTAATAAACAACACCACATCAGCATCTTGTAAACTCTGGTTCACAAAATCCATCATGCTTCCATGTAGTTTATATTTAGGTTCTATAATTCCGGGTGTGTCACTAAACACCAATTGGTACTCGGGTTTACTTAAAATACCCATAATACGATGACGAGTTGTTTGAACTTTTGGAGAAATTATAGAAATTTTTTCACCTACTAAAGCGTTCATTAACGTTGACTTACCTACATTTGGCTTGCCAATAATACTTACATACCCTGATTTATGATTCATAAAAATTTGCATGGCAAAGAAAGTGTATTATATTTGCACTCCCAAATCGGTAGTAATATTGGTTTGAATTTAAGAAAAGAGAAAGCTAAAACTAGAGCACAGCGCAAAGGTTAATAGCATTTAAAAGATACATCGCGGAGTGGAGCAGTGGTAGCTCGTCGGGCTCATAACCCGAAGGTCGTAGGTTCGAGTCCTGCCTCCGCAACTAAGGCTAAAGACCAAACGAGAGTTTGGTCTTTTTTTGTTCCTGGATGATTTTAATTTTAAATATTATAGAGCAAATATCAGTAAGAGGATTGTCGCAAGTTCAAGTCCAGTTTATCCTGAGCATTCAAGACAATTAAGGCTAAAGATCAAACGAGAGTTTTTTTACATCAATTCCTAGTTTTGCTAAAATCTTGTTTTATTTTAATATGGTAAGAATAGGTTTGTGTCTAATAAAAGCCACTCTATGTTATTCTAATGCAAGTTAAAGGGTTAATACCATCAATGTTATTTCTAAGAAGTGTTATTCAAATTAAATTTGACTGATATTTTTAGAATAACTAAGATTTATTGTTAACTAACGATATAAGTTGTTTGTTAAAAACATAATAAGTAATGGATGCTTTGTTTGAAATCCTTTTGACATTTGATATGTTACAATTAAAATCTCAAGAAAAGGGAAGTGCAAAATATCTTAATCAGATAGGTTTAAATAAAAATTTGATTACTTTAATATTATTGGACATTCAACTTGTAATGAAATTTTGTTCCTGATGAATATGCCTATAACTCAATAATCAAGTAAAATAAAATATTAGATTGAAATACATAATAGCAAAAAATAAGAGTTCGGTATTTGATAAAATCCATAAATAATTAAGGATTTAGCCTCCGCTAATTTCGCAACCTTCTAACGTCTTTAAAATTACTTTTAAAAATCCCACAAGGGTAAAAAAGCCTGGTTTTGAAGGGCGGTTGAGCTTGAATTGAAATAGTGTTAATTTTTCAAATATTAACCGAACTCTTGGGTACAATGTTAGCCTTAATTGTTTATTTATCCAACGGATGTTCATCTTTAATGCTGGATATTAATGATAAGTGATCAATAAAAATTCTCCTAATCTCCATCAATATAAGGCGATTGAATTATCAATTGTAGATTCAAATTGTATTAATTGGCTATCTTTTGCTAAAAATCAATCCACAAAAAAAGCTGTACTTTTATGGTACAGCTTTTCAATATTATTTGGCAAGTTATTGCAAGGTTACAACCTCTTCACCTGCTTCGTTTATAAGGCCTCTTCGTCCGTTAAGTGAGACAATAGCAAGGCCATTTTTGAATGGTCCGATAAAATCGTATTTTACAGGTATATATTCTTCACCTGCCTCATTTATAAATCCGTATTTACCTGCTATTTCAACCTTGGCTCTGCCTTTTTCCCACGGATAAATTTGGTCGTATTTTACAGGAACAAATTCTTCACCCGCTTCATTTATAAAACCTTGCTTACCATCTTTTTCAACCTTGGCAATTCCGTTTTTAAATGGGTGTATTATATCATAACCAGATGCCGGCTTTTTACCTCCCTTTTGTGCAAATGCTGTAACAGAAAATAATAATACTATACTTAATAAAAATCCTCTCATTTCTTACGTCTAAATTTAGCCAAATATATGAGTTTGAGTATTTATTTCTCATGCATGTGGTATTAAAGTGCAAAAATATTGACTATCAGCGAGAAAAATAATTGAAAACTATCTTCTGCGTTTTTTTCTTTTTTCGTCCTTACGTGCGTTTTTATCAATCTTATGGTTAATTCTGCGGGGCGCAGATACTTCTGCTACATCTAAATCTATCTGGCGTTTTTGAAGATCTGCTTGCTTAACTATGACTTTAATTTCACCGCCTAATTGAAATATTTTACGTGTACGTCTGCCAATTATCCATTGGTTAAATTCATCATAATCGTAAAAGTCGTCTGTTAAGTTGGCTAATCTTACCAAACCTTCGCATTTATATTCGGTAATCTCAACATAAATTCCCCATTCGGTAACTCCACTAATTAAGCCGTTAAACTGTTCGCCAATAAATTGTTTAATGTACTCAACTTGTTTGTATTTTACACTTGCACGTTCAGCATCAGCTGCCTGGATTTCCATTTGTGAAGCGTGTTTACATTTTTCTTCATACTCCACTTCATTAGCCGATTTGCCATTATTTAAATATGAAAACAATAAACGGTGTGCCATTAAATCTGGGTATCTGCGAATTGGTGAGGTAAAGTGAGTATAATAATCAAATGCTAATCCATAATGACTTGTTTTTTTTGTGCTGTAATATGCTTTCATCATACTACGTACCGCCATGTTTTGAACAATGTTTTGTTCGGGTTTACCTTCCACATCGTTTAATAAATTATTAAATGATGTGGAGATAGATTTTTGAGAAGTGGTTTGGATGCTTAATCCAAAACGTGCTGCAAACAAATTAAATAGTTTTAGTTTTTCTTCGCTTGGTGGCTCATGTACACGGTAAATAAATGTTTTAGGTTGTTTTTCCCCTTTCATTTTATGCACAAATTCAGCCACCGTTCGGTTTGCTAATAGCATAAACTCTTCAATCAATTTATGTGCATCTTTACGCACCTTTTTATAAATGCCTATTGGTTTATAATTTTCATCTAGCTTAAATTTTACCTCTTCGGTTTCAAAATTTACAGCACCATTTTTAAAACGTGCTTTGCGTAAAATTAAAGCAATATTGTTTAAAGTGTTAATCTCTTTTGCAAAATCACCAACTTTACTTTCAATTCGATCCTGTGCTTCTTCGTATGCAAAACGTCTATCACTATAAATAACTGTTTTGCCAATCCACTTGTCTAAAATTTCACCTTCTAATGTCATTTTAAATACGGCACTAAAAGTTAATTTCTCCTCATGTGGACGTAATGAACAAACTCCATTACTCAGTTTTTCGGGTAACATAGGTATGGTCCTATCAACCAAATAAACCGATGTGGCTCTTTCAAAAGCCTCGGCATCAAGCACCGTGTTTGGTGTTACATAATGCGAAACATCGGCAATATGTACTCCAATTTCATATATGCCATCTTCCAACTCTTCAATTGAAAGTGCATCATCAAAATCTTTTGCATCTTCAGGGTCGATAGTAAACGTGGTGATTTTCCTGAAATCTCTACGTTTGGCTATTTCGTCTTTGGTAATTATTTCCGAAATTTTGTCAGCATCTTTTTCTACTTCATTAGGAAATTTATTTGCAAAACCATACTCGGCAATAATGGCGTGCATTTCGGTATTATGATCGCCAGGCTTACCTAAAATTTCTATGATTTCTCCTATTGGATTTTTGTGCTCGTTGCTCCAATCTACCACACGTGCACGCACTTTTTCTCCATTTTTGGCATTATTTATTTTACCTTCGGGAATAAAAATATCAATTTGTACGCGTTTATCATCGGGCGAAATAAATGCATAATTATGACCTAGCTCAACCACTCCAACGAATTCCTCACGTTTGCGTTTAAGCACTTCTATCACTTCTCCTTCCACTCTGCTTCCACTTCGTTTGGCAAATAGATTTACCTTAACGGTATCGCCATGTAAGCCCGTATTTAAGTTTTCGCTTCCAATGTAAATATCATCTTTAATTTCGCTTCCATCTTCTGGTATCACAAATCCAGCTCCACGTTGGGTTACTTCTAATTTGCCAGTTATAAAATGTGTAGTTAATAAAGCCAAATATTTACCTGGCATTACTTCATCAATCATCCCATCTTTTTCCATTTGTTTCAGGGTTCTGATGATATAATTTTTTCCTTCGGTACTTTCTATATTTAATGCTGCACAAATTTGTTTGTAGTTGAATGCCTTTTTACTGTTTGCTGCAAAAAAACGTTCTATTTCCTTACTTACAGTTTTTAAGTTTTTTTCTCTTTTCATATGCTCATTTACCTTTGTAAAAGTAAGTAAAATCGGATTAGGATTATGTTAACTTTTTGAGTTTGATTTCTAAGTTCTAGTTTAAAATCACATCATGCTCTTCTAATAAAGCCTCGCCTCTAAATCTAAGTATCAATTGAGCAACTGTAACCACATCTTTTTGGCAATAGGTCTTAATACGTTCTAAATCTTTTTCATTCCAATATACCGTCCATACTTGACTACCATCAATATCATCTTTTGGGGTAGGAATGTTAAATGTAGCGGCCAATAGTTCTAGGGATGTAAAGTTTTTATAATCGCCAAACTTCCAAAGTTCCATGGTGTCAAGGTGATTTACTTCCCATGGTTTTTTACCAACAATATTTAACAAAGAAGGGATTTCAAGGCTGTTAATCAGTATTCTTCTGCATAAGTAAGGGAAGTCGAATTCTTTGCCATTGTGAGCGCACAACAAGTTTTCGGGATCGTCAAAATGTCTATTTAACATGGTGATAAATTCGTCTAATAAAATTTTTTCATCATCGCCATAAAATGATTTTACCCTGAATTGCCAATAGTTTCCGCTTCTATTGAATATACCAACCGAAATGCAAATAATTTTCCCAAACTCTGCATAAATACCAGCTCGCGGGTAAATATCAGCTGAGGTTTGCGAATCGTCACGTTTGATAAAGGCCGATTTCTTATCCCATAAATGTTGCCATTGTTCTGGCGCAAGCTTGTAGTTGGGGTATTGTGGCACTGTTTCGATATCAAGTACCAATATTTTGGTTAAGTCGAGGTTTTGTAACATACACTTGGGTAATTAAGGTTACTTCGATGTTACAATTATTTTTTTTAATTTAAAAGAGATTAACTAGCGGGTTCATAGTTTCTTTTTTAGCATTTGAAGTCTAAATTATCATTCCAACATACAGTATTTATGGTTTTCTCAATTCCTTCTCTTATCCTCCCTTAAATGGAGCACGATTGCTTATAGTTCAGTTTGTGAATTTATTTTCAACTCGATTCACCAATTTTCTGTCTCCAAACTCAATCATATTTATGATGCGAATCATGCTTGTTGATTGCAATTAAATAATAGATTTGAAGTATGAATAAATTTAGCTTTTTGCTATTAGCTACAACGGTTCTATTTGCATGTAAAAGTAAAGTAGAAACAACAAAGCCAATGGTAACAAATATTACTGAGTCTGTTTATGCATCGGGCGTAATTAAAGCAGCTAATCAATACCAAGTTTTCGCTACAGTAAATGGTATTATCAATACAATTTTTGTTACCGAAGGTGATGAAGTATTAAAAGGTACACCACTGCTTTCAGTAGTAAATGAGATTTCAAATATAAATGCCGAAAATGCTCGGTTGGCTGCATCATACAACGATTATGGGGCAAATAAAAGTAAACTGTCTGAACTAAAAGTAAACATAGATTTTGCTAAAAACAAGTGGCTTGTTGATTCTTCACTTTATAACCGTCAGTTAATATTATGGAACCAACAAGTTGGCTCGCAGGTTGAAATAGAGCAACGTAAATTGGCTTATGAAAACTCTCGAGCACTATACCTGTCTGCATTATTAAAGTACGAGGAATTAAAACGACAATTAAATTTTATGTCGCAACAATCAAAAAACAACCTGCAGATTTCTTTACAACAGAATAAAGATTTTATTGTAAAGAGTGAAGTTGATGGCAAGGTATACAGTATTTTAAAAGAGAAAGGGGAGATGGTTACTCCTCAAATGGCTCTGGCTATTGTGGGATCTAAAAACAGTTTCAAGGTAGAGCTGCAGGTTGATGAGTATGATATTGTGCGATTGAAAAAGGGTCAATTGGTATTACTTAGTTTAGATAGTTACAAAGGAGAAGTTTTTGAAGCGGTTATTGAAAAGATAAATCCATTGATGAATGAACGTACCAAGTCTTTTTTAGTAGAAGCAAAGTTTACCAAAACACCACCTGTGTTATATCCTAATTTAACTGTAGAGGCTAATGTTGTTATTCAAACTAAAAATAATATTTTAACCATACCACGTAGTTTAGTTAGTGATGATGGTTTTGTTACAACAAAAAGTGGTGGTAAAGTTGCCATTAAGATTGGATTAAAAGATTATGAGCGAGTGGAAATTTTATCGGGTATTACTGCCGATGATGAAATTATTGGAAAAATAAAATGAACACTAAGTTAATTTTTACTATCGCAAAATCATTATTGGTGGCACGTTGGCGACAAACATTAGTTGCAGCCATCGGTGTTACATTTAGTATTGCTATGTTTATTACCCTGTTGGGTTTTATGACTGGTTTGAATGATTTGTTAGATGGATTGATTTTAAACCGAACTCCACATATTAAATTATATAATGAGCTTAAATCTACTCCTAATCAACCTATAGCTATAAGTGATAAGTTTAAAAATAACTACAACTTTATACACTCTTTAAAGCCAAGTGGAACCCGAGCCGAAATATATAATTATGGAGCTATTATCGAGGCATTAAAAAATGACAAAAGGGTTTTTGGAGTAGCACCAAAGTTGGTTGCTCAAGTTTTTTATAATGTTGGAGCAATTGATGTTACTGGTGTAATAAATGGTATTGATGTAGAAGCAGAAAATAAACTTTTCTATTTTCAGGATTATATAACGGCAGGTAAATTTATTGATTTAAAAAACACACCCAACAGCATTATTTTAGGTAAAGGATTAGCTGATAAAATGTTAGCTAATATTGGGGATGTAGTTCAAGTTACTACTCCAAAAGGAGATAGAATTCAACTAAAGGTAGTCGGATTTTTCCAATCTGGTTTGCAAGATTTTGATAAAACACAAAGCTATGCCTCATTATCCACTGCCCAAAAATTATTAGGTAAGCCTAGTAATTATGTTACCGATATTCAAATTAAATTAACAGACATGTCATTGGCTCCTTTAGTTGGCAAAGAATATGCTAAGGTATTTAATTTAGATGCTGAAGACATACAAACTGCTAATTCCCAATTTGAAACTGGAAGTTCTGTTAGGTCGATTATATCTTATGCAGTAGGAATAACATTGTTAGTTGTTGCTGGATTTGGCATTTATAACATATTAAATATGATGATTTATGAAAAAATGGATTCCATAGCTATTTTAAAAGCAACAGGATTTTCTGGTAAGGATGTTAATCTTATTTTTATATCCATTGCATTAACCATTGGCTTCTTTGGAGGTTTGGCTGGGTTGATTTCTGGTTTTGGTTTATCTATGGTTATTGATAATGTACCTTTTAATACAGCGGCATTGCCAACTATTAAAACATATCCTATAAATTATAATCCTAAGTTTTATGTAATAGGAATCATATTTTCTTTAATCACCACTTATTTTGCTGGGTTGTTTCCTGCTCGTAAGGCCAGTAAAATAGACCCAGTAGTAATTATCAGAGGGAAATAATATGAGCATTGTACTTCAGGCAAAAGGTATTAGTAAAAACTTTCATGATCCAGTTACTATACAGGTTTTAAAAGATGTAAGTTTTGAAATTAATAGGGGAGAGTTTGTATCAGTGATTGGCAAGTCGGGTTGTGGTAAATCTACTTTGCTATATATTTTATCGACCATGGATACTGATTACGAAGGAGATTTGTTCATTGATGGGGTGGCCATGCGCAATAAAAAAGAAGGCGAGTTGGCTTTGGTAAGAAATGAAAAAATTGGTTTCGTTTTTCAGTTTCATTATTTATTAAACGAGTTTAGTGTGTTGCGCAATGTAATGTTACCTGGTTTGAAATTAGGCAAGTACACTGAGCAAGAAGTGGAACATCGTGCGATGGAAAAGTTGCGGGTTTTGGGTATTGATAATGAAGCACACAAAATGGCTAATCAGCTTTCTGGTGGACAAAAACAAAGGGTAGCAATAGCACGTGCATTAATAAACGACCCCTTAATTATTATGGGTGATGAGCCTACTGGTAATTTAGATAAAAAGAACAGCCAGATAGTATTTGATATTTTTAACGAACTTGCTCATGAGTTTAAGCAAACGTTACTTATTGTTACCCACGATAATGAATTTGCGCAAAGTACCGATCGCATTATTGAAATGGAGGATGGAAGAATAATCAGGATGTAATTATTTATTAGGGATAATGCAGGTCTGTTTTATAAATCAAACAAACCTGCATTAAAAAGTTAAGGGCTTACAAGGTGTATGCCTATATTAAAATATAAAGCACCACTTAATTCATTAATCATGGCATATTGCTGTTTGCCAACAAATCCTCTAAAAAAATCTGTTCCGTCTTTTTCTGTATAATCTGCTCTATATGAGAAATTGTATCGGTAGCCAGCTTGAATGCTGCCCCAAATAAATCCTGAAATTTGTCGCTGGTATTCCAACCTAAAACGTAATTCACCCCTTCTAAGCTCAAGTTCTCTGTTACTTGCGGTTAATATTCCGCCAATTCTATAACTCTGTCCGTCTAATTCGTATCCTCCTAATAATAAACTCCTCGCATTAAAGTTTTTTCTTACGTGGGCCCTTGCAGGAAATAAAATTTCTGTTCCCCATGTTCTGCTGGGTGCTGTCCAGTTGAACAATAAGATTGGAACATAATTTAATTCGCCCGTACGATAAGTGCGGGTTAAACCAACAGCCCATTGTTTTCTATCGTTTGGTCTTTTACCCCATAGTAAAGATGCCGAGTATCTTAAAAATCGTAAGCCTTGAGGATTATCCAATGCATAGTTCCCACTTAAATCGGCAGCAAATTGTGCCAATAAAAATTGCTTTTCGTTTAAGGGTTTAAAAATGGTAGAGTTTAGTCCGAAAGTAGTTAAACCATTTTTAGAGATGTTTTGGATAAGCGATGTATCATTTATAGGTCCTTTTACATCTGAAAATGAATAATTGGTTCTCCAAAAATTTCCACCCAACTGCCACAAAAATTTATTGCTTGAAATTACTGGAATGTTTGCAAATAGCCTCAGGCCACCTGTACTATTAACATTGGCTGTTTCATTAGTCTTTTCAATAGAAGTTCCTTTTGCATAATAACCTTGAGAAGACAGGTTCATTTCGTATGGTAGTTGATGGTCCCATGCAATGGATACAAAACGGGCAGGACTCAAGTCGAAAATTTTAGGATTACAAAAGGTGATGTTCTTTCCATCAGTAGGGGTTGCATTCTCGTATATGGAGAAGTCTTCCTCTTCTTGGGAAGTATTAACTGAATCCGTTTGAGCAAATAATGGAGTGCAGCCTAACAAAAAAATCAGGAGGATAATGTTTTTCATTAGTTAGCTTTTATTTCCAATCGTTTCCAAACATCGGTTCTTCCAAGTGCTTTAACACCAATGTAGCCTCTAATTTCTAAGGTGCTTTTATCCTTCATGTTTATTTCGCAGCTATAGGTACTTCCATTTTCAGGATCGTAAATCGTACCCTCATTCCATTGGTCTTTACCTCCATAAACAAAGTCTTTTAACATTCGGTATCCTTTTAACGGCACATTTCTCATTGATTCGTCCGGGTTGTTTTTATCTACTTTAGGTTTTTGAGTATTAGGATCGTTTGGTTCTTTTAGCCAAACAATTTTACCGTAGTATTTGGTTCCAATTTTTTCAATTTTAACTTTAGCTTTTCCACTACTTGGTTGCCAAACACCAATTAATCTGTCGCCTTCATCGTTTGAGGTGAATGCAAAGAATATCATAACTAAGGCTAGTAATGAGAATAATTTTGTGGTTAATTTCATAATCGAGTTTATTATTTAGTTAGAATTTTAAATGTAAGATTTGCTTTAAAGTTTAATGTAGCTTCCATATCTTTCTTAAGATTGGCGTCTAATAGAAGAATAAAATCATCACTGCTAAAAATTTTGTTAAGCCCATCTTGTTCTGAAGCTACTGTTAATGTAATTTCTTTTTGATTGGATGGCAGTGGATTTATGAAACCAACTTTCATCATATCAGATTGATTACTTACCAATTGAAGAGAAAGGTCTTGTATCACTCCTTCTTCAATACTATCAGGTAAAGTAATTGTTGCAGATGTTAATGTCACTCCTTCTAATTTTTCAGGATTGATGTTGTTATTCTTTAAAACACCTTTAATAGCAGCTTGGAATGTATTAGGACCTTCAAAGTATGGCCCCTCTGCTTCCAACATAACATCTTTTACTTCAATAACATTTTCGGTTTGTTTACCGCAAGAGAACAAACCGAATGCGAAAAGTGCAATTAGATAAATTTTTTTCATACAGTGTTAACTTTATTCGGTAAAAATAGTTTTATGAATGATTTTTCCAAACACATTACTTTTGTTTATGAGTTCATTGCAATTTATTTGGATATGTGAGTTAATAAAAAAACGCGCGGCTTGCATGCAAGCCGCGCGTTTCTAAAAATGTTTTATACTGATTAAATTACCAACTTCCACCGCTTCCGCCACCACCAAATCCACCACCACCAAATCCACCAAATCCTCCTCCGCTCCCACTTCCACCTGAAAATCCACCACTGCCCAATGTGCCTCCCCAAAATATAGGTCCGCCCAAACCACCACGGCTGCGGTTTCCTCTGCCACCACCACGACTAAATAACACCATAAGTACAATAATGATTATGATGATGATAACAGCAGAAGGACTTTTTTCTGATTGTCCTAGTTCTTTATCATTCACAAATTCGCCCGCAGCGGCTTGCATTACAGATGTAGTTGCAGCATCCAAACCATCATAAAATCTTCCAGCCTTAAATGAGGGGTTCATTTGTTGTGTTCTGATGCGTGTGCTTATGGCATCTGTAACAGTAGCTTCCATGCCATAACCAGTATGTATGCGCGATTTACGGTCGCTCACAGCCACATAAATAAGTATACCATTATTTTTACCTTTTTCTCCAATACCCCAATTTTCCGCTAGTCGTTGGCAATAATCAAAAAGATCATCGCCTTCTAAACTATTTTCAATTACAACAGCAATTTGGGTTGAGGTAGAATCATAGTATCCTTTAAGTTTTGTTTCCAAGGCGCTGACTTCCGAAGCACTTAAAGCATTTGCATAATCATTAACAAATTGGTTTGATTTTGCAGGAATATCTTTAGCAAATGCAGCATATGATGTTAAGCTGAATAACGCAAAGGCAACTAGTAATCTAAATGCTGCGCCTCTAATTATTTTACACATGTTATTCATGCTTTCCTCCTTCATTCCCATAAGAAATATCATTGCTCAATTCATTGGTATCATTACTTTGGTAAGGAAAATATTCTTTCAGTTTTTCACCAGCTTGCGCAATGGCCAAACAAATACCTTCTACAAATTTACTTTGCTTAAAGAAAGTTAGTAATAACTCCTTTTCTGAATCCCAAAACTGTTGCGATACTTTTTCGTGTATGCCTTTATCACCCAAAATGGCAAACTTGTGGTCATCATAAGCCAAGTAAAACAATACCCCATTTTTTTGTTCGGTGGCATGCATACCTAATTCTTCAAACACAATTTTCGCACGTTCATAAGGTTCAATTTCGCAATGCGCCTCAATATGTAAGCGAATTTCTCCGCTGGTATTTAACTCAGCCAAACGAATAGACTCAATAATTTGTGCTTGCTGTGTTTCGGTAAAAAAAGTTTTGGCCATAAAATGGAGTTTAAATCAAAGCCACAAACAATACAACTGATTAGTTTGTATTGCCTGTGGCTTAATATTCATGTTGTTATAATTATTCGAAGTTAACAGTTGGCGCTTTTTCAGCACCTTTATCGGCCTCAAAATAACCTTTTTTATCAAACCCAAACATACCGCTGTAAATTACTTGAGGGAATTTGCGAATGTAGGTATTGTAGTCTTTTACAATTTCGTTAAATTTTTGACGCTCAACAGTAATGCGGTTTTCTGTCCCTTCTAGCTGACTTTGCAACTCTAAAAAGTTTTGGGTGGCTTTTAATTGCGGGTATTGCTCGGCAACCACCATTAAACGACCTAAAGCCTGACTTAACTCACCTTGAGAAGCCTGGAATTTTTGAATTTGTTCTGGTGATAACTTGCTAGCATCAACCTTAATTGATGAGGCACTTGCACGGGCATTAATTACATCGGTTAGTGTTTTTTGCTCAAAATTGGCCACACCTTTTACGGTGTTAACTAAGTTAGGAATTAAATCTAAACGTCTTTGGTACACGTTTTCAACCTGTGCCCAGGCAGATGAAGTGGCTTCTTGTTTGGTTACCATGTTGTTGTAACTGCCACAACCGTTAAAAATAAGTAGCAAAAACAAAGCTGCTACACCTAAAAGAATAATTGTTCCTTTTTTCATGTTTATGTTAGATTGAGATACTGCAAGATACAAATTGCTTTCCAAACTTTGGTTAACTGACAAATTGCCGCTTTTTGTTCTGCTTTAAATTTGGTGTTTTTGCCGCTTGTGGTTATACTTGCCAATAGGGCTAAGCCAAACAAACATGATGAAATTTAACGCAGATTGCATTCACTATAAAGGTCATATTCCATGTAAACCACACAAACAGCATGGTTTTCATTGTGTAGATTGTTCGGTATACACTAAGGTTTCTAAGCGTATATTAATTATTAAATTGGGTGCTATTGGTGATGTTATTCGTACCACACCATTGGTGGTTAAGTTTAAAAAGGAATTTCCTGATTGTAAAATTACTTGGCTAACCTGGACACCCGATATCCTGCCATCATCGCAAATTGATGAGATTTTAAAATGGGATCACAACAGTTTATTGTATGTTCAACATAGCCATTGGGATATTGCCATTAACCTTGATAAAGAAAAAGAGGCAGGTGCTTTACTAAAGATAGTAGATGCTGAAGAGAAATATGGATATGTGTTGAAGAATAATGAAATTCAACCCATGAATGATTTGGCTGTTCATAAATTTTCTACAGGGATGTTTGATGATGTGAGCAAAGCCAATACTAAAAGTTATTTACAGGAAATTTTTGAAATATGTGGTTACACCCATCAAGGCGAACCTTATTTAATGGATACGCATGATGAAAAAGGGTACACATGGAATTTACCTAAAGGCAAAAAAATAATAGGCATGAATACAGGTTGCGGTGGCCGTTGGACAACACGCTTGTGGAGTATAGATAAATGGGTGGAATTGGTTTCTATCTTAAAGCAACAACACCCCGATGCAGAAATTTTACTATTAGGCGGTGAAGCTGAAGATGCGCGTAACAAAGAAATACAACAACGTAGTGGTGCTTTGTATTTGGGCTATTTTAGTTTGTTTGAATTTATAAACTTAGTTAACCACTGTGAAATGGTAATTACACAAGTTACCATGGGCATGCACATCACATTAGCTTTAGGTAAGAAAATTGTATTGATGAATAACATATTTAATCCATACGAATTTGATTTGTTTGGTAAAGGCGAAATTGTTGCACCTAACAAAACTTGTAAATGTTTTTACAGAGGTAGTTGTATTGATGGTACTAGTTGTATGGAAGAACTGCCAGCAAGTAATATTGCAGCAGCAGTAAATAGACACTTCTAAATATTAATGTAATAAATTTTCAATATCAGTTTAACAATTTTGTTGCATGTGCAAGGTTTGATACTAGACCACTTGCATGCGTCTATCATTAGTAAATCATGTAATTAAAACCGAGCGCAATGTAATCTTCATGCCACTTTTTAGCAGTAATTTCCATTCATAACTAAGGTAACAAAAATTGGTTTTTTAAAATACATGAAAATACCAGATAATAAATAGGTTGAAAAATCTAAGGTGCTAATTATTGATGTTGTTATTGAGTATATTCTAAGTCCTGTAGTTAGTAAAATTATCATAAAAAAATCAACAGGTAATATTAGCATGATGTCTTTTGATAGCGGTGAAGGACTAATAGAAAAAATTTCATCTTATTAAAAAGAAAAAGTTAAAAAGAATGTGTAATTATTAGTAGTTATCTAAAAAATTATCTCCCAGTCTATTGGCTTAAATCCTAATAATATTTTATTGTTTACTTCCACTATCGGACGTTTTATCATGGATGGTTGATTAATCATTAAATCAATTGCTTGTGCCTTATCATGAATACTTTCCTGCTGTTGGGCTGTTAGCTTTTTAAATGTTGTGCCTTTAGTATTAATCAATTGTAATACATTAACATGCTGAAGCCAGCTGGTTAATTTATTGGAGGTAATTCCCAGCTTTTTGTAATCGTGAAAACTGTATGATATATCATGCTCATCTAGCCAATTAAATGCTTTTTTCATGGTATCACAATTTTTAATGCCGTAAATATGAATCATAGCTAATAGCTTATTTACGTAGTTTAATCCTCAAAAAAACTTAGTATTATAGGCTCTAACCAACTTTGTTTTTTGTTAAGCATAAAACCCACGTGGCCCCCTAAAGGCGAAAAAATTGCATGAACAAATGGATGGTCAACCACCTCGTCATATGGGAAACAGCTAGCACTTAAAAATGGATCGTTTTGAGCGTTGATTAGTAATGTGGGAGTATTAATGGTATTTAGAATGTCTTTGCTGCTGCATTTGTTCCAGTATTCGTTAGCGTCTTTATATCCATTTAATGGTGCGGTATAAGCGTCATCAAAATCTTTAAAATTCTTAATTTTATGAATACTTTTAATATCAACTTCTTTGGGGAATAGTTTATTTTTTAACAACATTTTTTTTAACATGCTATTTAAAAAACGTTGCATATAAATCCTGTTTATTCCATTGTCTAACTCCATTGCCGAACCTCTCAAATCAATAGGGACAGAAATTGCAGCAGCGGCCAAAACTTGTAAAGGTACCTCACTACTGTTTGATAAATAGTTTAGTAAAACATTACCCCCTAAACTAAATCCCATTAGAAATATAGAATCATATTTAGCTGTGATACTTTTGAGGTAGAAAGATAAGTCATTTGTAAAACCACTGTGATATGAGTAGGGTAGCAAGTTCATCTCTCCACCACAACTTCTAAAGTTTATTGCATGTACATCATAGCCGCTAGCACTAAATAAATTTGCAAATCCTTTAATGTATTGTGAATCGCTGCTACCTTCAAGCCCATGCAGCATTACTACTGCTTTTTTATTATTACGTAACAAACAATCTACATAAAAAAAATCATCATCCGGTGTAGTTATTCGTTTTCTAGTATATGCTGTATTGTGCTTACGAAACAATGCAGGTAATATGGTAGAAAGGTGCTTATTTCTGTATAAAATATTGGCTTTTAATTCTGGGTAGTCTTTTACAATCATGCCTTGCAAAGGTAATCAACCTAAACTAATTACTAATTTTATAACGTATGCTTTAATACAATAAATATAAACCATTTTAATTCTAAGTTCTGTATTCTATACACTGTAATTGGTGTTTTTAGCATTGTAAAATTCTTTTTAGCTAAAACCAACTTTACATTTATTGGTTGTATTTGTATGCAAAATGCACTTGTTTGGTTTAGAAACGACCTAAGAATTCATGACCATGAGCCACTTAGTAAGGCGATTAAATTTTCAGACAACGTTTTAGGTGTTTATTGTTTTGATCTGCGTGATTATGTGATATTGCCCACCGGATTTCCTAAAACAGGAACTTTTAGGGCAAAATTTATAATAGAGTGTGTTGCAGAATTAAAAAAAAAATTACAACAACTCGGTTCTGATTTACTTGTTTATGTTGGCAAGCCAGAAGATATCTTACCTCAGTTATGTATTGATTTATCAGTTAATGAGATTTACTACCATAAGGAAGTGGCTCCTGAAGAAAAGCGTGTAGAGGATGAATTGGAAAATACCTTATTTACGCACAAGGTTAAATTCTCTGGCTTCTGGGGGCACACCTTATTTCACCTTGAAGACTTACCTTTTCCTATAAAACGTATACCAGAGTTATTTACTGATTTCAGAAAAAGTATCGAGCGTGAATCAAGTGTAAGGGCTTGTATTGATACCCCACAAATTATAAGCCCTATAACCCCGATACCACCCACTCAATTGCCTTGCTTACAACAATTGGGTTTAACAGAAATAGCAGTTGATAAAAGAACAGTGTTGAATTTTAAAGGTGGTGAAAACGAAGGATTGGCAAGGCTTGAAGATTACTTATGGACAAAAAACTTGCTAAAAAATTATAAAGGAACCCGCAACGAAATGTTGGGGGCTAACTACAGTACAAAATTCTCTGCTTGGTTAGCTATTGGATGTATAAGTCCACGTAAAATTTATGAAGAAGTAATTCGATATGAAAAAACGCAAATAAAAAACGATAGCACCTATTGGTTGATTTTTGAATTGATGTGGCGAGATTATTTCAGGTTTATTATGCTTAAGCACGGCAGCATGATTTTTAAACCAGGAGGCATTCAAAATTTAAATGTTAAATGGAAAAATAATCTTGATTTATTTGAACTCTGGCGTATTGGAAAAACTGGTTTCCCTCTGGTTGATGCTAATATGCAAGAGCTGCTGTTAACTGGTTATATGAGCAATAGAGGCAGACAAATTGTGGCCAGCTTTTTAACCAAAAACTTAGGTTTAAACTGGCAATTAGGTGCAAATTGGTTTCAAAGCCAATTAATTGATTATGATGTTTACAGTAATTATGGTAATTGGAATTATGCAGCTGGAATAGGTAATGATGCCCGTGGGTTTCGTTATTTTAACATTATTAAACAAGCCATACAGTATGATAATAATGGCGATTATGTGCGTTATTGGTTACCTAGTTTAGCAAATATTAAAGGAGTAAGCGTGCATCAACCATATGCACTTAAGTTTGGTGAGTTACTTGATACTAATTTTGATTTAATTCGTGATTATTGTCAACCTATTGTTGATTTGGAAAAATCTGTAAAAGAGAATGAATCCATTTTTAATTTAGCATTAAAAAGCAAATAGCTTTATCTAATAATTACACTTCTAAAACTCACACCATAACCAGTAAAAGATCCAATAGCACCTTGAATATTTGATTTTACTATTATGGGTGTAGCAAATGGTCCACCATTATTGGCTGCTCTGGAATATGATTCCCAAAACAAATACTCTTTTCGTCCAACGGAGGTTAAGTATAAACTAAGTGTATCGCCAAAATTAAAAGGGCGAAAAAAGCTATATGGTACAACGCCATCATTTAAAAAACCATCGTCAAAGTTTCTGAATTGTGAAGCAGATCCCCAGCCTAATAAAAACGGATTAAATCCATTTTGTACTGCTAAGCGATAATTGTTTTGTTCAGGGCCATCGGTAAATTTGAATGTAACAAACATGTTGGTATCGCCATTCTTATCATCAAATTCTTGTTTCCAAAAAACGGTATCTATTTCTGCTACTTTCGGAATTGTTGTGTAGCCTATAACACGTTCGTTTTCTGCAGTAATTTCAAGTTTGTATGGAACTCCAATTTGCGGACTGATGGTAGTGCTGAAGTATATTCCACTGAATCCAGGCAGTAACAGATCAATACCGGGTATGGTATTAATATCTATCATTTGAACTCGTGCACTTTCATTCCAAATGGTATCATTACCTACAACAGTTCCTGGGGTAATATAAACCAAAGCATCTCTTACACCATTTAAAGATAAATCAGGATTAAAATAATCTATAGTTCTGCTAATGTATACGTAATTTAAATTTGGAAACTGCTGATTAATGCTCGCCTCAACTACCAGGCTAGCTTTGCCGGGAGGTAAATCAACCGTGATTTCTTTTTCGCATGATGTAAATAGAATAATGCCTAAAACAAACAATATATAATTTAATGAATTTTTCATGCCTTAAAATTTAAAGTTCCATGCAACTGAGGGAAGAATTGGGAAGAGGTAAACCATATAAGCCTTAATTCGGAGCTCTTCTAAATCGGGTACAAAATAAATAAAGTATGGATTAGCCCTGTTGTATAAATTGTAAATACTAAAGTTCCATGATGACTCGAATCTTTCTGTTTGCTTTTGTATATAAGTAAATGAAATATCCATGCGGTGGTATGCAGGAAGTCGGAAATCATTAATTTTATCGTAAACATCAATGAAGGTATACTTTGGCTCATTATCAATTAAATCGTATCCTGGGCTGTATGCAAATCGAGAATTTGGAAGTGTTGTTGCATTGCCTGTTCCATAAACAAAAACTAATGTACCACTCCATTTTTTATTAAATTGGTATGAGGCTACAAGGCTAATATCATGTGTGCGATCATATCTAAAAAAGTAGGGTTTACCTTGGTTTATTTCATCAAATTGTCTTGTGCTTCTGCTCCAGGTGTAGCCGATCCAACCAGTTAGTTTACCAAATTTTTTCTTCCCAAAAATTTCTACTCCATATGAAAGGCCTTCACCAAAAATCATCTCTTTCTCTAAGTTTTGATTAAAGAATAAATTAGCACCTGGCTTAAATTCAATTTGGTTATACATCGGTTTATAGTATGCCTCAATAGATGTTTCAAAAAGATTTTCGTTAAAGTTTTTAAAAATACCCAATGCATATTGATATGCTAATTGCGGTTTAACTAACTTAGATGAAGGTACCCATAAATCGGCTGGAAACTGTGCACCACTTGTAGTTGCTAAATGTAGAAATTGGTAGGTTCTGGTGAAAGAGGCTTTAATTGAAGTATTTGAGTTTATGATGTAAGTACCTGCTAAACGAGGTTCAAGTCCTGGATAAGTGACTATTGCATCACCATTTTTGTATGTTTTACCGTTTTCAATTTCTATTCCTTCCGAATTGAAAATACGCTCTGTATATGGACCCACTTGTTTAAAAAATACTGCCCTTATACCTGCATTAAAGGTGAGTCTATTACCCAATTTAAATTCATCCATGGCATAAAATGCCCATTCGTGTGCATATTGTTTATTTATACTTTCGTTAATAGTTATAGTGCCTACCTGTCCTGTGGCAATGCCTGGTTTAAAAGTGTGGTAAATGTATTGTCCGCCAAATTTTATGCTGTGTTTTTTATTTGGTGTAAAGTAAAAGTCTTGTTTAACGTTTAAATCCTCCACACCTGAAGAAAGTTGAAATCCATTTTCTCCAAATTCGAACTTATTATTTAAGTCATATCGGTTGTATATAAAAATGGTATTGGAGTAAAAGTTTTTATTGAAGCTATGAAACCATTTTAAACTGGCTGCTGCATTGCCCCAGCCAATTTGGAATTTTACCAATTGATTAGTTGGGCTTTTAAAATTAAAAATATCTCTGCCAAAATATCCTGAGAAAGATAGTTTGTTTTTCTCGTTTATGTTAATGTGTGCTTTGGCATTAAAATCGTAGAAATAATATCCATTTGATTTTTGTTCTTCAGTTAAAAAGGGTCTAACTACGGCATCTATATATGTTCTTCTGGCTGCAAACATAAATGCACTTTTCCCTTTTTTTATTGGCCCTTCAGCCATTATTCTTGATGATATTAGACCAACACCGCCATTTACCTTGTATCGTTGTTCGTCTCCCTCACGTAAATTAACATTGAGTATTGATGATAAACGACCACCGTAATTTGCGGGCATTCCGCCTTTAATAACTTCTACATTCCTTACAGCATCTGTATTAAAAACTGATAGGAAACCCAATAAATGTGATGCATTGTAAATTACAGCATCATCCATTAAAATTAAATTCTGATCAGGTCCACCGCCACGAACATAGAAACCTGTTCCTCCTTCACCGCCACTTTTAATACCAGGTAATAAAGTAATTGCTTTTAAAACATCAGGCTCGCCAAAAATTACTGGTAAAGTTTTTACTTGTTCTCCACTCAGTTCAACCCTGCTCATTTCTGTGCTAGTTACATTTTTATTATTTCTTTGTCCTGTAATTACCGCCTCTTTGGTTGATATGGTATTGCTACTTAATGAAAAATTTACTTTTATATTTTTGCCATTTAATGTGATGGTTATTTGTTGGGTTAAATAACCTAAGTATGAAATTTGTAATGTTTGCTGTCCTTGGTTTAACTCTAATCTATAAAATCCTCGCGTATCTGATGCTGCTCCTTTTTTACCATCAACCGTTTTTATAATGGCACCAACTAATCCTTCCCCTGTGGCAGAATCTTTAACAAAACCGCTAATGGTTTGCCCATTTAAATTAATGCCCTGTATTATTAAAAACAGGCATATTAGTACTTGAAACAATAATTTCACTTTATAACAAACAATTGAATTTAAAAATGGTTTAACGCAATTTAAACCTGAACAGATACTTAATATTTTAAACGAATTATCTGTATTCTTAGTTTAAGATTGCAATATATTCAGTAATATTTGATAAATATCATTCAAACTATCAATGCTAATGCGCATATTTGTTTTATACAATTATTTTTAGAACCATGATTAGATTTGATTATATAGAGGCCAATCAAGAAAAGTTTAGGAATGATTTTTTAAACGCGAAGCCATTTCCGCATTTAGCAGTTGATGGTATTTGTGACGAATTAAAATTGACAGAATTATACAGCTTGATACCTGATATTGAAACACCTAGTGCAGATTATGTTTTTGGTAAAAATAAATTCGAGAAATCTAAGTA
Source organism: Bacteroidota bacterium (assembly GCA_027482225.1). GTDB lineage: Bacteria > Bacteroidota > Bacteroidia > UKL13-3 > UKL13-3 > UBA6183. The sequence goes on from JAIXWD010000016.1 coordinate 87,576, forward strand.
TAGAGAATTAGGTGGTTTGTTTGAAGAGTTGTACCAAGATTTTATATCTGAACGTTTTCAAAAATGGTTGAAATATGTAAGTAATGAAGATATATTTATTGATGATACTTTTTACGGTGGAGGAATCCATCAAGGTAAAACGGGTAGCTTTTTAGATATGCATGCTGACTTTAACTATCATCCATTAAACGATAAATGGTTCAGGAATTTAAACTTGTTGTTGTATATCAATAAAGATTGGAAAAATGAGCATGGAGGTGAGTTAAAATTGGAACATTCAGATACCGGTGTTAAAACCGAAGTTGACGTGCCTTTTAACAGATTAGTCATTATGCTTTGTAGGGGTTACACCTTACATGGTTATGATGCCATTCGTTTCCCTGAAGGTAAATATCGCACAAGCATTGCTGCTTATGCATATACCCTGCATGAGAAAGCTTTAGAAGATTCTCGCACCACAGTTTGGCATGTTGAAAAAAGCAACCCTATAAAATATGTATTATCTAAAATTTGGGTTCCTGCGGTTAAACTAAAAAGTAAATTTAGTAAAAGTAAAACTGCTGATCATTAAAATGGATAAGTTTGCTGTTGTAGTTGCTGGAGGTAATGGTCTGCGCATGGAAACCGATATACCTAAACAATTTTTATTGCTTAAAGGTAAGCCGGTTTTAATGCATACACTCCAAAAGTTTTCTAACTGCAAACAAATTATTTTGGTTCTACCCGATAATCAAATTAGCTATTGGAGTGAGTTGTGTAAACAGTATAATTTTTTATTACCGCATACCGTTGTAAAGGGTGGAAGAGAACGTTTTTACTCTGTATTGAATGGTTTACGTGCTTTACCGGATGACGGTTTAGTAGCAATACATGATGGGGTGAGGCCATGCTTATCTGAGCAAATAATTAATAATAGTTTTGATGCAGCCGAGAAGTATGGTAACGCGGTTGTAGCTGTTCCATCAAAAGATAGCATTAGGTTGGTTGATAAAGAAAAATCTATTGCTGTAGACAGAAGCAAATATTATTTAATTCAAACCCCGCAAACATTTAACTTGGCCTTGCTAAAAAAAGTATATGGGCAAACCGTTTATCAAGATACATTTACAGATGATGCTTCAGTTTTTGAATCGGCAGGAAATAGCATACACCTTGTTAAAGGAGAATACACCAATATTAAAATAACAACACCAGAGGATTTACCTCTGGCGGAACTGTTTTTATAAATAATTACTTTTTGCTAAGCAAGTCTATAATGCCTTGTTTACCCCATTCTTCAATTTCAAGATCACTCCATAATTCAGGGTAAAAAATTCGTTTTTGGAAACGCGGAGGAAGATATTTTTGCCAATTAGTACCACCTGTTGCAGCAATATCTTCTGGATTTTTGTGTAAATACCTTACTGCCGATTTATAATGTTGTAAAGGCCAGTTTACATTAACATTTAGATCAAACTGTCTTAATTGCTGCTTTAATTCTGCATGATTTTGTGCCTCTGCTGGCATTTGTTTGTAGGTTGTCCAAAGATTCTTTGTTGAGTAATTTTTGGCCAAATCAATTAATGTTTTACTGTATTTGTCTTCAAACTGAGTTAAGGTTAAGGTTTTTTTACCTGTAGCTAACTCTGTAGCTCCGGCTTTCCAATAGATGTGTTCAAATTGATCCGCAATAGATGCATTGAAAGTGATTTTGTTTCTATAATCTTTATCAACTAAATGAATTAAATCAGTTGCGCAAATCTCAATCATACGATATTGTGCACTTTGAAAGCCACTAGCAGGTAATAAACTCATTCTATATTGCAAGAATTGTATATGGTCCATGCCATCAACCATAATTTCAAACGAGTGGGTAAGATTTCGAAAGTAGGAGTTAATACGTTTAACACGTGAAGCAAAAAAATCAGGGTCTATGTTTTCTGATTGATCAGCAATTTGTTCCATTTCGTGCAACGTTAGTCTGAAATACAACTCAGTAATTTGATGATAAATAATAAAAATAACTTCATCCTTTATCGGGGTTCTGGGTTTTTGGAGTGTTAGTAAGGTGTCAACTTCCACATAATCCCAATAATTAAGATAATTTGCATGCAACAAACCTTCTAAATAGGCATTAATGTCTTGCCCTGATTTGGTATATTTATTCCTGAGCTGATTTAATAAACTTAAAGTTTCTTGATCAATTTCCATCTGGTTTGAATGAGTTAAAAGGGTGAAATAAAATCCTTGAAAGTTGTCAATATTTGGTCTTTCTCAGACACTATCGGTGAATCGGTTTGCCAATTTATATTTAGTGTAGTATCATTCCATAAAATACCGCCCTCACTTTCTTTGTTGTATATGTTGGTACACTTATACTCAAAAATGGTATTATCTCTTAAAGTAGCAAAGCCATGCGCAAATCCCGGAGGAATCCAAAACTGAATCATATTTTCTTCATTTAATTCAATTTCATAATGTTGGCCATATGTAGCTGAGTTTTTTCTAATATCCACGACCACATCTAATACAGCACCTTTTATAACACGCACTAGTTTTCCTTGCTCAAATGGTGGTGCCTGATAATGTAATCCCCTAACAGCACCAAATTGGGATAAGGATTGATTGTCTTGCACAAACTCATGAGTAATGCCTGCATCGTAAAATCGCTGCTTATTGTATGGCTCAAAAAAATAGCCCCTAGAATCGTAAAATACTTTTGGTTTAATTACCAATAAACCTGCCAATGGCGTTGTTGTTATTTCCAATGATGTGATAATTAAGTTTAACTTAGCAAAAGTATAAAATTATGCCACATTCTCACGTTGATAAAGAGGTATCGTTTTTAATAAATTCTGTTATTTTTGCACATATGGAAGAACAACGTAAGAGTTCGGGTAAGATATACTATATTATTATTATAGTTATATTATTGGCTTTAAACGGCTTATTTATTTACAACTACTTCAAAACAGATAAAAAACTTGTTCAAACCGAGGAAACTTTGTTTGCTACAGATTCTGTTAAAGCTGAATTGGAGAAAATATTAGGCGAGACCCAATCAAATCTAGATTTATATAAGGGTAAAAATAGTGAGTTGGATGCTTTTTTGAAAGAGAAAAACGATTCTTTACAGGAATACGCAGAGCGAATTGAGAGTTTGTTGCGCTCCGGACGCTTAAACAAAGTACAGTTAGAAAAAGCAATGGAAGAAATTGATCAATTGCGTTATTATAAACGTAAATACCTTAATCAAATTGATTCATTATCTACCCAAATTAACCAATTAAGTAGCGAGAACAAGAACTTACGTGGTAAAGTAGATAAAGAAAAGCGCCAAAACGAAAACCTTACCATGGAAAATGTGCGACTCAACAATAAGGTTGCCATTGGCGCAAAACTTAATGCTAAATCTATTTTTATAACTGGGGTTAAAAACAGAAGCAACGGTAAAGAGCGTGAAACCAATCGTGCATCACAATTAGAAAAGTTAAAAATTACTTATATTTTAGATGAAAACTACGTAAACGATCCTGGTGAAAAAACTGTATTTATGAAAGTGGTTGGCCCTGATGGTGCTACGCTATACAATGAAGCTGCCGGTTCGGGAACTTTTAATTTCCAAGGTAAAGAGTCATTATACTCTTCTAAGCAACAAATTTCTTTTAATCAAAAAGCACAAGAAGTTACCACCTATTGGACCAAAGGGTCTACATATGGTATTGGCGTTTACAACGTGCAGTTATTTGTTGATGGATTTCAAATTGGTTCGGCTTCATTCGAATTAAAATAAAACCGAATAATAGAATTATATAAACAAAAACGCGCTGCTTTTATCAGTGCGTTTTTTTTTGAAAATTATTTCTCTACCTTTTTATAAAATTACAAACTTTGAATAAAAAACTATCCCTTAACGATTGTATCATGCTTATTATGGGTAGCATGATTGGCTCAGGAATTTTTATAGTTCCTGCAGCAATGAGCATCGAACTACAATCACCATCCATGCTTATTTTTGCTTGGGTGGTAACAGCCATACTTACTTCATTTGCTGCATTAAGTTATGGAGAGCTAGCGGCTTTAATGCCTAAAGCTGGCGGGCAATATATATACCTTAAAGAATCGTACAATAAATTAGTTGGTTTTTTATATGGTTGGACATTATTTACAGTGATTCAAACTGGTACCATTGCGGCCGTTGCTGTTGCCTTTGCTATATACAGTGGTGTGTTTTTCCCTATTATTAGTGATCAAAATATTTTGTTTGATTTGGCGGGTATCACCGTTTCAACTAAACAGTTATTGGCTATAGTTATTGTATGGCTGCTAACTTACAGCAACTTTAAGGGTATTCGCACAGGTGCACTTATCCAAAATATTTTTACCATTACTAAAATTGGTGCTTTACTTTTTATGATAGGAGCAGGTTTATATTTTATTGCAACTCAACCTGCGGTAAATATTAATTGGCAATTACCCGCGCAAATAAATACGTATAATTATTGGGGTATTTTTTGTGGCGCTTTAGTGGGTAGCATTTTTAGTAGTGATGCATGGAATAATGTAACCTTTACTGGTGGGGAAATAGATAACCCTAAACGTAACTTGCCTTTGTCTTTAGCTATTGGTACTTTAGGTGTTTTGTTACTTTATATTTTTATCAATTACATTTATTTGTACAGCATTCCTTTTAATGATATTGCCACAGCCAAAGATGGTAGAGTAGGAACCTTATTGCTGAATAATATTTTTGGCACCATTGGTTTAACCATTATGGCCGCTTTAATTATGGTTAGCACCTTTGGTTGTATTAATGGATTAACCTTAAGTGGCGCGCGTGTTTATTATGCCATGGCCAATGATGGGTTATTTTTCAAAAAAGCATCATCATTAAATAAGCACCACGTGCCTCAATTTGCATTAGTTATTCAGGCTGTTTGGACAAGCATATTAACGCTAAGTGGTAGTTATGGAGACTTGCTTGATTATGTAGTAATAGCGGTATTAATATTTTATATTTTAACCGTGATTGGGGTATTTATTTTGCGTATAAAACTATCCAATATAAAGCGTACTTATAAGGTTTGGGGTTACCCAATAGTTCCTGCTTTGTATGTGGTAATGGCCACATTTATTTGTATTAACTTAATAGCATTTAAACCCGAATACACCATACCCGGAATAGGTATAGTGGTATTGGGTATACCAGTTTATTACCTAATAAATTTAAAGAAAAAGCAACGTTAAAACTTAACGGCTATACCAAACATAATATGGCGTTGGGCCATGTATCTAGCGGGGTTAGTTGGTGCAGGTCCGGTTACACCTAAACGTGGATCACGGAATCTTGGATCAACCCAACTATCTGGTACGTTTTGTCCGTATATGTATGCAGTTCCAGTAACAGGATTAATTATTGTAGCATTCTTGTTATCAAACACATTAGTTACTTGTATGCTAAAGTTAATTTGTGATTTACCTTTTAATTTCCACCACCTAGTATAAGTAATATCAGTAGAGAACCAATATTCACCAACCTTACTCCAACGTGCGTCAGGATTTGGGTCTTGCACATAAATTGGTCTGCCCGTATTAACGTCAGTTCTATCAAAAATAAATGGAGTATAGCGTACACCACTTCTTAAGTTGGTCTCTACATAAAAACTCATTTTGTTTAACCACTTTTGATTAAACAAACCGTTTTTATTATCTATTTTAAAGATGTGATTTGTTTTTAAGTTGTGCGGCACATCCCAAGGCAAATAAAATTCTCGGGTATCTTCGCTTGCGCCCGAAGCCAATAACTCTTTTAACTTATCATTGGCACTTGCACTTTGTCCGGTTGTTACTTGGTAAGTGTACGATAACTGTCCGTTGTACCAGTTTCCAATACGTTTAATGTAACCAAACTCTACTCCACGGCTACGAGCATAATCACTATTTATTCTTATGGTTCTTGCCACTTCACGACCTGTTCCATCGGCAATAAATACGTTTGCTGTGGTTATAAAATCATACTTGTCTTTCCAAAATGCAGAAAATGTAAATGCATCATTACTGGTAATTTGTGTTTTTAAACCAATTTCGTAGCTAATATCTACCTCAGGATTTAAGTCAGGATTACCCACATTAGCGATGGTTGATCGGTCTTGATAAAAAGGATCTAAACCTGGGTAAAGGAAGGATGGGTGAGGTAAAATGGTATTGTGTCCGTAATTGAAATACAACATTTGATTTTCGCGAATAGGAAATGATGCAGATATTTTTGGTAAGAAACGGAATTTATATCTTAAGTCACCAATTTTAACGCTGTTATCTGTGTATGATTGACGAATTTCATCTCTAATAGGAGCTCGTGGGTTTAATACAGCATCATCAACAAATTTACCTGGAGCCCAATATTCAAAACGGCCACCAATACTAGCCACTAAACCTTTATATTTAATTTGATCGGTAACAAAAATACCTCCACGTTGTGGGCTTACCTTCCACACATCACTTTGTTGTCCTAAACGGAATGTTTGCGATTCGCCACCACCAGCCAGAGGCAAAGGTGCACCAACCCAAGGACGGATGATATCAATCCACTGCATTTCTTGCATCTTAGCTTCAAAACCAAATGATAATTTGTTCATAGAGTTTAATGAAACCAAATTTCCTTGTGCTTTAATGGCGTACTCTTCAAAATAATGTGAGTGCCATAAAGTGGCTATACCACCATTATTATTAAACCCTGATGAAAGATTTACAAAAGAAATCGAATCGCCTGGATTAAAATAAGTAGATGGATATTGGTTGATGGATGCAGGGTCTAATACTTGATCTACAGATGTTGGTCTCCATGGGCGACCATTGGCATCAGCTTGTAATTTTACAAAAAAACGTGAAGCTAATACAGTGTATGAAAAACGTTTGCTCAACGATTGTTTCCAATCAATTGAAACCATATTTGCATCATGCGTATATGTATTTGCATTATCCATTTGTTGGCTAAAATTATATTGGTAGCCTGGTTGAAATGGTAAGTCGTTTCCGAAAATACGCAACATATTTACATCTTGATTAATAGTTAATGAGCGTAAACCCGAGATCATTAAACTTTTACCCGATTTAAAATTGTAATTTAATTTACCAAATACACTCCATTTATTATCTTGGTATGGGCTCAACAATCGGTTGTTACCCCAACCTTTTTCGGGGTAAAGATTTGAAATAACTTGGTTAGCTGGGTTTTTGTAGTATTCATCGCTAAACGCACCACGTAGTGCCACCGAAAACTTTAATCTATTTTCAAAAGCTTTACGCAATAATGGTCCGCTAAAATTCATTTCTGTAATGTTGGTGTTCCAGTTGGCTCGGCTATTTTTATTTATACCAAAATTATCGCGTTTGTGGTTAATTCCGAATTCAAATTTATCGCCTCCATTTCGGGTTTTGGTATTTACAACACCTGCTGTAGCATCTCCAACATCAGCACCAATACCACCAGTAGTCACTTCAATATCTCCTACTGCATTACTTCCTAAGTCTAAACCAAAACCTGTGCCCGCCAATGGATCGGTTACTTTTACTCCATCAACATACATACCTGTTTCGTATGTTCTACCTCCACGTATGCTTACTCCTGCAGGAGAGTTTACAACTCCTGGTTGGGTATTGATAATACTTTGAATTTGTCTTGCTGGAGCAAGCTCAATGGCTTCCTGACTGATGGTATTTACTGATTGTGCCTTGTCTACATCAATAAGGGGGCGCTTTCCTATAATAATTACATCATCGCCTGTACTCACTGCTGCTGGTTGAAGTTGAATGGATAATTCCCTGACTTCACCTGCTTTAACTTTTATTTCTGTTAAAACTACTTTGCTGTATCCTAAGTATGAAATTTCTAGATTGTATTCTCCTGGTTTTACATTTTTTATTGTAAACCTACCATTAACATCGGTAGCAGCTCCAAACGATGTACCTTTAATAAGTACACTAACACCAATAAGTTCGGAGTTATCCTTTTTGTCTTTAATTACACCTGTAATAGTAGCAGTTGTTTGTTGCGCTTTAATTTGCAACGATAAAATGCTGAGAAGAAAAACCATGAGAAGGTGACGCATGCCTTATTAATCTATATAATAGGCATGCAAAATAGTAGAATATTTTGGGTAAAAAAACAGCCATTATTATGCTTTTGTTAATGATACTGTTATTGTAAAAAAACAGCAAACCAATGTTCGCTTTTTTTAGTTCACTCTTTCAATCCAATTAAAGTTATCAGGTATTAAACCTGTTTGAATTTCGCCAAGCGTTTTATACAAATAATTACTCACTTCTCTTTCTTCTGGGTTAGGTAATTTATAGTCTACACCTTTATAATTAATGGCTGCAATTTTTGCTACAATGGCAGCTGTACCTGTGCCAAAAGCATCTTTTAATACGCCTTTATTAGAAGCATCTACTATTTCATCTACACTAATTTTGCGCTCTTCAACGGTGTATCCTTTATTTTGTAATAATTTAATACAGCTATTCCGGGTTATACCTTCTAATATGGTTCCGTCAAGCAATGGCGTTATAACCTTATCACCTATTACAAAAAACACATTCATGGTTCCACTTTCTTCTATATACTTGTGTTCACGCCCATCAGTCCAAATAATTTGGTCAAATCCCTTTTGGTTTGCCTCATAGGTAGGTAGCATACTTATACCATAGTTTCCTGCAGCTTTAGTGGCACCAACTCCTCCATCAAATGCACGTACATACTTTTCTTCAACCACAACTCGAATTGGTTTAGGGTAATACGCATTTACTGGACAAGTAAAAATCACAAACTTAAAGTGTTTAGCTGGTCGAACACCCACGAACTCATCCGTTGCAAACATATATGGTCTGATGTATAATGAACTACCTGATTTTGTTGGAATCCAATTACTATCAATAGCAATTAATTGTTTTAAACCTTCCATGAAAATTTCTTCTGGCAATTCGGCCATTGCCATTCGCTTTGCACTTTGGTTTAAGCGTTTTATGTTGTCTTTTGGTCTAAATAATTGAGCTTCGCCATTGGTGTTTTTATAGGCTTTCATTCCCTCAAAAATCGCTTGTCCGTAATGTAATGCAAATGTAGATGGAGAAAGACTTAGTGGGCCGAATGGTAAAATTTCCGGGTTAATCCAATTCCCATCTTCATAATCAACTACAAACATGTGATCGCTAAATACTGTACCAAACTGAATGTTATTAAAATCGCAGGTATTAATTCTGCTATGTGTAGTTTTGGTTATTTTTATTGAAATTGCCATTGTTTTTATTTTAAATATGACCAACGAAATTGAAAATATCATCGACTTATTTGATGAGATGTATGTGTTTGAAACAAAGGAAGAGCTTGTCGCAAAAGAAACATCTGATGTTGAAAGTAAGTCAATAGAGCATTTTGATAAGAATAAATCAATTGTTTCAGAAATTGAATTTCCCTCAAATACTCAAGTACCAACAATACAAAACGAATCTTTTGTTGAAACCCAACCGGAATTAACATCACCTCAAAAAGAGTCTTTAGTTCAAATACCGTTGAATTATTCGGGTGCAAACAAAAGGCATATTGCTATTATATACAATGATATATTTAATGATAGTCGAGAAAATGTTGGAATGCTGAGTGATTTAATAACTAAAGGGCTCAAATTCAGCATGGATGATCTTGCTATTGTGCGATTGTCAAAAAACCAAAATTATACAATTGAGCATATTTTGGAGCAATTGAAGCCAAAAAAAGCAATTCTATTTGGAGCTCCAGAGGGATTTCAACACCAAATAGTCCATCAAATTATTGAAATTAATTCGAATCAAGTTTTAGTTGCTCATTTTGTGCACTTATATCTTAATAATAAAGATTCCAAAGGGCAATTATGGACATCGATTAAAACACTTTTTGCATTATAAGTATGAGGTTAGTTTTTGCAACACACAACAAAAATAAGGCTGCTGAAATTCAGAAAATGGTAAATGACCCATACGAGGTAATTACTTTAACTGATTTAAATATTCTAGACGAGATTCCAGAAACAGGATCAAATTTACAGGCGAATGCTCTAATTAAGGCACGTTATGTGCACCAAATGTTGGGCTATAATTGTTTTGCAGATGATACAGGACTTGAAGTGGGTGCATTAAATGGTGAACCTGGAGTGCACAGTGCTAGATATGCGGGCACTGCAAAAAACGACAATGCAAATATGGATTTAATTTTACAAAAGCTGTACAATCAATCAAATAGAAGTGCAAGATTTGTTACTTGTATATGTTTGTTTTGGATGGATGAAATGTATGTATTTGAAGGGGAGTTGAGAGGCAAAATTATTGACACTAAAATTGGAAATAACGGTTTTGGTTACGACCCCATATTTATGCCAGATGGCTATGATATTACACTAGCACAAATGGACATGTTTAATAAAAATCAGATAAGTCACAGAGGTAAAGCCTTTAAAAAAATGGCCGAATTTTTGATTGAAAATCAGCTTTAGATTTAATTTACGTGTTCTTTAGATTTTGAAGGATTAACAAATTCTTCTGGTATTAGCTGCCCATTTTCAACTTCTAAATCTTGAAGTTTGTGGTTAAACATGTAAATCGGTATTTGTGCTAAAATAAGTGCCAACGACCCTACTATAAGTAAAATTACTGTTGTTGTACTGTCTTGTATTAAAAATGCTATCAATACAAATACCACGTTAGCCAAATACATAATCATAGATACTTCTTTATGGCCTAATCCTATTTTAATTAAGGAATGGTGAATGTGATTTTTATCTGCTGTAAATGGAGATTGTTTCTTTAGAACGCGCAATACAAAAACCCTCAATGTATCAAATAAAGGCACGATTAATATAGCCACGGCAATACCAGGAGCCGATTTTATTTTGTATAGATTAACTGCTTCGGGTGCATTAAATTGAATAAATTTAATAGCAAAAATGGAAAGTAAGAAACCAATACACAAGGATCCTGCATCACCCATAAAAATTTTTGCAGGGTTAAAATTGAAAATTAGAAATCCTAATAATGAACCTGCTAAACCAAATGCCAAAATACTCCAACCTATTTGATCAATAAAATTAAACCATAGCCCAAATGTAATTGATGTAATAAATCCAATGCCTCCTGCAAGCCCATCAACCCCATCTATCAAATTAAAGGAATTGGTAACAACTATGATTGTAAATACTGTTAGTGCATAACTAGCCCATATTGGAATAGATTCAATACCAAACAACCCATAAAAATTATTAATCAGAATTCCTTCTCCTGCAACCGTGATAACTGTTGCAATTATTTGGGCTGCTAGTTTCTTGTAAGGAGATAAAACAACAATATCGTCTTTTAAACCAGAGAAAAATAATATAATAACTGCTGCTTGTAAATATTGTAATCGGGTATCCATTCCTTGGGAAATTCCCCATAGGCTAACAGCAATAGAAAAGCCTGCAATAATGGCTAAGCCGCCAAGTCTTGGAATCTTATTGGTGTGCAATTTCCTGAAGTCAGGTTTATCGTACAACCCCTTTAACTTGGCTACTGTAATGATGGATGGAATGCCAAAAATTACTACAAGAAGGGAGGTTAAGAATGCTAATATTATATTCTGCATGAACTAATTAACTAATTAAGTTAATGTTTATTATACTTTCGCAAAGTAAGTTAAAATTATCAAATAGTTAAATTATATACATTTTAACTGATTTTATTCAACAATTTAAGGTGCCAACCGATTGTGTTTCCAGTCATTTCCGTTTCTAACAAACTCAAATCTGTCGTGTAAACGGCTGCTACGGCCTTGCCAAAACTCAATTAAGTTCGGTTCTACTTTATAACCACCCCAATGTTCGGGTCTTTCTGGTGCTTTTTCATGTAAATTGTTTTTTACTGAACTATAAATCTCCTCCAACACATGTCGGCCTTCTATTACAGTACTTTGTGGTGAGGCTATAGCACCAATTTGGCTACTTAATGGTCGCGAATAAAAGTAATTGTCACTCTCCTGTTTTGATATTTTGCTCACTTTTCCTTCAATTCTAATCTGACGTTGTAATTCAAGCCAACAAAAAACCAATGCCACATTTGGGTTCTGTATAATTTGTTGCCCTTTGTGGCTGTTATAATTGGTAAAAAAAGTAAACCCCGTATCATTAAATCCTTTTAATAAAACAACCCGTGCACTTGGCGTATTGTCTTGCTTTACTGTGGCTAGGGTCATTGCGTTAGGCTCATTTACATCAGCTTCTAAGGCCTCTTGAAACCAAACAGAAAACTGTTTTATAGGATCAGCCAAAACATGAGTTTCGTCAAATTCCTTTAAACTATAATCAACTCTTAATGCTGCAATCTTTTTATTGGTTAGTTCGTTCATTACCAACTAAATTAACGTGATGTTCAAAAAATATAAATAACTAAACGAATATATTTCGGATAATTACCATGCGAAAGTAATACTTGATGTAACTGTTTGTTATGATTTTGCGTATATATTTTAAAAAATAAACGTTTTGAAGATAAAGCAAGTAAAAAAAGTGTTTCAAAATCCTACCCGAGGTAGTTTGCTGGTTAGTGAACCCTTTTTAGAGGACATTAATTTCAGGCGATCAGTTGTGATTATTGCTGAACATACTGACTTTGGTGCTGTGGGATTTATTTTAAATAAGCCGCTAGATATGCTAACTGGTGAAATTGCTCCTGACTTATTGCAGTATGAGTTTCCTGTATTTCATGGTGGTCCGCTTGAGCCTAATTCGCTACATTTTATTCATAAACATGGCGATGAAATACCCGGTAGCATGCAAATATTACCTAATATATATTGGGGTGGTGATATAAGTTATGTAAGTAATCTAATTGAAACGGGTACAGCAGAGGTTAATGATTTTAGATTTTTTTTAGGGTACAGTGGTTGGGAGCCAGATCAAATAAACGAGGAAATAGAAGAGAAGTCATGGTGGGTTACTTTGGCAGATGAGTCAATAATTTTTGATGATGACATGGAAAACATGTGGGGCAATGTGGTTAAGCTATTAGGCGAAGATTTTGCCCCTATGGCAAATTCTCCTGAGGATTTAAGTTGGAATTAGAATTATTTCCTCATAAAAAAAGCGCTTAAAAGCGCTTTTTTTATGAGGAATAGTTTATTACCGCGTAATGGTTATTAGTTTGTTACCTACCTTAACCGTATAAGTGTTATCGCAAGTTCCCGATCCGTAATTTATAATTCGTACTTGCTTACCTTGTGGTGTTAACTCAATTTCACCTGCAGTTAGGCGATATTGGCAACTTAAATCAAAACGAAGTGCTTGGGTAATATTAGCCGTGTAGCTTAATCCATTTGCATTTACTCCGTTGGCTGTTCCTGTAATTAAATATACATCATCAGTTGGTGTAATTGTATTTTCTCCAGCAATCCATTCTCTGGTGCGCGTTGAGTTCCATGTTCTGCTTTTGCCATCAACAGTTGTTATTTTACTACCAGAAACACTTATACTGTATACTAGGTTTCCACTGGCATTGCGCCCTTGGTTTGTTAACGTCTTAGTGCCTTCAATTTTGTTCCCATTTTGAAAAAAATTATCTGTAGTTATGGTTATTACAGTTCCTACACTACGGTATCTGCCAGTCCAAGTAACTATTAATTTACCAGAACGTTGTTTGCCATCATTACAAATAGTTCCTGTGCCATAGTCTATTGTCATTACCCTTGGATTTGATGTGCTGTCAATAATTACAGTTGGCCCTGCTTTTCCTAATTTATTGTTTGCTGCTGCTTCATCTACTTGCTTTAGCTCATCATTAATTTGATTGTCGGCTAAATAGTTGTCTGTTGAACTTTGTGTTTCCAGATCAATTCCATCTGTACTGTCTTTTTTACATGATGCAAAACTAAGCGCTAAACCTATTAAGGTAATGGCTGCTAAAAACGTTATTTTTTTCATGTTATGTTAATTTAAGTGCTTATAAGATGTATTAAAATATTAAAGGTTTAATCAAAGATAAAACTTGTTTAGGTTATTTACAATAATTTGGCAAGCCTGTTTTATTTGTACAGGGGTAATAATAAGTGGTGGGGATAACCGCATGCAGTTGGTGGCAAATAAAAACCAATCTGTAATCAGTCCATCTGCTATGCAACCATCAATTACTTTTTTATTAAATTCAAAGCTCTCCAGCTCTAAAGCCAACATCAAACCTTTACCGTTTATTTTTTTTATTGCTGGATGAACCAGAAGTGAACGGAACAATTGTTCTTTTTCGGCTACTTCACTTATCCAACTATTTGTAATTAATTCCTCAATTCCGGCAATTGCTCCTGCACATATTACGGGATGTCCGCCAAAGGTAGTAATATGGCCAAGTATCGGATTTTCGGCTAAAGTCATCATCATGTTATGCGAAGCCACAAAAGCGCCCATTGGCATGCCTGCTCCTAATGCTTTTCCAAGCAATAAAATATCAGGTACAACACCGCTGTGTTCAAAAGCAAACATTTTTCCGGTACGACCCATACCTGTTTGTATCTCATCAAAAATAAGCAAAACGCAATGTGCATCACATTTATCTCGTAGTGCTTTTAAAAAAGTTTCGTCAGTTGGTAAATAACCTGCTTCGCCACGCACAACTTCAATAATTACACAAGCTGTTTTATGGGTGATGTTTTCTAATTCCGTTATATTCCCGTTTGTTAAAAAACGTACATCAGGCAACAATGGGCGAAATGCATTTTTGTATTCCTCTTCACTATTTAAACTTAAAGCCGCATGTGTACTGCCGTGGTAGGCATGTTTAAAAGCAATAATCTCACTACGTTTGGTTACGCGTTTCGCTAGTTTTAAAGCGCCATCAGTGGCTTCGGCACCAGAGTTTACAAAGTATACACTATTTAAGGAATCGGGTAGGAGCGATGTTAATTTTTGTGCCAACTGCACTTGTGGTGCTTGTACATATTCGCCATACACCATTAGGTGCATGTATTTATCTATCTGGGTTTTTAAGGCTTGATTTACATTTGCATTGCCATGCCCCAAACTACTTACGCTAATGCCCGAAATTAAATCAATAAATGGTTTGTTGTTTTTATCGTACAAGTAAATTCCTTCGGCTCTTTCAAACTCAAGCAATAACGGGAAGCGTGTTGTTTGTGCCTGATGCTGTAAAAATAATTCTCGGTTACTGATGTGCATGATACAAATATGCGGTAATATTCTAATTTTAGCTAAATTCGTGATCGTGCAAAAAACAACTAAACGCATATTAACAACCGAAGAAGAACGACTTGAAAAACTTTTGGCCACCACACCAACCGAGCGTTTTAGGTTAATGATTAATTTGTTTAAGTTTAATCAGAAATTAAAGCTTGCTAATCAACCAAAATAATTTAAAGCTTTGGATTTATTTGAAGAAGAACTTGTAAACCTTTTCGGTGCGTTTCAATCAACCAACTTAGCCTACATTATATGGTTGGAGGATTTGCAACTAACCTGCATGGATTTAGTCGTTTTACTGCCGATTTAGATATTTGGATTAAAGAAACTCCCGAAAACAAACACAATTATAGAAAAGCGATTGCAATTGCCGGTTATGGTGATTTTCCTATGTACGAAACTATGGAGTTTGTTCCGGATTGGACAACCTTGTCTTTAAACAATGGGATGGAGTTAGACATCATGACTTTTATGGCAAATTATACCCCGGCTAATTTTGATGAGTGTTATGTATTAGCACCAATCATGAATATTTTAGATAATGATGTTCGTGTATTGCATATCAATCATCTAATTGCAGAAAAAACTAAACTATGCAGGCCAAAAGATTTAATTGATTTGGAATAGTTAGAGAAAATTCGTTCTAGTCAAAAATAGTCAATTATACATTTGTGCTGCCAATAGCTAAAGCCATAAGTTCAGTTATCTTTGCTGCTCAACCTTATTTTATCATATGTCGTTTGCAGCGCTTGGTTTAAACCGCGATTTACTTTACGCATTAGAAAAACAAATCTATACTACACCATATCCAATACAATCTGAAGCTATACCTGTTATTTTAGCAGGTAAGGATGTGTTGGGCATTGCACAAACAGGTTCGGGTAAAACAGCTAGTTACGTGTTGCCAACTTTGCAATTGCTGCAAAGCAAACCCATCTGTCAAAATAGGTATATCAATACTTTAGTTTTAGTACCAACGCGTGAGTTAGCCATACAAGTTCAAAAAGTATATAAATCGTTTAGCGATAAACTAGAACAACCCATTAAAACATTAGCTGTGTATGGTGGTGCTTCTATTAACCCACAAATGATGGATATGAATAAAGTTGAAGTTTTGGTAGCTACACCTGGACGTTTATTGGAGTTGGTAGAAAAAAAAGCTGTTTTTTTAAGTGCGGTTGATGTGTTGGTGCTTGATGAAGCTGATAAAATGTTGAACCTTGGTTTTAAAGAGGAGATGACTATGGTGTTGGGTTTATTGCCTATTAAACGTCAGAATTTACTTTTTTCGGCCACCTTAAGTACCGATTTAAGCAGCATAAAAGATGTGCTGCTAAATCATCCTTTTACAATTGAAATTGTTGAAAAGACTCACAACATTGAACTGATTAATCAATTGTCTTATGCGGTTGAAGAAGAACTTAAAGGGCCGTTGTTGCGCTATTTAATTAAGCTACATCAAATAGAACAAGTGCTGGTGTTTACTTCATCTGTTCACAAGGCCGATATGGTGACAGATAAATTAAATGCAAACGGAATAAAAGCGATGGCCATGCACAGTAAAAAAAGTCAGGGGGCACGTGAACAAGCGTTGTTAAAATTTAAAAATGGTGTTGTGCAAGTATTAGTAGCAACCGATTTAATGGGGCGCGGAATTGATATTCCTTTCTTGCCATTTGTCATCAATTACGAATTACCTCGCTCGCCTAAGGATTATATACACCGTATTGGCCGCACGGGTAGGGCAGAGCATGCCGGAACTGCTATAAGTTTTATAACTTCCGATGATGCGCATCATTTTGGTGTAATACAAAAGAAAATGAAAAAGCGTGTGGAGTTGTTGGATAGCGATGGATTGAAACTGTTTTGATGATGAGCTGATCCATTAACAAATAAGCAATAAACGGCACTCCCCATCTTTTTCTTTTGGTGCACGATGCACACATGGCTGAACTTTACTCTGAGGATGATCTACAGCTAAACGCCACAAGTTGCCAATTCCCAAATTAATGGTTTGTGCATTTGGTTTAGGTTGATAATGCAAATCAAAAAAAGCTTCATTTAAATAGGTTTCAAATGCCTCGTTTGTACCATTAAATGCCACACTTAGCTGATTACGAATTTCCGGTATTTGAATTTTTTGTATGGCTTGTACATTGGGTAAAATTTCACTGGCTTGGCCATATTAAGTGCATAAAAAAGTATCGGTTGGCACAGGCGAACGATCCACATGAAACGAATACACATCAGTTGGTATTAAAGGATGCGTATCGTCCCTATCGTAGTTTTTAATTAAGTTAAGGGTTGGTTGTGCACCATGTGCTTTTAACAATTCCCAATCGGCTAAAATGGTTTGGCATGCTAAGTTACCTTGTTCACTTAACTCTAATGCAATCAGTTCGTCTGGTTCAATGGATGTAATGTTTTCTCTAGGCTTAATTTTTTCATTAATTTCAAAGAAATCACCCTCTATTACACGCTGCCAACATAACGCATTGATTTTGCCCACAAAAGAAGTATCCACCAACTCTTTAAATGTAGCAACAAGTTGTATTTGGTTATTTGCGTGTGTTAAATCTATCATGGGTTAAACGAATGGATGTTTTAAAATTGGGCCAACTTATTTATCTGCGAAACTCAAAACCTATTTTGTTTCGCTTTTATTTATTTAGTTTTAATTGATCAAATGGGCTAGTTATTTTGCCCAAATACTCGGTACTTAAATACTTGTAAATTTTGGTTGTATTAGGCTTTTGAGTTTTGTAATACACTACTAAATAAAACTATTGTGTTGGCAATTTAAAAATCATTATTAAATGAAGTTAATTATTTTATAATAAGTTAAACTCGGCATAAGGTTTTCAGCAGTTACAAGCGAGGGTTGGCATTCTGATTAGGCGTTAAACGTTTATATTGAAGCTATACTTTACCTAAGGGTAAGCCCCAAAAATAAAAACGCCACTCCAAATAATTGAAATGGTGTTTTTAAGTATAAAAGGTACATAAATTACCAGCCTAAAATCCAAGCAAACATTAATGGTGCTACAATGGTAGCATCACTTTCTACAATAAACTTTGGTGTATGTATATCTAATTTACCCCAAGTAATTTTTTCATTCGGTACTGCACCAGAGTATGAACCGTATGAAGTGGTTGAATCGCTAATTTGGCAGAAGTAACTCCAAAACGGAATGTTTTCCATTTCCATATCTTGGTATAACATAGGCACTACGCAAATAGGGAAATCGCCTGCTATACCGCCACCAATTTGAAAAAAACCTAAGCCTTTGCCTTCACTGTTTTTTACATACCAATCGGCTAACCAAGCCATATACTCAATACCACTTTTCATGGTGCTGGCTTTAATTTCGTTTTTAATTACATAGCTCGCAAAAATGTTACCCATGGTGCTATCTTCCCAACCCGGAACTACAATGGGTAAATTGCGCTCGGCTGCTGCCAACATCCACGAGTTTTTAGGGTCAATTTCGTAGTATTGTGCTAGCTCGCCACTATTTAAAATTTTGTACATAAACTCGTGTGGAAAATAACGCTCGCCCACGTTATCTGCATCTTTCCATATTTTATGAATGTGCTTTTGTAACCTACGGAAAGCTTCTTCTTCAGGTATACATGTATCGGTTACACGGTTATAATGGTTTTCTAATAAATCCCACTCGTCTTGCGGTGAAAGATCGCGATAGTTTGGCACACGCTTGTAATGGCTGTGTGCAACTAGGTTCATAATATCCTCTTCAAGGTTGGCGCCAGTGCAACTAATAATATCTACCTTGCCTTGGCGTATCATTTCGGCCAACGATTTGCCTAACTCGGCAGTACTCATGGCACCGGCAAGTGTAACCATCATTTTGCCACCCTCAGTAAGGTGTGTTTCGTATCCTTTGGCAGCATCAACCAATGCAGCAGCATTAAAATGCTTGTAGTGGGTTTCAATAAATTGAGATATGGGTCCTTTAGTCATTTCCTGTAAATTTTGGGCAAATATAGCTGTACCGGGTTAATTAAAAACAAAAAAGGAAACCAAACTTGGTTTCCTTTTTAAGTGTTGCTATTCTTTATGCCTTTTATCTTTTATTTTTTTGAGTAGTTGTATTTTAAATTCTTGCTCAATGCTCAGTAGTTTTGCAACTTTAACTGTGGGTAATATCTTTTTAAACTCGGGTATGTATTTTTTTATCGCATCAATCTCTATTTGCTTAAGCAACAACTGTTCATTAATGTATTTATCGGCCTCTTGCTCATTTGGTTTAGCTTTTAGTTTAAACGCTTTGGTTAGCTCACGTTGTTTTCTTCTTACTGTTTTTATCTCTTGCTCAAACTTATTGTAAATGGGCCAAAATAATTCTGCTTCTTTACTTGTAAGTGCTAGTTTCTCTGTAATAAACCCAATTTTTAGCACTTCTATTTTTTCGTGTTTCGTTTCTTCATTATCATCGGTTTGTTGCGCTAATAGGCTCAATCCCATGCTTAAGAACAATATCAATAATATTTTTTTCATGTTGGTTAATGTTACAATTCGTTAACTAATATTTCTTCATCCATATCCTCAATTACTTCATCTGGTATGGTTTCGTTTTTATTTGCCTCATTTACAACTAATGCTTCAATGGGTAAATCGGATAATTTATCGGCTATTACATAGTTTATTATTTCCTCATCGGTAACTATTAAATTTTCATTTTTGTTATATGTTAATGGCATAAATTGAAACAATCCAAGCATTATTATTAATATGCCTGCTGCATACCAAATAGGGTTAATATAAATAATTTTTGGTTTTGGCTTGATTTGACTTAATAAGCGTGTTTTACTTTTTTCGAAGTAAACTTCTAGTGTAGTAAATCCACCCTCATTAACCCTTAACATGATTTGGTTTTTGCTTCGTTCAAAATAATCATCAGGTACGGTAAATCCACCTTGTGGGTTACTTTTAGTGATCTGATATAAATGCTCTTGCTTACTCATTACGTATTTTATGATTGGTATTTTGGCTAATGGTTTAATGTACGGATAAATAAGTTTCAATTTTTTTTACTGCATGATGGTAAGAGGCTTTTAATGCACCCACCGAAGTTTCTAATACCTCACTCATGTCTTCATATTTCATATTATCGAAATATTTTAAGTTAAACACCAATCTTTGTTTTTCAGGTAAATTGATAATGGCTTGTTGTAGTTTAAGCTCTACACTATTTCCATTAAAATAACCTGTAGTGTTTAAATGCACCAGCAATTCGGGGGAGGTATCCTCTATATTTTGATGTTGCTTTTTTTTGTTTAAAAAGTTTAATGCCTCATTTGTGGCTATACGATATATCCAGGTGTATAGTTTAGCATTGCCTTTAAACTGATGCAGGTTTTCCCACACTTTAATCATGGTATTTTGAAGTACATCATCAGTATCATCATGACTAATAACCATACGTCTAATGTGCCAATATGTTTTTTGTTGGTAGGTATTTAATAACCACTCGAAAGCCATATGCTTAGTTGCATCTTTTGCAAATGCTTGCAATATCTCTATATCGGATGTTGGCTTGTTGGTGCTCATTTACTTTATATGCTAAATTAGAGTAATTATGTAGCACTTGGTTTAAATTGTTTTCAAAATTTACGGGTAACTACCTAATTTACTTGAGTAAAAAGTTTGGGTAGGTGAAAAATTGCATGTAGTTTTGTCCAAGATACATTCAGTTTCAATCGTTTTGCTTGGCATGATGATTGTTATTTGATGTTTCGTTTCAAAAATTATATAACTAAACATATCAAAATGATTAATCGAATTCTTCTTCTTGTAGTTTTTTCTACTTCCATTGCCATAGCGCTTCAAGCCCAAAAACCTGCTGATAAAAGTGCTGATAAATTGTTAAATTTAATTAGCACACGATACAAAAACTTTAAAACAATAAAGGCTGATTTTATTTACAGCATAGAAAGTAAGGCGGAGAACATAAGCGAAAAACAAAAAGGCAGCATATATGTGAAAGGTAATAAATTCAGGTTAGACATAGCCGATCAAGTAATTATGTGCGATAATAAAACGGTTTGGACATATAGTAAAGAGGTAAATGAGGTGCAAATAAATAACTACGATCCTAAAAAAGCACCTATCAGGCTTGACGATATTTTTACCATGTATGATAAAGGTTTTTTATCAAAAATATTAGACACCAAAAAAGAAGGCAAAAGCGATATTGTGTTGGTGGAACTCACCCCAAAAGACAAAAAGAAAAACTTCTTTAAAATTAAATTAACAATTGATAAGACCAATCAAACCATAATTAAGTCTCAGGTTTTTGATAAGAGCGGAACCATACATACTTATTTAGTTACCAACCAATTTCCTAATATTAAATTGGAAGATAAATTTTTTGTGTTTGATGTAAAGAAATACCCAAAATGTGAAGTAATTGATCTTAGGTGATTTTAAAAAATTGCTAAAATAAAACGCTTCAATTTTGGAGCGTTTTTTTTAAAAACTAATGTATAAATTTTGCATTAATTAAGTACTCGCTATCATCGCCAAGTTTTACAGCTTGTTTACCGTAAATACTAAATCCGCTATCTGTTACATACCTTAATTTGTTAAATGATTGGTACAATGAATTAGTTTTGATCATAACGGCCTCAATCACCTTTATATTGTATTTTAAATCTTTGGTAATTTTAACTGTTTTAAGTGATTGTTTATTTTCTGTTGATGTGTATTTAATTTGTATTTGATTAGGGTAATTACTACTATCTACAATATAAGTATTTCTATTACTAGGTTTTGCTAAATCTATAAGGGTAAATGCTTGTAATTCTTTTTCCCAATTTACTTTATCATACATAGTTAAACTATCCGTTTTTGCACCATACTTTACCTGTTTTTCTATACCTGTTTTTTGTTCAGATAGAATGGTTATTTCATGTTCAAAAAAATGTTTTGTGTTAACAAATGTGGGTTTGTTTTCACTTACATTTTGACACGATATCATTGTAATTAGGTAAGTAGATATAATCAATCGCATAATAAACTGGTTCCAGTCATTTGAGATGGTTGAGGTATTTGAAGCAAATTCAAAATCGTTGGGGCTACATCGGCCAATTTCCCTGGTTTTAACCGTTTACCGTTACCGTTAACTACAATAAATGGAACTTCGTTTGTGGTATGTGCTGTATTTGGTGTGCCATCTTCTTCATTGGTCATGTATTCACCATTACCATGGTCGGCAGTAACCAATAAAGTATAATTGTGCTCAATTGCTGCAGCAATAATTCTTCCTAAACACTCATCTACTTTTTCAACCGCCTTTATCTCGGCACTTACATTTCCTGTGTGGCCAACCATATCAGGATTAGCAAAGTTAACGCAAATAAAATCTGGTTTCTCTTGGGTAATAGCTTGTAAAGCAAATACACAAACATCCTCTGCACTCATTTCTGGTTGTAAATCATATGTAGCCACTTTGGCAGATGGCGCTAAATGTCTTGTTTCACCAATAAAAGGTTGCTCTCTACCGCCACTAAAAAAGAAAGTAACATGGGGGTATTTTTCTGTTTCAGCAATACGCATTTGAGTTTTTTGATGTTGTTCTAAAACTTCACCTAACGTCATTTGTAAATCAATATCAGGAAAAATTACACCAATATTTTTATATGTTTTATCGTATTCTGTTAGTGTAATGTAATGCAGATTTAATTTGTGCATGTTATGCTCGTGGAAATCGGTTTGTGTTAGTACTTCAGTAATTTCACGACCACGATCTGTTCGGAAGTTGAAGCAAATTACGACATCACCATCTTCAATTTTTGCAATAGGTTGATTGTTTGAGTCAACACAAATAATGGGTTTTATAAACTCATCAGATTCTCCAGCTTCATATCTTTTATTGATGGTTGATACCACATCGCTGCTTTGTTCTCCAATTCCATTTACCATGCAATTGTATGCCATACTAACACGTTCCCAACGTTTATCTCTATCCATGGCATAATATCTACCACATACCGAAGCTAGTTTGCCTCCTGTATTGTTTAATTCAACTAGCAATTTTTGTAGGTAACCTTTACCATTTTTAGGATCGGTATCTCGCCCATCAGTAAAGGCGTGCACAAAAAAATTGCTCGTATTTTCGTGTTTCATCATTTGGCACAAACCGTTTAAATGTTCAATGCTCGAGTGAACACCTCCATCACTTACCAATCCAATGAGGTGAATATTTTTGTTATTGGTTTTAGCATATTTAATAGCGTTAACTAAGGTTTCGTTTTTAAACACCTCGCCATTTTTAAACGATTTATTAATAAGTACCAACTGTTGAAAAACTACACGGCCTGCACCTAAGTTCATGTGTCCAACCTCACTATTGCCCATTTGCCCGGCAGGTAGACCTACATCTATTCCACTTGTTTTAATACTTGTACCAGGATATTTCTTTACAATACTATCGAAATTTGGGGTGTTAGATTGGTATATCGCATTGCCATCATAAGGTTTACCATTTCCCCAACCATCTAAAATAATTAAAGCTACTTTTTCAATCATAGTGCAAAAATAACTAATAAAACTTTTAAGCCTTATTATTTTGCATATCAACATTTTTACTAATTTGCACCTGTGGCACGCTTTTGGTTCAAGGTGCGTAATTAAACAAACACAACATGAAGAACGGTTTATTTAAATATATGGTAGGGGTTATACTAATATTCAGTGTATCAGTTGTATTAGCTGATGGGTTTGATGAAATAGTGAACGCCCTAAAAAATACAAACGCCAAAGAAGTGTCTAAATTTTTAAATGGTACTGTAGAGTTAACCATAAACGATAACGAAGGAGTATACAGTAAACAACAGGCTGAAATCATGATAAAAAACTTTTTATTAAATAATCAGCCTAAAAATATTGCCATACAGCACCGTGGTAAATCTGGTCAAAGTGCCAAATATGCTATTGTGAATTATGAAACTGCACAAGGTAAATTTCGTGTGTACATCTTTATGAAAGATAGTGGAAGTGGCATGTTAGTTCACGAAATGCGTTTCGAAAAAGAATAGGGAAAGTCAAATCGTAACATGAATTGGTAATGGAAAATTTATTAAAAAACGCCTTGGTTAAGCAACTCATTGATATTGCTTTTGCAGAGGATATAGGAGAAGGCGATCATACCTCGTTAGCTACAATTAATGAAGATGAAAAAGGTAAGTCGATAATAGTAGCTAAAGATAACGGTATTATAGCTGGGCTAAACTTAGTTGAATATATTTTTAAAAAGGTTGACCCATCTTTGGATGTAAAACTAATTAAAACAGATGGTGATGAAATTGCATACGGTGATGTGGTTTTAGAAGTTTCTGGAAGTTCTAGAAGTATGTTAACTGCAGAACGTACGGTTTTAAATTTTGTTCAACGTTTAAGTGGGGTAGCATCTTTAACAGCAAAATATGTAGCCGAGTTATCTGGATTACATACGCAAATATTGGATACTCGAAAAACTACACCTGGCATGCGTTTACTCGAAAAATATGCAGTTAAAATAGGTGGAGGTTGTAATCACCGTATTGGTTTGTATGATATGATTTTGATTAAGGACAACCATGTTGATTTTGCAGGCGGAATAGCCAATGCAATAACACGTACTCAAAAGTATTTAATGGAACATAACCTTAAACTTAATATTGAAATTGAGACCAGATCAATTGATGAAGTTAAACAAATATTAGCAATTGGTGGTGTTCATCGTATTATGTTGGATAATTTTTCGCCTGAGCTATTACGTGAAGCTGTTAAGTTAATTGATGGTAGGTTTGAAACTGAGGCTAGTGGTGGTATTACACTTCAAACCTTAAGAAGTTATGCAGAGTCTGGTGTAGACTTTATATCATCTGGTGCGTTAACACATAGTGTAAATGCAATGGATTTGAGTATGCGTGCTATTTAAATTCTCCTCAATCAAATACACTTCATTATTATTATAACAATATAAAAGCCGACTAAAATTCTAGTCGGCTTTTTTAATATCTTATTTATTATTTGGTTTTTCTCGGGTCACCTACACGGTCCATCACGCAACGGAAACCTATTGTTGCAGTTGATAAATCCTCATCCAAATATCTTCTAGAGCCAGGTGTCATCCAATAAGCTCTATCATTCCATGATCCACCTTTGTATACGCGTGCTGTGTTTCTAATCAAACTTGTAACACCGTAATCATATTTTTGCTCAAAGTCTGTGTATTCTAACTCATCTTTATAGCCAATATTATTTGATTTGCGGTAGTTTCTACGTTTTGCGTTTTCTACGTCAGTAACATCTCTATATGGTATGCGACCTAAGCTGTCTTTTTCTGCAACAATACCATCTGCATCTGTTACTTTAGTTTTGTATACATTACCACGGAAAGGAGCAAGTTCTTGTCCATCTTCCCATGATAAAGGACGATAAACATCCATTGTCCACTCGCTTACGTTGCCTGCCATATGATACAAACCAAAATCGTTAGGTAAGTAATCTTCGTTTTTTACTTGTACTGTATAAAATCCTGCATCATTTAAACGACCAGCAACACCGGCAGCATCACCACGACCGCGCATATAATTGGCATACATTGTTCCACGGTTTTTCTCAGAATCGCTTCTGCGCATGGTTAAACCATCCCAAGGATATATACGTTTTACATCAATGTTTTCATTATACTCTGGTGACATGTAACCATATGCTGCATATTCCCACTCTGCTTCTGTTGGTAGGCGATAATCAGGTAATAATATACCATCTTCCATGCGCACCTGACGAGTCTTTCCTCCAGGAGCATAATCTTTTAATTCCTTTTTTACAGTTGGTGTGTATAAACCTAAAAGGTATGCTTCTGTATTAAAGTTATTGTCACCTGTGGTTTTTTGAACATCTAAGTCAATAAAACCCTCACGTGCCAAAATCATTTCGTTTACACGATCTGTACGCCAATCAGTATAAGCCTTAGCTTGTAACCAATTTACACCAACTACAGGGTATTCTCTGTATGCAGGGTGACGTAAATAATACAATACGTATGGTTCGTTATAAGATAGTTTGTTACGCCAAACCAAAGTATCGGGTAGTGCACCACGGTATACTAAAGGGTTGTCAACAAAAACACGGTTTAACCAATACAAATATTCTAAATAATGGAAATTGGTAACCTCTGTTTCATCCATATAAAAACTAGGAACAGATACCCTACGCTTAAGTGCATTACGTTCGAACATTACATCGTTCTCAAAGTTACCTAAGCTTACTGTACCGCCTTCAATAAACACTAATCCTGGTCCTGTTTCTTGTTCCTGGAATTTTGGTTTTTCAAAGCCGCCCCATTTCTCGTTGTTATATTGCCAGCCGGTAGTCTCCGACTTGGGTTTTTTACACCCTGTGCCAATAAACACGCTATGGGCTAGTGCTGCTAAAAGAAAAACTTTTGTGGCCTGCTTCATATTTAAATCGTTTTGAAGTATTAATTTTTCAAATATAACGGAAAATAAATGGAATTATTCCAATATTTATTTAGATTTTTTAGATTAAAGTGCTGGACATGCCATCATTTTAACTCTTGACCTTTGCTTTTTCTTGGGTGTTATCTCAAATGCAAGTGATAATTCATGCGATCCTTGAGTAGCAGTTCGTGCACCAGAAACAGTTACATCATAGCTGTAACCCAATCTAAATTTAGGTAGCTTAAGGCCCAACATAACTATTGCTGCATCAGAATTTTTACTTGTTTGACGGAACCATAGACCTGCTGTTAAAGCTTGTTTTTTAACATACATACCCAAATTTAATTGGTTAAAATTACGTTGGCTCATATATAAAATGCTTGGTGATAGTATCACCCGCTGGTCTTCGTTACGCTCTTGTGTTAGTGGAATATTCAAACCTGCGTGAGCAGTATATCGTCTGGGTAATTTAAATTCTTCCTTTGGGCTATTTTCGTAATAAAATGATTGGTTAGGCTCTGTTAAATTGTGCACTGCAATACCTGCAAAAAATGTTTCGCTGTATATTACTAATCCAGAACCAAAATTTGGGAATATTCTGTTTTGCGATCCTACAGGCTCTTGGGTGGGGTAAACAAAGCCTAGCCGATCATCAATCTGATCACCAAATCGGAACCTGCTGAAGTCGTAACTTTTTTGCACGAAAGTTGTTTGTACAGCAGCTCTCATGCGCACTCTCCGGCTAATCTGGGTATAAAAAGAATAGGATAAGCTAGCTTGATTTGTGGTTAATCTTCCATCACCTGCAACATCATTTAAAAATGAAACACCTAAACCACCCAATTTATTTATGTGTGCATCAACGCTTGCGTACGTTGTTTTAAAATTATTAGAAACACCAATGTATTGGTCGCGATAAGCCGCATTAAACCTTATATTTCCACTAGCCCCTGTTAATGCTGGGTTAGTATACAATGGCACAGCATAAAACTGACTGAACTGCGGGTCCTGTGCTAGTAGGTTGGTTGTAAAAACTATACCTGTTAATATTATTATTAGGTAACGAAAAAAAAGCA
This sequence comes from Bacteroidota bacterium, assembly GCA_027482225.1. Taxonomy (GTDB): domain Bacteria; phylum Bacteroidota; class Bacteroidia; order UKL13-3; family UKL13-3; genus UBA6183. Next base: position 115,345 of record JAIXWD010000016.1, read on the forward strand.
TAAATGCATGTTTAAGCTATACAAATGTAAACAAAAAGTTTACATTTAAAACTCTGGACAACGAATAGCACGAATTGACTTTTTTGGGATACGCTTTCTTAACTCAAATGAAAGTGATACTTCATGTGATGCTCTCGCTCCTGGGCGGGCATTTGAAACGGTAGCGTCATATGAATATCCTATCCTGAGTTTTTCCCTTCGTAATCCCAATAAAACAATAAGCGCATCAGAATTGGCTGTTGTTTGCCGGAAATAGCCACCAATGATGTATGATCCTTTATTATAATACATTCCTAGGTTTAACTCAGAGAAAGCGCCTTGCTGCATGTAAATAACATTAGGTGATAAACTAATGTTATTTTTATTTGATTTTTTATCAGGTGGGCGCAAAGGTATTTGTGCACCAGCGTGAACGGTTACTTTTCTTAGGATAACATTTTTATTTTGGTATGAATTCCAAAATTTTTGACTGGGTTCAGTTAGATTATGTACTGCAAAACCACCATAAACGTTACGTGTATACCCAATAAAACCTGCGGCAAAATTAGGTATAGTGATAGCTGGATTAGGAGGAGACTCGCCTGTTACAGGTTTTACAATACCATATTGTTTTAGTATTTGGTCCCCCCAAGTAAAATTACCAAAGTCAAGTGTCTTTTGCATCATGGTAGCCTGTACACTTGCTCTTATTGTAAAATTTCTATTTACAGGTATTTGATAGGAGTATGCACCTGAAATACCAGTGGTAGTTAGCAATCCTACTCCTGCTTGATCCCTTGTTACCATTATGCCTATTCCTCCATTGATTACATCGTAATGTTCATCAAAGGATGCTGACATTGTGGTAAATGTTCCTGCTATACTGCTCCATTGGTTACGTGCGTTTGTTACTATTCTTCCATGATTGGTACTTCCTGCAAAAGCTGGATTAATATACATAGGATTGGCATAAAACTGTGAAAAGTGCGGGTCCTGAGCAAACAGGTCGCCTTTCACAACAATTATTAAAGCCATATATATAAATAACTTCCTTTTAACCGAAAGTGATAATTTCATTTTAGTGTTAAACATTTATGCTCGTTAAAGCATGATAAATATTGCTTTAACCAACAAGCTCCCCTTTATATTTTCTATGTTTATTTTACCTGTTTTTGGGAATAAACATATAATTAATTTCATTTGTTAACGTTATATTTCGCATCCAATGTATTTTTCAATTATAAATAATTTGTTAACTTTTATGCAATTTTTATTGCTTCGTGTGAAAATAATTTTTGTAATTTTTTTATTTACAATGTTATTTATGTCTGATTTAAGCGCAACTGTACTTCGTTTTCAGCGTAATATAAATTGGATAGAAGAAAAAAATATTACAAAAGGGGAGCAATTTTTTTCTAATTTTATTTCGTTTAAAGATGCCCAATTAATTCAAAATTCGCATTGGCATCCCTATTGGAGTGAAGTTTTTAGACTAAATTCTGCCTCAACAAACATTCGAATTAACATTCAAAAAGTTATTTTTAGTAAATCAGACAAAAGATATCAAATTCAAAATCAAGAATTCTTAAAAAGTATTGAAGATTATAACAAACAGATTACTATTGGTAAAGAAAATGGGAAAAGTGTTGTAGGATTAACATTTTTACCAATTTCTTTCGATGCATCAGCAAATCGTTATTCTACTATAATATCTTTTGAATTAGAAATTACTTATGACGAAGCGCCTAGCATGAATTCGTTGCTTAATAAAAAAGGGTTTACAAACAATTCTGTTTTGGCCTTTGGCGATTGGTATAAAATTGCGGTTACAAAAACTGGATTTCACAAATTGGACCGTAATTTTTTTCAATCAAATGGGATTAATATTGCTGGCATCGACCCCAGAACCATTAAAGTATTTGGTAATGGCCCGGGTTTGCTAAATCAGGCTTGTGCACTAACTCGTGCTGATGATTTGGTAGAAAATGCAATTTTAGTTTTTGGAGAAAATGATGGTGTTTTCGATGCAGGAGATTATGTATTGTTTTATGGGAAGTCTCAATTTGATGTTTGGAAACAAAATGGTTCATTTATAGGACGAGAAAAGAATATTTATTCAGATACCACATACTATTTCATTACTTTTAATAAAGGAAATGGAAAACGAATTGTCAAACAGTCATTTCAACCCAATGTTGTAAATACCCAAAACCATCATGTTTATTGCCATTCGCATGAGCTTGATGCTTTAAACTACGGTAGAAGTGGAAGGCAATTCTTAGGTGAGGCTTTTGATAGAGTGCCAACTCAAAATTTTTCTTTTTATATTGATGGACATAACCCCAACGATTCTATAATTATAAAATCGGTAGTAGCATCTCGTTCATTAATAACCACATCAAACTTTAATGTAAGTGCGAACAATAACTTTTTATTCGCTCACAACAATATTCCTACCGTTGGTACAAATTATGATGGTTATTACTACAGAACCAGTGGTCCGCTGGTTAGGAGTTTTTATTCAACAACGCCATTTGTAAATATAAATTATAGATATGATAATCCTCCAGGTGGGGCTATTGGTTGGTTAGATTACTTTGAAATTAATGCAAAGTCGAATTTAACTTGGTTTAGTAGTCAAGTGTTGTATCGTTTTACGGCTAATACAACTCCTGGTGCAACTCGTTATAACATAGCTGCATCTCCTGCTTCCGCTCGCATATTTAATTTAAGCGATTTGATGAATATTCAAGAGTTGATAGTTGATTATAATGGGACAGTTGCTTCTTTTGTAAATAACACTGCAACATACACGGAATTTGCCGGAATTAGTGATGCTTCAACGTATTGGGTGCCTTTAATGTTGGGTAAAATAGCAAATCAAAATTTACATGCATTAACTCAATGTGATGCTATATATATAACACCAGGTTTGTTTATCTCTGAAGCCAATAGGCTTGCAGCTTTTCATCAACAAAATGGGCTAAAAATCCATGTGGTTAATGTGAATGATATTTATAATGAATTTTCGAGCGGTAGCCAAGATGTTAGCGCCATACGTGACTTTTTAAGGATGTTTTATACCCGCAGTACATCAGTAAATGATAGGGTAAAATATGTCACCTTGTTTGGCCGTGCTTCCTTCGATTATAAATATAGGCTTAAAGGCAATACCAATTTTGTTCCTACTTATCAAAGTGAATTTACCGAATCTCCAATATTATCCTATTGCAGTGATGATTATTATGGCTTCCTTGATGACAACGAAGGTTTGTGGGATAGTGGAACTGACCCCAAAGAATTTCTTGATTTAGGAATTGGTAGATTGCCAATTTCAAATGCAATTGAAGCAAGAAATGCAGTAGATAAAATTATTAACTATCATCAATCAGATAAAATGGCTGATTGGCGAAATAAAATCGTATTTGTTTCAGATGATGAAGATTTTAATATTCATCAGAATGATGCAAATAATATGGCAAATAATGTAACATCACGATTTAAAAATTACAACATTGAAAAAATTTGGATAGATGCTTATCGTGAAGAAGTTGTGGCAGGTGGGCAACGTAATCCTAATGCACAAAAAGCAATAGTTGATGCGGTGCAAAAAGGATGTTTTATAATTAATTACACCGGTCATGGAGGCGAGTTAGGTTGGGCTGCAGAACGTATTTTAACTATTGAAGATATTAATGGTTGGAGTAATCGTGATAGATTACCCTTATTTGTTACAGCAACTTGCGAGTTTAGCAGGTTTGATGATCCATTAAGGGTTTCGGCAGGGGAGTTAACTTTTTTAAACACACAAGGGGGTTCCATCGCATTGTTTACAACAGTGCGTTTGGTTAATGCTTTTTCAAATACAATGCTTAATACTTATTTCTACAATAGGATTGGATTAGACTCTACATCAAAACAAGACCCAAGACCACTTGGTGAAGTTATGCGTTTAACTAAAAATGATTATTTGCCGAATGATAAAAATGAACGCAATTTTACTTTATTAGGAGATGCCGTTATGTATTTGGCATATCCAAAATATAATGTAGTTACAACTTCAATAAATAATAAGTTATTAACTGATGTTACTGACACGCTTAAGGCTCTTTCTAAAGTAACCATTACTGGTAAGATAACAGATTTATCGGGCAACATACTTAGCAATTACAATGGGCAAATGTTTTCTACGGTATACGATAAAGCTTCTACATATCAAACCTTGGTAAATAATTCGGAGTCGGCACCTGCTTTACAATTTAACATGCAGAATAACATTATCTACAATGGAAGTGCATCTGTTATAAATGGACAATTTACCTTTTCATTTGTTATACCCAAAGATATATCCTACCAATTAGGAAGAGGTAAAATATCATATTACGCTACAAATTTGGTTAATGATGCTAATGGTTTTAACGAGAACTTTGTTGTTGGCGGAACAGCTGATTCGGTTCCAATAGATGGGGTAGGGCCTACTGTTAAACTATACATGGATGACGAGAAATTTGTTTTTGGCGGATTAACCAATGAGAATCCGTTGTTTATTGCGAAATTATTTGATGAAAATGGCATCAATACAATTGGGCGAGGAATAGGAAGAGAACTTACCCTAATTATTGATGGCGATAACAGTAAATCTGTATCGGTTAATGACTATTACAAAGCCAAAACAAATAGCTATCAGGAAGGAGAAATCCGTTATCCATTAAAAAACATTACACCTGGGAAACATACGGCAACGTTGAAATCTTACGATACACACAACAACTTTAGTGAAGCTACAACGGAGTTTATAGTAGCATCAAATGAAAAACTGGCTTTACAATATGTGTTGAATTACCCAAATCCATTTAATTCAAATACCACATTTCATTTTGATCATAATAAAGCTGGAGAATACTTAACTGTATTTATTTACGTTTATACAGTAAGTGGAAAATTAGCCAAAACGCTTACCACCCAAATAACTACTTCAACTTCCCATTTCGATCAATTAACATGGAATGGGCTTGATGAGTATGGTGATAAGTTGGCGAATGGAGTGTATATATATAAAGTACAAGTAAAAAGCGGCACGGGTAAAACAGCTGAAGCAACCCAGAAATTGGTAATATTAAATTAGTTAGGCGAAATCATATAAAGCATTATTTTTGGCAATTATATCAAGTGTAAATGAATAAGTATTTTAAAGGCATAGCAGCGATATTAGCAGGTTTAACTGTAACAAATTTGAGTGCGCAGCAAAATAAACTTACTACAGGGCAATTAGACGGACGACAAAATACCATCACCTCAGCAGTACCTTTTCTATTAATTACCCCAAATGCAAGGGCAGGAGCAATGGGTGATGCAGGTGTTGCTACACCAAACGATCCTAACGCGATACATTGGAATTCCGCTAAAATGGTTTTTAATGAAAAAAACGGAACAGTGTCTCTTTCATACAACCCATGGTTACGAGATTTGGTTCCAGATGTTTCGTTGTCTTATTTATCTATAATGGGTAAAATAAACGATAAGGCTTCATTAGGTGGTTCGTTAAGGTATTTTTCACTTGGAGAAATACAGTTTACTGATGTATACGGAGGCAGTTTAGGTAATGCAACACCAAGCGAATGGGCAGCTGACCTTGCTTATGCGCAAAAATTATCAGACAACTTCAGTCTTGGGGTAGCATTCAGATTCATATACTCTAATATTGCCGGAGGTGCACAAACACAATCTCAAAGTGGTATAAAAGCTGGAACATCATACGCAGCAGACATTACTGCATACTATAGAAACAAAACCAAAGTACAAGGGTATAAAATTAACTACGGTATTGGCGGTGCCATTACTAATATAGGATCTAAATTAACTTATACTACCGATCAAAATCAAAATTTTATTCCCATTAATTTACGTATAGGAGGCTATGGTGAAGTTGAAATAGATAAGTACAACACCATTGCGTTAGCATTAGATTTTAATAAGCTACTCATACCAACTCCTCCAGTATATGAATATGATTCATCAGGTAATCCTGTGATTAAAAACGGAAGCCTAGTTATTGCATCAGGTAAAAGTCCCAACATACCAATTATACAAGGTATGACCCAGTCGTTTTCTGATGCTCCGGGTGGATTTAAAGAAGAAATGCGAGAGATAAACATCTCTGCTGGATTGGAATATTGGTATGATAAACAGTTCGCACTTCGTGCAGGGTATTTTCATGAGAATCAATATAAGGGTAATCGAAAGTATGCCACATTTGGATTAGGTATTAGGTATAATGTATTTACAATTGATGCAGCTTATTTGGTGTCATTTGGTCAGCGCAACCCACTTGATAATACTTTACGTTTTACACTAGGCCTAGATTTTGATGCGTTAAAATCTGGTAGTAATGAAAAAGAACAACCAAGCGGTATTTTTGAAATGCCCAAAGATAATTAGACATGAGAATAGGATTTGGATTTGATGTTCATCAATTGGTTGAAGGGCGTGAATTATGGCTTGGTGGTGTAAATATACCTTCAGCTAAAGGAGCATTAGGGCATAGCGATGCTGATGTGTTGCTGCATGCTATTTGTGATGCTATTTTGGGTGCCCTGGCTTTAGGAGATATTGGTAAACACTTTCCCGATACAGATAACAGTTTTAAAGGAATTGACAGTAAAATTCTGCTTCAAAAAGTAATAACCCTTATTGATGCAAAAGGCTATAAAGTTGGTAATATAGATAGTAGTTTGTGTGTAGAAAAACCCAAAGTTATGCCTTATGCAGCGCAAATGTGTTCAACTATTGCAAGTATTTGCGGAGTTGACATAGATGATGTTTCTGTTAAAGCCACAACCAATGAAAAGATGGGTTTTATAGGCAGAGAGGAAGGCTTAGTTGCCTATGCGATTGTTTTATTGATAAAAAAGTAAATTCAAATTTAACCACAAAAGGAGACGCTAGCCTCCTTTACTAATCAATGCTTTCAGCTAAAGTCTCTAATTTCATGCCTCTCGAACCTTTAATAAAAAAGGCACAATTTTTATAATTCATTTGTTTGATAAACACATCTGCATCTGCAGTATTGATAAATGCATGTACGTTATCATGTTTTGTTTGGTAAAATTCTTCACCTACAATAATTACATTGGTTAAATTTAAGTTGGCACACAAGTTAATCATTCGTTGGTGTTCTGTTTTTGCATATTCTCCCATTTCAAACATATCTCCCATAATAATTACTTTATGCGGATGTTCCATGGCTGCGAAATTTCTTAATGCTGCCTCCATGCTACTTGGATTCGCATTATAGGCATCCATAAATATAAGGTTATTGTTCTTTTGTATCCATTGCGAACGATTGTTTTTAGGTTCATATGCTGCTACACCTTTTAAAATATTGGTTTCGCTTACTCCTAAGTATTTACCAATGGCAATTGCAGCCATTATATTATCAAAGTTGTAATCACCACTTAAAATCGAATGGCCGTTTTGGTTTTGAAATACAAATTTTATAGTTGGTTGGAGTTCGCTTGCAACCCCCATGTAATCTGCACTCACATTTCTTAAAATGGTGTTTGCTGCATATGTTTTTTTGTTTATTAAACGAGCGCTCATGCGCATTAACCATTCATCGTGTGCATTAACAAAAGCTGTTCCATTATTTTTTAGCAAATAATAATAAAGTTCGCTATTACTTTTTGCTACTCCTTCAATATTGCCAAAACCTTCCAAGTGATCCATACCATTATTGGTAACAATACCCAATGTAGGTTCTGCAATTTCACACAACTCGGCATTTTCTCCCACATGATTAGCACCCATTTCAATTATTGCCATTTGGTGGTTGATGGTAAGTTGGAGTATTGTAAGTGGTAATCCAATATGATTATTAAAGTTACCTGGTGTTGCCCACAAATTGAAGGTTGTAGCTAATACAGAAGTAATAAGCTCCTTTGTAGTGGTTTTGCCGTTACTTCCTACAATTGCAATAATGGGTATATTTAGTTGTTTACGATGATGATTAGCCAGTTTTTGAAGACAATTCAATACATCATCAACCAAAATGCACTTATCGTTTATCTTGTAATTTACATCATCAATAACACAATAAGCAGCCCCTTTTTTAAGGGCTTCCGAAGCAAAGGTATTTGCATTAAAATTTGGGCCTTTAAGGGCAAAAAATATACTACCCTCTGCAATTTTTCGGGTGTCCGTTGAGATGGTGGAATGTTCTTTATAAATTGCGTATAACTCGATAGTTGTCATCTTTATGATAAAATTTAGAAATCCTTATATTAAATTTACAATGAAAATTAAATGCTATGTATAAACTTCTTACAACATTATTACTCCTTTTTGTTATAACCAATACGAGTAATTCACAAAGTTTTAAATATTATCAAGCAAAAGGGGCACCTAAATTTATAAAAAATGGGACAGTAAATGATACCTTATTAAATCCATTTGCTGGAGGTTTAAACACCCCTCAATTTAGTAATATAGATTGGAATAATGATGGTAAGCAAGATCTTTTTGTTTTTGATAAGGAAGCTTTAAAACCACTTTCATTTATTTTTAATTCAAACTTAGGTAAGTTTATACATGCACCTCAATATGAAGGTGCATTTACAAATTATTTTGCAGGTTGGGCTTTATTAAGGGATTATAATTTTGACGGAAAGCCTGATTTGTACACCGCTTCTATGCCATACAATAAAATATCGCTTAACCCTTTTATTCCATCAGAGAAAATTCAGTTGTTTGTTAATACAACTACACCAGGTGGTAAAACCACATTTAAGCAATATAGTAATGTGTTGTTTGATACGGGTATGTATGTTGGCCCACCATACAATCAGTTTTTAAGTCCTGGTGAGTTAGTTGCAGTTTCGAATGCCATACCTGCTATTGATGATTTAGATGGAGATGGTGATGAGGATATCATATCTAACCAAGGTATTAATACCACATTTTGGTATTATGAAAATTTCAAAAAGAATAAATTCAACACTCCTTTTTCAAACGATACAACCATTTTTGTTCCGCGCGATTTATGTTGGGGGTTTATTGATTATGATTTTGTTAATCACCGTTTTTTTTTAGGCTTCAGACGTGATCAAGGTTCTCAATGTGATTACAATATGTGGGGAAAAAGGAGGCACGTTGATCAGTCTTCATTATTGATAGATTTAAATGGAGATGGGATTAAAGATTTGGTTTTCGGTGATTCGGAACACAAAAGTTTTGTTTCACTTATCAATGGCCGTTTGCAAAACAGTAGGCAGATGGATTCAATCATTTCTCAGGATACGCTCTTTTTATCAAGTAATAATACGAGAAAAAATTTTATTGAATTTCCATCTGCTTATTATGTAGATGTTAATGCAGATGGAAAGAAGGAACTCTTGGTAACTACTAATAAAAGTTTTGCCTCAAAATCGGTAAATAATATTTGGGTTCATAATGCTACACGTGTAAATAGTAATTTACAATTTACTGCCACTGATGGTAATGATTTTTTGTACAAAGATATGATAGACCACGGTTTAAGATCGGTGCCAGTTTTTATAGATATTGATAATGATGGAGACAAAGATTTGGTGGTGGCAACAAGTGGTGTATTGGAGCAAACTGGAAACAATAATGATAGGTTGTATTTATATTTGAATATTACAGACTCGGTAAAGCCAGTATTTAAATTGTTAGATTCCAATTTTGTTCTTTCTTCATTTACTACAGGGCAAGGATTTTTCTCTGCTCATCCCACATTTGGTGATTTAAATGGAGATGGAAAACCTGATTTATTGATTGGTGAGGGTAATGGTAATATTGCCTATTTTATTAATAATAGTAATGGCTCCCAATTTAATTTCACACTAAATAATCGCAATGCATTTAACTTAACAATTGCTACCTATTGTACTCCACAATTAATAGACTTGGATAAAGATGGACTACTTGATATTGTTAGTGGTGAGAGAAATGGAACAGTTAAGTATTACAAAAACATGGGTACAAAACAGATGCCATCTTTTTCAAATACACCAACCATTGATAGTTTAGGAAAGGTACATTCTAGGGATATTTATAAGCCTTTAGGAACCCCACAAATGCTAGAGTTGGTTGGATATAGCGCACCACATATTACTGATTTGAATAATGATGGTGTTTATGAAATGTTATTGGGGTCAAACAACGGAAAAGTTGATTTATACACGCATATATATGCTAATAAAGATAGCGTAGCTAAAAAACAAAATAATGTATATGTTGATTTTAGCTTGGATGCTAATGCAGGTTACAATAAAAAATTTGGCATGCGCACTACTGCTGCAACAGCCTATTTAAATGGCGATTCGCTTTTGGATATCATCATTGGGAATATCTCTGGAGGGCTAGTTTTTATGGGATCAGATGTGTCTCCGGTTAATAGTACAAAGGAATTATTTATAGATGATAACGCTTTCGTGCTTTATCCTAACCCTGCAGATAATAAAGTTAGTTTTATCTTGAATAGAACATTATTGTCGGATATTAACTATATGATTTATGACGTGTCGGGTAAAAAAATAATGGAAGGAACGTTAGATAAAAATCAAACGAACACTTCCATTAATTTGGGTGTTTTAAACCCTGGGTTATATTTGGTTCAGTTAACCACTAACCAATGGCAATCAACTCAACGATTAATGATATCTCATTAATTACATGAGGTTGGTTATTTTGCTGCTCTTGTTCTTTTGGCATTCATTGCTTTTAAGTCCTTGGCAGTAAGCCTGCATCTTTCAGGTGCATCTTCAGCTAAGTATACCAATTCACCTGTTGTTGAAGTAACAATTTTATTGCAACCGTTTTCATCTTTGCTGTAAAAGAAAATAATCTTATCAGCTTTGTTCATGTATGCATTATAAGTTTCATCAACCTCAACATCTTCTACTTCTCCTCCCCATAAAGTGGCGGCATCTTCCTTACCTTTTAACTCTAATGAGCGCAAGGGTAGCATTAATGTTTGTTCAAGTAAGCTTGAATTTAAAGGAGCATTATTTGCCATGTAATTTGTACTAATTCCTTTATCTCCATCAGCCTCTATTGCATTAGTTAAATAGTTATTTAGCATTTGAACAGCTCTTGTTAATTCGGGTCTCCAATCGTTGGTATCAATAAAGTTACTACAGTATGCACCAGATACTAAATCTATCTCTAGCGCTTTTTTCTTAAACTTACCCCCAGTTGTAATTAACAATCCATTAAAGTCAAATTCACAAGAGCCTAGTTTAGCTTTTATTTTAGTGCCTTTACTTTTACTAAAGTACAAATAGCTGTATTCGGGTTTATTATATGGTTTCATAGCAGAATCGTATTCAAACAAAAAACCACCATTAAATGTCCAATATTTTTCAATGGCTTCAATTATAGATGCATTATAGGAGCTATCAGGAGATAAAACAACAACCAATCGGGTGTCCTTAAACTTTTCAATATCCTCTTTTCTTTTTTTGAACCCAACTTGTGCAAATGCAACTGTAATTGCCATAAATGTGAGTGCTAACAAAGCTATTTTTTTCATAATATGATGCGTTACGTTATTTATTTAACCAAATAAAACAAAAAAGCAGCTCAAAACCGAGCTGCTTTTAAAAATATTATTTATTTATACGATTTTTACATCGCATTCTCTAATCCGTATTGTCTGGCATAATCGTTTAATTGATCTCTTAGTTGCCTGCGAGCCACAAAAATTCTTGTTTTAACAGTTCCTATTGGGATATGCAATATTTCGGCAATTTCATGGTATTTAAACCCACGTGTATTCATGGTAAAAGGTTTTTTAAGGCTATCTGGTAAGCTATCAATTGCTTGTTCTATGTCTTTTAACATAAACTTTTTTTCAGCATCGTTTTTTACAAGTGGCGAAACCGAGTCTAAGTAATAATCATTATCAGTTTGGTCTATAAACGTGTTGCGTTTAACCATTCTGCGGTAATTATTGATAAAAGTATTTTTCATGATGGTGTATAACCAACCTTTTAAATTCGTACCATCTATAAACTTATCTCTGTAAGTAATTGCTTTAAGCATCGTATCCTGAACTAAATCGTTGGTGTCTTCAACGTTTTTGGTCAGTTGATAAGCATAGTGGCGTAATGATTGCGTTTCGCGTTGTACGGTTTTTTTAAAGTCGATACCAGTCATATTGTTTATGTTTGTTTGGTAAATGTTAAACAAATGTATGGTATTTTTTTCTTCATGCAAGTTTTTTGTTTATCTTTTTTGGTAAAAAATTAAACAAAATATATTTGCCTGATAATCAACGTTATTATTTCAAATTAGTTGTTTTAATGCTTATTTCAAGTTCTATTTAATTGAAAATACACCTAAATCAATAGCAAATTGTATAAAATAAAACAAAAAGACTTGTTTAAGGTTTATATATATTAATTAAACAATAGTTACTCGTGCACGTTTGTTTAATATAGGCAGTACCTTTGTAACTCAATTAGCATAAATGGAAATATCAGTATCTCGTAAAGCTCATTTCAATGCAGCGCATCGTTTACATCTATCACATTGGAGTGAAGAGCAAAACAAATCATACTTCGGATCGTGCAATAATCCAAACTATCACGGGCACAATTATAACCTCATTGTAACCGTATCTGGAGAACTTAATGAGGAAACCGGATATCTTATAGACATGAAAGATTTAAGTAAGGTAATAGAGACTGAAATTGAAAATAGATTTGATCACAAAAATCTTAATTTAGATACAGTAGAATTTAAAAATTTAAACCCAACTGCAGAAAATATAGCAGTAGTTATATGGAGGCTTTTAAGGGCTAAAATAGCCTATGAATTAAAAATTAAAGTTACATTATATGAAACCGAAAGAAACTTTGTTGAATACACAGGGAACTAACCAGCACCACGATCATGTTGGTGATGCTCACGCTTCATTTTCGTTGGAAACCCCACTCAGAGCTGATGCTTTTGAGTTGGATGATGAACTCAAAATTGAGTTGATAGAAAAGCACTTTAAAGAAATTATGCAAATTTTAGGGCTTGATTTATCGGATGATAGTCTTAAAGGTACACCTCATAGAGTGGCCAAAATGTATGTTAAGGAAATTTTCTCGGGCTTAAATCCCGCTAATGCACCTGAAGTTAAATTGTTTGATAATAAATACCAATACAAAAATATGTTGGTAGAAAAATCAATCAGCTTTCATAGCCTTTGCGAACATCATTTTGTGCCCATAATAGGGAAAGCGCATGTGGCATATATACCCAATGGACAAGTTGTAGGGTTAAGTAAGCTTAATCGTATAGTTAGGTATTTTGCACGTAGGCCGCAAGTACAAGAGCGCATGACTATTCAGATTGCCAACATGTTAAAAGAAGCACTAGGTACAAATGATGTGGCTGTTATAATAGAGGCTGATCATATGTGTGTAGCCTCAAGGGGTGTTCAAGATGTTACGAGTAACACCATTACCAGTGAGTATAGCGGAAAATTTTTGGACGTAAAAACAAGAGAAGAGTTTATTAAGTATATATCTTTAAACAACATGTAAAATAAAAGCGGGCTTGCCCGCTTTTTTTATGAAGTAAATCTAATCACTCGATGGTTTGGTATTTTTTCAAGATTTAGTAATTCTTTGATATAGTAATTTTCTTTCATGGGTTTAATCAATCCTTTAAGACTTTCAATGCTATACATATCAGCATCGTTACCAATATACCCCATACCATAAAACTTCCCTTCATCTATCAATATACAACAAACTTCATCGCTATTTATTCCCTTATCAATTATAGCATAGCTTTCTTTTTTGGTAAGTTCTTTTATTGCTAAATATACCCTCGAGTTATAACTTTCAGCTACTTCATTAAACTCACAAGCGCCAATACAACATCCGGCAAGTAAAGCTGCACATGGTTCTTTATGCGAGTTTATCATACACAACTTAGGACAAAGGTTAAATTCTAAAACTAATTTTTGTAAATGATTAAATGCATCGGCTAGTTTTGGGTATGTATGCAATGGTGTATTTCCTTTTCTCACCCTGTCAACTGCCAAACGCAAATAGCCTTTTTGGTCTTCATAGTCGTAAATGGCATAATTAAACTCAATACTTTTTTGCGACTTATTATGCTTTGGCCAGTGTCTTTTTATTTCTATTGATTCGAGTATAAGCGCTTGTAATTCGGTTGCAACTATTTCAAATCCTATATGAAAGATTTCTCTTAAAAAATCTTGGCGTTTGGATGATGTATTGTTACCACCGAAGTGTGAAAGTACGCGTTTTTTTAAATTGATTGCTTTTCCTACGTATATGAGTTTGCCTTTTTCATCATGAAAATAATAAACTCCAGGTGTTTCTGGTAAAGCATCATAATCTTTTCGAGGTAAATTTGGTGGTAATGAAGCCTCTTTTGATCCCTTCTTTAAAAAACTATTTATGATGCTTCTATCTTTGTCAATATGCAAAGCTCGTTCTAATACTTTAACTGTTGCAGCCGCATCACCATGAGCTCGGTGTCTGTTTTGTAACTGTATCCCTAATGATTGGCATAGGTTGCCTAAGCTATAAGAAGAAAACCCAGGAAATACTTTTCTACTTAATCTTACGGTACAAAGTTTTTTTACATTTAATTCATGTCCTGCATGCTTAAGGTGATGTTTAATAAAGGTATGATCGAAGTTTACGTTGTGTGCAACAAAAATTTTATCGTGCAGCATTTCGTATACCTTATCGCTTATCATGTTAAAGCTAGGGGCATTTTCTACCATTTGATTGGTTATGCCTGTATAACTCTCTAAAAATGGAGGAATAGGAATACCCGGATTAATTAAAGTGGTATAAGAGTCTATCACACGGGTGCCATCATGAGTAAAAATAGTAATCTCTGTAATGCCGTTTTTATCAGCATGACCACCGGTGGTTTCTATATCTACAATGGCAAACATATGTAGCAAATGTAACTGCTATATTGTAATCATAATACTAATAATTTTAGTAATTAATGAGGTATTTACTCTAATCTAATTATTCAGCTTTTGGTATCATGTAAATTGTTATACTTATTCCGTCAAATTGTTTAGTTAAAAAACTTAGGGGATTATTTCATTAATCATCTATTGTTGAAATCCTATTGGGTCTTTTTATTTACTAAATTAATTCAAATTACCTCGCAGATATCTATTAATTCAACACATTTGAATTGGAGTATGTATGATATAAAGTATACCTGCGTCATTCATAAAAAAAAGCCCCATCTTATTAAATGGGGCTTTCTGTTATTTTGAATTCATAAGTTCTTCAATGTGATCCGCTTCAATTGGAATATGCTCCATTAAATCGATGCAGCCGGTTTCGGTAATTAATATTTCGTTCTCTAAGCGTATTCCAATTCCTTCTTGTGGAATGTAAATACCTGGTTCGCAACTAAACATCATGCCTGCTTGCATCGGTTCATAACGCATACCTACATCGTGCACATCTAAGCCTAAAAAGTGCGATGTGCCATGCATGTAGTATTTTTTAAAGGCTGGCCATGCTGGGTTTTGATTTTTGATTTCATCTAAAGATAATAGTTTCAAATCTAACAATTCCTTTTCCATAACCTTACAAACCTCGTTATGGTATTCCATCAGTAATACACCTGGTTTAAGCATTTTCTTGGCTTCGTTCATTACACATAAAACGGCATTATACACTTCTTTTTGTCGTGCTGTAAATTTTCCATTTATAGGGAATGTACGTGTCATGTCACTGATGTAGTTGCCATAATCAGCACCAGTATCAAGTAGCAGTAAATCACCATCTTTACAAGTGTCAGCATTATCTATGTAATGTAAAACACAAGCGTTTTTACCTGCTGCAACTATTGGCGTAAATGAATGTCCTGCTGCACCGTTGCGTATAAATTCGTGAATGACTTCAGCTTCTATTTCATACTCTTTAACACCTGGTTTAACAAACTTAAGCACACGGTTGTACATTTTATTTGATATGTTAATTGCGTGTTTCATGTACTCCACTTCTAATGGCGATTTTAATGAACGTAAACGTTGCATTATTGGGGCAGAACGTTCATACTTATGCAACGGAAAACGCTCACGCATTTGTAGTGCAAAATTCAAATCTTTATACTTAACTGTATTGCTGGCTCTATCATTTTCGTTGGTGTTTAAATAAACATATTCGGCCATATTAATTACAGCACGCATTAGTCCATCAAACTCATCATACCAAAATACATTTTTAATACCCGAAGCTGCTATTGCTTCTTCTTTGGTGTATTTGTGGCCATCCCAAACTGCAATATGCTCATTGGTTCGTTTAACAAATAATGCCTCTCGGTATGCTTCAACAGGGCAATCAGGAAACATTACCACAGTGCATTCTTCCTGATCAATTCCTGTTAACCAAAACATATCGCTGTTTTGTTTAAAGTTATATGTTGAATCACCATTGCGAGGCAATTCTTCGTTGCTATGAAATATGGCTAAAGATTTAGGTTTAAGTTGTACGGTAAATCTTTTTCTGTTTTCTATAAACAGTTTTTGATCTATTAACTGATAGCGTTTCATTTGTTTATTTTTATGTTATGATGCCTCAACTTGTGTTTCTGTATGTTGTTCGTTATCGCTTTTATTGGATGTTGACGAACTTGCTTCTTCTTTAAAAAATATTTTTTGACCCAATAGAATAATCACAAAGCCAATACTAATTGCTGCATCTGCTACGTTAAAAACGGGTCTAAAAAATTCAAAATCTTCTCCTGCCCAAAATGGCCAGTTTTGTGGTATAGTTGTTTGAATAATAGGGAAGTAAAACATATCAACTACTCTTCCATGAAACCAAGAATCGTAATCAAATAAGATACCATAGAATATACTATCTATAATATTACCTAATGCTCCAGATAGAATTAATGCCCATGAAATAATATACCATTTGTTGGTCTCTTTTTTAGTTAGATCAAAAATATACCACCCAATAAATGTAACGGCAACTAGTCGGAATAATGTTAGTAGTATTTTACCTCCCTTTCCACCAAACTCTAAACCAAAGGCCATACCGTAATTTTCTGTAAAGTGTATACGGAACCAATCTCCAAGCACATGTATTTCTTCGCCAAGGTAAAAGTTTGTTTTGATGTAGAGTTTTACCATTTGGTCTATAAACAATACAACAAGCACTATAAGTATAGGTAGTCCTAATTTTTTAAATTTCATTTTTAGCTCTTAATAAAGCAAAAGTATGAAACTACAATCAATTTATGCGCACTTATCGCATCATTTAAAAGCCAATACCTAATCCAAACCTAAAGAACCAGTTGTTATTGTTAGTGTTTGAAATAACCCTTCCTGCATCAATCCTTACAACACTAAATATATTTGCTAAACCAATGTATGCTTCGGTGTATGTGTTTGACGCGGTTTGTAAAAAGTTAATTCCTGCTAATTCATAGGCTCTTGTTTTTCGGAGTATAGGCACTTTACCAATAAAAAAGCTCCTGAAATTTTGTAATGCGTGTATTTCAATATACTTATTTTGGGTACTTAATCCATAGTAGTTAAGCCAATTTGAATTGTTTTATCTTGTTCTTCTAATATTAACTCATCGTTACTAAAATGATTTCCTAAAATATGCCTGTAAACTCTATAAGCTCTGTTGGTTTTAGGTTCTGGTGTTGTGTAATAAAAGGTGCGGTTATCTTCTGCCCATATAAAAGAAGTAATAGCAGGAATGGTATCGGTTAAAAGGGAGTCACCATCAATATGCTTAAAAAATAATTTGCCAATATTATTTCCTTTATCATCAATGGCATATGCAAATAATGTTTGGTTTGGACTAATACTAGAAACTGCTAATGAAAAATACATGTACTGTTGTGCTAATACATTTAAATCAAGCACCAATTGCTCCTTGGCTGTTAACGAATCTTTTTTACGATAAATAGCTGGATAATCTCTGTCTTTTAAAGAACGGCTGTAATAATAGTAGTTTTTATTTTTTGATGGTCGGGTATCCTTTGCCTCTACCAGTCTGCCGCGCATTTCATCAAAAATTACTTTTTGTAATAAGGCCGAAGATTTCATCTCTGCATCTGCATGAGCATTATTGGCATATAAATAATTAACCACCTCAGCGCTATATTTATCACGCATCCAGAAATATGAATCTATTAACGTGTCGTTATGTATGTATGTTTTAAATGGTATTTTATCGGCTTTTGGGTAATTAAACTGCTGGCCAAAACAGATTGTGCTTGTAACTAATGTTAAAACAAGTAGTATTTTGTTCTTCATGATATAGAATATTGCTTTGTAAATAAAGCACGTGGTATCGTTATAGTCAAATTAAAATATATAAAGATAAATTTTAAATGATAAGCGGAAATAAACCCTAACTTTTCGTCTTTTTATTATACTTATTTTACATCTTATCTTATTTAAGGAAAATGAATTTATGCTCTATTTTTGCATAAAAATTTAACTGTAATATCTTATTTACCATTCAATTTTATTGCTATATCTGATTTTAAATTAGGCATAAAAAAAGCGGCTAGGATATCTTCTAGCCGCTTTTTAATTAACGTTTTATCAGTGTTATTTATACTGTTGCAGTTTAGCTTCCATACTTAATGTTGTATGAGGCACTGCACGTAACCTTTCTTTTGGAATTAGCTTACCTGTAACTTTGCAAATACCGTATGTTTTGTTTTCGATACGTACCATTGCATTTTCTAAGTTTTCGATAAACTTCTTTTGACGTGCAGCCAATTGAGCGATGTATTCTTTTTCTTGGCTTGATGTTCCATCTTCAGCTGTTTTGTATGAGTTGTCAGTATCATCACCTGCATTCATTCCTGGGTTTTGCATTTGATCTATTAAATCACCCAATTCTTTACGTGCAATTTCTAATTTCTTATTAATGATGTCTTTGAACTCTGCTAAGTCTGCATCGCTATATCTTTTAGCTTCGGTAGCTTTTTCTAATGTGTCTTTCTTCTCAATAAAGTGAACTGGTTTAGCAGCAACTGCTCTTTCTACCTGTTCTTTTTTCTCTAATATTTTTTGGATTGGACTTATTGAAGGAGCAATCTCTGTTTTTTTACTTGGTTTTGTAATCTTCTTAATCTCTACTTTTTTAACAATAGGTTTTGCCACCACAGCTACTTTTTTAGAAACTGGAGCTTCTTTTACTATTGCTTTTTTTACCACTACTTTTTTAGGAGCGGGTTTAGCTACAACCTTTTTTACCACTACTTTTTTAGGAGCGGGTTTAGCTACAACCTTTTTTGCAATCACTTTTTTAGGAGCAGGTTTAGCTACAACTTTTTTCGCTACTGCCTTTTTAGGAGCAGGTTTAGCTACAACTTTTTTCGCCACTACTTTTTTAGGAGCAGGTTTAGCTGCTACCTTTTTAGCCACTACTTTTTTAGGAGCAGGTTTAGCTGCTACCTTTTTAGCCACTACCTTTTTAGGAGCAGGTTTAGCTGCTACCTTTTTAGCTACAACTTTTTTAGGAGCGGGTTTAGCTGTAACTTTTTTAGCCACTACCTTTTTAGGAGCAGGTTTAGCTGCTAACTTTTTAGCTACAACTTTTTTAGGAGCAGGTTTAGCTGCTAACTTTTTAGCTACAACTTTTTTAGTAGCGGGTTTAGCTGCTAACTTTTTAGCTAAAACTTTTTTAGGAGCGGGTTTGGCTGCTACCTTTTTAGCCACAACTTTTTTAGGAGCAGGTTTAGCTGTAACCTTTTTAGCCACTACTTTCTTGGGAGCAGGTTTAGCTGCTGCTTTTTTAGCGACTACTTTTTTAGAAACGGTTTTAGCAGCAGGTTTAGCTGCTTTCTTAGGAGCTGGCTTAGCAGCCTTTTTTATCACTTTCTTAGCCATAAAGAGTTAATTAGCTTTTGTTAATTGAACTTTTATAAGGTGTTCGTCAACCTCTATTTCTGCCGAAAGCTCTGCTGCTGTCACAATCTCAAGCTTATCAGCTAAAATTTCCGTGCAAATATATGCTTTATAAGCATTTATAGCATTGTTTATATAATCGTGCAACAGTATTTGTACATTTATTTTATCAGTTACCTCTAAACTTGTCTCTTTTCTTAAGGCCTGAAGCTTGCTAACTACCTCACGTGCAATACCTTCTAGTTTTAGTTCTGGACTTATTTCTATATCTAGAGCTACCGTAACTTTTCCTTCGTGGGCTACTTTATAACCCGTAATATCTTTCGACATGATTTCCACATCGTTAATTTCCAAAGACATCTCTTCGCCTTCAACGTCTATGTTAATACAGCCCTTTTGCTCTAATTTTGAAATTTGTTCTGTATTCATAGCTAAAATAGCATCGCCCACAGCCTTCATTTTTGCACCTACTTTTTTACCCAATACCCTAAAGTTTGGTTTGATAGATTTTTCAATTTCTTCAATAAATTCAAGTTGTTTTACATTTACCTCAGATAAAATCAAATCTTGTACATGTATGATTTCGTCTTTAATGCGCGCATCAACCATTGGGATTAAAATTTTTTGTAGCGGTTGACGAACTTTGATGTTTTCTTTTTTACGAATAGATAACACCAATGAAGATATTTTTTGTGCATACTCCATTTGTTCTTCTAATCGTAAGTCAATTAAATTTTCATCAGCGTTTACCAAATCAGTTAAATGCACCGACTCGCTTTTACCATTTAAATTTTTGTATACCCAATCGCTAAAAAATGGCGCAAACGAACTGCTTAATTGCGATATTGTAATTAAACATTGGTATAAAGTTTCGTAAGCGGCTTTTTTATCTGCATTCATTTCACCTTTCCAGAAACGCCTGCGGCTTAAACGAATAAACCAGTTACTGAAATGGTCGCCTGTAAATTCTTCTATGGCACGAACAGCTGGTGTGGCATCGTAATCGTCCATGTGTTCGCGAACCAATTTAACCAAGCTGTTTAATTTGCTTATAATCCAACGATCCAATTCGGTGCGTTCGCTTATTGGTGTTAAGTTGTTTTCGTCAAACTCAAACCCATCAATATTGGCGTATATAGCAAAGAAAGAATAGGTGTTGTACAATGTGCCAAAAAACTTACGTTGACTTTCAGCTACGCCTTCCAAATCAAACTTAAGGTTATCCCAAGGATCACTGTTGCCTAACATATACCAGCGTGTGGCATCTGCACCGTATTTAGATATGGTTGCAAACGGATCAACAATGTTGCCTAGACGTTTGCTCATTTTTACCCCGTTTTTATCTAAAACCAGTCCGTTGGCAATTACATTTTTAAAGGCAATTCCAGGATTATTGTTTTGTTGGTTGATGGTCTTAATTTCATCACTACATTCATTTAATAAAACAGCAATTGCGTGTAATGTAAAAAACCATCCACGGGTTTGGTCAACACCTTCTGCAATAAAATCAGCAGGGTAGTTCTCGCTTAAGGGAATTTCTTTGTTAAAAGGAAAATTCCATTGCGCATATGGCATCGCGCCACTATCAAACCAAACATCAATTAAATCAGCTTCACGCAACATTCTTTCGCCCTTACTCGATACCAATATCAATTCATCAACATATGGTTTGTGCAAGTCTTTCATTTCAAAATCTTGCGGAATAAATCCTGCAACTTTTGCTTTGGCAAGTTCTTCTTGTAACTCGGCATTAGAGCCAATGCATTTTTCCTCAGTACCATCCTCTGTTCTCCAAATTGGTAGAGGCGTTCCCCAATAACGTGAACGAGATAAATTCCAATCTACTAAGTTTTCTAACCAATTACCAAAACGTCCAGTTCCGGTGTGCTCTGGTTTCCAATTAATTTTTTGATTGGCTTCAACCAGTTTGTCTTTGTATGCAGTTGTTTTAATAAACCAACTTTCTAGTGGGTAGTATAAAATGGGCTTATCGGTTCTCCAACAATGCGGATATGTATGTTCGTATTTTTCTTTCTTAAACAACTTACCTTCGGTTTGTAATTTAAGAATGATGCGCTCATCCACGCTCAGGTAATTTAATTTTGAGGTATCTTTAATTACACCACTTAATTTTTCTTTTTGTATAACAAGAGCTGCTTCTTTTTCTGCATCGGTTAAGTAGGCTTCTTTTACGTATTCTTCTCCATATAAAAATTGTCCGTCTTGCACTTCGGGTAAAAACTTACCGCGTTTATCAACCAAAGTTAAACTGCCAATGCCGTTTTGTTTAGCAACCCTAAAGTCATCTGCACCAAAACTTGGCGCAATGTGCACAATACCTGTACCATCTTCGGTTGTTACAAAATCTCCTGTAATTACTTTAAATGCATCACCATTTTCTACATTGGCAAAAGGCAACAATTGCTCGTAACGTATTCCGGCTAGGTCGGCACCTTTAATTTCTTTTACTACTTCAAATGGTATGTTTTTATCACCAGCTTTATAATCAACTAATTTTAACTCCGCATTTTCTGCTTTAAAATGTTTGCCAAGTAAATCTTTTGCTAACACAACGGTACATGGCTGATGAGTATTAGGGTTAAATGTTTTTATGAGTGCATAATCAATTTTAGCACCAACAGCTAATGCTGTGTTAGATGGCAAAGTCCAAGGAGTGGTGGTCCAAGCCAAGAAATATACATCGCCTTCAAATGGCGCGTGAATGGCTTTAAACATAGCCACAGCGGTCATGTCTTTTACATCTTTGTACGTGCCAGGTTGGTTTAACTCGTGCGAGCTTAATCCAGTTCCTGCAGCAGGAGAGTAAGGTTGAATGGTGTAACCTTTGTACAACAAACCTTTATTGTACAATTGTTTTAAAATCCACCAAAGCGATTCGATGTAGTTGTTATCGTAAGTTACGTAAGGATCGTTTAGGTTAACCCAATAGCCCATGCGTGTGGTTAAGTTGTTCCACACATCGGTGTATTTCATTACATCTTTTTTGCAGGCTTCGTTGTATTCTGCCACCGATATTTTTTTACCAATATCTTCTTTGGTAATGCCCAATGTTTTTTCTACTTGCAACTCAACAGGCAAACCGTGAGTATCCCAACCAGCTTTACGTTTTACCTGAAAACCTTTAAGTGTATTGTAACGGCAAAAAATATCTTTAACCGTGCGGCTCATTACATGGTGAATACCCGGCATACCATTAGCACTTGGCGGACCTTCGTAAAACACAAAAGATTTTGCGCCAGCGCGGTTGCTCACGCTTTTTTCAAAAATGTGATGTTCTTGCCAAAACTTAAGTATTTCCTCTTCAAATGCAGGAAAGTCAAGTTTTTTGTATTCGTTGTATTTACTCATTTGTAGTTATGGTATTAGGTCGAATCATGGATTTGACGGTATTGTCTTTCAATTACTCAGCCCTAAATAAAAGTTTGCGAAAATAGGACTTAGCAGTTATAAATGAAAGAGTTAATGAATATTGCTTTAAGTTATTGCCAATGTTGATTTTGAGTGTGTTAAAACAAAAATACCAACTATAAGAGTTGGTATTTTATTATTTTATTCCTCATCATTATCGGTTGGCTCAGGCTCAAGTTCAACCAATGTACGGCTAAATTCTTCTTTATTATTAATTGATTTTTCGAGCGATAACAACAAGGATGGCAACAGCAGTAAATTCATAAACATACCAAATATTAAGGCCAACGATGTGAGTACACCCAAGGCAATGGTACCACCAAAATCGCTGGCAGCAAAAATGATAAAGCCTGCAAACAAGGCTACTGCAGTATAAATAATACTTGGGCCAGCTTCTTGTAAACTCTCGGGTATGGCTACTTTCATATCCCAATTGTGTTTTTTAAGTGAGTTGCGGTACTTGGCTAAATAGTGTATGGTAAAATCAACCACAATACCATAGGCAACAGAAAAAATGATAATGGTTGATGGTTTAAGTCTGATGTCGAAATAGCCCATAATACCCAATGTCATTAACAAAGGAACTATATTAGGAATTAAAGATATGAGCACCATTTTCCAACTGAAAAATAAAAATGCCATCATAATAGAAATGATGATGAGAGCAGCAATTACACTTTGCAAAAGGTTTGCAACCAAGTAATCGTTACCCTTTAAAAAAATTAAACTGGTACCTGTTAGTTTAACATCGTATTTATCTTTAGGAAAAATTTCTTCAACAATGGTTTGTACTCTTTGGTTTAACGTTTTTAACTCTACAGATCCTACATCAGCCATTTGTATGCTAATGCGAGCTATTTGGTAATTGCTATCAACCATGCTCTTCATTAAACCTCCACTTACTTCGCCTCCTCTTGGCACATAACTTAGCAGTTCACTTATATCTAAAGCACTAGGTATAATATAATATCTCTCGTCTCCATCGTGGTAACCTTGGTTGGCAAATTTTAAAAAATCAACCATAGAAATCGCTTTACTAAATTCAGGAAACTCGGCCAATTCTTTTTGTAAGCGATTCATTTTTTGTAGGGTTGAAAAATCTTTTACCCCATTTTTTCGCTTGGTATCAATCCTAATTTCAAAAGGTAAAACACCTTTTAATTCTTTTTCAAAAAACTTTAAATCGGTGTATACTTTGTCTTTTTGTGGCAAATCATCAACCACATAACCTAATGAGCGTACTTGCATACTGCCATATACGGATACAATACAAACCGCAATGGTAATAGCATAAATAATCTTTCGTTTTTCGTACACCCAAGTGTTACAAAGGCTCATTACTTTGTTTAAACGTTTGCTATCCAAATGTTTGGTGTGCTTTTGTTTTGGTGGTGGTAAATAGCTGTATACAACAGGTATAAACACCAACGATATAACATAAATGAGCATGATGTTAATGCCAGAAACTACAGAGAATTGATCGAGCAATGCACTGCCCGAAAAACTAAATACACAAAAACCAACAGCTGTTGTTACGTTGGTTAAAAATAGTGGCAAGCCATTTTTTGAAATCAGGCGAATAATGGCTAACATTTTATTGCCGTGTGCCCTAAACTCTTGATGATAAACGTTAAGTAAATAAATGCAATTTTGTATGCCAATTATAACCATTAACGGAGGAATAATACCTGTTAATAAAGTAATTTTATAACCAAGTATAGCTGTACTACCAAGGGTAATAACCACGCCAATAATTACTACAATTAATGAAAAAATTACTGCCGATATAAAACGAAAGAATAAGAAAATAAATAGTGCTGTAACCAGTATGGATAAGTAGGTAAAAATTTTAATTTCATTAGCTACTTTACTGGCATATACAGTACGTACATAAGGTAATCCGCTGTAATGAATTTCGATGTTGTGCTTTTCGCCAAATGCTTTACAATGTGCTTCAATTTCTGCTACTAAACCTATACGGTCTTTACTATCTAATTTTTGTTTGTTAAGTGTAATGGCAAGTAGCGCTACATCACCCTTTTCATTGTACAATATACCTTTATACAGTGGCAATGATGAAATAACATTTTTAACTGAATCCATTTCTGCTTGTGATTGCAGATATCCGTTTATTATTGGTTTCAGTTCTAATTTATGCAAGCTATCATTTCGATAGGGCATGTATAAGTTGGTTATGGAGAGTACTTTTTCAACTCCATTGGTTTTACTTATTTTATTGTTTAGTTCAATTAAATCATTAAAAAAGTCTTTTTCATACAACTTGTCAGATTGAATTCCAATGGCCAATATGTTTCCGTCTTCGCCAAAAGTTTGTTTAAATTTAACATACTCAATAAAGTCGGGGTCGTTATTGGGTATAACCTTAGCGAAATCGTAGGTTAGTTGCACCTTGGTTGCAAAATACCCAAAAAACAAAGTAACAATTCCAAGTGCTACTAAAAACCAAAAGCGGTTACGTATAACGTATGTTCCTATTTTTTGCCACATAATAAAGTGGGCGAATTTAATTAAATAAAATAAGTAGTAAGTTAAATTTATGTTCGTATTTGATATAACATTTATCAGTTAAATGCGTTACGTTTGAAGTTTATTTTATTTAATGGCATACATGCGTTTTATATCTATATTACTGGTTTTTGGCCTATCTATATTCAGTTTATCTGCACAATTTAGTGTGCCTAAAGTAGGCAATTGGAGGGTGCATTTGCCATATCAAACCAATAATACTGTGGCCCAGAACGGAAGTATTGTTTATGCAGGTTCGTCTAGCGGGGTATTTAGTTTTGATATAGAAGACAACTCGTTGGAAGTAATGAGTAAAGTAAATGGGCTTTCTGATGTAGAAGTGAGCAAAATTGAATTTGATAACAGCACCCAAACACTAATTATTATTTATAACAATACCAATATAGATTTAATGAGTAATGGCATCATTACCAACTTACCTGATTTATTAAGGAAAACCATAATAGGTGATAAAAAGGTAAATGATGTTACAGTGGTAGATGGTTTTGCTTATTTAGCATGCTCATTTGGTATTGTAAAAATAGATTTAGTAAGAAAACAGGTCATTGATTCGTATCAAAATATTGGTATCGGAGGTGTAAACTTAGCTGTAAACGATATTGCTGTTTACAACAGTAATTTATATGCTAGTTCTGATGTTGGATTGTATCGTGCTTCTTTAAACAGCGGCAATTTAAGTGATTATAATTTTTGGACCGAAATTAGAAACGATACTTGTAAGCACTTAATTACAGTTGGAAATTATTTGTTTGTTAGTACAGCTAACTCTGTAAATTTAATTAGGCGTTATGATGGTGTAATTTGGGATACGTTGAAAGGAGCATCTGGTGAGGTGACAAAAAATATGCGTATTACTTCACAAAAATTAATGTGTATACAAGAGCGCAAAGTGGTTACTTACGATGCCCAATTTACCCCCACATTTTTTGGTATTGCTGGTGCACTTGATGGTGTTATAAATGCTGCTGGAAATTACAGTTTAGCTATTGTAGAGCAAGGCTTAGTATTGTTTGAACCTAATGGCAATAGATATTTAGCTCCTGCTGGAGCGTGGGGTAATACGGCATCTAAATTTTCATATTCATCTTTACGTAAGCAACTTTTTGTAGCAGGAGGGATGGTTGATGGAATTGGTGCTGCAACAGGATTAAAAAGCACTGGAAATAATAATAAGTATTATGTTTTTGATGGCAACATGTGGTATAACTCTGCTGTAATTAATAATGTACTGGTTAATAAATGCCGCGATTTTTTAGATGTTACTTGTGATGATAAAACAGGAAAAGCTTACCTGACAAGTTTTGGTTTTGGATTGTTGGAAGTTAATAATTTAACTCCAACTGTTTTGTATGATACCAGTAACAGTGCCATTGGTTTTTTTGTAACCGAGTTTGCAACTTTTAGGCCTGTTTATGCTGCAGGAACTACTATTGATAATTTAGGAAATGTATGGGTTACAAGTTATGGTGCCGCAAAACCACTTGCTGTAAAAACACCATCAAACCAATGGTATTCTTTTGCTTTTAACGGTGGTAATGCCAATGTTAGTTATCTGGTTTGCGATAATAATTTCCCTCGTAATAATAAATGGATTATTAATAACCGTGGCGGAGGATTATACGTATACAATGAGGGTGCAAATATTGCCACTGATGCTGATGATAGGTTTAAAATATTGGGTAAAGAAAAAGGCAATGGATTATTGCCAAGTAACAACGTATTGAGCATGGCTTTAGATAAAAATGGTGAAATGTGGGTTGGAACCGATAATGGTTTATGCATTATCAGTGATCCAACTGCTGTGTTTAGTAATTCATCAAGTCGTAGTTTTGATGCCCGACAATTGGTAATTAGTACAGGTAGTTTTAATAGCATAATTTTAGGTACAGATGCCATATTATGTATTAAGGTTGA
Source organism: Bacteroidota bacterium (assembly GCA_027482225.1). GTDB lineage: Bacteria > Bacteroidota > Bacteroidia > UKL13-3 > UKL13-3 > UBA6183. Next base: position 143,126 of record JAIXWD010000016.1, read on the forward strand.
TGGCGCAAATCGTAAGTGGATTGGTACACGAAATGGTGTTTGGTTGTTGAGTGAAGATGGTTATACTGTTATTCGTAATTTTACTACCGATAATAGTCCATTGTTATCTAATGTAGTTTTTGATATTGGTATTTTTGAAGAGACAGGAGAAGTGTTTTTTGCAACAGAAAAAGGAATTATCAGTTACGCGGGTGATGCCACCCAAGCTGATGCAACGCATGGTAAAGTAGTGTTATATCCAAATCCAGTAAGGCCTGATTATAATGGAGAAATAGCTATTCGTGGCCTTGCCGAAAATACCAATGTGAAGATAACCGATATAGCAGGTAACTTGGTTTACGAAACCAAAGCAAATGGTGGTATGGCCACATGGAATGGCAGAAACTTTGCAGGAAAACGCGCTGCTACAGGCGTGTACTTAATATACAGTAGCAACGAAGATGCCACAGAAACTTACGTTACTAAGTTGTTGTTTGTAAACTAATCTTTCCATCACATAAAAAACGTTTATTGTTGTAGCATGCTAACCAAATGCAGGGCCATTGTTATAAAGTGTATTGATTACAGCGAAACAAGTGTAATACTTAAATGCTTTACAAACGTATTTGGTATGCAATCTTATTTGATAAATGGTGTAAGAAAAAATAAAGGTACCATACGTCAATCACAATTGCAGCCTTTAACCATACTTGAGCTTGAGGCATACCACCAACAAAATAAAAACCTACAACGCATTAAAGAATTAAAATGCACTCCTCAACTAAGCAGCCTACATTTTAATATGCATAAAAGTGCCATTGGTATGTTTATGGCCGAAGTGATTTACCGCAGCATCAAAGAAGAAAACCAACCAGACGCTAACTTATTTGAATACTTAAACAGCACCATTCAAATTTTAGATATGGAACAAGAGCGAACGGCTAACTTTCCACTCTTTTTTCTCATAAATTTATCTCGTTTCTTAGGTTTTTATCCTAAATTAAACAACAGTGGAACCACCACAATGGGATTTAATTTTAGAGATGGAGTATTTGAACCTTTCGATGATAAAAATCCATTTCAAATTGATTTAGTGAGTAGCCAACTACTTATTGAATTGATGAATTGTAATTATGATGAACAAAAAATAATGCAAATTCACGGCCTTCACCGTAAACAATTAATACAAGCTTTAGTTATATACTACAATCAGCATTTAAGCGGATTTAGTAACATGCGTAGCCATGAAATTTTGGCAGAGGTATTGGAGTAGTTTTATATTTATCAAAGTTTGTATTTGTGAATACCTGTCCAATCTAAATTATTAATTGTAAAATTGTTATTGGTAAAAAATGTGTTTGGGTTAATTCCTGTATAAGCATGTATCTTCATTAAAGACTTCGCGCTTACAATTAGTTTACCATCTTTTATTTTAGGCTTGGTATTGGTAATATTTTTAATAAGCATGCTATAATACCTATACTCTTCTATTGATTTTTTTCTATCAATTTTAAATATATCATTAGAATTATATAATTGGTTGCTAAGTATTAATTTAAATGGAACCAATTCTTCATGTCTTATGCTTTTTTTTATAAGCTGTTGTATATCTATGGTAAATAGCGGACTTAAAACTAAATCAAACGAATTTATATTTAATGTTTGATTCCATTTTAATGTGTTTATTTTTTTGATTGTATCATCATCAAAAATGAATAAACCATTTATCCCTTCCATTTTCCCAGTTTTTTCTATTAACCTGGCCAGTTGGTTAAATTGTTCTGCATTATATTTAAACAATTGTATGTGTCTTTCTGAGTTTTCGTCAAAGCCTACATACGTTGTTAATGTTGGTTGCTCCGCAATTTGTGTTACCATTAGTCGAAACTATCATGGTATTATGCAGTAAATTGTAGATTTTATTCTGTTAAAAAGATTATTAGTTCATCATATTGTTCAATTATTTTACCTATTTTATCCATATTATCGATTTTGTAGTATTAAATCTACAAAAAGTTCGATTAAATTCTTATTGATGCATCACCTTTTATATTGATATTTGATTTCCATTAAAATATCAAACCATTTATATCATTAAACTATGTTAAGATTTCTTTATTTAGACGAACATGAATTGTGTCGTATTGGTTTCAAAACCATTTTATCCGAAATTTCACCTTCATATATTTTAGATGATGCAGCTAACGCTGAGGAATTACTTAGCCTCTTTAAATTGCATTCACACAGCATTGTTATAATTGAAATTAACCTCACTAATACCAATGTATACGAATTAGTTCTACAGATTCTAGAATTAAATGACAATTGTAAAATATTAATCTTGTCTTCTTTAAGTGAAAAACTATATGCCATTAATTACATTAAAATTGGCGTTAAAGGATTTGTAGCCAAATACGAATCGGCTAAAACTATTAAAGAAGCAATTAATGCTATGGTTAATAATAAACGCTTTTTTAGTGATACTGTTATTGATATGCTTTTAAATTTATCTTACAATACACCACGCTCTAATTTGGCTGATAAACCTCATGTTAATGGAAGTAATAGGGTAATAGTTCAGCCCAAACTTAGTTTAAAAGAAAGTGAAATATTAAGGATGATTTTACAAGGTATGGGTACCAAAGAAATTGCTAATGCAAATAGCATAAGATTAAATACCGTTAGCACATACAAATCGAGAATTTTTGAAAAATTTAACGTGAAAAATCTTGTTGAATTAATGCAAATTGTGAAACAAAATAACATGTATGATGCCTCAGGAATTGAACAGCATTATACACAATATTAGTGGTTTTTTATTATTACCTTTTGATGCTATAGTGTAATTTTTTTTAAATAAATTATTACATTTTTTTTCAAAAAGTAGAATTAATACTACGTTTTTTCTGCTATTACTCTACAAATGGTAAAAGACTAGCATACGAATTTCGCATCGAATTTAAAATCAATCGATACGATCTATGTTTAAAGTTACATCAATTAGGGTAATAACACTACTGTTATTAGTTTTTATTCATTTTTCTGGTCATTCTCAAAATACTTTAGATGGTGTTGGTTTAACCGCAGCAACACCTTCTACAGTTTCATTTAGTTTACGTAAATTAAGTTCTTCATACTCGGGCCCAGCAATCCAAGTTAGGCGCAGTTCCGATAACGCCACACAAAATATTGGCTTTGATGTGAATGGTAACCTAGATACTGCTGCTCTTATTTCATGGGTGAGCAGTGGGTCTGGTTTTGTTTCTATTTGGTATGACCAAAGTGGTAATGGATTAAATGCTACACAAGCTACAGCGGCTAACCAACCAGCAATTGTCATTTCAGGTAATATTAATAGATATAATGGAAGAGTTGCCATAAGTTTTGATGTTATTAGCCAGCACTTTGCTATTTCTTCATTACCCAACACTTTGGTATGGACTAACGGTGTATCATCCAATGCAGTTGTTGCATTTAATAATAATGCAAATTGGGCAAGAGTATACGATTTTGGAAATGGAGCAGGAAATAATAACATTCTACTTACTCGCAATAGTACTAGTAATACAATAACATTTAGTTTATATGATGGAGGTAATACAACTGCACAACCTTCCGTAACCAATGCTATATCAACAGGCATCAATAATATTTATACTACCATTCAGTCGGCTGCTACTTACCCTGGTTCAGCGGCAACCAATATACGCGTAAATGGATCGGCACAAACAACTGCTCCAGCAACATCTAATATCACCCAGCAGGTTACACGTACAAGTAATTTTATTGGCAGGAGCAATTGGAGTGGTGATGCCTATTTTAATGGCAGTATGCAAGAGTTGTTGTTTTTTAATGTTGCTTTAACAACAACTCAGGCTCAAACACTTGAAAATAGTCAAAGTAGTTACTATTCAATAAATCAACCAACTATCACAAGTACCGCAACAGGTGGTAATTGGACAAGTCCTTCAACTTGGGTTGGAGGTGTTGTGCCAAGCAGCACTAATAACGTGGTAATTGCAACTACAGGAGCAAATGCTGTTACATTAAATACGACTGCTACTGTAAATAACTTGGTAATTAATAGTAACTCTAGATTAAATACCGGAGTAAATTCAATAAGTGTATCAGGAGCATTAACATGTAATGGGATAATATTAACAGCTAGTAGTCAAGGTGTAATTGGAACATTTCCCGGGTTACCATTAAATCGAATTATTTTAAATACGGGTTCTACTGTAGATTACATCGGAACAACTTCACAAAATATTTCACCATTAACTTATGGTAATTTAACAGTAAGCAATACTTCTGCACCTAGCACTTTAACAGGTACAACAAGTGTAGCAGGAAATTTAACCATAAATACCTCTGCTATTTTAGATAAAAGTACTTTTGGTTTAACAGTTAGTAATACTATTTTTAATAACGGAACTTTTAGAACAAGTGGTGGACGACTTTCAACAGCTGGTGGTACTGCTTATAATTTAGCTTTTGCTACTGGTGCAAATACCTTAGATACTTTAATCGTGAATAGGTCAGCACCCATTACATTAACTTCGCCATTAACTATAAATAACTTATTAACGTTAACCAGTGGTATACTAACGGTACCTGCTGGTAATTTAACCCTTTCAACTAATGCAATTGCAACAGGTGGTTCTAACACTGCATTTATAAACGGACAAGTAATTGTTAATACAAATACCACAAACAGCAGAAACATACCTTTAGGCAAAAACAATTTACTTGGTTCAATATCTCTAATGCCTGAATCATCTGCGGCATCAACCTATACTTTAGAGTATTTTAATGGGGCTGGTGTTACTCCTAATTCAGGAAACTTAGGGGCAGGTTTAGCAGGTGTTGCTACCAATCAATTTTGGAGTATAACTAAAATTGGTACTAATGCTTCATTTACCTTCAATTACAATAGTTCACCGGGAGGTACCAATGCTCAACAAATTACATTAGTTAAGCGTACAGGAGGTCAGTGGGTTATACAACCAACCTATAGTAGTAGCATGGCTAACGCTTCTAGTGGGCAAGCCACATCTGTAAATGCCATTACTGGTAGTTATGGTGATTTTGGTTTAGGATTTATTAATGGAGCAGCTGAAAATGGTTTAGATAGTATAGGTTTAACAGCCGCTACACCTGCTGCTGCAGCTTATGCCATGCGCAAATTAAGAAGTGCATACAATGGAGCTGCCTTACGTATTAGAAGAAGCAATGATAATTTAGAAACCAACATTGGTTTTGATGCAAATGGTCATTTAGATACAACTGCAATTAAAACTTTTACGGGTGTAAATGATGCTTATGTTACCACATGGTACGACCAAAGTGGTAATAACCGTAATTTTATACAAAACACCCTTGCCAACCAACCTCGAATTGTGTTAGCAGGTGTAATAGATCGTAAAAACGGACAGCCCGCCATTAGGCATTTGGCAGCAAATACCCATAACCTTAATGTTAATACAGGTGGTTTTGTAACCAATAATAACCCCTGGAGCGTAAGCACTGTATCTGGTTTAGATGGTGGTGCAAACCAAAGGGTGCTAAGTGGTAACACCAATTGGTTTTTAGGATTTCATGGTGGAGGTGAGAGAAGAGCCTTTTTTGCTAATGTATGGATGCGATACAATGGGGTAGATAATTATAACAACGCCACAGCAACTACAAACAACCAAATATACACTGCCGTATCTAATGGAAGCAGCGCAAGTGTATTTAACAATGGTATGCAATTAGCGGGCACTGTGCCTTCAGGAAATACCTCAATTGGAACATTGTCTACAGGTGGTGGTTTTGGTGAATTCTCAAACTGTGTGGTTCAAGAAGTAATCATCTTTTCATCAGCTTTATCTTCAGCAAATAGAGCAAGTATAGAGCGAAGCCAAGGACTATATTATGCCATTGGTAATTTTGCCATAAGCACGCCTGCAGGTGGTAATTGGAGTAACCCAGCAACTTGGGAAAATGGGGTAGTGCCCACAACATCATCAGATGTGGTGATAAACGCAACAGCAGGTGCTGTGGTTTTAGATATAAATACCAGTATACGATCAATTAATAACGCACATTTGGCCACCCTAAATTTAGGAGCCGCCAATAACATTACAACGTCTTTAGATGTGATTAACCAAGGCACATTAATTACTGCACATCCAAACGGATTAATAGGTAGTAGTGCATCTTTAAATATTGGTGGTACCATTTTAAATACGGCATACAATACCAGTCGTGTGGTATACAATGGAGCTAATCAATTGGTTAATCCGATATCTTATCGAAATTTAAGTTTATTAAATACGAGCAGTACAAAAACATTGCTTATAGGTTCGGTAACAACAGTTAGCGACACACTTTTTATAGATAATGGTGTTACGTTTAATAAATCAGCGAATGATTTAAACCTAGCTTGTTTAACTGGCACGGGTTTATTGTCATCTACAGGTGGTTTACTGCGTTTTAATACTTTTAATATTGCCAATATTGGAACATTACGCATGGCACCTGCTCCCAATAATTCTGTTGCATTATTTATTTTATCTAATTTTTTCGCTAATGCATCTTTAACATTGGGTACACCATTGCAAGTAACAACAGATGCTACCTTAGATGCTGGAATTTTAAATACCGATTCTGTAAACATATTAAGTCTAATAAATGCAAGTACTATAATGAGTAGGTGGAGCCCCGCTACATTTGTTAATGGCCCTGTTCAATTAATAAGTTCTTCTATTACCACAAGACAAATTGCAGTTGGTAAAAATGGTACGGGAAATCGAATTTTTATTACACCGCAATCTACTGCTACTACTGTATATAATATTGAGTATTTTAAAGGAAATGGCAGCGTACCTAACACGTCAAGTTTTGATAGTATTGGTTTGTTTAAAGTATATGATAACCAGTATTGGCGCATCAACAGAACATCGGGTGTGGCTAATATTAGGGCTGAATTCGCTTTGAATACAGCTATTAACGGTGGCGTTGCCACAGAAACAGTAACTTTAGCCAATTTTGTGGGTGGTCAGTGGGTTTCTGTTCCAATTGATAGATTTTTATCGGCTACTGCAGCATTACCTACAGCTATTGCCACCCCTGTGGCAATTAGTAATACGGGGTTATTTGCATTTGCCAGCGAAAAAGCAATTGCAACAGCACAAAGTGGCGCATGGAATAACCCCAACACATGGGCTGGTGGATTGGTACCCTCTGTATTTCAATCAACTTTTATTTCGCCTGGCCATACAGTTGCTGTTTCATCTGCGGCTGAAGCATTAAGTATTACGGTTGCTGCTGGCGCTACATTAGATTTAACTACCAACCAAATTACTGGAACCTCGAGTGGTATAATAAATAATGGCACAATATTAACTTCACGCAATGCAGGTTTAATAGGAAGTGGCGCATCTTTACCTGCATGCAATACAACTAATACCATTTTAAATGCTGGCAGTAGGGTTATTTATAACGGTGGAGGAGCACAAACAATAAGTGCTCTTACCTACAGGAAATTAACCATAAACAATTCAGCTTCTACTAAAACATTAGCCGGTAACACGGTTGTTTCCGATTCTTTAACTATTAGTACATTATGTACACTAAATAAAGGGGGATTTAATTTAAATTTAAACAATGGTATTTTTGGTAGCGGATTTTTACAATCAACAGGTGGTGCTTTTACACTTAGTGGTAATGCATTAAGAAACACCATACAGCTAAATAATTTTGCCAATACTACAATAAATATTAACTCAACGGCATCTGTTACTGATGTTAGTGCAATTACCCACAGTGGTTTAACTTTAAACATGCAAGCAACTGGTGCAACCGACACTGTAAATTTAGTTACACCGCTTTCTGTTGCAAATATTTCGTTGTCTTCAGGATTCATTAAAACAGATTCCATTAATATTTTAACATTAACCGGAAACGGTACTTATGGTTCAAATGCTTCATACATTAATGGACCTGTGCAGTTTAATACCAGTTCAACCAACAACGTAATACTTGGTTTGGGTAAACAGGGCACTTCAAGTAATGTAATAATTACCCCAACTACATCAGTTGCTACCGTTTGGCGAGCAGAGTACTATAGAAGTACACCAACTGCCGCACCTTTAGCTTCTAATTTGTTGGGTTTAGGTAATAATCATTATTGGACACTAAGCAGAAACAACACCAACAACGCCATAGTTTCTGTTGGTATTAATCAAGCTGCTGGTGGCACATCTGCCAATACTTTAAAGATGGCTATGTTTACCAACAATACGTGGGGTAATGTACCCATAACAGAAAATACAATATTGGCTAATACCAATATAGCTACAATAACATCAGCATCAAGTGTGGTTTTAAATAGCAGTGCTGGTGAAATAGATTATTTCGCATTAGGATTTGGCTCATTGCCTGGTGCACTTCACACTATTGCAAATGGTAATTGGACTAATCCTGCAATATGGAGCACCAATATTGTTCCATCTACAGGCGATAGCGTAACCATACGCACAGGTTTTACTGTAAATTTAGATACAACTATTTTACCAGGTACAGGTCCAAGCACAGTATTAATTCAAACAAATGCTAAACTTAATATCAATTCGGGAGTTATATATTACAACTCTGGAGCTAATAATAATTTAGTACAAAGCTTAATAACTACAGGTGCTAATCCTTCTGTTGTGTTGGGTTTAAGAAGGCTTTCATCAACATACAATGGTCCTGCAATACAGGTAAGAAGGGGTAGTGATAATGTCCTACAAGATGTATTTTTTACATCAGCTGGTAATTTAAATACCAGCACCTTATTGAATTTTGCAGCGGGTTCAAGTTTGTTTGTGGTAAGGTGGTACGATCAATCTGGTAATGGAAGAGATTTTGTACAAAATACGCCAGGTAACCAACCACGAATTGTAAACAATGGGGTATTAGAAATCAAAAATAACCAACCCGCCATAAGGCACATAGCCGCTAATAACAATTTCTTATTTGGTGGTTCGTTGGGTTTAGCTAATAATTTCTTTACCGTAAATGTAGTGTCTTCTAATGATGGCGCCACAACAGGCCGGATGTTATCATCTGAAGCCAATAATTGGATGCTAGGCTTTCATCCGGGTATAGAACGTACTGCACATTTTGGTGGTGGGAATTGGCAAGTTTACAACACACCTACTACCCCAGCTAACCAAATTTATACCGCTGTTGGTCAAAATACTAATAATGCATTAATATATAGAAACGGAACTTTACTACCATTATTGGCTGTGCCATCTAACCGCCCAATTGATTTGAGAACCGCAGGAGCTTATGCTCAGTGGGCTGATGGAACCATGCAAGAAATAGTAATTGTACCAACTGCATTAAATGATGCTCAAAGGAACTCAATTGAAAATTCGCAACAATCTTATTATTTAAATGGGGTTTCATTTATAACAACTAATGGTATCATCAACAATGGTACAATAGGAATTGCAGATGCCAACGGGTTAGATTCTGCTGTTGTTGGTACTGGTCCAATTTTTAATTCAAGTTCAACTTTAAATTACAATGGTAGCAGTCAAAATATAACAGCAGTTGTAGCTTCCAATTTGGTATTATCTGGTTCGGGTACTAAAACAATGGTTGGCGATGTTACTGTTACAGGAAATTTAACGGTTAACAGTGGAATAACGTTTAACAAATCAAACCGCAACTTAAGTTTTTCAGGAACCACCATTACCAATAATGGTATAATGCAATCTACGGGAGGTACTTTATCACTTACAGGTAGTGGTAACATTAACATTGGGTTTAATGATGCTACAAATAATGTGTTAGGTAATTTAGTATTAAGCAGGGGAGGTTCTCATACGCTAACAAATCCTTTAACGATTAATACAAGTATTGCATTAAACAATGGTATTTTAAATACTACAGTTACAAATATAATTAACCTTGGTGGCAAAGCAACTACAATAGGTGGCAGTAATACCAGCCACATCAACGGGCCATTAAATTTAATTACAAATTCCTTGTTTCAAAGAACTGCACCTATAGGTAAAAACAATATGTATGCTCCAGTTCAAATTCAACCACAAACACAAACACAAACAACATACACTGTGCAATACTTTAATGGTGCAGGTGTTACACCAAATTCCAACAACAGAGGCCCAGGTATTATAGGTGTTGCAACCAACCAATATTGGAGTATTACCAGAAATAACAGTAACAATGCCATTGTAGGTGTTGGTTTTAACACAAGTGCAGGTGGTACCAGTGCACAGCAATTGGTGCTAGCCAACAAAATTATCAACACTTGGACACGTAACTCAGTAAACAATACCATATTAGGTAATGCAATATCAGGTAATTTTGCAACGCAAAGTTTTGTTTCAAATTTTGGTGATTTTACTTTAGGTTACACAAGTGCGTTACCAGATAATGGCTTGGATAGTTTGGGATTGAATAACACCACAACAACTTCACTTGCTTTAAGCCTACGCAGGTTAAGAAGTGCTTACCAAGGCCCTGCTATAAGGGTTAATCGTTTAAGAGATTCTGCCGAATTAGACATTTATTTCCAAGACAATGGTTTTTTAGATACCTTAACCTTAAAGAATTTTGCAGCAGGCGCAACAGGAGAAAACTTGGTTACGTTTAGCGAGGATTTTGATAATTCGGTTTACATCAGAAATGGATCCTCAGCATACAGTATTTTTCCTAATGTAGCCCTTTCACCAATTGGCACACTTACTGCCGATTCTATGAACCTAGGTCGCACCAATGGGCAGTGGGATGTGTTTCGTCAAATAAATAATTTAGTAATTGGGCGTACCTATACTTTGTCTATGTATATAAGGCTAGGTACTGCCAATAATTTTAATGTGGTTGTAAATAATACCGCTGCTTGGAACACCATTGGTGGTAATTCTTATAATGCCAGCAATGCCTCATTAAATAATGCAACATGGCAGCGCATAAGCTATACTTTTGTTTGCCCTGCAACCGGTAGGGTTAACGTGCATTTAGGTAGCCATGGCGGTAATCAAACTGGCGTTACAGCACAAAGCAATGGTTCTGTTTATATTTGGGGTTTTCAGCTAGAAGAAGGGAGTTCTGCTAATATGTATATTGCCACTGGGCCAATTAGCATACTTAATTCCGTTAACGTAAAAACATGGTACGATCAAAGTGGTAATGGAAGGCATGCAGTACAAAATAATATTTTTTTACAACCCACTTTAACCTTAAATGGTGTAATTAATTACATGAATAACAAACCATCTATGTTATATGATGGTGTTGATGATGGTTTTTTAATTAATAACATACCAACAGTTAATAACAATGTAAATAGCTTATTCTGGGTGCAACGCGCTACAAAAAACACATACATGAATTTATTCCCTAATACATCTCCCTCAAACGGAATAATCAATTCGGGTAATAGAATGTTGTTAGCCAGTTTAGGCGATGGAAGTACGGACGTAATAACGGGATTAACCAATAATATTTCCTCGTTTTTAATTAATGGTTTCCAAACAGGTTGGAGCTCATCTACCACGCGAAATGTGGTTCATCAAGCTTTACAATTTAATCCGTCTATTGTTAATTCGTTAAACCAGCCGTTTAACTTTAATGGTAATATGGTAATAGCTAACGGACATACAGGTTGGAATTTTGGTGGTGATATGCCCGAAATAGTGGTAACTACTTCTACGTTAGATAGTGCAAGACGCGTTGCGGTTGAATTAAGTATGGGCAGGTATTATGGCATTGTTACCAAAGAAAGTGATGCTTGGGTAAGTACAGATGTTGGTGGAAACTGGAGCGATATCAATACTTGGGTACAAAACTCTGTACCACCTGCAGGAGCAGCTATTGCCATTGCAACAAAGGGAAATAATAGTGTAGTATTAGATACAACCATGACATTCTCTGGTATTACCGTGCGTGCAGGTGCAACCCTTAATTTAGGCAATAGTAGAACAACCACATTAAGCGGCCAATTAATTAATAATGGAACTATTATCACATCACATCCTAATGGTTTAACTGGTGTTTCTGCATCTGTAGTAGGAACAGTAACGCATAATATTGGAAGTACAATTATTTATAATGGTAGCAGCCAAATAGTCACTCCAACAAGTTACCGAAACTTAAGGGTAAGTGGATTAAATACCATAAAAACAATGGCAATGGGGGCATTAACAGTAAATGATACCCTTACTATAGATTCTGGAGTAACGTTTGTACAATCAAACAGTGCATTAACTTTAAACGGTAATATATCTGGTACTGGTTTTTTACGACCTAATCCAAGCAATGCAATAAGTATTGGTGGGGGTAATGGTGGTAATTTCGGAACTATTCATTTTGATACCCTTACTAATATGAATATAGTGGGTACATTTACTTTAAATAGATCTGGAATTAATCCGTCACTAACACTTGGAAATAACTTACAAGCAAACTCATCAGTTAACCTAAACAATGGATTATTAAATACAAGTAATGGTGCCCTACTAATATTAAATAATATTGGTACAATTGGTTCAGGTGGTTCGTATATTAATGGCCCTGCTAGGTTAATTAATGCATCAACTAATACAAATAGAACGATTCACGTAGGTAAAAATGGTCTTTTAGGAGCAGTTACAATCAATCCTGGTGCAACAAGTTCTACCTCTTGGGATGTTCAATACTTTGGAAGTACACCTGCAAATATTGGTAATGTTAGTGGTACTATATCATCATTAAGCCCAACACAGTATTGGAGTGTAACCAAAAACAGCTCACCAGCTGCAAGTCCAATTTTAGCATTTAATTTTAACCAAGCTCCGGGCGGGTTGGCAACATCAAGTTTGGCATTGGTAAGGTATCTAACCAATTGGCAGTTGGTGCCTGTTACAGCAAATAGCCTTAATGGTTTATCAGCAAGTGGTACCTTAACTACTTCTGGTTCTGTATCGTTTCCTGTTGGAGTAAATGGCAATGATTTTGCAATTGGTTATCCAGCACCATTTGAAACTAAAAAATCGGGTAATTGGAGAGATACATCTGTATGGGTTATGGGTGCAGTTCCTCCTTTGGGTTCAAGGGTATTTATAAGAGCTTCTCATGTGGTTACCGTAGATACTACAATTGCAACAGCAGGTACACCATCAAGTATATCTATTTTAAATGGAGGGGAGTTGGTATTCAATTCAATAAATACAATTGGTGCTGTGGCAAGTGGAGTAACTGTTGCAGGAACTTTAACCACTGCTCATGCTGGTGGAATTAGCACAAGTATAGCGGGCACTATTACCTTTAGTAATGGTAGCCGTTTACGCTACAATGGAGCAGCTCAAAATGTAACAGCGATAGATTGTGAAGAGCTTGTATTAGAAGGTTCTGGAACAAAAACGCAAACAGGAGCAATATTGGTGAACGATACATTATTAATTGGTAATGGAATTACGTTTGCTAATTTAACACAAACACTTACTCTATATGGTAATTATGTGTCAAATGGTGGAGGCATAAGTAGCAGCAATGGGAATATAATTGTTGGTGGATCGTTAGGTGGTCATTTTGGTAGTTTAAACTTATCTGGAACATTGGCAAACTTTACATTTAGAAGATATGGATCATCACCATCTTTAAATGTGGTTAATCCGTTTAGCGTAGCTAATTTAGTTATCGAAAATGGGATAATAAACACAGATACTAACAATGTAATTACATTAACAGGATCGGCAACTTTAGGTTCATCATCTGCCCATATCAATGGTCCAATAAGGGTAATAACCACATCAGTTTCACCTTTAATTTTACCAATTGGTAAAGGAGGAATTTTAGGTTCTATTAATTTTACTCCAAGTACCGCTTCAACAACAACTTGGTATGCCGAGTACTTTAATGCGGCACCAGGAAATACCAATGTTGATACAACCATTAGTTCAATAAGTGCATCACAATATTGGTTGTTTAGCCGCTTATCAGGTACAGCCAATGCCGCAGTTACTTTTAATTTTAATAAATCTGCAGGAGGTAACTCATCACAGGCAATTACTTTAGCACGTTTTGCTTCATCAGCTTGGACACTTCAAAATACGGCATTAAATAATTTAAATGGTGCCACCGTAAATGGTTCATTAAGTTTGCCAACGCAATCTTTATTCAGTTATTTCGGTGTTGGGTTTTTTAATGAGTTTTTTTCTGTAGCCTCTGGCAACTGGTCTAGTCCTTCTACTTGGAATACCAATTCGGTTCCTACATCATCTGCTCGAGTTACCATAAATTCAGGACATGTTGTTAATGTTTTAGGTACCATTAATCCTAAAAGTATAATAATAGAGGCAAACGCCCAACTTAACTTAGATACTTTCCAAGTAATTGGTCAGGATGTTACAGTTGATTTAATAGGTACAATTGAAACGGCTCGTGCAGGTGGGTTAATAGGCACAGGTGCATCCATTGAACAAGGTAATATTTTGTTAGGTTCATTCGCCAAGGTAGTATACAATGGCTCGGTTCCGCAAGTATTATCGCCATTAAGTTACCGTAAATTGGTTATAGCAAATCCAGCGGGAGTAACAGCAGGTAACAATCTTATACTTGGCGATTCATTCATTGTATCTTCAGGATTTTTAAATCTCTCAACATTCAATCTTACATTAACCGGTGGCTTTAATATGGAATCTAATGCTAGGGGTATTAGAGCAAGTGGAAACAATAACATACAGATTTCATCATCAGGTAATCTTATGATGGATACCACTGTTAGAGGTGTTACAAATAGGTTGGCTAACTTAACTATAACTGGATCTAATTTAGTAACGCTTTTAAATTTCCTTGAGGCCAAAGTAGAAGTTAGTGTGAGTGGAGCTAATTTAAACAGCAATGGATTTCTAACATTAATTTCTGATTCATTAGGCACTGCAAGAGTAGCTGCATTGGTATCGCCTGCTCAAATAACAGGTAATGTAATTGTGCAGAGGTATATTCCTGCTATAACCCGTAGATCTCGACAGCTTACTTCACCAGTGACTGGTTTTACCTATAATCAATTAATTGATGACATTTTCGTTACTGGCCCTGTCGGTGGTATAGGATTCGATATTTCTACTACCAATAATGCATCAATTAATACTTATAACGAACAAACATCTAACGGAAGGGGCAATAAACCAGTCCAAAATATTAATGACACATTGTTGCCAGGTTTAGGGGCTTTTGTTTTCATTAGGGGAGACCGAACTCTTCCTTCGCCACAATGGTTTACTCCACCGTTTGTGCCACAAAATGCAGTTACATTAGATTTTGTTGGACCAATTAATCAAGGAGTAGTTTCTCCGCAAATAACCTATACACCCACAGGTACACCAACTAATGATGGTTGGAATATGGTAGGAAATCCTTTCCCATCACCAATTGATTGGAGCTTGGTAAATAAAACTGGTTTAACACCTTTTTACTATACACTAAATCCTTCAACAGGTTCATCTGTGGCTGCTAATGTAGGTATTATAGCATCTGGTCAAGGTATATTTGTACAAGCCTCATCAGCTAATCCTACCATTACTTTTAGTGAGTCTTCAAAAGTTTCTGGTACTCCTACAAATTATTTTAAAACCAGTACACCGCCATTATTAATTACCATGACAAGGGATGCATTAAATAGTGATGTTGCTATGATGAATTTTAATGCAACATATAGCAGGTCATTTAACAATATGGAAGATGCCTTTAAAATGACAAATGCTGTTATAAATCTTTCTTTATATGCTGGTACAACGCCTGTTCAAATAAATGGTTTACCAATATTATCTCCATTGGCAACTGATACGTTTGATATAGGTGTAGATGCTTCTGCTGGTAATTATTCTTTACGATTTAATAATTTAATTGCTATACCAACTGGCTTAAATAGTTATTTAATAGATAGGATGCTTAATACCACTTTACCAATAGTTGCTGGTGTTGATTATCCGTTTAGTATATCAAGCAGCCCTGCATCGTTTGGTAAAAGATTTGCGATTGTTTTTTCTCCGCTTAATCCTTTACCTATTAAGTTACTTAGCTTTAATGCAGCTAAAAGTAATGATAACGTGGTGTTAAATTGGCGCACAGCTTCCGAGTTAAATATGCAAAGTCATATTTTAGAAAGAAAACTTAGCACTGATTTAACATTTAAAGAAATAGCAGTTATTAAGCCTAATACGGGTGCAGTAGTTGCAACTAACTATGCATACACCGATGCTGATATACTAAATAATGCCAGTGGTTTAATATGCTACAGGATAAAGTTGGTAGAAACAAATAAATCATCGTTAAACAGTCATGTTGTTTGTATAGATCCAGTCATTACAACATCTGCAGCCAACATTTTACTGTTACCAAACCCAGCTCAAGAGGGCGATGTGGTAAAATTAAAAATAGCAGGTTTACAATACGATAGTTATGAAATACATGTTGTTGATCTGCTAGGAAGAGTAATACATAAGCAACTAAGTACTACAAACGATATAGATATTGATACCAAACAATTTGATTCTGGTATTTATAATATTTTGTTGTTGTCTGATGGCGTTTTGTTGGGAACATCAAAGTTATCAATACAATAAATTTTAATTCTTAACACATGAATTTGGCATATCAAATTATTATAAAGAGGGGAGTTTTTTTCAGTTTATTATTTTTAACAGCTTTCGATTCCATAGCCCAAAGCGCTTATGGTCAAGCGGGGGATGATGATATCTATAGTGACTATGGTTATCAGTATTCAAACTATTCTAATTCTGTTTATGAGTTTTCTGAAGAAGAAAAATATAGAAAAAGGCAAGAACGGTTTTATAAAAAAAGCTACGATGAAGAAGATTTATATAATGGTGGATACAGGGTGAAAAGTCGTTCATCGGAAGTTGATTATTACGCTTTTGGAGGTATTGGCTCAGGTAATATTGGTAATAGCGTTAAATCATGGTTTAATAGAGACAGTAAAAATGAATCACCTTTACCGAGTAACCAAGAAAAATATAACAACAACGAGGTTGGAACAATTGACGGCATTGATAGGTTGGGTGAGGATGGAAAAAGCGGTTTAGCCAACAACAAAGATAATGGTGAGATTTTACAACCAAAAGATGATAAACAAACCGAAACCGCACCACCACCGCCAGATGAACCTGATATTCCAATTACAAGTCCTTTATTAAGTATACTCATGATTGTTATAATGATAGGTGTAGCTGTTTTTAACTTATCAAACAGATTTAAGATATTATGAAAATTAAAACTCTTGTTTTAACTTTAGTTTTGTTTTGTGCATCAACATGCATAGATGTGCAATCACAATCATTATTTGATAAGAGTACAATAACTGCCCATTCATCTTTAGGTAGAAATTACATCATTAATAATGAATTAGGTAATCCGGGAATGACTTGGACATTGGGCACCTTATTTAATTTGGCTAATGTAGTTACTTTAGGATCTAATTACGCTGTGGGGAGTTCTAGCGGTGTAGAAGCTGAGGGAAGTTACAGAAATTCATTTAGAATTTATGATGTTGATATTGGGTATATTAAAACATTTAAAAATGCAAAAAGCAACATAATAAATAAGTCATCACTTTCTATTTGTGGTGGTGTTGCACTTTTTCATACTAATATTAATTCTTGGAGTGTTAAAAAGGGACTTGCAATATACGATATGTCTTTTTTCTCCTATAAGTTAGGAGCTGGCTACTCTTATAAATTAAACGAATTATTAACAGCTAAGGCCAATGTTTCATATTATTTAACATTAACTAATTTATTAGATGGTTTAAACACTGGTAGTAAAGATGATTTACTGGTTTTTTCGTTAGGCCTTGGTTATAATATAAATGCTTTTGATGCGAGAAAGGAAAGATTACTCCTTTACAATGCGATTCAAGAAAACATAACTATAAACAACAAATTGTTAATGGAGATTGCAAAAATTGATGGTCAAAGTAAACAAGGAATTAAGAATAATGAATCTCAAAATGGATTAGTAAATGTTAAATCGGATTCAATCTTTAAAGACAAAGCAGTTAACAATTCAGATTCTTTAAAAATACCTTTAAGTTACACACTTGAAAATGCACCAGAAAAAAATAACGATTCAGTTAAGTATACTATAAAGTACCCCCGACATAAATACAATGTAGTATTCGGAGGCTTTTTTAGCATAAAAAATGCACTTTCTGAAGTTGCAAAGATGAAGAAATCTGGTATTAATGCTGAGCCCTATTGGAAAGGAGATAAAAGTAAACTGGTGTTTTTAGTTGTTTTCTCTAGTAATGATTATCAGGAAGCCCAAGAGAAGGTTAGATCTTTTAGGAAAAAGGGATACACTGATGTATGGTTATATACATCTAATTCAACCAAAAAATAATTTTAAATGAATATTCAAAATCAATCAGAATTTGATTCGAGGTATGATTTATTCTTACATGCTGCTCACGAATTAAACACTCCTTTAACGTCTTTAGTAATGGCAACCTTTTTATTAAAGAACGATAAGACGAATTTTGAAAGTAGGCAAAAATTTTTAAATAGCGTAAATGTTATTGAACGTTCTTGTGATAGACTTCAACGAACCATAAATAATGTAATTCTTTATCATCGATTACAACAACCTAATTTCCCAGTATACGATCAAAAGTTAGTAGAGGTGCTTTTTCTTATAAGAGAATGCGCAGAAAAAATATCAAATCAACAAGGTAGAACTGGTGATATTGTTTTTAATTTTTCTTTAGATTCTGATGTTGGGTTGTTAATTCCACGTGAATATTTTATGGTAATGATTAATGAGTTAATTCATAATGCATTTAGCTTTTCTGAAGTTGGATCAAAAGTTATAATCAATTATAGACTATCAAATAAATTTGGTGTTTTTTCTATTACCGATTTTGGCATTGGTATGGGAAAAGAAGAGGTATCGGCAATAGGTGCTTATACTCAATTTAACAGAGGAATATTGGAACAACAAGGCTTAGGGTTAGGGTTAACTTTAGTGAAACAATTAACGGATAAACATTTTGGTGAGTTAAAGATTAACTCTAGTAAAGGAAAAGGTACAACCGTTCAGTTATGTATTCCTTTGTATTGTTAAATATTGATTACATTAATTGTATAAGTTTTCAATTTTATTTCTATTT
This sequence comes from Bacteroidota bacterium, assembly GCA_027482225.1. Taxonomy (GTDB): domain Bacteria; phylum Bacteroidota; class Bacteroidia; order UKL13-3; family UKL13-3; genus UBA6183. Next base: position 162,273 of record JAIXWD010000016.1, read on the forward strand.
CTATTTCTATTTAAAAGAAGGTTATTCATTGAATCATCAATAAATGGTGAGAGGAAATTGGTTATATCCCACCATTTACAAATCAAAAATTTTTTTGTGCAGAAAGTTTGTTTAGGTAAAATGTATTTAGCAGTTAATTATTATACAAAAATTAATGCTTGTGTAACATATTTTTTATCTGCTTAATCCATATTTATCTATAAACGGAAGATTGAATGAATTGCTTTTGGCGCGGTAAATAACCTCACAATTGTTTATTTTATTGCAAATTGCATCAACAGGTCCCCATGCATAATTACAGGTGCCTATTTTATCTCCAGATTCATTATATACCACAGTACCTCCATCGTAAACTAATTGACTAAGGCAATATACTTTTTGGTTGTTGAGAGTACATTCTGAAATTTCTCCGTTAGGGTTTTGCTTATATAGCATATTTACTACCTGATGTTGTAAAGGTTCATCTTTTTTACAACCGCTGTTGATTAGTATGAATAAGCTTGAATATAGTATAAGGTACTTCATCTTAGTTAATAGATTCATTTAAGTTTTAAAAATCTGTTTTTCAATACGAATTTAGGAATAAATTCTAAGTTGATAAATATCAATTTACTTCATACTTTTTACTGCTTAACTTTCAAAAAAAACAACAATAAAACAGAAAAGTGTTTTACACACACCAAACAAAAAAGTCATCCCTATGCCGCATAATTGGTATGAGATGACTTTTAATAATATTATTAATGCTATTTATTTTCTTTTGATAACACGCTCAACTGCAGCTACAATATGTGCTGCATCTAACCCGTATTCTTTCATTAATTCATCAGGGGTTCCGCTTTGTCCGAAGCTATCATTTACAGCTACCATTTCTAATGGAGTTGGTAATTCTCGAGCCAGTAATTGGCAAATGCTATCACCCAAACCACCGTTCATTTGGTGTTCTTCGGCAGTAACTACTGCGCGGGTTTTACGAACACTATTTAATATGGCCTGAGCATCTAATGGTTTAATGGTGTGTATATTTATTAGCTCTACACTAATTCCCTTTTCGGCAAGTATATGACCTGCTTCAATGGCTTGCCACACTAAGTGTCCTGTGGCGAAAATAGTTACGTCTGTTCCCTCATTTAACATTAATGCTTTACCAATTTCAAACTTATCTGTAGCACTAGTAAAGTTAGGCACAGCCGGACGTCCAAAACGTAAGTAAACTGGGTTTTCGTAATCTGCAATAGCAATAGTTGCAGCTTTGGTCTGGTTGTAATCACATGGGTTAATTACAGTCATATTTGGTAACATTTTCATTAACCCAATATCTTCTAAAATTTGGTGTGTTGCACCATCTTCGCCAAGAGTAACCCCCGCATGTGAAGCACAAATTTTAACATTTTTATTGGAGTAAGCTACACTCTGACGAATTTGATCATATACGCGGCCTGTACTGAAATTAGCAAATGTTCCTGTAAACGGAATTTTACCACCAATGGCCAAGCCTGCTGCTAGTCCAATCATATTGGCTTCAGCAATACCTACTTGATAAAAACGTTCAGGATGTTCTTTCTGAAAAGCATCCATTTTAAGAGAGCCTGTTAAATCTGCACAAAGTGCTACTACATTAGGGTTAGTTTTACCTAACTCGCTTAGGCCCGCTCCAAAACCCGAACGGGTGTCTTTTATGTTTTGTACTTCAAACTTTTTCATGTATCAAATAATATTCTTTTTTTATTGTGTTGAATACTTTTTTGTATTCTTTTAATTTAAAGTGAAATTAGTTGCAGCCCCCGAAGTAATGTTAAACTCTCTTTCGAATGTTTGATTACTACGTGTGGAATTTTTAGCACGGTAAATAATTTTGTATTTACCAGGTTGCATAATGATGTTATGTATTTTATTTTCTTGCGGCAAACGTGCAAGCCAAACAATTTCGTTACGGTTCATTTGGTATATATCTGCAATATACTGTTGTGTAAATGCTGATATATTTAGCCTTCCTGGCTGAGCCATTTCTATTGTAGTAGTGGTGTTTTGATCTACGCTCACATCTTTAAATATTTGTCGAGGTAGTGTTAATAATTCTAAATCGTATTTTCCTACTAAATATTTTTCTGGGGTATTAGCATTTTGCACATGTAGCGTTTGCATACTTCCTTTTTTACGAATAATACATTTTAAATCGTTGTAGTTGGTAACACCTGATATTTTTATGTTTAAAAATCCTTGTGGTGCATCACAGGCAATTATATTGTGTCGTCCAGCAGTGATTTCAATATCGCTTTTTTCAACTGGTGGAATAGTATTTACCACCATGCGATATTTGTATATTGGGTCTAATAATACAGTATCTGGTATTCCACGTTCGTTCATGGTATGAATGTAGTTGTACACCAGCTGGTTGCTATGCATATCGTAAAAACTCATGTTTACATTGGTTTCTGTTGGTTTAGCATTTACATCAAGCAAATTAACTTGTACTGTTGTACTATTTAATGCTTGAGTTATTACTACATTTAACACATTATTAAAACTCTCTTCTGTATTGGCATCATAATATCTGCCTACACATTCAAAAGCTTTTCTAAAATCTTCGGTACTACCTAAGCCAATTATAAATGGGCGTAAAACCACGCCTTGACTTTGTAATGCTTCTGATACTGCACAAGGGTCTCCATCACATTCTTCTATACCATCCGTAATTAAAATAATGATGTTTCTAACACCAGGTTCTTTTGGGAAATCGTAAGCAGATTGCTGTAAAGAATAAGCAATTAATGTGGTTCCTTTTGGTACTACATCTTTAAGTTTATCTTTTATTTGTTTGTGGTTATTGTATTTAAAAGGAACCTCTAGTTTTGTGTCTTTACAATTTCGCTGCCCCGGAGAAGTGGTGTGTCCGTATACTCTTAACGCTACTTGTACATCTTTTGCACTCTCTAAACTATCAACAATTTTAGCCAATAATCTTTTGGCTACATTTATACGGATGTCTTTATCCATTGCAGCATACATACTTCCGCTTCCATCAAGCAGAAATAAAATACGTGTTTTCGGTTTGGTATAACCTTGGGCACTTACATTAAAGTGTATGCCTAAAATCAACCCAACCAAAACAACAAAAAATGTAAGCGATTTAAACTGCATGGAATAAATAATTGTACTTTAGTAATCAGCTAATGTTGTTGGAAGTTGTGCCAATGCATTTTCTAGATCGCTGTCGCTTGGTGCAATACCATGCCATTTGTGCGAACCCACCATAAAGTCAATGGGATATCCCATTTCTGTTTTCATGATGATAAATATTGGTTTACCATTACCTGCTGCATTTTTTGCTTTGGCCATGGTTTCAATGATGTTTTGCATGTTATGTCCATCCATGTGCAAAATTTCCCAACCAAATGCCATCAGTTTGTCCTTGATATCACCACCTAAGCCTAAAACTTCCATGGTGCTGCCATCTATTTGTTGTCCATTGTAGTCAACCGTTACTATTAAATTGTCTACTTTATGATGAGCAGCAAACATAAATGCCTCCCAATTTTGGCCTTCTTGTAGTTCACCATCACCCATTAAAACATAAACTAAGTTTTTATCGCCCTCTAGTTTTTTAGCTAATGCAGTGCCTGCTGCAACAGATACACCTTGACCAAGAGAGCCCGATGCGATACGCACACCAGGTAAATGTTCAGCGGTTGCAGGATGACCTTGTAAACGAGAGTGTAATTTTCTAAAAGTTTTTAATTCTTCAACAGGGAAGTAACCCGAACGGGCCAGAACGCTATAAAATAATGGCGAAATATGTCCGTTTGAAAGAAAAAATACGTCTTCATTTTTTCCATTCATGTTAAATTTAGGGTCGTGGTTTAGTACATTAAAATAAAGTGCTGTTAAAAAATCAGCACAACCTAATGATCCGCCTGGATGTCCGCTTTTTGCGCCATGTACCATGCGCAGAATGTCTCTTCTTACCTGGGATGCAGTTTGTTCTAGCGTTCTAATATCAGTCATTGTATACTTTTTATTTATTTTTTTATCCTGTTTTAGTTTTATGATACTGATAAACAGTAATATAAAGCTTTGTGTGCACCTATTATTTACATCAAAAGTAACACTTACCACTCTTTTTTATCATTTTTGTTGCTAACATTTTAGCTACATCGTTTATTGCCTATATTTTAATGGTGATGCGTTTTAGGATAAAAACCTAACCAATTATGATTAAACAAATTGAAATTGCTTTGCTTCCAGAGCAATGCTTTGATGAAATAACCACATTAGATTTCATCAAAAGAAATTCGGGGATTAGTGATATTAATGGAATTCGTGTTTTGCGCAAATCTTTGGATGCCCGAAAAAGACCTATACATTATAATTTATTGGTTGATTTATATATAGAGGAGCAAGTTGCCGAGCGTGATTTAAACTTTGATTTTAAAAATGTAGCTCATGCACCTCATGTTGTTATTGTTGGTGCTGGTCCAGCAGGTTTTTTTGCAGCCTTAAAATTGATAGAGCAAGGCATAAAGCCAATTGTTTTTGAACGAGGTAAAGATGTGCGTGAACGCAGGCGAGACCTAGCTTTAATAACCAGGCACAATACAGTTAATCCCGAAAGTAATTATTGTTTTGGTGAAGGCGGTGCTGGAACTTATAGTGATGGTAAATTGTATACCCGAAGTACCAAAAGAGGTGATGTTAAGCGTATTTTAGAGTTATTCGTAAAACATGGAGCGGATGAATGCATATTATATGAAGCACATCCTCACATTGGTACCAATAAGTTACCCAATATCATCACAGCAATAAGGAATACCATTTTGCATTTTGGTGGCGAAGTACACTTTAACTCAAAACTAACGGATATGGTTATAAAAGATAATGCCATAGCCGGAGTTGTTATTAACCAAAATCAAACAGTAGAAACCAAACATGTAATATTGGCTACTGGCCACAGTGCACGAGACATATTTGAGTTACTCAATAAGAAAAATATTTTAATTGAAGCTAAACCATTTGCTTTAGGTGTTCGCATCGAACATCCGCAAGCATTAATTGATAGCATTCAATACAAATGTGATAACCGTGGCGCCTTTTTACCTGCTGCCAGTTACAGTATAGTAAATCAAAGTTTAGGACATGGTGTATTTAGTTTTTGTATGTGTCCTGGAGGGATTATTGCACCGGCAGCTACTGCACCTGGAGAAATTGTTGTAAACGGATGGAGTCCAAGTAAACGAAATAATGCTTTCGCCAATTCGGGTTTAGTGGTAAGTATTGATTCCAAAGATTTTGGGAAGTACAATGATTACGGACCTTTGGCTGCGTTAAAATTTCAGCAAAGTGTGGAACAAAATTGTTTTTCGGTAACCCAAAGTATGCAAGCACCCGCTCAACGGGTGTTAGATTTTGTAAATCAAAAGTACTCCAACCAATTGCCCGATTGTAGTTATATACCAGGACTACAATCTCATCATTTGGATGATGTATTGCCAACTTTCGTTGCGGCAAGTTTACGTGATGCTTTGCAAGCTTTTGGTAAGAAATTAAAAGGTTACGTGAGTAATGATGCAATTATGGTTGCTACAGAAAGTCGTACTTCCAGTCCGGTGCGCATACCCCGTGAAAAAGAAACCATGGAACATCCACAAATAAAAGGTTTAATACCATGCGCAGAAGGAGCTGGATATGCCGGTGGAATTATAAGTGCAGCTATTGATGGTGAGAATTGTGCAATGGCTGTTGTTAAAAATCTTAAATACTTTAATCGTGTTTAATCGAAGGTTGGGTATAAATTTGTAGTTCGAATGAAAATTAAGTTATTTATAGTAAGTTGTTTTTTTATCCAATTTGCCTGGTGTGGTGTAATTACTACAAGTATAATATCACTTCCAACATTTGGTAATGTATACGTTTTAAATAGTAGTACATCTATTAGGTATACAGTTAGTGCAACTGCTTTAGCCGGTGGTTTAACCATAACTGCACCTGCTGGTTTCGAAATATCAACGCAGTACTTGCAAGGTTACACTTCTGTAATTACTTTGTTACCTAATGCAGGAAGTATTCCAACAACTAATATTTATGCCAGATTTAGTCCTTCAATAATAGGGGCTATGTCTGATAATATCACACATGTTAATATTGGATCGCCTACACAAAATATTAGTGTGCAAGGAACAGGTATTGCTTGGGCTATTGCTGCTGGTTATTACAGCACGGTATCAACACAACGTAATGCCGCTTTAAAAACAATTTTATATAATAGAATACTTAACCATACAAGTTTGAGTTATGCGAATGTTTGGAGTGCCTATTCAACCACAGACAGACAACCCAATGGAAAAGTATGGGATATATACAGTACACGCTTTGATACATCTTCACCATATGAATATAACATGGGTAGCGATCAATGTGGAACATATGCTACTGAAGGAGATTGTTATAACCGAGAACATTCTTTTCCGCAAAGCTGGTTTGCTTCAAATACTCCCATGCAAACAGATATTCATCATTTATTTGCTAGTGATGGAAAAGTAAATGGAATGAGGAATAATTATCCTTTTGGTAATGTTTCTGCTCCTACTTTCACATCTTTATATGGTGGCAAACTAGGCACAGGGACCAACTTCGGCTACACAGGAATTGTATTTGAACCTATTGATGAATACAAAGGAGACATCGCCCGTGCACAATTGTATATGGCTACCCGTTATGAAAATCTAATTGCAGGTTGGATTGGTAATGGCAATGCCAATGATGTATTAGCTGGCAATACTTTCCCAGCTTACGATGAATGGTTCATCAATTTATTAATCAGTTGGCATAATTTAGATCCTGTAAGTGACAAAGAGCGGAAAAGAAATGATGCTATAAATACGATTCAGAACAATAGGAATCCCTTTATTGACAGTCCGCAATTTGTGCAACGTACTTGGGGTGGTGATATTCCTACAGAACCTACAGTGGGTGCCAGTAGTTTTCAATTAACAAACATAAATAACAATAGTGTTAAGTTAAATTGGGTTAGTGGAAACGGAAACAGAAGAATTGTATTGCTTAGAGCAGGAGCTCCTGTAAATGTATTTCCTGCAGATACTTTTCACTATAGTGCAAATGCTAATTTAACTGCTGCACCACAAATTGGCTTGGGTAATTATTTAGTTTATAATGGTACAGGAAGCACGGTTACATTAACTAACATGCAGGCTGGTGTTAATTATCATTATGCTGTAATAGAATATAATGGATGGTACAGCGCAGCAAATTATAATACGGCTAATAAACTAACATCTAATGGAGTTACATTACCTGTAACTTGGTTAGGTTTTGATGGTATATATAAAAATAAATCAAACCAATTATTTTGGAGTACTGCAAGCGAAAAAAATAATAAGGCATTTGTAATTGAGCGCAGTATAGATAATAAAAATTTTGATGCCATTGGCATTGTAAATTGCGAAGGTAATAGCAATGTGGTTTCTAAATACCAATACACCGATAACCAATTGCCTGAAGCAACTGCATGGTACTACCGACTAAAACAAATAGACTTTGATGGTAAACACAATTACAGTAAAGTAATTAAAATTGAAGTTGCACAAGATGTGGTTGAATCGGGTTTTGAGGTAAGTCCAAATCCGTTTGTAAATTATATTCGTATCACCTATCAACTAAATCAGACTGAGTTTGTTTATTATGAATTAACGAACAGCGAGGGCCAATTAATTAAAAAAGGACATGAGAACGCAAATCAAAATAAAGGAGAGTTTGTTATTAATTTGGATGAGTATATGGGTAATGGGCTTTATTTCTTGCAAATCAAACACAACAACCGAAACTACATCCACAAAATCATCAAACAATAGCACCAACATGAGCGAATTTGAAATTGTAAAAAGCAACGAAGAATGGAAACAACTGTTATCTCCTGAGCAGTATGCCGTGCTTCGTGAAAAAGGTACCGAGCGTCCGTATACAGGTAAGTTTGAAGACCATTATGAAACAGGTATATACATTTGTGCAGGATGCGGTAACGAGCTCTTTAAATCGGATACTAAGTTTGATGCAGGTTGTGGTTGGCCTAGTTTTTATGAGGCATTAGATAAAACCAAGATTATTGAAAAGTTAGACAAAACTTATGGTATGACACGATTGGAAATATTGTGTGCGAAATGTGGCGGCCATTTAGGGCACGTTTTTAATGATGGCCCACAAGATAAAACAGGTTTACGTTACTGTGTAAATTCACTTTCGTTAGATTTTAAAAAACGAATCAACGATTCAACCCAAACAAAATAATATAAAGCTACCTCGGTAGCTTTTTTTATGAAGTGTTTTTTAATTAGGTTTGAAACCATGGATAAACGCAAAATACTTTTTTCCCTATTGGCTTTATTTTTTATTGATGGTGGTTTACATGTTATCAACTGGCTTGAAATAGCAACTTTGCCAAGTGAGTTGTTGCATATCATACGTTGGGTTTTTATTTTTTCATTGGGTTATTATGCATGGGTTAGTAAAGGCCTAACTATTTACATATTATTATGTATGTTTTTGGGTATTGAGGTAGCTGAATGGGCGCCCAATGTTGCTAAAGAGTTAAAAGTGTTTAGTGATATTTTCTTGAGGTTAATTAAAACTATTATTGCACCTTTACTATTTAGTACGCTTGTTGTTGGTATTGCTGGGCACAGTGATTTAAAACAAGTTGGGCGAATGGGTTTAAAATCTATCTTATATTTTGAGGTGGTTACCACTATTGCACTAATTATAGGTTTGTTTGCTATTAATATAACTCAGGCAGGAGTGGGTTCATCATTACAAGCTCAAACCGAGCAAGTAGATAAAGCCAATAAATTATTGGAACAAAAACATACGCACAATGTAATACTAGATATTTTTCCGGAGAACATTGCCAAAAGTGTTGCAGAAAATCAAATCTTACAAATTGTAGTGTTTAGTATTTTATTTGGTATTGCATTGGCACAATTAAAAGGCCAGCGTAAAGAGCAAATGGTTCATGCCATAGAAAGTTTAGCTGAGGTGATGTTTAAGTTTACCAATTTGGTTATGTATGTTGCACCTTTGGCTGTAGGTGGTGCTATAGGCTATGCCATTGCTACCATGGGTTATGGCGTATTACACGATTTATTAAAACTATTGGTTACCCTGTATGTGGCATTAATTGCTTTTGTTATTTTAGTTTTAATACCAATAGGTTTATTGGTTAAGCTTCCTTTTAAAAAGTTTCTCAATCATATTAGCGAGCCACTTTCTATCGCATTTGCAACAGCCAGCTCTGAGGCTGCATTACCCAAAGCAATGGAGAATTTAGAGAAAATGGGTGTACCAAGAAAAGTAGTAGCTTTTGTATTGCCAACGGGTTTTAGTTTTAACTTGGATGGTACAACCTTATACCTTTCATTAGCCTCTGTTTTTGTAGCGCAAGTAAGTGGAGTTGATTTAACTATTGGACAACAAATTTCTATGTGTTTGGTGTTGATGTTAACCAGCAAAGGTGTGGCAGGAGTTAGAGGTGCTTCGTTTTTAATATTGGTTAGTACAGTGGCCTCATTGGGTTTAGATCCTCAAAAAGCATTTGCTATTTTAGCTATTGATGCTTTTATGGATATGGGCAGAACTTCTGTTAATTTAATTGGAAACTGTTTAGCCACATATGTTATTGCTAAATGGGAAGGAGAAGTTTAAATAAAGGTTAATCGCCAAAGTTTTATTCCATAAAAAAATGCTCGCCTTCGTTGGCAATAAAACTATTTGCAAATTGTGTACGTGTTTCGGCTAATAGTTCATCCAGCACATCATACCTAGAAGAAAAATGACCAATAATTAATTTGGCTACGTTTGCTTTTTGTGCAACTGTACCTGCTTGCAAAGCTGTGCTGTGTTTAGTCTCTTCTGCACGGTTCAATTTATCATGTAAAAAAGTGGCTTCATGATATAACAAATTAACGTTTTTTATAGCTTCAATTACACGTTCATCATATATGGTATCGCTGCAATAAGCATAACTAAATGGTTCGCCTTTATCAAGCGTTAATTCACTATTTGGTATAATTATTTTTCCATCATCACTTACATAATCTTTGCCTCGTTTAATATCAGTGTACTTAGCAAAAGGGATGTTATTTTTTTTACAACTAAAAATATTTAGTTTCTTAAGTTTTGGTTGTTCTTCAAACAAAAAACCTGTAGTTGGTACTCTATGAAATAATGGAAATGATGAAACTTTTATTGTAGCATCTTCAAAAATTACTTCTTTTATATCTGGGTTGGTAATGTGTTTGATAATTTCAAAACGAAGTTCACTTTCAGTATTTTTATGAAATAAATCAATAATTTCAAACAAGGTATCTGGTCCATAAATATGCAGTGGTTCGGTACGTTGCATTAAATTCATACTAAATAATAAGCCCGGCAACCCTAACATATGATCAGCATGAATATGGCTAATAAAAACATGCTTAATTTTAGATTTTTTTATTTTATAACGCTGCATCTGCATTTGTGTTCCCTCGCCACAATCAATAAGAAGGTGGTGATCTAAAACCTGTAAATACTGTGCAGATGGAAATCTGTTAAGGGTTGGCGTTGCAGAGCTATTTCCTAAAATTACTAATTCAAAACTCATTTTGTATCTGTATCATCTTCCATGTTCAAAAATTGTTTTTCTAATTGGTCCATAAATACAAAATCAACAGCTTCCACATCAGTTGGTATAAAAGTAATATCAGCTTTAGCAAACAGTCTTGTAAACGTATCTTCAGCTTCTGTAATAATTAACAAACCATCATTTTCTCTTAGTTCAACACCAAGGCTTATTAACTCCCTTGTGGCATCTGCATTGCACTCCTTAACACCACCAATGTTTACAATTACATATTTACTACTACTAGCCACTTCATGTCTTACTTTTTTTATTAGCAAAGAGGCTGTGTTTTTATCAAGTGCTACAATATCTGTTTTAATTAATGAATATTGGTCGCTTTTTTCTATTGTGTAATTCATACTTCGCAATTTATTGTGTAAATTTACGTTTCGGCAAGTAATTATTTATATAATTTGCAGAAAAATTAATCGTCATTAAATGAGTAGGAAAATAGCCTTAATTACAGGGTCATCAGCAGGTATAGGAGCGGCCACGGCAAAATTATTAGCATCACAACAATATAATTTAATTTTAGCAGCTCGTAGAATTGATGCTTTAAAACAATTATCAACTGAATTAAATACCCAATTTGGGATTAATACTTTGGTTGTTCAACTTGATGTTAGAAATCGTAATGAAGTTGAAAAAACAATTTCTGAGCTTCCTTTAGAATGGAAGAAAATAAATGTTTTAATTAATAATGCTGGTTTAGCAAGTGGTTTGAGTAGTATTGATGAAGGTGATATTGATGATTGGGATGCTATGATTGATACCAATATTAAAGGACTTTTATACGTTACGCGAAATGTAATTCCTCTTATGAAAAATAATGATTCCGGGCATATCATCAACATTGGCTCTATAGCAGGAAAAGAAGTTTATGCAAATGGAAACGTATACTGTGCAACTAAACATGCTGTTGATGCATTAAATAAAGCCATGCGTTTAGAGTTATCTAAATTTCCTATTAAAGTAACTGCCATACATCCCGGTGCTGTTGAAACTGAATTTAGTGTGGTACGTTTTCATGGAGATAAGGAACGTGCAGCTAAAGTATATGAGGGTTTTGAAAACTTAGTAGCAGATGATATTGCTGACGCAATTTGGTATGCAATCAGTCGACCTGCTCATGTAAATATTAACGAACTTACCATTATGCCAACTGCACAACCTATGGCTGGTGTTATTCACCGTAAAAATTAAATTGATTATGTTAAGGGGTGTTCTATTTTTATTGTTAATTATATTTCAAGCTATGCGTTTATTTGCACAGCAAGAAAAAACTGTTGCATTAACAACGTATGCTCGTGACGATAGGTTTGACCGACTAAATTTAAACTTGGCATTGTTTGAATTGGAAAATGATACGATACTAACTTGGGATTTTGAGGGGTTAAAAAAAGCAAAGGCAATTCCCATTATAAAACCCGAAGGATTTAAAGCCTATGCATATGGGTTTGTTTTTTTTGCAGCTAATTGTCAGGGAAATAATACAGGTTTTATAACTGTGCTGTTGGGTAATCCTTATCATACAAAGCCCACATTATATGCCGATTTAAATAATAACAACAACTTTACAGATGATAATTATTCAGTAATACTTCCTTGGCGTGGTGATACTACTGAAATTGAAATGTGTATTTCGGGTACTAAATTATGTACTAAAATAAAGTTCACTAGGCATTTAATGGAGAATAAACAAATGTACAAGCAGTTGATGAATGAGTTTTATCAACTTACCTATCCCAATAGAAAGTTTATTGGCATGGATCACTGCTACCGGATACAGCAATATCAGATAAAATGTGGTTTAGCAATTGCAGGAGAAGATAGTATTAGGGTTGCTTTGTTTGACGGGAATAATAATGGTTTATACAATGAGCCAGATAGTGACAGGTTTATATTAGCTAATTTAAGCGATACCGTTTTTTATCCCTTTGATGATTTATACAGCAGCACAATTAATAAAAAAAATGGTCATTGTTTTGTAGATAAAAATGGAAAGCAAATTGAATTTGTAAGGGCTTCACCATACGGTGAAAATTTGACCTTTAATGTTTTAGACCAAACCAATAATAGCGAACATATTAAAGTAGGTAAAAAATTACCTCGCTTTAAATACATAACTTGGAAGGGTGAACACCAAAAAATAAATAAGCTTAAAAAATACGAGCTGTATATTTATTTTGGAAGCCCTTTAGCTAATAACTTTTCCTCAGATACAGCAGCTTTGAGGCTTTTAGCTAGTAGATACTCAAAATCGTTAAGGGTAATTGGGTTTATAGAAGTAAACAAATCATACGAATTAAGCATATTCGGGCAATACAGTTATTTGAATTGGATTCTTGCATACAAAAATAAAGACCTAAACCGTATGTTAGGTATTAGAGGGTTGCCAAGCAGTATTTATACCCAAAAACGCAGACGTGTTATCAGATATAACTTAACACCAAATGAGCTTTTACAAGAGCTAAAATATAAAGAATAGAATCGAAATATGTTTCGCTCAAAGCACTATTAATATTATTTAAACAGAATTCCGATTGGTTTTGGCAGAAGGAGGATAGAATTTATTTACTCCCCTTCAATTCTGTATCTCTTTTTTTATCTGTTTTGTTAGCACGCTTACTATTACCAAAAACACTTACAGTAAAATACCTACCTGGATATTTTTGCATATCAGCTAAAAGTAAAGTTAGCTCTCTACTGCTACCACTAATGTTTTTATATAATGAATCATTGTTTGCCAATTGGCCTAAAGTGCCTTCTCCACGATTAATTTTATCTAGCATAACCCCCATTTCAAAAAGAGATTTATTTAGGTTATTAATCATACAGGTAACATCAGCAGCTGCAATACTATCTGTTATATTTTTTATATTTTTAATGGTGTGAGATAGAAGCTCATTATTATTACGTAAGTTGCGCATAATACTTTCGGTATGTGAAAACATATCTCGTATTTTTAGTTCTTCCCCTTTGGTAAGGTTATCTAATCTACCAGTTATATTTTTTACGTGATTTAATGTGGTTGATAAATCATCAACACCTTTTGATAGTTTAGCAGTTCCAGTAGAGTCGAATACATCATTCATACTCAATAGCACTTTGTCTAAAGTAGCCAGTACTTGTTCGCTCTTTTCTTTTATTGGCGATACCATGTTACTTATTGATTCGGATAATCCTTCTTCAATTGAAGCATTAAGCGTATCATTTGGTTGCACAATTTCTATTGACTGACCTAATTTTATGTTGATGATTTTAGTGCCTAATAAATCGCTACTAGCAATTTCGCCTACCGTACCTTTTGGCATCAAAATCTCTCCATCAACCATAATTGTAACTAGTATTTTAGAGGCATTTCCAGTTTCTAACAACCTTACATCCTCTACTTGGCCAATTTTAAAACCATTTATAAGTACTTGGGTAGATTTAACTACACCACCAGCATTGCTGTATACAATATAATAACGAGAATATGGTTTAAGAAAGTTAAACCCTTTCATAAAGTTAAACCCTATAAAAAGTATAATTATGCCTAAAAAGGCGAATAATCCAACTTTGGCGTCTTTATTAATCTTCAAAATACTATTTAATAATTATCTGGACAAAAATATAAAAACTACTGGCAATACAAGTTAAAAAAGATAACTAGTTTTCTTTTTCTAAAGATAACTTGTATTGTTTTACAGCTTCAGCTATTGCTTTTGCCAATTCATCTTGTCCTTTATTACTTGTAAGGTAGGCTCTTTCTTTAGGATTGCTAATAAAACCTGTTTCAATAAGTATACTTGGCATTTTACATTTCCATAATACCATAAAACCTGCTTGTTTAACACCACGACTAACGCGTTTTACGTTGGTAAAGTTTTTTTCAACGTTAGCAGCAATCTTTAAACTTTGCTCTAAATATGCATTTTGTAAAAAGCTAAAATAAATATGCGCTTCTGGCGAGTTTGGGTCAAAACCTTCGTATTTTTCCTCATAATCTTTTTCCAATAAAATTACTGCATTCTCACGTCTTGCTACATCTAAGTTGCCTTCACTTTTATGTAAACCCATGCTAAAAGTTTCGGTACCAAATACATCAGTTTTTTTGTTGGCATTGCAATGTAGGCTTATAAATAAGTCGGCATTTTTCCTATTGGCAATACCTGCACGTTCGTATAGCTCAATAAATTCATCTTTATCCCTGGTATAAATAATATCCACATCAGGCATACTTGCCTTAATAACATCGCCCAATTTTAGTGCAACAGCAAGGGCTATGTCTTTTTCATGTGTTCCACTGTAACTGGCTCCTACATCTTTACCTCCGTGTCCAGCATCAATGGTTATCGTTTTAATTTTAGGCTGCTGCATTTGGTCTAATGGAGCATACGCACAAAGCATTATCAACAACAATAAACAAGATATTGTGAAAGGTAATTTTAATAAGTACTGAGTTTTATATAGTTTTGCGCGCATTGACATACTACAATTTTATAACGTATAATTTGATTAACAGCATAATTCGTGCATTTTGTTTTACCGGATTGGTGTTAATGTGTTCAATTGTGTATGCACAGAAGATTAAAACGGTTCCCGATGCAAATCCTAAATCATTAACTCGTGTGGTTGTTAAAATGCCTTCGGATACTGTTAAATCAAAATTCGTACCAAGTGCTGATAGTCTGTTTGATGAAAGTATAAAAGAGGAGCAAAAGGATACTATTGAATTACCTTTGGCAAAATCAGCGCTTAAATCAAAAGTTAAATACACTGCAAAAGATAGTATTGTTTATAATGCGATAGCCCAAGAGGTTTTTCTTTATGGAAATGCTAAAGTTATTTATGAAGATTTGACCATTGATGCAGATTTTATAAAAATTGATTTAGGTAAAACCTTGGTTCATGCCACTGGTATTTTAGATAGTTTGGGGTTTTTACACGGTACGCCTGTTTTTAATCAAGGTGGAACAGAATATAAGGTTCAGCGTGTTTCTTATAATTATAAAAGTGAAAAAGGTTACTTAAGCGAGTTAAGAACAAAAGAGGGAGAGGGTTATGTAAAGGGAACTGATGTTATAAGAACACCAGATAATGAATTTGGGATTCGCGAATCATATTATACAACTTGCGATTTGGATACTCCACATTTTCATATTCAAGCGGCACGTTTAAAAATTATACCTGATAAAAAAATCGTAACGGGGTCGGCTAATTTAAGAATTGAAGGTGTGCCAACCCCCTTAGTAGTTCCGTTTGGTATTTTTTCTATAAAGAAGGGTCAGTCTTCAGGTATCATCATTCCAACATATGGTAGCAGTTTGAATCGTGGATTCTTTTTACGCGGTGGAGGTTATTATTTTGGTTTGGGAGAAAAGGCAGATTATATGCTCACTGGAGATATTTATACGCAAGGCAGTTGGGCTTTAAATAATGTTTTACGTTACAATTCTCGATACCGTTTTAACGGGCAATTGGGTGTTAATTATGCTAATAATAAATTTGGTGCTATTGATGATCCTACTTTCAACCAATCAAAAGATTTTAGGGTTAACTGGATACATAACGTAGATCCCAAAGCCCGACCAGGAACATATTTTGGTGCTAATGTAAATTTTGTTAGTGGAAGTTATTTAGCCAATAACTCATATGTTGCACAAAATGTAATCAGCAACCAAATACTAAGTAGTATTAATTATTCGCGAAGCTTTAGTGGTGGCAAATACAATTTAACTTCTAGCGCTAGTTTATCTCAAAATTTACAAACCAAACAGCTTAGTGTGGCTTTGCCCAATGTTACGCTTACGGTAAGTAGTTTTAGTCCATTCAAAGCGAAATCAAAACCAACTGCTGATAAGTGGTACGAGAACATTACAACAAATTATACTATGAATTTCAGAAATGAAATTAATACGTATGATTCGTTGTTGTTTGGTGACCGAAAACGAAGTGAATTTGCCCGTTTTTATGATACAGCTGGGCGTTATGGTATACAACATGCCTTGCCTATTCAAACATCTTTTAAATTTTTAAAATATTATACTTTATCTGCAGGTTTGCAGCTAAATGAAGTGTGGTACTTGCAAAGTATTACTAAAACGTATAATAGCGGAATCGTTACAACCAATAGAGAATCAGGCTTTGTAAGGGCATTTACTTACCAGCCTAGGGTTGGTATTAACACACGTTTTTACGGAATGAAAACATTTAATAGTAACAGCATAAAAGCCATTAGGCATGTTGTTTCGCCAACAGTTGATTTTACATATACTCCTGATTATGGTGACGCTGCTTGGGGCTATTACAAAAGCTATCAGGACACTTTAGGAAAAATAAGTAGATACAGTATTTTTGAGCGCGGGATTTTTGGTGGTCCTGGTCTTGGACGACAAGGTAACGTGGGTTTTGCAATTGATAATAACTTAGAATTAAAATTAATGCGTGGAATGGATACCGCGAGAAAAGAAGAAAAGGTCCAAATTTTCGAGACTTTCCGTGTTGGTTCTTTCTATAATCTTTTTGCCGATTCATTAAATCTAGCACCTATAACATTGAATGCGCGTACAAAATTGTTTAAAAATGTTTCCATAAATGCCAATGCTGTTTTAGATCCATATAAAAATGAAATCATCATAGGAACTACTGGTTTTAAAAGTGTAACCCGCACCAAGGAATTTTATTTGAATCAAAATAGTTTGGGCGTAATTACTAATGCAAATTTAGCTTTGTCGGCAAGTTTTAATCCGCAAACTTTTAAACGAAAAGAAAGTGATGCAGCTCAAAAGTATGCCAATGAGTGGAAGTATGTTAATTCAAATCCATTAGACTATTATGATTTTAATATTCCATGGAATTTAAACGTAAATTACACCATTCAATACGCTCGTTACAATAACCTAAATAATCCGTTAACTTCCAATGTTGTTCAAACTTTAAACTTTAGTGGGGATTTAAATCTAACTAAGAATTGGAAAATTGCCGCTACTAGCGGGTACGATTTGCAAACAAAAGAAATCACATTTACTACCATTGATTTTGTTCGCGATTTACACTGTTGGACGTTTAAACTTACTTGGATTCCTATTGGTTTCCGCCAAAGTTTCTTCTTTCAGATTAATGTGCGATCAAGTGTGTTGCAAGACCTTAAACTTACCCGCAGACGCGAGTGGTTTGATAGGGCTTTATAAGGTTGTAATTTCTTATAATTTAATTTGTTATAGTTGGCTTTATGGGATTTTAAGCTCGGGTTGTGATACTATTAGCAAACAAATCAAGCATTTCTCGTTTCAATTTATACCTTTGCACCACGTTAAAATATTTAAATATATAAATATGGCTTTAGAAATTAAAGTGCCCACAGTAGGTGAATCAATTAGTGAAGTAACCGTTGCACGCTGGAATAAAAAAGAAGGCGATTATGTAGAAATGGACGAATTACTTTGCGAGTTAGAAAGTGATAAAGCAACTTTTGAACTGAACGCTGAAGCTGCAGGAATATTAAGTCCTAAAGCTACTGAAGGCGATACCATTAAAGTAGGCGATATTATTGCTACCATTGATACAAGTGCTGCTAAGCCTGCAGGAGCACCCAAAGCAGAGGTTAAAAAAGAAGAACCCAAGGCTGAAATAAAAGCACCTGCTGTAACACCTACCACAGAAAATTATGCTACAGGTACCCCTAGTCCTGCTGCTGCAAAAATACTTGCCGAAAAAGGCGTTGATCCTAAAGATGTTAAAGGTACTGGAGTTGCTGGACGTATTACCAAATCTGATGCCCTTGCCGCAGATTTGAAAATGACAACCAATGAAACCAAGTCGCGTAACGACCGCGCTGAGAAAATGACATCGCTACGTAAAACTGTTGCAAAACGTTTGGTTGCTGTGAAAAACGAAACAGCTATGTTAACTACTTTTAATGAAGTAGACATGAAACCAATTATGGATTTACGTGCTCAGTTCAAAAATCAGTTTAAAGAAACGCATGGTGTTAACCTTGGTTTTATGAGCTTTTTTACCAAAGCGGTTACCATTGCGTTACAGCATTTCCCAGCTGTAAATGCTTATATTAATGGCGAAGAAATAATTTACCACGACTACTGTGATATTTCTATTGCTGTTAGCGCTCCCAAAGGATTAGTTGTACCGGTTATTCGTAATGCAGAGAGTATGAGCCTGGCCGATATTGAAAGAGAAGTAGCTCGTTTGGCTTCAAGAGCCCGTGAAAATAAATTAGGTTTAGACGAAATGAGTGGTGGTACATTTACTATTACCAACGGTGGTGTATTTGGTAGTATGATGAGTACGCCAATTATTAATGCGCCTCAGTCGGCTATATTAGGCATGCACAACATTGTAGAACGTCCTGTGGTAAAAGATGGTTTAATTGTAGCACGCCCGATGATGTATTTGGCGTTAAGTTATGATCATAGAATTATTGATGGCCGTGAGTCGGTAGGTTTTTTGGTTAAAGTAAAACAATGCCTAGAAAACCCTACTATGTTGTTAACCTCAGGAAACGATCCTCAAAAAATGATATTGGGATTATAATCTCAATAAAATACTAAACACAAAAAGCTCCAATTGGAGCTTTTTGTGTTTAGTATAAAAACTGTTAAAATGTATTGTGGTTTTTGAATTACATTATATAATTTAATGTCTGATTAAGTTTAATTATCTAAGTAATAAGGCTGCTTTTTAATAACTAAATTTATGTTATTAAAAATAGAAATTATCTAATCAACTACCATAATAAGATAGGGATTTAACGAGTTCAATTTTTGCGAGATTAACTAAATTAAACCAATATATGTAACCTACATTTGGGCTAATTTGTTATTTTAGCTATAATTGTTGTGCAACTGATGTTACCACCATGTATATTTAATGGTATTATTATTGCATGATGATAAAAGCTAAATATTTTAAAAATATGACAACATTAAAATTAATAAGTGTAGGAGCCCTAGCATTAAGTTTATTAGGATATACAGCTTACAATGCGAATTTAAAAGAAACTAGAAAGGTTGATGTTGCTGATGTAAAGGCTGCTAACATTCCCGATTTTATGGTTAAAAACGACCAAGGTAAAACGGTTAACTTAAATAGCTTTAAAGGAAAAAAAGTATTTGTCAATTTATGGGCTACCTGGTGCGGACCTTGTCGCAGAGAAATGCCCTCAATTGAATCTTTGTATAATAAAACCAAAGGTAAAAAAGTAGAATTCGTATTATTGAGTTTAGATGATGATTTCAATAAGGCGATAAGTTATAAGGCTGCTAACAAATTTAGCATGTTAATGTATTACCCAACGGCCAACTTACCTTCCTTGTTTAATGTGGATGGAATACCAGCTACATTTATTTTTAACGAAAAAGGGGAGTTAATTAAAACCATACAAGGTAGCACCAATTACGATACCCAAGAGTTTGTAGATTTACTTACTAAATAGAATTTATAAATATATATTTAAAGCCTTCGTTAATTCATAACGGGGGCTTTTTTATTTAGTAATGTGTGTAATTACTTGTTAAAGTAATTACTTATATTTTTAATATTGCTTTTATAAATTCTTTATAAATGAAAAAGTACCTCATCATAGTTCTAGTGTTCGGATTACCTGCCTTATTTTCTTTTAAACATGCTGCTAAATTTCCGATTTTTACTTGTATTAATTTAAATGATAAACAAGTAGTTCTTCCAACTGATGTTCAAAATAAGCGAACTGTTATTGCATTAATGTTTAGTACTAAAGCAGATAAATACATGCAAAATTGGACCAAGCCTCTTTATAATTCACTAATGGCTGATGGAGTAGGAGGGATGATGAGTGGTAACATGTATAATGCTAATTTATGTTTTGTTGGTGCAGTTAAAGGCTTAGCTAAATTAGCTTTACCAGAAATGATTAAAAAGTCGAAGACCCAAGTTGATAAAAAGTTTCATGGTAATTTTATGTATACCGATACTGATTTGGAACCGTTGATGAAAGCATTGAATGTTACAGATAAAAGCCTACCACACTTTTTTGTAATTGAAAAAGATGGAAGTATAATTTACCAAACATCTGGCACTTACAGCGATGATAAATTAAATGATATAACTGGGGCTTTACTAAACTAACTATTGATTAACCACACATGCAATACTTGCCACACTTAAATGTGGGGTATGCACTAAAATACTTTGCGCACAGGCTTCAATCGTAGCACCTGTTGTTATTACATCATCTACCAACAAGATTTTTTTGTTTTGTATTAAAGCAGGACTTTTAATTCCAAAAACATCACCTACGTTTAACCACCTATCGAATCGGGCTTTTTTAGTTTGTGTTTCTGTAAATTTATCACGTACAACTACATTTTTTAAATGCTCACATTTTAACGATTGAGTAAGTCCTTGAGCGAAACAATCACTTTGATTGTAACCACGTATTTTTTCTTTTTTTTCATGAAGTGGTATGGCAACAATTGCGTCAAAATGCATACCATATTCGCGTAACTTCGAGCCATACATTTGTCCAAGCATAACTCCTAAATCTGGATTGTTACTATATTTCAGCTCGTGTAAAATATTTTGTACTATACCTTGTTTTCTAAAAGTTAAAAATGAAAACGCACGTTCTATTTTAATCCTACCCCAAAACGCTTTTTCAAGTTGATTTTCGGGAATTGTGTGGAATTTAGTTTCAGGAAAATGATCAATACAATGTGTACATATATGTTCTTCGGCTGCTAAAAGCACTCCGTTACACCCCACACACAAGTTGGGAAATAATAGTCCAACCAAGGAGTTTAACATTCACTTACTCCTTTATTGTTTTTAGCCATGCATTGCCCTCAGTGGTCGTTATCTTCAATATGTATATGCCACTTTGTAATGAATTTGTGTTTAAATTAAATTGATTGTTTCCTGCATTCAAGGAAACTACTTGACCTAACGTTTTTTGACCTACTATGTTAAATAGTTCAATGGTTGCTAACTCATTCAATTTAGCTTCAAAGTTCAATTGTAGTATATTTTGAAAAGGAGTTGGAAATGCATGCAGGTTTATTTCCTGTGCAAGGTTGTCTTTTAAACCTATTGCAAATATTTGAATACTATCGGTTCTGGATTTAACGCAACCGTCATTACTTGTAACTGTTAGTTTTACTTGAATTTTCTGAGGTCCGCTTGTTTTGATTGTCGGGTTTGTTTCGTTAGCTCTAATAGTAGTATCAGATGTAAATGTCCATGCATAGGTTTTTCCAAATAAAGTTTTATTTAAAAACGTAACGTAGTTGCCTGTATCTCTTGTCCACTCGTAATCAATTTCAGGCGTTTCTAATACCTTAATAATTTGGGTATTTGAGTCTATTAATTCGCCTTGTTTGTATAAGTATAATGTAACTGGATATTGCCCCGTTTTAGTAAATGATTTTGATGTGGTTTTGCTGTAAGCGAATTGTCCATCGCCTAGGTTCCATTTTATTTCATCTCCACCTTGCGAATTTGCAGTAAAAGTGACACTTACTGGCCCACATCCGATTAACCTATTTGCTGTAAATGATGCTGATGCATTTGTTCCATATTCAAATACGATACTGCTATCGGGCAATTGTTTAATATCTGTTATAGCAACATTAGAAGGCTGACGAACGCCACTTACTTTTAAATGTAAATTACTTGCAGGTGTTGATGTTGGTGTGAAATTTTGATTCGCTGCTAGAGGATATAAATCACTTCCATCACCTCTATTTATATTGCGTTCTAAGTGTCTTAATCCATCGGCTTGCATAATTCCAACTCCTAATTGAGATGTATCATTGTTTACATTATTTGATGCTTCTGTTAATAAGCGTGCACGTGTAGTATTAATATGCCAAATTGCTAACCCTTTAGATGGTAAATACATATCAAAACCTTTACGCTGACGGTTTTCTAAAAGATAGAATTCATTAGCTACAGAGGTATTTATTCTAAATACCATATCACTATCAACTACTGCATAAGGAAGTGTATACAATGCCGTATCACTAATTACTATTGGTGATACCCATCCCATGCGCATTCTGCTCCATGCATCATTTAAACATGGTGTTTTTTCATTATTTAACCATGGGCCACCAGCCATTAATGAGTAATTGCCTGCGGCTTCATTATTGCTTTGTGTTGAGTATAAATCAGGTAAATCAAGCAAATGACCGAACTCATGAGCTGCAACTCCTATTCCTACTATAGAATATGCTCCACCATTGTATCTTTTTTCAGGAAACATGCCATAAGCTGAAACTTGCACACCATCATAAGTAGGCCTTTGCGATGCTGGTAGTGTTGATCTAAACGACCAAATATAATTATTTGCATTAGGTGCACTCTGCTCCTCCGCACCAATACCTGCGTGCATTAAAATTACACCATCTACATATTTATCGCCATCATTGTCAAATTGACTAAAATTTACATTAAACGAATCGTTAACATCTTTTAATGCACCTAATAAAAGTTGACGGGTGGCGGTGCTATATGATTGACTATTTTTACCATAATACATGTATCCACTATCAGCCATTACCCAACCATAAACAATACATTCTAGCGTTAATTTACCACTTGATGTTGCCAGGAAGAAATCTCGGAACGAACCAGTACCATTATAGTTTGGTTGGTTCAGTAACAATTCGAAATTTTCTTTTGGTAGGGTTGCTCTTAAATCGGGATATTCAACCAAAACCACCAAAATTTTACGATTACCCATTGATGGAAAAGGATAAGGACCTGCAGCTTTATTTATTGTTTGGATTGGTTCAAGTTGTTGATGCATTTGCAACATCATATTTTGTTGCGAAATACTGTACCTTAAGTGAGGTAGAACATTGGCTTTCATTTTTACTCCATCTCTGGCAACTAAACCACTGGTTGTTAAATTTCCAGTTTCATCTGTTGTAGCATATTCGAAAAAGCCATCTTTATTCTTTAATAAGGTAAAGCCATCCTCCGTTTCAACATAGTGAATTGCTTCATTTCCTAACGCCCTCAATGTAATTTTACTGCCATCTGGTTGTTCAAGGGTATTGGTGTATGGTGCTACACTGCAATTGCTTCTTTGAGCAAATAAAAAGTTTGGATAGACAATCGTAACTACAAGAAATGAACCGAGCAATTTTAATAGATTTTTCATTAAATAAATGATGCGTTTATAATTAATAAAATAAAACTAGTCTTTAATTGTTTACTTAACAAGTTTATTGTACTTTAGTTCGATAATAGCAGCATTTTTTACAATTTTTAAACAAATAGTATATGCTGTATAAATGCTTACTTTATGAAAATAAATTATCGTCAAGCTACAATCATTAATATAGTTGATGAATCACCTGCTGTAAAGCGATTCTATTTTAAGTTTCCAGGAACGGAGCAGTTTGATTTTAAGCCCGGTCAATTTGTTATGATTGACTTGCCAATTGCTTCTAAAATAACCAATAGGAGTTATTCTATTGCTTCAGCTCCTGGAAACGACAATATTTTCGAATTGATTATTGTTCTTAACCCAACAGGATTAGGAACTCCATACATGTGGGAGAATTTCCAAATTGGTGATTCAGTGCCTGTAGCTGGACCTTTGGGTAAGTTTACTCTTCCTGATCAAATTAATAACGATTTATGCTTGATTGCAACGGGTACAGGAATTGCACCATTAAGAAGTATGTTACATCATATCATCAATCAAAATATAACCCATAAAAATATTTACTTGGTATTTGGTTGCCGAACAACGCAAGATATTTTGTACAAAATAGAAATGCAGGAATTAAGTAGTAAGTATCCTTATTTCAATTTTATCCCTGTACTGTCAAGACCTAATGAAGATTGGACTGGTGCCCATGGTTATGTTCATCATGTATATGAACAAATTTTTGCAGATAAACGTCCCGCAACTTTTTATTTATGTGGTTGGAAGAATATGATTATGGAAGCTCGTGAACGCCTAAACACAATGGGTTATGAAAAATCTCAAATCAAGTTTGAATTGTATGACTAATATATTGGTTTGAATTTTAATGTATGTGATTTGTTTAAATCAGAATTGTACATGCTAATTAACAACTTCTGTCTTTCACGCTTCCTAAAATATTTTCCTACATTTGTCGCTACATGTATCCAAACAGAAAAAACTACGGCAAATCTCAAGGTAAATTTCAAAGAAGCGAAAAACCTGCAGATAACAATAATGCTATTTATGGCATACATGCTGTTACAGAAGCTATTAATGCGGGTAAAGAACTTAATAAAATTATTTTTCAACGTGGCGAGTTGGGGCCTTTGTTACAAAGTTTAACCAAGTTAGCTCGCGATTTAGATATTCCAACACAACACGTACCTAAAGAATCGAGTTTATTTCCTCCAAATAAAAATCATCAAGGTGTATTAGCCTTTATTTCTCCTGTAACATATCATAAACTTGAAAATATCATTCCGCAATTGTTTGAGGAAGGAAAAGTACCTTTTATTTTGGTGTTGGATAGAATAACTGATGTTAGAAATTTTGGTGCCATTGCCCGAAGTGCATATTGTGCAGGTGTTCATACTATTGTTATACCTGATCAAGGAAGCGTTCAAGTAAGTGATGATGCAATCAAAACTTCTGCGGGGGCATTACATCATTTGCCGATTTGTCGCGAAAAAAATATGAAAACAGTGATGGAATTATTAAACCAATCGGGTTTGGTAACTGTAGCTTGTAGTGAAAAAGGTAAAGGCATGATTCACCAGCTTGATTTAACTGGTCCGGTAGCTATTGTTTTGGGTAATGAAGAAACAGGTATTAGCGAAGATATACTTAAACGGTGTTCTGAATGGGCTCGTATTCCGTTGGATGTGGGAGTTCAATCGCTTAATGTATCTGTTGCTGCTGGTATTGCAGCTTATGAGGTGGTTAGGCAACGTATCACCAATGTTTAACATTCATGATATCAAGGTTAAAAATTAACCTCAATTGCGTTACGTAATAATTTCACTTTACCTTTATTTTCCATTTGTTTTAATAACCTAGAAATAACCACACGAGAAGAGTTTAAATCGTTTGCAATTTGCTCGTGAGTTAAATTGAGTGTTTTATTTTGGAACGAGTTTTTTTGTTTAATTAAATAGTACTCTAGTCTTTCATCCATTCCGTGAAAAGCTACACTTCTTAAGGCATCCAATACTTCTTGATAACGGTTTCGGTATGACTCTATTACGAAATAATACCAACTTTTATGTTTAATCATCAAGTCGTCCATGAGTTCAATCGGAATCATTATTGCCTCCACATCTTCTATGGCAATTGCCTCCAAGTCGCTTTTTTTGTTGCGTGCTGCACATACAAATGATAAAGCACATGCTTGCCCAGGTTCAAGGTAATACATAAAAAACTCTTCTCCATCTTCTCCATTGGTAAACAGTTTTACCCGCCCTTTGGTAACCAACATGGTTGATTTTAAATATTGACCGCTTCGCATCATTTCATCCCCAGATTTAAATTCTTTAACAAGAGCTTTTGATGCGATATACTGTTTTAAATTCTCATCAAACTGAGGATAATATTTATTTAATAACTATAATGTGTTATTCATGTTATAGTGGTAAATGATTTAATCGTAAAGATTTATTAAACATGCACCAATAAACATCTTTTATAAAGTTGAACGGTATTCTCTAAACCATAATATAAAGCATCGGCAATCAAAGCGTGGCCTATACTTACTTCTAATAAATCTGGAATATGTTTAGCGAAATAGGTTAAATTCTCTAAAGATAAATCGTGTCCTGCATTCAAACCAATGTTTAGTTCTTTGGCTTTTTGTGCAGCTTCAATAAACGGGGCTATGGCTTTTTCTTTTTGCATGGAGTAATGATGCGCATAACTTTCGGTATACAACTCAATCCTATCGGTTCCTGTATTTTTTGCTCCCTCAATCATCGCTAAATCGGCATCAACAAAAATACTGGTGCGTATACCCTTTGATTTAAACAAAGAAATTATATCCTGTAAATAATCATTATGCTTTATCGTGTTCCAACCATGGTCGCTGGTTAGTTGTCCTTTTACATCAGGTACCAATGTTACTTGAGCGGGTTTGGTTGCCAAAACCAAATCAACAAACTTTTGTTCTTTAGGATTACCTTCTATATTAAATTCTTTGTTAAGTACTTTGGTTAATTCGTAAACATCTGCATACCTAATGTGGCGCTCATCAGGGCGAGGGTGTACGGTAATACCATCAGCTCCAAAACGTTCAATGTCTTGGGCTACTTTTATTACATCAGGATTGTTTCCACCTCTTGAGTTACGTAAAGTGGCAATTTTATTAATGTTTACTGATAATTTTGTCATGTGTGTTGTACAATCAATCAAATTCAAAAATAGCCGAATAAAGTAGTTTAAACCTAAATTTTATTATTAAATAAGAATACCCCACATTTGTAAAAATGTACATAGCAGCTATATTATTTGTTATCAGTTTTTTTGTTGTATTTTACACGTACTTCGGTTATGCCATTATAGTTGGTGTTTTAGCCCAACTAAAACGTGCTAGTAAAGTGGGTGTGCATCAAATTAACGAGTCGTTTGAGCCCAATGTAGCACTTGTTATACCATGTTATAATGAGAAATATTTGTTGATGGATAAAGTTCAAAATTGTTTGAATTTAGCATATCCGAAATCAAAATTGAATATCATTTTTATTACCGATGGAAGTAATGACGGTAGTGTTGAATTGCTCGAAAATGTGAAAGGTGTGCAAGTATTTCATCAACCGGAAAGAAAAGGGAAAGCCGCTGCAGAAAACCGAGCCATGGTCCTAATTAAAGAAGAGATTGTGGTGTTTTGTGATGCCAATACCACGCTTAACTCAATGGCGTTAAAAAATATAGTGAGACATTTTGCTGATGATAAAGTAGGTGCAGTATCGGGCGAAAAGCGTGTAATTACTTTAGATAAAAATTCGGCATCATCTGCCGGAGAGGGTGTGTATTGGAAATATGAATCGTGGCTAAAAAAACAAGATAGCGAGTTGCATACCACAGCCGGTGGTGCAGGAGAGTTGATAGCTTTCCGAAAGTTGTGTTTTACTATATTAGAAGAAGATACCATTTTGGATGATTTTGTAGCCAGTATGCGTATTGCAATTAAAGGATACAAAGTTGTTTATGAGCCAGATGCATACGCACAAGAAACAGCAAGTGCAAATGTAAATGAGGAGATTAAACGCAAAGTACGAATTGCCGCAGGCGCTTGGCAAGCTTTATTCAGATTACCAAAAGCACTCAATCCTTTTCATGATTCCATGCTTACGTTTATTTATGTTTCGCATAAAGTTTTGCGTTGGAGCTTAGCTCCACTGGCATTGCTCGTAATGTTGCCAACTGCTTATATTTTACATGTTAATATTGGTGGTTGGTTTAGCTTATTGTGGATAGGTCAGCAATTGTTTTATTTGTTTGCACTATTGGGTAAAATGTTTGAGCATAAACAAGTTCGTATCAAACTATTTTTTATTCCATATTATTTTGCGGTAACCAATTATTGTATGATAGCTGGTTTTGTAAGGTTTTTAAAAGGAAACCAAAGTGTAAAATGGGAAAAAGCAACACGCGCATAATATTTTAAAAATTCAACTAAATATTAGTTAACCAATAACTATTCAACTTATAAACCAATCAATTAAACACCAAATGAAAAAAATAGAACACATAGGCATCGCCATTAAAAGTGCAGAAGTTTCGATTCCGATATTTAACAAGTTATACAACACCGAACCTTATAAGATTGAAGAAGTAGAAAGCGAGCACGTAAAAACCATTTTTTACCAGGTTGGTCCTAATAAAATGGAATTGTTAGAAGCCACTTCACCTGATAGTGCCATTGCAAAATTTATTGAGAAAAAAGGCGAAGGTATACATCACATTGCTTATGATGTAGCAGATATTTATGCCGAAATGGAACGCTTAAAAGCAGAAGGATTTGTGTTTATTAACGATCAGCCTAAAAACGGTGCTGATAATAAATTGATTGCCTTCTTGCATCCCAAATCAACCAATAGTGTGTTAATTGAGTTGTGCCAAGAGCGCATTAATGCGAAATAATTATTTTTTGGTAGCTAACCTCATTGTTTTGTGTGGTACATTTAATTAAGTACACCCCACTAACAATATTACTTACATCAATTTTGTGGTGCTTATTAAAACTGCTTTTTAAAATAGGTTGTCCTTGCAAGTTTAATAGCTCGCAAGTAACAGGTAAGTCGTTATCTGAGGTAATATTTAAATAATCGCTTGTGGGATTTGGGTAAGCAATTATTTTTTTTTTTTTTTTTTCAATTTTAACATTCCCTGTGTAAACACTTCCATCTGGCATTAGTTTATATACAATGGTTTCCCAATATGGATTTTTAAAACCAAACGCAGCATCTTGATAGTACGTAGTATCAGTAAAGTGCCTATAAGCAATACTGGCAAATACTAGGCAGCCTCCATCTGCGGTTGCTTGTATGGTTTGTGCAATTAAATGTTCTTCTATGTATTCTCTGTTAGGCACATATCTGTTGGGGTGTGTAATGCACTTAACCCATTTTTTATTTAGGTTAGAGTCTACAAGTGTTACCCATATTCTGTTCCATGCCTCTGGTAAAAAATAGTTTGACACATCTTCTGTTTGTGAAAAATAAATATTATTAGGGGTGTAAAAATCTAAACAGCGTTGCCTTGCAGGGTTGTTAATGCCAATAAAAGTTTCGGTATCAGCGGGTATATCATAAACATAATTAACTACCCCACCTGTATCGTTTAATTTTAAAATAAAACCACGGTCGCTGTCATAAAATGCACCGGTATCACCATCAATCCAATATCCGTCTACCTTGCGTTGTTGACGAAATTGTCCGCTAAAACCAACTAAAGTAGATTGCTCGGATAGTTTTTTAGAATAGAAAAATGGTGTGTGGTTTCTAATGTATTGTATAGTATCAAACTTGTGAATATTGGGATTCATAGAAGGCTCAAGAGATTCTCTTATAGTCCATCCTCCACCTGTGCGTGTGTTTTTGGTAAAACTATCTTTGTGTATAATGTTAGTATAAACTTGACCAGGTGTAGAGATAATGATACCAACCATTGATAAATAGCTGCTATTGGTTTCTATTATATCTCCTGCGCCTTGCCCCAAAAATGATTCAGAATAATATTCATCACCGGCCCCCTTTTGTGTAAAACCCGTATCCGGAAAATTATTTAATAATTCTAATTGTGGCGAAAGCCTAACCCAGTTGTTGTATTGGGGGTGTACATAATCATTACATAAGTATAAGCATGTAGGGTAATTAATAAAAGAAATTCGTGCACCGGCATTGCCATAATATTGGCCTTTGCTGTCTTTTTTTATACGCAAAAAATCTATTACAAAGGGCTGATTGGCTCTTGTAAAATCATCATTTTTACTAAACCAAATGGTATATACTTTATGGCTTTGCATTTGCCATTGGTTATTAAATAAAACATAACCCCAATGTTTGGGCAGCTTTAGGTTGTTAATACTGGCAAATGTGCAAAAAATAGCAATGGTGGTATCGTTATGCATAAATACACCACCAATTTTTTCTACACTTAAGGTATCAATGGTAAAAAATTGTTTTTTTAAAATTTCGCCATTAGGGTTGTATAAACTAAGAACAAGTTGCTTTTGGGTGTAAAAATATGGGTAAGCAGTACTGGCCAACAACACATTGTTGTTGGCCAATAAGCATGCCTCGCCCGGTATTATTTGTTGGGCATAAACGGGTTGTTTATGCCCAAACAATAACACTAAGGTTAGTAATATGGTTATAAGTTTCATGGTACTAAAGTACAGAATTTTGTAAACTTCTTAATTGTGCAGGTGGCAATGGTTGCCAACTGTAATGTTTAAAGGTTATATCCGGCCTGTAATTGCATTGCCATTTACAAATCGTCCAACTTTTGTAGCCAACATTGGGTGTATAGCATTGAAAAAAATAGCAAGCTCCATCAGATTCGCCTCTTGATGGCCACGCTTGCGCCACATATTTAATTTCGTTTATAGCATAAAACCCAAATTTTAATGAAGTTAATTTGCTGTTTAAGGCATTTTTTTTCTTGTTAAAAGCTACAGCAATTATTCGGTTTCTGTTTTTCCAGAAAAAGTTCATTTGTGCACCATTTACTTCTCTAAAATCTGTTAAACCAAAAGCCTTTTCATTTTTATAATAACTTAATAGTGCTGAAGGTTGTATGTCGTATGGCCCTTCATCTCCCTGGCCTAGATTAGGTGTAGATGGATTACCGCAATTAACAGCTACATCTAATGGCGTAATATTCTCGTTAATAATTCCCTGTGAATTTTCTTTGTTAATTAATTGTACTACTGTTTCAATAGTTCCTATATTTTCTTTTGAAACAACAATTTTACTGTTTGTGGGCACTGCTATTGTACTTGGTGCAATTGATGGGTCTGTCCAGAAAAGGGCGTTGTTTGATAAGATGTCATGAGCAGCTTTATCTGCTGTAAGTTTTGTTTGTACGGATGATGAACTGCTCCAAGTGCTATCTAATAAAAAATTAAAATAATTGTATTTGCCTTGTCCATCAGCTTGCTTGCCTTGTTCAGGTGTTGATTTTGCAACCCAAGGTATTTTGTAACTTGGGGTAAATTTTGCTAAATAAGAGCTATTGGCAGATGTCCATTCTAAATCTGATGTGGCATAGAACTCTCCCGATGAGAATTTTACTATAGCTTTAATTATAGCAGAACTATCACTGTAGCTAGTTACTTCTAAATTAATTTCATGAATTTTTCTTTCGGTAATTTCTGTTGAGGTTGTGTGATTTTTAATAGACTGCAAGGTTTTATCAAAAAAAATGCAAGCATTTTTGTTTGAAAATCGGCCATCGCTAGTCATAGGAATACTATTTGTAAAAACGGCAGTTGTTACAATTTCAAATGTTGTGTCAACCTCTGTTAATGCAACATTTAAACCATAGTGTAATGTACTTAACATTTCTGTTTCATTCAAATTTGCATCTAAGTTTGGCGATGAACCATCTACCAATGGTAAATTTTTGTGAGCCGAGTAATTGGTCCAGAATGTTGAAAGTTGACTGCTAATAATGTCGCTGGAATAATTGGCATTTGGACTAGAGTTGTTTAGCTCTTTAGTTTCTGTGATTTCTTTTTTGCAAGAGTTTAAAGCTAAACTCATGCCACTGAAAACTACAATCCCTGTAATTTTCAATTGTTTCAGTTTAAGGTTATACATATAATGTTAAATTATATACATATTTAAGCATTTTTTATTTAAATGACAAATATGTCATTGAAATGAAAGTTAACTGTTGGCAAATTGTACGCTTGGGGCAAATAAAAAATATCAAATTGTTAAGGGCAGTTTCTGATGGCTTAAAACAAATACGGTTAACAAAGAAACTTACTCAAGAACAAGTATTTAACGATACGGGTATTCACATAGCTCGGGTTGAAACCGCAAAATATAATATCAGCATTAGTACTTTAGATGCACTTTGTAAATATTATGGCGTAACGCTTAAAGAGTTTTTTGATTATTTAAGTAAAAATAAATAGAGAATCTTTGTTTGTTACTTGAATTTGGAATGTAAACTACGCATTGCATCAATGCAAAGCCAAGTAGTTGAGTTTACTAATTTATGCTTATTTGGTTTTAACCTAAAAATGGTTCATAACCTTTTATTATTCACCTAAAATTTACACCCGTGCCTGCCAAATATTAATATCTTCGCACCTCAAAATTTTAGTGCGTTGAATTTACAGCAGTTGATTGGCCTATATAGCCAGAGTGAGAAATATGCAACCTTAGCCGCAGCTTTAAATCAAAGCAAAACGGATGTGGTGCACCTTAAGGGTTTGGTTGGTTCGGTTGATGCCGTGCTAGCTGCAACCTATTATGCCCAAACAAATCGTTCGCAGTTATTTGTTTTTAATAACCAGGAAGATGCCCGTTACTTTTATGCCGATTTAGAGAATTTGCTCGAAGGTAAAACGGTACTTTATTTTCCACCCTCATACCGTAAACCATTTGTTGTTACGCAACAAGACAGTACGCAAGTTTTAGAACGTGCTGAGGTGCTTAATCGATTAAACCAACATAGCACAACAGGAGAGTTAGTGGTAACTACAGCCGAAGCGCTATGCGAGTTGGTTATTGGCGAAAAAGAACTTACCCAAAACACATTCGAGCTTAAAGTAGGGCAGGCGTTTGATTTGGAATTTTTTATGGAATTCCTCACCGAGCACCATTTTGAACGTGCTGATTTTGTTTACGAAGCCGGGCAGTTTAGTATTCGTGGAGGGATTGTAGATGTTTTTTCATTCAGCAACGAACAGCCTTACCGCATTGAATTAAATGGAGAAGAAATTGAAAGCATACGTACTTTTGACCCCAATACACAGTTATCGGTTAAAAAAGTAGATCGCTTTTTTATTATACCAAACGTTCAAAAAGAAACGTCATCAAGCAAGCGTAATTCTATTTTTAGTTACCTGCAAAACGATACCATTGTTTGGACGCTGGATGCGGCTTTCTCGCAACAACAAATAGAATTGGGTTGGGAAAAAGCCTTAAATGTTATTGAAAAATACAAACCAGAAGAAGGTGATGGTCCGCTCGAACCCATCGAACATTTATTTGATACACCTCAGGGTGTAATTAACCAATTAAAAAAATACCACATTGTTGAGTTTGGTACACGCACCAAATTTAAAACATCAACAAGTATCAATTTTGAAATCAGTCCGCAGCCGTTGTTTCATAAAAACTTCAAAATGCTGATCGATAACTTAAAGCAAAATCAAGCCAATAATTTATCCAACTTAATATTCAGTGACAGCAGTCGTCAAGTAGAACGTTTATATACCATTTTTGAAGATTTAGATAAAGACGTAAAGTTTGAACCACTGTATCATGCAATATCAAAAGGTTTTATTGATTACGATGTAAATTTGGCATGTTATACAGAGCACCAAATATTTGATAGGTTTTATCGTGGTAAGGTGCGCAACAGTTACAGTAAAAGCCGCATCATTACATTAAAAGAATTACGCGATTTAAAACCCGGTGATTTTGTAACACATATTGATCATGGTGTTGGTCGTTTTGCCGGATTAGAAAAAATTGAAATCAATGGACGAATTCAAGAGGCGGTTCGGTTGGTTTATCGCGATAACGATTTATTGTATGTAAGTATAAACTCATTACATAAAATTAGCAAGTTTGTTGGAAAGGATGGTAATGAGCCTCGCGTACATAAATTGGGTAGTGATGTTTGGGAAAAAGTAAAAAACAACACCAAGAAAAAGGTAAAAGACATTGCCCGCGATTTGATTAAATTATATGCTTCACGCAAAGCTCAAGAAGGATTTGCTTATTCGCCTGATAACTACATGCAGGTAGAATTAGAGGCAAGTTTTATGTATGAAGATACACCAGACCAAAGCAAAGCTACTGCAGATGTAAAGAAGGATATGGAAAGTCCGCATCCTATGGATAGATTGGTTTGTGGTGATGTGGGGTTTGGTAAAACAGAAGTTGCCATACGTGCTGCTTTTAAAGCAGTTTGTGATAGTAAACAAGTAGCTATTTTAGTGCCAACCACTATTTTGGCAAATCAACATTACCGCACGTTTAAAGAGCGTTTAAAAGGTTTTCCTTGTAACATTGATTATGTAAATAGATTTCGTTCGGCTGCAGAACAAAAAGAAGTAAAACGAAAAGTTTCCGAAGGGCAGGTTGATATTTTAATTGGTACACACAAAATTTTAAGTAAAGACATTAAATTTAAAAATTTAGGCTTGATGATTATTGATGAAGAACAAAAGTTTGGTGTTGCTGCTAAAGAAAAATTAAAAGCATTCAGGGTAAACGTTGATTCATTAACACTAACTGCAACACCTATTCCGCGCACTTTACATTTTTCGTTAATGGGTGCAAGGGATTTGTCGGTAATTAATACTCCACCAGCTAACCGCCAACCAGTAACTACCGAGTTACACAGCTATAGCGATGATTTGGTGAAGGAAGTAATTTTAGCGGAAGTGGAGCGTGGCGGACAAGTTTTTTTTGTGCATCACCGTGTTAAAGATATATACGATTTGGCCGATAAAATTATGCGCATCTGCCCTGGTGTAAAAGTAGGTGTAGCTCACGGGCAACTGGAAGGAGATAAATTGGAAGATGTTATGCTTAAATTTATTGAAGCTGATTATGATGTTTTAATTGCAACTACCATTATAGAAAGTGGTTTAGATATTAGTAATGCAAATACCATTATTATAAACAACGCCCACATGTTTGGGTTGAGTGATTTGCACCAAATGCGCGGTAGAGTTGGTCGCAGCAATAAAAAAGCTTTTTGTTATTTAATGGTGCCAAGTATGCACACCCTTACTAATGATGCTCGTAGAAGGTTACAAGCCATAGAAGAGTTTAGTGATTTAGGTAGTGGATTTAATGTGGCCATGCGTGACTTGGACATTCGTGGTGCAGGTAATTTATTGGGTGGTGAGCAAAGTGGTTTTATTGCCGAAATTGGTTTTGAGATGTACAATAAAATTTTGGACGAAGCCATACAGGAGTTGAAAGAAGATGAATTTGCAGAATTATTTAAAGAAGAACAAATTCATAAAATAGAAGCCAAAGATTGTACCATTGAAACTGATTTAGAAGCATTAATTCCTGATGATTATGTTAGGAATATAGCCGAGCGTTTAAGTTTATACAATGAGCTTTCGTCATTAACTAGTGAGGCACAATTGGATCAGTTTGCGATACACTTAAAAGACAGGTTTGGCGAATTGCCTCCGCAAGTATGGGATTTAATTGAAATGATTAAACTGCGTGAATTGGCAAAATTATTAGGTTTCGAAAAAATAGTAATGAAAAATAGTGCATTTGCAGCCTATTTCCCAGACGAGAAAAAACAAGCCTATTACCAAAGTGAATTATTTACTAAAATGCTAACTTTCGTGCAACATAATGCTCAACGTTGTAAGCTTAAACAAACTCCTAAAAGTTTAATATTGGGTGTACAGCATATTTCAGGTATTGGCCATGCTAAAAAATTATTGAGTGATATTTTAGCAAATACATAAACCAATCCCATCAGTTTAATTCAGTGGATTGATTAAATCATGTTAACATTCATAATCAACAACTCTGCGCTCGCTTCTGGCCTCAGCAATAAAAGGCATTACAGCTTTGTGTAAGGGGTGATTTGCTTAAAAATCTAATGCTTCTTTATTTTCAAATTCACTATACAAAACTACATCAGCACTTTCTGCCGAGTGTAAAAAATCACAGCCAACTTCCAGTTTAATACAACCTTCAATTTTGCCGTTTAAATCTTCTAGTTTTTGTTTAATGGCTGCTGCATTTTCTAATTTACTCATGCCATTTGCTTCATCTTTTAATTTCCAAAATACAATGTGCTTTACCATGTTATTTAATTTATAATGCCTAACCAATTAATTTTGTTGCTGCGTGAAATCCCGGCCGGATTAATTCCTGGTTTACCTTCAGGTATTTCAATGTTTAACTTTTTATAATAATCAACCCATGCCTTAAAGTAATCATTGCTATTAGGTGTTTTAAAGGTCATAGGTTCTAATTCAAAAAACGGGTTGTTTTGGTTTGATGATTTAAATGCATCATAAATCAACTCGCTGCAATAGTACTTTTGATTTTTGTATAAAAATGGCTCATCATAGGGTACACCAATTTGTTTGATGGCAAATGAAAGAGCACTGTCAATTAAAGATGAATAATTTGCTTTAACACGTCCTAAGTATAGTGAGTTTTGTGTACGATTTTTAAATTCCTGGTAAGGCGTTAACTTAACCGATTTCCCAATAGCCTCAATTACATAAACACTATCTTGTTTAATGTAAATTAAACCAATGTGTGAAAATTTTAAAC
The DNA here is from genome assembly GCA_027482225.1 of Bacteroidota bacterium. Taxonomy (GTDB): domain Bacteria; phylum Bacteroidota; class Bacteroidia; order UKL13-3; family UKL13-3; genus UBA6183. The sequence continues at coordinate 198,901 of JAIXWD010000016.1, forward strand.
TGTCTCTTCCAAAAGTAACTTGCTCTATGGCATCGCATAAAGGGCCACAATCTAAATTTTGAAACAATAAATCACCTTGCTTAAAAGATTGTTGTGCCCAAGTTATTTTTACAACAGCAATTAATAAAATCAAATAAATAAATCGTTTCATTTTAATTGAGTTTAATTTACATATCGTTTACAAAGCGCTGTTTTATTAGCGGGTAAGTAAATACACTAATTAAAATAATTACAGCTCCAACATAAAACCCACTACTCATGTATTCGGTGTCGCCAAATAACAATAGTGAAAAAACGATGCCGTAAACAGGTTCTAGGTTATTGGTTATAATTACGGTAAGCGGACTAAAATGTTTTAATATTTCAATACTCCAAGTAAATGCAATTATTGTACATAGCACACTTAAAATAATTAACCCAAAACCATCACTAATTCCAATAGATGGCAGCTCAAATCCTTTTTCATCAAAACCTAATTTGGCTATTGTGATGAATATAAGAGCGCCTATAAACTCGTAAAAAGTAATTTTATACGCACCATGTGTAGCTATTAGTTTACCATTGTAAACTCCAAAAAAAGCTCCTGTTAATGCGGCTAATATTCCATAAATTATTCCTGCTAATTGGTCGGTTTCAAACTTGAAAATAATACCTAATCCAATTACCAAAATTATACCATAAATAAAATCGCCCCAAAAGAATTTCTTTTTAAGTAGGAGTGGTTGCAAAAGGCTAGCAAATAAGGTTAATGTGCTAAATCCGGCCATGGTAACGCTTACATTACTTACTTTAATAGCATGATAAAAAAAGTACCAATGTAAACCTACTGTTGTTCCTATTAAACCTATATGTATTATGGATTTAATTTCCATAGTTATAGGTTGTTTTATGTACCACATAAAAAGTAATAAACCTAAAAGAGAAATGGCCAATCTGTACCAAACCAAATCTAAAGCCCCAAAAGAAATAAACTTCCCTAATACAGGTGTTAACCCCCAAAATAAGATAATGATGTGAAGTTGAATAAACTTGTTTGCCTTCATAAGTTATTTCGGAGCCGATTTAGTCATTAATAGTGCAATAATCATAAATAGCACATTCGGTATCCAAACGGCAATCAAAGGAAGTAATACATTGGTGGCACCTATTGTATTAAATACTTGTATAATCAATAAAAATGCTGCTGTCAGAAATATACCTACACTCAAATGTAATCCAGTGCCTCCTCTACTTTTTCGTGAGGAAATGGCAACAGCCAAAAGGGTTAGTATAAAAAAAGAAAATGGACTTGCAATTCGCTTATACAATTCAACATAATATTTGCTAATGCTTGCCGAACCTTTTTCTTTTTCTCGTTTAATGTATTCGTTTAGCTCTGGATTTGTCATGGATGAAACAAACTTTGATTTTACAACAAACTCATCAGGGCTTATTCTAAGCGTGGTATCAAGTATATTTCCTTTTTCTATTATTTCTATTCCGTTTTTAAATAGTCTTCGTTGATAATATTCGAGCCGCCAATTTTGTGTTTCTCTGTTCCATAATAACCTATTAGCAAATACCCTTTGGCTTACTTTATAGTTGTCAAATCGTTCTATCGAAATATTATAACCAGTGCTATCCAAATAATTGAACGATTCCATGTGAAGTATTGTGCCTGGTTCTATCACACAACTAATATTATTGCTTTGTGTGGTCTTTTTTTCATTAATCCATGCTTCTTCAAATGAATAGCGTTTCTTATCACAATACGGAATTACCAGAGTATTTAAATACAAGAATACCGTTGCTAAAATTGTAGCTGCTACCAAATACGGACGTAAAAATCTTTTATAACTTATTCCACTATTTAGTATTGCTATAATTTCGCTGTTTTGAGCCAATTTACTGTTAAAAAACATTGCACTTAGAAACACAAAAATTGGGCTAAACATGCCAAAGAAATAGGGTAAAAAGTAGATATAGTAATCAAATACAACTACAAAAAATGGTGGCTTACGTTTTAGGAAATCATCAATTTTTTCGCTGATATCGATAAAAATTGCAATAAGTGAAAACAATCCCAATGTAAATACAAAGGTTAATAGAAATTTTTTTATGATGTATCGGTCTAGTGTTTTCATTTGTTTGTTGCTTGGTTTGGCAACCATGCAATAATAGTGTGCAAATTTATTTTTTATTAAATTTGTTCATTGTTTGAATTTACAACCTTGTGGTAATTTGTTTTAGTATTTGTGTTTTCCATGTAGCAAAATCTCCTTCAATAATGTGCTTTCTTGCTTCTTTTACCAACCACAAATAAAACATCAAGTTTTGTTTACTTGCAATTTGTGCTCCAAGATTTTCTCCTGTATGAATTAAATGTCTTAAATAAGCTTTGCTGTATTCGGGTGTAAAAGGTTTGTCTAATGGACTGTAATCAAATTGCCACTTTTTATTTTTGATGTTTATTATACCTTGACTAGTAAAAATAAAACCATGTCGCGCATTGCGAGTTGGCATTACACAATCAAACATATCAATACCCAATGCAATACATTCTAATATGTTTTGAGGTGTGCCTACACCCATTAAATAACGAGGTTTATCTTTAGGTAAAATACCACAAACCAGTTCAGTCATTTCATACATATCTTCTGCTGGTTCACCAACGCTTAAACCTCCAATAGCATTTCCTTCACGATTTTGTTCAGCAATAAACTCTGCAGATTGTTTGCGTAAATCTTTGTAAACACTTCCTTGTACAATAGGGAATAAATTTTGTTCAACACCATACAATGGTTCTGTTTTATCAAATTGTTCAATACATCTTTTTAACCAACGATGGGTCATGTGCATAGAACGTTTTGCATAGTCATATTCGCAAGGGTAAGGGGTACACTCATCAAATGCCATAACAATATCAGCGCCAATTGTTCTTTGTATATCCATCACATTTTCGGGCGTAAATTGATGCTTACTTCCATCTAAATGCGATTTAAACTCAACACCTTGTTCGCTAATCTTTCTGATATCATTTAAAGAGAAAACTTGAAAGCCTCCACTATCAGTAAGCATGGGTCTATCCCAATTCATAAACTGATGAATACCGCCAGCTTTATTAATAACCTCGAGACCCGGACGTAAATACACATGGTACGTATTTGCCAAAATAATTTGGGCATTTACGTCTGTTTTTAGTTGTTGCTGATTTACATTTTTAACCGTGGCTTGCGTGCCTACAGGCATAAAAATAGGCGTTTCTATTGGTCCACGACCTGTTTGCAAAACACCTGCACGAGCATGGGTGTGGGTATCTGTTTTTAATAAATTAAAATTCATTATTTAGCGTGCGTAGGTAAATAGCTTATCCTTCAAAGTGTAAAGAAAATTGAATTAATTGAGGAACCAATCGGTCGATAGATTCGGTATAAATATAACCATCATGGTAAAGACTATTGCCAATGGTGTTGTAAAACTTAATTTCTGGAGAGAATTTAAAATATTCGAAATACATATCCAAACCAAAACCAACTTCGTAACCAAAAGTAATTGGAACAAGTGAAACAACGGGTTTATTTATACTTCTGTCTTGTTTTACTGTTGATGCTAAATCATAACTGGCCCTCATGCCTCCAATAACATATACACGAACATTTTTTCTTCGGTCTGATTTAAATTTAATCAGCATGTCAGCATCACAATAAGCGGATTCTATCTGGGTCGTTTTTTTGCTGTTTTCAAACTCGTAATTGATGTTTCGTTGTACAAAAGAAATTACAGGAAACAATAAACGTAAATCCCAGTTTTGTCCCAAATGTAAGTTAGTAATTGCTCCTAAACCTATACCTGGGAAAGTAACCGAATTAATACTTTTAACCGTATCAAACGGTGCACGGTCTGCGCGTCTGTCAATTCGCACACGACCAGTATTGGTTCCTATAGTAAAACCAAAGTGTATTCGTTTATTATCGTATTGCTCCATATTGGCTTGGGCAAACAAATTGAAACTACATAACAATATTGTTAGTGTTGTTATTATTTTATGGCTGTGTAAAGCGTACAAATTCCAAATGTTAAAGGTTCTATTTCTATTTTCTTGTATCCAGCATTTTTTAAGTATGCTGCAAAATTTTCTCCCTCAGGAAAATGTTCTACAGATTCTGGTAAGTAGGTGTAGGCTGTTTTACTTTTACTAATTAAACCACCCCAACTTGGTAAAATATATTTAAAGTAAAAGTTATATAGCTGTTTAAACGGAAACGATTTTGGTTTGCTGAATTCTAATACAGCCAATTTACCTCCATTACGTGTTACACGATACATTTGGTTGATACCTTGTTGTAAAAATTCGAAGTTACGTACGCCAAATGCAACGGTAATGGCATCAAATTTATTGTCTTCAAAAGGCAAATTTGCTGAGTCAGCTTGTTGAAGTGTGATTTTACTATTAAGCGCTTTATTGCTAATTTTATTACGCCCTACTTCCAACATTTGGTTGCTAATATCAATTCCGGTTACGTAATCCGGATTAAGCTTTAAGGCAGCAATAGCTAGATCTGCAGTGCCAGTTGCAACATCTAGGATTTGCTTAGGGTTAATCTCTTTCAATGAGTTAATCGCTCTTTTGCGCCATATTTGGTCTATTCCTATCGATAAGAAACGATTTAGAAAATCGTATTTAGGAGCGATACTATCAAACATCTGCTCAACTTGCTCACGTTTACTGCTTTGTGTGTCTTTGTATGGTTTAACTTCTATCAAAATCGTAAAAAATTATTTGCAAAAATAAGGTATTCCATTTAGGTTGTTAGCTTTGTAAGATTATTACATGGAAATTAAACAAGTAAAGTTCGTAAAAAGTTCGGCAGATTTATCAGGCTGCCCCGAGGGGCCATTCCCTGAATTTGTATTCACAGGAAGAAGTAATGTTGGTAAATCATCTCTTATTAATATGATTGTGAATAGGAATGAAATGGCCCGCACTTCCTCTAATCCCGGGAAAACCATTACAATAAATCATTATTTGATAGAAGATAAATGGTATTTAGTTGATTTGCCTGGTTATGGTTATGCCCGCAGAAGTAAAACCTTGCGTTCTAAATGGGAGGATTCTATGGAAGATTATATCAAAAATAGAGAGCAATTACAATTGGTTTTTATCTTAGTTGATAGCCGTATTGATCCTCAAAATAAAGACTTAGATTTTATTAATAGTGTTGCTGATTGGGGTATACCATTAGCTATTATTTTTACCAAAACAGACAAGAATAAACAGTCAGATACAGTAAAAAACATCAATAAATTTAAAACAGAGTTGTTAAAAAGTTGGGAAGAATTGCCCTTGATGTTTGAAACGTCATCGCTAAAAAAGCGTGGTAGAGAGGAAATTTTGAATTTTATTAGTGAATGTACTAAAAACTATTACTCTTTAAGGTAATTGTTAGTCAAAAAACAAATCACTTGCTATACCATCTGCTAAAATAAAGGCCTTTGGAGTAAGTTTAAAACTTATCCCATTATCTATTATTTTTTGGTTAATGATGTAAGGCTCTATTTTTTGTTTCAAAATTTTAGCTAATTGAATACCGAATCTTGTATTTATTACCTGCCAATTGCACCCCCAAATGGTTCTTAGGCCTGTCATGATATACTCGTTAATGCTATTCTCTAAGGTTAGGTTTTCAATTTCTAATGATAATTTACCCGAAACTAATTGTTTCATGTAAAGTTGGTTATTAGCTATGTTCCAACTTCTTTGTTTCCCATTAAAACTATGTGCTGATGGCCCAACACCCAAGTATGGTTCGTTTTGCCAGTAGCTTGTATTATGAACCGCGTATTCATGGTTACGTGCAAAATTACTTATCTCATATTGTTCAAATCCATATTCACCAAGCTGATTAACGAGTATTTTAAATTGCTTTGCGGCTTTTTCTTCATCAAGTGCGGGTAATTTCCCTTTGAATATTTGACTTTGCAAAGCAGTTTGAGGCTCAACAGTTAAACAATAAGCTGATACATGGTTCAATCCAAGTTCGTTTACTTTTGCTAGGTTTTTTATCCAGTTTTGATTCAATAGGGTAGGGCCTCCATAAATCAAATCGATACTAATTTTATTAAAGCCAAAATCTTGAACTAGCTTAATACTGTCTTCTGCTTCATGTGCCTTATGCGCTCTATTCATCCAAATTAAATCGTCATCAAAAAAACTTTGAACGCCCATACTAAACCTGTTTACAGGCGTTTTTTTTATGGCATGTAATTTTACAGTTGTAATATCGTCTGGGTTTGCCTCAATAGTTATTTCAGCGTTTTTTTCTATTTCAAAGTTGTTATTAATGCTTTCAAACAAATCGTTTAATAATGATTCACTCAAAATACTTGGGGTGCCGCCACCTATATAAATGCTATTAAGTGGTTTGTTTGGTAACTCATGTTTACGTATTACTATCTCCAATGAGATGGCTTTAACCATATCAGCTGCATAATGAACTTGTGTACTGAAATGAAAGTTGCAGTAGTTACAAGCTTGTTTGCAAAATGGGATATGAATATACAGTGATGCCAATGTTTTGTGTAATTCCAGAGATAAATCGTTTAATTTGAAACGTGCCACAAAGGTATTTTAAAATAATTGTATTGTTGGTTGTGCTGCAAATAAAAACAGCATACCCACAAGCTATGTTCAAAATTAAGTGGATATCCGATAGCGCTTCTACTAATGCTGTAAAACTAATATTGTTAGATGATCAAACTTTTATTGATTCAACCAAGTGCATACAAAAAATTAGTCAAGTTATAAATAAGCTTGCCGAGCAATCTTATCTTACTGCGGGTGTATCAAATATTCGTTTCAACGATTCACTTTGTTTGGTTACAATAAACCCAGGTAATAGTTACAAGTGGATTAAGTTGTCGGGTGGCAATATTCCTGAAGACATATTTACGGCAAGTGGTTGGCGGCAAAATTTATTTTATAATCAGATTTTTAATTATCAAATTTACGTTCAAAAAATAACACAAATAATTAGCTATCTTGAGCAAAACGGATACCCATTTGCGCAAATTAAATTTGATAGTGTAGAAGTGCTTAGCGATGGAATATCTGCAGTGTTAAATTTAGATAAAGGCGATTTAGTAAAGTTTGATACCATTGAAATTATTGGTGACGCGAGCATTAAAAGTTGGTATGTTGCCAAGTATTTGGGTATAAAAAAAGATGCCTTGTATAATGAGCAAATTTTAAAACGTATTGATGCCCGATTAAGTCAGTTGTCATATATTCAAACAACTCGCCCATCTCTAATATATTTTGTTGGTGCAACAGCTAAACCTGTTGTCTATTTAACTAATAAAAAAAGTAGTAGCATTGATGGTATCATAGGTTTTGCTCCGAGTAGTGATAATAATAAAGATAAATTGCTAATTACAGGGGAGGCTAATTTGAAATTGCATAATTTATTTGGTACTGGAAAAGGTTTTGATTTGGCATACAGGAGTTTTTTAAGTGGCTCACAAGAGCTAAAAACACGTATTACTTGGCCTTATATTGCTCGAAGTAATATTGGGGTTGATTATGAATTAAACTTGTTGAAATTTGATAGTACTTTTTTAGATGTAAAGCATGATTTAGGCATTCAATATAGATTTGTTGGTAGCGATTATATTAAGTTGTTTTACATTATACAAAATACATCATTGTTAAACATTGATACCAATGCCATAAGAATTACAAAAGCCCTACCTGTATCAAATGATTTAAAAGTAAATTTATATGGATTGAGTGCCAAAGTTGTGCGATACGATTATTACTTAAATCCCAGAAAAGGTTTTGGATTTGATGTTTCTGCAGCCGTTGGATCAAAACAAATTATACGGAATCCCACGGTAGATGCAATTAAGTTAACCCAAACTGATGGTTCAGTAAAAAGTTTATATGATAGCAAAAAGTTGTCCTCCACACAGTACAGGTTATTGTTTAAAGGAGATGTGTTTGTACCCCTTACTCAGCGAAGTACCATAAGGGTTGAAGGTAATTTCGGTCATGTGCAAAGTCCTGTGTTGTTTTTTAGTGAGTTATTCAGACTTGGTGGAATTCGTTCATTAAAAGGGTTCGATGAACAGGCTATATTTGCTTCATCCTACGGAATAATAAACACAGAGATTAGATATTTGTTGCAACAAAATAGCCATGTTATGTTATTTTGGAATGGAGCATGGTATCAAAATACAATCAGAAAACCAATTATAGAAGACACTCCCTTTGGTTTTGGTGCCGGGTTGAATTTTGAAACAGGAGCTGGGATCTTTTCTTTATATTATGCTGTAGGTAAACAATTTAATAACAGTATAGAATTTAATAAGGCTAAAATACATTTTGGTTTTGTGAATTATTTTTAAATGAGATTAGTAATAATATATATCGTCATTCTATTTAACATGTTTGCATGTAAAAGTGTGTTAGCACAAAATAATGCTGATAGTTTTAATTTTTCAGCTGATACAACTTATGTTAGCGATAGTCTATATACTGATAGTGTTTTTCAATCAACAATCTTTAGAAATAGAAGTTCTTATAGTTTGATGGATACATTAACTAATGATACCATACTTAATCGTATTTTTAAATCTTACGCGACCATAAATAACCAATATATTGAACGTAAAACCGCACGTAAAAATTTACCCACTGTTAAAGAAATTAAGCTCCGCGATGTAGATCAAAACAAATGGAAGTTCATTGCGATCATTTTTATTTTGGCTTATGTTGCTTTTGTTCGTATATCCAATTCTAATAACTTTCGTACCTTTATTTTATCGGTATTCAATTTAAAGTTAAGTCGTAAAATTTGGGAAGATCAGCGGTCTTTCTTTGGTTTTGTGATTATTCAGCTTTTTGCAATTTACCTTTTTATTGCAGCCTTGTTTATTACCAATTACATGGAGCTAAAGCATTTACTTTATTTCGAAAACTACAAAATTCAGTTTGGTTTGGTAATCATAGTATTAACATTGGTATATTTAGCAAAGTTTCTGCTTCACTATATTTTAGGTGTATTATTGCAAATGAAAAATTTAGCTGTTGGTTTTGTTAGCAATACCATATCAGTAAATAACTTTGTAGCATTAGTTATTTTCCCAGTAACAGTTTTTAGCATATACGCAAATAATGCCTTTTTAGCTGTTGTGCTTTCACAAGCCATTATCGCAATTTTCTTTTTTAGCGTGGTTTATCGAGTTATTCGGATTCTGCTTTTAAGTAATAGTTTTTTCAGTTTCCCAACATTTTATTTATTTCTTTATCTTTGCGCACTTGAAATAGCACCTTGGTTTATTATTGTTAAATTTTTAAACAATTATCACTCTTGAAAAACGCCAAAATAAAAAGTATTATTATTTCTCAACCCAAACCGGAGTCTGACAAGTCACCGTACTTTGAGTTAGCCAAGCGTTTAAGCTTAAAGATGGATTTTAGACCTTTTATTACAGTGTCACCAATTCCTTACAAAGAGTTTAAAACCCAAAAGGTTAATATTTTAGATTACACAGCTATTATCCTTAACTCCCGGAATTCGGTTGACCATTTCTTTAGAATGTGTATCGAGGCTAAAATCGAGATGCCTCCTGAAACTAAGTATTTTTGTGTAAACGATAGTATTGCAAATTATTTAGCTAAGTACATTCAAGTACGCAAGCGTAAGGTATTTACTGGTAAATCTACCGAAACAGAGTTGTTAAATGTGATTAAAAACCACCCTACCGAAAACTATCTTTTCCCTTGTAGTGACTGGCGAAAGCCAGACATCGAAAAGTTTATGAAGAAGAATAAGTTTAAATATAAAGAAGCATTCTTCTATCTAATTGTTTCCTCTGATTTAAGCGATTTAACCAATGTAAACTACGATATTATATGCTTTTTTAGCCCAGCTGATATCCGTTCTTTATTCGAAAATTTCCCTGAATTTAAACAAAATAATACCCTTATTGCTGCTTGGGGGGCAACAACAGTTAAAGCAATTATTGATGCTAAATTAAAGGTAAATATAATGGCTCCAAGCCCTGAAAGCCCAAGTATGATAATGGCTTTGGATAAGCACATCGAATCTCACAATAAGAAAATGTAACTTGATGTAACATTACTTTTAAGCGGCAACACCAGTGTTGTCGCTTTTTTTGTTTTAAAAACCATTTGACTTATTAAAATAATGTTGTATACTTGTTAATCAAAAATAAAACAACACTACTTTAATCGCATGAAGAAACTACTACTAGGCATATTATTGGCAACCGGTGCAAGTTCTGTCTTTGCTCAGCAAGATGCGCAATTCACGCAGTTCTTCCGCAATAAACTTAATTATAATTCGGCTTTTGCAGGAAGTGAAGATGGGAAAATTTGTGCCTCGCTTTTATATCGTACACAGTGGTTAGGCTTCGGCTCTAAAGAAAAAGGTCAAAGCCCATCAACTTTTGGTGGCAACGTACATGCTCCGCTATTGGGCGGAAAGTTAGGTTTAGGTTTAAATATCTTTAGCGATAATCAAGGTTTTGAAAGTACTTTAACGCCAACAATTTCTGTAGCATATCACCATACTTTCCAAAATCAACATAAGTTATCGGGTGGTATTGGCATCGGTTTTATTCAAAAATCACTTGATGGAGGTAAGCTTAAACCACAAAATGATGGTGACAAAGCGATACCAAACAGTTTAGTTAACGGAAATGCCTTGGATTTGAACTTCGGTATATATTACCAAATTCCATCAATTGCCGGATTTGATAAGGTTTATGCAAGCTTATCAGGTACGCATTTAAATCAGGCACAAGTTAATTATGGACCAATAAAATATAATGCAACCATGCACTATTATTTAATGCTTGGTGGTGTTTATGATATGGGTACATTTACTATTGAGCCCAATATTTTTGTTAAAAATGCGATAAAAACTTCACTTGATTTAAATGTAATGACAACCTATAATGGAAATATATTAGGAGGTATAACTTACCGTTCGGTAGACGCATTGGCATTGCTTGCGGGTTATAAATTTTCTGATGTATCAAGCGCTATGGTATCTTATGATTTAACAACAAGTAAGCTATCACAGTTTAGTAATGGTACAGTAGAAATTAGCTACAGACATTGTTTTGGATTTAAAACAGAGCCTCCAGTAAAAACCATAAGACCAATTTATACACCAAGATTTTTATAGTGATTAACAATAAGTTAGCTGTGGTGAACGTTAAGAATCTAAAAAAAACTACAGCGAAGTTGTATTTTTAGTCAAATTATATAATTTTGCCTTATTAAAACTAACTATATCATTCCAAAATGAAAAACATCAAATGGTTTATATCAGCCCTAATTTTAGGTACATTGTTCGGCTGCGGCATGAGCAGTGACAAGGGCGAACTAACCGGTGTACCAGGAAGAAGAACATGGTTTCACCCACAACCTTATGGAACAATTTACGTTCCTTCAGGATCAATTCATGTGGGTGCCAATGAGCAAGACATCCCAATGGCTCAAATTGCCCCAAATAGGCAAATAACCATTACATCTTTTTACATGGATGAAACAGAGATTACAAACAACGAATATCGTCAGTTCGTATATTGGGTTCAAGATTCTTTGTTCAGAAATAAACTTGCCGAAAACAATCCTGAGAAGTATTTTTTCCCACTACCTGAGGGTGAAGAGGACGAATCTATGCGTGGGTTGAATTGGGAAGAGAAAATAGACGAGGAAGATGTTAAAGCAACAGAAGATATTAAAAACTTCTTTTATAACCAAGCTGAAACTTACTACAAAGTGAAGCAAATTGATGTTAGAAAGCTAGTGTATAGTTATGATTTTATTGATCAACGTGCTGCTGCTCAAGTAAAACGTCAAAACTGGAAAAATGTAAACCGTGCTGATTTCAAAAAGAAAAAAGAAGTAGAGATATACCCTGATACATTGGTATTTATTCGCGATTACACTTATTCATACAATGACCCAATGACTCAGGTTTATTTCTGGCATCCAAAATATGATGATTATCCTGTTGTCGGTGTTAATTGGCATCAAGCAAATGCATTTTGTGATTGGAGAACAAAATATCTAAATTCATTCTATGCAGATATTCTTGAAAATACTGTAACGAGTTTCCGTTTGCCTACAGAATATGAGTGGGAGTACGCTGCTCGTGGAGGTCGTGATCAAACTATGTATCCATGGGGTGGCCCATATATTCGCAATGCCAAAGGATGTGCACTTGCTAACTTTAAACCAGGTCGTGGTGAATATAGTTCTGATGGTGGGGTTTATCCTATACGTGTGGCATCATACTTTCCAAATGATTTTGGTTTGTATGATATGGCAGGCAATTTAGCAGAGTGGACTAGTACAGCATACGCTGAATCAGGGAATTTATTTACTCATGACTTAAATCCTGATTTTCAGTATGATGCGAAAGAAAGTGATCCTGAAACTCTTAAACGTAAAACTATACGTGGTGGGTCTTGGAAAGATGTAGCATACTTCGTGCAAAACGGTTCTCGTTCATACGAATATCAAGACAGTTGTAATTCTTATGTAGGATTCCGTTGCGTAATGAGTTACATTGGACGTTCAAATCGTGACAAAAATTAATAATACATAAAAACAACAATTATAATAAATTAAAATTAACCTTTTAAAAACAGATTTCTAACATGTCAAGTTCAAAAAGTATCTTCGAAAGCGAAAAATTTAAAAAAATAATGGCCAAAGTATACGGACTTGGGGCCGCGGTTGTAATTGTGGGAGCATTATTTAAAATATTGCATTGGCCAGGTGCAGATGTGATGTTAATGGTGGGTTTATTAACTGAAGCATTTCTATTTACAATTTCTGCATTTGAACCTTTACACAAAGAAACTGATTGGACTTTGGTTTATCCAGAATTAGCAGGTTTAGATTCTACTGAAAAAGGAAAAAAAAGCGCTGCATCAGGTACAGTTTCTCAACAGTTAGATAAAATGATGGAAGAAGCCAAAGTTGGTCCAGAGTTAATTCAAAGTTTGGGAAATGGTTTGAAAAGTTTGAATGAGAATGTAACAAATTTAAAAGATTTATCATCTGCTGCGGTTGCAACTGATGAGTACACAAAAAGTGTTCAAAATGCTGCAGTATCAGTTAATGGAATAAGTAGCTCATACGCAAAAGCTGTTGATGCTATCGGTGGATTAGTTACAGCTTCTGAAGGTTCAAAAGAGTACGGAGCTCAAATTGATAGAATGACCAAAAATTTAAGCTCGCTAAATGCAGTTTATGAATTGGAAATTACTGAATCGAATAACCACTTGAAGTCTATAAACGAATTCGTTGGTAACCTATCTAAAGTAGTGAATAATCTGTCTGAAACACAATCAGAAACAGAAAACTTCAAAAATGAAATGGGTAAACTTTCAACCAATTTAACTGCCCTAAACAATGTTTATGGTAATATGTTAGCTGCAATGAATGTTAATCGTTCTTCTAACTAATTATATTTAGTTATAATAAATTTTCGATTCAATAATTACTAAATTAAGGGAGAATATAAAAGATGTCAGATAGTAATGCATCACCAAGGCAGAAGATGATTAACATGATGTATCTCGTGTTAACAGCGCTATTAGCGTTAAATGTTTCTGCCGAAATCCTGAAAGCCTTCCACTTGGTGGAGGTAAGTATGGTAAGAGCTAGTGAGAATATAGATATAAAGAATAAAGAAACTTTAACAGCCATAGCTAAATACAAGGCCGATCACCCAACTGATCCTATTGCAATAGATTTAGAAGGCAAGGCAAAGCAAGCTTCTGAAATTTCTAAAGAAGCCATAAAATATTTCCATGATTTAAAAGAGGAACTTGTTACTGCTACCGGTGGTAGACACGAAGATACCAATGGCGATGGTAAAACTGATGACGAGGAGCTTATTGGTGCAAGTAATACCGAAATTCATGCAAACATGATGATTGTTCAAAAAAGGGGCGAAGAGGTTAAGAAAAAGATTAATGATACCCGTGAGAAATTCTTAGCTTTAATGCCTGCGGATAAAAAGTCATTTATAAAAAGTGATTTAGTTACCCCAGACCCTCCACCACATGAAGGTGTTAAAATTTCATGGGAATCACAAATGTTTGAACATACACCTTTGGCTGCTGTTTCTACTTTACTAACCAAAATTGAAAACGACATTAAAAACACTGAAACACAAGTTTTAGATTATTTCCGTTCAAATTTAACAGGTGATGTTATTGTTATTGACAATTTCAAAGCTCAAGTTATTCCTACAAATGGTACATACGTTTCTGTTGGTAGTAAATATGCAGCTGATATTTTTCTTGCTGCTGCTTCATCAAAATCTGATGCAACTGTTTCTGTTAATGGCCGTGAGATAAAAAGTGAAGAAGGTATTGGTAAATTTGAAACATCACCAGGTAGCGAAGGAGAACAAAAGTTCAAGGGTATTATTACAACTAAACGTGCCTCTGGAAAAGTAGAACAATATCCATTTGAATTTGCCTTTACAGCAGTAAAACCAATTGCAGTAATTGCTGCAACAAAAATGAATGTTGTATACATTGGTTTAGATAATCCAATTTCAGTTTCTGTTCCTGGATATGCAGCAAGTGATATAAGTGTAAGTTTGGATCCTTCTAGTGCAGGTCAATTAAAACCAGATCCTAAGCAAAAAGGTTCGTACTTGTTATCACTAAACAAATCTGCTAGCAAAGTAAAAGTTGTAGCATCTGTAAAAGATAGAGGAACTGGAGCAACCAAAAAAATGGGTGAACAAGAATATCGTGTTCGTATGGTTCCAGATCCAATACCTGCTTTAGGAACAATTGAAGTTAGTGGTGGTGTTGCGGCTGCTCAAGTTAAAACACAAACTGTAGTTCGTGCTCCATTAAAGAATTTCGCATTCGATGGTGTTAATTATATTCCATACGAGTTTCAATTTGTAATGATTCCTAAACGTGGAGGTGCTCCTATGGTTGAAAAAGGTAATGGACAAATGCTATCTTCTAATATGCAAAGCGCACTTGCCAGAGCGGTTAAAGGAGATAAAATCATTATTACTTCTATAAAAGTAAAAGGACCAGATGGTGCAAGACAATTGCCTACACCACTTGTTTTTGATGTTCAATAAGATTATGAAAAAGATAATATTTTTAGTAGTAGCCGCTTTAGCTGTTTTGCCTTCAATGGCGCAAGGTGTATATGACGATTTCATTTACACGCGTCAGGCAGTAACTGAACGTAAAGTTGTTGATTGGCCTTATCTTAGAGAGGCTGATGTTTTATGGGCTAAACGAATTTGGCGCGTTGTTGATACTCGCGAAAAGCAAAATCAGCCTATGCAATGGCCTAAAAACCCTTTAAATATTATCATTTATAATGCTATCGTTTCAGGAAAACTTACAGCATACAAAGATGATTCTTTGAATAGTTTCCGCAGTCCTGAGGAGTTTGTTAACTACTTTAGTGATAAAAAGCCAGATAAAAAATTAATAGATCCAAATGGTGATCCTGAGGACCCATCTAATTTTTACATGGATACAATCTTAATCAAGTTAGCTGCTACAGATATTAAAAAATATAAAGTTGTTGAAGATTGGATTTTCGATAAAAAAGAATCAAGAATGTATGTTCGTATTATTGCTATTGCTCCAATTGTTGCTCCTAAAGTTGAGGGTGCTGAGATAGGTGAAGTTGAATGGGCATGGTTAAAATACCACAAAGATGTGAGTGATGCAGATCCAGCTGACGTGAGAAGTATTCTTGTAAACATGGAAGTTTTTAACCGTCAAAATGACGCAGCACGTTTAACTTATGATGATTGGTTTGAACAACGTTTGTTCAGCAGTTACATTGTTAAAGAAGCAAATCCTTATGATGCTGCAATTAAAGAATTTTCTGATTTTAAAGATGATGGTGTAGCTGCTCTATTAGAGTCTGAAAGAATTAAAAATGAATTGTTCGAAAAAGAACATGACTTATGGGAGTACTAGTGTTCTAAATAAAAAATTAAAACCCGAACATCGTTCGGGTTTTTTTATGATTTGTTTTTACTATCAATTATTATAGTTACAGGGCCGTCATTGGATAAACTAACTTTCATATCTGCGCCAAAAATACCTGTAGGAACAGGCTTTTTAATTTCATTTTCAAGTATTTTGTGAAAAGTATGGTATTGTGTTTTGGCTAAATTGGGTTCAGATGCCATTATGTAACTTGGACGGTTTCCTTTTTTTGTACTGGCATAAAGTGTAAATTGACTAACCAATAAGATATTGTAATCCATATCAATACAACTTAAGTTCATTATTCCTTGTTCGTCATTAAATATTCTTAGGTTTACAATTTTTTTACTCATCCATTCAAAATCGTCTATTCGATCACTTTCTTCGAAACCCGCTAAAAGTAATATGCCATTAGTTATTTGACCAGTTATATTATCATCTACACGAACAAATGCCTCTGATACACGTTGTACAATCACTTTCATAATTATTCGTAGTAATCTTTTTTGGTTAAGATGTTTATATAACTGTCATAACGTTCGTGTCCTATATTCCCTTTTTCAACGGCTTCTTTAACTGCACATCCTGGTTCATTCAAATGTTTACAATTATTAAATCGGCATTTTGTGATGTAAGGATGCATCTCCTTAAAGTAATGAGAAATTTCACTTTCATTAAAATCAACTATACCAAATTCTTTTATACCTGGTGTATCTATAATACTTCCTCCAAAACTAAGGTCGAACATTTCAGCAAATGTGGTGGTGTGTATTCCCTTTTGTGAAAAGTTTGAAATGTCTCCTGTTTTAAGATTTAAACCTGGCGAAATATGATTTAATAATGATGACTTTCCTACGCCAGAATGACCTGCTACTAATGTATTTTTATTTTTTAATATTGATTTTAGTTGTTCTGTGTTTTTACCAGATATTACTGAAGTCTCCATGCAAGTGTAACCAATGTTTTTATATATTGACATGGTCTCTTGAAGTATCTCTTCCAATGGTCCCTCATATAAATCTGCTTTATTAAATATAACAATAGTTGGTATATGATAAGCTTCAGCAGTCATTATAAAGCGATCAATAAATCCTAATGATGTTTGTGGTTGTACCAAAGCCGCAACAAGTAATGCTTGATCTAAATTACTAGCTATAATGTGTGTTTGTTTTGAAAGATTACTAGATTTTCTGATGATATAATTTTTTCTGTCGAGAATTTTATTGATTACAGCTGTATTTTGTTGGTTGTTATCTTCTATTGTATATTCAACAAAATCACCAACAGCAATTGGGTTTGTATGTTTAATTCCTTCAAGTCTAAACTTCCCTTTAATCCTACATTTTATAAAATCACCTTCCTGTGTTTTAACCAGATACCAACTTCCCGTTGATTTTACCACAACACCCCTCATATCTTTACTAAAAATTGATGAACATGGTAACCTATAAATGCTCCAATTATTCCTATTGAATTACTTAGTAACACATAACTGGCGGCCACAAGTGATTTGCCATTTTTTAATAAGTAAAAACTTTCGAGTGAAAAACTGCTAAATGTTGTAAATCCACCTAATAATCCGATAATAACAAAATACTGGATTAGTTCATTGGTTTGAGTGTTTTGTAAAATAGATGCTGCAATTCCAATGCAAAAGCATCCTACTACATTAATTAAGAATGTATGTATAGGAAATGCTATCGTGTTTTCAGGTTTAATTACAAGTCCTACCCCATATCTTAATAAGGCGCCAACTGCTCCTCCTAGTGCTATATAAGCTATTATTTTCACGCAGTAAAGATAGTATATTTTGCGATTGCACAATTGGCATATCCTGTTTGATGAATATATATATAAAATAACAAAAAGGAGGACGTGAAGTACCATTTGACAATAAAAACGTGTAAATTGCGCATCCTTAAAATTAATACTTACATCAATGTTAAACATTGTACTATTTGGCCCTCCGGGTGCTGGAAAAGGAACTCAATCCGTTAAACTTATCGAAAAATTCGATTTGGTTCACCTATCTACAGGTGATATTTTTAGAGCAAATATTAAAGGAGGTACTGAGTTAGGTATCTTAGCAAAAAGTTATATAGATAAGGGGCAATTAGTACCTGATGAGGTGACCATTGGTATGCTTGCTAGTGAGGTAAATGCTAATCCTAGCGCTAAAGGGTTTATTTTTGATGGGTTCCCACGTACACAAGCACAAGCATTGGCATTAGACAATTTATTAAAAGAAAAGGATGCCGCAATTACCATGATGCTTGCATTAGAAGTTGAAGAGGAAGAATTACGCAAGCGATTGCTACTTCGAGGTGAGGAGAGTGGCCGTGTTGATGATCAAAATCCTGAAGTGATACAAAACCGCATTAACGTGTATAATGCAGAAACAATGCCTGTTAAAGATTATTATATGGCTCAAAATAAATACAAAGGCATTAATGGAATTGGCCAAGTTGAGGTTATTTTTAACCAATTATGTCAAGCCATTGAGGGTGCTGCTAACTAATATTAAGGATTACCAAAATAAATGGCCGAATCTAATTTTGTTGATTATGTGAAAATTTGTTGTCGCTCTGGTAAAGGTGGGGATGGCTGTATGCATTTATTGCGCGATAAGAAAACGGCAATGGGTGGACCTGATGGTGGAGATGGTGGCAGAGGTGGGGATATTATTGTTAGAGGAAATGCACAAATGTGGACGTTACTGCATTTGAAATACCGCAAGCATGTTATAGCAGAACCAGGAGGAAATGGAAGAGATTCGAACTGCCATGGTAAAGATGGTAAAGATGATTATTTAGATGTTCCACTTGGTACGGTAGCTAAAGATGCTGAAACGGGGGAGTTTTTATTCGAAATTACTCGTGATGGACAAGAAGAGATTTTGTTAAAAGGCGGAAGAGGTGGTTTAGGGAATGCGAATTTTAAGAGCAGCACCAATCAAACACCGCGTTATGCAATTCCTGGTAGAGAAGGTAAAGAAGAATGGAAAATATTAGAGCTAAAGGTACTTGCTGATATTGGATTGGTTGGTTTTCCCAATGCAGGAAAATCTACTTTATTAAGTGTAATAACAGCTGCAAAACCTGAAATAGCAGACTATCCATTTACCACCATTGTGCCTAATTTAGGTATTGTTGAATACAGAGATTATAAAAGTTTTGTTGTTGCTGATATACCTGGAATTATAGAAGGTGCGCATGAGGGGAAGGGTCTTGGACTAAGATTCTTGCGTCATATTGAACGTAATGCCACATTATTATTTATGATTCCTGCGGATAGTAAAGACATCAAGGCCGAGTATAAAGTGTTGTTGAATGAATTGAAAAAATTCAATAAAGAGTTGCTGGATAAAAAAAGACTATTGGCCATCACTAAATCTGATTTATTGGATAAGGAATTGATGGCTGAAATGAAAAAAGAATTACCTAAAGTGCCGCACATTTTTATCAGTTCGGCAACTAATTTCAACATCATACAGCTTAAAGATAAGTTGTGGTCTATGATCAACGAGGATTAAAACGAATGAGAATTGCTTTAGAATAATATCAATCCACTTAGTAATTCTTAGTTCTACTTTCTCGTATATTTTGTCATTTAAAACAATAAATTAGTTAAACCTATTTTATAAAAGGTGGTTTTAAGAAAGCTTACCAAACTTCTTTAATTCGAATAGGGTAATTTCTGGCATAATACCTACACGCCCTGGATAGCCTAAGAAACCAAATCCCCTATTAACATATAACCTACTTCCGTTCACTTCATATAAGCCTGCCCAATGTGGGTAAATATATTGTGATGGACTCCATCTGATTTTACCGAATTCGAAACCAAATTGCATTCCGTGGGTATGGCCACTAAAGGTTACATCAATATCTGGATGTTTAATACTTACAATATCATCGAAATGACTTGGGTCGTGAGAAAGTAATAACTTAACAGGCACATCGGGCATGTTTTTAATGGCTTGATCTATATCTCCAAACTTTTGGAAACGACCTTTATTTCCCCAGTTTTCAACCCCTATTAAACCTATACGTTGCCCGCCTTTATCTATAGTTAGGTGTTCGTTACGCATTAGGTGCCATCCCATGTCAAAGTGTAATTTCGCTAAGTCGTCTAAGTTTTTTTGTTTTGCGGCCTTTGTTTCCCAACTAATATAATCACCATAATCGTGATTGCCATAGATACTGAAAATACCCATTGGCGCTTTTAACTCGCTAAACATGTTAGCATAATTATATGCTTCTTTTGTTTCGTTATTAACCAAATCGCCCGTAAAAAATATCACATCAGGTTTTTCAGCCATCATCATATCCATTCCTTTTTTTACAGCATCTTGATCTAGTAAACTGCCTGTGTGAATATCGCTTAATTGCGCAATTTTTAAGCCCTCGAATGCAGGTGGTAAGTTTTTTAGGTACAAGGGCACGTGATGAATTCGATAGTCATAGCCGCCTTTAAATACACCTTTGGTAAGTAAAATTAATGGAGCGGCTGCTGTAAGAGTTCCTGCTTGTGCAAGAAACTGACTACGAGATATTTTTTTAGAGACTGAAACTGTTTCTGAAGCAGTATCATCATTATCATTAGGACTTTGGTTGAAATTACTTGTCTTTTTTATCCATAGAAATGCACGTCTTAAATCATCAACCAAAACAAAAAGCAGGAGCGTGAATTTACTCAAGTATATGATAAATATACTCGCGGCAATGTATACTCGGTACTTGCCATTTGTTTCCAATTCAATAAATAAATAACCTATGGTAAATAAGGTAATTAGAATAATGGGTATACCCCACCAAATTATCCTACCCCAATAGGTTACCTGCTTTCCTTTTTTTTCTAAAATATGTTTTACACCATGCCATGCGTATATATCAATAAACAACATAAATGCTATTGTGATAAGCGCGATTTTAATTTTATATTCCTGCATTATTTATGTGTTAATTTGCAATTGTACAAAGGTAAATAATAAAGCAATGATTAGTTATCCGAATGCTAAAATCAATTTAGGATTACACGTTATTAATAAACGTGATGACGGTTTTCATAATATTGAAACAGTTTTTTATCCAATTAATTTTAGTGATATGCTAGAATGTATAGAGAACAAGGCTTATGCCAAAAACAATAAATGTGTTTTTGTACAACATGGATTACATATTAGTGGCAACATTGACACTAATTTGGTTTTACGTGCTTATAAGCTGTTGGATAAAGAATTTGATTTGCCTCCTGTGTTGGTTCACTTAAACAAGTTGCTACCCATGGGTGCTGGTTTAGGTGGAGGCAGCAGTGATGCAGCTTATATGTTAAAAATGTTGAATAAACTTTTTGATCTTAATCTCGATACAACATCCTTAGAAAGTAGAGCAGCCGTGTTAGGAAGTGATTGTTCATTTTTTATTCAAAATAAGCCAGCATATTTATTTGGAAAAGGTCACGAGTTGGAGCCTTTTGATTTATCGTTAACTGGTAAATATTTGGTTTTAGTGAACACCGGAGCGCACAGCAATACAGCCATCGCATACAAATATGCTAAGCGAAGAGAAGTTTTTAATGAAGAACAATCTTTAAAAAAGGTAATCAAATTACCAATAGAATCTTGGAAAGAAAATTTGGTAAATGATTTTGAACTTTCGGTTTTTGAGAGCATTCCTGAGCTTAAAGAAGTTAAGAGTTGGTTGTACAAACAAGGTGCTACATACGCAGCTATGAGTGGGAGTGGGGCTTCTATGCTTGGTTTATTCGATGAGGTACCCAAGCTAGAAGGCAAGTGGAGTAAATATGTTGTTTATAAAGATTGGTTATAATAAAATAAAAGGGCCGATTGCATGCAATCGACCCTTTGTTATAAAAAGAAATAAATTTATCGGCTAACGTTGAATTTTACAGTGGCTTGACCATCACTGCCAATTATATTAACTAAGTATAATCCACTGTTCAAATTGTCAGTTGGTAAGGTAATCTTGGTTTGATTGTTTCCTACAACTTTAAAGCTATTTAGCGTTTTTCCGGTAATATCGCTAATTACAACCGAGTAGGTTTGATTGGCTGATAGGTTTGCCTCAATATTTAATATATCATTTGACGGGTTTGGATATGTAATAGTATTAAAATTGTTTGCAATTCGGTTGTATAAACCTGTTGATGTAGGACGAGGAACCTGATACCTGAATTCAACTTGTGTATTTGGTGTATCAGTAAGCATGGTTGCTTCAGCAAGAAAATACTTGCTATTTTCACTTAGCCATATATAGCTTACATCAAGTTGATTGCTTGGGAATTCGAATGGTAAATCTCCTAATGGTATTTCTATCCAAATCATTCTTGATGGATTTAAAGGATTTGGTCGCCCACCTTCGAACTTAAAGTCGGTTATCGAGCTTTGCTTTAGTCTTAAAGAGCCATATTCACCTGTTGGTGTTTTAAGTGTTCCCCATCCATCGCACAACACGTCTAACTTTATGATAAGTGTGATTCTTACCGAATCAAACAAAGGTACTTGCAATAATGAAGCAGGTAAAACAAAGCTTGATTCTATGGTATCTCTTGTTCTTGTTTGGTAGCTTAGCGGAAATGAGATGCTATTCAAGCCCAAGAATGCATCGCCATTTCCGAAAGGAACTGGATTGGGCAAAATCGTTTTAACGCCATTGCTAGTTACATTCATAAAAATAACCTCATCAAGATTTTCGTCTTCAACCAAAACATGGGTAATGTTTGCAGGAGCGGGAACAGGAGAATTTGCTGGAGATAGGAATATTGATTCCGAAATGCGTTGCTTGCCTGTAGCTGAGAAGTCCCAAACTTTATTTGCACCGTTGTTTGTCGCTAGGTTGCTATTAGTCTTGGTGGTGGTATCAACCCCGTAAAAAATAGTATCACCTGGTTGTGCAAAGTTTGTACTAGTAAGTGTAATTTGGGCTTGCGATATGCATGCAGTTAATACAGAAATAGCTAAAAGAAACTTTTTCATTTTATTTAAATTTTGGGTTTTACTGTTAATCTCACAAACAAATATAGCTTTTTATATTTTAAGTGAAATGTGTATTGTTGAAATTTTATGGCAATAAAAAGTGCTATGCTAGTTGTTAGGTTTTAATTTATGTTTTATAAATTCTACTAAAATAGGAAGCAATGAAACACCAATAATACCAAACACAACTAGTTCAAAATTTTTCTTCACCCATTCAATGTTACCGAACATATAGCCTGCCATGGTTAACATGGTAACCCAAACAATTGCACCTGCGATACAGTAGGTAATGTATTTGCTGTAAGTCATACTGCCTACTCCAGCAACAAACGGAGCAAAGGTTCTTACAATAGGAACAAAACGTGCGATAATAATAGTTCTTGCACCATGTTTCTCGTAGAAAGAATGGGTTTTATCTAAGTAATCTTTACGTATGGTAAAAAGTCCAAAAAGTTTTGCTCCTTCTCCTTTTTTAGCTAGGTATCGGCCAATAAAATAGTTGGTATTATCTCCGGCTAAAGCAGCAGCAATAAGTAGTATAATAATTAGAAATACGTTTAGGTTATTAACTTCATTGGCAGCTAATGCACCTGCAGCGAAAAGCAAAGAGTCGCCAGGTAAAAAGGGGGTTACAACCAAACCAGTTTCGGCAAAAACAATTAAAAATAATAAAGCGTAAACCAATGCTCCATATGCCTGAACAAAATCTTGTAAGTGTTGGTTAATGTGTAATACAAAATCAATAATTTCTTTCATAATTTTATAAGTTGCTGCAATGTTAAGCATAATTACTAATTTTGCTTGTGCTTAAAAAATTAATAACATATACCATATTGGCTGCGTTAGCTCTAAGTATAGTTAGTATACAAGCTTGCAAAACCTCTAAGTCTCGTAAAAAAGGTTGTAACTGTCAGTTTTAAATGAATACCCCATTAATTAGTTTAATAACGGTATGTTACAATGCCGAAAGGTTGATAAAAGACACACTCGATAGTGCCATCAACCAAACTTATAAAAACATCGAGTTAGTTATTATTGATGGAGGCAGTAAAGACAACACCGTTGCTGAGGTTAAAAAGTTTGAATCTTACATTGGTACTTTAATTAGTGAGCCCGATAAAGGAATTTATGATGCCATGAACAAAGGCATTAAAGCTGCAAAAGGCGAGTGGTTTTACTTTTTAAATGCGGGTGATTCGTTTTATAACAAAACGGTTTTGGAAGATGTATTTACAAATCGAAATTTAACACGAGTAGATTTTATATACGCCAAAATGCAGACGGTAAATGAACCAACGGGTATTAATTACATTGGTGGGCATGAGGTTTCGTTCAAAGATTTTTATTTTAAGTATCCCATTTGTCATCAAACCACGTTTACACGCAAATCGGTGTTTGAATACATGACTTATTTAGATGCAAGTCTTAAAATTATGGCTGATAACAAGTGGCAAATGACTTTTTTTAAACAACATGAAAACAAAGCTTTGTTTATTGATAAGATAGTGGCTTTTTACGATATACAAGGGGCATCATACCATAAAAGAATGAAAGGATATCGCGAGTTTTTGGGGTATATTGGTAAGTTATTACCCTTTCATATTTATTTGGCCAATGTGCTTATGTACCCAATGATTTGGGCCAAGGTTAAGTTTATTCGAACATTTCAGCAAACAGCTTGGTTTAAAGCCTACCGTAACCTTAAGTTTAAGAACAAAAAGGCTAATGTTTAAAAAATGTTATATAGTTAAACGCCCAACATTTATATTGCGCACGCTTAATTCTTAACGCATGATTTTATCAGACAAACGTATACTTGAAGAAATAGAAAAAGGAACCATATTAATTGAACCTTTTAAACCGGAGTGTTTAGGTACTAACTCGTACGATGTTCATTTGGGTCGTTATTTGGCTACATACAAAGACCGTATACTTGATGCTCGCGAGCACAACAAGATTGAAACATTTGAAATTCCTCAAGAGGGTTTTGTATTGCAACCCAATACCTTGTACTTAGGAGTTACTGCCGAATATACCGAAACACATGCACACGTTCCGTTTTTGGAGGGTAAAAGCAGTACCGGACGTTTGGGTATTGATATACATGCAACAGCAGGTAAAGGTGATGTTGGTTTCTGCAACACGTGGACATTAGAAATTTCGTGTGCGCAACCGGTACGTATTTATGCTGGTATGCCTATTGGGCAGTTAATTTATTTTGCTGTAGAGGGTGATATTGAAACCATGTACAACACTAAGAAAAACGCGAAATACAACAAACGTGGAGTTAAGCCAGTTGAAAGTATGATGTGGAAGAATAAATTCTAAAATTTATAATTGGTAATACAAAAATCCCGCCTTGTAATTTTACATAGCGGGATTTTTTATTTGCTGAAATATTCTTTGGTTTGATAACAATCGCAAAACAAGTTGTATGCTGTCCATTTGCCAAAACGAACCGTTGGTATACCTGCCTGAGTAAGTTGATATCCCGCGTTGTTTAATAATCCTCCGGGTAAAAAAGTAACCACAAAATTCACCTTCATATTGTTTTTAGGGTTAAGCCATTGATTGGCTATTTGTGCGTTGGTGTACTTCTTTAAGTTGTTATATAATTCATTGCTCAACGAGTCGTTGTTGTTGGTTAATGTGGTATTTATATCCTGAAACCTACCATTGTTGTACAACAAATAACTTGTGTAGTTTTTAGCTTTAAAATTACCCCAAAACACACTGCCATTATTATTAATGTTAATGCTTAAATGTGTGTTGAGTTGTTGATTATAATACTCGTGCAAACGCACCAATCCGGTTGAATCAAATTGAAGGTAAATGTAACCAAAATCAAATGATTTTTTTTGATCGTATTTTACACCTTTTTTAAAGTAAATCCTATCACACAAAAACAAGGAATTACCCAAAGCAACAAATCCAATATAGGGGTAGTTAATCGGTTTTGATTTTAGGGCACAAGAGTCTTTGATTAAACTCACACTATAATCGCCATCGAAATAAAAGGTAGTATCAACTTGTGAAAAAGTAAAAGTAGAAATGAATAACCCAAAAAATAGTAAATGGATTTTCATATCCACTAACTCAATAATATTTTCCAGGCAGCTTCAACCTCTTTAAGCTCTAAATACTGATGAGCCAATTGGTGTTTGGCTTTAACCAAAGCGTCACCGGTTTGCGTTTGTATGATGTTTAGTAAGTCTTTGTTCATTCTTTTAAACACCTCAATATCGCTGGCATCGGGTAAGTTTTCTGTATTGCCAAGCATACCCAAATCGTTGCCGGTTAAAACAGTACTTGTTCTAATTTCAATAGGTAATGCATCAACCCCAATACCTAAAGTGGTTAAAGGTTTTGGCACTTCAAACAAAGCTTCGCCATGTGCACGTGCATACCAATCGCCACCTAAGCGAGATACCAGATCTATTTTTTGTTGGTCAATTTTTCCAACGGCATTTAATACATCAATATTTACGTGCATTAATTTTACTTCGCAAATCACCAAATTACCTGCGCCACCTTCGGTTCCTAGTGGAATAACTTGATTAACAACACATTCAAATTGCACAGGAGATTCTTTCACTCGAGGTGGTCTTATGGTTAAAGAAGGTTCTTCTGTTAATCCTGCTTTAATAAACTCGTTGGTACCACGCGGATATTCAGTGCTACTTAAACTTGTTTGTTGCACCATGTTATAATTAACCACGTTTATACATACTTCGGCAACTTCAAGAACATTCTCTAAAGTATGTTTGGTGGTGTTATCGCGACCTCTGCGTGCAGGTGAAAAAATTAAAATAGGAGGTTTGGTGCTAAACATGTTGAAGAAACTAAATGGACTTAAATTTACGTTTCCATTTGTATCTACAGTGCTTGCAAAACATATAGGTCTTGGAGCAATAGCTCCTTGCATCAAACCTTGTAATTCCATTACCTTTAACTCGTCAGGGTTATAGGTGCGGTATTGATTGGTCATTTACTTTTGAATTAAATTATAGAATAGCATTAAGTGATGATGCTTCACCAACTAACCCTTGAGCACATTTTAAAATACGACCGGGATATTTTTGAATTATACGGTAGTCATGTGTAGCCATTAAAATTGCTGTTCCTTGTTGGGCAATGTTATGCAACAGATTCATGATATCATCACTTACCTTGGGGTCAAGATTACCTGTAGGTTCATCAGCTAAAATAATTTCTGGTTCGTTAAGTAATGCTCGTGCAATAACAACACGTTGTTGCTCTCCACCACTTAACTCATGTGGCATCTTATAATCTTTTGTTTGTAATCCAACTAGTTCTAAGACTCTCGAAATTCGGTCTTTTATTTTATTATCGTCTTTCCATCCTGTAGCTTTTAAAACAAACGAAAGGTTTTGAAAAACTGTTCTATCAGTTAAAAGTTGAAAGTCCTGAAACACGATGCCTAACTTTCTTCTTAAAAACGGAATATCTTTAGGTTTAAGTTTTGTTAGGTCGAAACCGGCTATATTTCCTGTTCCTTTCTCTAACTTTATTTCGCCATAAAGTGTTTTAAGTAAACTGCTTTTACCGCTACCAGTTTGGCCAATTAGATAAACAAACTCACCTTGGCCGATTTTAACATCAACATCACTTAATATGAGGTTATGACCTTGAAATATTTGTACATCTGTTAAATCTATTACTGTTTCCATAATTTTGTTACCAATTAATTTTGTGCATTTTTCCGAAAGGTATTTCATTTAAGAGTTTAAAAACATCTTCAATTTTGTCTCCTAATCCACATTTTTCCAATGCACGCTCAGGTCTGTCGGTTCTAAAGTAGGCAATTAGAGTGAAATTATCATCTCTAAGTTGAACGTAATCAGGTATTTTAGCCTTTCCTTTTATTTTAATTATGTACAAAATATAATAAATTTAGTTGTGTAAAAAATAAGTGCTGTAAAATTAAACGAATTCCTTGTATAATTGCACTTGCAAAATTATAAAAAAACATGAGACTACTTAAACAGGTTTCTTACTCTTTTTTGTTGGCTGCCGCAGCAATCACTTCTGGTTGTAGTGTAAAAACAAACATGGGTAACAACAATTACACCGTAACACCAAACCCGTTGGAGGTAAAAGGCGATTCAATTTTAATTATGATGAGTGCCAACATTCCAGCTAAGTCTTTTAATCCCAAAGCGAATGTTCAGTTTCAGCCTTATTTAAAAACAGCTAAGGGAGACGTACAACTAAAAGCGGTAACGCTAGGTGGCGAAAAAGTTTTAGAGTCAGTTGATTTTAAAATTGATTCGAAAACAGGTGGTAAAATTACTTACACTGAAAAAATTCCTTACAATTCAGATTTAAAGCGTGCAACCTTGTATCCAAGTTTTGCTGTTAGAGTAAATGGTAATTATCAGGCAATTGAGGCTGTAAAAGGTTCTACTCTCACTGATAAAGTTTTGGCAGAAGGCACAATCACTACTTCTTTGTTAATTAAGTCTAGCGAAACTCCAGTATTTGATGGTACTGCCTACACTGCTTCATTCAGCACCAATGCAGTTGATATTTATTTTCCGCTTGATGGAGATAGATTTAATCCAAGCTTCAAATCTGGTAAATCAATTAGTAACAAAAAGCAATTGGAGTCATTGAAAAAATCTTTAAAGTCTAACAAAAATTGGACAGTTAAAGGAATTGCAATCAATGGTTTTGCATCACCTGAAGGAGAGTTGCAAAGAAACTCTGGGTTATCTCAAGGACGTGCTAATTCTACTTTCAGTTACATGAAAAAAGAGTTGAAGAAATTAGGTTTCACAGAAGTTAATGACCAAAATTTAACTATGGGTGCTACTTTAGCAGAAGATTGGTCAGGTTTAGCTAAATTAATCGAAGCTTCTTCTCTTAAGAATAAAGCTGCTTTGATTGCAATCATCAGTAATAACTCATTATCAGATTCAGATAAAGAAGTTCAAATTAGGCAAAACGATAAAAAATCTTGGGATAAAATTAAATCAGAAATGTTGCCTAAACTGCGTAAATCGGAATTAGTAGTTAAAGGTCAAACACCATTAAAAACTGATGCTGAATTATTAGCAATGGTTAATATTGACTCGTTAAGCGATATTGAGATGTTACACTTAGCCCTTATCACTACTGATAATGTAAAGAAAATGGAAGTTTACAACAAATTTCAAACTAAATTCCCTAATGATTGGAGAGGATTTAATAATGCTGGTGCATTGGCATTAACTACTGGTGATATGGCTAAAGCGGGAAATGATTTAACTCGTGCAAATGAACTATCACCAGAGAATGGTGCAGTATTGGCAAACATGGGTGTTGTTGCTAAAAATAAAGGTAACATTAAACAAGCAGAAGATTTATACAAACAAGCAGAAGCAAAAGGAGTTGATGTTAGTTACCACAAGGCAATTATTGCTGTTAAAAAAGGTGATTATGCAAGCGCTGTCAGCTTATTTAATAGATCAGGAAAAAAAGATTTTAATACAGCGTTAGCACAATTATTAAATGGTGACGCTTCAGGTGCAAAAACAACCATTGATAATATGGCCCCTGATCAATTGAACTGGGAATTGTATTACTTACGTGCAATTGCAGGTGCTCGTTTAAATAATGCAGAAGTTGTTACAAGTAACTTAACTCGTGCAGTGCAACAAAATGAAGCTGTTCGTCAAATGGCAAAAGAAGATGTTGAGTTCATCAAGTTATCTGGTAACCCAACTTTTGAAGGTGCTATTCGCTAAACATAAATAAAAATAAAATTTAAAAGGGTTGAAACTATTTCAACCCTTTTTTTATTCATTAAAATAATAAGAACAATTAACATGACAGCAGATCAGTTAAAAGCATTACGTTTAAGGGTTGAAGACCTGAGGAGGTATCTTTGACGTTGATGGGAAACAAATATTAATTCAAGACGAAGAGAACCAAACTTTGCAACCTTCCTTTTGGGATGACCCTAAAAGAGCGGAGCAGATCTTAAAAAGCATCAAACAAAAAAAGATTTGGACTGACGCTTATCAAGCAACTGAAAATGCGGTTGAGGATTTAAGTGTGTTGTATGAGTTTTTTACGATGGGGGAAGCTAAAGAAGAAGAAGTTGAAGTTGCTTATAAATCTTCCATTGATATGGTAGAATCATTGGAGCTGAAAAATATGTTGAGTGGCGAAGAGGATCAGTTTAATTGTATTCTTCACATCAATTCCGGGGCAGGAGGAACTGAGAGCCAAGATTGGGCAGAAATGCTGATGCGTATGTACATTATGTATTCTGATAAACATGGTTTTAAAGCAAGTGTTGTTGATGAACAACCGGGTGAAGGCGCAGGTATAAAATCTTGTTCGATAGAAATTACAGGTGATTTTGCCTATGGTTATTTAAAAGGTGAAAATGGTGTGCATCGTTTGGTGCGTATTTCACCGTTTGATGCCAATGCTCGCAGACACACTTCGTTTGCATCAGTTTATTGTTATCCGATAATTGATGATAGCATTGAGATTGAAATTAAAGATGCAGATATTGAAATTCAAACATCGCGTAGTGGTGGTGCCGGTGGACAAAATGTAAATAAGGTTGAAACCAAAGTGCAATTAACGCACAAGCCTACTGGTATTGTTATTGTTTGTCAGGTAGAGCGAAGCCAAAGTGCAAATAAAGAGCGTGCATTTAAAATGTTAAAATCCCAGTTATATGAAATGGAGTTGCGTAAACGCAATGAAGCTAAACAAATATTAGAGGCAGGAAAGAAAAGAATAGAGTGGGGATCTCAGATACGTAATTATGTTTTTCATCCATATAAGCTGGTAAAAGACTTGCGTACAGATTTTGAAACTAGTGATGTGCAGGGTGTAATGGATGGCGAATTAGATCAATTTATAAAAGCATATTTAATGGAAGAGTCTCAACATTAGTTATTACAAACAAAAAAGCCCTCGAAACTTCGAGGGCTTTTTTGTGTAATCAAAAAAATGAAACCTATTATAACATGGCAACTTCCGTTACCGGGCTTCCAATTAATCCCAAATTCAGTTTATTATTCAATCGGCCTGAATAGATAAATAATTTGTAAATCATCAACTTTAGCGAATTGTTTAACAAATTTTAAATCTGGGTTTTCTTAATTTTGCCAATTGCATTTATTTTTAATTGCAATGGCTAATGTTGAAGTGGTAAAAATTTAATCTAAAACTCAACATTATTTTATATGCATAAATCAAATAGTTACCATTTACATAGTATCTAATGATTCATGTGGGTTAAAAGTTCAACAACGGAGCCGACTCTTCAGTAATTTTAGAAGTTAAATCTTCTTTAGTGTCAACTTTTTTGTTGCTGCCGTTTCCGTTAGTAACGGTTTTTAACTTGTTATATTCACCCAAGCCAAAAACCTCATACTTGTTTTCTTTTAAAAACATACCTAATGCAATGGCTTGTTTAATGTTGCCAATTTGCACGTCAATTTCAAACTCATCATTAATCATTGGACGAGGAGTGATAGTTAAAATAACTTTTTGATCCATTAAGTAATCAAACAAAAATGCAGTAGTTTTTCTCTTCGCTAGAACGGTTACCTTTTCTTCCATTATATGGTAATTTTTTTAAAGTGTTGATAATCTGAGTGTATGTTTCTGTTAAAACATGTTGTAAATATACATTGCAAGCTTGGTTTACCCGAATCTTAATACTGATAGATACACACAAAATTTATGAATTACTTTGCGCTTATGCACATTGAAAATAAATATGTTAGTAACATGTTATTATCTGCTATGTTATAAACATCCATTTTCTTTTTTTGGGAAAAAGTAGTCCATATATAAACCTGCGAATTGGCTTTAATATAAAACCAACTTTATTTTAAAACAGGGTAGTTTATGCGGCTAAACGTTGGTTATGTAAGTAATCTACCACATTTTGTGCTAGTTTTAAGTCTTTTAGGTAGTTTTCAATATCGCCCGTAAGCATTTTGCAATGTGCTCTTAATCTATATGCATCAGCATAATGGTCATCTATACTTATTGCTTTATTTAAATCGCCAATTGCAACTTCTGGTTTGTTGTATTTAACAAATACAAGCGCTCTCCAATAATATAGGTCTTTTCTAAATGGACTTACTACAATGGCTTTATTAATAAAATGGTATGCTTCATCATAATCCTTTTGTAAGTAACATAATTCTGCGGCCATCATTAAAAAATTTGCATTTTGGTTATCTATTTCAAGTGCTTTAACTAAAAAGGTTAATGCAACGTCATAGTTTAAGTTTATCTTATATAGTTCTGCCAAATGGAAAAATACTTCCGAATTGTTTTCTCTTTCCTCCAACATATTAGTCAAAATGGTTTGTGCTGTTTTAAGCTTACCCATGTAAATGTAACACAAAGCTCGTTTTGTTTGTGCTACTTTGTTTTCACTATCAAGCAATAGCACCATATTAAATAAATGAAGTGCTTCTGTAAATTCACCGCGATGTAAAGTCTGTAAGGCATTGTCTAAAATCTGAGTAGGTTTTACGGTGTAAACCATTTGTTCTAGTTTATTCATGACGTTATTTGTTTTTATTTCTGAGTACAAAGTTTGTTTACCACTTCGCAGCCTATTTGCGAAGTGTTCGGTATTTTATTAATTATATTATAATCAAGTATTTAATTCAGAAAAAGAAAGGTTTTTAAATTGTTATAATTTGAAACTATGCAAATAATTTCATGTATTGTGACATGTGTTAATTGTTAACTTTGTCATCAAATTAGTAACAAATTCAAAAAATGAAAACAGCATTAGTTATAGGGGCAACAGGAGCAGTTGGCAAAGCCTTAGTATATCAATTATTAGAAGATAATAGCTATTTAGGTATTTTGGTTTTATCGCGCAAGCCGTTAACCATTAAACATCATAAGTTAAGTGTTATGATTGTTAATTTTGATGAGTTGAATGAATACAGTGACCAAATGGCTGCTGATGATGTATACTGCTGTATAGGTACAACCATTAAAGTGGCTGGCAGTAAACCAGCTTTTTATAAAATTGATCACGATTACGTGCTTGATGTGGCGCGTATTTGTAAACAAAAAGGGGCATCACAGTTTATTTTAGTTACCGCAATGGGGGCTGATTATAACTCTACAATTTTTTATAATAAGGTTAAGGGCGATATAGAGCTACATGTGGCTAATTTAAATTATAATAGTTTCATCACTGTTCGCCCAAGTTTATTATTAACTAACCGCAGTGAGTTTAGGTTTGGGGAATGGATAGCTCAAGTATTGATGAAGTATACTAGGTTTTTATTTATTGGTTCGTTAAAAAAGATAAAAGCGATTCCCGTTGAGATGGTAGCTAAATCAATGATATATTATGCCCAAAAAGGACTAAAGGGTAACCATATATTTACAAATGATATGCTGTTTATTAAGTAATAAATATCATTACTTCTGCATGTCAAACTCTTTAAGCATATCTGTTTGCTTTTCCCAATGGCCAGTTTTTTTATTAAATTTATAAAAGTCGTAACTGCCATCTGGTACATAAGTTTCTGGATGTCCGAAGTCTTGCGGACGAGTTGGAGCAACGTTTTCTTGTACTAAAATATTTTTACTTGGCTCATGTCGTAGCACCATATTAGCATTGTTGTTGTATTCAAATATCATACGCTTTAAAGGCTGTTTAAAACGTTTGTCTTTTAAATCGAAAATTGAAGCGCCAAAACGAGGTTCATTTTTTTCAAAATACAATGATTCAACTATTTTTTTGTTGCTCATCATCGTATTGCCATCCCAACCAATCAATGTGTAGTAGGTTTGCTTTTTATAGGTGTTAGCAATTATTTTATAGTACAATGCTCCAAACCAATGTTCACTGCTAACTGTTGTATCCAAAGCGTTTTTAATAAAATCAGAACGATCTATTAATGGATAATAACTTCTAAGATTGGTAGTGTCTTTAACTGTTTTTAAATAATCGGGGTTGAGTTGAATTACACCGTAGTTTCTATAGCTTTGATTGTTTAGTGCTAAATTCCAAGTAATAATACGGAAAACATTATCAGGAGATGGCAATACCGATATGTTTTTAATGGTGTCAAAGTTATAAAAGTAAGAATTTTCAATGCGCAAAGCTTTTACAAAATTTTTAACAAAGTGATAGGCCGATGTTAATCGTTCTTGTTCATCAGTAGAAGTAATCATCAATTTACCTAATGCTTCAAGTCTAATTTCAAGATCATTTAAAGTATCTAGATTTAATGAATCTATCCTATTAACTGAGCCAGTAGATAATTTTTGAGCCTTTACATTGAGTATACTTAATGAGCCAAGAATTAAAAATATGGTAAAAATGTTTGGTTTCATATTGTTTGTAAATATCATAAAAACGCATCAGCATTCAAAACTAGTTATTACCCTGGTAAACAAAAAAGCACTCCGAAGAGTGCTTTTGATATGTAAAAGTGTTTTGGATTAATTATACTTTTTTAATAACCAGCGCAGATGCTCCACCGCCACCGTTGCAAATTCCAGTAACACCAATGTTACCATCTTCTTGGTTTAAAATACTTGTTAAAGTAGCAACAATACGGCTACCGCTATTTCCTAAAGCATGACCCAAAGCAATAGCTCCACCATAAACGTTTACTTTTTTACTGTCAATACCTAATAAGCGGTTGTTAATTATTCCCACAACGGCAAATGCTTCGTTAAACTCGAAATAATCAACATCTTTAATATCTATACCAGCCATCTTTAAAGCCTTAGGAACAGCCAATGAAGGTGCTGTTGTAAACCATTCAGGAGCATGAGCGGCATCAGCAAAACCAATAATTTGTGCAATCGGTTTTAAACCTAATTCTTTTACTTTTTCGCCACTCATCAATACCAATGCACTTGCTCCATCACTAAGTGGAGAAGCATTTCCAGCCGTTACTGTACCAGTTTTGTCAAATGCAGGTTTTAATGTTATCATTTTATCAAAGTTGGCTTTTGTGTATTGCTCATCTTCGGTCATTAAAATTGGATCTTTTCCCCTAACAGGAATTTCAACAGGAACAATCTCTGAGTCGAAACCTTTTTTAGCAAATGCTGCCCGGGCACGTGTGTAGCTTTCCATAGCAAAAGTATCTTGTTCTTCGCGGCTAATGTTATGTTCGCGAGCACACAATTCGCCTGCATTACCCATATGAAAATCTTTGTAAACATCCCACAAACCATCTTTTATCAAACCATCTGTAATTTGTCCGTGGCCTAATCGGTAGCCGTTACGCGCTTTATCCATATAGTAAGGCACATTACTCATACTCTCCATACCACCAGCAACAACCACATCATTAGCACCTAACATAATGCTTTGTGCACCTAGCATAATGGCTTTACTACCTGATGCACATACTTTGTTTACTGTGGTTGATGGTACAGTATTAGGAATGCCTGCGGCAATCATTGCTTGGGTTGCAGGTGCTTGGCCAATGCCAGCACTTAAAACGTTTCCCATGTATACTTCATTTACCAATTCAGGGTTGATGTTTGCTTTTGCTAAAGCACCTTTAATGGCAATTGTTCCTAGCTGAGTGGCAGTAAAACCAGATAAGGCTCCACCAAAACTACCAACCGGAGTTCGGGCAACCGATACAATAAATACTTCTTTCATAATATTTTTTTTGGTGTTTAAACACTAATTAAAATTTAGGTTCTGTTTAAAAATTGCACAAATGTAGGAATTTTAAAATTTAAGGAGTGTTTATTTTTATATCCTTACTTTAATATCGTAATTCGCACTCATGGGTATCAATAGAGCTTTTGTTTATGGTGATTTGCTTTTCGAAACCATCAGGTTTTCTGGAGGGGAGTTAGTAAATATTGATTTTCATACCAAAAGGATAGAAAAGGGAGCTAAATTGCTAGGGTTTGTATTACCGAGCACATGGGGCGTTAATTATTTGTCAGATTTGATATTGCCCCAAATTAATTCAAATAACTCTCGTATTCGTTTGATTATGAGTAGACAAGGTGAAGGGTTTTATTTGCCCGATAACAACGAAATAAGTTTTTACTTAGAGCAATGGCCTTTGTTACCTAAAAAATTATTGGTTGATAATATTGATGTTTTTGATGGTCAATATAAAGCCTGTAATTCTCTTTCTAATTTAAAAAGTGGAAACGCATTGATTTATGTTTTAGCCTCGAAATATGCTGCAGCCAATCACTTAGATGATGCACTTATAATGAATCAATATGGTAGATTGGCTGAAACAACCAGCAGCAATGTTTTTTGGATAAAGGATGGCGTCATATCAACCCCGCCATTAACAGAGGGGCCCGTAGCAGGTATAATGCGTGAAGTAGTCATGGAATTAGTGAGTAAAAAAGGATTCTTGTTACAAGAAAGAGAATTAACCATTGATGAATTAATGGTTGCTGATGAGTGTTTTTTAACTAATGCGCTTAATGGCATAACCTCGGTAAGTAAATTTAGAGGTAGGGAATTTCAACAAGAAATTACATCATTGTTTCAACGTGAAATAAAATAATATGGTGGCTTATTTAGCCACCTTGTCATTACAAAATACCATCATCTAAAATGTCATCATCAATGTTTTCTTCATATGGAGCTGGTATAGTTTCAGTAGGGGCTGTTGATTTATTTCTATTGGCGTCACGCTTTTTATCAGCTTTATGAACTTCTCTGCGCTTTTTTATTTTAGCTTTACGCTCGGCCTTCATCTTGTCGTATTCAGTTTTTTGTTGTTCGTTTAACACTTGTTTCACCCGCTCATCGTTTTTGTACATTTGTGCATGAACAGCTTTTCGTTTTTCTTCTTTTGTGGCGTTTTTAACAGATGCTTTTAACGATTTCATTTCATTACGATTTTGCTTCAAAATTACTTTAAGTTTTGTTTCTTGATAAGGGCTTAGATTAAGCCTTTTACTCATTTTCGCAAAAGCACTATCTTTATTCATGTTTTTGTGTTGGAGTTTGTGCTGGTTTATACCATTTTTTTGTTCTTGTGCCCTAACTAACGAGGCAGTAAAAATTAATAAAATCAATGTAATAGCGCTAAGTTTAATTGAAGTTTTCATAAATTATCGTATTTATTAATCTTCGATAACTTTAATTTAATAAGGTTTAATGGTTGAACAAATAAAATTGTTCTAATATCAAATTCAGCCTTAACTTTGTAATTCAAATTTTATTATTCAATCAACAGGGCTATTTACCCTGCTATGTTTTGAAACTATGAGTAAACACGGAAAAATTTTGGTTGCCATGAGTGGCGGCTTAGATAGCACAGTTTCCGCAGTAATGCTGCGAGAAGAAGGTTATGAAGTTGTAGGAGTAACCATGAAAACATGGGATTACGCAACAAGTGGAGGGAGTAAAAAAGAAACAGGTTGCTGCAGTCTTGATTCAATAAATGATGCCAGGAGTATTGCGGTTAAGCATGGCATTCACCATATGATTTTAGATATTAGAGATGAGTTTGGTGATTTTGTAATTGAAAATTTCGTAGATGAATATTTGGCAGGCCGCACACCTAATCCTTGTGTTTTATGCAATACACACATTAAATGGGAAGCCCTTTTAAAAAGAGCAAATCAGTTGGATTGTGATTTTATTGCCACAGGACATTACGCTAATGTACGTGAAGAAAACAGTAGGTTTGTTGTAAGTAAGGGTTTAGATGAAAATAAAGATCAATCCTATGTTTTGTGGGGTTTAACACAACAAAGCTTATCTCGCACACAATTTCCGCTAGGTAAATATCGTAAAAGCGAAATACGCCAAATGGCTATTGATATGGGATATGATGAATTGGTGAAAAAAAGTGAAAGTTACGAAATATGTTTTGTTCCTGATAACGATTACCGTGGGTTTTTAATGCGGAGAGTTGAAGGCCTTGAAGATCGTGTTGATGGAGGTAACTTTGTTAGTAGCGAGGGTAAAATTTTGGGCAAACACAAAGGTTATCCTTTTTATACTATTGGTCAACGTAAGGGGCTTGAAATTGCAGTAGGTGAGCCATTGTATGTTGTCTCTATTCACCCTGAAACAAATACTGTTGTATTGGGCAAAGAAGAAGATCTAAACCGCAAAGGAATGTGGGTGAGGGGTATAAACATGGGTAAATATTCTGGGTTAACGGAACCTTTAGAAGCAGTAACCAAAATCAGGTATAAAAATGCCGGAACAACAAGCACATTGTATCAAGAAGGCAATCGTATGAAAGTTATTTTTGATGCTGATGTTAAGGGAATTGCACCAGGACAATCTGCTGTGTTTTATGAAGGCGATGATGTGCTTGGAGGCGGTTGGATTGAAAGTAGTTTTGAAGTATAGTAATTGCTTTTCGATACCAAATAACTAGTATATTCGTTTCAACAATATTGCATGAAAAAACTATTTTTTTTACTAAGTACTATTATTGTGTTGGCTGCCTGTAATCGAAATGATAATTTGGAGGGTGTTCCACAAATTGGAACAGCATATTTCCCTTTAAAGCTCGGTTCAATATGGGTGTATAAGGTTGATTCTATTGCCTATGATGACAACGGTCCAAAACAGGCTATAGATACTTTTTATTATCAATACAAAGAACAAATAACCGAAGTACAAACAGACGATACGGGACAACCATTGTATTTGGTAAGTAGGTTTTTTAGACAAAACGATAGTGATACTTGGCAACAAGTAAGAAATTATTCAGCCCAAATTATTGACAATAAAGTACAGCGTGTGGAGGAAAATACACGTTTTGTAAAGATTGTATTTCCGATTAAATCCCGCAATACATGGAACGGAAACATGTTTAATGCTAAGGGTACCCAAATTTATAAATTAATTGATTTTGAGTTTCCATATACTTTTCAGTCTTCTTTTTACAAAAGTATAAAAGTTGAACAAGTGAACATATTAAACTTTATTGAAGAAATTAAACGCTATGAAAAGTACGCAGAAAATATTGGAATGGTAGAAACATTGTATGATTCATTAAACACCCAAACAACTGGAACCAAGGGTTTTCGTTTGCGAATAAATCTAGTGAGCTTTACCCAATAGAATGAGGGTTGTACATAGTTTTATATTCTTTATATTCATTTGTGTTGTAACAACAGTTCATGCACAGCAAAAAATGGCATATAAATTTGCCGTTTTCTTTAGCAATAAAGATACAGTAACATATCCAATTTCAAAACCTGAATTATTCTTATCGGCCAAATCAATCAAGCGCAAGCAGCAACAAAATATTGTTGTTGATGTGTTTGATGTGCCAGTTAATTCTTTACACATTGAAGCATTGATAAAAGCTGGATTTAATGTGCACAATACTAGCCGTTGGTTTAATTGTGCCATTGTTTTTTCTGACAATAAACATGCAGCAGAAAGCCTAAAAAAAATTATTGGTGTAACACAGGTAATTGATGTTGGATTCAGTGAAAAAAAAACAAATACGCAAATAAATAAACCAGTTGATTTGGGTGAAATGGTAACCCAATTAGAACAAAAGTTTTCCAATGTAAAAAATAAAATAAACCAAGATTCTAACATCTATGGGTCGGGTTATACGCAAGCAGAAATGATTAATGCCACAAAGCTTCATCAGATAAATTTAAATGGTAGTGGTGTTACCATAGCCGTTATAGATGCAGGTTATAGTAATGCCAATAAACACGTTGTGTTTAAGCATGCGCTTAAACACGTAATTGCTACTTACGATTTTGTTGATATGGAGGCTAATGTTTTTGATAACGATGATCATGGCACAGCCGTTTGGAGCTGTTTAGCTGCTAACGATACTTTTAGTTTTATTGGCACAGCTCCTTCTGCAAAGTATTTACTTTTACGATCTGAAGATGCCAAAACGGAGTTTCCTGTAGAAGAATTTTATTGGGCTATAGCCGCTGAATATGCCGATAGTATTGGTGCTGATATCATCAGTTCTTCATTAGGTTATAATGAATTTGATCATGATAAATATAACTATGAGCAAAAGCATCTTGATGGTAAAACAACTTGGATAACTCAAGCGGCAAATCTTGCGTCAAAAAAAGGGTTGTTTGTAATAAATAGTGCAGGCAATGAAGGCGATAATTTATGGAAACAAATTGCGTTTCCTGCCGATGCAAATGATGTGGTTACTGTTGGTGCCGTTGATAAAAAACAACGCTTTGCAGGGTTTTCTTCTGTAGGATTAACAGCCGATGGTCGTATTAAACCTGATTTAATGGCTTTAGGAGAAAACGTAACAATTGCAAATGAAATGGGTTCCATTTATGAGGGTGATGGTACCAGTTACTCGTGCCCTATTTTAGCTGGTGGTATTGCTTGTTTATGGCCACTATTAAAAAACTACAATGCTACTCAAATTATAAACTGGTTACATATGAGTGGGTCAAACTACTATAAGCCTAATAAGTACTTTGGTTATGGAGTTCCTGACTTATACTTGGTTTATCTATTATCTACAAATTACAAGAACGATTCATTGCTTGATGTTTCAGTATTGGATGATAAAAACCATCATTTAACTTTTTATGCAAACCACGAAGAAAAACTGAAAATTACATTTGTAAACGCCTTGGGTAAGCAGGTTTTTTCTCAAACAGAAAATTTGAAACAGCCAGGTATAATTAGGTTTAAATTAAACGGCTCTAAAAAACTTAGAAATGGTGTTTATACATTACATATTTTATGTGATGGTAAAAAAGTTATACAACGATTGGTGGTGATATAGTTAAATTCCAATTCATGAAAACGACAAATGAACTAGAACAATTTTTAGAAAATGAATTTTGCAATTGGTTATCTTCATTAACTTATGAAAATGTTGCATTTTGGGGTAAAATGGATGCACAACAAATGGTAGAGCATTTAATTATTGCAGTAAATGTTAGTAATGGTAAACAATTGAT
The DNA here is from genome assembly GCA_027482225.1 of Bacteroidota bacterium. GTDB lineage: Bacteria > Bacteroidota > Bacteroidia > UKL13-3 > UKL13-3 > UBA6183. The sequence goes on from JAIXWD010000016.1 coordinate 239,816, forward strand.
TACACTAGCTACTTCAATTGATAAAGTTGACAAATTAAAAAAAAATGCATTACTGAGTGATAGGCCTATGCAACGAGAATTTAAAAATGTTGCCTTGCCAATAGATCCTATACCTCACGAATACGCTAACTTGCAGGCTGCAAAAGAAGGTTTAATAGAGGCTGTTCAAGCATTTAAATACCATTTTAATGCACAAGTAGAAAAGACCCAATTACACAATATTTTTGGCGAATTAAATTACCATGAGTGGTTATGGTTTCACTATAAACATTTCATACATCACTTTAGCCAGTTTGGTATTATACCTATTGTAGATAGAATTAATTAGTTTTATAAAAGTTTAGTTAAATCCTTAGAACCGACTGGTCGTTTAACAGTGAATCCTTCAGCATAGGTAACATTAATCAATCTTCCAAGTTGACGTGCTCTACCTTCTAAAAATGCCCAAAAATCTGCTGAAGAAATAGGTGTTTCTGGTTCGTTTATGTTTGAAGCTGGATTAAAAAACTGCGATTTAAACGCCTTTATGGCTTCATTTTTTTGGTTGAAATAAGGGGTAATATCAAAAATTATATCTGGTTTAGTGTAATAATCTTGAATGTAATGATAGGTTGATTTTGGTCGCCAAGCCTCTTGGTGTTTTCCATCCTGTTGGGTTACTATTTTACACAAGCCACTTAAAAAACAAGCCTCGTGTACCAAATCAGCTGCTCGTCCATGATCTACGTGTCTGTCGAATTCACTGTTGCACAGCACAATTTCCGGCTGATACTTACGAATGATGGTAATTACTTTCAATAAACTCTCTTCGTCTTTTACAAAAAATCCATCCCTCATTCTCAAGTTTTCGCGGGCATGTATTCCTAATATTTTGCTAGATTCAATTGCTTCTTCATCACGTATCTCTGCCGAACCACGTGTGCCTAATTCACCTCTTGTTAAATCAATAATACCTACTTTTTTACCCAAAGCAATGTGTGCTAGCAAAGTTCCTGCTGCTGCTAATTCTACATCATCTGGGTGAGCTGCAAATGCCAAAATATCAATTTTCATTGTGCGAATATAAACGTGTTTAACCTATTATTTCTTTGTAGCTTTTATCACAAATCTGATATCGTTAATTTAACCTTATCTGTGGTTGGGTGAGCTGTACAGGTTAAAATACGACCCTCAATTACATCTTTATCTGTTAATACTTGGTTGTAATGCAGATGAACAGAACCACTATTTAATTGGCAAACACAACTGCTACACATTCCGCGCATACAACTGTATGGAAGTTCTATGTTGTTTTTTTGTGCAGCTTGTAAAATGGTTTGTCCAGCTTTTAAGTTTATAGTATGATTGGTGTTGTCTACGATAATAGTTACCTCTGAATCGGTGTATTCAGGTGTTTCTCCATCTCTTAATAAACCTCCCTCATCATCTTCGTCTTCATGTGATGTAAATGTCTCTTTATATAATTGCTCTTGGCTAAAGCCCATGGTAAGTAGGGTTATAAAAATCATTTCCATGAATACAAATGGTCCGCAGGTGTAAAATATAACATCTTTTTTATTGGGCACTTTTTGTGATACAATTTCTTCAAGCATAAATCGGTTTAGCCTTGCCTTCATTAGGTTTTTGTTGTCGCTAAACAACCAAATTATTTCAAATCTATTCTTAAATTGTTGTGTGAGTTTATTTAACTCATCATAAAAAATACAATCATCTTTGCTTGAGTTAGAATAAGTCAAAAGCACTTTGCTGGTACTCATAAACAAAGTTTGTTTTATCAATCCTAAAATAGGGCCGATGCCAACACCGGCTGCCATAAAAAACAAATGACTGGGTAAATTATTCGATAAAATAAATCTCCCATTTGGTTTTAGTATATTAATAGAATCACTTATTTTAAGTTTATTGTGTAAATAACGTGTTGCTTCTCCATTTTCTATCAGTTTAACGGCAATGCATAATTCATGATCAATCTCACTTGCACTACATAACGAATATGGTCTGCGAATTTCTCTACCATCAATATTTAATACTATGGTAATATATTGACCAGTATAGTATTTAAAATTCTTAGGGATGTCAAAATAAATACATTTTGAATCGTTGGTGGCCGAAATTATTTTTTTTGTAATGATTGTAAAATCTGACATACTATTTTAGGTTTTTATCCAATCGATATTTACAATAATAGATGTATTCGCACACTTTTTTGTTTTGTTTTAGGCGCATCGGCATTTGTTTAATCAGGTTATTAGTTTTAAAATTTTATGAATAAATGAGTAAATTCTCTGATTAAAATCAGATTTTTGTTTGCTTGAAACTTATGTCTGATGTTCGGCTGATGTGTTTTATTTGCACCTTAATAACGCAATGGAAATCATAATTATTTATCCGGTTTTTGTTGGTATGGGTATTGCCACCGCTGAACTTGCTAGTCAAAAAGGTTATAAAGCAAGGTGGTGGTTTTTATTCGGAATGCTAATTCCTTTGATATCAACCATAATATTATTCATGCTTAATAATAAGCGAATACATGAATTATCTGAAACCATTACACAACCCAATGTTACACATAATGATAAAATATTGTATAAAAAACCTATATAATTTGTGGTTCATATAACTACCTTTGTATGGTGATTAAATGGTGGAAAATATTAGGTGCGCTATTGGTTTTATACGCACTTATCTGGGGGTTAATAACACCCATACCTAAGCTTGCAATTTTAGAAGAAAGCATACGTAACTTATTTTACCACGTACCCATGTGGTTTGGTATGGTACTATTATTATTAGGCTCAATGGTTAACGCAATTAAATTTTTGCGTAAAGGTTACTTAAAGGATGATATCAAATCGGCACAACTTACAAACGTTGGAGTTTTGTTTGGTATGATGGGTATTGTAACTGGAATGATTTGGGCTAAAAATACTTGGGGTGCATATTGGACAAACGATCCAAAGTTAAATAGTGCTGCCATAGGTATGTTGATTTATCTAGCCTACATCGTTTTGCGCAGTAGCATTGAAGATGAAGAAAAACGTGCTCGAGTTTCGGCCGTATACAATATATTTAGTTTTCCCATTTTCGTGGTGTTAATTTTTATTTTACCCCGATTAACTGCTAGTTTGCACCCAGGTAATGGTGGTAATCCTGGGTTTAATAGTTATGATTTAGATAGCAAACTACGTTTGGTGTTTTATCCGGCAGTAATTGGTTGGACGTTAATAGGATATTGGATTGCTGATTTGGCCATTCGTAAAGAAATTATAAAACAAAAACAAATTGACAATGAATAGTATACTTAATACAATCTTGTTGCAAACACAAGTTGCTACAGAGCAAGCTACATCTCTTAAATTTGAAGTTACGGTAGCTGTAATTGCCGTTATATTTATTGGTATTGTTGGATACTTAATTAGTATCGACAGAAAACTTTCAAAACTAGAAAATAAATAGAGCGATGAAAAATACGCATATTACTATCATCGCTTTAATAGCTGTTGCTATTGGCGCTATCATTAGCACTTATGGTGACTCAAGTACTTACGAGGGTTTCACCAAAGCAGCCGAAAACCCCGATAAAGAGTACCATGTGGTTGGTGTTTTAAATAAAGAAAAACCACGCGAGTATAATCCGCAGTTAGACGCAAACTTATTTACATTTTATTTAATAGACGAGCAGGGTAAAGAAAGTAAAGTAGTTTATAGAGCCCCAGAACCTGCCGATTTTGAACGTAGCGAAAAAGTGGTTTTAATTGGAAAAATGAATGGCGATTATTTTGAAGCCAACAAAATTTTGTTAAAATGCCCAAGTAAGTATAATGAAGGACAAGCACCTCAAGGATAATATATTTTGCCAATAAAATTAAACGCCCGACTGAATTAATCTATCGGGCGTTTTTAATGCTATCTGTTTATAAGTCAATACACAGCAAAATCAAATAACCTAATCTTATAACCAAGTGTAAAATAAGCATACAACAAGGCTTTTTTGTGATTTTAAAGGTTATTTTTGCACTCAAATATTAATGCATTTTATATCGTGAACGAAGTACAATTTATTGGCGAACGACTGATATACGGAAACCTAGGGCATTTAGCCGTTGTAGTTTCATTTGGTACAGCTATTATCTCAACCTTTGCATATTTATTTGCTGCGAATAACCCCCAGGAAAAGTCGTGGCAAAAAATTGCAACAGCCGCATTTTATACCCACACAATATCTGTACTCAGTGTAGTTTTGATGTTGTTTTTAATTATTCGTTTGCATTTGTTCGAGTACCATTATGCTTGGCAACATTCATCTACTGACTTACCACTTGAGTACATGGTATCATGTTTTTGGGAAGGACAAGAAGGTAGTTTTCTATTATGGATTTTTTGGCATGTAGTAATTGGTAATATATTGGTACGTTCAGCCAAATCATGGAAATTTGAAGTAATGGCGGTGGTAATGATGTGCCAAATTGTGCTTACATCAATGCTTATTGGGGTTAAAATTTTAGGATACAAAATTGGCAGCAGTCCTTTTGAATTATTGCGCAATGCAATAGAAGGTCCAATATTTAAACAAGCCGATTACCTCAGTAAAATTAAAGACGGAAATGGGTTAAATCCTTTATTACAAAATTATTGGATGGTTATTCACCCACCCACATTGTTTTTTGGATTTGCCACCACCATTGTTCCGTTTGCATATGTAATTGCAGGCTTATGGAAACGTGATTATGTAGGTTGGTTAAAACCTGCTTTGCCATGGGCACTAATTAGTGTTATGGTGTTGGGTACAGGTATTATTATGGGAGGTTTCTGGGCATACGAAAGTTTAAGTTTTGGTGGTTATTGGGCCTGGGATCCGGTAGAGAATGCATCACTTGTTCCTTGGTTGATTTTAATTGCTGGTGTACACGTAATGATTATATACAAAACAACAGGTAATGCGTTAATTGTTGGCATGATACTGATTATTTCAACTTTCTTATTGGTGTTATACGCAACTTTTTTAACCCGTAGTGGTATTTTAGGAAATGCATCTGTTCATTCATTTACAGATTTAGGCATGAGCGGGCAGTTGTTGTTGTTTATGTTTGTTTTTCTTGGATTATCAGTTTTTATGCTGGTTAAACGTTGGAAAGAGTTACCACGAAGTGCCAAAGATGAAGATGCTTACACCCGTGAATTCTGGATGTTTATTGGCAGTTTGGTTCTAACTATTTCTGCATTTCAAATAATTCTAACCACATCACTACCTGTTTTTAATAAAGTGTTTGGAACTAATATGGCTCCTCCTAGCGATGTTATTCAACATTATAACAAATGGCAAATGCCAATGGCCATTATCATTGCATTACTTACGGGTATTGCTCAGTTGTTAAAATATAAAAAAAATACTAGGGAGGGATTGATTAATATTTTAACTCAAGCTGCTATATCAATTGTACTATCTGCTGTAGCCATGTTCTTATTAGAACTTAAAAATTGGTTTTATGTTGGGTTAATGTTTGCTTCTGTTTATGCGATTGTAGCAAACTTATTTACCATGCGGCCTTATTTAACTGGTAAGTTTAAAATGGCTGGAGCAAACGTTGCGCACATCGGTTTTGGATTATTATTAGTTGGTGTATTGGTTTCTTCTGCCAATAAACAAGTAATATCCATTAATCAAAGCGGTATGCAATTAAACCCCGAATTTGATGCACAAGCCAATATGGAGCATGTTTACCTTGAAAAAGGTAAATCTTTACGTATGGGTGATTATGAAATTGAGTATAAGGCAGACTCAACAGAATGGGTTAATAATTATTTTCAGGTACATTATAAAAAAATCAAACCAAATTCTAATGAGGTTGATTATGAATTTGATTTATATCCAAATGCACAAATCAATCCTAAAATGGGATTGGTAGCAAACCCTGATACCAAACATTACATCAGCCATGATGTATTTACATACGTAAGTTCTGTGCCAAAAGAAAAAACAACCAAGTTTGTTCACGAAAAATTACATGAAGTTAAACTTGGCGATACCATATACACCAACGATGGTTATGCTATATTAGAGAACATAAACTCTAACGCAAAAGAATCTAACTTAGATGTTAAGAATTTAAGTTTGTTAATTGCTGCAGAGTTAAAAGTTTATGCATTAAATGGTACTTATAGTGCTACTCCAATGTACGGAATACGAGAGAATTCAGAGATTAAGTTTGAAAGTATTGTTGATGAAGCAAAGTTGAGATTTAAGTTTATGGGGGTTAATCCTCAAACCAAAACCATAACCATAGAAACTGCTGAGCAAGATACCAGTGGAGATTTTATTATAATGAAAGCTATTGTATTTCCTTGGATTAATTTTGTTTGGGCAGGAACTATTATCATGATTGTTGGCTTTCTATTGGCTATTTGGCGTAGATTGTCTGAAAATCAACGTTTGCGAAATTAGGTTTAGGAAGTTGATATCACAATATTGACTTATTGAGTTTACTTTGGGTATGATCAGCAATGGAATAAAGACCTAAAAGGGCTTTCTAGTAGATAGGATTATTAACTTTAATAAACAACCTATCAACCATTTGTCAATCAATTTGCCTAGAAGGTGTAAATTAATTATGTTTATACTTCAATTGATATAATTTAATTTTATTGAAAACTGCTGTTATCATAGGATCTGGAAATGTAGCCACTTGTTTTGCAAAAGTATTTGTAAAAAAGGGCATTTCAATTGATGCTGTTTATAGTCGTAATTTAAATCATGCAAAACAACTTGCAGATAAAGTGGGAGGTATTGCGATTAATAATTTTAATAAACTTCCTATCAATGCCGATTTATATTTAATTGCGGTTAGTGATAATGCTATAGAAAATGTTTCAAACCAATTAAAGGTGAATGGATTGGTATTGCATACATCTGGTTTTACTGCTATGGCTACATTAAAAAACAATAAGCGATACGGGGTTTTTTATGGTCTGCAAACCTTTAATAAAAACTCAAAAACTGATTTAGATAATGTTCCTTTTTTAATAGAAGCATCAAGTCTTGAAGATGAAAAAATATTAATGCATTTTGCTTTAAGTATCAGTAAAAATGTACAAGTGGCAAATACAGATCAACGCCAAGCATTGCATGTTGCAGCGGTGTTTGCCAATAATTTTTCTAACCACCTATTTGCAATTGCAAAACAATTGTTGGAGCAGCACCAATTGTCGTTCGATTTATTAAAGCCTATTATTTTGCAAACAGCTCAAAATGCAGTAACACATAATCCTATTGATGTTCAAACTGGACCTGTTGTTAGAAATGATACAGCTACTATTTCTGCCCATCTAGAAGTTTTAAAGCAATACCCTGAGTATAGACAGATTTATGAATTAATTAGTAAAAGCATACGTGAGCTTCATGTTAATTCAACTAAAAATAATTGATGGAATTATGATGAATAAAGAATTAGAAAATATTAAGTGTTTTGTGTTTGATGTTGATGGAGTTTTAACAGATGGAATGACCCTTGCATTAGAAAGTGGCGAACAAGCTAGGGCATTTAATATTAAAGATGGTTATGGGATAGAGCGTGCTTTACTTGCTGGTTTTCATTTGGCTATTATAAGCGGAGGGAGTCAAATTGGTGTTCGTAAGCGATTAGAGTTTTTAAAAATAAAACATATTTATTTAGGTGTTAAAAATAAGTTACACGTGCTCACTCAATTGTGTGAAGAAATTAAGGTAAAACCTGAAGAAATTCTTTATGTGGGTGATGATTTACCAGATTATGAAGTAATGCAATCGATTGGTATTCCTTGTTGTCCAGCTGATGCAGTGAATGATATTAAAGAAGTTTCTAAGTATGTTTGCGATAACAATGGTGGACATGGTTGCGTAAGAGAAGTAATAGAAATGGTGATGCGTAGACAAGGAAAATGGATGCGTTTTGAAAATGAAAATATAAATAACTAAACAACGTTATTTATATAACAAAAGATCATATATGAAACATTTTACATTTTTGTTTTTTTACCTGGTTTTTATACATACAGCAAATGCAAATAGGGTGCTTGTGCCTATGGATCCATCACAAAAAAACCACTTAAAAGCATATGGAGTTGCTTATTGGGTTCTTAAACAAGATTTAGATGTAGATTGGTTACTTAACTACCGTGATGGAAGTTTTATGTTGCCATACACTGATGCCATAGAGAAAGAATGCAGGATACGTGGTGTATCTTACGAGTTAATTAGTGAAGCAGAATTTGGTTTGATATTAAATGAAATTGCCAAACCGGATGTAAATATGGAGTTGGTTAAGCTACATAAAGCCCCCAAAATTGCTGTGTATTCACCCAAAACGAAACAACCTTGGGATGATGCTGTAACCATGGTGTTAACCTATGCAGAAATACCTTATGAAACTGTTTTTGATGATGAAGTACTATCTGGAAAATTACCCACCTACGATTGGTTGCACCTACACCACGAGGATTTTACAGGCCAGTATGGGAAGTTTTGGGCTTCGTTTCAAAACGCTGCATGGTACCAAGCGGAGGTAAGAGAAAATGAAGGGATGGCTGCTAAACATGGATTTAAAAAAGTTAGTGAGTTGAAATTGGCCGTAGCAAAAAAAATAAGAGACTTTGTTGCTGGAGGTGGCTTTTTATTTGCTATGTGTAGTGCCACCGATAGTTATGATATTGCCTTGGCTGCTGATGGTGTTGATATTTGTGAGTCGATGTTTGATGGCGACCCCGCAGACAATGCAGCAGATGGTAAATTAAATTACCAAAATACATTTGCGTTCAAAGATTTTAAATTAAAAATGAACCCATACGAATACGAGTATTCGTATATTGATAACACGCCCGAAACACGACCTGTAACTGAACAAAATGATGTATTTACCTTGTTTGACTTTTCAGCAAAATGGGATGTTGTACCAACTATGTTATGCCAAAACCACACCAAAGTGTTAAAAGGGTTTTACGGACAAACCACTGCTTATCGCAAGCAGTTTATTAAAAGTGATGTATTGGTGTTGGGAGAAACTAAAACACTTGGAGAAGCACGATATATTCATGGCACATCGGGTAAAGGCACTTGGACATTTTATGGTGGACACGACCCTGAAGATTACCAACACCAAGTAGGAGAGCCACCTACAGATTTAAACTTACATCCCAACTCACCGGGATATAGGTTAATATTAAACAATATTTTGTTTCCATCTGCCAAGAAGAAAAAAATGAAAACGTAACTATAAACAAAAAGCCACTGATGTGGCTTTTTGTTTAATAAAAATTAGTGCGTGTTAACTATTTCCATGATAGCGGGCAATTAATTCCCCTTTGCTGTTTATATGCAATTTTCGGTATATGTTTTTTATATGTTTTCTAACTGTATCAATAGAAATATTCAAATTGTCGGCAACTAGTTTGTAACTTAGTCCTGCAACAATCCCATCCACAACTTGTTTTTCACGTTCGCCTAAATCTTCGGTAATGTTTTGTTTAGCATTAAAAAAATCAAACACCTTACGTGCAATTGCTGGTGTTATTGGGGAACCTCCACTGTTAATATCAATAATTGCATCTTTAATTTTGGTGAGCGGAGTTTCTTTACTTAAGTATCCATCAGCCCCAGCTTGAATCGATTTAAATACACTATCATTATCGTAATTAACACTTAGCATCAAAATGGCTGCATGCGGAAATTTTGTTTTTAATTCTGGGATAAGTTCAATGCCTGAAATACCCGGAAGGTTTATATCCAATAAAACCACATCAGGATTTTTTGTCCATGTTGATATTCTAAATTTTTCAGCATTAGAAAAAGCGCCAACAAGTTCAAATTCGTTCTGGTTTCCTAAGTATTCTCTTAGGGCTTCCTGAATATTAAAATCGTCTTCAATAAGTAAAATTGAAATCATAACTAAGGCGTAATTTAATTATTAAATACAATTTTTATAGATACATAATCATGTACCATTAAAATCGCTTGGTTAATTCAAGCCTGTAATTATTCTTCGAATCAATGTAGATGTTAGCTTTCATTTTCCGGGCACGCATTTCGATGTTTCTTATACCCATTCCAATTCTAGTTATTGATTCATCAGATTTTCCATTATTTTCAATCACCAAATGGAGCAGTTTATTGTTGTATGTGAAGTTTATTGATACTTGTGTAGCATTGGCATGCTTAACAATATTGTTTAATGCTTCTTTAAATATTAAGTAGGTATTTTGTCTAATCACCAACTCAATTTGTTGGTTTGGAGAGTCAATGTATTTATTAAATGTATGGCTTATACTTTCTCCATCAAAAATTAGTGCTATGTATTCATGCATCCTATCTATTAAATCACAACACTTGTCGTTTCTTGCATCAATACTCCAAACTACATCTCTCATGTTTGACACTGCAGTACGGCTTGTTTCGGCTATTTTATTTAAGGCTTGTATATTGGTTTGGTTATTTTCTGTTTTCAACAACTCAGCTTGCATTCCAACAGCTGTTAAAATACTTCCTACCTCATCATGTAAATCGCTTGATATTTGTAATCGCAGATTAGCTAATTCTTTTAATCTAGAAAGCTTTAATCTAAAAAAAGTAATTACCGTTATTAGCATTGCTAAAAAAAACAAGAAAATAAACCACCATTTTGTATAGAAATATCCTTCGGCATTAATATTAATAACAAATGGTTTAGCAAGCCATTTTCCATGTGTTCCGGAGGCCTTAATGAAAATCTTGTAGGTGCCTGGTTTAAGATCAGTAAAACGTATGAAATTCCTACTACCAATATCTATCCATTCGTTATCAACGCCTTCAATCATGTATGAAAAGGCATTGTTCTCCGGCTGACTGTAATTATTCATTCCGAATTCTATTTCTAAAATTTTATTATTGGTTGGTAAGTTTAATGTATGATTTTGTTGGCAGTTGTATAATGTTATTTCTTCATTTCCGTTAAGCTGATAAATTTTTGAAATAAAAATTTTATCCTTGGTTGTTGTATTCTTAATATTATTGTTTTTTTCTATAATATTATAACCGTTGAGTCCACCAATAAATAAAGTGCCGCTAGTATTTACATATGTTGCTCCATGGTTAAACTCATTGTGGCTTAGTCCATGCTCAGTATATAAGTTAGTAAATGTTTTTGTAGTTGGATTGATTTTACAAATTCCATTATAAGTTGTTGCCCAAATAGTATTTACATCGGTTTGTTTTATTCCTGCAATAAAGTCGTTTGCAAAGCCCTTGTTAAAAGTATAGTTATTCAGTTGCTGCGATCTGTAATGATAAGAATAAAGCCCCTTTCCTAAAGTGCCTATCCATAACATATTACTTGTGTTGTCCTTTAATAGACAAGTAACAGGCGTGTTGTATAACTTACTTAATTGTTCTGGTAAAGCTAACGCGTTTAAATTTTTATCACATTTTGCAATTCCTTTGCTTGTTGCAATCCAATAATAACCATCAGTATATTCTATATGGTAAATCATTGAATTATCAGTATTCACATTGCCTATCTTGATTGTTTTTTTTACGAATTTTTCTTTCTGCTTGTCGAAAATTACTAATCCTGAATAAGAACCAAGCAATAACCTGTTTTGGGTTGAATCATTAAAAATACAAAGTAAAAATCTGGGTTTAATTCCTTCTGATGTTTTGTTAAGAATAAGGGCTTCCTTTGTTATTAGATTATATTTTATTAGTCCTGAGCCTTCACTCGCTATCCATAAAGTTTGGTTTTCGTATGCCAGTGCATATGGTACAAAGCCATATTTTTTTTCAGGAATAAGTAATTCATATTTTGTGAATGGAGGAGATGTTTTTATTACACCCTCGTAGGTTGCCAATAACATAGAATGGTCTGTTAATTCGCATGCGCCCCTTACACTGTGGTTGTTTTCATCATTTTTGAAAGATGTATTCCTGAAAATATGTTTAATGCTTTGTTCTGATGGAGTAAATTTTAGTAATCCGAAGTTTGTTCCTACCCAAATATCATTATTACTTCTATAAATGCATTTAATACCATAGTTTGGTTCACCTAATATGTTAAATATAGACGATACATCTTGCTCTATTTTGTTGTCATAATAGAGCAATTTCTGATCACCAACAGCAATCCATCCTTTGTTTTTATCTTCACTTAGGATAATATTTGCATTGGGATGTAATAAGTTTTTGCTTACAAGTAAACTTGTTGTATTCGTGTCAAGTTTATATACCCCTCCTATGGCACTAACTAGTATTCCATTAGTATTGGAGTAATTCATGGAAAATACATCCATGGTGTAGAGTTTTTGGCTAATTACTTTTTTACCTTTTAAACTTAAAATATACAGTTGTTTTCTAGCACTTGTAAACCAAATATGTTGGTTTTTATCTTCCACTGCCGAAGTTATAACTTCGAATAAGGAATCATTAGAATAGGGGTTTTTTATTTGTATAAATTTCCCATCACGCATTAGCCAGCAAACTCCTTGTTCTCCGCTAATAAATGTAAAGCCCGATTGGCCAGTATATAAAACCCTAATATCTGTTTTTAATTTACAATTATTCTGAAGTTGTGGAAGGCAAATCTCTTTTGAACTGTAATTATTTATATTTATACTATGTAATCCCTTACTTGTACCCACCCATAATATGCTGTCATTTATAATTGACATACAATTAATAGGTTCATTATCTAGTTTATTATTAGCTTCTATTTGATTGTACTTAAGAAAAGTTCTTCCATCAAAGCGAATTAAACCAGTTTGCGTTCCAAGCCAAATATATCCATTTGGGTCTTTAATTATACAATTAATTACTCTGTTTTGTAATCCGTCTATTGTATTCCAAAATCTTACATTGGAAATATTAATCGCATTTGCTTTTTGTTGCGACAACAAGATACATGCAAAAATAATAATGCAAAAATAGACACGCCTCAATTTTAGATACAACAAATGTTTGCAGTTGATAATAAGTGATTTTAGTAATTTTTAAATTTATCAGGCTGCATTAATTTTCTTACTTAACAATTAAAAAATGGTTTATTTAATTGCACTAATTATTCAATACATCCAGATGCAATTTAAGACCTGACGACAGTACTATTTTTCATAAAAATAGTACTATTTGGTATTTCTGTTTTGGGGAGAAATGAATGATTTTACTTTCAGAATCTTAACGTTTGGTTAATTATAAAAACGCCAACGTACCCCCATTCTAAAACTTTGCAAAGAAATAGGATGATGTGGTGTATTGTAAAATCCATTATTGATTACATTTTGGTTTGCATGCTCGTATATTCCAAAAAGTACAGCACGTTTAATTTGCATACTTACAAATGGATTAATTAGGGGGTAATTTCCAATTTTGTTTTGTTCTTGAATGTAAAACATACGTGTTGCTGGACTCCAGCCCATGCCATAATATGCTGTGTTGTAAAATACGTCAATTCCTAATTGTATTTTGCTGGTATAAAAGTTCGTTTGGAAATAGTACCGCAACATTCCACCAAAACTTGGTACAGGTATATACTTTGCATTGCTTTGTTGGTAATGTAAATTATGCCTAAAGAAAAATTTACCTGCTTTAATTGTTTTGTCTAACTGAATGTGCAGTACATTGGCGTTACCACTTGCTTGCTGGGGCAATAAATTTTGATTTATGTATGTGTAATTGCTAATTAAACAATGATTGATACTTATGGTAAAGTTGTTTTTAAGTGTATTTGTTTTTACAATTATATGTTGACTTAAACTGCTTGAATTATCAAATTTGTTATCCCATATAAATTGGTTTGAAGCAAATTTTAACATTGAAAAATCTGGAGTGTAAACCTGTTGTGACCCACTAACCGTTAATTCTAAAGGTCTAGTGTTATAAATTAAACCTGCTTTTAGTAGGTGGTTGTTCTTATTATATCCCCACAAAACAGCACTTGCATCAGCAAAAAAACTAAAGGTGTTATACCCTTTTTTTCTATTTTCAAATTGTACCTCGGCAATTAAATTTTGATGATTATTAACATATGTTGATTGCGATACTACCGCTGCTTGATGATAGATTCCCGCATTTAAATAAGTCCGCTTTAATTCATTAGTTGTGCTCTGCCAACTGTAACTAATTTTGTTTTCTAATAGGCCGTTATGTATTGAATCGTAGGTTTGATTAGCAATGGTTGAATAAAATTGATTAGGTAAAAGTATATTGTTGCTATCTCCAGAATTAATAAAAATATGAGAGGTTTCTTCAGCCTTAATTGTATAACTGATTTGAGATTTAGGTTCAAAATGATATAATGTGTCATCTACTTTTACTGTGGTATAAGATTTGCCAAATCGATAATATTGTTTAACCCAAGCACTTCGGTTACGGTATTGGTTTTGACTTGAAATTAAATTAACATTTACCGTTTTATTTCTCCCACTTAATGCTTCAAAAGCCGAGTCGTTTGTTATCCCACCGTTTTCCTCAAGCGTTCCTTTGTTCCATGTAAATGCAGCTAATAAATAATACCTTTTATTTTTAGAGTGGTAATTGGTAGTTACTTGTGTGTTGTAATGACCTGTTTTTTGTCTCAATAAAAAACCTTCAGAAGAGATACGCTGAAAATCAATTCCTACATTCCAGCGTGGTAAAATGTTTTGAGTGTGCGTTGCTTTTAAAAACAAGAGTTCCTTTGATCCTTGAGTGTAAAATAATTCGGTAAATGGTTGGGTTGTATTATAAAATCGAGCCTGTTGGGATAATAAAAAATAGCTTTCATATGGATTAAACATTACATTAAATCCTATTGATTGATTGATTGTGAAAATTGCGCTCCGTCCTGCTGTACCAATATTACCTAAATCTTGAAATAAAACATTCTTTTGATACATAGGATGAAAAATTTCTGTTTCATTCATGTTGGTATCTAATGTGAGGTAATTAATATCCCTATCAATACCCCAAGCATTGTTATATATAAATGGATATTTCCTAATGCTGTCCTGTGCCCAAAGGTTTTCTGAACTTAATAAGATTACTATACCTAAGATTATATATAATAAATTAGCGTTTTGCTTCACGTTATTGTTTTAGTAGTTGAGCTTTATAAATATGCTCGTCTGTTGTTAATTTCAAAAGATATAAACCTGATTCTAAATTCAATTCTGTGTTGATTTTGTTGGCTCCAGTATTTAAATTAAATTTCTTTTCGGTTACAAGTTTACCCTGCAAATTGTAAACTGCCAAATTACATGTTTGTGGCTTGGTTACATTTATCGTAAAATTAATATCTTGGTTAAATGGGTTTGGGTATACATTTAAATTCAATATGGTTTTTGCGTATTGGTTAACGTTTAAACGTGCCGTGGTTCGCAATAGAAACAATCCATTGGTCATGTCGCTGGCCAATATTACACCCGATGGTAAAAAAGGCCACACCCCCCAACAACCTCTATATCCGTTACTATATGATTGAGGGTATGTATCGTAATAAGCAGTTATTTTAGGGTTGGCTTTATCTTGTAAATCATAAACATGTACTCCTCCATAATACATGCTTGCATAAGCATATCGTCCTTTCCAATATGCATTGTGTGGCGATCCAGATTCTTTAAAAGGATTACCCACTATACGTGGATTGTTGATTTCTCTTAAATCATAAATTTTCATACCAACTCCTTCTGGTGTTTCATCGCAAAATAAAATATACTTACCACTACTATCAAGCCAACTGCTATGGTTGTATGCATTTGCTGGGTAGGGCGGTGTTATAGCGCTTAACAATATAGTATTTGAAGCATCTCTAACATCAAAAATAAATAACCCTGCATTTTCGCTGCTACAATAAGCGGTGTCATTACGCACATAACTTTCGTGAACGCGAGTTCCTTCATATGGTGCAGGATATTTTAATGTACCAATTTTTTTTGGTACTACCGGATTTTCCAACGAGACAATATCCATTGGAAAAACGTCTATTTTACCTGTTATTGGATTTTTACGTTTGTTTAAATTCATATACATCCGCTTCGATTTTTCTTCAATAAAAATGGTATGCGATAAAGCACTAATGCTATCACTCTCATAAACTTTTATAACCGAGTCTGGTAAGTATTTCATGTCAAAAATCTGCAAGTTACCCGGAGTAGTGCATTGGTCGCTAGTGGCATACAAATAATGCGAGTAGGGATAATAATCGCGGTTAACACAACCCCGGTTTGTACCAAAAAACTTGGCACATAATTTTATTTGGTAAGGATTTGTTATATCAAAAAAGTAAATACTGTCAGTAGTCCCTGCAATCATATACTCACGATTTTTAACCGTGTCTTTCCATCCCATTACGTCATTCCAAATTTGTGTATCACCTAATTTTGTTAGGTTTGTATCGTTGTAATGACTTAACAGTTCCATGTGCAAGCTTTCTTGCGCAAATACTTTTTGCTGTTCACAAAACAACAATAGCAATGCAATCAACATTAGTTTAACTATTTTCATGTTGTGCGTTTTCTAACTCGGTTTTTATGTATTGATTTATTTGCTGTAACAAGTGATGTTCTTGATCAAACAAAATTTCTATTCCAATTGGAATATACCAAATAGGTAAATGGTTGATGTGGGGTAATATCTTTGAACTTTTTAATTTTACGGCATCTTTCTCTGTAGTAATTATAATACTGTTAGGATGAATAGAGGCAGTAGCGGCTAGTTGTTGAATGCGGTCGTCCGTGTATGTTTGGTGATCGCTAAATACCAATGGAATAACTTGTTTTTGGATACTTTTTATATGGTTAATAAATAAGTTTGCTTTGGCAATCCCAGCAAGGGCCACAGTGGGTTGTTGGCTATTGGGAAAACCTTGTTGTTTTGCAGTGTCGGTAATGGCAATAATATTGTTATACGTTATGGTACTAAAATATACGGTTTGATGAGATTGTAATTTCAGTTTTTGTGTAATGCTGTTTTTTTCTTCTTCGCTTAAATTATGAGGACATTTAGTTACTATAATTACATCCGCACGATTAGCCCCTGTCTTATTTTCTCGGAGTAACCCAGCAGGCATTAAAAAATCGTTGTAGTAAGGGCGGTTATAATCACATAGTACAATGTTAAATCCTGCCTGTATGCTTAAATGTTGAAATCCGTCATCCATTAAAACCACCTCTGTATTGGGCTCATCACTCAACAACGAGGGTATGCCAAGCACACGGTTTTCACTTACTGCAACAGGTACTTGTAAAAACTTTTGTTTAATTTGGTAAGGTTCATCACCAATTTGTTCGGGCGTACTCATTGGGGTTGATAACATATACCCAATGGTTTTACGTTTGTAACCTCTACTCAATACTGCTACATGGTAATTCCCGCTTAAGTTTTTAATGAGCCACTCTATATGAGGAGTTTTACCTGTACCGCCTGCTGTAAGGTTTCCTATACAAATAATAGGAAAATCAAATTTACTTCTTGTATATAACCCCGACTTGTATAACCATTTGCGAAATGAAATAATTAAGCCATAAAGCCAAGAGAAGGGTATAAGCATGTAGAATAAAAACTTCGGCATCTGTAGTCAAATATAATCTTTAAAAATTAATATGTTTTATTCATGATATTGAAGTCTGGTTGTAATGAATTTAATGATAATTATAGAGGAGTAAAAACGACAAAAAAAATCCCGTAATTTAAGGTACGGGATTTCTAATTATTAATAAGGAATATTATCTTTTAACGATACGCTGTGTTGTAACTTCAGTACCGTTAGTTATGCGTATAAAATAAATACCTAATGGTAATGTTTCTGTATCTAATGTTAACGTGTTTTCGCCTTTGTTTACACTCATGTTTGTGTTTTGGTGCGATTTACCTAACATATCAATTATTTGCATGTTAGCGCTACCTTCATTTAAGCTGTTATACTTAATGTTAAGACTTGTGTTAAAAGGGTTTGGAGTGGTAATCACTTCAGTGGTTTTAACCGTTTCTATGTTTACACAAGTTACTTTAGAATATGCGCTTGCACCATCAAAATCAATTTGTTTTAGGCGGTAGCAAATGTTACCAGTTAATCCGTGCGCATCAGTATAGCTGTATGTTTTTGTAATGTTGCTGTTTCCAGCACCTTTAATAAAACCAATCACTTGGTATTTAGCACCATTAATACTGCGTTGTAATTCAAAACCTTTGTTGTTGTTTTCGCTTGCGGTTGACCATTTTAAGTGAACACTTCCTTCCTCTTTTGAACCAGTGAAGAATTTTAAAACAACTGGAAGTGTGTTACTACCAGTTGATAATAATGATAAGAAGTTGCCTGATGCTGGATTGTAAGTTGAACTAGAAGTAATACTTGTTGTGGTATTTGCTGAATTGCCAATGTTCGTGTATGCTCCGTTTACCGATGTTGCTTGCCCGACACCTAATGTTGCTGTATTCTGCACGCCATCAATTGATGGAATAAAGTTCATTACCACACTACCACCACTAGTTGCTGTACCTGAAATTAAATTAGTTTGGTAGTAGAATGATTGTGATAATGTTCCTCCTGCAAAGGTTCCTGCAGAATTAGAATTAAATACTTCTGCACTGATAATAGGTGAGGCAGGAGTGGTTAATGCAACAGAAACAGGACGATAAGTATTTCCTTTTCCAAGTGGAAATAATTTTGTTGCTGTGGCAGCTGACCATGTATGACGAAGTGGTCCAGAGACAAAACTATTGGTATTTCCACCAGCAACAGAAATGTTTGAAGATAGTGTTATTGGTGAAGAGTTGACCAATCTTCCGTTGTTGAAAACAATTGTATCGTTAATTGTTATTGGAGTTAATACGTTTATTGTTGCGTTGGTGTCGTTTAACAATAGTCCACGGAAAATAATTGGAGAAGTTCCACCAATTATTCTGGTTCGTGTATTTGAATTTGTGTTAGCTATGTTCACATTGATAAAACGATTAGTATTCGAAAGTGAGATAGTGCCATTGTTAATAATATCACCTCCCAAAATATTGAACGTAGCATAGCTTGGTACTGTTGCACTTTGAGCTATTATGCTAGCCCCGGTTTCAACTATTAAACCACCATACCAGTTTGGAACACCTATTACGTTATTTGAACCTATGTTTGAAACTATGTTGTTGGCCGTATTTCCAACATTAAAAGTTGAACCAGCTTTTAATGTTAAACTCGTAATTGTAAGTGTGCTTGTACTTGTTTGAATGAAGTTAACTACTTTAGCATTGATTCCATTGCCAATTTGTAAATCACCTAATCTTGCTCCTGCACCTAGTGAAACATTTGCTGTTCCTGTTCCTATAATCCTAACAAATCCTTCATTCATATTTAAACCAGCACTACCATTTGCATTGGTATTACTTGCAGATGTAGTATAGGTTACACCATTGTAACCATTAAGGAATAGAATAGCATCACCATTTCCGTTACTTGTTAGTTTAGGCCTACCTCCTTGAAGGCCGTTTCCACTTCCTCCTGTTATGCTCAATCCCCCAAAAACGGTTAATGAAGGTAAAGCGGGTGCTGGTGCAAACTGAATAGTTGGTCCTGTATTAGCAACGTTTCCAGAACCAATCATATATAAAGCCCCACAAACAGCAGATCCATCTATTGTTATAGTTGCTCCACTGTTATTTGTTATTGAAATTACTACAGAGTCTGTGGCAGTTGGCAATGTTCCTCCAGACCAATTTGCCGCAACACTCCAATTGCCAGATCCTGTTCCACCATTTGCAACCCAAGTTTTTTGTGCTTTAGTATTTGAGCATAAAGCCCCAAACATTATAATCGCGAGTAATAGTTTTTTCATTTCTTAAAAATTAAAGTACGAAAGTAATTATTTTACCTATAGTACCAAGTGAACAATTAATTAAATATTTTACTATTTAACTCTACTAATTTAGTTTGCCGAGCCCTTTTTTAGTGTAAAACCAAATGTAGTGCCTTGCCCAATGGTGCTGCGAACGTTAATGGTTTGTTGATGAGCCTCTATGATATGTTTAACAATGGCTAAGCCTAAACCTGTTCCTCCGGCACCACTTTCTCTTGTCCTACTTTTATCAACACGATAAAAACGTTCGAAAATTCGAGGTAAATGATCTTGCGATATTCCTTCTCCGTTATCTCCAATCTCAATTAAAATATTTTCGTCCATATCATAGTAGGCCGCTGTGGTAGTGCCCAACTCTTTTCCATATTTAATAGAGTTGTTAACTAAGTTTAAAACTACTTGCCTTATGCGATACCTATCACCAAACACCCAAAATGGTTTGTTGCAACCTTCTTTTATAATTAAACTAATGCCACGTTCTTTCGCCCTTACTTCTAATTGTTCATAAACATCTTTCACCAAAGCATTCATATCAAAACGTTCCATTTCCATCACCAATTCGCCACTTTCTAATTGCGATATGGCCAATAAATCGGCAACTAAATCGCTTAACCTATCTGCACTTTTAGCTGCCTTTCTTAGAAATCTAACGTTCACTTCTGGATCATCAATGGCACCGTCAATAAGCGTGTGAATGTAACCTTGTAAATTAAAAATGGGGGTTTTTAACTCATGACTAACATTGCCTAAAAACTCTTTACGGAAATCAGCTAAACGCTTTAGTTCTTCCATTTGTTGCTTTTGGTCGCGCGCCCAACTAATTACCTCTTTGTTCATTTTAGAAATGGGATCGTTTAACAGGCTATATTTACTTAGCTGGGCATCATATTTCTGTGTTTTTAAGCTATGAATGGTTTTGTAAATGAGTTTTATTTTACGGTAAATGAAATACTCAACACTGTAAAAAAACAATATGAAGCTTGCAGTAAATGTGAGCATCAGAATAATAAGGGCTTGTTTGGTATCATTGTTCATCAAATAATTTGATGATGCCAACAATAAAGAAAGCACTGCTGCAACAAAAACTGTTATATAAAGCGGTTTAGGGTTTCTAATCATAATTCAAATTTATATCCAACACCTTTCACCGTGCCAATATAATCATCACCAATTTTTTCACGAAGTTTACGAATATGAACATCAATGGTTCTGTCTACAACCAATACTTCATCACCCCAAACTTTTTCTAATATGTGCTCACGTGTAAAAACTTTACCTGGTTTACTAGCCAATAAATAAAGCAATTCAAATTCCTTACGCGCCAGTTGAATTTTAGCATCGCCTTTATAAACCAAAAAGGTTTCTCTATCAATAATGATATCTCCTGCTGTTATCTTTTGTTCAACAACTTCTTTGCTTTTTCGTCTTAAAATAGCGCTAATACGACTCAATAATACCCTTGGCTTTATTGGTTTAGATATGTAATCATCAGCACCTGCATTAAAACCTGCAATTTCACTGTATTCCTCAGCACGTGCAGTTAAAAACACAACGAAGGTTTTATCAAAATCACTGTCAGATTTAATTTGTTTACACGCTTCAATGCCATCCATTACAGGCATCATCACATCTAACAATATTAAATCGGGTTTAATTTTTTTACCAATGGTAATAGCCTCTTGGCCATTATGTGCTAAATGAACATCGTAGTCTTCTTTTTTCAGGTTGTACTGAATAAATTCAAGAATGTCGTTTTCATCATCAACCACTAAAATTTTGTGCGTGTTTCCCATGTCTGAATTTTTGTGTAACATTCGTGCTATCTTATAAGTTCAATATTACGGAAAAGTTAATTTAATGTTAAGCCCCCTTGGGTTTATTCTTTTTTGGGGTGATATAAATTTTGGTTTGCGAAACCTTCTGACGCGATACGCGTCAGTAAGGTTGAGTGATAATGATTTTTGATTTTTAGTTTTTTACCTTAGAGGTAAAAGAGTTTTTCGCAGAGTATTGGCTTATTCGAGTGCGCCTTGGGCTGCTATTGCTTTGGTGCGTGTATCGAAACGAAGTTCAGTGGAGCTAAAATATGAATGAGTAGAAGTAATTACCTTAACAATCCGCTTCTCGATACACCCCGATGTAAAATCGGGACAATCGAAGTGAATGTTTCGTTCAAACATTTATTGCCTTATTTAAGTTAATCACTCACTAATGCCGCAGTCGTTGCTTTGCGTTCTCTCAATTTTGTGAGCGACAGTGCTCTAATCCTCGCAAGTCTATTCAAGAACCTCTGTGTGAAAACTCCCAAAGGTCTGACGCTTTTAAGGGTGCTGACCTAGGATTTTCTTAATGCCGAAGTCATTGCTAACAGACGCTTCGGTATTTATCAATGGTCTGCGTTAATTTTTTTGAAGAGGTTAATAACCACCAACAGGGTTTATTTTAAAATTTCTCCAAGTTTTTCCTCTAATGCTTTACCGCGTAAATTTTTGGCTACAATTTTACCCTCTGCATCAATTAAAACTGTAAACGGTATTGATTCTATATTGTATAAATTTACAACAGACGAATTCCATTTCATTAAATCACTTACATGGGTCCATAGCAATTTATCATCATTAATGGCTTTTTGCCAAGCATCTCTGTTGTCATCAAGCGATACACTAAAAATCTCAAAACCTCTAATTTTGTATTTATTATAAGCTTTAACCAAGTTTGGACTTTCCTCGCGGCATGGGCGACACCAGCTGGCCCAAAAATCAACCAAAACGGTTTTACCACGTAAGCTAGATAAAGAAATTGTTTTTCCAAAAGGGTCTTGTAATACAATATCAGGAGCTAAACTTCCTTCAGCTGTTTTTCCTAATACTTCAATTCGCTTATGTAAGTCTTGTGCGTATTTACTTTTAGCAAATTCATCATAATATTTTGAATCTACTTGTTTCAAAAAATCGAAGTTAGCTTGTGGCATTAAATAGTTGGTTGCAAAATAAGGCACCAACGAGTTTTCTAGTTGCATGGTGGTTTGTTGCATTTCAACCTCACGTGCTTTAATAATACTATCGTACTCGGCACGTATCTGTTCTTGAACGGCAACTGGGGGAATATTGTCTCCGTATTGGGCATATTTACCTTCTATGGTTTTTACCAATTGCATATACTTGTTGTTAACCTTGAGCAGTTGTTTTAATTTCTCAGTTTCGCTGCTGCCTTTAACGGTATATTCTTCTGGTTTATTGGCATCTATATTAAGAAGGATTTCTGCCATTGAATCAACCACCAAAACTGCTGCGCTATTGTTCATCTGTATAACACAAAAGGTTCTTTCGCTTATATTACCATTAAACTCAAATGATCCATCAGGAGCAACCGTTGCCGAATCGATAAAAACCAAACCTTTCGGTGTTAGTTCTTGTATTGTAATTTGATTACCAATTAAATTACGGATGGTTCCCTTTACAATAAATCCTTTTTTTTCTTCAGTTTTAGTGCAGGCAATGGAAAGGAATAATAAGGTTACTACAAAAATATTTTTCATGTTTAATGTGTGTTAAAGTTCGAAACAAAATGTTTATCGCTTCAAACCAATTTATATTATATTAAGCTCTATCAAGTGTATCTTTAACCATTTGGCTAGCAACTTTAGGGTCTGCTTTACCTTTAGATAATTTCATCACTTCGCCCATAAATAAGCCAACTAAACTTACTTTCCCACCTTTGTATTCAATAACTTTTTCGGGGAATTTAGCTACAGCAGCATCAATCCATTGTTGTAGTTCATCGCTATTGCTTTCCTGAATTAAGTTTAAGGCTTCAGCTATTTGTAACGCAGTTTTTTCAGGTTGATTGATTAACTCGCCAAACACATTTTGTGTGGCCACTGAATTACTTATTTTACCTTCATCAATCAATAAAATAATTTCAGCAATTTGAGCTGGTTTCAATACAAAATCATTGATATCAATTGCATTTTCGTTTAGGTAACCTTTTACTTGAACCATAACCCAATTGGCAGCCGCTTTAGTATTGTTGGTGTGTTGTAAAATGGCTTCGAAATATTCTGCCACTTCTCTGCTTTCGGTTAATACACCTGCATCATATTCACTTAAGCCATATTCGTTTGTAAACTTGGCAAACAATGCTTTTGGCAATTGTGGCATTAAGTGTTTTACTTCATCAATAAAATGTTGGGTAATGCGCAAAGGTGGCAAATCAGGTTCAGGGAAATAACGGTAGTCACTAGCACCTTCTTTGGTACGCATAACAATAGTTATTCCTTTAGTTGCTTCAAATGTGCGGGTCTCTTGATATATTTTTTCTCCGTTTTCTATTGCTTCAATTTGGCGTTTTATCTCATGGTCTATGGCACGTTGCACGTTGCGAATAGAGTTCATGTTTTTTACTTCTACCTTAACTCCAAATTCTTGAGCACCATGTAACCTTACTGATACATTCGCATCACAACGCATGCTTCCTTCTTCCATATTGCCATCGCATATGCCCAAATAACGCACTAACTTCCGCACTTCGGTTAAAAACTGATAAGCTTCTTCGCCTGTGTGCATTTCTGGGTGTGATACCATTTCTATCAAAGCAGTTCCTGCACGGTTGTAGTCAATTAGGGTATCAAATACATCTTGGTCGTGCATGCTTTTTCCGGTATCCTCTTCCATGTGTATGCGAATTAAACCTACACGTTTCTTACTACCATCTTTAAGTTTAATATCAATATGTCCATTTTCGCAAATAGGTGTATTGTGTTGTGATATTTGGTATCCCTTTGGCAAATCAGCATAAAAGTAATTTTTACGTGCGTAATAATTATGTTCAGCAATATCGCAACCGCAGGCTATACCTAATTTTACTGCATTTTTTACAGCTTCTTTGTTGTGCACTGGCAAGGTGCCTGGATGACCTAAACTTATCGGACTAACTAACGTATTTGGTGAAGCTCCATATTCTACAGCATCGCTACAAAATGCTTTACTTTTATTAAGCATTTGTGCATGCACTTCTAATCCTATAACTGCTTCGTATTTATTGTAATCAATGCTCATGTAAACTTAAATCTAATTGCATGCGAAATTAAACATAAAATTTGGTTTAAGGGGCCAAAATAATATACTGTTGTTAGATGTTTAATTGCCTGATTTATTGTGTTTTATTTGGTTTGGGTGAATTCGCAGGTAACGCCTTCTTTGTTGGTAAGTAACAAAGAGTTGTTGTTTATTTGGTATGAATCGAGGTTGTTAAATACCGACAAAAATGCAAATTCCATAGCATTGGTACAAGCAATTTTGGTGGTGGATATACTACCCATATGTATTTTGTATTTGCGCAGAACAAATTTGCCATTAAAACGATTGCAACCTGTGCCACCCGAAACGGTGCTTTGTTCACCATTAATTTCAATAAATGGAATGTTTGACCCTAATTGTGATAGAATGGCTTTACGGTTAATTTTAATCAAAGTCCATTTGCCGTTAATGCGTTTATCGTAGATGTTTATGCCACAACCACTCAGCGTATCGTTTCCATATAATGCTGCAACTCGTATTTGGTGTTTTTCTCTACTCACCGCATCGAAACAAGGTTGATGAAGTAGCATTAAATTAAACTTACCATTTGGTGTATTGTAAGTTAAAAAATAAGTTTGGCTATCGGTAGGTAATATGTTTTTTATAGGATGAACAAACGATTGATTGTTCATACCTTCAAACCTCATTTCTTTACCATCATATATTTCCAAATTCCAAAATGGTTCTTGACCATAAGCAAAAAAACTCACACCTTTTTCCAATAATCGGGTGTTTCTATCAGTGTTTTTTTGAGTTGATGTTTTAACTTTTATGCCTCTACATGCTGCTAATAGTAATATCAATAAAATTAAAATACAGGATTTATTTTTTAGCATGATGTAGTATTTTATTCAAAAAGACTATTCACCAAATCAACATAATGTTGCATGGCTTGCTCGCGTGTTAAACCTTTTTTACTGGCCCATGCGTTGTATTTTGCAGCGTTTATAAAATCGAACATGCCCGGTTTTTCACCATGTACATCGCCAACTGATGCTTGTTTGTGATAAGAATATAAATCCAACAAAATATCATTGCTTGGGCGTTGCGATAAGGTATGTACACGCCTTGATGATTCTTCAAATTGTTCCTCTAATGTCATGATTTTAAAATTTAATTTAAAATAAAAGCTGTTTCGTGAAAAACGAAACAGCTTAATCTATATTTTTTTGCGTTTTAAATGATATTTTTAGCTTTTTCTAAAGCCTCATTCAAACCGATTAGTTTATTGCCTCCTGCAGTAGCATAAAATGGTTGTCCGCCACCTCCACCTTCAATTTCCTTAGCTAAGTCTTTTATAATATTACCAGCATGCAATTTTTTATCAGCAACTAAGTTATCGCTAATAATTACGCTTAACATGGGTTTGCCGTTTAACTCACAACCCAATACACAAAACAAATTTTCTACCTCTGTTTTAAGCTGGAATGATAAGTTCTTTAGCTGCTCTGCGGAAGAGATTGTTATGAGTTGAATAAGTTGATTGGTTGATTGGTTTGTTACGATTTTAGTTTTGAGTTCTTGTTTGATTAAGGTTGTTTTTTCGTTTTCGAACACTTCCAATTTCTTCAACAACTCAGCTTTATCAGCAACCAATTGCTCAACCGATTTTTTCAAATCTTTGGCACTTAGCAATTGTTTTAATTCGTTTACTAAATTCCATTGTGTATTGGTTAATTCTTCAACAGCGGTAGATGTAATGGCTTCAATCCTCCTTACGCCAGCAGCAACAGCACTTTCGCTAATGATTTTAAAAGCACCAATATTACCAGTAGCTTTTACGTGTGTACCTCCACATAATTCACGGCTATAGTTTTCGTCAAATGTTATAACACGAACACTTTCGCCATATTTTTCACCA
Source organism: Bacteroidota bacterium (assembly GCA_027482225.1). Lineage (GTDB taxonomy): Bacteria > Bacteroidota > Bacteroidia > UKL13-3 > UKL13-3 > UBA6183. The sequence continues at coordinate 266,567 of JAIXWD010000016.1, forward strand.
AACAACATCATAGCGCCCATATTTTGAGCTTCAGAAATTGGTACACTTCTGCGTTCATCTATACTAATATTCTCTCTAATTTTTTGGTTAACGATGTGTTCTACTTCTGCAATTTCTTCAGCTGTCATTGCTGAAAAATGAGAGAAATCAAAACGTAAATATTCGCTATTAACTAAACTGCCTTTTTGTTGCACGTGCGTACCTAATACACTGCGTAAAGCTGCATGTAATAGGTGTGAAGCAGTGTGGTTATTGGTTGTTTTTTTTCGTCTTCCTATGTTTAAATATGCCTTAAAATATGCGGTTGGCTCAGATGGAAGTTTATCTACAACTATTATTGGTAGGCCGTTCTCTTTAATAGTATTTACAACTTCTATACGTTCATTTGAAAATTCAAGCCACCCTGTATCACCAACTTGTCCTCCACCTTCAGGATAGAATATATTATCAAGAATTACTATTTGAAACAGAGTGTCTTTTCCTTTTTTTACTTTCCTATATTGAACTACATAGTTTTGGTTTATACTTTCAATTCTCTCATAATAATCTTTTGTGTTATCCAAGACACCACCACCGATACTATCAGGGAAGCCAGGAATCCAATCATCAGTAGTTAATTCGGTGGCTTTACGAGAGCGTTCTTTTTGTTGCAACAGCTCCTGTTCAAATCCCGCTTCGTCCACTTTAAGACCTCTTTCAGAAGCAATTAGTTTGGTTAAATCTAATGGGAATCCGAATGTGTCATAAAGTTCAAAAACCACTTTTCCATCAAGTTCTTTGATGCCATCAAGCTTTTTAATACCATTTTCCAACGTCTTCAAAAAACTTACTTCTTCTTCTCTAATTACTTTTACCACAAAATCTTTTTGTTGGTGCAATTCAGGGAATACATTTTTAAAACTTTCGGCAATAATATCATCAGCTAATTTGCATAAAAATGGTTCTTTTAAATTTAAAAATTGGTATTGGTAACGCACGGCTCTACGTAAAATTCTTCTAATAACATAACCCGCACCATTATTACTTGGTAATTGTCCATCGGCAATGGCAAAACTAATGGCACGAATATGATCAGCCATTACACGCATGGCAATATCTTGCTTACTATCGCTAAAGTTGTATTTAACACCTGAGTGTTTTTCAATAAACTGAATAGAAGGAACAAACACATCGGTATCATAGTTCGATGATTTACCTTCAATGGCGCGAACCAAACGTTCAAAGCCCATTCCAGTATCTACGTGTTGTGCTGGTAGTTTTTCTAATGAACCATCTGCTTTACGGTTAAATTCCATAAACACGTTGTTCCAAATTTCTATCACTTGTGGGTGGTCGTTATTAACCAAAGTAGCACCGTTAACAGTTGCACGTTCTTCATCAGTTCGCAAATCCACATGTATTTCTGAACAGGGTCCGCATGGTCCTGTGTCACCCATTTCCCAGAAATTATCTTTTTTATTGCCGTTTAAAATACGTTTTTCATCAATCCAAAGTTTCCAATTATCAAATGCTTCTTGATCAAACGCAAGTCCTTCTTTGGCATCTCCTTCAAATACGGTAACATATAAACGGTCTTTAGGTAGTTTATAAACCTCAGTTAATAATTCCCAAGCCCACTCAATGGCTTCTTTTTTAAAATAGTCGCCAAAACTCCAATTACCCAACATTTCAAACATCGTATGATGATAGGTATCAACACCTACTTCTTCTAAATCATTATGCTTACCGCTTACTCGTAAACATTTTTGGGTATCTACCACACGTTTGTATTTAGGTGTTTCATTGCCTAAAAACCAGTCTTTAAACTGATTCATGCCCGCATTGGTAAACATTAATGTAGGATCGTTTTTTACAACGATAGGAGCCGATGGAACTATTTGGTGCCCTTTAGCAGCAAAAAAATCGAGGAACTGTTGTCTTATTTGTGCGCTTGTCATGTATCTTTATATCAGCTACTTGTTTTATTTTTGGTTGATTTAAAAAGTGTAATGGTTATTTTTGTTTTTGCATGTTACAAAAAAGGATGCATATTCAAGTTTCCACTAACAATTTAGGATGGCAAAAATAAAATACTTTTACAATCCACATAGCTTAGATTTTGAGAAAGCTAGAATAAGTGTGCGCACCTTAGCGCTTCGCGTGTTTGGCTTTTTAAGTGCAAGTATAGTGGCTGGTGCAAGTTTGCTGTTGGTTGCTTATTATTACATTGATTCGCCTAAAGAGAAAATTCTAAAGCGTGAATTGGAGAATTATGAGCTTCAGGCTAAGGTACTTAATAAGAAAGTAGACAAGTTATATGCCTCAATTGGAGAGTTAAAAGAAAGAGATGCAAGTATTTATCGTGCTATTTTTGAGGCTGATCCTGTTAATTACAATACCCGAAAGGCAAGTGTTAACGATTATAAAGATTTGGAAGGTTTTGCCAATAGCGAGAGTTTGAAGGCCTTGAATCAACGTGTAGATGCCTTGGCCGATCAAGTAACCATTCAAACTAAATCGATGGAACAATTGGCTAAGTTAGCTGAAAATAAAACAGACTTTTTAGCTTCTATTCCAGCTATTCAACCAGTAAGTAATAAAAAACTACGCAGTATGGCATCAGGTTTTGGTTATCGCTTACACCCCATATACAAAACTTATAAGATGCATAGTGGTATTGATTTTACAGCGCCAACTGGTACACCCATTTATGCTACAGGTAATGGAAGAATTGTACCTGCACCCAACGGGGTAAGTGGTTATGGAAATCATGTGGTAATTGACCATGGTTTTGGGTATAAAACACTATATGCACACATGTACAAAAGCAAGGTGCGCTTGGGTGAGCGTGTTAAACGTGGCCAATTGATAGGTTACGTAGGTAATACAGGTTTATCGTCAGGTCCACATTTACATTACGAGGTAATAAAAAATGGAAATAAAATTAATCCGATAAATTATTTCTTTAACGACTTAACGGAAACGGATTATGCAGCCATGCGTGAAATTGCCGAACGCCCAACACAATCGTTTGACTAGGGGGATTAAATATGTTGATAGAGCTGATTTGAGTAGTGAGTTTTGGTTTAAAGTTGAATTGTATACAAACAATGACTGATAAAATTGAAAAAAAATATTTTACCATAGGCGAAGTATCAGCCATGATTGGAGAGGCTAGCTCACTCATTCGTTTTTGGGAGAAAGAATTTACTGTTTTAAAACCCTTAAAAACAGAAAAAGGAACCAGGAAATATGATGCAAAGTCTATTGAGTTGATAAAGTATATTCATTATTTGGTTAAGCAAAAAGGATATACGTTAGAAGGCGCTAAGGATGCTTTGCGCAAAGATCAGCATATTGGAGGAAGGGCTGAGGTAATTGCAAAACTGAATGATGTAAAATCTTTTTTGGTTAGTCTCAAGGAAAGTATTTAAATGCTTGATAGCTCTATTTTAATAACTAATTAATTGAATGTTTATCATTATTTTTTATGTGTTTTATTACAACAATAAAATCTTCACTTACCTTTGCAATCAAAAAATATTAATGACATGTCAAACAATCAAACAAACGAAATAGTTAAATCATCGAACATTAATTTTAAGGTTTCATTAGATAAAGAAAATCTTCCAGTAGAAATAGAATGGAACGCTGATGATGCAGATGTGGATGGAAAGCAATTGGCAAAAGCAATTGTTTTAAGTCTTTGGGATGGGTTGCAACAAAACGCTTTGCGTATCGACTTATGGACAAAAGAAATGAACGTAGAAGAAATGAATTTGTTTATGTTTCAAACACTTTCAACCCTAGGAGATACATATGAACGCGCAACTAATAATGCTGAAATTGCGGCTGAAATAAGGGAATTTGCGCATCATTTTGGTCACCGTACAGAAGTATTTGGCCCAGACCACAAACATTAAAACGAATTTTGTTTTAAACAAAAAAAGAGACTGTTTCTTTTAAAGCAATCTCTTTTTTTATGTAATTATTTGGGGTTAGAATAATCCGTTTATCTCAGCATCAATTTTACTAATAATTGCACCTAAATCTTCTGGTTTATCAGCAAAATTTAAATTGTCTACATCAATAATCAATAACTTGTGTTTGTAGTTGCTAATCCAGGCCTCGTAACGTTCATTTAAACGTCTAAGATAATCAAGCCTGATACTGTCTTCATAATCTCTTCCGCGTTTTTGTATGTTAGTTACTAAGCTTGGTATAGATGCACGTAAGTATACCAATAAATCAGGTGCTTTTACTGTTTGACTTAACGACTCGAACATTTTTTGATAGGTTTCGAAATCACGTGTACTCATCAAGCCCATACTATGTAAGTTGGGTGCAAAAATAAAAGCATCTTCGTAGATGGTTCTATCTTGTATAACCTTTTTCTTACCTTTTTGTAATTGAAGCAAGGTATTGTAACGGCTATTCAGGAAATAAATCTGAAGGTTGAATGCCCAACGCTGCATGTCTTCGTAAAAATCACTGATGTATGGGTTGTCTTCAACATCCTCATAATGTGGCTCAAATTTATAATGACGAGAGAGTAGGGTAGTTAAAGTTGTTTTCCCAGATCCAATATTTCCGGCAATAGCTAAATGCATAGTTGTTTTCTTACTTAAAGCACAAGTTTATCATTTTAAAAGCAAATAGTGAAGCATGTGGATATTTAATATAACCGGCTAATAACCCAATAAAAACAAAGCGGGTGTAACATTTATATGCTACAACCGCTTTAAGTTCATATAAATCAGATAACTAGTTAATGAACTGCATCTTTTTTACAGCAAGGATCTATATTTTCATATGCATTTTTATCGGCCTGTAAATTATCTGCATCATAACCTGTTTTGGTTATGGCAACTCTAATTTTATCCAACGATGTTTTTTTGGGATCAAACGTTACCGTTAAAATTTTCGAATCAACATGTAAGTCACTTTTCTTTACGCCCTTCTCGTAAGCCATTGCTTTTTCGAGGGTTTCTTTACACATATCGCAAACGGCACTTGTTTTAATTTTGGCAACAGCCATACCATCTTTAGTATAAGTTAAACTATCAGTTGCTTGCTGTGCTTTAACGTCTATTGTTAAAGCTACAATGGCCACAAGGGCAATCATTAATTTTTTCATAGTTATTGTTATTAGTTATTTTAAATTTTATTTTTTACTATTTAATACTCCACCTCATGCCGGTGTAAAATACCCTGCCCATAATTGGTCCCCATATGTTGCTGGCATCAAAATGATTTCCAAATGGATTTGCAGCATCAACAATTTGGTGATGTTGCATGTAGTTAAATACATTTTCAACCCCTACATACATTTCCCATTTTTTAAATGCACGTGTTACCTGTGCATTTACCGTGTAATAATTTGGCGATATATTTGATGTATGCATACTATGTGGCTGATCGGCTGTAGATATTAGTTGTTGCGCACCAAACCATTTAAGCGTAGCGTCATATTTCCATTTGTCGAATTTGGTTGCATATGCAATATTATACAACATACGGTGCTTGGCTACCAAAGGCTTTGTTAATAACACATCGTTGTATGTTGCCTTAACATCTTGGTATTTATACGCAGCACGCAACTCTAATTTTTTTAGGGGTTCATAAATTATTTCGGTTTGAAAGCTATTACTGTATGATTTGCCTTTTAAGTTGTACAAAAGTAATTGCGCATGGTTGGTATATAAATCTGCAATAACTTGGTTTTCGAAATCGGTTCTGTAAAAATCAACTAAAAAAGTTGTATTGCCCTTTCCAATTTTAAAGCTATGGGTAATTGAGGTTCCGTAGTTCCATGCCACTTCGGGATTTAATTTCTCTAATACCAACACATTACGGCTACTTGCCATTGATGCTGCATTTTCAATAAATGGATTAGCAACACGCAATCCTCTTCCACCACTTATTCTAAATGCTGTATACCTAAATACATTGTATTTAATATGCAAACGTGGGTTAATCATCAATCCAAACATATTATGGTAATCTCCACGCACACCTGCAAGAATGTTTACCTTACCCGGTATATCGTAATTTAACTCACCAAAAACACCCGGCACTAATTCTGTGCGGTTAAAGTTTGAGTCGTTGTATGTTTCATCAAACTTATCGTAAAGCATGCTAATACCGGTTTTAAATTTGTAATCAGAGCTTCCTAAAATACTTTGATAAGTTAAGTTGGTATAAGCAGTTTGTTGATTGCCTTTATAAGTTTTAAATCCGTAATACGAGTTGTGTTCATAAACCCTTGCAGAAGTATTTATCATTAACGACTTGTAAGGTTGATTAACAAAACCAATTCCAACTTTACCAAAAGCCTCTAATTGTTTGGTGTTAATGTTTACACCATACACACTTCTGTTATCGTTTTCTTGTTTGTTTTTAAATGAGGTTTGACCACCCATTCTATCGTCATACAAAGCATGTACACCAAACGTGGCCAATAACTTTCCGGGGTTGTCGTATCTCCAGCGGTTTAATACGTTGTATTGGTAACCAATAGGTATATCTAAAAATCCATCTCCGTTAAAATCATTTCGTTTTGATGTGCTGTTGACGTGAGTAAGTAAAAGTGTACTCCAGCGTTTGTTAAACTTATGTTTGGCATGCACATTGGCTTCAAACCTCCCTGCGTCACCGGCAAATAAGTTTACAAATAAACGTTCAGCTTTTTCAGGCTTATCTAATTCAATATTAATATGGCCGCTCATGCTTTCATAACCAAGAGATACACTTCCAACCCCTTTGGTAATTTCAATGGCATCAACCCAAGTTCCGGGAATATGCGAAAACCCATAGTTGGTATTCAACCCACGAATGCCAGGCAACATTTCTTTAGTAAGTTGTGCGTATGATCCATCAAGTCCTAACATTTTTATCTGTTTACTACCACTTATCGCATCACTATAGTTTACATCTACTGTTGGGTTGGTTTCAAAACTTTCGCTTAAGTTACAACAAGCGGCCTTTTTTAATTCAGCTTTCCCCAAACTTTGTTTATTAAACGGGTCAATCATGTTAAAGGATACCGATGATTTTTGATCAGTTACTACGGCTTCATTTAAGTTAGCAGATGGTTTTAAACGAATCACAAATTCTTTATCGCTTCGAATGTTTAACAACGTATCTGTTATGTAACCTATGTAGCTTATTACCAGTGTATCCGGTAATCTTGGAGGAAGAGCTAATTCAAACACTCCTAGTGAGTTGGTAGTTGTTCCTTTTTGGGCTTGAAGCCAATACGCACTTGCCCCTACCAATGCTGTGGCGTCTTTTTTATCTACAACAACCCCCTTAACTTGTGCATGGCTGTTATATGATATAAAAAGGATAATTAAAGTTATCCAAAATTTAAATTTCATTGCATTTAGTTTGTTAAAATTTTATATGAGTAAGGTACTGTCCACTATTTGGATGTACATTATTTAATAAAATTACAAACTGCTAAATGAGGTAAACTTGAATTTGGCTTAAGAAATGTTTTGTGCTTTGGTGTTTGAGCGGGGGCGAGTGGTATACAATATTTTTAGATACGTTATTTAAAACAAAAGGTAAATAAAATATGGCCAAAAAGTTTTGCCAAACATTAAGGTGGTGATCGGTGCTGTTTTTTATTTTTTGAGTAACAGGGGTATCATCTATTTTTTGCAACGAGTAACTGTAGTCGCAACAATCGTCTGTTTTTTGTAGTTGAGGTTTGGTTTTACCAGTGGGCAAGCAACAGTCACTTTTTTGCTTCATTGCATGATCACATTCATCTGCAATATTGGTAACAGAAACAATTGTTTTGCCTTGCTCGGTTAAGCACACCATTTTGTAAACAGTAACTCCAGTATAGCCAAGTAAAATGCTAAAAGCCAATACAAATGATAGTGTTATGTGTGCAATTTTTTTCAATGTGATGTGCTCAATAAACAGGTACAAATATCAAACAAAAAAAGTATTGTTACACATTATCTTGCTTAAGGTTTACATAATTTTAGTAAAAACGCTTAAATCCAATAGCCGTTCTTGCTTCGTTTAATGTTTTAGATGCGCTTTCACGGGCTTTTTCAGCACCCAGTTTGGCTACTTTGGCCAAGTATGCATCATCTGCTTTAATGGCATCAATTTTTTCGCGTATTGGTGTTAAAAAAGTAATCATATCTTCTGCCAATTGTTTCTTTAAATCACCATAACGGATGTTGCAGTTGGCATAAGCATCAGTAAAGTGTTTCAATGTATCTTCGGTAGAAACCACTTTCATTAAATCAAATATGTTTTGAACCGGTTGGGTAGGAGGTGTGTTGGGTTCGGTTGGTCCTGTATCGGTTACGGCCTTACTCATTTTTTTTCTAATGGCATCAGGCGAATCAACCAAGTTAATTACGTTGTTGTCTCCATCACTTTTACTCATTTTACCGCCACCTTGTAGGCCCGGAATTTTAACCAACTCGCTGCCGTAGTTAAACGCTTGTGGCTCGGGGAAAAGTTCCATGTTATACATGCGGTTAAAACGGTTGCCAAATGTACGTGCCATTTCTAAGTGTTGTTCTTGATCTTTACCAACTGGTACTTTTACGGCTTTATGTATGATGATATCAGCAGCCATTAATACTGGGTAAGTTAATAAACCTGCATTAATATTATTGGGTTGCGTACGTGCTTTTTCTTTAAACGAACTTACACGTTCCAATTCACCCAAATAAGCATGCATGTTTAACATCATGTACAATTCAGGTATTTCGGGCAAATCGCTTTGTATGTATAAAGCACAAGCCTCAGGGTCCATTCCGCATGCCAAATACTCGGCCAATACTTGCTTTACGTTGTTGTGTAAATCAGCAGGGTTGGGATGTGTGGTTAAAGAGTGGTAATCGGCAATAAAAAAGTAACAGTTATACTCGTGCTGCATTTTTAAAAAGTTGCGCACGGCTCCAAAATAATTTCCTAAATGTAAAGTTCCTGTGGGGCGAATGCCGCTCACTACAATTTCTTTATTCATACAGCAAAGAAAGCAAAAGCAAGGGCTACAACCAAATGTTTAATGAGGTTAATGCATTGGGCTGTTCAATAGAAAATACTATTTGTGCATTTTATGCTTTATCACTCTCGCTCGTTCACGTTCTTCTGGAGTTTGAATTTTACTTAACAGCACATTGGTGTCCCAAATCCATTGCAAGCGTTCTTGAATACTCCATTTTTGATATGCTTCAATTTGCTCTGGGGTTACAGTATAGTGGTAACCTTTATCGGCATTTTCAAGTTTGGGTTTGATGGTATCTGTCATTTTTTTATTTGCGATAAAAGGTAAATATCATCCTGGTCTTGTTTGCGGTTACTATATTCCTTTAACTTAATCAAGTCGTTTATAGATACAATATGGATATCTATTTCATCTGCTGTTCGGGTGGTTTTTCTTTCCCACATATCAGCGAAGTTTAAAGGCACATCAATTAAAACATCCATACTCATAACATTACCTCTTGTGTTAAAATAGGATAGTGCAATAAGATTCTTTTCTTTGACAAGTTTTATACGTTCTTGTTGTGTTGAAAGCAAACTTAGTGATACTGGAATTTGAGATTGGTAAAAAGCATTCACCACACAAATTTCAAACTTCTTTAAGTTGTCTTTATCAAAATCTAAAATCAAATCAATGTCTGCCGTCATCCTTGGAATACCGTAAATATTAACGGCTAAACCACCACACAGTAAATATTTTACTTGATGTTTATGTAATTGCTCAAATATTCCAAGATAATCCATATTATTTATCCTTGTTGTCCTGCTAATAAATACATAACAGCCATACGTGTGGCTACACCATTTTCTACTTGGTCTAAAATAATGCTGTGTTTGCTGTCGGCCACATCGCTGGTAATTTCTACACCACGGTTAATTGGTCCTGGGTGCATAATTACAATTTCTTTATCCAGTTTATCTAAACGTTCTTTATCCAAACCATACAACATGCTATACTCGCGCAAGCTTGGAAAATATTTAATCTCCTGACGTTCTAATTGTATGCGCAACATATTTGCCACATCACACCAATTTAGTGCTTTCATTAAATCGTGTTCCACCTTAACACCAAGACTTTCAATGTGTTTTGGGATAAGTGTGGTTGGTCCACAAACCATAACTTCTGCGCCTAATTTTTTAAGGCAATAAATATTTGATAAAGCCACACGCGAGTGGGTGATATCACCAACAATCACAACTTTTTTACCTTTAACTCCACCTAACTTTTCTCTTATCGAATAAGCATCTAACAAAGCTTGTGTAGGGTGTTCGTGGGTACCATCACCAGCATTAATAATTTGCGCTTTAATATGTTTGGCCAAAAACTGGCAGGCTCCCGGTGCAGGGTGTCGCATCACCACCATATCCACCTTCATGGCCAATATATTATTTACCGTATCAATTAAGGTTTCTCCTTTTGATACTGATGATGAAGATGCCGAAAAATTTACAATATCAGCACTTAAGCGTTTTTGAGCTAACTCAAACGAGATACGTGTACGTGTTGAGTTTTCGAAAAATATATTGGCCACAGTTACATCGCGCAGAGAAGGAACTTTTTTAATTGGGCGGTTGATAATTGCTTTAAAATTATCGGCCGTTTCAAATACCAGTTCAATATCATCGCGGGTAATATCTTTAATACCTAAAAGGTGTGGTTGACTAAACTTTTTGCTCATTGCGTTGCGTATTCTTTTTGGTTAAAATATTCGTATCGTTTTTGCTTAATAAATTTGATTGGTAAGTATGTGTACCAAATCATTTTTGGCATTTTCTTTCCATTCTACTTTTACTTTATCGTTTGCTCTTGTATCAACAGATATTCCCGTGTAATCTGGTTGTATTGGTAAATGACGGCTGTATCGTCTATCAACCAATACCAATAATTCGACCTTATTTGGTCTTCCAAAATCTGTTAATGCATCCAACGCACTTCTGATCGTGCGTCCTGTGTAAAGCACATCATCAATAATCACAATGTTTTTATCTTGTACGTCAAACGAAATATTCATTTCACTAGGCACAATTTGTTCGTTACCTCTTCTATAATCATCACGATAGAAGGCAATATCCAACTCGCCATACAAAACCTTTTTTGAGTTTAATATTTCTGAAACACGTTTGTATATTCTTCTCGATAAATAAATACCCCGAGGCTGAAGCCCAACAATGGCTGTGTTAGAAAAATCACCATGTTTTTCAATCAATTCAAAACATAACCGATCAATTGTTATGTCGAATTGTTTTTTTTCTAATATAACTTTCGTATTCATGTTTCTTTTTCAACCTTATTACTGATTAGAAAAATATTTTATTATTGGGCAATAAACCGATTTCAAATATCTAAAACCAGTTTCAATATAGGCAAAAGGTAATTATTTTGTTTGAGATAGGTCTAATATGGCATCAAATTCTTCTGCTTTTAAAGAACTCACGCTTAAGCGGCCTTGTCGAACCAATGCAATATTTTGCAGGCGTTTGTCTTCTTTAATTTGATCTAGTGTAACAGTTTTCTTTAGTCTTTTAAAAGGCGCTAAATCAACTACAACCCAGTTTGGATCTTCTGTAGTGGGGTCTTGATAAAATTCTTTTACAACCTTAGCAATGCCCACAACTTCTTTTCCCTCATTACTATGGTACCACAATACCAAGTCCCCTTTTTTCATTGCTTTTAAGTTATTTCGGGCCTGATAATTACGCACGCCATCCCAAAAAGTTTTTTTGTCTTTTTCAAACTGTTCCCAGCTGTACTTAAAGGGCTCTGATTTTACTAACCAATAGTTCATATTTCAAACATAATTAATTACAACGAAACGAAAACAAAAGGTCAAAAAAAATCCCGACACATGGTCGGGATTTTAAAGTTATTCAGCTAATTAGTCTTTTTTCTCTAATTGAGCTTTCAATGCAGCAAAGCCTTCAACATCAGCGAAAGTTGATTTCTCATTACTATCGTTTAGTTTTTTAGCAGCTTTGGTTGCTTTGTCTTTATCGTCTGTACGTTTTTTCTCGTCAGCCTTTTTCTCTTCAATAGCATCAGCTTTCCAAAGAGCGGTATGAGAAACAACAATACGTTTGTTTTCTTTGTTAAACTCAGTTACTTTAAAGTCAACTACTTCGTCTTCTTTAACGGTAGTTTTATCTTCGCGTTGTAATTGCTTGATAGGAGCATATCCTTCTACACCATATGGTAAAGCGATAGTAGCACTTTTATCTTCAATTTTTAACACAGTACCTTCGTGAACAGAACCAACAGTAAATATGGTTTCAAAAGTATCCCAAGGGTTTTCGTCAAGTTGTTTATGACCTAAGCTTAATCTACGGTTTTCTAAATCAACTTCTAATACCATTACGTCTAACTCTTGATCTTTCTTCACGAACTCAGCAGGATGTTTGATTTTCTTGGTCCAGCTTAAGTCACTTACGTGAACTAAACCATCAACACCTTCTTCTAATTCAACAAATAAACCGTAGTTAGTCATGTTACGCACAACACCTTTGTGGCGCGAACCTACAGGGTATCTTTCGTTAATATTCACCCAAGGATCAGCTTTTAATTGCTTTATACCAAGAGACATTTTACGTTCTTCTTTTTCTAGCGTTAAAATAACTGCTTCTACTTCGTCACCCAATTTCATGAAATCTTGAGGTGAGCGTAAGTGTTGACTCCAGCTCATTTCACTAACGTGGATTAAGCCTTCAACACCAGGAGCTATTTCAAGGAATGCACCGTAATCTGCGATGTTTACGATTTTACCTTTAACGTTAGCACCTACAACTAAAGTGTCTGCTAAACTATCCCAAGGATGAGAAGAAAGTTGCTTCAAGCCAAGGCTGATACGTTTTTTCTCATCATCAAAGTCAAGCACAACAATGTTGATTTTTTGATCCATTTTCAATACCTCTTCTGGATGGTTAATACGTCCCCATGAGATATCTGTAATATGTAATAAACCATCAACACCACCTAAATCAATAAACACACCAAATGAAGTCATGTTTTTAACAGTACCTTCTAAAACTTGGCCTTTTTCTAATTTAGATAGGATGTCTGATTTTTGTTTTTCAATATCCTCTTCAATTAACACCTTGTGAGAAATTACCACGTTTTTAAATTGGTGATTAACTTTTACCACTTTAAATGGCATTGTTTGACCAACATAAACATCGTAATCTTTAATTGGCTTAGTGTCGATTTGTGAACCTGGTAAAAACGTATCTATACCGAATAACTCTACAACTAAACCACCTTTTGTGCGAGATTTAACGAAACCATTAACAATTTCATCACTTTCAAAGCACTTCATGATGTTGTCCCATGCGCGTTCGCTCATGGCTTTTTTGCGTGATAACACAAGTTGACCTAATGCATCTTCTTTGTTTTCAAGCAAAACTTCTACTACATCGCCTACTTTTAATTCCGGCATGTCGCGAAATTCTGTTTTGGCAATCAAACCATCTGATTTGAAGCCAATGTTAAGTACCACTTCTTTTTCGGTAAAACCTACAACGGTACCTTTAACAATTTCTTTCTCAGCAATAGTGCTAAGTGTTTGTTCGTAAAGACTTTCAAGAGTTGCTCTCTCATCTTTAGAATAGTTGCCGAAACCGGCTTTGTCCATGCTCCAGTCAAAGTCTGAGCTTGGTGTTTCGAATTGAATGTTGTTGTTTTTTGTCAATGAATTAATTCTCCTTTCGCTTAAAAAAGCGTACAAAGGTAATGAAATTATATATATAGCAAATTTTTTTTGAGAATTAATTTACAGTTACTTACATGCTGTCTATTGGCGTGTATGTATAAATACCTTTGCGCCATTTTACATTGCCTTCAGGTATCCAAGATTGATTTATAAGTTGCTGGTGGTAATCTTTTTGATAAGTGGAAGGGAAATGATAGGTGCGTTTTAATATGGCAAAATCTAAACTATCGGTTTTGATGTTGTTTTTATTAGCCCACAACCAAATTGATTTTTCAAGTTCTTTTGGGTTTGGAATGGTACCGCTGCAAACTGAGTTAAATGTATATTTACTCCAAGCTAAGTTCATATTCATATTCATGCAATAACCAGTAGCATTGAAAAAGGGTAACCATAAGGTGTCTCCATTTGGTTGTTTTTGTAAAACTGCAAATACTGTTTTAGAACCGCTTAGGCTATGGTCTAAAAATACACCACGGGCATTCAAACCAAATAAAGTTCTAAATAAATTGGATGGTTTAAGGCTGTAATCTGAAATATCTTTTCTAACAGCATAAAACTTCTTGAGTTCTACTGTTGTTACTCCGCCTTTTATACGTGAGTAAAAATGATAACTGCTGTAAAAAGTTTGCACAGACAACAAACCAAAACAAAAAATGCCCAACACCCCATATCTTATTTTTTCGCTTATGATGGGTTGTGGCGATTGTTCTGGATTTTGCAGTTTAATAACTTCATCCAATATAAAATCGATAATTAAACGAAACAATTCGATGTGAATAAAGAGTGCTATTAGCTTTCCTACTAAAGTAGATTTTAAAACAGCGCTCGCTGCTAACCAATTGTTATCGTATTCGGTTTGATTGATGATAATATTTTTTAGGGTATGATGATGAACAACAGTATTGTTATTTAACCCCGAAATTAACCTGGCCAAAGCAATTTGTTTTGGGTTATTTGGGTTGATGGTTATTTCAACCGAACTCATTTTAAACTTCTGCCAAAACTTGTCGTTTACAAAAAGCAGGTAAAATGGAATAGGACCAAAACATAATAAAGGGAAGGGGAAAATACTGGCAATAATCAAATGAAAAAAAACACCAATCCACGCAGCATAGTGTCTTATTTTTTTGAAGAATAATGCGAATATCAATCCAAATTCCCAAGCCATTGTGAGGTAATTGGCAATGATATGCGCCCATTTCCAATTTAAGTAAAAAGTTAAACCATGCCATTTATTATGAGGCATTACAGATGGAATCCAAAGTCCTAAACCTTTATTCCACATGGGTGAATAGATTTTCGTAAGGCTGCTTGCCCAATACATTAAACCCAAAGAAACAAATAGTGCTGCTAAATAATTCCAGTATGATGTTTGAGATGATGGTCGTTGCCCATATTTAATGGTATGTAATACATGATCTATACTGTAGCTTTGTTTGGCAGGCATGATAATTAGTAAAAAACTACCTATGCGCATCAGATCGTCATTAAATGATCCACATCCTGAATTGCTAAATGTAAAAGCAGTAATTACTACAAATAAGTAATTGATAAAGGCCACAATTCTTGTTTGCCACCCAATCATCAAAATAAAAACTACTAAGGCCCATATGCTTAAAAAAAGTTTTGCAGGAAAAGGATTTAAAGCAATGTGTGGAATGGTATTATAGATAATAGGGCGGTAGTAATAAATACTTGAAATTAGCACAAGTAAAAACAACGAAAATGTAATGCGGAAAAAGGCAAAACCTACTGTGCTTACAGGAAAGTCATATTTTTTAAGCCAATTAATTATGCGGTTCATCTTTTGATTGTAATTGAGTAATGGTAAATGCGGCCCATAAAAATAAGGTTATAATGGGTGAATGCAAATAGCGATTAACTTTTGAAACCAAAACATGATCGATGGTTGTAGATTGTATGAATATTGACGCATATAACAATACCATTATCGCAATGTGAAGTATTAATGTGAACTTGGTAAGGTTTTTTTGTTTAAATGCAAAGTGAATTAAAAGGGTAGGTAATCCAACAAAACATAAACTATAGATAAACGCTTTAATCCAAAAAAATCCGTGGGTAATTAATGTAGCCAATCGATTTGTTGTTAAAACGTTAGGTGATAAAAATATTGCCTCTGGAGTATTTCGGTAGTCGGGCGATATTTCATCTTTTAATAAGCTGAGCATCAAAATTAACAAAAAAACTACTGCGGCATACCATTTATTAGTTTTCATGGGTAGCTTGAAGTTTAGATTGTTTGGCGGCCCACCACATCCAAAGCATAAAGATGATTCCGTAAACTAAAAAAATAAATATATACCTATGGAAAAGATCGAAGTATGGTGATTTAGCCTCTGCCATCAGTGTAAGAATGAAATTACGCATGATGTTTACAACATGTATTAATACACAACCTATTGGTATAAACCATAATTTAGACTTGAAGTTGCTAGGATAACAAATGATAAAAATACTAAACAAAATGAGAAGTTCTAATCCGTTACAAGATGCGCCAACTCTTATAAGTGGGAAAGTACTTGTATTCAGAAAAATAAATGTTTCCCCAAGTTTCTCTGCAATACTGAAGTGGGGATAAAATCCAAGGTAATCTAATCCTAAACAAATAAAGTAGGATATGTTTTCGGTAATGATGTGGTCGGGTTGACCATTAGATTTTAAAAAAAATTCGTATGAAAGTAGCCAAACTCCGTATAATAAAAATGATTGGAGTAAGAATTTAACTAGTTTTTTATTTAGCCCCATCAATTTCATATTAGGCTTTGTCGTTTATTTTTTGCGACCGTATAGTTTTTTAATACCTAAGCCTATACCTGCAGTGGTTAATAAAGCTATTGCCCCATTAATGGGAACATCATCTATCTCTTCAAAAATAGTAGATGATGCAGGCGCATTTGGCTGGGCAATTACAATTGATGCAATAGACACGAACACAAATAGCATGGACAATAGTTTAAAAATCTTACTCACTGAGTGCTTCTAAATAATAATTAGGCGAATTTCGGAAAAAAAAACGTAAAACTGTTAAATATTTTTAAAACTGCTAATTGATGGCAATAAACTGCCATTAAAACGTTAGTTTCTCCAGCCTCTTAACAAATCCTCTGTTTTCATTCTTTTTTTGCCTTGTAGTTGAACATCAATGGCGTATATCCAACCGTCATCCACTGCAAACCTTATATATGGATTTTTACCCGAGTTAGTTTGAATTGTTCCTGATTTTTCTTGATGCTGCGATGATTCAAATGTGCAATGGTATATTTTCAAGATTTGCTCGTTAATTTTTGTATATGCTCCTGGGTAAGGACTTAATCCACGAACATGATTAAAAACCTGCGCTCCTTTTTGTGCCCAATTAATTAAACAATGTTCTGTAAATATCTTAGGTGCAAACTTGCCATTAGGTTCTTTCTGTGGTGTTGGAGTGTAATTTCCATTTTCTACAGCTGCAACTGTTTTTACAATTAAATCAGCACCAACTTTCATCAACATGTCATGCAGTTCACCCACCGTCATTTCTGGCAAAATTGCTACTTCTTGTTGATGTATAAGGTCACCTGTATCAATTTCATGTTTAAGCAAAAATGTACTCACACCTGTTTTGGTTTCTCCATTTATAATCGCCCAATTAATTGGCGCTGCGCCTCGGTAATCTGGCAACAAGGACGCATGAAGGTTAATAGTTCCTAATCGTGGCATATTCCAAACTAATTCAGGTAACATTCTGAATGCAATCACCACTTGTAAATCGGCATGATAGCTTTTCAGTTCATCAATAAATTCAGGGGCTTTTAATTTTGTAGGTTGTAAAACCGGAATATGATGAGATACTGCAAACTTTTTAATAGGTGATTCTTGTAATTGCATGCCTCTTCCTGCTGGTTTGTCAGGAGCGGTTACAACAGCCACGATATGAACGCCCGAATCAACCAACGCTTTTAGTGGTGTAACTGCAAAATCGGGTGTGCCTAAAAATATAACGCGCAATGGACTGTTCATGAAAAGTTTGATTTTTTAATCTCGCCACAAAAATGGAAATAACAAATAGGCAAGTGTTACAATTAAAGTATTTATGGCCAATAATATTAACAAGTCTTTTGTCATTAAAGATGGGTCCAAATCATCAACAGCTTTTTTAGCTGCTTTAATAGCAACCAATAAAAGTGGAATGATAATAGGAAAGCTTAAAACTGGCATCAGTAAATTGCCATTACCAGATTTTGCAGCTATTGATGATATTAAAGTAAAGGTAGATGAAAAGCCGATACCACCTAATACAATGGTAATGATAAAATAAAAAGTATTACCTACCGGAAATCCAAGAAATAGGCTGTAGGTTCCTAAGCATAATAATGCAAGTAACACAGTTAAAATTGCGTTATAAATTAGTTTTGAAATAATGAGGTGCTGTGGTGATACAATGCCATAATAATATAATTGCCTGCCGCTACTTTCGGCAACAAAACTTTTAGCAACAGCACTCACCGATGAAAACAACAATACAATCCAATAAATAGCATTCCATGTTGGCGCATTAAGCATTTTTACACTTAAAAACACAACCATCGTACTTGATATTGCGTGAAGCAAAATACCATTGATAGCATATTTTTGTCGCCATTCAATAGTAATGTCTTTTTTTATTAATGCAATAATTGGTCTCATTATTATGGTCGTGTAACTATACCATCAAAATCAGTATATAACATGTATTTTTTACGTATGCGTTTAAATTTAGATAATTCGGGCTCCCAACTTTTTCTAATTTCTGCTTCGCTTGTACCTTTTTTTATTTGTAGCATTAATGTATTGTTACCAGCAAGTTTATTGAAAAAATTATTAAAAAATTTATCCTGCATCGTATCTTTTTGGAACATTTCTATCATCCAATTAATATTTAGGCTAGGATTTATTGGCAATACATTTTTTGCATAGTCAGTTAGTAAATATCCCCTACATTCTTTATTCATAAAAGGTGGATTATCGGCAATGCCAATAATATTGCGTGGCGTAAAAGTATAATTTCCATGGGTGTTTCCGGGTTTTCCAATGCATTCAAATGGTTTGTCTGTACCACGGCCTAAGCTGTAATTAATCCCCTCAAAAAAACATAATGAAGGGTATAAAGCGATACTTTCTGGAGTCGGTAAATTAGGTGAAGGTTTAATTGGAAGATTATATTTCATTCCATGATTCCAGCCTTTCATTTTAATCACTTCTAGTTTACATTTTAAACTATCTTTTAACCATTTTTCGGAATTAATCATATTGGCATATTCGCCTACTGTCATGCCATGTACAACAGGCACAGGATGCATGCCCACAAAAGATTTATACTTCATATCTAACACTGGGCCATCTATATAAAAGCCATTGGGATTTGGTCGATCTAAGACAATAAGTAACTTTTTATTTTCTGCACAAGCCTCCATTACGTAGTGCAAAGTTGATATATATGTGTAAAATCTAGCACCTACATCTTGGATGTCAAAAATAACCACATCCATTTTTTTCATCATTTCAGGACTAGGTTTATAATTTTTGCCATAAAGCGAGAAAATTGTCAGTCCGGTTCTTTCGTCAATCCCAGATTTTACTTTAGCCCCTGCACTGTGGTTTCCTCTAAATCCATGTTCTGGGGCAAATATGGTAATAATATTTACATTAAGTTTTTGTAAGGTATCAACCAAATGTGTTTGATTAATAACAGATGTTTGGTTAACCACCAAACCAACTCTTTTACCTTTTATTAATGGTAAATAATTATCAATTTGTTGAGCACCTGTAATAATTTGTGCCGTAAGCGAATAGTAGCTAAAAATGAATAATGCTGCTGTAAATAAACCAATCTTCTTATATTCGAACCTTATCATTTAATATTATTACGTATTGAACTTTCCTTTTTTCATCGCTAAACGCTTAATGAGCAATAAGAGCAGCGGACGCAGTGCTTTGATAGTGAACATTGCAATAGCTGCAGTAGCAATTAGTGTAGCGGTGATGCTTATCTCTGTAGCCGTTGTTCAGGGCTACAAGTTGCAAATAACAAACAAAATTACCGGATTCAATAACCATATTCAAATTAGTAGATTAGATTTTAACAATTCTTTTGAAACTAATCCAATTTACCGTGATGCCAAAATTGAGCAAACGTTACATTCGGATAATCGTATTGAGTTTATACAGCCATATGCAACAAAGGCAGGAATAATCAAAACAAGCACAGAGTTTGAAGGTATCGTGCTTAAAGGAATTGACCAAACATTCAACTGGGGATTTATACAATCTTGTTTATCAGATGGGGGGGTATTTGTTCCAAACGATTCATCAGTTTCAAACAAAATTGTAATATCAATGAGCACTGCTCAGAAATTACAATTAAAAATAGGGCAGGGTTTGGTTATTTATTTTGTGCAAGAAAACGGCTCCATGCCAAGAGCTAGAAAGTTTACCATAAGTGGAATTTACAGTACGGGCTTTTCCGATTTGGATGCACTTTATGGTATTATTGACATACGACACATTCAACGACTCAATAAGTGGGACGAAAACCAGATAACAGGTTATGAAGTTAAGATTAATAAGTATGATGATTTAGCTCTTACCGCTTCAGAATTATTGCCATTAATGCCCATGCATTTGCAAGTAAAAACAATAGTGGATGTTTATCCGCAGTTATTTGATTGGTTGGGCTTACTAGACTTAAATGTATTGGTTATAATTGTATTAATGGTTGTTGTTGCCTGTATCAATATGAGTACGGCATTACTAATTCTAATTGTAGAAAGAAGTAATATGATTGGTATGCTTAAGGCTATGGGAACTAACAATAAACAAGTGCAAAGCATATTTGTAGTAATGGCAGCAAAATTAATTGGTAAAGGATTAATAATAGGTAACACTATTGGTTTGTTAATTTGTTTTACCCAATATTATATAGGTTGGATTAAGTTGGATGAAGATGCCTATTTTTTAAACCAAGTTCCTATATTTTTAAATGCATTGGATGTAGTATGGATAAATATTGGTGCATTTGTATTATGTCTTTTAATTATGCTTTTACCTGCACAATTTGTAAGTAAAATAACACCAGTAAAAGCCATCAAGTTTCAATAGTTTTAGTTGTGTCTAAAAACTTTTAAATAGGCTTTTTTATCATTATAATTTAGCTGTAAAATATACATACCTGCGCCAAATTCTGAAGGGTTTAAATCAAGTTGATTGATGTTTTTTCTTGTTAAGATTACATGACCATTTACATCATACATTTGTATATTAAACGTTCCCGTTTGATTTAATTTAATTGATGCGTTTCCTGTTCCGTTTGCAAAACCATATGTATTTAATAAGCTAATTTGCTTATTTAACAATACTTCATTTGTGCCCGTGTAAAAGTCGCCCAATTTACGTGCAACAAATTCTTCAGCCAATACCCATCTATATTTACTGTTGTTTGTTATGCTATCAGTATCATACATTATTTTAGCGGCCTGAGGCATTGTAGTATTAGGCGATAGTTGTGGTATTATATTTAGTAATAATTTCATCACAATATTTTCACCAATTTTTTCGCTTAAGTTATTCATGGCGCTACTCCAAATTTCACTATCGCTATAAAAGTCACCTACTTTATTTTCATAAGTTTTTAATGATGCACCATTGCGGCCATTCCAAAACTCGTTATGACCATCCCATCCAAAAATATTTTTCCATAAAAATGGATTAATTCTTTTAGAATAAGCGCAGCACATGGCGTCACAAATGGCTTCCTCTAGTGCACGTCTTTCTGTACCAATTATATCTGTTGGGTTTAAACTATGTGAAATGGCATGTGTATACTCGTGTACGATTACATCTGCATCTTCGGCATCAGGTACGCCACCCAAGCCAAAATGTAATGATGTATCAGGGTCGTAGCTAAAATAACTTTGGTCGGCAGTGCTGCTGTGTGGGTCAACATTTAATTGGTATTTAACCAAGTTGTTAAATCCTAAAAGCTTAATATAATTTTGCACCTCCGAAATATGATACAATGCCATTACTTCTTTAAAACCAACTTGCCTGCGTGTAAAATCAAATGAGTCTTTGGTTGATTTTGAAGGAATATAATTTGGCGATTTAATATCTACTATGGCTGCATACTTGTTTTTAAGGTAAAAAGTATCTGCGTTAAATTGAGCAGGAATTTTAACCCATTTACGTTGTTCGTTTAATAAGGTATAATCACTGTCATTAAAGTTGCGGTAAGTCCCGTCTTTGCCATATGTAACTCCTGCTGTGGTTAGTGGGTCAGGGTTAAATACCCTTGCTTTTATAATGGTATCTGTAAAAAATAATCGGTTGTCTTTTTGGTAAAGTATGGTTCCGTTATTTTGTTTTAATGTAAATTCATAACCGTTTTTATGGGCTTTAGCCAACAACAAACTATTATCACTTACTACCCAGTAGTTGTAGTTTACAAAATTATCTGTTTCTATGTTTAGTGCATTTACATTTACCAAAGTACTAAAGCTATTCAAAAAACCGCCAGTTTTATCTGTATTTACTTTTAAATATGCTCCGTAAATAGGCAAACCTTTATGTATTTGCTGGAATAAGTAATGTTTTCCAATATTACTTTCAGTATACGTTTTTAATACTAAATCTTCATTACCGCTTTTATTTAATACTTGTTTCTGCTGATTATATTGAGCAGGTAATAATTCACTTTGAACCAGTATTGGTGTTTGTTCTTTTAAACGCACCTCTGCTTGATGTTGGGCAAAAGTGGGTATACTTTTTAAAAATAATATTGAGCTTAATGCTATTACTTTTTTCATTGTTCTGAAATGAATTTAATTTCAAATAACCGTTTTTCTTTAAGGTAGTTTGTAATATCTATTGCTTTTGTTTTACGTACTTCAAATATACTACTAAATTGTGTTCCGTTATAGGTGTGACTTATTATTTTAGCACCAAATTGTTTGTATGCTTTATATACTTCATTCTCGTCTTCGTAATTTCCTGTTGCCAAGTGGTGTTCTGTTATTATTTTCTCAAGAATATTAGCCGCTTTTAACGCCTCATTGGCCGATTCTCCATAAGCTTGAATTAATCCAGGTACACCAAGTAATTTTCCGCCAAAGTACCTAACTACCACAACCAATATATTAGTAAGTTGTTTACTAAGTATAGCGCGTAATATTGGTTTGCCTGCAGTATTGTTGGGCTCGCGGTCATCATTACTTTTTTGTATTTCTTGAGCTGTACCCAATATGTATGCATAACAATGATGTGCAGCTGTGTAATGTTCTTTTTTTAAGCTGTTGATAATGTCTTTTACTTCGTTTTCGTTAGTTATGGGGAATGCAAATCCTAAGAATTTACTGCCTTTGTCTTTAAACTCCCCCTCGCTTTTATATGCTATTGTTTTATATATATCCGAAAAAAACATACTAGCTAAAAGATAAAATGATGATTGATGCAATAGCGATTACAAATCCTATCCAATTTATTTTGCTTAAATGCTCCTTAAAAACAATTAAACCAACTAAAGTGGTGGTTAATACAATACCAATGTTATTTATAGGAAGTACGATACTTGCTTCGGTAAATGCGCCTAGTGTTTTTAATAAAAAGAACATGCATAAATAATTCGGTATGCCAAGTGCTATTCCCCACAAAATATTTTTAAATGCAAGTTTTTGTTTGCCTCTAAATATTTGAAAGGCAAGTAAACTACCACCAAATACAAATGCAGTTAAAAATACAAAACTTAAAATATGATTGGTGTCAAAAGGAGGGATGTAATTTTTATTAATGATGTTTAAAAGTGTATCAATACAACCACTGCCAATAAATACATATAATGGAAAATACCATAAACCTTTTTGGGTTGATGTGTTGTTACTTTTGCTAATAAAGTATACTGCTATTAATGACAAAAGTATCCCACATAGCTTAAGTAATCCTGAATTTTCGTTAAAAAAAAATAGTGCATATACCACAGGAATGGCAACCGATAATTTAGCGGAAACCATACTAACTGATACGCCAAATTTTTGTGCTGTTTGACTGATACTATAAAATACACTAATAAACAAAAAGCCCAAAGCCAAAGTATAAGGAAACCAATCCTCGATCCAAAACTGTGTTGTAATACCTGGCTTATCGGTTATTATATTTCCCATAATGGCACATGTGATGTAATTAACTACAATGGCCTGAAATGTATTTACATTATACCTATTAAAAAGTTTAAAATAACATACAACTATTACTGAAGTGATGACACTTAAAAATAAATAAATCATTGATGGTTTATGCGTGTAATAATATTGTTATCAATTAAAAAAGAATCATTGTTTTTGCCAACTAAAGTAGGTGCTTTAATTCCTTTTGTTAATTGATGAGGGGCTTCAATAATTATAGCCTCATCCCAAACATTGCTATCAATAAATGTTTGTAAAATTTGAGATCCACCTTCAATCACCAATGATTGTATGTGATGTTTGTACAATTCAGTTAATATTTGTGTTACCAAATTTTTAGTGCTACTAATTGGAATGTAGGTGATGTTATGGGTTGATTCTGTTTGGTATTCTTCATAAACAAATACAAAAGTGGGCTGAGTGCTATCAAATAAATATAACGATTTTGGCAATCTATTATTTAAATCTAACACCACTCTTTTGGGATTTCGTCCTTGCCAATGGCGGACATTAAGTTTTGGATTATCAACCAAGGCCGTATTGGTTCCTACCATAAAGGCGTCTTCTTGTGTTCGCCACATGTGTGTTATTTTTTGTACGGTTGTTGCCGAAATTTGCTTTTGTTTTTCAAATTCTTTTTCGCTTAACTCGTTTTTATCTGGTGCAATAAAACCATCGTTGGTTTGTGCCCACTTTAAAATTACGTAGGGTCTTTTTTCATTAATGTATGTGATGTATCTTTTATTTAAATCCGTACATTCATTTTTAAGTATATCTCTTATAACTTCAATGCCTGCATCATTTAGTAATTTCATTCCTTTGCCACTAACTATTGGGTTAGGGTCGGAAATGCCAATTACAACTTTTTTAATTCCATGATCAATTAATGCGTGGGCACAAGGTGGTGTTTTACCGAAATGGCTGCATGGTTCTAAGGTAACATAAAGCGTACTTTCTTTAAGCAGTTTTTTATTGGTTACACTATTTAACGCATGGATTTCTGCATGTGGTCCACCAAATTCTTGATGCCAACCTTCACCAATAATTTTATTGTTATGCACTATTACGCAACCAACTTGAGGGTTTGGAGATACCGAACCAACACCTAGTTTAGCCAATTCGATTGCCCGTTGCATATATTTTTCATCTGGAATCACCTCGCGAAAGTAAGGTTTTTGTATTTTGCCACCATGAATTCAATATATGCGAGAGATTATTTTGTTGATTTTGCCCATAAATTATTAGCTGTATATGATCAAGATGAAGCCAGAGCTATTGCAGGATATGTATGTGCCGAATTACTTATGATTAAGTGGCAACAACTAAATATTATACAAAAAGAGCTGAGTGACGCTGAGGTGGAGCATTTTGATAGAATATTGAACAGGTTGTTAAAAGGAGAACCCATTCATTACATTTTGGGCTACACCTGGTTTTATGGTTTAAAGTTTGATCTCAATCCAAGTGTTTTAATTCCAAGGCCAGAAACTGAAGAATTGGTTGATTTAGTGCTCAGTTATTGTAGAAAAAACAACATAACTGCACCAACCATTATTGATATAGGTACAGGAAGTGGCTGTATACCGATTAGTTTAAAGAAAAATTTACCTCAAGCACAAGTTTATGGAGTTGATATAATGCCCAACGCAATTATTACTGCTAACCATAATTCACGTTTAAATAAAACCGATGTTAATTTTGTTGAAGCGGATATGTTAAATACAACCACTTTGATAGACGTTCTAAAAATATCACAAAGCCCGGTTATATTAATTAGTAATCCACCATATATTGCTCAAAAAGAAGCAGAGGGTATACATAATAATGTACTTAAGCACGAACCGCATACTGCTTTATTTGTGCCAAATGATGACGTACTTTTGTTTTATAAAGCCATTGTAAGTTATGTTAAGTTGGTGTTAAAACAAGGCGATTCGGTGTGGTTAGAAATAAATCCACTTTTTGCCCAAGATACATTATCTCTATTTCAAAATTTATCAAATATAATTCAGTCGTATATCATTAACGACATCTCGGGTAAACAAAGGTTTGTATATGTTCTTATTTAATTATATTGCCATATTATTTAACTACCACTAAACAATTTTTATATGAAAAAAATTTACTTAGTTTTATTAACTACACTATCTTTTACAGTTGCATCTGCACAGTTTGTTACTCCAATGAATGCAAGTACCGTTGCCGAGTTAAAAGAAGTTGAGTGGACCTTTCCAGGTCTTAGAAATGCCACAACCAAAGTAAGATATTGGATTTCGCCAACTGAAGTTGGCTTTACAGCTGCTTTTGATTTTACCATTGCACGTGACGCTAATAACAATATTACCAGTATGGTAACTACTAATATTAACTTGAATAATCCTCCTGCTACCAAGTTTTCAAACATTGGTGTTGTAAACGGAAATAGATTAAATGTTCAAGTAAAAACAGCTGATCCTCAAACAGCCGATCCTTTTGTTGATTTTCAAAAAGAAACAATTTTTAAAAATGCGCTAGGTAAAGATAGTTTAGTAGTAATTGAACGCTTAAACAGCCAAAATCAATATGACGAATACAGAAGGATACAACTTGTTTATAATTCAAATGGCGCCATTATTGCTTTAAAAGAGTTGCTTCCTGCTTCAAATAATTATGAATTGGTTGGATACCGCAACTTTGGTTACATTGGCAGCAAACGTGTAACAGATACAACCTACATTGTAGGCCAAGTAGTTGATCAAGTTGTTGCATACAATAAGTTATTTTACACTGCAACTGATAAATTAGATAGTGTATTATCATTTAGTGTAAAGCAAGGAGTTGCCAGTATAGATGCTGGTTACAGGATGTATTACGATGCTACTCCAGGTATTGCAAAGATTTTAGTAACAAGTGTTACACCTACTGATACATCGTTTGAATATCGTATTGATTATATAGGTTCTGTTATCACAGCTTCAAATGAAAATAATTTGCTTAATGAAAACAACTTTGTATGTTACCCTGTTCCTGCTAATAATGAATTAAATGTTACAGCCAATAACGGGGAGTCATATAGCTACACGTTGTTTGATATTTATGGTAAAAAAATTACTTCAGTTAATTTGTCAAGTCAAGCAGTTATCAATACAGCAGGTATTTCTAATGGAGTTTATTTATTAAGTATACAAGATATAAACGGAAATTCAACCAATAAGAAAATCACGATTCAACATTAATTTTTATAACAACGCTACATTTATTTTATGCAACGAGTACTTAGTTTAGTATTAGCCTTTATTACTTTATCAGCCTTTGCTCAAGATTCCTATCAGTGGGTTGAGCGTAAATCTATTGATGGTAGATTTACTTACAAAACAGTTCAAAACGATCCATTGGGTGTGCGCATTTACACCTTACAAAATGGGTTAACTGTAATGATTTCGGTGAACAAATCAGAGCCAAGGGTACAAACCTATATTGCTACAAAAGCAGGTAGTAAAAACGATCCGGCAGACAATACTGGTTTGGCGCATTACTTAGAGCATTTGTTGTTTAAAGGTACCGATAAATATGGTACAAAAGACTGGGCTAAAGAAAAAGTACAGTTGGATAAAATAGATGTACTTTATGAACAATACAACAAAACTTCTGATGATAAAAAACGTAAAGAAATTTATCGTAAAATTGATTCGGTGAGTGGCGTTGCAAGCCAGTTCGCTATTGCAAATGAGTATGATAAAATGTTGTCTACAGTTGGTGCACAAGGTACCAATGCATTTACTTCTTTAGAGCAAACTGTATACGTAAATGATATTCCTCAAAATCAAATTGAAAACTGGTTAACTATTGAAGCCGAACGTTTCAGAGCACCTGTTTTGCGTTTGTTTCATACTGAATTAGAAGCAGTTTACGAAGAAAAAAATATTGCCCTTGATAATGATGGCCGCAAAGTATTTGAAGCCATGATGGCAAATTTATTTACCAAACATGCTTATGGTACTCAAACCACCATTGGTACAGTTGAGCATTTAAAAAATCCTTCGTTAATTAAAATACGCAATTACTTTAACACCTACTATGTACCTAATAACATGGCCATTATTTTAGCGGGTGATGTTGACCCGGATAAAACAGTAGCTATGATTGCAGATAAGTTTGCATACATGCAATCTAAACCGGTTCCTGCTTATACTTTTGATGCGGAACCTAAACGTGATGCACCAACAGTTGTTAATTTGTATGGCCCGGATGCCGAGAATATCATGATTGGTTTTCGCACTGCTGGAGCAAATTCTAAAGATGCATTATTGGCTACTTTGGTTGATTATTTATTGGCCAACTCCAAAGCTGGTTTTATTGATTTAAATCTGGTTAAACAACAAAAAGTATTGGCCGCTTCTTCTTCAGTTTGGATGAATAAAGATTATGGTATTCATTTCTTAACCGGTAAACCAAAGCAAGGACAAACACTTGATGAGGTGCGTAAATTATTGTTAGAGCAGATTGATAACATTAAAGCTGGTAAATTTAGCGATGAAGATTTAAAAGCTATTCTTAATAATTTTAAAGTAGAGCGTATTCGTAATAATGAAAGCAATGAAGGCCGAGCATCTGTAATGCTAGATGCATTTATTGTTGATATGCCTTGGACAGAGCAAGCAAGTGTTTTAGAAAATTTATCTAAAATTACCCGTGAGGAAATTATCAATTATGCGCACAAAGCATATACCAACGATTATGTGGTAATTAATAAAAACATTGGCGAAGACAAAGGGATTGAAAAAATTGAAAAGCCAACCATCACTCCTGTTGAAGTAAACCGCAACGACATGAGTCCTTTTGTAGATGCAATTGTTAACTCAAATCCTCCGCGTATAACACCTAAGTTTTTAGATTTTGATAAAGACGTAACCAGCATAACTATAAATAAACAAGTGCCAGTTTATTATGTTAAAAACAATGAGAATGGGTTGTTTAATATGTACTATGTGCTTGATATGGGTAAGTTTAATAACATTAAATTACCTATTGCTGTTCAATTGTTGCAATACTTGGGTACAGATAAATACACCAGCGAACAAATAAGTAAAGAGTTTTATAAGTTGGCTTGCGACTTTAGTGTAAATGCTGGAGAAGATCAAGTGTATGTTTCGTTAAGTGGATTAAATGAAAATTTTGAACCCGCATTAAAATTGTTCGAACATTTATTGGCTAATGCAAAACCAGATCAAGATGCATTGAACCAATTGGTGCAACGCACCCTTAAACAGCGTAAAGATGCTAAACTAAACAAACAAGCTATTTTCTGGCAAGCTTTGCGTAATTATGTTGTATACGGAAGTAAAAACCCAAGTACATACAATTTAACAGTAGAGCAACTTAATGCTTTAAAAGCAGATGAATTGGTTGAGATGGTTAAGCAATTAACCTCATACCAACATAATATTTATTACTACGGACCAATGCAATTGGTTAACCTAAATACTATGTTAACCAAAGAACATAAGTTGGCTAAAAAGTTAAAACAAGCTCCTGAACCTATTGTATTTGCTCGTAATCAAACCAATATCAACAAGGTGTATTTTGTAAACTATAAAATGGTGCAAGCAGAAATTTTTTGGTTAAGTCGCCAAGCACAGTCTTTTGATAGTACCGCATATCCTACCATAAGTATGTTTAACGAATACTTTGGTGGAGGTATGTCGTCTGTGGTATTCCAAACCATTCGCGAAAGTAAGGCATTGGCTTATTCAACCTTCTCGCGTTACACAAACCCAACTAAAAAAGGTGATCCATACTACATCACTGCTTATGTTGGCACACAAGCCGATAAGTTAAACGATGCTGTTCCTGCCATGCAAGATTTGTTAACCAACTTACCAAAAGCAGAAGCCAGTTTTAATGCAGCTAAAGAAGCCATTAAGCAACAAATAGAAACACAACGCACCAATAAAGAAGCCATTTTCTTTTCATTGATGGGTGCTAAAAAATTAGGTTTACACCACGATACCAGTAAAGATGTGTATGATAACATTGATAAATTAACCTTTGCCGACATTGAGCAGTTTTATAACAAAAACTACAAAGGCACTACTTACCATTACATGGTAATGGGAAGCAAAGAAAAAATTAATGTAGAAGATTTGAAGAAATATGGTGAAGTGGTTGAGTTAACCTTAGAAGATATTTTTGGTTACTAATTACCTAATAATTTTAAAGAGCCTCCGAAATTTTCGGGGGCTTTTTTGTATAGCCCAACTACGATGTAGTGAAATTACGCTTTAATAAAAAGTAAAGTTACCAACTAACCTAATTGGGGTGATACTTTTTTTATTCCTCCATTTATTTCCCATTTGATAAACTCCTGCCATTGGGTATATTGCACCAACGCATGAAATCATACCTCCTCATATTCTTGCTGCTGTTTGGCGCTGTATTTTTAAGGGCTCAGGATAGCCTGAGTAAAACGCCTTTTATTACGTTTGAAGGATTGCCACAAAGAATGGTGCCAACCTATACTGCTGATGCCCGTTCGCACAGGTTGATGTTACAAAAAACAACCAAAGAATTGTCCTTTTTTGGAAGTATGGGCGGATATTTTCCTATGTTCAATGCAAACATTTGGGGTAAAAACATTCAGTTTAGTGCAGGTGCATCAACCCACCTTACTTTAAAACGTTATCTAAGAAGGGGCGAAGTATTAAACGTTGATTTTTTTGCAGATTTTTTAGCCGATTTAAAAATGAATGATAACTGGTATTTGCGCACAGGTTTCGGGCATACCAGTCAGCATATTGCTGATGATGCCATTGCCATTGGTATACCTGTAAAAAACTATGTGAAAGATTACGTGCAATTGCAAACCATACATAAACTATTTATACAAAAAATGTTGTTGTATGGCGGTTTATATTATTTGCATAACTTTAAAATTGGCGAGAATAACATTGCCAGAGATTGGTCGAAAAAGGTAATGTTACAAATTGGAACAGAGGTAGATGTTTATCGCATAACACCAACAGTAGTTACCTATGTTGCAGCCGATATAAAGTTTAGACAGGAGTTTGATTTTGCTACTACTCATGCCTTACAAGCTGGGTTTAAAATTAAACCTAAACAAAATAAAACCATACGTTTGGCATACAATTATTTGGGCGGATACGAAGAGCGTGGATTTTTATACAACCAAAAAAATAACCTACACACCATAGGTTTATACTTCGATTTTTAGTGCATGAAACAACTTATTGTTATAATCATATTACTATTAAAACTTGTTGTTGTTTCGGCACAAACAGATAGCAATAATGTTGGCTATAAAAAGTGGCTAACCAAAAAGAATTTAGTTATTGCAGGTTTGGTGGTTCAACAATCAGCAAGTTCTTTGGTAGAGTATAAATGGTGGTGGCAAGACAGTTCCAATGCTTTTCATTTTGAACACGATGGTGTGTTTAACAATTACAGTTTAGGTATGGATAAAATTGGTCATGCCTACGTTTCGCATTTGTGTTACCATGCTATATATGAGGCTATGACTTGGGCTGAGTTTACACCACGACAAACCATATACACCAGTATTGCTTTGCCTGCGTTTTGGGCTTTAAGTATTGAAATAGGTGATGCCTTTTCGCCATACGGTTTTAGTGTGCCTGATTTGGCTGCAAACTTTGCAGGTATTGGTTACGGTGTATTGCAGCATAAGGTCCCGTTTTTTAAAAATATTGCCTTTAAGTTTAGCTATTACCCACGCAGGCCAATTGCAAGATTAAGCAGTAATTATGATGACCACATTTATTGGTTGAGTTTTAATATGCATAAGTTATTACCCGGAGTGGTTGGCCGTAAATGGCCTGAGGTAATTAACCTAGCTGCAGGATACAGTATTGAGGGCTATCATACACCTAATATGAGGCGCGAGTTTGTTTTTGGTGTAGATATTAACTTAGATGCAATTAAAACCAAATCAAAAGGAGTAACAGCTTTTAAAAATGTATTAAACTTAATTCATTTACCATCACCGGGTGTAAAAGTAACACGTGAGTATACGCCTCAATACAAAGCATTTTTGTTGAATTAAATACACTATTTTCGAAGCAAAATTTTACCAATGGATTTATTAAATAAAGTAGCCGTAGTTACAGGAGTAAGTAAGGGAATAGGCTATCATACCGCATTACAATTATTAAACAAAGGAGCTGTAGTTTTTGGTTTAGGTAGAGGCAATCAAATTCAGCATCCAAACTTTACTTTTATTACCTGCGATGTGCGTAATGCTCATGCAGTTGAACAAGCGTTTACAAAAATTTTATCATCAACCCAAAACCAAATACATGTGTTGGTAAATAATGCAGGTTTGGGCTATTTTGGTATGCTTGAAAATACTACCTACGAGCAGTGGGACGAAATGTTTCAAACCAATGTAAATGGTATTTTTTATTGCTGTAAGCAAGTTTTACCTGCCATGAAACAACAACAACTTGGACATGTCATTAACATTGCATCAACGGCTGCATTAGAAGGGATGCCGCAAGTTTCGGCTTATTGTGCAACTAAGTGGGCGGTAAAAGGATTAAGTGAATCGTTGTTTAGAGAGGTGCGTGATTTTAGAATTAAAGTTACTTGCATTTATCCGGGCAGCACCAAAACCGATTTTTTCAGAAACAGTCCGGGTATACAACCACATGATTATATGTTGATGCCAGAAGATGTTGCGGCTAATATTTTGTATGCATTAGAAATGCCTGATAACTTCCATACTGTTAATTTGGAGATTAGACCTTTGCAACCCAAAGGACCTAAGGTGTAATTTGTTTCTAATACAGAATCCACAAAATTTCACAGAAAATTATAGTCGCTGCTATCGCTGTGTTATTGTTGTGGTTAAATCTCTGTCGTAAACAATTACCACTTCACCACGTTGACTTTGGTTAAATTCATGGTTTGTTCGCCTGCTCTAAAACCTTTAGCGCTTGGTTCGCAAACCACAAAATCCATGTCGTATACACTAATGTCACCATGGGTTTTTCTCCAATTTTCTACAGCAACATTCATGTGCGCTGCATCTTTATAAAGCAGGCCGATACTTTGCAAGTTGGTAACTTCTCTTACCAAATACGCAAACAACATGCTGCGGTCTTCACAATCTGAAAAGTCGTTTGCTAATGCCTCTTCAGGGAACGCAAATTTTTCTTTACCCAACACATCCATATCTTTCGCATAGGCTAAACTTTGAACAAAACTCAATAAGAAATTAACTGCTTTCTCTTTACTCATATAAGCAGTTGCGTCCATTAACTGTTTAACCAAAGTATTCACACCTTTTTCTGATAAGCCGTAGTTTAAATAAACCAAACTCATTTCAATATCTGGTAAATCATGGTAGTAATCTACCAACGATTGATTGATGCGTGAGGTGAAAAAGTATACGTAGTCATCGTACTCAAATGGTATTGTTTTGTTTTTACCCAACTTGCCAATTGCAGGTGGCGAGTAACGATTGAGTTTTAAACTTTTAGCGTTTAGGTTAGATTTTATATCGGCTAATTTTTCTTGCGCGGGCTCTTTTAATTGGTCGAATGATAAATCGTAGTATGTTTTTGAGCCTAATTGAACAAACAGTACATTTTTAATGGCAAAGTTTGTTGAGCCATAAACCGTGATGTTTTGGTTGCTTAATCCTAAAATTACATCCAAGCCTTTGTTATACAATACAGCATAAGTGAACTGTTGCGCAAAATATTTTTCGTTTTTTGGGGTGATGATATCTGCAGCTTTTTTCACCATCATTAAATAAGCAATATCATCCAACTTAAATGTTTGTGCATAATGGTTGGCTTCTATAATAAAAGTAAAAATTGTGCTATCGTTTATTAATAATTGTGTTTGTTGTTCAATATTTAACCCTTCAGCAATACTTTTTTGTTTGTCGAAATAATCGTTGGTAAGGCTAAAGGGTAGGGTATGACCATAATAATTAACCACAACTTTTTTGGCAAAATCCTCTGCAAGCAAAGTATTCATCAACCCTAAAAGTAGCGTTAATGCAAGTGTTAGCAGCGGTTTGGTGTACGATTTTGTGGTCATTGTAAATGGCTGTGCTTCAGTAAGCAAAAAACGAATTTACAAAAAATATATGATTACATAACAATTCCTTAACATTTAATATACAAATTACCCTATCATGATTATTTGTAATGGGCATTGCCCAATGCAGGTTTGATTTCGCCCTTTCAGGGCTTTGTTCACTTGCAAAACATATCAATTGAGATTTTAGCCCCGCTTAACTACATTTCGAATTTCGGATTTAGCTCCGCTGAACTATGTTTCGGATTTCGTTTTTTCCTAGCTATTTATATCCAAGAAACTAACGTGATGTATTCCAGGAGCGTATTCTTTACAAAAAAGATTCACCAAACTTTGGTAATGTTCAATGTTGTTAACAAAATCAATAGATGTGCAATCAACCAATAAAATGCGTAAATGTGTATTTTGATGCAGATACTGTAAATAGGCATCACTTAATGATTGAAGGTATTCATCCTCAATTTTTTGTTCGTAACTTCTGCCTCTGTTTAAAATATTCCACTGTAATTTTTCAATGGGGTTGTGCAGGTAAACCAATAAATCGGGCTGACGCATTTGTTGATTAATGATTTCGAATAACCTCAAGTATAGGTCGTATTCATCATCATCAAGGTTTATTTTAGAAAATAACAGGCACTTTGCAAAAATATAATCACTTACCAAGTATTGTTGAAATAGATCTGGTTCTAGCAGTTGTTTTTTAAGTTGATTAAAGCGAGCAGCCAAAAAACTCATTTCTAAGGGAAATGCAAACCTACGTGCATCGTTATAAAATTTGGGTAAAAATGAATTGTCTTCAAATTCTTCTAAAATCAACTTGGCATTAAATTCTTTACTCAGCATGGTTGCTAAAGAAGTTTTTCCAGCTCCGATGTTGCCTTCAATCGCTATAAATTCATATACTGGTTTTACTGCCATTTAACACAAATGTGCATTAATCTATTTTTATGTTGCCTACAATTTTTCCACTACACTTTCATCATTACAGTGCTGAAGTAAATTGAATATGGTTTGATGCAACAAAGGATGGTTATAATTTGGAGCAATTTCAGCCAAAGGAACCAAGGTGAACCTTCGCTGATGTAGCAATGGATGAGGTACAATCAAATTTTCTTCTTGAATAAAATCGTTGTTAAAAAACAAGATATCGATATCGATTGTTCGGGGTGCCCATTTTTTCTCACGAGTTCTTCCCATTTGAAACTCAATATTTAAAATTATTTTTAAAACATCGGTAGCACTTAAAATGGTATTTACCGCAAGTACTTGATTTAAAAAATCTTGTTGGTTAGTGTTTCCCCATGGCGCGGTTTTATATAATTTTGAGGCCGCTTCAATTTCGCCTACTTGTTTTTGTATGGCTAGTTTGGCCTCTTTTAATAATGCGCTGCTATCGCCCACATTACTACCAGTAAGTAAATAAACTTTATTAGGCATTGCCTTTTAAAACAAATTGAACGGTAGCACGTGTTCGTTGTTCCAACAGAACAGTTTTATTGCTTAAAGCTTGTTTTAATGCGTCTTCTGTTTGATGCATCACCGTTAACAATTCAACCTCGTTATTGCTTTTTACGATGTAGTTGTTTTTTAAATCGCTTTTCAGCTTTTCAAGTTCGTTTTCTTTATCATCAACACAAACACTAAAACTAATAGCCGAATTTTGCATCAAATTCATTTTAACATTGTGCTCGGCAAATAAGTTGAAGATATTGCTCAGGTTATCTTCAACAATAAAACTAAAATCTTTACTTGATATAGAAAGCAATACTTGTTTGCTTTTAGAAATAAACGTTGGTATAAATTTTTCTTTAGCCGTGTTGCTAATATTTGTTCCATTAGCCGAAGGGTCAACAAAAGAACGTACATATAAAGGAATGTTTTTACTTTGTAATGGCTGAATGGTTTTAGGGTGAATTACAGTTGCACCGTAATACGCCATTTCAATGGCATGGGTATAACTTAATTCATCAAGTTTAACTGCAGATGGGAATTTTTTAGGATCACCATTCATTACACCAGCAACATCTTTCCATATGGTAACACTATGAGCACTTAAATTATAGGCAAAAATGGCAGCACTGTAATCACTGCCCTCTCTGCCTAAAGTAACGGTATTATGTTCTTTGTTCTGGCCAATAAATCCCTGTGTTACCACCAATTGTTTACTTACAATAGGCTTTAATTTTTTATTGATAATGGTTGACGTTAAATCCCAATCCACCTTACCTTCTCTAAAGTTACTGTCGGTATGAATGAAATTACGAGCATCTATCCAACGGTTTTTTATACCACTTTCGTTTAAATAGGTACTCACAATTCGTGTACTAAAAATTTCTCCATAACTAACTATTTGGTCATAGTTAAAATTATACGAGCCTTCAGACTCAGCCTCAATTAAGCATTCTAGTTCAATGAATAAATTTTCTATGTCGTTGTATGCATAGCTATTGGTATCCTCTAATAGGCCTTCTATCACTTTATCATGAAACTGTTTAACTTCTTTATAAAAACGTTGTTTAGCTATTACATCATTGTTATAATGCGCATGAGCCAATTGCTCTAGCGCATTAGTTGTTTTACCCATTGCCGATACCACTACCAATAATGGCTCTCCAGCATAAGTATTTAAAATACTTGCTACATTTTTTACTGAATCAGCATCTTTTACTGATGCCCCCCCGAATTTGAAAACTTTCACGTTAGTTATTGTTTTTAAAATAGCGGTAAATTATTGTTTAACAACGAAATACTGCTTAATGCCCCCCTGCTAAATTATATTTACTCCTTGTAAATTATGGTGCAATATACAATCAACCTGAAATAAAACCGAACACGATTTGTATGGCAGGCCGCATATCTTATATTTGCCAAACTATTTAAAGCAAATTTTGTATGAGTAAATTTAACGTAACCACATTAGGCCAATTTATCATTGAGCGTCAACACGAAATTAATGTGGCTAAGGGTGAGTTTTCACGTTTGTTACGCGATATTGGTATTGCAGCTAAAACCATTAGTCGTGAAGTAAACAGAGCAGGATTAGCTGATATTATTGGTGAAGCTGGAAGTTCAAATATTCAAGGCGAAGACCAAAAGAAACTAGACGTAATTGCCAATGATTTAGTAATAGATTGTTTAACCCGTGGTGGTGAAGTTTGCGCAGTAGCAAGCGAAGAAGATGATGATATTATTTTCATCGATTCGCCTGTGAGTAAAAATGCAAAATATATAGTGTGTATGGATCCGTTAGATGGTTCGAGCAATATTGATGTGAATGTTTCTATCGGAACTATTTTTAGTATTTATCAACGTGTAACATCGGTTGGCACTAAAGCAAATACTGAAGATTTTTATCAGCCGGGGAATAAAATGTTGGCTGCCGGATATGTAATTTACGGTACAAGCACGATGTTGGTATACACTACAGGTAATGGAGTAAATGGTTTTACTTTAGATCCAGGTATTGGTGAGTTTTGCTTGTCGCACCCCGATATGAAAATACCTGAAATGGGCAAAATATATAGTTATAACGAAGGCAATATTTTAAGTGCACCCAAAGGTGTTCAAGAATATATCACTTGGTGTCAACAATATGATAAAGATACTAATCGACCATACAGCGCTCGTTATATTGGAAGTATGGTTGCCGATTTCCATCGTAACTTGTTAAAAGGGGGTATTTTTATTTACCCTGCAACAGATAAAGCGCCAAATGGTAAATTACGTTTATTATACGAGTGCAACCCAATGTCTTTTATTATGGAGCAAGCTGGTGGTGTTTCTACCACAGGTAAAGAACGTATTTTAGATATTGTTCCAAATGCTTTACATCAACGTGTGCCAATTTATATGGGCTCAAAAGGAATGGTGAATCAATTGCTCGAACTGCTTGATAAATAATATCTATTGTAATTGTTTTTTAGTTTAAGCTAAAAAATAATTTTACAATGGTAATGCCGATGTTACATGAAAATTGTTCAATAAGTCCGTAGCCATGATTGAACTATGTTGAATGTAATTTCTGCATAATAAATAAAGGCTGCTTTTAATGCAGCCTTTTTAGTACTTATTATTATAGGTTTGGTTTGATTAATAACGTAAACTTATGTTTTACACCAACGGTAGGTTTTTAACCTAAAAATAACCTATGTTCGTTTACTACTTAATTTTATTATGATCAAACAAATATCAATACTAACACTTAGTGTGCTTATTTCGGTTGTTGCTTATGCCAAGAAAAAGCCAGCTGAAGCTCCAAAGCCACAAACTCCAAAAGCATCCATTACAGAAAAGGTTAAAACGTGTAAAAAACAAGACGGTCTATTTCCACTGTATCAAGATACCACAAACGGTGCCATGTATTTGTTGGTTAAAAAAGACCTATTAAACAAAAAATTTATTTATTTTAGTTATACCGAAAATGGTGTAGTGGCAGCAGGCCATTTCCGTGGTAGTTTCCGCGATAATATGGTGTTTACCATCAAGCGTTATTTTGATAGGGTAGAGTTTATTGAACAAAATACAGAGTTTTATTTTGATACCACTAATGCCATCAGTAAAGCTGCTGATGCAAATATTAGTAATGCAGTTTTGGTAAGTCAGAAAATTTTAGCTGAAGAAAATGGCAATATGTTGCTTGATGCAAATGCAATTTTTTTAGGTGAAAACATGAGTCAAATTAAACCAACACCTTTTCCTGGCCCAATGGGGCAAATGAGTTTGTTGGGCATGTTAAACAAAGATAAAAGCAAATATATTAAAACACGTAATTACAACGCTAATACAGATGTGGTTGTTGAATATGTTTATGATAATCCTGCACCAATTGTATCAGGTGGTAAAGAGGTTACCAATGCACGTGCAATAAGTATTACTTACCAACATAGCTTTATTCAAGCTCCTGAAACACCTATGCCGGCTCGCAGAGACGATCAACGTATCGGATTCTTTGGTCAGCAAAAAAATGATATGACCACCACAAATGCGGTGGCTTATAAAGATATTATTCACCGTTGGAGGTTAGAAAAAAAAGATAAAGGTGCTGAGTTATCAGAGCCAGTAAAACCAATTACTTGGTGGATTGAAAATACTACGCCAAAAGAATTCAGACCAATTATAAAAGCCGCTGGCGAGCAATGGAATATTGCGTTTGAAGCAGCCGGTTTTAAAAATGCAGTTGTTGTATTAGAGCAACCTGATACAGCTACGTGGGATGCCGGTGATATTAACTACAATGTGTTACGTTGGACATCATCTCCTCAGCCTCCGTTTGGTGGTTACGGACCAAGTTTTGTTGATCCGCGTACCGGAGAAATTTTAGGTGCTGATATCATGTTGGAGTACATATTTGTTACCAACCGCATCAATCAAGAGAAATTATTTGATGCTCCTCAACCATCATCATACAACACGGAATTACCTGACCATATGCAAATGTGCGAGGCTGGTCATCACCTACATTTAACCAGCATGTTTGGTAACAGCGTATTGGATGCCCGTGGTTTATCAACTATTGAAAAACGTGAGTACATGACACAGTCGTTATATTATTTAGTGATGCACGAAATGGGCCACACCATGGGTTTAATGCACAACATGAGGGCAAGCCATTTATGGAACCCAATTCAAGCACACAATAAAGATTTAACCCGCAAAGTTGGTTTAATAGCAAGTGTAATGGAATACCCAGCGGTTAACTTAGCTAACGATAAAGCCAAACAAGGTGATTACTTTACTACCCGCCCAGGACCATACGATTTATGGGCTATAAATTATGGATACAGCGAAGCACTTGAAGATGTTGAAGCTGAAGAAAAACGTTTAACTGGAATTTTAAGTCGCTCTGCTGATAGTACCTTAATTTTTGGTAACGATGCAGACGATATGCGTTCACCCGGTAAAGGTATCGACCCTCGCGTAAACGTTAACGATTTTAGTAATGATGTAATTACATACAGTGTTGATAGAATTAAATTGATTAACAAAATGATGCCTGATTTACCAAAACGTTACATAGCTTTAGGTAAAAGCTATCAGGAGTTAAAGCAAGCATATGGTATTTCATTAACAGAAATGAACAATGCTGCACAGTCTATCTCACGATACATTGGTGGCGTTTATGTAGATAGAAACATGAACGGTAATCAAGCATACACTCCTGTTGCTTTTGCCGATCAAAAACGTGCTATGAATGCATTAGCACAACATTTATTCAGCACTAAAGCTTTTGATGCTGCTAATGGTTTGTATCAAAACTTACAAAGCCAACGCAGAGGTTTTAACTTTTTCGGTTCACCTGATGATCCTAAAATTCACGACCGTGTATTGATGATCCAAATCATGGTCATTGATCATTTACTTGCGCCAACTACTTTAAAGCGAATTACAGATAGCCGCTTATATGGAAATAAATATGGTGTGGTTGATGTGTTAAACGATTTAACCAATGCTTGTTTTAAAGATGATTTAACGGGTAACGTAAATACATTCCGCCAAAATTTACAGGTAGAATATGTGAAGGATTTAAGTAGTATTGCATCATTTAATAAGCCAAATGGTGCATATGACAACATTGCAAAATCAGCGGCTATTGGTCAGTTAAAAAATATCAAACAAATGATGGCGCTTCCAGCTACAAATGCAGAAGTTAAAGCACATCGCGAACATATTTTATTAATTATTGATGAGGCATTATCTCGCAAATAAATTAACACTAAAAAGACTGAGTTTACTTATACTCAGTCTTTTTTTTATGGTTAATGTTATGGCACAACAAAAAGATTCAACCCAAGTTTTAGAAGGCAAACTGCAACGTTCTGAATTGGAAAGTTTTAATTGGTTTAAAGAAGAATACAACCAATATAAACCAGCCATGAGTATTGTGGAAGAGTTGGTGAAATTTGATAGATGCAGCTTATTGGTGGTTTTAGGAACCTGGTGCAGCGATAGTCACGAGTTGCTGCCACAATTATTTAAGGTGGCCGATATAGCTGGTTGGGAAAAAATAGAATTGATAGGTGTTGATAGAAAAAAGCAATGTGGATCAGTTGATATTAAACCACTGAATATTGAATATGTGCCTGTGATTATGGTTTTTAATAATAAAAAATTAGTAGGCAAAATTGTTGAAACCACAGAGAAATCTATTGAAGAAGACTTGTTAAAATTACTAAGCAAACCTTAATAATAAACACTACAGTTGTTTAAAAACTTCTAAATTTTAGCATACTTTAGATCTAAATACTACGCAAAACTTGTTAGTGTGGGCGTGTTTGTTAATTTTGCCTCAATGACCCAAAATAAACCACTAATCTTAGTTAGTAACGATGATGGTATTACAGCCCCTGGAATTCGTAATTTGGTGGATGCTATAAAACATCTTGGAGAAGTTGTAATTGTTGCCCCTGATAGTCCGCAAAGTGCCATGGGCCATGCTGTAACCATAAGTAAACCATTACGATTAAATCAAACCGATATTTATGGTGAAATAAAGGCTTATCAATGTAGCGGAACTCCGGCTGATTGCGTGAAGTTAGCGGTAGATAAAGTATTGCATCGCAAACCTGATTTGATGGTTTCGGGTATTAACCACGGAAGCAACTCAAGTATAAATGTACTTTATAGTGGAACCATGAGTGCGGCTATGGAAGCTGCAATAGAAGGTATACCGGCAGTGGGTTTTAGTTTGTGCGATTTTGCTTACGATGCTGATTTTAGCTTATCAAAAAAAGTAGCCACACGTATTGCCGAAAATATTTTACAACATGGTTTGCCAACAGCAACTTTACTCAATGTAAATATTCCTAAAATTACAGAAAGTGAATTTAAAGGCGTGAGAATTTGTCGCCAAGCGGTTGCTAAATGGAAAGAAGAATTTGATGAGCGTATTGATCCTAATGGACGTAAATATTTTTGGCTAACAGGTAAGTTTATCAATAACGATACCGGTGAAGATACAGACGAGTGGGCTTTGGCCAATAATTATGCAAGTGTGGTTCCGGTTATGTTTGATTTAACCGCGCACCATGCCATGCCTCGTTTAAACAGTTGGGATAACAGTATTTAATTAACAACAATAGCATGAAGTTAAAAGACAGTATTTTGTTGGGTATTCCACTTGGTTTGATTGGTCCGGTAATAGGCGTGTTGGTGTTTTATTTCGTAAACTTTAGTACAAGTAACTTTAGCAATTTCTTTCGCATGGCTGCTGCGCAAAATTTGTTATCACCACTACTAAGTTTATGTGCCGTAATTAACCTTGGTGTATTTTTTCTATTTATTAAAATCAATTACTTGCAAACAGCACGAGGTATTATTTTATCTACGTTTTTATATGGTTTGTTAATTGTTGGGTTGAAGTTTGTGTTTTAGTTAGAAGTAAACATAAGTTCAAACTAATAATCTTTTCAACTAGTCAATCTATCAATCAATCAAACAACCACTCTTCCACCTCACACCCGCAAACAAGTTTTCATTAATACAATGGTATCAATCCATTGTTGTTGTTTTTCATCGCTAAAGTGCCTAGCTGGAGTATCCAATTTGCACATGCGTATTTGTTTGCTGTGGCAATGTTTGGCCAGTTTCATTACTTCAGATTTGATATTTGGAATACCATTAAATGTTTTACGTGTAAAATAAACCGCTTTAAGTTTAGGTAGTTGATCAACAACAGTTAACAAATCAAAAAAGGTATTTGCACTGATGTCAACAAACTCTTCCTCCATAATTTCTTCTTCGCCATCTTCTACTTCAAGCGTTTCAATTACATCCATAAAATCTATTTTATGTTTTTTCATAAAGGCTTTTTTTATTTCTAAAGATGCATCTTTTAATGGTTGATTTTTAAAGCAAATAGGTAATAAATGCCATAAGAAATTGCGTGGCCTGCCAAAGAAAAAATCTCCCGAATTTGCATGGTCGTGCGTAAAAGTACCAAGTATCAATATCTCTGTATCGGGGTAAGGCTTATGGCTTAAAAACTTGTTGGTTAATATGGGCATTACTCAGTTAAATATGTTAGCGAAGGTAAGTACATTATCAAATATTTTAGTTGATTTGCTGCTTTAAGTTTTACATCAAACATCATGAAAAAAATATTTAATACCCTAAGTGCTTTAGTAGTTTCGTTAAACGTTCTTGCTCAACCTGCTTTTGTAAAAGATTCGTTGGATGCTTTTATTACGCGCGAAATGCAACGTTGGCAAGTTCCTGGTTTGGCTATAGCTATTGTAAAAGATGGACAAGTGGTGGTGCAAAAAGGTTATGGCGTAAAACAATTTGATAAGCCCGAAAGTAAGGTCGATGAAAATACGTTATTTCAAATAGCCAGTAATTCTAAAGCATTTACAGGTACTTCTGTGGCTTGGTTAAACAGCGAAAAACGTTTATCGCTCGATGAAAAAGTAACTACTTATTTACCTTACTTTAAGTTGTATGAGTCATCATCAACCGATTTGTGTACAGTGCGTGATTTGTTATGCCACCGTTTAGGTACGCAAACTTTTCAGGGCGACTTTTTAAACTGGGGAAGTAACCTTACACGCAAGCAGATTATAGAAGGATTAGCTCGAACAAAACCTATTCATCCTTTTAGGTATAAATATGGATACAGCAACGCGGGATTTATTGCAGCAGGTGAGGTTATTTTAGCTACTACAGATACTACTTGGGATGACTTTTTACTACATCGCTTTTTTAAACCCATGAGCATGAATAGAACCTCCACAACTTATGCCGGTATGGTAAACGATAACAATGCTTGCTTACCTCATACTATGGTTGATGGTAAATTGGTAAAAATGCCTTTAACCAATATTGATAACATGGGCGCAAGTGCCTCTATTAATTCGTGTGTGGGCGATATGAAAAATTGGCTTTTACTACAATTAAACAATGG
Source organism: Bacteroidota bacterium (assembly GCA_027482225.1). GTDB lineage: Bacteria > Bacteroidota > Bacteroidia > UKL13-3 > UKL13-3 > UBA6183. Next base: position 310,438 of record JAIXWD010000016.1, read on the forward strand.
TCAGTTAAACGGCAAGCAAATTATTCCTGCTGATGTAATTGCCGAAACACGGAAATCAAACATGGTGGTTAATGATATTAACAGTAAGCTTTTTAAAAGTAAACATTTTGCAACCTATACACTCGGTTGGCAAATGAACGATTACAATGGCCGCAGGGTAATTGAGCACAGCGGTGGAGCAAATGGCTTTGTAACCAAAACCGAATTGGTACCAGAGGAAAACTTAGGTGTAATTGTTTATACCAACACTGATGCAAACAGTCTATATGATGCGTTGTGCAAGCAAGTTTTAGAAGCTTATATGGGCATGCCATACAGAAATGTGAGTGAGATGTATTACAACAATTCTCTAAAAGCTAAAGAAGCAACTACAATAAAAATGAAAGCCATTAAAGATACCATTGAGTTTAAAAATAAACCTGCATTAAAATTAAACGACTATTGCGGAATCTATACCAACAGCCTTTATGGTAAGGTTGAAGTAAAATTGGAAAAGGGGAAACTACAATTGTTTATGGAGCATCACCCCAACAATATTGGTAAGTTAGATTTTATAAACGACAACAGGTTTTTATGTACTTACACCGATGTTACTTGTGGAGTAGAGCCATTAAGTTTTAAAATAGAAAATAATCAAGTTAAAAGTGTAACCGTAAAAGTGGCAGATTTTATCGATTATCTATCGTACGAGTTTGTAAAGCAATAACTAATTAGTTTACTCAACATCGTCCAGGGTTTCGTTGGCCTGCCAAATGTAGGCCAGCAAACCAAATTCTTCCAACCCTTTTTTACCTACTTTATTATAGGGAATCCAAACAGCGGGCTCGTGTAGTAATACTTGTACTGCATTTTCATCAGGAAAGGTTTTATAATCAAAATAATGTAAACCAATTCCAATATACCCAGTGTAGTAATAAGTAATATTATTTTTGATACAAAATTGTAGTTTAAGTAAAATTAAAAACTTACCTAAACTATATTTTTTATAGTTGGGGTGATAAGCATTTAATATGCCTGCTATGCTTTTTTCACCTTTATCAAAACATCCGAATGCAATCAACATATCACCATCGTATACCTTAATTACGAATGATTCAAATATGTTATTAGGGCTATCTCCATATAAATTATCATAAATAGATTGAGCATGTTCAAACGAAACATACTCTCGGTAAAGTGCGAATAATTCTTCCATTTCAGGAGTTATTTGCAAAGGCGTAATGGTGTAGCTAAAAGACTTATTTTGCCTTAAAATCTTATTATATGTAGAACTTAGTTTAACAGATGATACATCTGTGCGCAACCAAAATACATCATGTAAAGTACCAAGATATTCGATGTAAAAGGTTGTGAACAATTGTTGCCTGTAGCGATAATAACCTTTAGCCAAATAATTGTCTAAAATATTACCAGATACAGGTGCTACCAAAACCAAATCATCTTCGTTAATATACATATTCTTATAGCAAAAATAACAAAATGTGTGGGATAAAGTGGTCAGTTTGAGTTTGATTACAACAAATAGTTACTCAAGTGTAACTTGGGTTAAAGTCAAGCCATTAGTATTTTTTCTATTACTTTACACGACAAAAATTTTATCGTATTAAAAACAAATATTTTATTTTGGGTAACGCAATTTTAATCACAAAAAAAGCCACCCTAAGGTAGCTTTAAATGGTTTAAATATTGTTAAATTACTTAACTGTAGAAGAGTCAGTAGTTAGAGAATCAACAGATGTTTTAGCTGTTTCATTTGGGTTGCCGTATTCACCAGCCTTGTTAACTGAATAATCAGATTTTTCTGATTTATAGAGTTCATTGCGCTCAAGAGTTTGCTTAGCTTCATCTTGTCCGTAGTGACAAGCTGTTAATAAAGTAATTACTAGGGTAGATGCTAATATTTTTTTCATTTTGATAATTAGTTTATCTTAAAAAAAAGAGTACCCGGGGCGGGACTTGAACCCGCACATCTTTAAAGGATACAGGATTTTAAGTCCTGCGTGTCTACCAATTCCACCACCCGGGCATGTAAAGAACATTTCAAAAAAACCGGGTTTGAGTATTACTCAAACCCGAATATTTTAGAGCGAAAGACGAGGTTCGAACTCGCGACCTCAACCTTGGCAAGGTTGCGCTCTACCAGCTGAGCTACTTTCGCTTTTATTCAACGTTTCCGTTGATTAATGTGTTGCAAATATAGGCCTAATTTCTATTCTGCAAACATTTTCGTAAAAAAAATAAGTTACTTTATTTAATTCCATTGATAAAAAGGCATTTATTTTAAATAAATGGAATTACACTGCATTTTACCTTGTGTTTATTTAAGCAGTTTCTTTATTTCATTCAATTTCATAAGTGCTTCAACTGGTGATATGGTATTTATATCTAACATCAATAAATCATCTTTTATTTGATCGAGTATAGGGTCATTTAATTGAAACATTGATAACTGTATAGGATTAACTTTAGGTGAACCAACTTTTTCCTCAGCTTGAGAACGCTGTCCCTCTAGTTCTTTTAAAATTACATTTGCTCTGTTTACTACTAATTGTGGCACTCCTGCCATTTTTGCTACATGAATACCAAAGCTGTGTTCACTTCCTCCTTGGGCCAATTTACGCAAGAAAATAATTTTATTGGTAGCTTCTTTAATCTCTATGTGGTAGTTTTTTATACCCACATTGTTTTTTTCAAGCTCATTTAATTCGTGGTAATGCGTAGCAAAAAGTGTTTTAGGTTTTGTTGGATGATGATTTAAAAACTCAGCAATAGCCCAAGCAATAGAGACACCATCATAAGTACTAGTACCACGCCCAATTTCATCCAAAAGAATTAAGCTGTTAATCGATAGGTTATTTAATATACTTGCTGTTTCGGTCATTTCAACCATAAACGTACTTTCTCCACTACTAATATTATCACTTGCACCAACACGTGTAAATATTTTATCAACTAGTCCAATTTCGGCCATGCTTGATGGAACAAAACAACCTATTTGCGCCATTATAACATTTATGGCTGTTTGTCGTAATAATGCTGATTTACCCGCCATATTAGGGCCTGTAAGGATAATTATTTGTTGTTGTTCGCGGTCTAAATAGATATCATTTGGGATGTAGCTTTCTCCAGGAGGAAGTTGTTGTTCAATAACTGGATGCCTTGCCCCTTTAAGTATAAGTTTATTACCTTCATTTATTTGTGGTTTGGTGTAATGGAGTTTAACAGCTAGGTTGGCAAATGAAAATAAACAATCTAATTTTGCCAATAACATAGCGTTTTGTTGAATGATATTTACGTATTCACTAACATGATTTACCAATTCGGTAAATAAGCGCTCTTCTATTGTGCTTATCTTTTCTTCGGCACCTAATATTTTTTCTTCATACTGTTTTAATTCTTCGGTAATGTATCGCTCTGCATTAGTTAAAGTCTGCTTTCTTATCCATTCTGGTGGTACTTTATCTTTATGCGTGTTGGTTACTTCCAAATAATATCCAAAAACATTATTAAAAGCTACTTTAAGTGAAGGAATACCTGTACGAACTTGTTCACTTTGCTGTATTTGTAATAAATAATCTTTACCGTGAAATGCAATTTTTCTAAGTTCATCTAATTCTTCATGGATACCATCGTTAATTAGCTCACCTTTATTCAATAATGCAGGTGGGTCGGTTTTTAATGTTTTATCAATTGCCTCTATTGCCCAGTTGCAATCATGCAGCAATTCGGCCATTTTTACTAATACAGATTTGCCACTATTAATTAATAAGTTTTTTATGGGTTGAATATGTTTAAGCGATCGATTGAGTTGTGCTAATTCTCTTGGATTTATTCTACGCATTGCAACTTTCGATACCATTCGTTCAATATCACCCAACTGTTTAAATTCATTAGTTGCATGGTCACATAAATGGTTGTCATGAAATGCGGCATCAACAATCTCAAGCCTTTCTTCAATAAACTGTTTCTCTTTTAATGGCAGCACTACCCAACGTTTTAATAAACGAGCACCCATAGGTGTTACTGTAGAATCTAGAATATCTATTAGTGCCTTTCCATGCTCATGATTAGGTTGAAGTAGTTCTAAATTTCTGATGGTAAATCTATCAAGCCAGACATATTTCTCTTCATCTATGCGCGATAATGCTTGTATGTGCGAAAGCTCATTATGATGTGTTTCATTTAAATAATGGATACAAACTCCAGCTGCAATAATCGCCATTTGCATTTCTTGCATACCAAAACCCTTTAAATTGGCTGTATTAAAATGGCCTATTAGTTTATCGTAAGCAAACTGGTGTTGAAAAATCCATTCATCTAAGTAATAGGTATAGAATTTATCGCCTGTTAGTGCTTGAAAAGCTTTTAGCTGTTTTTTGTTAACAACAATTTCGGCAGGTTTTAGTCCTTGAATAAGCTTTTCTATATATTCGGGTGAACCTTCACTCGCCATGAATTCACCCGTGCTTATATCAACAAAAGCTACACCTGCCTTCGTTCCATCCAAGTGAACGGCACACAAGTAGTTATTGTATTTGTGATCTAGTATTTTATCGTTATATGAAACACCTGGTGTAACCAGTTCAGTAACACCACGCTTTACAATTTTTTTAGTAAGTTTAGGGTCTTCTAGTTGATCGCAAATGGCAACGCGTTGACCAGCTCTTACTAATTTAGGTAGGTATGTGTCAAGTGAATGGTGAGGAAACCCCGCCAATTCTATATGTGAAGCAGATCCATTTGCTCGTTTCGTGAGAACAATCCCAAGTATTTGAGCAGCCTTTATGGCATCTTCACCAAATGTTTCATAAAAATCGCCAACTCTAAAAAGTAATATTGCTCCAGGGTACTTTGCCTTTATATCAAGGTACTGCTTCATTAAGGGCGTTTCTTGTTGTGCTTCTTTTTTAGCCATAAATAATTATGGCAAAATACAACATATGAATAGCGGTGAGTACACATTTTGTAAACAAAAAAGCCCAACTTTTTGGTTGGGCTTTTTTGTTATTTAGGGTCATAAATGTGCATCCAAGCTTGTCCGTTAAACTTGCTCATGTATAATCGAAGTTGCCTATTTGCTTCTTTTCTGTTGTCTCCATAGTAAACACAAACACGAACCATTTTCGATCGCTCACTGTCTTTAAATAATGCAGCTTGTAATCCTTGTTTACGCATCTTATTTCTGAATGGATACGCATATTTAGATCCAGCATATGTTCCAACAATTATATTGTATTTACCCATTGGGCGAACAATACCATCTATATCATTAAGTAAAATCCCTTCCTTTGGCTGAGAACTAGGACTTACAGCCACTTTTATTGGAGTTGATATATCAGGATCTCCTTTAATGTCTGAATGTCTTCCAAATTTCTTGAATTCTGAAGTGTCGTTGGTTTCTGGAGTTGTGATTACAACTACTGGATTTTTATCATCAATTTTTTGGTTATTGTTAGTGATGCTATCAATGTTAACAATCTTTATATCATTTGTTTTAGCAAAAATACTATCAGCATCTGAAGGGATTATTTCTTTTACAACTGATATTGTTGTATCAATTAGAGGCTTTTTAGACTCAGCAATTGGCTCGTCTCCTTGTTTTATATTATTCTGGAATGGAACAAACATGAGTTCTTCTATACCATCTAAATTAAACCAATCTAAGTGCTTTCTATTAGCACTAGCTCCTAAATTATAGCTAACACCAATATATGCGTTAGTCATGCCATCGTAAACTTTGTCAGAATATGCTCCATCTAAATAATAAGTTTGTACTAATTTATATTCTGCTCCAAAACTTAAATCGAAACGATTGCTTAAAAAGTACTTAAAATCTAATCCGAAATTATTAGCAATGAACCGAACATTTTTATTGTAGTTTTTGAATTGACCATCCACACGGTTAACCTCTATATCAGGATACATATATCCGGCTCCTATAGATAGAAATGGATTCAGTCTATGAAAAAATTGGCCCAGATTCCTTAGTTTAAATACTCTTTCTAAATTTAATAATCCACTACCTGAAAAATAATAATATGAAGCATTAAATTTGGTATAATTGGCAACATTATCTCTTGTTCCTGTTATAATATCAACTTGTTGGGATCCTTTAAGTGTACCTACACCTAGGGCTAATCTACCTGCAAGAAATCTACTTGGAGCTACCTTAAATCCAATTTCACTGTAACCACCCGCGGTACCTGTTATTGATGTGTTTGGCATTGAAAAGCCTCCATTTACATCAACTGTAAAACGTGTATACTTGTATTGTGCATAAGCGTTTCCAAAGGAAAGCAGAAATAGTAGTACTACCGTTACGATATTTTTGTAAAAGCTAATCATAAGGATTTTGTGGCATTCACATTGTTATTTTGTACAAATATATGTATTAAATATAAAAATCATTTTAAATTTATTCAATCACAAAAAAATAATTATTTTGTAACATGGAATTAAGAAAATTATCACAAAGTGGATTAAATAGATTAAGTGTAGAGGATTATAAGTCAGTACCAAAACTCGATTATGATATTATTGCTGATAATATTAGAAGTGGTCAAAATATTGGATCGTTGTTTAGAACTGCGGATTCTTTTGCTGCTGATAACTTCTATTTATGTGGTATTTGCCCCACACCGCCCAATAAGGAAGTACTAAAAACCGCATTAGGAGCAACGGAGTCGGTAAAATGGTCTCATTTTGCTGATACTGAAAATTTAATAAAGTATTTGAGGGAGGAGGGAATCAATGTTGTTGTAGTGGAACAAACAACTCATTCGGTTTTACTTCAAGATTTTATCCCAGATGTTAACAAAAAGTATGCTTTTGTTTTTGGTAATGAGGTAGATGGTGTTAGTGAATTATTCATAAAAAATGCCGATTTGTGTATTGAAATTCCACAAATCGGCACTAAACATAGTTTAAACGTTTCTGTATGTGCCGGAATAGTTATGTGGCACATGTACAATTGCTTAAAAACTACTTAATATAAACTCCTTTGCCAGTATTGATGTCTAGCATCCATACGTCTTTAGAAACCGTAGATCTTAATTCTGTAACAATTTTAGCTGCTTCGAAATAATTATTACTGAAAATAACAATTCGCTTATATTGAGATTTTGCACTTCCAAGTATATGAGCATCCCATCCTTTATCGATGTATTTGTCGCGAGCAATTACTGCATTTTGATCCTGAACAAAAGAACCAACCACAATAGCGTAGTTTTCTTTAACTTGACTTTGATCAATTGTTGCTACCTTAATTTTTGTGCCATCAGGTGCAGTGTATGAAAGCATTTTAGGATTTAAAGGATATCTGTTAGAAGTATCGTTTTGAATATTTGTTTTTGCGATAGGGGGTTGTGTGGTCGCATTAGATTTTGCATCTTTTTTACCTTTTGGTTTGTTTTTAGCAGTTAATGCTTCAGCTTGTTCCGCTTGTAAAGCGCTCATTTTATTTAATACATCGAGCATCAAATTCATTTTAGCGACAATTGTATCAACTTTTATATTTACTGTTTCAACTTTAGTGTCTACTACTTTAATTTCGTTTCTATATACGTCAGCCAAACTATCGTTTATACGTTTATTTGCCTCGCTTAAATTAAACTCTAAATTTTCTAATAGTTGTTTGGTACCTTGATTATTCATAATAGGTAAATGAGCCCAATCAAGCAATTGTTTACGGTCTTCAGGTAAAATTTTGAATGCTAATCCAACATAAGTTAGCGCAAATTTATCATATTTGCCATCACCTCTAACATTGTCTATAGCTGTTGTTTGAGTGAAGTTAAAGTTAACTCCTCCCATTAAATCTATCATTTCATTCACGTAATACTTCACATTTATTCCTAAATCATAAACGAAATAAGGCTTAGATGTTTTACCGTCTAGTGCTTTATCCTTATCATAATAATACATCATGTAATTAGATCCTAAACTAAGGTATGCATTAAACCTACTCCACATTTCATTTCTTTCAGGTAAAAATGCTGTAATGTTGATATTTGCTTTACCACCAACTTGTGTGAAGCTATTTCTGAAATATCCACCTGATTTACTTCTTCCTGCCATTCCTCCTCCATTAGCCTCACCTGATAGTGAAAAATATTTATTAAAGGAGTACCTGAGGCCTAAACCCCCAAATGGAGCGTTTGATGGACTTGATTCTGTTAAAATTGATGGTAGTCCACCTCTAAATTCGACACTCAATCGAGCTTGCTGTTGTGCATTGGTGTGGGTAGCTAATAATAACAAACATAGCATAAAACCTGAAAGTTGAGTTATTAAATAGCGCATTGTATTCTTCATACTTTTTTATTTGCTTTTAGTGGGAGTAATTCTTAATAAAATCAAAAATAATGTAAAAAAATCAAAGCACGCATAAAATCAATCACAGATTTGTTTAAAATTTAATAAATTGGACACTCTAATGGCTTGAAATGCCTCATTTATTGGTTGTTAGCCTTTTTTAATTATAACATTAATATTATTCTGTGACAAAGATAAATGCTCATAAATTAGGTGTATTAGATTATGAATTGACTCTGTTACACCATATGAAAGTACATTGAATATGCGTTCTTGCATTGTTCCATCTGTAAAATACTGCCCCTTTATTGTAGTATATTTATCAAATTGATGTTTGATTGTTTCTCTTTGCTTTTTGTCTAATTCACGATGTAAATGATTAAGTTTTGAACTCCAATCAGTTTTATATTTAATTAATTCGCTTCCAATTTTATTGTCTGTTTTCATGGCCGTATCTATAATTTGTTGCATACTCGATGCAATATCATCAATCAATTTAGCCTGTCCACCATCTTCGTTAAGTACTACAAGTTTTCGCTCAACAATAATATTCTCTGAAAACAAATCAGCTGCATTTAAACCTAATTTATAGAGTTGGTTGTAATGTTGTTCGTTTATTAGCATCACAAAATCACGGAGCGTTAGTATTGGGAAACAGATTTGATTATAGTCGAAAATAGGTTTAAGTTGAAGCCAATAGGCTATTTCACCAGGACCACCAACATAGCTTAAATTGGGAAGTATCAATTCTTGATACAATGGTCGCATAATTACATTCGGACTGTATTTTTCTGGATGAGTCTCAATATCAAGCTCTATTTCTTTATTGGTGAAGGTGATAGATGTTCCATCTACAAAAAATGTATTGTTTTGTTTTTTAATGAGCTTTCTACCTTCATTACTTAAATAAAAGAAATTTACTTCGCGTCCATTAACCTGGGTTTTATATTTTTTTCGAAGTATATTATTGGTTTCGGTTAGTATGTTGAAGTTATTTTGCTCCAAAATATCTTTTTTAATGATTGGTGCAAATAGTTTTTTCAGAGGTTTACTATCTGCATCCAAAATAACTAACCCTTTGTCTTCAAAAAGCAAATGTGCTAGCTTACGAGTGGCTATACTAAGATTAGAGCTTGTTGCATAGCACTTAACCCATTCTTTCAATTGGTTCTTTGCATATTCGTTTTTAGCTAGGTCAATTATTTCTTGGGCGAAAATTTCGAAATTTTCAAGTGTTAATCGACCAACTGGTTGTTCTTTACTATCAATATTCCAAATATGTTTGGTGTTGTTAATATACAAATTATTTACTTCAGCAAAATCATGATCTTCACTTGCCATCCAAAATATAGGGATGAAATTTTTATCAGGATAATTTAGTTTAAGTTCTTCGCACCATTTAATGGTACTTAATATTTTGTATACAAAATAAAGTGGGCCTGTAAATAAACAAAGTTGGTGGCCAGTAGTTACCGTATATGTATTTGGGCTAAGTAATAAATTGATGTTGTTTTCTACCCAAGTATATTTATGTGTTTTAATGTCTGCTTCAGCATATTGTTTCTTCAACTCATCCACCAAAATAGGTCTAAAACTGTTGTTGTAGTTCTTTTGCTCCATCATGGTTTTATAGGAAGCAATTTCAGGCCTGAAGTTGTAAAAATTAGTTAGGTTGTCCGAGTTATTTGCATAATCTATAATAATCTTAGAAAACTGATTACTTTTATTGAAATTAACAGCTAAAGGACTATTACTATGCATGTATTAGGGAGTTACGATGGTTCCGTATAAATCAAAATCTTCTGCCGAATCAATTTTAACTTGTGCAAAATCGCCAATTCGCACGTAATTACTTTTTGCATCAATCAACACTTCATTATCAACCTCTGGTGAGTCAAACTCTGTACGACCGACATAGTATCCACTGTCTTTTCTATCAATTAATACTTTAAAGGTTTTACCTACTTTTTGTTGATTTAGTTTTGCCGATATTCCTTGTTGAATATCCATTACAATAGCTGCACGTTCTTCTTTTAATTCTTGTGTTACATCATCTACCATTGTTCCTGCGTGTGTTCCATCCTCGTGGCTGTATGTAAATATTCCTAAACGATCAAATTTATTATGCTCAACAAATTTACATAGGTCTTTAAAGTCCTGATCTGTTTCTCCAGGATGACCGGCAATAAGTGTAGTTCTTATAGCAATACCTGGAACTTTTTCGCGCATGGTGTCAATAACTTCTTGTGTGCGTTTTGACGTAATTCCTCTTCGCATAATTTTAAGCATATTATCGCTTGTATGTTGTAAAGGAATATCAATGTATTTACAAATATTATTACGTTCTCGCATTACATCTAGCGCATCAAGCGGAAATTGAGAAGGGTAGGCGTAGTGCAATCGTATCCATTCTAGTCCATCAATATCACTCATTCTACGGAGTAATTCCGCTAGTTTTCGCTCTCCGTATAAATCCAGTCCATAGTAAGTGCTATCTTGTGCTATAAGTAAAATTTCTTTAGTTCCGTTTTTAACCAATCCCTTAACTTCTGTTTCCAATTGCTCAAAACTTTTTGATAGATGCTTGCCACGCATAATCGGAATGGCACAAAAAGAACATGGTCTATCGCATCCTTCGCTAATTTTTAAATAGGCATAATGAGAAGGGGTTGTAATTAAACGTTCGCCTACCAACTCATGTTTATAATCTGCACCCAAAGTTTTAAGTAATTGTGGAAGGTGCGTTGTGCCAAAGTATTTATCTACATCTGGAATTTCTTTCTGTAGGTCTGGCATATAGCGCTGCGACAAGCATCCTGTTACATATAACTTATCAATTTCTCCTTGTTTTTTAGCTTCTGCAAAACGTAAAATGGTATCAATACTTTCTTGTTTTGCATTATCAATAAAACCACAAGTGTTAATAATAATTACATTGGCATCATCCTTGGTGCTTTCGTGTTCAACTTCGAAGTTGTTGGCCTTTAGTTGGCTATATAATTCCTCACTATCAACAATGTTTTTAGAACATCCTAATGTGATAATGTTTACTTTATCTTCTTTACGTTTAGTTTTCAAAATACTTTTCTAAAACAGTTCCTCAATAAAATTAGTTAAACAACGAATCAACAAATTCGTGTTTGTTAAATAGCTGTAAATCATCAATTCCCTCACCCACACCAATATATTTTACAGGTATTTTAAATAAGTCGGCAATACCAATTACCACACCACCTTTTGCCGTACCATCCAATTTGGTTAAAGCAAGCGCATTTACTTCGGTTGCAGCTGTAAATTGTTTAGCTTGTTCAAATGCATTTTGCCCAGTGCTGGCATCCAACACCAATAATACCTCATGCGGTGCATCAGGTATAATCTTACTCATTACGCGTTTGATTTTACCTAACTCGTTCATTAAATCAACGCGGTTGTGTAATCTGCCTGCTGTATCTATAATTACAATATCGCTATTGTTTTCTGTAGCATATTTTAATGCATCAAATGCTACAGATGCCGGGTCGGTATTCATGCCATGCTCCACAACATGCACTCCGTTGCGTTCTCCCCATATTTTTAGTTGTTGAACTGCAGCAGCCCTGAAGGTATCGCCAGCACCTAGTACTACATTTTTACCCGTACTTTTAAATTGATGGGCTAACTTTCCAATAGTGGTGGTTTTACCAACACCATTTACTCCTACTACCATTATAACATATGGTTTGTTTGATTTTTCAGATTCAAAGTCGTTTTCATATAAACCGCTTTCGTCAAAAAGTTTTGCGATTTCGTCTTTAAGTAATTTGTTTAGTTCGCTAGAGTTGATGTATTTGTCTGCTGCAACTCGCTTTTGTATTCGATCTATAATTTTGAGTGTTGTTTCAATCCCAACGTCACTTGTTACGAGTATTTCTTCTAATTGATCCAAAAAATCATCATCAACAGTTGATTTACCAACCAATGCTTTACTGATTTTATCAAACAAACTGCTTTTTGTTTTCTCTAAACCCTGATCGAGTTTTTCTTTTTTATCTTTACTAAAGAAGCTAAAAATGCCCATTTTTAATTGTATTAAGCTGTGCGAATTTACTTTAATTTAGGCATCAACCATAATAAAAAAAAGCACCCTGATTGCTCACGGTGCTTTCAAATATTGTAAAACCTTTAAGCTATTAAGCTTTGGTGAAGTGTGATTTAACGTCTTCGTTAGGAATAATCTCGGTTTTAAAAGAGTAAGCACCCTTTTTATTTTTTACCGCACGGTATACTTTAGCAAAATCTTTGCCTGCACCCGTTTTTAATGTTGCAACTACCTTCTTAGCCATGTTTCAATTTATTTAATTTCTTTATGGACAGTAACTTTTCTCATAATCGGGTTGTATTTTTTCAACTCGATACGTTCAGTTGTGTTTTTTCTGTTTTTCTTGGTGATATAACGAGATGTACCCGGCAAGCCAGATGTCTTGTGCTCAGTACATTCTAATATTACTTGAATTCTATTTTTACTACGTGCCATTGCTGTAACTCCTTAAATTAAATAATACCGTTTTTTACGAATTTGCGTAAAGTAGCGGTAATACCGTTTTTATTAATTGTTTTGATTGCTTTGGTAGAAACACGCAAAGTAATCCACATATTTTCTTCAGGGATAAAAAATTTCTTATCCTGTAAATTTGGGTAAAAACGTCTTTTCGTTTTTCTATTTGAGTGCGATACGTTGTTACCAACCATTGCACGTTTACCTGTTAAATCACAAACTCTCATGGCTTTTTCTATTAAAAAGGAGTGCAAATATCGGAATTTATTTATTAAATGCAAGTGCTTTTTAAAAAATAATCAAACTAAAGGTTTCCCCCCTATATCTGCTGTGTAAAAACTATTGTACTACAAAAATGGACTTTTTGCTAATTAATGCAAAAACAACTTAGTATTTTTGTGATTAGGTATTTTTGTTGTTTTTAAATAGCCTTATGTTTGAAGCCGTTTTAAATCCTTAGTATAAAACAAATGAATTACGAATTTATTATTGCCGAATCGGCATTTCAACCACACATAGCACTTATTCGCTTAAACCGCCCCAAAGAATTAAATGCATTAAACTTACAGTTAATGCAAGAAATTAAACATGCGTTGTTAACTTTTGATCAGGACGATAATGTTCGCTGTATCATCATTACTGGAAACGAGCGTGCTTTTGCTGCCGGTGCCGACATTAAACAAATGGAAAGCAAAACGGCCATTGATATGTTAAAGATAGATCAGTTTGAAACTTGGGATCAGATACGTAAAACCAAGAAGCCCATTATTGCAGCTGTTAGTGGATTTTGTTTAGGAGGTGGTTGCGAATTGGCCATGACTTGCGATATGATTGTGGCTAGTGAGACTGCAAAGTTTGGTCAGCCAGAAATTAAACTTGCCATTATGCCCGGTGCCGGTGGAACACAACGATTATCAAAAGCAGTGGGTAAAGCTTTGGCTATGGAAATGGTGTTAACCGGAAAGTTTATCAGTGCAGAGGAAGCCATGGATGCCGGTTTAATTAATCGCGTGGTACCTGAGGAATTATATTTAGATGAAGCCATTAAATTGGCAAATGAAATAGCCGTTCAATCTCCTGTAGCAGTTCGTTTGGCCAAAGAGAGTGTGTTAAAGGCTTTTGATAGTGGTTTACAGGAAGGATTACACTTCGAACGTAAAAATTTCTATATGTGCTTTGCTAGCGAAGACCAAAAAGAAGGTATGAATGCCTTTGTTGAAAAACGTAAACCTAATTTTACTGGTAAGTAATTTTTTGTATAGTGCTCAGATGTTGATGGTTGGTTAGGATTTAAACTTCAACTGAATTATTTTGAGTTTTTACTTCTTTATTATAATAACATGAGTTCGCCTAAGCAACTTAATATTTTAGATTTTTCGTTCGTTTTGCCTAACGAGAAGATAGCAAAGTTTCCATTAGAAAATCGTGACGAGTCGAAATTATTGATTTATAAAAACGCTACCATTTCTGATGGCATTTTTAAGCAAATTGATACCTATTTGCCCGAAAATAGTTTGGTGGTATTTAACAATACCCGGGTTGTTCATGCGCGTTTATTGTTTAACCGACTAACAGGTGCGCAGATAGAAATATTCTGTATTGAGCCACTTCTTCATTTAGATTATCAGCAGGCTTTTGTTAGTAAACAAACCAGCACTTGGAAGTGTATGGTAGGCAACGCCAAAAAGTGGAAAGAAGATTGGCTTGAGAAGCAAGTAGAAACTCCTTTAGGTGATGTAATATTAAAGGCTACCAAAAAAGAAAACACAGGAGAGTTAACTGTAGTGGAGTTTACTTGGAATAACAATGATTTGGCTTTTGCAGAGGTTTTACATTATGCCGGAATTTTGCCATTACCTCCCTATTTAAACCGTAAAACAGAAGCCGCTGATGAAGAGCGTTACCAAACTGTTTATGCAAAAGTTGCGGGTTCTGTTGCTGCGCCTACTGCAGGTTTACACTTTACACCAGCCGTGTTTGAACAATTGAAACAAAAGCAAATTAAGGTTGATGAAGTAACGCTTCATGTTGGAGCAGGAACGTTTAAGCCGGTTAAAGCTGAGACTTTGGTTGATCATGAAATGCATGAAGAAACACTTTATGTAGAAATAACAACACTTAAAAATATTGCTAATTGCCTATCTGCTAAAAATACACTTGTGGTTGTAGGCACAACAAGTATGCGAACACTCGAAAGTTTATATTGGCATGGAGTAAAAATACTATTGAATAAGGCAGCCAAAGAAGTAGAAATAAAACAATGGGATGCTTATGAGTTGGATGCAGGTGAAATTACTCCATACCAAGCTATTACTGCCATAATTTTTAGCATGGAAAATGATAATGAATATGTGCTTGTTGGGAGCACCCAAATTATTTTGGCTCCTGGTTATCAATTTAGATTGGTGGATGCTTTAATCACAAACTTTCATCAACCCGAAAACACTTTGATATTATTGATAGCAGCCTTTGTGGGCAAAGATTGGCGCAAAATTTACGAGCATGCATTAGCAAATAATTATAGATTCTTAAGTTATGGAGATAGCTCGCTCCTTTTTAAGAATAGTAATTGACGTTGAGCGTGTTATTGATATTTATAACAAGCTTTTTATGTTAACCTTGCCTGTAAGTTTTTAATGATGATTGCTTTTTAAGTATTTTAACATAAGGCTAAAATCTGCTAGTATCATTCTTAAAACAGCAATCTACCCTTTTGTAAATCCCTCTATAATCAATTTGAATTTAATGGCCTTTTATATCTTTTGGTTTTGATGCGAAAATCAGTATTAAGCTTTTATGTAAATTTATTTAAGTTCAAATTTGTAATTAGTTAATTGTCAGTAATGATTTAACTTTTAATGAATGAATAAAATTTAGCGGAAAAAATGTGGAAAACAAAGCATAAAAACCATGTTTAATTTTAGGTTAACAAGGTAATTGAGCGTATATTTACGCATTAATTCTTTAGCATATTTATGTCAGATAGTTCAATGGAAAACAAAGGAAATTACGGTGCCGATAATATTCAGGTACTAGAAGGATTGGAAGCTGTTAGGAAACGTCCTGCAATGTATATTGGTGATGTTGGCACGAGGGGATTACACCATTTGGTTTACGAGGTTGTAGATAACTCGATTGATGAGGCTTTAGCAGGTCACTGTAAAAACATTCACATTACTATTCATACTAATAATGCAATTAGTGTTTTAGATGATGGTCGCGGTATACCAACAGGCATGCATACTAAAGAACAAAAATCTGCTTTAGAGGTTGTTATGACCGTGCTACATGCCGGTGGTAAGTTTGATAAAGACACTTATAAAGTTTCTGGTGGTTTGCACGGTGTGGGTGTAAGTTGTGTTAACGCACTATCAACCCTAATGCGCACTACTGTATACCGCGAAGGTAAAATTTGGCAACAAGAGTACAGCTGTGGTAAACCATTGTATGATGTAAAAGTTGTAGGCGAGAGTGATAAAAATGGAACACATCAGTACTTTGAACCGGATACCAGTATTTTTACCGTGTCTGAATATAAGTTTGATACACTTGCAGCACGTATGCGCGAGTTGTCGTTTCTAAACCGTGGTATTTATATTCATTTAAAAGATGAGCGCCCTGATGAAGCAGGTAACTTACGCGAGGAAATGTTTTTTAGTGAAGGCGGTTTGCGCGAGTTTGTAAATTACCTTGATGGAACACGCGAGAAAATTTTACCAGAACCAATTTATGTTGAAGGTGAAAAAAATGGAGTGCCTGTAGAGGTAGCCATGATATACAATAGTGGTTATACCGAAAACTTACATAGTTATGTAAATAACATCAATACGCACGAAGGTGGAACACACGTTGCCGGTTTCCGCAGGGCATTAACCCGTACTTTAAAATCGTATGCCGAAAAAGAAGGCATGTTTAAAAACTTAAAGTTTGAAATTGCAGGTGATGATTTTCGTGAAGGTTTAACCGGTGTTATTTCGGTTAAAGTTCAAGAACCACAATTTGAAGGTCAGACCAAAACAAAATTAGGTAATAGTGACGTTACTGGTGCTGTTGATCAATGTGTGGGTGAGATGCTGAATAATTACTTGGAAGAAAACCCTAAGGAAGCCAAGTTAATTGTACAAAAGGTTATTTTAGCCGCTACTGCTCGTCATGCTGCTAAAAAAGCACGTGAGATGGTGCAACGTAAGGGTGTTATGAGCGGTGGTGGTTTACCCGGTAAATTAGCAGATTGCGCTGAGTCAGATCCTGCAATATGTGAGCTTTATTTGGTAGAGGGAGACTCGGCTGGTGGAACAGCTAAACAAGGCCGTAATCGTGCTACCCAAGCTATTTTACCTCTACGTGGTAAAATCTTAAATGTAGAAAAAGCATTAGAACATAAAATTTATGAGAATGAAGAAATAAAAAATATGTTTACAGCTTTGGGTGTAAGTATTGGTACAGCCGATGACAACAAAGCGTTGAACATGGATAAATTACGTTATCATAAAATTGTGATCATGACGGATGCTGACGTGGATGGTAGCCATATTCGTACATTGATTTTAACGTTGTTTTTCCGTTATATGAAAGAGTTAATTGAGTTTGGTTACATCTACATTGCTCAACCACCTTTATATTTAGTTAAAAAAGGAAAAGAGGAAGAGTATTGCTGGACAGAACCACAACGGGAAGAAGCCGTGATGCGTTTAGCAAAAGGTGGAAACCCAGAGAGTGTAGGTATACAACGTTATAAAGGTTTGGGTGAAATGAATGCTGAACAATTGTGGAGCACAACCATGGATCCGGAAAGACGTACACTTAAAAAAGTAACACTTGATAGTGCTGCTGAAGCCGATCGTATATTTAGTATGTTGATGGGCGATGAAGTACCACCACGCAGGGAGTTTATTGAAGCCAATGCGAAGTACGCGAATATTGACGCTTAAGTAAATTTTGAATATTGAGTTTTGAATGTTGAATAAGTTTTTCTTAATAATTTTAATATCCAACCATAAACATTCATCATTAAAAATTAGGTATTCATAAAGAGCCGGTTTTCCCTCCCGAGTATCATGAGGGTTGAGTAAATGTTTTGAATGTTTACTCTCATATATTAAAAATCCTGCATTGAGTAATCGATGCAGGATTTTTTTATTAAAGCGGTTTTACTAATGTATCACTCTCTACCACACCATCTCTTAACCTTACAATGCGGTGGGCTCTGCGGGCAATGTCTTCTTCGTGGGTTACTATAATTACGGTGTTGCCTTCTTCATGTATTTTTTCCATCAACTCCATAATTTCGTAACTGGTTTTGGTATCTAAGTTACCCGTTGGTTCATCGGCCAAAATTATAGATGGGTTATTAATTAAAGCCCTGGCAATGGCTACACGTTGGCGTTGTCCGCCACTTAGCTCGTTTGGTTTATGGTCGGTTCTGTCTGCAAGGCCCACACTTTCAAGGGTTTTTAAAGCACGTTCGTTACGTTCAGTTCGGCTGAAACCTGCATATACCAGTGGTAATGCAACATTATCTAAAGCGGTGCTACGAGGTAATAAATTAAACGTTTGAAAAACAAAACCAATTTCCTTGTTGCGTATTTCGGCCAATTCATCATCATCCATTTGGCTCACATCTTGTCCGCTTAGCCAATATTTACCTGCACTGGGTGTATCTAAGCAACCCAATAAATTCATTAAGGTTGATTTTCCCGAACCAGATGGCCCCATCAAAGCCACATATTCTCCTTTATTTATGATTAGGTTAACACCTCTCAATGCCTGCACCTCAACATCTCCAATTTTAAAAAAACGTTTAATGTTTTCCAGCTTAATAACTTCCTGATTCATTCGGCTATTTTAATAAGTTATTTATTTGATGTCAAGCAAAGTGTGTTCAACGGTAACTTTAAACTCTTGAGGGTTTAAGTAACCAGATACCAAACTCGATTTTTTATTTTTTGTATTGATAAACATGGTGGCCGGATAACCTCTTATTTGGTTATTACTGATTATGTCCCTTAGTCCCTTACCATTGTAATCTTTCCCTTCAAAATTATATACTATATTAGGTGTTTCTGGATTAAACTTTATAGGTACAAAGTTTTGATTAACCAATGCTGCAATTTCACTTTTAGCGTATGTTTCGCGGTCCATAACTTTACACCAACCGCACCAGTCGGTATATACATCAACCATCATTATTTTTTTCTTTTTTACAGCTAGTTTATAACCTGTATTAAAATCAAGCCACTTAATTTCTTCCGCTGTTTTAAAAGAGTTGGTGATGATAAAAAGCGTAAAGAATAATATTACAGATAGTTTTTTCATGGCAATTAAAATGATGCACTTTTATTAAACGAAAATAGGGATGTTTTTTGATTTAAAAAGGAGAATAAATGTAACGTGATTTAACCACGGTGGTAATAGCATTTATGCCTCCGGCATGGTTGGTTTAACCACAGTGAGCACAACGGAAACTCGGAGATCACAACGGTGGGAGAATTGAACCACAGGGGCACGGAGACACAAAGGTGGGGAATGCCTTCGACATTGGAGTGATTTACGGTAAAGTAAGCAAGACACAAAGGTACGCAAAGGACGCCTTCGGCATGGGAGTAAAACCCTGGCAGTGCTTGATTTTAAAAGACTTCTGAGAAATTCTGAGACTTCTGTGAGAAATCCTTCCTTATGTTTCTTGTGAAAAAACTTTGTGCCCTTTGTGGTAAAGGCTTCTAATGGTTTGCATCAATAGGGGATAGCCTGTTAATATTTGTCTGATTTATATAATTGTAAAATTACGGTACAATTATTTAAACCAAAATTGCGTTATATTCACACCAAATTACAAACCTGTATACCTTAACCTAATTGTGAAACAACTACTTATTATGTTGTTGTGCTTTTCTGTTTATCAAATAAAAGCGCAGCAATCTTCAAGTTTAAAGGGTACTTTACAAGATACGACAGATTTTAAATCGGTAGCTTATGCTGGTGTAATGGTTATCAACCCAACTGATTCAACGCTAATATTTCTGTGCAATTCATTTGAATGATTGTAATCAGATTAAGAAAGTTTTGAAAAATAAATAAATTACGTATAATTGAATACTAATTTATATTAAACCCAAAAAGTTATGAAAAAACTAGCTGTAGTAATTATCCTAGGACTAACATTAAATTCCTTTACTACCCCAACTTTAATTAAAAATGATTCATCCAAAACTTATGGAGTGTCAACATGGTCAATGTTTTAAAATCAAAGATGACGGTAAGCGATGCAGAAATTGCGCTCAACAAGGAAGTAATTATTGCTGGTCACACAGATAATAATCGTCAAGGATATTAAGAAAATAAAAAAGCCATCAAAATATTTATTGATGGTTTTTTTTTGAAAGCGACAGCTCCTGGGTAAACCGCACGGTTTATGATAAATCATATTTAATTACTGATTCAATTTCAAAACCCATTTGGAAGCTAACAGGGGAGTACCGCGAAATAGCTGGTTTTACTTGTCGTAAGGCTACTACCATTGTTTACGATTCGGTTTATGTCATTGCATTTTATACTGATGCCATTCCATTAAGCGGTGGCCCAGATCTTTTTGCTGGATTGCCTGGAATGATTTTAGGTATTGCAATACCTCGAATGCATACCACCATTTTTGCCACTAAGATAAATACGACTGTATTAAACGAAGTTGATTTTGTTTTTAAAACACCCAAGAAGGCTTTGAAAGTGAACAGAGAAGGTTATAGAAAAGATTTATCTACGAATACCGAAAGATGGGGTAAATATGGCAATAGGTTTGTATTAAAGGCTATGTTTTAAATAAGGTAATGTATAGCTAAAAAAATCCCCGGATATTCCAAGGATACCCGGGGATTTATATTTAATCTCGATAGTTTATTTACTTTCTTTATCGCAGCAATCTTTTTTAGCTGAACTTTTGTGTGACTCCACACATTTATCATCACAGCTTTTTTCGCAAGCTTCGTCATCTTCGCATCCTTTGGTACAACCTTCCATGCAAGCACCTTTCATTTCGGCACTGCACATTTCTTTGCATTTAGCTTCGTCAAATTTACCATCGGCACCATACATACTTAAGCATTTTTCTTTTTGCTCAGGTGTGCATTTCATTTCATCGCAATAAGCTGCACATTCCTCTTTAGTCATGGTTTTACATTTGCTAAGTTCGCAATTGCCCATTTTCATATCGCATGATTCGTAGTTCATATCGCAACTAGCATCCATGTTTGCATGACATTCCATTTTCTCGCCATGCATCATTGTTTTATCAGCGCTACCACCTGTAACAGCAATATAAGGAGCAATAACCAATGATACGATAGACATTAATTTAATTAAGATATTCATAGATGGACCAGAAGTATCTTTAAAAGGATCACCTACAGTATCACCTGTAACAGATGCTTTGTGTGGCTCTGATTTTTTATAAAACATTTCACCATTAATTTCCACACCTTTTTCAAATGATTTTTTAGCGTTATCCCAAGCACCACCTGCGTTACTTTGGAAAATACCCATTAACACACCACTTACGGTAACACCAGCTAATAAACCACCTAATACTTCAGGACCGAATAAGAATCCCACAATTACAGGAGTTAATAATGCAATTGCACCAGGCAACATCATTTCGCGAATAGAAGCTTTTGTAGAAATAGCAACACATTTTTCGTATTCAGGTTTGTCTTTATATTCCATAATACCCGGGATTTCACGGAACTGACGTCTTACTTCTTGAACCATATCCATAGCGGCTTTTCCTACAGCTTGAATACATAAAGCAGAGAAAATAAATGGTATCATACCACCCACAAATAAACCGGCCAATACATTTGCCTTGTAAATATCAATGGCATCAATACCTGCAATACCCACAAACGCAGCAAACAAAGCCAACGATGTTAATGCAGCCGAAGCAATAGCAAAACCTTTACCTGTTGCAGCAGTTGTGTTACCAACTGCATCTAAGTTATCTGTACGCTCACGTACTTCAGGAGGTAGCTGGCTCATTTCTGCAATACCACCTGCGTTATCTGCAATTGGTCCGAAAGCATCAATAGCTAATTGCATAGCCGTTGTAGCCATCATACCAGCAGCAGCAATAGCTACACCGTATAAACCGGCAAAGTAGTATGATAACATGATACCACCAGCTAAAGTTAAAATTGGAATAACAGTTGATTTCATACCTACAGATAATCCTCCGATAATATTTGTTGCATGACCGGTTGATGATTGTTGAATGATTGATAATACTGGAGCTTTTCCCATTGCGGTGTAATACTCAGTAACAATACTCATAATTGCACCAACTACAGTACCAACTACAATAGCATAAAACACATTTAGTTTAGAGAATTCATATCCACGTAGGTTTAATGTTTCTGGAAGCATGATATCTACAATAAAATATGATGCTATTACGGTTAATAACATTGATGACCAGTTACCTAAGTTTAATGCGTTTTGTACGTTTGATTTATCATCTTTAATGGTTACAAACCAAGTACCTACGATTGAGAATAAGATACCTAAACCACAAATTACCATAGGTAATAATATTGGCGACATACCGCCATAGTTATCGGTTACTTTAATTTCTTGTCCTAAAACCATTGTTGCTAGAATGGTAGCTACATAAGAACCGAATAAATCGGCACCCATACCTGCTACGTCACCTACGTTATCACCTACGTTATCTGCAATAGTGGCAGGGTTACGCACGTCATCTTCAGGAATACCAGCTTCCACTTTACCCACTAAATCAGCACCTACGTCAGCAGCTTTGGTATATATACCACCACCAACACGTGCAAACAAAGCAATTGATTCAGCACCCAAACTAAATCCAGTTAACACCTCAATTGAGGTTATCACTGTATTCTCACCTAAATCGGCAAAAATACTTAGGAAGGCAACAAATAAACCACCTAAGCCCAATACTGCAAGTCCGGCAACACCAAGTCCCATAACAGTACCACCCGTAAACGAAACTTTTAATGCTTGCTTTAAGCTAGTACGTGCTGCTTGTGTAGTACGAACATTAGCTTTGGTAGCCACTTTCATGCCTATATAACCCGCTGTTGCAGAAAATACGGCACCGATAATAAATGCTATTGATATAATCCAACTAGAGTGGATTGCTCTTCCATTAACTTCATGAATAGAACCTGAATAGGCTAATAATGCTGCTGCAAAAGCAACGAAAATGCTTAATACTTTCCATTCAGCTTTTAAAAATGCCATAGCACCATCGGCAATATAGCCCGCTAATTCTTGCATGTTTTTGTCACCTGCGTCTTGCTTGTTTACCCAAGCACTTTTAATGGCCATCACCAGAAGACCAACTACCCCTAAAGCGGGAATCAAGTAAATAATGTTTTCCATCTACTATATTATATATTGTTTATTTTGAACAAAAATATAATTAAATTCCATTTTTGAAAGTGTTAACCATTAACATGTACTTATGAAGAGAATAATTATACTCATAAAAATAACCATCTTAACTATAAATTTTGCTTATTCACAAGGGATTAATGGTGTTTTTGGTGCAGAATCAGGTATGTTGGGTGGTTGTAATGCATTGTTATCCAATGCTTTTTCTGTTGTAAATAATCCTGCTATTGTAAGTGACTTAAAAAAGTGTCAAGCAGGTGTATTTGGTGAAAAACGTTTTGGACAAAAAGAGTTAGGGACAAGTAATTTTAGCATCGCAGTGCCTAATAAGTGGGTTGATTTTGGTGCTGCAGTTTGTTTATATGGTTTTGATAAGTTTAATCAGCAACGGTTTGTTTTATCAGCTGCAAAAAAATTAGCACCAACATTAGCCTTGGGTGTTCAACTTAATTATTTAAATACTAGCATTGGCGAATACGGTAATTCTGGAGCCTGGGTTTTAGGTGCTGGAATATATTATCAGCCTATTTCAAAAATTAAAGTAGCGTTTATGCTTTTTAACCCAAATCAAGAACAACTCAGCAATAAGGTAAGTGATAATGTTCCAACTTATGCGAGGTTTGGTTTAAGTTATAAAGTTAATGAAAAAGTAGATATATTGGTGGAATCTGAACAAGGCCTCGAGCAAAAAACTATTTTCCGATCAGGAATAAAATACCATTTAAATAAACGCATCGGTTTTGGAGTTGGCGCTTCATCTCAACCGGTATTACTCACATTTGGTGCAACTATACAAGCTAATAAACTAGCTATAGATATAGCTGCACAGGTTCATCAAGTTTTGGGTGTTATTCCTCAGTTTAGTTTAATATTACCTATAGCAACTCAAAACTAAAACATGCTTGTAATTAGGTTATATTTTTTATTTGGGTTGATCTTGTTGATGTGTACAAAAACATCTGCACAAAATAACCGCGAATCGGATGAAAAAGTAATTGCCGATTTATTAGAACGACTGATTGAAAATACTGAAGCTACTTTAGATTATACAGATTTACAAGACCAACTAGAACAATATAATCGCAATAAATTAAACCTGAATAAAGCATCGCGAGAGCAGTTACAACGTTTAATTTTTTTAGACGAAAATCATATCAACGCAATCATTAATCACCGAATTAAGTTTGGCGATTTTCTTAATCTTTTTGAACTGCAATCTATTGAAGCATTAGATGAGAGTAGTATTTATTACTTAACTTATTTTGTTACGGTTGATGAGAATTGGATGGAAAACCAAACTACATTTTTACAAATGCTGATGAAAGGTAAGCACGAGTTTATAGGCTTATACGATACAGAAATGCAACAACGTGAGGGTTACAACAAAGAACGCATAAAAGAAGGTAAGACTTATTACTTAGGTAACCCCGATAGGTATGTATTTAGATATAGATTTAGTTATGGGAATAGGCTAACTTTTGGATACACTGCTGAAAAGGATATGGGTGAGCAATTTGGCCAAGGTGCACAACCTTATGGTTTTGATTTTAACTCGTTACACTTTTATTACAAGCCTCGCAAGTCTATAGTTAAAACCATTGCCGTTGGCGATTATCAGGTAAATTTTGGTCAAGGGTTAACATTTGGGTCAGGACTAGCTGCTCGTAAAAGTGCATTTGTTATGAACGTGCGCAGAAGTTACATGCCCATAAGGCCTTTTAGATCCTTAAACGAAAATGAGTTTATGCGTGGTGCTGCCGTAACTTTAGCAAAAGAAAAATGGCAAGTGGTTTTATTTGGCAGTGGAAAATACATCAGCACAAACTTTAATGCTGATGATACTTTGCAAGGTGATGATATTTTTAGTAGTGTAAGTTTAACTGGTTTGCACCGCACGGCAAGTGAAGTAAGCAAAAAGCAAAATGTTTTTCAAACCATATATGGGGGTAACGTTCGTTGGTTATTAAAAAACGGACAGGTGGGTTTAACCCATGTGCAAACCCAATATAAAATAACATTTTTGCCAGGTGATAAACCTTATCAGTTATACAATTTTAGTGGCACCGATTTGGATAATACTGGCATTGATTATAATTTACAGTGGCGCAATTTCAACTTTTTTGGAGAGGGTTCACGCATTTCAAACAATGCATTTGCAGTTACTTCGGGCATGTTAATTTCGCTTGATGCAAATTTGGATGTAGTGATTTTATACCGAAATTTTGCAAAGGATTATCAAACTACTTTTGCCAATTCGTTTGCCGAAAACAGTGATACAAGAAACGAACAAGGAATTTATACAGGAGCATCATTACGCATTACCCGCAAGTGGTTACTTAATTCTTATATAGATTTTTACCAAAGTAAATGGTTGCGTTATTTGGTTGATGGGCCAAGCAGAGGTTTTGATTTTTTAAGTGAGTTGCAATACATTCCATCAAAAACAGCACAATTCTATGTTAGATTTAGACAAGAAATTAAAGGTCGTAACCAAATTAACAATAACGATCAGGTTGATTACATTAGTTTGCAAACCAGAAATGTTTATAGATTTAATGCACAATATAAGGTAAGTTTAAATTTAAGTGCTAAAAGTCGATTAGAGGTGGTAACTTTTAGTGACGATATCAATAAAAATCAAACCGGAACTTTGTTGTTACAAGATTTGAATTTAAGTTTACCACGCAAAAAAGTAGCATTAATTTTGCGAATGGCTTATTTTACAGTAGATGATTTTAATTCACGAGTTTATGCTGCCGAAAATGATGTATTATATCAATATGCTGTGCCTTTGTATCAAAATAGCGGTGTTAGGTATTATGCTGTAGCAAGGGTAAAAGTTAATCGTAAGTTGGAGTTGTGGTTTAAATACAGCCAAACCCGTTACAGCAATATCAATACAATTAGTAGTGGTTTAGAGCAAATTAATGGCAATACACTAAACGATTTACGTATACAGTTAAAGCTTATGTTATAAGCATAGTAACGGTTTATTATATAAACATCTATGTGATAAAAATTCTTTATAAAATATCACCCATAAATGTACATTTGTCCCAAGTTATCATAAAGTTAACATGGATATTTTCGAAAAATTACAGAAAAAAGCAGGTCCATTAGGACAACATGCCGATGATGCATACGGCTATTATATGTTCCCTCGTTTAGAAGGAGCTATTGGTCCACGTATGACATTCCGTGGAAAAGAGATGTTAAACTGGAGTTTAAACAACTATTTAGGTTTGGCTAATCACCCTGAGGTGCGTAAGGCAGATGCTGAAGCAGCAGCTGATTATGGTTTAGCCTACCCGATGGGTGCGAGGATGATGAGTGGTAACTCTGTTTTTCATGAGCAATTAGATAAAGAACTGGCCGAGTTTGTAGGTAAAGAAGATGCCGTATTATTAAACTATGGCTACCAAGGTATGGTTAGTGCCATTGATGCTCTGGTTGATAGACATGATGTAATTGTATATGATGCCGAAAGTCATGCTTGTATTGTAGACGGTGTGCGTTTACACATGGGTAAACGTTTTTTATATAAACACAACGATGCTGCAAGTTTAGAAACACAATTAATACGTGCTAAAAAATTAACAGACGAAACCGGTGGTGGTATTTTGGTTATTACCGAAGGTGTTTTTGGTATGACAGGTTCGCAAGGAAACGTTGCAGAAATTATTGAATTGAAGAAGAAATATGATTTCCGTTTGTTTGTAGATGATGCACATGGTTTTGGTTCTATAGGCAAAGGTGGAAGAGGAATAGGTTTTGAGCAAGATTGTAATGATGGTATAGATGTATACTTCGGCACATTTGCAAAAAGTATGGCATTAATAGGCGGATTTGTTGCAGCAAAAAAGGAAGTAATTAAATATTTAAGATACAATTTACGTTCTCAAATTTATGCGAAAAGTGTACCTATGCCGATTGTAAAAGGCGCATTAAAGCGTTTAGAGTTAATTCGTAATCACCCTGAATATAAAGAGCAACTTTGGACCATCGTTCGTGCTTTACAAGGTGGATTAAAAGAAAAAGGATTTGATATTGGCCACACCAATACCATGGTTACACCGGTAATGATGAAAGGTACTGTAGGCGAGGCAACAGGAGTTGTGCACGATTTACGTGAGAACTTCGGAATCTTCTGCTCTGTTGTGGTTTACCCAGTAATACCAAAGGGGATGATATTGTTGCGTTTAATTCCTACAGCGGTGCATACTTTAGCTGATGTAGAAGAAACCATCAATGCATTTGGTGCAATACGTAGCAAATTAGAAAGTGGCGCCTACCGAATGGAGCAAGGAATTGTGGCCATGGGCGAACAACACTAATAAAATAATCTAGATAAAAAAAAGGCTGTTTCATTTAATTGAAACAGCCTTTTTTATTTGATGTTGATGTATAATGTTTTTAGTTGATAGCCGTGTTTGGGTTTGGCAATGTGCCAATTTCACGCATATATCTGAAATGGGATTGCAAAGCACTTAACAACGATTCGTTTTCAAGATAAGGTATGCCATGCTCTTCGGCAGTTTGTTTTACAATATGCGAAAGGGCAGGGTAGTGCACATGACTAATTTTAGGAAACAAATGATGTTCTACCTGAAAGTTCAATCCACCAATGTACCAACTTAATACTTTACTTTTGCGGCTAAAATTAACCGTTGTGTTTAACTGATGTATGGCCCAATCATTTTCAATAATACCGTTAACGGGCATTGGATGAGCTGTTTGTTCTAATGTATGTGCTAATTGGAAAACAGTCGTTAAAATTATGCCTGCAACAAAGTGCATCAATAAAAAGCCACTAAGTATTTGTAAAACCGGAATATTAAAAATAACTATTGGCATTAAAATTACTGCCAAGAAGTAAAACACTTTTATTAAAATAATTTTGATAAGCGTATTGCGGTTTTCGCTTTCGCTACCGGGGTTTACACCACTTTTTGTAAACTGTGCATACTGAACAAAATCCTTTGCAAGTACCCAATAAAAAGTAAGTAAGCCATAAAAAAACATGGCATAAATCCATTGGAATTTGTGAAACCATTTTGTTTTGGTATGAGGAGAAAACTTAAGTACCAAACGGTCTTCAATATCTTCATCAATGTGCGTAATATTTGTGTATGTGTGATGTAAAATATTATGTTGAAGTTTCCAATTAAATACACTTCCTCCAACTAAATTAAGGGTATGTCCCATTAGAAAATTAACAGTTTTGTTTGATGAATATGCCCCATGATTAGCATCGTGCATAACACTCATACCAATACCTGCAAGACTCAAACCCATAATAAACCAAAGCATCATTGAAAAGCCAAGAGACGGTGTAAAATACAATAATGCTACAAAAGGCAAGATATACCCACTTAATAGTACCATGGTTTTAATTACCATAGTAGCATTAGCATGTTTACTCATTCCGTTATCGTTAAAGTATTTATCAACCCTAGTTTTTAATACAGCAAAAAATGGAGACTTATCTTTAGGGACGAACTTTACTTGTTGTTTCTGATTCATCTGTTTTTGAGTGGTGTTTTTTTAGCAGCACAATTTAAGTTTCTAACCTTAAAATTAAATAAAAGAATTGTCATTTTATTCCCAAAGGTTTGTGTAAGTAGGGTTCAACAAAGGTAGTATTTCATACCTACTTACGGATAATTCTATTGTACCTTGAGCGTATGAAGCCACTTCGTAAGGGTTAAAAAGCCAAGTAGCACCATCATCGGTTAGTACAAAATTGTCGCTTAAATGAAATTTATTATCCTTAAACCAATATCCAGCATCATCTAAATTTGCTTTAATGGATAATTCATTGGCTGCTCTAAAATCTTTTTCAGCAATACTTAATAACTTTTTAAGGTTACTATCAGAGAATAGTTTTTGAAGCGTGAGTATTTCGTTTTTGGGTTTATAAAAATTACTGTAAATGTTAGAATACATACCATGTGCACCACCTGTGTAATCGTCCATTTCAACACTTAAACTAACTACATTATTGCTTTGAAAAGGCACACTTATATTGGTTTGACTATACCAACTTTGTTCACTCTCTTTGAACTCTTTTTTAAATTTTTCATACTCGGCCATAAAAGTATATTGTGTTTGTTCCAAGTTGGTGTTTTTATTTACGCCAAATATGGTTAGTACAATAGAATTTAAACTATCAGCAATAGGTTGAGGTGATTTGAATAAAGGATAAGTGTATGATATATGTGCACAATCGGGCGAATCGATGTTGCAGTTTTGATAAACACGTTGCAAAGATTGCATTTCATAAATTAAAGTGTCTGTATATTGGGTAGATGATCTTTGGCAAGACAAAAATGGGAAATAAATGGAAATGGCTATTACGATTATTGACAAGTATCCAATTTTCATGACATTTAAATTAGTTGCGGTAAATCTAGGAAATCAAATATATGTTTCTATGCGATTTTAAATTGAGATATATTTTAGTTAATAATTGAATGATGATTTATTAATTCAGGAAAAACAAAATCATAATATCAGATGGGTTAGTTTGTGGCATCAAAAAAAACAAAATGAAAAAAAAATTACTATCTGCCATATTTCTTGCTTCATCTGTAGCAACAATGGCACAAATTCCTTTTCCTGTAAAAATTGATACTTCATGGAGTGCCAAAACTATTTGGATGCCGAAGTCACCATTAAAACAACAAGTTATTTTTGTTGGTGGAGTTGATACGGTCCAAACTACCGCAACTTATGGCAATGCAGCTGGTTCAACAGTGGCCAAGCAGTGGCACGATTTTATCGGATTCACTCCCGAAACTGATCCTGCTAAAATTGCAACAGGTGACCTAGGTTGGGTGATTGTTAACCATGAAATGGTAGAGAAGAACGATAAAGTTGGTGATGGAGGAGGTATGACAACCTTTAAATTACGTAGAGTAACTGGAAATGTGATGGAAATTGTTCCTCAGACATTGACAGATGGTCGCTCTGGTAAGTTTTTTAATGTTGATTTTGTTAACACTGTTGGTGAAACAGGCATGAATTGTGGTGGAATATCTGCGGATAATGGTCGTATCTGGACTGCTGAAGAGTGGATGCAAAATAGTAATACGCAGATTGCAGGTGGTGTTCGTGATACATCTGATTTTGTTATAGGAACTACAACTCCTGCAGGTTTTCCTGGTTTTAATGGCAAAACTTTAAAAAAATACCAGAATTTAAATTGGATGGTAGAAATTGATACTAAAACAGGTAAGGCTATCAGAAAGCAATACAATTGGGGACGTGCGGGTTATGAAGGAGGTGTTTTAATGAATGATAACAAAACTGTTTATTTGTTTGAAGATGGAACTCCTGGCTTGTTGATTAAGTTTGTTGCTAATACAGCAGGCGATTTTACCTCTGGCCAATTATTTGCACATAAAGCTGATGCCGCTGATAAGTGGATACCAATTGAGAACAATTTAGATACATTAGTGAACTTAAGAACAGTAGCATTTAAGCGTGGTGCAACCATGTATACCCGTTTAGAGTGGGGAGCTGTAAATAAAACTAATGGTAAGATTTATATCACTGAAACTGGTAATGATAACCCGGGTTCAGCCTTTAAATCAGGTTTAGGTGCAACTGGAACGATTGCTAATCATTTGATTGTAGCTTACAAGAATAGATACCAGATTGTTAATGGTACTTCATTCCCTGGCACTGATGCTGCGGCTAGTGATTCAGTTCGCAATGGTGCTTTTAAAGATTACTATGGTAGAGTTTTGGAGCTTGATCCAACTACAGGTGTAGTTCGTACTTTTTTCGAAGGCGGTCCTTATCATACTGCATCAGCATCTCAAGGTGTAAATAGTTATCCAAATGTTCATTTTTCAAATCCTGACGGATTAAATTTCGCTTACATAAAAGGTAAAACTTACATGATTATGCAAGAGGATTTAAATGGTCGTACTTGGAATAGAATGCCTGCAGAATACCAAGCTGGTGCTCAAACTATTTGTGAGTCTTATTTATTGGATATGGATATTGCTAACCCTACCTACAGCGATTTGATGCGCATTACTGCTTGCTCACCAGGTGCAGAAATTACTGGAGGTATTGCAATTGATAGTAGAACAATGTTATTCAACGTACAACATCCTGATGGTGCAAATACTTTCCCTTACAACAACTCTTTAACATATGCAATCAGTGGTTGGGATGGTATAACAACTGCGGTTGAGGAATACTTCAAATCTAAAAATAATTCATTATTCACTGCTTATCCTAATCCGGTTGCAAATGAATTAACACTTAATAAAGTGAGTGATATTGCAATATATGATATGACAGGAAAGCGTGTTAAGGTATATCGTGATGTTCAGGTAGTTAATGTAACTGACTTAACACCTGGAGCCTACTTAATCATGAATGCAGAAGGTGAAAGAGTTAAAATTATCGTTGAGTAGTAAATAAAAACATTTAAATAATAATGTAGTAGCGCCTATGGTTAAATTAGCCATAGGCGTTATTTTATAAATAGATTGTGATGCGTAAATACCCAGTTCATTCCGTTTTGTTTAGTATTGTCATTGTGTTAGCATTATTCTCTTTCACACAATCAATCAAATCTGATAAAGAAGTTTTTGATACATATAAATCTAATTTTGAAAAACTAAAAATTGAAGCAAGTCAATTTTCAAGTCGTGTAAATTCGATTAAACCAACCTCTGACAATAAAAAAAGTATTGTTAATGAATACAATCAACTGAGGGATGCTTTTAAAGCGATAGAGTTTATTTGGGAGTATACAGACCCTATTTATGTAAAGGATTACATAAATGGTGCTCCATTGCCTAAGTTAGATAAGTCTGCTCCTGGTATATTAATTTTACAACCACGAGGTTTGCAAGTTATTGATGAGTTACTTTTCGAGGAAGATTGGAATATTGAAAACATTAGCGAACAAGCAAAGCTGTTGTATAAGGCCATAAACGACTATAATTTTCCTGCTAAAATTAATGACAGGATAGTTTTTGAAGCTTTAAGAGTAGAACTCATCAGATCTTTCAATCTTGGTTTAACAGGGTTTGATGTGCCTGCATCTGAAAGAACAATGGCAGATGCAATTGTTATTTTCACACAACTTAATAAAACCATAGAATGTTACAAATCAAGAATTGAAAATGTAGATCCCAATTTATATAAGAATATAGCATTTAAGTTTAATCTTGGTTTAAAGCAGCTGAACTCAAATATTTCTTTTGAAGGTTTCGACCGTTTGAATTTTTTGAAAGAAGTTGTAAATCCATTGTTTTCAGATTTATTAACAGCTCAGCATTTATTGGGTATTGAAACAATTTACGAAGCCACAACTGGAACTAAGTTTGCGCTTAATTTTGAGGCAACCAACTTGTTTTCTAATCATATTCTGAATGCAGACTATTATGTTAATTTGCCTCAAAATTTGTCATCATCAAAATTAGACAATCTTGGTAAGCTATTGTTTTTTGATCCTATATTATCAGCTTCAAACGAACGTAGCTGTGCTAGTTGCCATAATCCATTAAAAGGTTTTACAGATGGTGAGTCTAAAAGTTTGGCTTTCGGTATGAAAGGTCGTATTGATAGAAATTCTCCTACATTAATAAACAGTGTTTATAGTGAGCGTTACTTTCACGATTTAAGGGCTGATGCTTTAGAGGATCAGATGGAACATGTGGTTGTAAGTGAGAAAGAGTTTAATACCAATATTATTGAGGTTGTTTCTAAACTCAATCAAAGTAAAGAGTATTTAACATTGTTTAAAGATATTTATCAAAATGAATCTTCACCAATAAATAAACATACGATTGCATTCGCAATTACTTCCTATGTTAAATCTCTTTCCGGTTACAACTCATTGTTTGACAAGTTTGTTAGAGGAGAATCAAATGAATTAAGTACTTCTGCTAAAAGAGGTTTCAATTTATTTATGGGAAAGGCCGCTTGTGGGACCTGTCATTTTGCTCCAAATTTTAATGGTACTGTTCCCCCACTATACAACGATAGTGAAAGTGAGGTATTAGGCGTACCTGAAAATCCATATAGTAAGACATTAGTTATTGATAATGATGAAGGACGTATTGCTGCCAAATTAAAGGAGGGCGCTCCTTTTTACCGCTATTCATTTAAAACACCTACGCTGCGTAATGTAGCTATAACTGCTCCTTTTATGCATAATGGTGCATACAAATCACTTCAGGATGTAATGGATTTTTACAATAAAGGTGGAGGGAGTGGAATAGGTATCAACGTCCCATATCAAACACTACCTACCGATCCCTTAAATTTAAATAAACAGGAAATGAAAGATATCATTTCATTCATGGAATCTTTAACAGATACATCAGGTTTAACTAGTGTTCCCATGTCATTGCCCAAGTTCGATAACAGAATTGAATGGAATAATAGAAAAATAGGAGGTATATACTAATGAGATTAAATTTCGGGATAATTATATTCTTGTTGTTTTATTCGAAAGAAAACCTCACCGCCCAGGATATAACATATTACGGATTAATTCAATCAATAATACATAATAAGTGTGTTAATTGTCATAAAGTAAATGGATATGCTCCATTCGATTTGTCTGATTACGAAGATGTTAAGCAACGTGCTAGTTTTATAAAACATGTAGTTCAGAATCGTATTATGCCGCCATGGAAAGCAAATCATAACTATCTTGATTTCGCAGATAATAAATCGTTAAATGAACATGAAATAGCACTCATTGTGAATTGGGTCAATGGTGGTTGTGTTAAAGGTAAGGAGGATAAGAGTTTAGTTAAAAGCGAAAGGTTGACACACATTGATAAACCCAATCTGGTTTTAACAATGTTAGATACTTTTAATGTTCCAGGTAACAATAAGAATACGTATATCTGCTATAAAATTCCTTTCGAAATAGATCATGATACCTTCGTTAAAGCTATTGAGTTTTTTGCGGGAAACAAATCTGTTGTTCATCATGCTAGTTACCAAGTTTTAGAGGTGGCTGATGATGCTGATATTTTTAAAGGACCATACTATTTTATGTATGATTCAGATACACTAAATCGTGTGAAAGATGATCATGATTATAAGTATTTAAATCTAATAGGCAAGGATGGAGAATTACCTGTAGAATTATATCATAATGGTTGGCTGCCCGGAACATCTCTTCAAAAATATCCTTCGGACATCGGATTTCGACTGCCCAAAAGGGGGGTATTGTTAATTCGTAATTTCCATTATTCACCAACTCCTATTGCACAAAAAGATTTATCTGGATTTAATATTTATTACAGTGAAAATGTACCGTCAAGAAAGATTGGTTTTGCAGCGTTTAAGCCAAAAAATCCAATACCGAATGGTAAGTGGTTTATTGGAGCAGGAGACAGCAATTTCAAATCAGTTATCAATGTTAGATTTCATAATGATGTTTCTCTGCTCAATATTAATCCCCATATGCATCGATTAGGTAGGTATTTTAAGTCCTATGCAGTAACTCCTACACAAGATACTATTAAACTGATAGAAATATTAAATTGGGATGCAAATTGGCAAGAGTTTTATCGATTTAAGCACATGGTTAAAATTCCTGCAGGTTCAATATTGCATGCTGAGGCTGTTTATGATAATTCAATGAACAACCCTGAAAACCCAAACTATCCGCCTAAGGATATTTTATTTGAGTGGGGGATGAGTGACGACAGTGAAATGATGCGACTTGTGTTATTGTATTTGCCTTATCAAATCGGAGATGAAAAGATAAGTTTGGAATAGCACAATGTTTTTAAACTTGAATACTAATTCATCAGTTATAGAAATATTAAACAAAAAAGCTTCTTAAAAGTAGCTTTTTTTGTTTAATATCAGTTAGTATTATTTTTTAAAATTAGATACCAAACACATGTTACTTACCTTGTATAATAAACGAGCGCCTACATTAGCATCCCATTCATCTTTACCTGGAGCAACTTCGTTAATATCGAATGCGATGATTTGCTTTTTAGCTTCAACCATTTTTTTAATTAAGTAAACAACTTGTTCAAACTCAAAACCACCTGGAACCGGAGTACCAGTATTCGGACAAAGTTTTGGATCTAACCCATCAATATCAATACTTAAATATACTTTTTTAGGCAAAGAGCCTATAATGTCATCACATATTTTACTCCACGATTTGCCTTCGTATTGTTGTGTTTTGATGTCACTATCAAAAAAAGTTTCTACACGTTTTGATGAGTCAATAAGATTTTTTTCATCCTGACAATAATCTCTGATACCCACTTGCACCAACTTACTTACCTGTTCAATTTTTAACGCATTAAACATAATAGAAGCGTGCGAAAATTCAAACCCTTCGTATGCATCACGTAAATCGGCATGGGCATCAATTTGTAAAATACCATAGGTTTCGTTTTTCTCTGCCAAAGCTTGCATCAAACCAAGTGGAGTACTGTGGTCTCCACCTAAAAGCGCAACAATTTTGCCTTTATCCATTTGTTTTAAGGCTTCTTTTTTAACCCATTTGTTTAGGCCTTTACATGCCTCGTCCACCTCGTTTTTAATGGCTTTCATGGTTGCATTTTTCTCGGCAGATTTACCTTCAGCATACATGTCAATATACTTCTCTGCCTTTTTACGCAACTTATTACTGGTTGATTTAATCTTTTTGCTCACCGGTTGCATAGCTATACCGAGCTTCCAAGCATCTTCAATAAATGGGTCGTATAAATCTACTTGGTATGATGCGTCATATACCGCAGCAGGTCCATCAGCAGTGCCTGCACTGTATGATACAGTAACCTCCCATGGAACAGGAATAATTACTAATGATGCATCAGCTGGTTCAAAAGGTAAACCAAAAATATTGTTATCGGCACTCCCAATATCGTTTGGGTTAAATTGTGCTATTTTGTTTTCTTTACTCATTACTAATGGAGAAAATAAGGCTATAACTTTTATTCAATGTTAAGTTTTAAGAAATTTAATCAAATAGAATTACTTATTTTTTTTTCGTTTTTCAAACTCTAGTTTGAAAATTACCCAAGCAATTCCACCGATTAGTAGCAACAGTACTATGGCAAACATGATATTGTGCATTAACATGACACAAAGTAAGTTAAATTATATGTCTAATAATAGAATGTTTATACATATTGAGTTAAAAAAGATTCGGCAAGCTTAATCCGAACATTTCTTCATCAATTATTTTTTATTCTCAATCCACAATCTTGCATTTACAAATGCTTCAATCCAAGGAGATACTTCATCGTTACGCTCAGGATAATGTGCCCAATTCCAAGGGAAAGTGCTGCGCTCAATGTGTGGCATCATTACTAAATGTCTGCCTGTTTTATCACACATCATGGCCGTGTTAAAGTCAGAACCATTAGGGTTTGAAGGGTAACTTTCGTAACCATATTTAGCTACAATATTGTATTGCTCTTCTGCATAAGGCAAGTTAAATTTACCTTCACCATGCGATACCCAAACACCTAAAGTTGCACCTTCTAATGTAGAAAGCATCACCGAATTGTTTTTCTGAACTTTTATTGAGGTAAAAATACTCTCGTGTTTTTGCGAAACGTTGTGGTGCATTTTACCATGAATTTCATGCTCTGGATTAATCAATTCTAATTCCATTAACAATTGGCAACCATTGCAAATACCAACTGATAAAGTATCTTCACGCTTAAAGAAATTCTTTAATGCGGTATTGGCTTTTTCGTTGTATAAAAATGCACCAGCCCAACCTTTAGCCGAACCTAATACATCCGAGTTAGAGAATCCACCAACAGCTCCAATAAACTGAATATCTTCCAAGGTTTCTCTTCCCGAAATTAAATCCGTCATGTGTACGTCTTTTACATCAAAACCTGCTAGGTACATAGCGTTAGCCATTTCACGTTCTGAGTTGCTTCCTTTTTCGCGAATAATAGCTGCTTTAGGGCGAGGTTTGGTTGCATCAACCGTTGGTTTATTACCTGTAAAATGTGCAGGGAAAGTAAATTGTAAAGGTTGATTTTTATAGTTATCGAAACGTGCTTTTGCTTGTCCGTTTTTAGTTTGCCTTGAATCTAATAAGAATGATGTTTTATACCAAGTATCGCGTGTTGCAGTTACATCAAAAGTAAATTCATTGGCATTGTTTTTAATGGTTACGGTGTTGCCATCAACCACATTTCCGATATTAAATACCTCAATTCCGTTTCTAGTAAATTCTAATTCAACACTTGCATCGGCTTGGAATACCACCGCAATGTTTTCGTTGAATAACGCTTTTACGGTATCGTTTTCTTTTAACGCAGATAAATCAAAGTTTGCAGCAAGGTTTACATCCGCAAAACACATTTCTAACATGGTGGTAATTAAACCACCACTTCCCACATCATGTCCGGATTTAATTTTACCTGCTTTAATTAACTCTTGTAACGTATTAAATGCATTTTTAAAGTATGCTGCATTTTTTATGGTTGGAACCTCTGTACCTATTTTGTTTAAAATTTGTGCAAATGATGAACCACCTAACTTAAACGTATCTTGAGATAAGTTGATGTAGTAAATGTTACCTCCATTACGTTTTAAAACAGGCTCTACAACATGGTTAATGTTTGAGCAATTTCCCGCAGCAGAAATGATCACTGTACCCGGAGCAATTACTTCATCGTTCGGGTATTTTTGCTTCATCGATAAGGAATCTTTTCCGGTTGGAATATTGATGCCTAACTCGATGGCAAAATCAGAACAACTTTTTACCGCTTCATACAAACGAGCGTCTTCGCCTTCGTTTTTGCAAGGCCACATCCAGTTTGCCGATAATGAAACTGAACGTAAACCATCTTTTAACGAAGCCCAAACAATGTTTGATAACGACTCTGCAATTGCAGTACGAGAAGCAGCAACTGGATCAATCAAGGCCGAAATAGGCGAATGACCAATGGTGGTTGCAATGCCTTCTTTACCTTTAAAATCTAAAGCCATTACGCCAACATTGTTTAAAGGTAATTGCAAAGGACCAGCACATTGTTGTTTAGCTACACGTCCACCCACACAACGATCTACCTTATTGGTTAACCAATCTTTACAAGCTACAGCTTCTAACTGCAAAACTTGGTTTAAATAGTTTGGTATTTGTTGGGTTGAGTATGATAAATCAGCATAATTTGCTTTAACTGTTTTATCCGTCATGATGGTTTTAGGCGAGCTACCAAAGAAATCTTCTAAGGCATAATCCATAGGTTTTTCGCCTGTAGTTTTTGATTGGAAAGTGAAACGATGGTCGTTGGTTACATCGCCCACAGCATACATTGGCGAACGTTCACGATCTGCAATACGTTGTAAAGTTTCTATATCTTTTTCGCCAATCACCAAACCCATTCGTTCTTGTGATTCGTTACCAATAATTTCTTTGGCTGATAAAGTTGGATCGCCCAAAGGTAATTTATCCAAATCAATCAAACCACCTGTGGCTTCTACTAATTCCGATAAACAGTTTAAGTGTCCACCTGCACCATGGTCGTGAATAGAAACAATGGGGTTGTTATCGCTTTCAACCAAACCTCTAATGGCATTGGCTGCGCGTTTTTGCATTTCGGGGTTTGAACGTTGAATAGCATTTAACTCAATTCCCGAACCAAATGCTCCAGTATCGGCTGATGAAACCGCAGCTCCACCCATACCAATGCGGTAGTTTTCGCCACCTAAAATTACAATTTTATCACCAGCTTTTGGCGTTTGTTTAATGGCTTGATTTAACTTGCCATAACCAATACCGCCAGCTTGCATAATTACTTTATCGTAACCTATTTTACGGTTGTTTTCCTCATGCTCAAACGTAAGCACTGAGCCTGTAATTAAAGGTTGACCAAATTTATTTCCGAAATCAGAAGCACCGTTTGATGCTTTGATTAAAATATCCATTGGTGTTTGGTATAACCAAGAGCGCTCGGCCATGCCATTTTCCCAGGGTCTTCCATTCTCTAAACGAGAATATGATGTCATGTAAACCGCAGTACCAGCTAGTGGCAACGAACCTTGTCCACCTGCTAAACGGTCGCGAATTTCGCCTCCCGAACCGGTTGCGGCTCCGTTAAAAGGTTCAACTGTGGTAGGGAAATTATGCGTTTCGGCTTTTAATGATAGTACAGAATCAAATTCTTTTTCTTGGTAAAAGTCTGGTTTATCAGCACTTTTAGGTGCAAACTGTGTAACCTTAGGACCTTTTAAAAAGGCAACATTATCTTTATAAGCAGAAACAATTTCGTTAGGATTGGTTTCTGATGTTTTTTTAATAAGCTTGAATAATGAAGTTGGTTTCTCTTCGCCATCAATCACAAAAGTACCGTTAAAAATCTTGTGGCGGCAATGCTCCGAGTTGGCTTGCGAGAATGCAAATATTTCAGAGTCGGTAAGTTTACGACTTAATTTAATAGATAAGTTATTCAAGTAATCCACCTCTTCATTGCTTAAAGCTAAACCTTCCGATTTGTTGTAGGCCTCAATATCGGTAATTTCTAAAATAGGTTCAGGCTTAATGTTTATGGTATAAATTTCTTGATTCAGTTCGGTGTATTTTTGAGACAACATCGGATCGAAATCCTTAAAATCAGCTGTTACTTTTTCAAATTCCTCAATCCTAATAATACCTGTTATGCCCATGTTTTGGGTAATTTCAACTGCATTGGTACTCCAAGGGGTAACCATAGCGGCACGTGGACCAACAAAAAAATCGGTTAAAACCGATTCGTTAAGTTTGCGGGCACCGCCAAAAAGCCAATTTAATTTCTGCGTATCCTCGTTTGAAATTTCACTTTGAGTTTGAACAGCGTATACCGTATTGTTCTGGTTTACAAAAAAATGAATCATTTTAAGTAGTCGTTTGGATGGAGTAATGAAAGCGCAAAGTTAATTTAATTACCCAAAAAGCGAATCTGATTATTGCACATAATTCCCACTATTTAAACGGCACATACAAATGGCTGTGATACAAAACATAAGCATTACTTCACCAATGAAAATACATACAAACACTCTAATGCAATTTGCGTAGCGCGTTCTGTATAGGCTGCATCTTGTTGTGGGGTTTTATCAAATACTTTCGGGTCGTTGTATGTAGTGCCAATGCGTAACTCTACACCTAGAATAAACGGACAGTTTTGTTCCGCATCACTGCAAGTCATAATGGCTGCAAAATTTTGCTGAGGATTTGCCGGATGGTTATACACTTTAGAGAAACAAGTGGTATATGCATCATCGGCAAATTTTACGATATAGGTTGGGTTGATGGTTTGGCCATCATCCATAATTTCAAAATCAATATTACGCAGTGCGTTTATCGCATTTGGATTAAATGCCGTAGCTTCTGTACCGCCTGAAAAAGTAAATACATTTTTTACCCCAAAATAATGGGCTGCAACTGCGGCCCATACTTGCCCAAAGTGGCTTCTGCGCGAGTTGTGCGTGCACACATAAACCAAATTGATGGGTTGGTTACCATCTTTTTTGGTTTGAATATAGTTACTGATTTTTTGTAAAAGCTGTTTTCTTTCTTCAGGTATTTCTGAAAAAAGAGGTATTAAATTATCGCAAAACGATTGAATATTTGTGTACATAAATTTAGTTAGTATTTGTTTTAAATGATGAACGTTTTTTTAGTGCGTATTGCACCAATAAAATTAAAGCCGGAACTTCTACCAAAGGGCCAATTACTCCGGTAAATGATTCTCCACTATTCATTCCAAATACAGCAATAGACACTGCAATAGCTAACTCAAAATTGTTGCCCGATGCTGTAAAAGCGATGGAGGTTGATTTGCTGTAATCACTGCCCAAGTATTTACTCAAAGCAAAACTTACTAAAAACATCACCCCAAAATAAATAACCAATGGTATTGCAATTCTAACCACATCAAGAGGAATTTGCACAATGGTTTCGCCTTTCAAACTAAACATCAATACAATAGTAAAAAGCAACGCAATTAAGGTAATGGGAGATATTTTGGGAATGAATTTATACCTTAACCACTCATCGCCTTTTAGTGCAATTATTCCATAACGACTAATTAAACCGAGTGCAAAAGGAATACCTAAATATATGCCCACACTTTCGGCAATTTGGCCAATGGTAATATTTACTTCCATACCTTTAAAACCAAATAATGGAGGTAATACCATCAAGAATAAATAGGCGTATAAACTAAAAAATAAGATTTGAAAAATGCTGTTTAATGCCACCAATCCTGCTGCATATTCGCGGTTGCCATCAGCCAAATCATTCCAAACAATTACCATGGCAATGCATCTAGCCAAGCCAATTAAAATAAGGCCATTTCGGTACTCGGGATAATCGCCTAAAAATATAAGTGCCAAAGTAAACATCAAAATTGGGCCAATAACCCAGTTTAAAATAAGTGATAGAATAAGTACTTTTTTGTTAGAAAAAACTTCTCGCATTTTGCTGTAATCAACCTTAACTAATGGCGGATACATCATTAAAATTAGACCTATTGCTATAGGAATGTTGGTTGTTTCATTACTAAATGAGTTAATATAGTTAGCTGTTTGCGGTATAAAATATCCGAGGCTTACCCCTAAAATCATGGCTAAAAAAATCCATAAGGTCAGGTAGCTATCTAAAAATGATAGTCGTTTGTTCATAGCGAAGTTTTAAATTATTCCGTACTTTAAAATAATACCAATTTGCCCTGCATGGTAAGCAGTATGTGAAGTAATTCTACCCATGGCTTGTGCCTTATTTCGATTACCAAATTCTTTGGTGGTAATTTCAGCTTGCCATCCTACTGGTAATACTTTATTGATAGCCTTTTCCAGATTAACTTTAGATTCTTCCAAATAATCCAAAAGTTCTTGCAGGTTTGTATATTGACCTTGGTCTTTACCAACACCAATTGTTTCAATAGAACCATTGATATCCAATCCAAAAACATTTCGAGCAAATAGTTGCTCCACCTCGCCAATGTGTTTTAATAAAAAGCCAACACAGTTAGATTGAGGATGCAATCTTTTAAGTAAATCAGACTCGTTAAGTTGGGTAAATTGATTTGTTAATCGAGTTCTTGACTCTAGCCATAGTTCGAGAATTGCTTGTGTTTGATTCATGTTTTTATAATTATACAACTAGCAGCATCCGCCACCTGGGGTGCAAGAGGTGTTGTTTTCCGCAGGAGTTAAGTTGATTAGACTTACCTTAAGTTTTTCTGGTGGAATACCACATTTATCATGGGCCAAACAATTGGTAGTTTTTGCAGTTAACTCAAAGTTGCTGTTTGCAGCATTAAAATATAATCCATATTTACCAATTTTGACTGCTTGGTATTCAACTTCTACTTCAGCATCTGGTAAGCGTAAAACCCGCTCCGATAAATCAATAATATTATTCAGTTTTTGAGGTGCTAAACGGTGATCAAAATCGTTGGCTTCCCAAAGTTGGAAATTAATAACTTGTTCGTTTCTTACAGTGCCACCACAATCAATAAATTGTTTGGTAATAATACCTACTTCGGTAACATGAAAATGAGCAGGAACCATCGTTCCGTTGGGCAATTTAAATGTAACTTCATTTAAATTTTGCAATACATTTTTTACTTCCGATAATTTCATGATTTAGTTATTTGCAGCAAATCGCTTTTGGTTTTTTAGTTAATAATTCAGAGGTAAGTTTGTTAAAACTAATTACGAACTCTTCAAGCTTTTCCCAATTGATACAGTAGCAAGATTTTGGTCCGTTTAGTGTGCCCTGAATAAGCCCCATGTTTTTTAATTCTTTTAAATGTTGCGATACGGTAGATTGTGCTAAAGGCAGTATTTCTACAATCTCGCCACAAATACATTCTTCACGTTCGGCAAGGGTTTTTAAAATAGCTATACGTGCTGGATGTCCGAGCGTTCTAGCAAAATCAGATAGTGAAATCTCGTCTGTTAAAAATTCACCTTTTTTGTTGATTGCCATATTATAAATATATATCGCAAATATACGATTGAAAACTATTTGCAAAAGGAATTTGTTGTTTTTTTAATAAAAAATATCATTTGGCGATTAAGTAATATCTTTATACCACAAATCATCTATATATGAATACAAAACTAATTAAATCGGTTATCGCAGGGGGATTGATAATTTGGTCTATATCCGCTCTTACTTTCACAAATAATCCTCCAAATTCATGCACCGGTGCACCTGGAGAATCTAATTGCACATCATGCCATGGTGGAACCCTAAACACTGGTGGTGCGTTAAACAATATACTATTAACATCATCTACGCCTTTAAGCTCATTACAGCCCAATACCACTTATACATTTAATTTATCTTTTAGTCAAACGGGTAGAACAAAGTATGGTTTTCAGTTGTGTGTACTTCCTTCTGGTGCAACATCTTCATCTTCTAGTATCGGTACATTAATAGCTTCAAGTAGCGAAACCCAATTATCATCAACAACAAATCCTAACCGCACATATCTGATGCATAACGCAAGTGGTACATCAGCCCCTGGAGCTACTAAAACTTGGCAATTTCAATACACAACTCCAAGTTCAATTAATGTAAGTCCAGTTTTTTATGTTGCAATAAATGCTTCTAACGGAAATAATTCGAGTTCAGGAGATTTAATTTATACCAAAACGTTTTCATCTACAATACTACCTGTAAAATGGGGTGATGTAAAAGTGTTTTCAACCGAAAACGGAGTGCGTATCAATTGGTCAACTTTAACAGAAATTAATAATCACTATTTTGAAGTACAAAGAAGTTTGAACGGATACGATTGGGAAACAATAGGTGAAGTAAAAGGAAGCGGTAATCAAACCATAA
This sequence comes from Bacteroidota bacterium, assembly GCA_027482225.1. Lineage (GTDB taxonomy): Bacteria > Bacteroidota > Bacteroidia > UKL13-3 > UKL13-3 > UBA6183. The sequence continues at coordinate 354,522 of JAIXWD010000016.1, forward strand.
AAAAAACTTACCATTTTGTTGATAATACCCGTTTGATAAATGCATATTATAGGTTAAAGCAAGTTGATTATGATGGTAAATTTGAATACTCTAAACACGTAAGTATTGATAAAACAATACAGGAAGTCGTAATACCATTTTATGACAATTTAACTAATAGTATAGTTTTACCAAATTTAGATTACACAGCTCTGCTACTTACCGATATGAAAGGTAATTCTTTTGCTGTAAATACAATTATATCAGGTGGAGTATTGCAAATTGATGTAAAAAATTTACCTGCAGGAATATATGCGTTAAGCGCATCGCACCAATCAAATAATGCAAGTTGGAAAGTTTGGATTGCAGGTAGCGGTTATTAAAAAAAAACTTTATTCTCTATAGCGGAATTACTGATGTATTTCCGCTTTTTTTATTTCTCTGTGGTTATGAACTATTATTTAGGGGTCAATTTTCCTTTATTATACCACCATCAAAAAAAATGATGTAAGCTAGCAAAATAAACTTCGTAATATTTGATAGCATTTAGGTTGTAAAAACAATAGGTTTTGTAATACAATTTCTTGTTTTCAATACAACAATTAGATAAGATTGTTTTATGTATGAGCTAAAACAATGTTTTGAAATACGTTACACAAAGCGTAAAATTGAACTTTATGGAAAATAGTTATTTTGCTCACGAATCAGCTTTTGTTGATGAAGGTTGCACCATTGGAGACGGTACTAAAATCTGGCATTTCTCGCACATCATGAGCAAGTGTTTTATTGGTACAAACTGCAACATTGGTCAAAACGTAGTAATTAGTCCAGAAGTGATTTTGGGCAATAATGTAAAGATTCAAAATAATGTTTCCATTTATACTGGTGTAACCTGCGATGATGATGTATTTCTTGGTCCATCATGTGTGTTTACCAACGTAGCCAATCCTCGCAGTGCTATTAACCGCAGAGGCTCTTACGCCAAAACACATGTAGGTAAAGGTGCATCAATTGGTGCAAATGCAACCATTGTTTGCGGACATGATATTGGTGAGTTTGCTTTTATTGGTGCAGGTGCTGTTGTTACTAAAAATGTACCTGCTTTTGCATTATTGGTAGGTAACCCCGCCCGTCAATTGGGTTGGATGAGCGAATTTGGACATCGTTTGCAGTTTGATGCTGAGGGTAAAGCTACTTGCCAAGAAAGTGGTCAGGTTTATGAGCTGAAGGATAATTTGGTGAAACGTATTGCTTAAACAATGATGGTTAAAATTAAATGGTTGTTTGTATTATATGCGCTTGTTTATAGTAACGCTTGGGCACAAACACCAACCGACTCAAGTAAGGTTGTTGTATTTGAAGAAAAAATGCCTGAGTATCCGGGCGGACAAGAAGCCATGTATGCTTATTTGAATAAAAATATTAAATATCCTAAGGCTGACTTCAATAAGAAAATTTCAGGAAAAGTTATTGTTCAGTTTGTAATAGATACTTCGGGGTATGTTACCGATAGTAAGGTAATAAAATCAGTAAGTACAACTATTGATGAAGAAGCACTACGCGTAATAAACGGCATGCCACAATGGAAACCTGGAACACAACAAGGTAAGGAGGTAAAAGTAAAGTTTACCATGCCTGTTAATTTTAGTTTGCAGGAAAACAGCTATAATGAAGCAGAAATTATAGGCTTAATTGTTGGAGGATTATTGGGAACTGCATTAGGTATTTGGTTGTATTCATTACTTTAATTTTATTGGTATCCAAATTTCTTCTTCCGAATCAGGAGAGGTATTGCTGTATTTTTCGCTCAACACTTCAAAGTGTGGCCTATCGTCTACTTCATATTCCGATTGCGGAAACCATGTTCCAAAAATGTAAAGGAATGTTGCTGCATAATCAGTTGGTAAACCTTTATATAAAAACACGGCATACAAACCTCCTTCTAGGTATAGAGCTTCCATATTTTCGGGTATATCATTACCTTGTTCAACTTCAACTACTATTGTAGCCCATTTGGTAAATGTGTTATCCGGAGAAAATGTACTTAAACTTAATGCTCAGTTGTACTGTTGTAGGCTATACAAATCACTGCCCACCGTGTGTTTTATAAGTTTACGCATGGGCATAAACTTTTGCCAAAGTTGTGCAGTAGTGTTGTTGGATAAACTCATTTTTTGGTTGATTCCAACTAATATTTTAGGTTTAAGTGTAACTATTTGGGGGGCCAACATTTTTAATTCACCTTAATTTTTTGTTTGATGCTCTCCATTTCTACGCGCATGCTCTTTAGCATATTCATAATGCTTTCTAAGTTTAGTTCTTCCTCTTTTTTATCAGAAACATTTAAGGTGCAAACAAATTGCCAAATTTCTAATACATCCGAAATGTGAACAGTGTATGGTTCGTAATTTTTATTATCCGAGTGTAGCTCCAATTCACTGCCTTTTTTGTAAATACGTTTGTATACAATGCCTTCTTCTTTGGTAATCAGTACATAGGTATTACCATTAGTAATATCGTTTATGTTTTCTACAAACTTACTTACAACAAAACTACCATTTTGTAATGGTGGCATCGAATCACCTTTAATAGGAAACGCACGGTGTTTACCCACAATTTTAAAAGGTAAATTCATATTCGGTAGGTTTTCAAAATACTCAGGGTCGCTGTAGCCGTTTAAGTAACCGGCCGATGCACGTGCAGTTACTACCTCTACCAAATCGTTGTTGTTGGCATCAACCATAATGGGGAATAAAATACGGTTTTGCCCCACTTTCATTAACGATGTTGAATCAACTTTGCTTAAATCACATTTTAGCAAGGCATCAATCGCCACATGAAACATGGTGCTTAATCTTATTAGAATATCAACCGGAGGGTCGGCTCTTTCTTCTTCGTAAGACCCAATACGTGCACGGGTAATATTTAGTTTATCGGCTAATTGTTGCTGACTCCATCCTTTAAGCGAACGTAAGTGTTTGATGTTGTTTGATATTTTACTCATAACTGTAATTGCTAAAATTATTAGCACAATTATACTAAAATAATTGGTAAAATTGCAAGCCTATTTTTTTGATTGATTACACAAAGTTGATTTGGCCTTTGTAAAGCCTAATTTTTAGAGGTAAATTGTCGATTGGTGTGGTTTTGATTAGCAGCAAAACTTACCAATCGACATTCTAACAAGTTAAAACTCCACAACAAATACAAGTGGATACTGATTTAATTATATTTGATTTTGAAAAGTGATGAACAATATGCAAAATAACCAAATTAGCTGCCCTAACTGTGGCAGTCCCATAGATGTTGAAGATATTTTAGCCCATAAATTAGAAGATGAGTTAAAGGTGAAATTTAATGCCCAACTAGCTGCCGAAAAGAAAAAATACGAATCGGAGTTGGATAGCTTAAATAAAGCCAAAGAAGAATTTGAGACCAAGAAGAAAAAAGAAAATGAATTATTTCAGGATCGTTTGGATAAAACGTTGAAAGAAGAGCGTAAACTGTTAGAAGTGAAGTTAAAGGCAAAGGTGAATGAAGAATCTTTGGAGCAATTGCAGGCTTTGCAAGAAGAGTTAAAGGAGAAGTCGGAGCAAGTTAAAGAACTTAACCGAAGCAAAGCAGAAATTGAAAAACTAAAACGCGAGAAGGATGAAATGCGCGAATTGGTAGAAGCAGAATCGCAGAAGAAACTGAACGAACTTTTATTTACTGAAAAAGATAAAATACGCAAAGCAGAAGAAGAGCGAAGTGAGTTACGTTTTAAAGAATTACAAAAACAGTTAGAAGACCAAAAGAAACTAACTGAAGAAATGAAACGTAAGCAAGAACAAGGCAGCATGCAACTTCAGGGAGAGGTGCAAGAATTGGCCATAGAAGAATGGCTTATTTCTCATTTTCCTTTAGATACGATTGAAGAAATTAAAAAGGGTGCACGTGGTGGTGATTGTATTCAAGTGGTGAACACACGTACGTTACAAAACTGTGGTAAAATTTATTACGAGAGTAAACGTACCAAAGATTTTCAGTCGGGGTGGATTGAAAAGTTTAAAGCAGATATACGCGAAAAAGGAGCAGATGTTGGAGTATTGGTAACCGATGCCATGCCTCCAGATATGGAGCGCATGGGATTGCGTGATGGTATATGGATTTGTACGTTTGATGAATTTAAAGGCTTGTGTTCGGTATTGCGCGAATCGATTGTGCAACTGAGTAACGCATTAAGTTCGCAAGAAAACAAAGGCGATAAAATGCACTTGTTGTATGATTATTTAACAAGTACCACTTTCCGTATGCAGGTAGAGGCTATTGTAGAAGGTTTCTCGCAAATGAAAGTAGCTTTAGATAGTGAAAAACGGGCCATGCAACGCATTTGGAAAGAACGCGAAAAACAAATTGAAAAAGTATTAACCAACACCATTGATATGTATGGCTCAATAAAAGGAATTGCAGGTAGCGCCATACAACCAGTAAAAGCATTAGAGTTGCCAGAGGGCGAAGATTTGTTAGATGAGGAAGAATAGCAAAAGTTCAGTGCGCATAAAGCGTCAGGCCTTTTGATGAACAGGAGTTTGGTTTTTATTAAACATACTCAACCTTGCTGACGCCAAATGCGTTAGATGGATGTGTGAAGAATATTTATCAACTATTGCCCTAAAAACGCTTGTTTATTTGGCACATTATTACACCTTTGCCACTTTGTAAAATTGGCCGTTGGCCATAAATTAAACAACTATGCAAGTAAGCGCACACAAAGTAGTATCTATTCATTACACATTAACGGATAATGCAGGTACGGTATTAGACAGCAGCAGCGGACGTGAGCCGTTGATGTACATTCAAGGTTTAGGTCACTTAATTCAGGGTATGGAAGAAGGAATTGAAGGCCGTACAACTGGTGAAAAATTAAATTTAAAAATTGCTCCCGAAAAAGGATATGGTGTGCGTAATGATGAGTTCGTACAACAAGTGCCTAAGGCTGCTTTTGGCGATCAAGAAATACAACCAGGAATGCAGTTTGAAGCAGGAACAGAAGAGCAACGTTACATTGTAACTGTTACTGCTATTGAAGGTGATATGATAACAGTAGATGGCAATCACCCATTAGCAGGTGTAGAGCTAAACTTTGATGTAGAAATTATTTCAGTTCGCGAAGCAACAGGCGATGAGTTAGCGCATGGTCATGTTCACGGACCAGATGGCAATCACCATCATTAAATACATATTTCTTTAAAGTGAAAGTCCGTTACCAATAACTTGGTACGGACTTTTTTTATAATACTAAATTATTAATTTAAGAAAATTGGATTGTAAATGATAATTAATTACAATCATACTTTTTGGTCTGTAAGAATGGTATGATTAAGGTTAATTAAGTTGTTTAAATAGTGTAATCTTGTATCAATTAATATTAAAAATATAATTGTGGAATTTTTCAATATCTTAATCCATGACATATCCCTATCAAGTTAAAACACTCCAACATTATCATGAAGCATTTAAGCAAAGTGAAGAAAATCCTGAAGCTTTTTGGGCTAGTGTAGCCGAGCATTTTATTTGGCATAAAAAATGGGATAAGGTTTTGGATTGGAATTTTACAGAGCCAAAAGTGGAATGGTTCATAGGAGGGCGATTAAACATTACCGAAAATTGTATTGATAGGCATTTAGCAACCCGTGGCGAAGAACCCGCCTTAATATGGGAGCCTAATAATCCTATTGAGAAAACGCGAGTTGTTACATATAATAGTTTGCATAAACGTGTTTGTCAGGTTGCACAAATGTTAACTAATCTTGGTGTAAAAAAAGGCGACAGAGTTTGTATATACATGGGTATGGTTCCTGAACTTACTTATGCTGTTTTAGGTTGTGCACGTATTGGTGCTGTTCATAGTGTAATATTTGGTGGGTTTTCGGCACAAAGCATTGCCGATAGATTAGAAGATGCTAAAGCTGAATATATTATTACATGCGATGGTGCATATCGAGGGAATAAAGAAATACCGCTTAAAAGTGTGATTGATGATGCTTTGTTAGGAAACAAATTAGTGAAAAAAGTAATTGTTTATACACGAACGCGCACTCCCATTTCTATGATTAAAGACCGAGATTTTTGGTGGGAAGATGAAATGGAACATGCCGAAAAACAATTAGAAAAAAATGGCGTGGTTTCATTCCCTGCCGTATCAATGGATGCAGAAGATCCTTTGTTTATTTTATATACATCTGGTTCTACCGGTAAACCTAAAGGGGTGGTTCATACGGTAGCGGGTTATATGGTTTGGTCTACATATACCTTTGTAAATGTATTCCAGTATCAAACAGGACAAATACATTTTTGTACAGCAGATATTGGTTGGATTACAGGACATAGTTATATTGTATATGGGCCGTTAGGTGCAGGTGGAACATCGTTGATGTTTGAAGGAATTCCTACATGGCCTGATGCTGGGCGTTTTTGGGAAATTGTAGATAAGTACAAAGTAGATATTTTATATACTGCACCTACTGCAATACGAAGTTTAATGGGTTTTGGTTTAGATTATGTAAAAGGTAAAGATTTAAGTTCATTAAAAGTTTTAGGATCAGTTGGCGAACCTATTAATGAAGAGGCTTGGCAATGGTATTTTAAAAACATTGGTAAAGAACGTTGCCCAATTGTAGATACTTGGTGGCAAACCGAAACCGGGGGTATAATGATTTCTAATTTAGCTGGTGTTACTCCTCAAAAACCAGCACACGCAACGTTGCCATTGCCTGGTGTTCATCCAATTTTGGTTGATGAAAATGGAAAAGAAATTTCTGGAAATGCAGTAAGTGGAAACTTGTGTATTAAGCATCCTTGGCCAGGTATTATTCGTACCACTTATGGCGACCATGAACGTTGTCGTAAAAACTATTTTGCCACATACCCAAATTTGTATTTTACGGGCGATGGATGCATGCGTGATGAGGATGGTTACTACCGCATAACAGGTAGGGTAGATGATGTATTAAATGTTAGTGGTCATCGAATTGGAACAGCTGAAGTAGAGAATGCCATTAATATGCATAGTGGTGTAATAGAAAGTGCTGTGGTTGGTTACACGCACGATATTAAAGGTCAAGGTATTTATGCATATGTGATTTACGAAGGCTCCCATCACGAAGAAAATCTAACTCGACAAGATATTTTACAAACCGTATCAAGTATTATTGGCTCAATTGCTAAACCCGATAAAATACAGTTTGTTACCGGTTTGCCTAAAACGCGCAGTGGTAAAATTATGCGCAGAATTTTGCGCAAAATTGCCGAAGGAGAAATAGGTAATATTGGCGATACTTCCACATTATTAGACCCCAATGTAGTGGAAGAAATTATTAAAGGTGTGATTTGATATTTGATCCAATTTATATGTTAAGGTGCAATCACTTGTGGTTACATTTCTTTATTCATTAACTTTATTGATAAGTCAGTTGAGCTATGATTGTATTATAAGTATTATTCAAAAACTTGTCTTAACTTCCGATTTTATTACGGTTAGTTATGGCAAATAAAAATACACTACACAGAAGAAGTTTTATAGCAAGGATGTCGGCTGCATTAGCTGCTACATGGACAATGCCAGTATTAGGAGCAACCAATTTTTTAAAAAATAATATTAAAAATGAAATGGAAAATTCCAATCCTATTAAAAATATCAAAGCCATGGGTTTTCAATGGGAAACAGCTGATCCTTTTCTTTTTTGTGTTCATCATGAAGATGCTTTTCCAAAAGGAAACGACCAAATGGGGCCCTCATCAGAATATATAAAAGGCCGACATTTGGGTGATGATTTCATAATCAAAGACGGGTTTCGCATGTATCACGGCAAAGTAATTCCCGGTTTCCCAGGACATCCACATCGTGGTTTCGAAACAATTACCGTGGTGCGTAAGGGTGTTGTTGATCATGCTGATTCTTTAGGTGCAGCAGGTCGTTATGGCAATGGCGATGTGCAATGGATGACAGCTGGCAAAGGTGTTCAACATTCTGAAATGTTTCCTTTGATTAAGAAGGAGGATGTAAATACAATGGAGTTGTTTCAAATTTGGTTGAATTTGCCTGCACGTAATAAAATGGTTGAACCACATTTTAAAATGCTGTGGAGTGAGGATATTCCTAAACTTAATCATCAAGACCATAATAAAAAAACAACAATTGTAGAAGTGATTGCAGGTTCATTAGGTAAATTAAAAGCCCCAACACCTCCACCAAATTCCTGGGCTGCTGATTCCTCAAATGAAGTAGCCGTTTTGAATATAAAAATGCAAGCAGGTGCAACATGGATTTTGCCTAAAGCGTCAGCAGGAATTAATCGGATGTTGTACTTTTATCAAGGAAGTGAAATTGAACTTTCGGGTAATAAATTAGCTAAATACCATTCCGCTGAATTGGCCTCTGATTTTGATATTACCATTAGCTGCGGAAGTGAAGAATGTGGAATTTTAATTTTACAAGGGAAACCCATTAATGAACAGGTGATGCAATATGGTCCGTTTGTAATGAACAACAAGGAAGAAATTCATCAGGCATTTGATGATTACCAAAAAACACAATTTGGTGGCTGGCCATGGCAACGTTACGACCAAGTGCATGACCGCAACCTTGGGCGCTTTGCCAAACATGCCAATGGTAAATTGGAGAAGCCTAAAAGATAAATAAGTGTTGGTTTATAAATTAACTATTGGTGCTATTTAATTGATACATTGCTAAGCTGATGAATTGGTTCAAATCCTTATTATTATCTGCTGTTGGAGTGGTTTTTTTTTGGCTAGCCTTGCGCAATTTGCCATTGCATGAGCTTGGAAAGCAGCTTAAGCATGCTAATTATTGGCTAATTATTCCTGTTTTTTTAGTCACTTTACTCGTTTATTATATACGCATTAAAAGGTGGCAATTGCTCTATAAAAGTATACATTTTAATGTTCCTTATAGAGCTGCGTGGATTTCACTTTGTGCTGGTTATTTAATTAGTTATGTTGTGCCTAGAGGTGGAGAAATAACAAGGTGTTTGTTGGTTAAGCGTTATAAGGATGTTCCATTCAATCAGTCGTTGGCAACAGTAATCATAGAACGTGTTACCGATTCAGTTTGTCTTTTTTTACTTTTATTAGGGATTTTGATTTTTAATGTGCAAGAAACCTCCTCTTTTTTTCATGCTAATATTATTTTGCCTTTAACAGATAGGTTTAACATGAATAGTTTGTTGCTTATAGCTTTATTCGGTTTTATGATATTAGGAGGGGTTTATTTTTACATTAATAAAAAATCTAAAGATGATGCATGGGTCACTAGTTTTTTAAACGCATTAAAACGCTTGTTGTTACTTAATCAAAAAGGTTATTATTTATTGTGCACTTTGATTATTTGGATAGGCTATTTTTTAATGACATACTTCTGGATTTTTGCTTTTGAAGAAAGTAGCGTACTTTCTTTTTCTCAAGTTTTTGTAGTAATGATAATCGGAAGTATAGGTAAGTCGGTTCCTATTCAAGGTGGTGGAATGGGTGCTTATCATTATTTAGTAGCACAAGCATTCTTTATGTTTGGCGTAGGTTTGGTTACTGGAAATGCACTTGCAATTATCATTCATGGTGCGCAAACAATCTACACGCTTATTACTGGTTCAACTGCCTACTTAATGGTTATTTATGACGAAAAAGACCGTAAATTGTAGCCTTAATATGCAGAATATAAACAAATTAGTTGTAATCATTGCCCTTTTATTGGGAAATACCATCAGTGCCCAAGTTACCAAAGTTGGGAGCGATACCCTTTATGATATAGCTTGTTGGAATGTGGAGTGGTTTGGTGATGCAGCAGAAGGACCATCAAACGAGGTGATTCAATACAATAATGTCAAATTGGTTATTACCAACACCGAAGTTGATGTTTGGGGCTTATGTGAAGTATCAAACCCAACTACATTTTATAATTTATTAAACGAGTTGCCTACTTATCAGGGTGTATTATCAACCTATAACCAAACGCAAAAAACCGCCTTGCTTTTTAATAAAGATTTGTTTGAGTTAATGAGCAATAGTTTAATAATCGATCCAAGTAATCCAGATTATTATAATGCGTTTGCATCTGGCCGATATCCATTTGAAGTTGTATTACGTACTAAAATTTATCCTTTTGATTCTGTTTATTTTTATGTAGTTCATTTGAAGGCTAACAGTGGCAGTGCAGATCAATCGTCATATAACCAAAGGGCCAATGCATCCTTATATTTGCAGCAATTTTTAAATACACAACGTGCCAATAAAAAAGTAATTGTATTGGGTGATTTTAATGATGATGTTGATCAATCTGTTGTAAGAATAAATGGTTCTTACTTATTGTCACCTTTTCAAAATTTCAATAATGATTCAACCCGATTCTTTTTTCCAAGTAAACAGTTGAGTTTGGCTGGAGAAACTACTTATCCAAACTACAAGCCAATTAATATGATTGATCATATTTTAACTTCAAGGTCCTTGTCAGATTCGTTTTATGTGAATCAATCTGCTGTTGTATTAAAACAATTATCGGCTCAAATTAGTGGCTATTTATCTAATACATCCGATCATTATCCTGTTCTAGCGAGGTTTAATTTAAAACGTTATCCAAAGGCTACACCAATAGATACATCTAAAAGCGATACTATTCCTAATACAGGAGTTCACATATTTGATCAGGTTGGGTTTAATGTTTATCCAAATCCTACACAAGGTATATTTACCATTGATGCAGATGTAAACATTCAAAACATATCTTTATACAACCTATTAGGTGAGGAGGTTTATACTAATCAACACATAAAAAATGCCCGAGTATTTACCTTACCCGAGCATGTTAAAAGTGGTATGTATATGTTGTTAATACAAACACCTTATACTAATTTATACAAAAAACTTTATGTTTTGCGATATTAGTTATTTAGGCATTTCAATTGGCATATTGGCATTGCGCCACGCACCCATACCACCATCTAAATCGTATACTTTTTTAAAGCCTAAAGTTTGCATTTTTTCTGAACACTCCGCACTACGCCCCCCGCTTCCGCAGTATACATAATATGCAGTATTGCGGTCTAGTTTGTTAAGTTCTGCATCAAAACTATCACTAAATATATCCATTAATAATGCATCTTTAATAAACCCTTTTTTGTATTCACCTGGAGTGCGTACATCTAAAATTATACCCGGTTGTGTTTTTATTTTTTCGCTAAATTCAGTGGTATTAACAACTTTGAATACGCTTCCAGTGTCGGTTATATTCTCCGCTGAATTTATATTTTCGGTATTTGTTTGCTTATCTTGGTTGTTACTACAAGCAATTGTAAGAAATGCGCCAAACGCAATGGTGTATATTACTTTCATAATGATTTTTTATTATCCAAAGATATATCTTAATTTTTGATGCAAATAATTAATTTGCGGCATCATGAAAATCACATTTTTAGGCACAGGCACATCTCAAGGCGTTCCCATTATTGGTTGCGATTGTTGTGTATGTAGTTCTGAAAATATGGCTGATAAAAGATTGCGAACATCTGTTTTGGTTCAAGCCAATGATAAAAATATAGTAGTAGATAGCGGACCTGATTTTAGGCAACAAATGCTAGCCTGTAAACTTAAACGCTTGGATGGATTAATTTTTACCCATGCACACAAAGATCATATTGCAGGATTAGATGATATCCGTGGATTTAATTTTATACAACGAGAGGCCATTGATGTATACTGTACATCAGCTGTTGAGCAACAGATTCGAAATGAATTTGCATACATATTTGATGAAGTAAAATATCCTGGAATACCTGAATTAAATATTATAAGAATACATAATGATGTCTCTTTTGATGTTAAAAGTGTACTTGTTACTCCAATAGAGGTAATGCACTTTAAGTTACCTGTATTAGGTTTTATGTTCACAGAAACTAATAATACAAGTAATTTCGCATACATTACTGATGCTAATTTTATTGGAGAAAATGAAATTGATAAAATTAAAAATTGTGAAATTTTGGTTCTAAACGCTTTACGACACGAAAAACACATTAGTCATTTTACACTTGAGGAAGCCTTACAAATGATTGAAAAAATAAACCCTAATCGGGCATATTTAACTCATATAAGCCACCAATTAGGCACACACAACCAGGTTTCTGCCACCTTGCCATCAAATGTTTTTTTGGCCTATGATGGTTTGACCATAGAAATATAATGTCCATAACGGGTTCTTTTCATCAACATTATCATTTTATAAAGCAACTTGCAGTAGCTTTAGATTCTTGGCTTTTGGGGTCGAGTTTAGCAGGTTCTTTTACCATCAGTAAACAAGAACTGGTTATGTTGTTTCGCAAAAACAACGAGCAATTGGTATTAAAAGTAATATCTAAATTTCATAGTGGTTTTCTTTTATTTGAAAATACACCTTATCATAAAGGTAGCAATGCACAAGCATGTTTCGAATCAATAATTAACCAACAGGTTATATCTGTTAAATCCCATCTTTACAATCGGTCTTTTTGGGTCATGTTTTCTAATAACCAATCACTTGTTTTTAAGTGTTATGATGCTTTGATTAATGTGGTTTTAGTTGATAAAGATGAGGTAGTTGATATGTTTAGAGAAAGTATTCAAAACGATTGGACTTATAACTCTAGCGAATTTGAAGTAAAAGATGATGCCATCATCAATAAGTTAAAAACTTATCAATTTGAACCAGGTAAATATTGGGTATATAAGCGTGAGTTAGATGATGAATGCTACTTGTCGTTAAGTACACAACCTGACAAGATATTATATGAAACAAATAACCCGTTTGATGCATCAACTTTTTTCGCAAGATACGCATTGGGCTCTCTTGGCTTTAAGCAAGCTAAAATATCTCGTATTGCTTCACTTGAAGGAGAGATAAAAAGAATTAAACAACAAATTAAATTAAGCGAACAAGGTATCAAGAAATTGATACACCAATCGCCTTTTGAAGAAATTGGGCATATTATTATGGCCAATATACATCACATACCCAAGCAAGTTAAGCAGGTAGAATTGTTTGATTTTTATAATGATAAAAAGATTCTGATTAAACTTAAAAGTGATTTGGATGCTTCCGCTAATGCTGCTTATTATTATAGGAAGTCTAAAAATAAGAAGATTGAATTAGAGCAAATGGAACAAAAACTCTTTAATTTAAAACAAAAACTTATTGGTTTTGAATTGATGTTAGAGCAGGTAAATGCTGCACAAAATCCCAAACAATTGAAGCCTTTACAGGTAAGTAAAAAGCAAGACATGGTGTTTCCTTTTAAACGTTTTGTAGTGCAGGAATTTGAAATATGGGTTGGAAAAAATGCTGCTAATAATGATATATTGACACAAAAATATTCGCATAAAAACGACCTTTGGTTACATGCAAAAGGGGTTACTGGATCACACACCATTATTAAACATAAAGCTGGAAAATCAATTCCTAGCCAAGTATTAACAGTAGCAGCACAAATTGCTGCTTATTACAGTAAACATAAGGGAAATACACTAGCCCCTGTTTGTTTCACACTTAAAAAATTTGTACGAAAACCTAAAGGTTTTGAACCTGGACAAGTTGTAATGGATAGAGAAGAAGTGATAATGGTTGAGCCAAAGCTGCCCTAATGGATTTTATATTACCACCAAGATGTTATAAGATTTAATATAGTATTTGCATATCGTGAACTTTGAGTTTTAAATCTTAAATCTTAAATAATGTGATTTAACATTAAGTAATGATTTAACTAATTCTTCTGCTTAAAATATCTATTTTAATATTATATCCTAACAAGTAAGTTTATTGGTATTTTTTGCTTTTTCCATCTTGAAAAAAAGAATTATATTTTTGGTATTACTTTTTCTGAGGCAAATAAACTTAACTTTGCCCTCTGTTTTTAAATGTATAACTTATATAAAAAGATTAATTTAGTATGATAGTATTTAATCCTTGGCACCATGTTGGTTATGGAAATGAAGCCCCAGAAGTTGTAACCGCAATTGTAGAAATTCCCCATGGTAGCAAAGGTAAATTTGAGTTGGATAAAGAAAGTGGAATGTTAAGGCTTGATCGCGTTTTGTTTTCTTCTGTTCATTATCCTGCTCATTATGGTTTTATTCCTCAAACATTTTGCGATGATAAAGATCCCTTAGATATAATGGTTTTGACCAGTATAGAGTTGCCGTACATGTGTTTAATTGATGCAAAAGTAATTGGTGTAATGCATATGGTTGACCAAGGAGAAGCTGATGATAAAATAATTGCAGTAGCAGCTAATGACATGAGCTGGAATCACATAAACGATATCAATGAATTACCTCCACACACCCTATTGGAAATGCGTAGGTTTTTTGAAGACTACAAAGCATTAGAAGATAAAGAGGTATTAGTAAATGAGTTTATGGGAAGAGATGTTGCAATTAAGATAGTGGAAGAGAGTATGAAATTATATGATACTCAAATTCGCAAAACGTTGTCGATATAACAGTAATTAATTTAATACACCGTTTTAACCGATTATTCTGTTTTTGTGATGTCTTGAAGTCTCAGATTTTAAAATTCTTGTATTAGTTCTTGATTATAAAGGTATAATCATTCTTTTGCATTACATTTCTTGTTTTACTCTATACGTTTACAAATTTCATGTCAAGAGCTACAAACCAATAACAGATCAGTCAATCGCTTCTTCTTTTTATCTAATACACACTTTTTGCCATCCTGCAAAATAGCACTACATTCGTATCCGTTTTTTTAATACAAGCATTTTTTCTTGATAACATTTAAATAATAATTTGATATGAACGGTTTTTTTAAAGTTCCTGTTCCAGTAAACGAACCTATTTTAAATTATGCACCTGGTAGTGCTGAGCGCATTGATTTAAAAGCGGCATTAGCCTCTGCTCGAGGCAAACAAATTGATATACCCATGTACATTGGTGGCGAAGAAGTGAGGACTGGTAAAACCAGGCGATTAGCTCCTCCACACGATCACCAACACACGTTAGGTCATTTTCATTTAGGCGATGCTTCACATGTAAAAGTTGCTATTGATGCAGCTTTGGCTGCTAAAACCAATTGGGAAAATTTGCCTTGGGAACAACGTGCTGCTATATTTTTAAAAGCTGCTGATCTAATTGCTGGTCCTTATCGCGCTAAATTAAATGCGGCAACCATGCTTGGTCAAAGCAAAAATGCATTTCAGGCTGAAATTGATAGCGCTTGCGAGATTATTGACTTTTTACGTTTTAATGTGGCCTTTATGAGCCAAATTTATAACGATCAACCACAATCGGGTAAAGGCATGTGGAATCGCATTGAATACCGTCCACTTGAAGGATTTGTATTTGCTTTAACACCATTTAATTTTACAGCTATTGCAGGTAATTTGCCTACTAGTGCTGCTATGATGGGTAATGTGGTTGTATGGAAGCCTGCTAATACTCAAATATACTCAGCCAATGTATTGATGGAAATTTTTAAAGAAGCTGGGGTTCCTGATGGGGTAATTAATTTGGTTTATGTTGATGGACCAACAGCTGGTGAAGTAATATTTAACCATCCTGATTTTGCAGGAATTCACTTCACGGGTTCTACTGGAGTATTTCAAAATGTTTGGAAAACCATAGGTGGTAATATCCATAAATATAAAACCTATCCTCGTATTGTAGGAGAAACAGGTGGGAAAGATTTTATTGTGATGCACAAAACGGCTAAGGTAGACGAAAGTGTAACCGCGATTGTTCGAGGTGCATTTGAGTTTCAAGGCCAAAAATGTTCAGCAGCCTCGCGTGCTTATGTGCCATCAAACTTATGGCCTGCAGTTAAAATGAAATTGATAGAAACCGTTAGGTCTTTAAAAATGGGCCCAACCGAAGATTTTAACAACTTTGTAAATGCAGTTATTGATGAGCGTTCATTTGATAAAATTGCTAATTATATTGAAGGGGTAAAACAAGATGCAGATACTGAAATTATAGTTGGTGGCGGTTACGATAAATCAAAAGGATATTTTATAGAGCCTACTATTGTGGTTACTCAAAATCCAAAATCAATTACCATGTGTGAGGAAATTTTTGGACCAGTATTAACTTTGTTTGTTTACGATGAAAATAAGTACGAAGAAACGTTGGACTTGGTAAACACCACATCTGAATATGCGTTAACAGGTGCTATTATTTCTCAAGACAGATATGCAATTGAATTAGCCACAAATAAATTACGAAATGCAGCAGGTAACTTTTATATAAATGATAAACCAACAGGTGCTGTAGTTGGGCAACAACCATTTGGGGGTGCCCGTGGTAGTGGTACAAATGATAAAGCAGGTGCCATGGTTAACTTACTCCGTTGGGTAAGCATGCGAACCATTAAAGAAACATTTGTATCTCCAACCAGTTATGAGTATCCTTTTTTATCAGCAGAATAAAAACCGCTTATATCTTAAAATAGCCCTTCTAAATAGTATTTGGAAGGGCTATGTTATTAAATGCCGTGTTACGGTTTTATTTTGTATAATGCAAACTCAAATGTAAAGTATAGTATTTTTTATCATGATACAAATCAAATTTATAACAACAAGTTTAGTGCTTTCGCTAATTTTATTTAGTGCGCAAGCACAAACCACAAAACAGATTAAACCATTTAAGCTTCCTGCAGCTCGCACCCAAGATGAAATTAAGTTGGGGCGTATTTTAGCTGAAAATAAATTGCTAGAAAAAAAAGCAGAATCTTTTCCTTTAAATATCCGTTATCCAGGCGAGTTTGAAGAATCACAATCTGTTTTTGTTTCTTGGTCGTATGATTATGATTTAAACGGAAATGTAACGGGTGCTGACGTAACAAGCGAATATGCTTTGATTTCTGCAAGATTAACGGATGCTATACAAAAAGTAGTTCCCGTTATTATCAGAGTTGAAAAGGCAAGTGATACCTCTGCCATTAAAACTTATATGAACAACCGTAATACCCCTCTGATAAATTATAGCTTCATTATTTTTCCGGGTGATGACTGGTGGACTCGCGACTTTGGCCCTAATGGTGTTTATGTTGGCAACCAAGACAGCTTAGCTTTTATCGATTTAAAATATTATCCCGGCCGCGATAAAGATGATGTTGCTCCCATTGCTTTGGGTAATAGATTAAACATACCCAATTACATTACACGTTTAAATGCAGAGGGCGGAAACCTGATGGCTGATGGTTTTGGAAGAACTTTTTACAGTGATGTTGTAACTTCTGTAAATACCGATCCTGAAATGGTTAGTCCTGTTTTTACCAAACAAGAAATCAATGATAAAATGAATGTAATGTTTGGCTCGAAACAAAATATTGATTTACCAACTTTAAATTGTGATGGCGGAACAGGGCATATTGATTTGTACTTAAAAATGATTGATGAACAAACGCTCATGATTGCAAAATACCCAAATGAAATTACGGCTATCGACAAACAAATAATTGAGAACAATACACAATTATTGGCATCAATAAACAGTACTTATAATCGCCCTTTCAGGGTTTACCGCATACCACATCCAACCGATGATAATGGCAACCACTCTCGTAGAACATGTTCGCAACTAAATGCAGATGCACGAACTTTTGTTAATGGTTTAACCGTTAACAATACTTACATCATGCCATCATACTCTGATGAGTTTAATGGAAATAAAGCACAAACAGCACAAGTGGTTAACTTATTTAAACGTATTATGCCGGGATATAAAGTAATAGACATCGACTCGCGTTTGTTGAGTGAATTGGGTGGTGAATTACATTGTATTACAATGCAAATTCCTGCCGAAAATCCTGTTCTATTTTGGCATCCAAGTGTTGATGGTTTTTATTCAAGTATTCAAAACAGTTTTCATATTGTTGCTAAAATCACTAATAAAAGTGGTGTTACTTCTGCTGTTTGTAAATGGCGTTTAAAAGGTGCATCAACATTTAATACCATTAATTTAACAGATAGCTCGGGATATTTTATTGGTGATATTGTGGCAAACGGATTAACAGCCGCAGATGAGATTGAATATTACCTAAGTGCTACTACCAACAATGGTAAAACAGCTGTAAAACCTATCACTGCGCCTGATGGATTTTATAGTATTTTCTTTACTGAAAGAACATCATTATCAGAGTTTGAAGTAAAACCTAAAAACTATTTGTTTAATGCTTATCCAAATCCTGCATCAAGCCAAATAAAAATACCTTTTTATGCCATGCAGGCAAAAATAGCAACCATAAATGTTACCGATATTAGCGGGAAAACCATCAAACAATATACGCCATCAAACCTACAAAACGGACTAAATGAGGCAATTATTGATTTGCATGATTTTAATAACGGAATTTATTTTTATACTTACACTTTAGATGGCAATATTATTGCAACACGTAAGTTTATTGTAAGTAAATAATTCAATATATAACAAATGATTGTTAAACATATTAGTGCAGTGTTATTTGGGGCTTTGTTTTTAAATACAGCATGCGCAACAGATACAACCAAAGTACATTTTAAAAATCTTGAACCAGAACCACAACACCCTATGGTGTTTTCTACAGCAATGCAACTGGTAGCATCATATCACTATCAAAAACCTGCGATAAACGATCAGTTTTCTTCAAATGCTTTTGATAATTACATCAAAGATTTAGACCCATCAAAGGTTTATTTTTTGAAAAGTGATATTGCTGAGTTTGAAAAATACCGTTACGCTATTGATGAAAGTATTTTTAGTGGGGATGTAAAACCGGGCTTCGAAATTTTTAACCGCTATCAAAAACGTTTACAAGAGCGTATTAATTATGCGTTTTCGTTATTGAACGACTCAACACAGTTTGATTTCAGTAACAATGATTCGTTTATGACAAATAGAGAGAAGACATCTTTTGTATCAACTTCAGATGAATTGAATGCACTTTGGAAGCTTAAATTAAAATACGAGTGTTTAGCATCTAAAGTTCAAGGGAAAGACTTTAAAACATACAGCGAAACGATTCGTAAGCGATATGATAATTTACTAAAATTATCGTCAAAAACTAAAAGTGAAGATGTTTTTCAGTTATATGTAAACTCATTAACCGAATTAGCTGATCCACACACGAGTTATTTCTCTCCTCGTGCAAGTGCTGATTTTAATACGCAAATGAGTTTATCATTAGAGGGTATTGGTGCTACTTTACAAACCGAAAACGAGTATACCAAAATACGTGAAGTGGTAAAAGGTGGACCGGCTGATAAAAGCAAGAAAATATTTGCTGGAGACAGAATTATTGGTGTAGCACAAGGTGACAGTGATTTGGTGAATGTAGTAGACTGGCGCTTGGATGATGTAGTAAGTTTAATAAGGGGTAAAAAAGGAACCACAGTTAGATTAGAGATAATTCCAGCATCTGAACATAATAAAACCAAGGTTATTGAGATTAAGCGAGATAAAATTGTATTAGAAGACCAATCGGCTAAAAGTAGTATAAAAGAAGTTACGCGTAATGGTAAAAAATATAAATATGGTGTCATAAGTTTACCAACTTTTTATATTGATTTTGCTGCAGCACGTAAAGGAGATCATAATTATAAAAGTACCACTCGTGATGTAAAAAAACTGATAGTTGAATTAAAAAAGCAAAAGGTTGATGGACTGGTTATTGATTTGAGAAACAATGGTGGTGGTTCATTACAAGAGGCCGTAGAATTAACAGGCTTGTTTATTAAGGTTGGTCCTGTTGTGCAAGTTAAAGACGGATCCGGTGGGATTAAAGATGAAACAGATCGCAATCCTGAACTATTTTATGATGGACCAATAAGTGTTTTAGTAAACAGATTTAGTGCTTCTGCATCCGAAATTTTCGCTGCAGCTATTCAAGACTATGGCAGGGGAGTTGTTATTGGAGAAAAAACTTATGGAAAGGGCACCGTGCAAAATATGGT
Source organism: Bacteroidota bacterium (assembly GCA_027482225.1). GTDB lineage: Bacteria > Bacteroidota > Bacteroidia > UKL13-3 > UKL13-3 > UBA6183. Next base: position 374,471 of record JAIXWD010000016.1, read on the forward strand.
GGCTGTAAATGAATTTGTACAGTATGATGGTAAGCCATTAGGTGAAGTTAAATTAACCATTGCAAAGTTTTATCGTATAAATGGAAGTTCAACTCAACACCGTGGTGTAATTCCCGATATTGAATTGCCAAGTTTGTATTCTGATAAAGAATTTGGAGAGGAAGCCAGTAAGTATGCTCTGCCATGGGATCAAATTTCGCCAACACAGTTTGAGGCTGTTAATACTGTTACCTCAAAATTAGACTTAGTAAAGAAAAGTCATATCCAACGAATGAGCAATAATAAAGAGTATGCTTATTTGCAACAAGATATTAATTTCTTTAAAGAACATAATGCTAAGCTTTACCAAACGCTAAATGATGTTTCGTACAAAATACAAAACGATAAAATAGATGCGGATAAAAAGGCGAGAGAGGATGAACGCAAAGCGCGTAAGGTTACCAATCCAGATTTAATGATGGATGAAGCCTTAGAAGTGATGTGTGACTTGAAATAGTAATGAACAAAAAAACAGAAACGGGTTGATGAAGATTATTCATTAACCCGTTTTTATTAATCCATAATTTGATAACGACCTTCGACTTTCATTCGTTTTGAAATTCGTAAAAATATGATAGAAAAAATCCCGCTATACAATTGTATGGCGGGATTTTTTAATGCAATGTTATTAGAAGTATATAGCGAACGTAATAGCACCAGATGCGTTGTCAACATCTATATTGAAATTAGAACCACCAGCAGTTTTATTTGTTGTTTTAACAACACTAGTTCCATTCCAACTTTCACTTTCAGCTGTACCTTCTCCTGTCGTTGAGAAGCCTATTCCCCAACCAAATTCTGCTCCTACAGACATTTTTGGTGCAAAGAAGTATTCAGCACCAACAAATCCTCTTGCTCCTATGCCAAAGGTTAAGCCTTTTGAATCTTCAAGTACACGAGGTGTTGTATTACCAAGACCTAGGCTATTACCATAAGTGAATGATTTAGAAGGGTCTTTTGAAATATCAATTATACCTTCAGCACCATAAAATCCCCTTAATCTTCCTTTTCCCCTGTAGTATTGTAACCCTGCTCCTAATGTTAAAGCGAAGTCAGATGTTGTTTCACTATTTTCTACAGTTTCACCAGTACTTGTCCCTGTTTTCGGAACATATGTTTTATCCGTAAAACTGTTGAATCCAACTCTTGCTTTCACACGATAAGCAGTATTCTCATCTTTCATGTATTTACCGACAATGGTAAATGGTGTTTGATAGTCTAGTGCACCTGCTGCAGAATTAGGTGCAGTATTACTGAATATACGTGTTTTGTCGAATGCGTAATCTAAGAATGGCACAGCATCAAAGCTAATTGACCAATCTTTAGCTTCTGGTAAAATTGGCGTACCTTTTTTACTGGTAAGACCTTGTGCAAATAAACCAGCTCCAGCTGATAAAAATGCTAACGATAAGAATAATTTTTTCATAAGTTGTTAGTTTTGTTTTAATTAACAATACAAAGATATAGGGCATTTTTTCGAGTTTTAATAAAACCAGTTTTTGTACTGATGTGTTATTGTTGTTTAAAAGCATCATAGAAATGCAATTAAATAATCAGATTGTCAGTTTTCACAAGGTTTTATAAGGTGTTTAATTTTCTTTACAATACATTATTATTGTGTTTAACTCGGCCTTAATTACCCTACTCAAAAATGTAATAACTAACTTACTTCCACCCGTTTTCTCCAATTAATGGAACAAACTTGAAGTTATCCATTACTATTTTTTCAAATGATTTTTCTGATTTACGCACAATGGTTAACATTTGTTGTACTTTCTCATCACCTACAGGAATAACCATTATACCGCCTATTGCTAGTTGTGCAGCCAATTGTTTTGGCACAACGGGGGCTCCAGCTGTTACTATTATCTTGTCAAATGGAGCTTCATCTGGCCAACCTTTAGTTCCATCTCCACATAATAAGTGTGCTTTGTAACCAAAGTGGTTCAACATAACCTGCGCTTTCTTGGATAAGGTTTCATGGCGCTCAATACTATATACATTAGCTCCCATCTCAGCCAAAATGCACGTTTGATATCCACTACCTGTTCCAATTTCTAGTACTTTATCGGCTTTTTGTACATGTAATATTTGTGTTTGATAGGCTACAGTATATGGTTGTGATATGGTTTGACCTTCGCCAATTGGAAAGGCCTTGTCTTCGTAAGCATGGCCTTCAAATGTTTTATCAAAAAAGAAATGGCGCTGAATTTTTAGTATGGCATTCAGTACTCCTTTATCATTAATGCCCCTTTCGGCAAGTAACTCAACTAGCTTTTTTCTTGCGCCTTTGTTTTTATATGAATCTTCGTGCCTTAACATGAAAGCAAATATGAGTTAGTTTAACTGTAATAGTTAGATGCGATTTTCACAATTAGTATCTAATAAAACCACTAGTGTACATTTTATTGTGTTTGTATTTTATTTTTCTGTTAATAAAAGGGATAACTCCTAAAATCGGGCTACAGACTCACACATACCTTCGTACTGCATCAAAATGGTTATGATAAAGATAGGAATTATAGGCGCAAACGAAACGGGTAAGCGACATGCAGCTCAGTTTTTGCAAATACCAGATTTCGAAGTGGTGGGCTTTTTCGATCATTCGCCTGCCATAGCGCAAGCATTTGCTAAAGAAAATAACCTAAAGCAATACACCGATTTAAATTTGCTTCTAGATGAAGTTGATGCCATTGATATTTTATCGCCTGTTGGTACGCATTTTAGGTATGCAAGTCAGGCCATTCGTAAATCAAAACATGTATTATTAAATGGCTTGTTAAGCGAAGATATTCGTGAAGCTAAACAATTAAGTGAATTAGCCATTGAAGCCAATGTAAATATAAGAATCCTTCACGAAGATAAGTTTCATCCAGATTTAAAAACTTTTAAACGTATGGTGAAACGGCCTAATTATGTGGAGTTAAAGCGTTATCAAAATAAAGTATTAAGTGTAAGTAACGATTCTATGATATTTGGCATGATACTTAGTGATATTGATTTGCTTACTCATATTATAGGTTCTAATGTAAAAAAAGTTGTAGCTAATGGTGCTGCCGTTTTTAACTCTTATACCGATTTTGTAAATGTTAGACTCGAATTTGAAAATGCTTGTGTAGCCACCTTGATATGTGGTAACTTTAACAATGGAGAAAGTAGTTATATAAAGGCCTATCAAAAAGGCGAGTGTATAGGTATGGGGTTAAATGATTTTGAAATTACCCGTTTGGTAAAGGATGAAGACAATGAAATGGTTCATCAAGAAATTATACCCAAAAACAACCGCAAGCAAGATATTGTTAAATTAGAGTTAGAATACTTTGCGTTAAGTATTTTAAGCCGCCAACGTATGACCCAAGATACCCACCAATCGTATCAAAATTTACGAATTGCCTATCAAGTTATAGAAAAAATGTATCCAAGTACCTTGTTCGATTACAATGGATAGGGGATTTGTCCGTTGTACTTAAAAGCTTAAGTATGATTAAAAATTAATACTTTTGTTCAACGTTCAACATGAAAAATATTTATCGCGCCATTACAGCAATAATTTTTGTAACGCTGTTTTCACAGTGTAAGGTTTTTGATAACGAGGTAATTGTTCCTGGATATGTGTATATCCCTAACTATAAATTAGAAACGGCCATTGATGGAAGCCAAGGTGATACCACAGCTAAAATCGTTGATGTTTGGGTTTATGACAATGGCAGCACGATAGGTTCTTATGGATTGCCTGCTCTTGTTCCTATTCAAAAAAAGGGAAGTACGGAGATTGGTATTGATGCAGGAATTCTAAAAACAGGTCAGGATTATGAACGTATGCCTAACCCACTTTTAACTCGCGCCTACTTTACCATTGATGTACAGCCGCAAAAAATTGATACCTTAATTCCAGTTTTTAAATACACCCCTCGAGCTAAGTTTAAATTTATTGAAGATTTTGATCGTGTTGGCTTAAGATTTACTAAGTTTTTTTCGATGCCTGGTGATACAATTATTTATGTAAATAGTGGTGATAGTGCAAAAACACCAGGTAAAAACTCTGGTATGATTTTGTTAACTGACAGTACTGATTATTTCCGTTTAATAACTACTGATGCATATAATTTAACAGGATTAAATTTGCCATCAATTCTTGAAATGGATTATAATTCGGATGTGGTTTTATTTATTGGGTTGTTTGCCAATACCCCAACTGGTGTTAAGCAAATACCATTGTTTAATGCTTTTCCAACAAAAGGGTGGAATAAGGCTTATATTAACCTAACTGATGAAGTTGCAATTAATCCCGTTAATACAGAATATAAAGTATACATTGACGTATATCGCAGTAAAGGTTCTCCGCGTCCACGTATAATTATTGATAACGTTAAGCTAATTGAAGGGTAATGAAGTTAAGAAAACACACCATACCTTTTATACTTATCGACTTTGTGGCTGCAATGATTTCGTGGTTTACATTTTTTACATATAGAAAAGTATTTGTAGAGCCTGATAAATTTGGTTACGATATTCCTTTTGAGGCGAACAGTCATCTTTATTTAGGTTTGCTTGTAGTTCCTTTATATTGGGTATTTTTATATGCACTTTCTGGAGCATACATTGATGTTTGGCGCAAGTCGCGAATCAAGGAAATTTCTCGCACCTTTTCAATAACAGTAATGGGTGTTGTTATTTTGTTTTTTACATTATTGCTTGATGATGAAGTGAAGTCTTATGAAGTATATTACAAAACAATACTTACCCTTTTTACACTTCACTTTGTGGTAACTACTTTTGGTCGAATTTTAATGGCCACACTAATTAAAAGTTTGATTAATGCCCGTGAAATTGGTTTTAAAACAATTGTAGTTGGTAGCAATACCATTGCACTCGACTTGGTTAAGGAATTACAAAATGGGAAAGATTTACAAGGTTATCTTTTAGAAGGATTTGTTAACTTAAACGATGCGCATGAGCTAAATGGCATTTTACCTTATTTAGGTAATTACACCCAATTACCTGTTTTGATAAAAAAACATAAAATAGAAGAGGTTATAATTGCATTAGAATCAACTAAACACAAAGAAATTGCAGAGGTAAATAATTTATTGGAAGACGAGCCTGTTATAATAAAAATTGTACCCGATTTATTTGATGTAGTGAGTGGAAGTGTTAAAATGCAAAATGTGTTAGGTACAGCATTAATTGAAATTAACCACCAAATTATGCCTACCTGGCAAATGGTATTAAAAAGGTTAATAGATGTGGTAGTTTCTCTTTTGGTTTTAATTGTATTATCACCATTATACCTGCTATTGGTTATTGCAGTTAAGGTTTCATCACCTGGACCAGCATTTTTTAAACAAGCTCGCATTGGGTTACATGGTAAATCATTTTATATTATTAAATACCGCACTATGGTGGTAAATGCTGAAGCTAACGGACCTGCATTATCATCTAAAGATGATAAACGGATAATTAGTATAGGCCGAACATTACGTAAATATAGGCTTGATGAAATTCCACAGTTTTATAACGTATTAGTTGGAGATATGAGCTTGGTTGGTCCTAGACCAGAACGACAATTTTTTATCGATCAAATAATGCCTGTTGCTCCTCATTACAAACATTTACAAAGGGTGCGTCCAGGTATCACTTCATGGGGAATGGTGAAGTACGGTTACGCGGAAAATATTGAACAAATGATTGAACGCCTTAAGTTTGACATACTTTACATAGAAAACATGAGTTTAGCAATGGACTTTAGAATTATGATCTACACAATTAAAACGATCATGCAAGGAAGGGGTAAGTAACTCAAATTTTCCTATGGTTGAATCCTAAAATGAATGAGGTCATTAACTAATCTGCCCCCAACGAGAAGTTTTGCCATAGTTTATAAAATATTGTTTTAGTTGTTGATGAACGGGTGATTCTAGTTCTGGGTCATTTTCTAATAGTTGAGTTGCAATTTCTCTTACATCTTGCAGTAGGTTTTGGTCTTTAGCTAAGTCAGCCATTTTTAAATCCAATACACCACTTTGTGCTGTACCTTCCAATTGTCCTGGTCCACGGAGTTTTAAATCAACCTCAGATATTTCAAAACCATTATTTGATTCGCACATGGTTTTAATACGAAGTTTAGCATCAGCACTTAATTTATAACTGGTCATCAACACACAAAAACTTTGTTCTGCTCCCCGTCCCACACGGCCACGTAATTGGTGTAATTGTGATAAGCCAAAACGTTCAGCACTTTCAATAATCATTACACTAGCATTAGGAACATTAACACCTACTTCAATTACAGTTGTTGCAACCATAATATGCGCTTCACCTCTAACAAAACGCATCATTTCTGCATCTTTATCAACTGGTTTCATTTTTCCGTGTACCATAGCTATCTGGTATTTTGGTAAAGGGAAATGTTTACTAAGCTCCTCAAATCCGTTTTGCAAATTCATATAATCCATTTTTTCGCTTTCTTCTATCAATGGATATACCACATAAATTTGTCGCCCTTTAGCAATTTCTTCACGCATAAAACCAATTACAGCCAATCGATTAGCGTCATTTCTATGAACTGTTTTAATTGGCTTGCGCCCTGCTGGTAATTCATCAATCACACTCGTATCTAAATCGCCATAAAGTGTCATGGCTAAAGTTCGCGGAATTGGTGTAGCTGTCATAACCAAAACATGTGGGGGATAAGTATTTTTTTTCCAAAGTTTAGCTCTTTGTTCAACACCAAAACGGTGTTGCTCATCTACAATTGCCAATCCCAAATTTTTAAACTGAACCACAGTTTCTATTAGAGCATGTGTACCTATTAAAATATGTATATCGCCATTGGCTATACCTTGTAATATTTCTTTACGTTTTTTAGTTTTAGTTGATCCTGTTAACAGCTCTACTTTAACAGGCATATCTTTAATTAGCCCTTGAATAGTAGCAAAATGTTGATGTGCCAGGATTTCGGTTGGGGCCATCATGCATGCTTGATAGTTGTTATCCAATGCCATAAGCATACTCATCAAAGCAACTACAGTTTTACCGCTACCTACATCACCTTGAACAAGTCGATTCATTTGTTTGCCACTTTTTACATTCGCTCTTATTTCCTTTAATACACGTTTTTGTGCATTGGTTAATTCAAATGATAAATGGTTATTGTAAAACGTATTAAAATAATCACCTATAAGGTCTAGTTTTATACCATTATATACTTGGGTTCGCTTAATTTTATAACGTAATAATCGCAATTGAATAAAAAATAATTCTTCAAATTTTAATCGCTGTTGCGATTTGGCTAACATTTCTGCATTTGCCGGATAGTGAATATTAACCAAAGCATCTTTTCTAGGTAGTAAATTTTGTTGTTTTACTAAATACTCAGGTAGATTCTCGGTAATATCAAAACGTATATCTGTAACCAAATTATTGGTTAACTTCATAATTACTCGGCTATCAATATTCTTAGCCTTCATTCGTTCAGTGGCATTATAAAATGGCATGATGTGCATATACATTTTACTTTCTGCCGATTCTGGATCATCAACTGTTGGGTGCGCAATGTTGAAGGAGCCATTAAATTCTGTTGGTTTACCGAATACCATGTATTCTTTACCCTCAGTTATACTCTCTTGAATCCATTTTATTCCTTTAAACCATACCAACTCTATTCGCCCTGTTCCATCTGTTAAGTCGGCCACTAATCGTTGCGCACGCTGCTGCCCCAAAAGCCTGATATTTTTAATGACTCCGCGCAATTGTATGTATGGCATATCGGGCATAATTTGGTTTATTCTATATACCTGTGATCTATCTATATGCCTATAAGGATAATGGAATAAAAGATCAGCAAACGTAAAAATGCCAAGTTCTTTTTTCAGCATTTCAGCTCTTGCTGTTCCTACTCCTTTTAAAAACTCTATTTGCGTGGATAAAAATTGCACATCTGCAAAATAGTATAATTAAATGTGGGTACAAAAGTGGTTATCCGCAACTTAATTGTGCATTATTACTCTAATTCATAGCTTAATTTAGCAGCATGAAACGTTTGTTATTGTATGTAATTTTCAGCATTTGTTGCTTTGCAGTATTTGCTCAAACATTATTCCCTGTTCAAATTAAAGGTAAATGGGGATTTACTAATGCAGCAGGTAAGTTACTTATTGCGCCAATTTACGACTATGCTGAAAGTTTTTATAATGGCAGGGCAGTAGTGGCCTTAAATAATCAACCATGTGCAATTGATGAGAATAATTCAAGAGTAATTGATACAGGATTTTATATCAATATCCAAAGATTTAGCGAAGGTGTATCAAAGGTTACTACAGTAAAGTTGCAACAGTTTTTCGTTGATGTAAACGGGAACCGAGTTTGTAATGTACCTATAGATGTATACGATGCAAGGCCATTTAAAAATGGATTATCTGGTATTGCCAAAAAAGTTGATATCCATGAAACTAAGTTTAACAATGACATTGTTAACTTGGGATACAAGTTTGGATACATGAATAAAAATGGACAAGAGGTTATTGCCTGTAAGTATGATGATGCGGATGATTTTGAGAATGGGTTTGCGCGGGTTCGAGTAGATAAAAAGTTTGGCGTGATTGATACACTAGGTAATGAGGTGGTTGCACCGTTGTATTTTAATATTGGTAAATTTATAGAGGGAAAAGCTTGGGTTGATATTGGTGGAAATTATGGGTACATAAACAATAAAGGAATTGTATTAATTAGACCAATTTATAATTATGCATATGATTTTAGCGAAGGATTGGCAGGCATTAGCATTGATGGTAAATTTGGTTTTATTGATGAGATGGGAAAAATTGTGATTGCTCCTCAATATGAAGCTATAAGGCCATTTTCGCAAGGATTGGCAGCTGTTAAACAAAATGGTAAATGGGGCTTTATAGATAAATATGGTACACTTAAAATGCGTTTTGTGTTTGATAATGCAATGTTGTTTGTAAATGATAGATGTGCAGTATTGGTAAAACGTAAATGGGGTTTTATTGATGCTACAGGTGCTATTGTTATTCCAGCAGAGTTTGATGCTGTAGGAACATTTAGTGATGGACTTGCAGAGGTGATGATTGGCCAAGTGAGTGTTTATGTAAACAAGCAAGGTATTATTATTCCACAGTTAAAATAGCCTCATTAGCGTATCCGTTTTAATTACATTATTAATAATAGCAGCCCCTTTTCGAGCTGCTATTATTTTATGTTTTTAACTCAATTTAATTCCAATTACTTTTAACAATTCTGTTTCAAGTCGACAATGATTTGGTGCGTTTTTTACAAATAAATTCCAACTACTAAAATGCTTACGTATGAGAAAATATCCACATTATACGTATTCTTCATTAAACCTAAATTAATTCAAGTGTGGGCTTTTTTAAGATTATGGTAAGCCTATAATACATAAAAAAGTGAATCATTTTGACTGATTACCATGTTTTATGTAGGATTATAAAAAACGTATTATTGGGGTAATGAGTTTTTAAACGCTAGATATCTTGCATCAAAGGTTCCCGTGTTTCCACCACTACCAAGACATTTCCATGTTTCTTCAATATTTAACACCCTATTATCAGGATTAGGATGGGTGCTCAAAAACTCAGGAATTGTGGCACTCCCACTTATTTTTTGAAAAAAATATTTGGCGCCTTGTGGATCATATTCAGTCCCTAATAAATACCTTACACTATAGTCGTCTGCTTCTGTTTCATCCGTTCTGCTAAATTTTAAAGCGAGCAGTTGAGCACCAATTTGAGCAATTTGTTGTGTATTTCCACTGGTAAAAATTTGAATTAAGGCTTCAATACCATATTGCTTGAGTATTTGATTGGCACTATGTCTGCGATCGGCATGGGCAATTTCGTGCCCCATTACTCCGGCTAATTGCATTTCGTTATCGAGATATTTTATTAACCCTGTATATACATATATATATCCCCCTGGTGTGCAAAATGCATTTAGTGTATTATCATCTTTAATAATTCGAATGCGCCAAGGGAATTCATCTTTGTAATAAACTTTATTTGAATTTAAAATAATATTACGGATTCGGTAAATATGTCCGTATGCAACTGGGTTACTTGCAGAATCCAAAATCGGATAGTTGTTCGGATCTGATTCAATTTGTTGAACCGATGAAAGTCCCATTTGTAAATCTTGATTAATACTCATAATTACTCCCACAGCACCACCAGGTGCTTTACCTCCGCAATTATCAGTAAAGGTTGCATCTTTATCGCTGCTGCAACCAGTAAATACAGCAATAGAAGTGATTATAACTAATAATGATTTTATTTTCATGGTTTGAAAAAGTGTAATGACTAAGTTAATTATAATTTAGGTTTTAATCCTAAAGATGCTGCCACTTGTAACATGAAGGTGTGAGCTTCTCTTGGATTATTTGCTATTTTACCTTCCAAAATGGCCTCTCTAATTTCGTTTTTTATTAAACCTACTTCACGACTTGGACCAATTCCAAATGTTTTCATAATATCTTCTCCACTAATTGGAGGTTGCCAATTTCTTAGTGCATCTCGTTCAGTAACATCTATAACTAATTGTTTTACTTGGTCAAGGTTCTTCCTGTATGTTTCAACCTTATTTTTATTTTTACTTGTAATATCCGCTTTGCATAGTAAAAATAGAGCGTCAATATCTTCCTCTGCATCAAGTATAAGCCTTCGTATGGCACTGTCAGTTACGCCATCTTCAGCTAACACTTTAGGCCTATGATGTAGTGCAACTATTTTCTCTACGAATTTCATTTTTTCGTTAAGTGGGAGTTTTAAATTACTAAAAATCTTCTTAACCATTCGGCTTCCTTTATCTTCGTGTCCATGAAAAGTCCAACCAATTCCATTATCAAAACGTTTGGTTAAAGGCTTTGCAATATCGTGTAGAAGTGCAGCCCAACGAAGCCATAAATCATCCGTATCTAAGCAAATATTATCTAATACCATTAGGGTATGGTAAAAGTTATCTTTGTGTGCTTTCTCGTCAATTATCTCTACTCCATGTAAAGCCGCCAATTCAGGAAAAACTAGGTGAAGTAGACCGCTGTCATACAATAAATTAAAACCAATTGATGGTTTATTACTGAGCATTATTTTATTTAGTTCATCACTAATTCTTTCAAACGAAATAATTTTTATTCTATCAGCATTTCTTTTAATAGATTCAAATGTATCGTGTTCAATTTCAAATCTTAATTGAGCAGCAAACCTTATGGCTCGCATCATGCGCAATGGGTCGTCACTAAAGGTAATATCGGCATCAAGTGGAGTGCGTATAATTTTATTTTCTAAGTCTTGTATGCCATTAAATGGATCAATCAATGTGCCGTAATCTGTGTTATTTAAGCTAATTGCCAAAGCGTTTATTGTAAAGTCTCTACGGTTTTGGTCATCATTTAAATTTCCGGGCGCTATTGCTGGTTTTCGGCTGTTATGTGTGTAGCTTTCTTTACGTGCACCTACAAACTCAACCTCCCAATCGTATGTTTTAACCATGGCTGTTCCAAAATTTTTAAAGAATGAAAAACTACTCTTTGGAACATTGGCAGAAAACTGTTTTGCAAGTTCAATTCCATCACCCAATACAACTACATCAATATCTTTACTTGGGCGGTTTAAAAACTTATCGCGTACAAAACCACCTACCACATAGGCGGGTATTTCATTTTTATTGGTTATTGCCGCTATTTGCTTAAAAATGGGTTGTTGTAAATCTACCTTCACAATACAAAAATAAGGTTTATCTTATGGCTTCATGATTTTTTTAGGCAGTTGATCGAACTTTATTTGAGCTGTTACCATAAATCTAGTTGAGAAACTAGCGCCTAACGGGTGATACCATTCTTTTTGATTAAATATATTTCTTAAAGTTGCGTTGATGTTTATTCTTTCTCCCCACATTTTTTTATTGATGGAAACGTCTGTAGTAAAATTAGAAGGAATGTTTACTATTTGTAAAGCTCCATTATCATAGTTTTGCCAAGCAGTTTTTGATAATGCTTGTGTTCGCATAGCAAAATCAAACCTTGCAGGTAATTTATAATACATACTAAATAGTAATTTTCTTTTGGCTTCGTTTGATAATACGGATTGTAAGTCTTTCTGATTTGAAGTGTTGTTCGCTGAATAATAATCTATATCAAACCAAAAATTAGCCAACACATCATAATGTAAATTTACACCCCAGATTTTACCGAATACATTACCATGTTCAGCTTTTGTTTGGTATCCATTGTATAAAAAACTAACTGCATTCATATTGGGAACTAAGTACACCACATTTTGTGCGTAACGTAAACCGCCATGAAATGTAATTCTAAAGAAATTAGTTCCGAAATTTAGTTTGTAAAAATAATCAGCACTAAGTTTTTGCGTAGGTATACTGTTTAATTTTTCAGGGTATGTAACCATCGGGTTATTAATATTGCTGTTGTGATTAACCCCATAATGATACCAAGTTTGATTAAGGTGTTGAGCTAATCGTGTTTGTTGGTATGATCCTATAAAATTCCAGCTGCTTATAAAGTTGTTTTTTTTTTGATGACTAAATACCAGGTTTGGATTAATGGTATTATTCATAATATTTACAATCGCATCCAATTGTTGAGTTGTTTTTTTATTTAGGTATCTTTTAATACTTGCATATGGTTGATGCTGCGCAATAAAACCTGCTGATGTAGAATAGGAATAGTAGTTTATAGTATATCCTATTGTATATTTTCTGTACAACTGATTATTTACTGAAATACTTTTACCAACCTCTGTATTCAGTGTGTTAGTTAAATATTTATACTCGACTGAATTACCAGTATTTTGCAACCAATTATTAAATGATTGTTGGTTAATAGTAGTATTTATTTTTATGTATCTATTATTACTAAATGTACGTTTAAGGCATAAAGTACCTTCTAAATAACCTGTTTCAAATGGGTGTTCGCTAGCTGTAAAATTCCTGAATAAAAACTCGTCTTGTTTGCTTAATGCTGCACTTGCTTGTATATAAATTTTTTTATATTGACCAGCGCCTTCAGCCCTAATAGACATTAATGTATTTTTATTTGCAATTTCTGGGTACACTAAATATCGTGCTGTAATAATGGTATCTCGCGCATACCAATCTTGAAAATTAAAACTTGTATTAATATGGAATTTATTACCGTAATATCCCAACGAATGAGAGTATAAAAATCCTGTTTTATCAATGTTTGGGGAACTGTAACCTGCAATGTACTTTGCCGCACCTGGGTCGTTTATTGGGTTGCCATTATTAACAATTGCTCTATATGTTAGTCCTTTAGTATCATTTCGGGTAACAATGTTTATTGCGCCAAAACCACAAAATTGTCCGTTAATTATTTGTGGTGTATTAAATATTTCGATGTAACTAATATCAATTACAGAAATACCCAATAAGTTTATATTCAATGCATCCCACCTTTCTAATTCTACCTTCTGTCCATTAATCATTAACATTACATTTTGATGTTGCTGAGTAGATGTACTTGCTATGTTTAAATAAAAACGATCACCATTAATGGTGCTATAAGTTATTTTATCAATCCATGATAATAACTCGCTCAATCTGCCAATTCCTTGGGCACGAATGAGCTCCGAAGTAATGTATTGTTTTTCTCCTTTTATGGGTTGTAAGGTTTCCGATAAATTGCTGCTTATAGGTTGCTTAATATAATTTAGCGAATCTGTTTGCGCCATTGTTACAAAACTTAAAGTAACCAATAATATGTTTAAAAAGTATTTCAATTAATTAAGTACTGAATGGCTTTTGGTGTATTAAAATAATACAATAAACCTGATTGGAAAAATAATTGGTGCTGTTTATGAAAAGTTTGTGTACTGGCATAAAATGAACCAGCTTGAAGGTGTAATTTTTTATGTAATTTAATTTGAAAAGCTAGCCCGAGTTGGTAGATTAACTCAGATTCGCGCAAATTTTTAGTGTTATATTTATTGTGTTCAAACATCATGTAATTCGCACCAAAAGCAGCATTAGGTTTAAGCCACACATTTTTTCTTATTGGGATATTTAAAAGGTATCCTACAGTAAATAATAAAGATTGATATTCTGTTAATGTTGGATTTTTATTCGTGAAGGTTGTTGCAGTTAATAACACCTCACCTTTGTATAAATTTGCACCTAATTGTATTTGTAATCCTGTTGAAGTTTTGTATTCGGAAAATGGCATATTGTTGTATAATGGTAAAACTACCGAAGTTGAAACATTCAGTTTTGTAAGTGGAAGTATCTGCTGTGCTTTGGCATGTATGCAGAAAAAAGCAGCAAAAAAAAGGAGTATTTGTTTCAAATTATTTTGTAAAAACTTTCTTCAAAATATCATTTACCCTTGCTAATGGGTCTGTTCTTATTGCTTTTTCTTCATCGGCTACTTTTATAAATAATCCGAATAATGCTTTATTAGTTACATGCGAACTTAGGCTATTGGTTGTTATTTTTGGGAAAAGTATTCCATTTAATGAAGCAGTATTATAAGCACTAACAAGTTTGTTATATGCCGAGTTGGCCGAGACTCCTCCAATCAGATCTTTACTTAAAGATGTATCAATTTTGGGTTGAAATGCATTGTATAATGGGGTAAAGGTTTTGCCTTTTAAGTATGCTGTTGCGGCTGTATCTGTTCCGTTTAGTATACTTAATCCATCGGTAATTGTTATGCCTGTAATGGCATCAATAAAAATGGGTTTGGCTTCTACAGCTGCGTCTTCAGCTGCACGATTAAGCGATTTTATAGTTTCTTCTAATAATAAACTTCCACCAGGAACCTTATTTATGTTATCGTAAATGGCTTTTGCATCATCGGGTAATAAAATCTTAACCACATCGTCTTTATAATAACCATCTAATTTGTTCAAAATTGAAACTGATGTGTCGGTTCCTACGCTTAATGCACTTTTTAAACCTTCAATTATTTCTTCATTACTCAAGTTATTACCAGATACAATTGAATTTAACTCATCTTCTGTACAAGATGTAAATGAAATAATGGTGATAAAAATAATTAAAAACTTTCTCATATGTACAAACATAAAATAAAGTTTAAGCTTTAGTAAACTTTTCCTGTTTCAGCAATAAATATGTTTGGTATATTATTTTCTACTTGGTTTTATTTGCCAATTTATACGCCAAAAAAGCTGTAGGAATATAGGCCAATAACAAATCGCTAATATTAAACCATACTGGCGCTGGTAACATCATTACATTAACAATTCCAGCAATTAAAAAGATAAATCCAATTGCTAAGGCGAATTTTAGTTTGTGTGTTACTGAAATAATTGTGGTTAAAATAGCTCCAACAAAAGTTCCCATGGCATGTGCAATAAATGGAACTAAAAAATGTTTAGGTTCAAAAAGATGTATACCTGCTTTTAAACCTTCAATAGTATTTACATTAACACCATCAGGTGGCGCTATTATTGAACTACTAATTGATATTATTGCTCCGTTTAATAAACCACCAATTGTAAGACCTACCAATACAGCGAGCGTGTTTTTTACGATATTCATATTAAAACTTTAGAATCGTAAATATAGGTCACTTATTTAATTAATATATAATCAATATATAATCAATATATAATCAATATATAATCAATATTGAATAAATTAGTAACGTGAATTAAAAATGAAATTTCATTAAGGTCTTAACTGCTTCTTTTTTAATTTATCTTTTTTATGTATCCGATATGGTTATGTTTACTTCAGTATTTATGGTTACCCGTTTGTTGTTGTTTTGCGCTTCTAACAAAATTTTCAATGCCATTTCCAAGCCTTTCTTTAATTCTATTATCCTTTTTGCTGCATGTGCATCAACCTTTCCATATCTTTCGTGTGAACTGTAGTTTTTTAACTGATGAAAGTTGATTTTACTTGAAAAGATGTTCACTAAAATCTCCTTAGCTTCTTTGTCATCAAAATCACCATCAATAAGTGTTATCGTTTCTATTTTATTCATACCTTTTCTATAATTCCAATATATTAATATTAATTTAAGCCTCTGATGTCTTAATAATATACATGAGGCGTTGACTAACTCAGACCAAATTACACTTTTTTGGGTTTAATTTTTTTATTATAAAATAATTAGTTTGATAAATCAAATTTGCACGCTCTGATATATAAATTTTTATTTATTATTGTAATGATAAACATTAATAATAACTATGAATTACACCCTTAATCAATTGAATATATTTTTAAAAATTGCTCAAACAGGAAGTGTAACAAAAGCAGCTGACGAATTGCATTTAACCCAGCCTGCAGTTTCTATACAATTAAAAAATTTCCAAGAGCAATTTGATATACCATTAACTGAAGTTGTAGGTCGGAAAATTTACATTACTGATTTTGGAAAGGAAATAGCTGAAGCTGCCGAAAATATTATAAACCAAGTACATGCAATAAATTATAAGACTTTATCATATAAAGGACAACTTGCAGGAAGACTGAAGATTTCCGTTGTTTCAACTGGGAAGTATGTTATGCCATATTTTCTAACAGATTTTATGAAACAACATTCAGGTGTAGAGTTATTGATGGATGTTACAAACAAAAATAAGGTGAAAGATAATCTGGAGAATAATGAGGTTGATTTTGTGCTTGTTTCTTTACTTCCCGAGGGCTTAAATATTGAAAAGTTAGATTTGCTTCAAAATAAATTGTTTTTTGTGGGAAGAAATATTCAGGGTACTGAAAAAGATTTACAAGCTAAAGAGTTGATTGGGCACTTACCTTTAATTTTTAGAGAAAAGGGTTCTGGTACACGACAAAGTATGGAAAGCTTCATTGAACGTAAGAATATTCAAGTATTTAAAAAAATGGAATTAACATCCAATGAGGCGGTAAAGCAAGCATTATTGGCTGGTTTGGGATACTCTATAATGCCGCTAATTGGAATTAGAAATGAACTACATAATAAGGAGCTCCAGATAATTCCAATTAAAGGATTGCCCATTATATCCAACTGGAGTTTAGTTTGGTTAAAAGGTAAAAAGTTGTCGCCAGTTGCTAAATCCTTTTTAACCTATTTAATGCAAGAAAAAACACAAATTATTCACGATAAATTTAGTTGGTACGAACAATATTAACTATACCCTAATTTTATTAATTGAATCTATAATATGTTTTGGGAATTAAAAAGATGTGGACATTCTCTAATAAATATTCGCAGCATTAAGTGTTTCCTTAATGCTGCGATTTGTCAAAAAAGTAAAAATTATTTCAACTGATAATCTAACCATTCGAAAAATACACGTTGCCATAAAATAGAGTTTTGGGGTTTTGTAACCCAGTGGTTTTCGTCAGGGAAATACAAGAATCTACTTGGTAATCCTTTTAATTGCGCAGCATTAAAAGCTTCTTGTCCCTGTCCAAGTGGTACACGAAAGTCCTTTTCGTTGTGTATGACTAACATCGGGCTATCCCAGTTTTGTATAAATTTGTGTGGTGAATTATCGTAATTTTTACTACGTGGTGCTTGCCAGTATGGGCCTTTGTTGTCATTATTAGCAAAAAACATTTCTTCTGTGGTGCCATACCAACTTTCAATATTAAACATCCCGCAATGTGCCACAAATGTTTTAAAGCGTTTTTGATGGTTACCTGCTAACCAATATACACTGTATCCGCCAAAGCTCGCACCAACAGCCGCACGTTTTTCTTTTGCTACATAATTTTCTTTACTGATTTCATCAACAGCAGTTAAATAATCGCGCATACATTGCCCACTGTAGTCGCCAATAATTGCATCATTCCATGCACTACCAAAACCAGGTAATCCTCTGCGGTTGGGAGCTATTACAATGTATCCGTTATTTGCCATTAACTGGAAATTCCAACGATAACTAAAGTATTGACTCACCATACTTTGTGGCCCACCTTGGCAATATAATAACGTAGGGTAACGTTTGCGGCTGTCGAAATCAGGAGGGAAGATAATCCAAGTAAGCATTTGTTTTCCATCAGTAGTTGTTATCCAGCGTTTTTCTACTTTACCTTGTTTTACATTGCTCCAAACTGGTTGGGTAATAAACGTAAGCTGTTTCTCTTCACCATTTTTCGCGATGTTAAATAATTCTGTAGGATTGTTCATGTTTTGGCGTGCACCTATGAGCGTAATTCCTTTTTCGTTTCCTGCTAAAGCAATGCCAATGTAATCGTTATCACCCTTAGTAATTTGTTTTACTTCGGTATATTCTGCTCCAGCTTTTTTTGCTTTTTCGGTTGATGTAAATATGTTTCTTGTACCTTGGAACTGCGAAATGAAATATAATTGCGTGCCGTTATTCGTCCAACAAAATGCATCGGTTGTATAATCAAATTCTTCTGTTACATCAACCTCTTGTTTGTTTGCAAAATAATAAACCAGTAAGCGATTTTTGTCTGCTTCGTTTCCAGCTCGTTTCATACTTAACCAAGCAATTTTTTTTCCATCAGGACTAAACTGAGGCTCTCTATCGTAACCACTATTAAGTTCGGTAATATTGATTGTTGATTTTGTTTCGATATTATAAATAAAAATATCGGTATTAGTGCTTACAGCACTTGGAGTACCATTAAGTTTTTTACATGAAAATGCCAACCGTTTACCATCAGGACTCCAACTCATTTCGTTTTCATCACCAAATGGGGGTTCTGGAGCGTGGTATTTTTCATCACCTAAAATATCTACTGCTGTGCCTGTTATTACACTATTTTGGTAGCTTACAACAAAAGGATGATTGTATGTATAATCGTTCCAAGAATCCCAATGGCGATAATATAAACCATCAATTATCCTTGCTTTAACTAAAGGAAGATCTGGGTACATTTCGCTTACTGTTTCATCTAGCTTAACTTTTGCTATGTACATTAAGTTGTTCATGGTAGGTGCATACTTGTATCCCTCAATACCACCTTTAACTTGAGTTATTTGTATCATATTACTACCATCTAAATTGGCTTCGTATAATTGCACTTCACCATCTTTAGCCGACATAAAAGTGATACGTTGTCCATCGGGACGAAAACGTGAACCAAATGCTCCGGTTTCTGGTTTAATAACTGCAACTGGAGTTCCACCTGCTGAAGGAACAATATAAACCGTATTAGCACCTTTGTTGGTAGCCACTTCGTAGTTTTTTACTTCAAACAATACTTGTTTGCCATCGATTGAAACCACTGGGTTACCAACACGGCCAAGCTGCCAAAGGGTTTCTGGAGTGAGTTTTTGTTGCGCGTAAGATTGTTGTAACATACACAGCGATAAAAAGGTGATGAATAATTTTTTCATGATAGGTGAGTGATGAAATTTGATAGCAATATATAAAAAAGTGTTACTGTTTTGAAGGTAAAATTGAAATACAGAGGAATTGCTTATGGGATAGTATCGGTTATACTTTTGTTTTGGGCATAAAGAAGGGTAGGTCAAAAGATATTAGCGCATAGTCCAGAAGCAAGTTCGGGATTTTCAACCCGACCCCGAGTTAAGCTCAGCGAAAACTTAGGTTAACGCCAAAATGCATTATAACAAAAGCCCTCATTAAGTGTATAACTTTTTAAGGGAATTCGCTTTTTGAGTAGCTTTTGGTTTTATAAGTTAAATGTTACTTCGTTTAAGATGATGTCGTCTAAAGATTCGCGTTTGCGAATTAGATGTGATTTACCTTGGTAGATGATTACCTCGGCAGGTTTTTGACGTGCGTTGTAATTACTTGCCATGGTTATGCCATAAGCACCTGCGTTTTTAAAACAGAGAATATCGCCTTCGTGTACTTCATTAAGTTTGCGGTCCCAACCAAAAGTATCGGTTTCACAAATATTACCTACAATGGTGTAAATACGCTGTTTACCATCGGGGTTGCTGATGTTTACAATTTCGTGGTACGAGTCGTATAACATTGGGCGTACTAAGTGATTTAATCCACTATCAACACCAACAAAAACAGTAGCAGTAGTTTGTTTTATAACGTTTGCTTTAACCAAGAAATAACCTGCTTCGCTTACTAAAAACTTGCCAGGTTCAAACCATAATTCTAATTCTCGACCGTACTCTTTACAAAACTCATTAAATCGTGACCCTAATAATTGACCAAGCTCTTCAATATCGGTGGTTACATCGCTTTCTTTGTAGGCCACTTTAAATCCGCTGCCAAAATCAATAAAAGCTAGATCTGGAAAATCTTTTGCAGCATCAAATAAAATTTCGGCACCTTGTAAAAATACACCTGCATCTAAAATATCGCTTCCGGTGTGCATGTGCAAGCCGTTAATGTGCATATTGTTTGATTTTACAACACGCACCACATGGCGTAATTGGTAAATGCTGATACCAAATTTGCTATCAATATGTCCTGTACTTATTTTACTATTACCACCCGCCATAATATGGGGATTTAAACGAATGCAGCAAGGAACGGTATTGCCATAAATAGCACCAAATTGTTCTAAAATACTGATATTATCGATGTTGATGTGAACGCCTAATTCTACAGCTTCTTTAATTTCATCAATACCTACACAGTTTGGTGTAAAGATGATTTGATCGGGTGTGAAACCTACACGTAAACCTAACTTTACTTCGTTAATAGAAACAGTATCTAATCCACTACCTTCGTTTTTTAATAGCTTTAGGATAGCGCTGTTGTTAAGGGCTTTACAAGCGTACTTTATGTTTATATCAATAGGATTAAATGCGTTTTTTAAACGTTTATACTGCGATATAATTTTATCAGCATTATAAACATAAACTGGAGTGCCATACTCTTTGGCCACATCCGTTAACTTTACGCCTCCAGCGTAATAAGCATTGTTATTAAGTTCCATTAATGTAATTTAAAAGTGGCGAAAGATAGTGAAATGATGTGGAAGATTGAGGCAGGATTTTGACATGGGAGCTTCTGATTATTGGTGTGTTTTAAAGATGATGAATTTCACCACTAGCTAAAACTAACTTAACTAATCTTTTGCAGCTTCCTTCATCATTTGTTTGGCCAGGTCTTTACCCAAAAAATTATCAATAACAGCGTGTATGATGTATAACAATGGAGTAAGCGCAATTGCAACTATGAATTTATATAAATAATTTACCACTCCAACTGCAAGTACAAGTTTTAATGGCCAGTCTCCTCCAATGTAAAATGCAATAATTAATACCACAAAACTATCGATGAACTGAGAAACAAGTGTAGAACCTGTGCTACGCAGCCAAAGTGCTTTATCTCCTGTTTTGGTTTTTATTAAATGAAAAGTATACACATCAACCAATTGACCAAATAAAAATGCCACCAAAGAACCAATTATAATCCATAACCCTTGACCAAAAATACTGCTAAATGCAAGTTGCATGTTTATTGGTCCTTGTGCTGTTTGTTTTGTAATCCAAAACGTAGCAGGCACTGTATTTATGGATGCATACACCGCTATAAAAGCGTAAGTAATTAATGCTGCTGCAATGTATGAAAACAAACGAACACCACGTTTTCCAAAGTATTCGTTAATAATGTCTGTCATAACAAATACCATAGGCCATAGTAAAACTCCAGCAGTCATGTTAAAAGAATAGGTATCACCCAAAAGGTTTATTTGAAAAGGGGATATACCTAATGTTTCTTCAACAGAAAAAATCTTTACCCCAACAAACTCTGCAATGATAGCATTGGCTATAAAAAAGGAACCAAGTACTAAAAATAGAATGTTACGTTTAGATTCTTTCATTTTAAAGGTTGCTGTGTAGCTGATTTAATGTTAAGCAGTGATATCGAATTGTTCGCCCATTTTAGGAATAGTAATATTTGTATAACCTACTTCTTCCAGTTTTGTTTTAAGCGATTCTTGTGCTACTAATTCTCCGTGTACTAAAAATACTTGCTTAACTTTATTAGCTTTTTGATGTTTAAGGTATTGTATGATTTCAACATAATCAGCATGCGCACTGAAGTAATCCATGTTAACCACTTTAGCATTCACCTGATACATTTCTCCAAATATTTTCACTTCTTTAGCGCCTGCTTTTAATTTTCCGCCTAAACTTTCGGGTGTACAATAACCTACCATTAAAATGGTGTTTTTAGGGTTTTGAATATTGTTGGCTATGTGGTGTTTAATTCGTCCTGCTTCTGCCATACCTGATGCCGAAATGATGATACAAGGTTCTTTATTTTCGTTAATAGCTTTTGATTGGTTAACATCACTTACATATGTCAAGGTTTGAAAACCAAATGGGTCAGGGTCTTTGTATATGTATTCTAAAAAACGTTCGTTATAACATTCTTGGTGTTTACGAATAACGGCTGTTGCTTTTACCGATAGAGGGCTATCAACAAAAACTTTTATGGTTGGTAATAATCCGGAATTGGCAAACTGATCAAGCATGTAAATTAAGTCTTGTGTTCTATCTACACTAAAGGCAGGAATAATTAATTTACCTTTTTGCTCGACACATGTCTCGCGAATTACTTTCAATAATTGTAATTCTATATCAGCAGGTTTGGGGTGAAGTCGGTTTCCATAAGTACTTTCACAAATCAATACATCACATTGCCTAAAAGGCTGAGGAGAGCGAAGTATTTGATCGTTTAACCTGCCAATGTCGCCTGTAAAAGTAATCTTTGTTTTTTTGCCTTTTTTGCATGTTACATCAACATGAACAGATGCACTACCTAATAAATGCCCTGCATCGGTAAATGTTAGTGTAATATCCGGATCAATTTTTATGGTTTCTTCATACTCAACAGGAACCATCAAATCTAAAGTTTTTTCTACATCTAGCACGTCATAAAGCGCTTCAATAGTCTGTTCTCCTCGTTTAATTTTACGTTTATTTATATAACGTAAATCTTCATTTTGTATAAAGGCAGAATCTAACAACATGATTTCGCATAAAGAAATTGTTGCCGGTGTAGCGAAAATAATACCTCTGAAACCTTCTTTCACCAAACGAGGTAATAATCCTGAATGGTCGATATGTGCATGAGATAATATGACATAATCTAAATCATGTGGTGCAAAACCAAAGTGTCGATTCATTTCATCGCGGTTATCTATTCTTCCCTGAAATAATCCACAATCTAAAAGTAATTTTTTCCCATGAGCGGTTGTTATTAGGTGTTTGCTACCAGTTACAACCTGAGCGGCACCATAAAATTGTATTGTAGCCATAATTTTGTTTGTGCGCTAATATACTCAAAACTTCACAGGTATTAAATAAAAAGAGCAGGCCATGGCCTGCTCTTAAGGTATAGTTTCGATGGAATTTTATTGAACAATTACTTTGAAGGTTGCGTTTCCTTGTTGAGTAAAAATTTTAAGTAAATAAATACCTTGATTTAGTTTTGACACATCAACACTGGTTTGGTTTTTATCTAAACTAATATTTGATGTTAAAACCAATCGTCCAGTTAAATCAGTTAAGGTGATTTGACCTTCACCTGTTAAGTTCGATGTGGTAATATTTATCAATTCCGATGAAGGATTCGGATATATATTTACCTTGTTGCTGATGTCATACTTACCTAATCCTACATTTTTGGTGCGAACAAATCTAACATTAAAGGTTTGATTAGCGAGGATAGAATCTTCTTGTTCGATGGCCCTTACTGTCCAACTTAATGATAATGAATCTCCATCCTTAACACCATTGCTAGCAAGCACTGCATCTACAGCACCAGATGTTAAACTTAAGGTGTTTGCAGTACCATTGTTATCAGAAACAAGGCTTAATAATGGGTTATTAAAGTTACCTCCTGCAGCTATTGCCAACCATTTATATGTTGTGGCATTAGTTGACGTTGACCAATTAATATTAATAGGAGTGTTGTTGTTTGAGTCAACTGCAATTGTTATGTTATTAGCTGGAGCAGTTAAGTTAAAGTTACCTAAAATACGTTTTCTTGCAAGCGTAATATTGAAGGTTTGTGCAGCCTGTAATGAGTCAGTTGTTTCTAAAGCAAAAACTGTCCATTTTAATGTGATAGAATCACCTACTTTTAAACCATTAGATTTTAGTATAGCATCAATTGCACCACTAGTAAGAGTTAACTTAGTATCTGTTCCATTGATATCAGATGGTAAGTTTAGCAATGGTATGCTGAAATTGCCGGCAGGTATGGTTGCTTTCCATCTATAGTTAGTTGCCTTGTTTGAGGCTGTCCAATTAATTACAATAGCTTCTGTGCTGTTTTTTGCAACTTCCACACGGGCATTGTTATTAGGTGCTGTTAAGTTAAAGTTACTTAATACGCGTTTACGAGTTAACGTAATGTTCCAGTCTTGGCCAGCTTTTAATGAGTCACCATCTAAGTATGCATAAACTGTCCATTTTAAATTGACTGAGGCATTACGTTTCACACCCAATGAGTTCAACACATTGTCTAACGTTCCACTGGTTAATGTTAATGATGAGTCAGAACCACTATTATTTGAGTTGATGCGCAATAACGGAGAGGTAAATGTTCCGTTTGATGAAATAACAAACCACCTGTAAAGGTTGCTATTTGCTGATTTACCCCAAGTGATGTTTACATCAGTTTGATTGCCTTCTTCCACTTCTAATGAAGTATTGTTGGCTGGCGTTTTTAAACTGAATACACCTAAGCCAGCTTTTTTGCGGGCAAGGGTTATGTTAAATACTTGTGAAGCTTGCAACGAGTCTGTGCCTTTATAAGCAAAAACAGTCCATTTAGTTTTTACAGAATCACCTTGGCTAACATTTAAACTTGCTAATATGGCATCAACACCACCTGAAGTTAAGGTAAGGGCTGTATCAGCACCTGAATTATTAGAAGTTACAGATAATAATGGTGAAGTAAAACTTCCGGCAGCAGTAGCTAAAAACCACTTGTAAGTAACCGCATTGATAGAACGACTCCAGTTAATTTGAATAGGAGTGGTACTCGCAGGTTCAGAAACCACACGGGTGTTGTTGGCCGGGCTTAATAAATTAAACGTATTTGGAGGTGTAATGATGTCTTTTTTACGCACACCATACAATTGGTATCCTGTTTCACAACCACTAGTTGGCGATAAGCAGAATTGAGCTAAAATACCTTCAAAAATGAACATACCTTCAGGCACGTTAGTGGCAGGAGCATCATCAATTTCGGTATCAGCAGCAGCAATTACCCTTAAAATAGTGGTATCACCAACGGTTGTGCCATCCCAAACGGTATTGTTTGAACTTGCCGCTAAAGTACCAACAGCATTGGTTCTTAAACCCACTATACGTACCACACGGCTTTCAAACTGTTCGCCATTTTGGTTGATTTGTTTTACACTTACGGTAATAGGTGTTACGGTACGGTTAGAGGCCAACACCACTATACTATTGGTTACATTGTAAGCACCACTTGCCAATTGCACCTGTGCATAATTGTTAAAATCATTACGTGGGCCAACTACTTCAACACTATCACCTTCCTTCAACCTTCCTGCCGAAATAGAGTCAACCATGGCACCAGCTACTTGACGAATTCCTAAACCTGCATTGCCATCCTGTATATAGATAAACCTACCCCATGCGCGGGTTACAATACCTCTTGTCCTAACTAAATTTGGAGCAGCTACAGCCCTTGCCTGCGTAATGGTGATGGCTGGGTTTGTTTCAGGGAATATGTTTTCAAGACGGGCGTTTCTTAACTGAATTCTTCTATCGCCTAATAGTGAAGTATCTCTTGTATTGTATGGGTTTATATTGTGGAAAGTTCCCATATATTCTGCAAAAGCATCTTGTTCACTACCAATAGCTGCAAATGTAGCAAGACCTGCATTCTTAACAGCGGTGTCAAGATTTACACGGTTAGTTGCGTTAGTAGGAAAAGGATAGCTATCACCACCTGTGAACAAGAAGTTTAAGGTAACCAATTTGAATGTTCTGCTTGTATCACCTACCAGCATTCCATTTCTTACAATGGTATCAATGCGATTTAAAGCTGAATCAGTAATCACCAAGGATACGATTTCGCTTCCTCTTGCTCTGGTGGTATCATAACTAAACTGCATACCACCTACTTGTGGGAATTGACCAGGAGTAGCACCAGGAACTGTTGCTGAAATACCATGTTCCATTATTCTTTTTAAACCAGCAGCATTAATAGTTCCAATAACTAAACCGTTGTTAAAACGTAAAGAGTTTTCTATATCCAATTGTGAAATATCGCCACGCACTTTGCCTGCGCTTGGGTTGGCTTGAGTTTGTTCTAAAACCACATTCGATCCTACTGCATTTACAAATCCAATGGCTGAGCGAATACCACCGCCATTTTTAATAGAGATGCGTACTTGCGGATCATATTGGCGTGCATACCATAGGTTTGCATCAGAAGTTAAGTTACCAAAGTTAGTTTCTTCTGTTCTTACCAGGTTTCTTCTGCCTTCTAAAAACACATTTGACTTACCAAATTTATTTCCATCTTTTGCAATAATAACGTTACCAATTGCAGCAGCTAATGTTCTTACATTTGCGCCTTTAGTTCCAGTAACAAATGCAGCTGAGTATGATCCCCAAAGCGATGTAACCATTGCAGTGTCTGAAACATAAGCGCCATTAACAACAGAATCTAATAAGTTTGGTAACAATACTCCAGCCGTATCAAAATCACACACAAAACGGCCAACATATTTCCATTCGCTTGTAGTATTTAAAATAGCCAAAGGTTGACCATTGTTATTAGTAGTCATAATAGGATATTTTTCTGTAGCCACATGGCCTGTAGTTAGTCTATCGTTACCGTCTGCAGTAAATGCGTGGTTACCTCCTGATATGATAATATCAACATGACGTAAAAGTGGTGCCAATGCTTTTTCATTTGCAATTTGTTGCAAGTGCGAAAGCAAAATAATTTTGTTTATTCCTATAGCTCTTAATGAATCAACTACAGGCTGAATAATACTTGCAAGCAAAGGCATATTATCAACAGGACCACCAGTTACCGATGTAGCACCTGGAGAAGAAATAGATGCCAATACTTGTGTAGTAGCGCCAACAATACCTATGCGCTCACCGCTACGTTCAATAATTACTGATGGTGCAATTCCTCTTTTTTGAGAATTAGTGGTAATAGCAACTGGGGTGCGGAAAGCGGTATCACTTAATATTTGATTCGTATAAAGATAGTTTAAATTTATATCGTTACTAAAGTTTAAATTACACGATACAAAAGGAAACTGAGCTCCAATCCAACGTTTATCTGCTCCATTACTTCTTATGTCCACACCTATTTGGCTGTTTAATTCTGAAGTACCTAAATCAAATTCATGGTTACCCATAGCCGAAGCATTATAACCAATAACGTTCATGATGGCAATATCTGGGCGACCTATAGCTGCTCTCAATGCCTGCGTTCCAGTATAATAGCTTGAAGCAGTATTACGCAATGGAGTTTGCAATGAAGCATCTTCACCTGATGACATAAATGGTCCTGGAAGAATGTTATCACCAGATGATAAAATCAATGTGTTAACATGGCGTTCTTCTAATTCATCAACAACAGCAGCAAAATTAGGCGCATCTGTAACAGCAGCTAATCCACTTTCCATATCTGATGAATGCAATACTTGCATTTGGAATGCACTGCGTGAGTTAATTTGGAAAATTGCAACTGTGCCCGAAACTTCGTTTGATAATAATATTAAATCTTTTCCATTTGGACTTTCGTTTCTTGGAATGAAAACAATTCCTTCTGGACCTAAATCGCCAACGGTAGCTAAATTAGCTTGGCTAGGAGTTACACTAAAATTACGTGTATTTAAATATTGTACAAAGTAAGGAACATTTGGGTTAGTTATGTTATAAACAAAAAAACCTCCAATACGCTCAAGGCCTACAAATGCATAAGTACTATCTAATATTTTTCCGATGGTTACACTTTCTGGTTCAGGACCTTTGTTATCACTTCTATCATCTAATGCATTCGTGGTATGACCAGCATTAAAATTACTTGGGAACATGGCAGCAGTACGTTGCTCAAAATCATCCTTACTATCCCAAACCAAAGCACCTGTTGCACCATTCCAAATAGAAAAAGAACGTGCACCAAAAGTAAATATACTATCAAACTTGCCATCATTGTTAAAATCGCCACAACGGTTACTTACATTTAACCTACCTAAAATACTATCAGATTTAAGGAAAGCTACATTTGCAGCTCCGCCAAACTTAACCGTATCTAAAACAAAAGCAGCATTATTAACCCTTACTTCTTCGTTATTAGCTGCTCCCCAATCTGCCCTTGCATCACCTTCATTTGCGGTAACCAAATAAGTTTGACCACCCACACGGTAACTAGATATTCCATCAGGCTGGTACATACCAAAAACAGGTATGTTTCTAATATTAATAACACCAGGAATTGAGCTTGAAAGTCTATCTGACGCATCTAATCCATTTCCAGTTAAGTTGTGGTTTTTAAAACCTAAAGGCAATAAAGAAGTTACAGTAGCAGTATTAATATTAACAACGGCCAAAGCATTGTTTTCTTGGCAAGTTACCCAAGCTGTTGAGTTATCATCCGAGATGGCAATGTATTCAGGTTCTAAATCTTCTGCCACGGTTGAATTTCTTAAAAAAGTTCCGCCTGATTGTATTCTTCCTGTTATTCTAATGTTTGGATTGATGTTAGCAGGAGAATTGAAAGCTGTAAAACCAGCAGTTTGAACATTAGCTTGTGTTAATGAAGCTGCTCCAACCGAAACATCAATGATTGAAATTGAACCTTCTGGGTCGATGGTATAACCAATATTAGGTTCGCCTTCGTTTGCACACAATAATTTTTTCCCGTCTGATGTAAAAATGATGTGATCAGTATTAGCACCTGCTTTTACTTTGCTAATAAAATTTCCATTCGCATCTAAAAAAACAATACTGCTCAAATTGGTTTTACCATTTGAATCTATAACAGCAATGGCTACCAAACCTTTTTTATTTGTTGCAATTGATGTAACATCAATACCATATGGCTTAACAGAAATAGTAGAGATTAGCAACGGATTAGCTGGATTTGCCAGATTTACAATCCTAAAAGAAGTATCAGGACCATTGACAACATACATCCTTTTTGTGCTTGGATCATAAGCTGAGATTTCGGCAACACCTCCATTTGAATTGTAGGTGCCTATTGAATAACGCCCAATGAATTGCGCATTAATTTGTGCGCTAACATCACCTATAATGGCTAATGTAACCGCAATAGAAAATAAGAATAATTGTTTTTTCATACCTTATAAATTTGTTAGCAAGTTCGGTATGCAAACTCAAGCAAAAGTTAAGGTCGAATGACTATTACATCAACTTTGGGTTAAAGGAATATTATTTAGGTTGTTTTTGTTTCGCTTCATTCCAATATGCATCCATTTCATCCAAAGTCATGTCGGTTAAATTTTTGTTTTGAAGTTTGGCCTGCTCTTCAATGTATTGGAAGCGTTCAATAAACTTCTGGTTGGTTTTTTCTAATGCATCATCGGGGTTGATGTTGTATTTGCGAGCTAGGTTAACTAAAGAAAATAAATAGTCACCAAACTCTTTTTCTGTTTTTTCGGAATCGGGATTAATCTCAAATTCTTCTTTTAACTCGGCTAATTCTTCATCCACCTTAGCCCAAACTTCGATAGGTGTGGGCCAATCAAAACCAACCTGTGCTGCTTTTTCTTGCATGCGTAGTGCTTTAACAATACTAGGTGTTCCTTTGGCAACTCCGCTCAATACCGATTTGTTTCCTTCTTTTAATTTTAGTTGTTCCCAGTTTTCTTTTACCTGCTCTGCTGTATCCGCCTTTACAACTTGTCCCAAATTCTCGGGATCTCCATAGATGTGAGGGTGACGGTAAATCAATTTATCACAAAGGGCATTACATACATCAGCTATATCAAATTGATTTTTCTCGCTACCAATACGTGCATAAAACACCAAATGAAGTAACACATCACCTAATTCTTTTTTGATCTCTGTAGCATCGTTTTTTAATATGGCATCACTTAGCTCGTAGGTTTCTTCAATAGTTAAATGGCGCAAACTTTCGTTGGTTTGTTTCATATCCCAAGGACATTTTTCGCGGAGCTCATCGATTACATCTAAAAGGCGCGAAAATGCTTCAAGTTTTTGTTGCTTGGTATTCATGATGAAAAGCTGGTTTTATATAAAGATATTGGTTTGGAGTTAAAAACAAAAAACCACCAACTTTGGTTGGTGGTTTTTTTTTGTGGTCTCGACAGGATTCAAACCTGTAACCTTCTGATCCGTAGTCAGATGCTCTATTCAATTGAGCTACGAAACCTATTGTTATTAGTGGTGCAAATATAGCTTTACTTGTTGTATTTGCAAACACAGAAACAAAAAAAATTAATTTAAAGTTGCCAAGGTTGCGTTAATTTCCGCAAAATCAGGTAAATCACCCGGGCTATCCAATACTTGTGCAAATTGAATAATGCCGTTTTTATCCACTACAAAAGCAGCACGCTTGGCAACACCTTCCATTCCAAATGCAGGGAATACATCATGCAATGCATGGTATGCAGTTGCAGCTTGGCGATTAAAGTCGCTTAATAAATCAAATTGTAAATTTTGTTCATCTTTGAATTTTCCAAGAGAAAAAATAGAATCAACTGATATTGCAACTACATCAGCAGCATCATTTTTATACATACTAATGGCATCTCTTACGGTGCAAAGTTGAGTGGTACATACACCTGTAAATGCTAGTGGGAAAAAGTGTATAATTAAATTTTTCCCTTTAAAATCCTCTAATGAAACTGCTTTTTTTTCTGTGTTAAACAAATTGAATGCAGGTGCTTTATCTCCTTTTTGTAATGCCATTTTTTTATTTTTTAATATTCAAATAAACATAAAATTATTAATTTTAGTTTTGCGGGTTCGAATTATTTTCTATTTCTATCATATTATTGCCTTATTAAATATGATATGCGAGTGTTTATAATATCCGTTTAATGATTCTTAATTTATGAGAGTAGATATTATCATCAGTGTTCAAAATTCCATGATGATCCAAAATATCTATGCGAACTTTACCTGAAGCATGAATAATTCTCTCGTGATCTAACATTAAACCTACATGCGTAATTTTACCATCTTCATTATCAAAAAAAGCTAAATCGCCACATTTAGATTCGTGCACAAAATCTAGTGTTTTACCAATATTGGCTTGTTGGTATGCATCACGTGGTAAGTCAATTCCACACTGTTTGTATATCATTTGCGTATAACCGCTACAATCTATTCCAAAAGGAGTTTTACCGCCCCACATGTATGGCACATTAAGATATTGTAATGCAATTTCGGCCAGATCGCTTGTGTTTTTTATGGGCGGAATTTTAGTTAGTGTAATTTCCAATCGACCAATATTGGTTTTAGTTTGATTTGGGATTGAACAACCCGCTGGAAGTAAAAGCTTTCCGTCTTGTGTAGTTGCTTCTAAATAGGGATAGTTAGTATTTACAATCCAGTTTTGGGTATCATTATCAAATACATTGTATTGTTTATCGCTTATATAACCACTATAGTTATCATTCAATGTTGTTATGTTTACCCAGCTGTTTTCAATGTGATGAATCAAAAATGTATCACCAAACAATAGCTGAGAAACGATTTCACTTGTGCTGTCGGGGGCTTTACGAAGTGGTATAACAGATAGATTACAAATACCTTTCATGATTGTACTTAGTTAATGCTTGTATAGTAATGATTGATTAGCGAATATGATTTATTTCGATCAAATAATAACAATAACAGCTGCTTATATTTTGTTAAACTATTTAGGTTCATTGTTGGAGATTTTTATGAATATATTTTCATTGTCAACTCATATTCTAACATACTTTGGTATGAAACGAAATGTTCTAGACCATTAAATGATAATAATTTCTTTGATATAGACTTTTTCAGAAACCCTATAATTGATCAGGTTAGGTTTTTATGAATAATAACTACTATATAATATTTAGTTTTGAGTTGATTTTGGTTGATCAATTTTATGAAAACTTTTTCACTGCTTCAATAAACTATAACACTATTGATTTGGTAATTAATTTAATGATGTAATAAAAAACGCCAAGCATTACACTGCTTGGCGTTTATGTATTCATGTTGCATCGGATTATTTACCCCCGATTGATTTTAGATATTCTTTAGCTTGTTTATTATTTGGATCTAAGGCAATAATTTTTTCTAGGTACCCTTTTGCAATCGAATCTTTCTCTTGTTTTATGTAGTATTTAGCTAAGTAATCATAAGAAATAATAAGATTCTTTTTATACTTTTCTGGTGTAGCTTCAACCATGCTTACATATGTATTATATGAACTTAAACCTAATGTATCTTTAGCTTCTGAATCTAAAGAAGCTTGAACATTTCCTCTCCAATAATAACCATCAGCATAATCAGGTTTAACCTCAATTAATTTTGCAAAAGCACTATCGGCCTTAGTTAATGATTTTCCAAAATATGAAGCCATGCCAAGTAAATAGTAATCAGCAGGAATGATTTTATCAGCTTTACTAATATATGTTTCAAAGCAAACTATAGATTTATCAAAACGTTTGATCTTGTTAAATACCATACCTGCTTCCTTTAAAAGCTCTATTTTATCAGGAGCCATTTCAATTGCTTTGCTCATATTAACCACAGTAAGGCTATCGTTGTTCGGAATACGGCTATATAGTTTACCTAAATATTCGTAGTCACTAGCTAACATTTTATCATTAGCAATTTTGCTTAAAAATAATTCAAGTTCTGCAACACCTTGGCGATACATATTTGTATCTTTTTTTAACTCACCTACTTCATAATAGCTGTAACCCGCCATACGGTGCATATATATATCACTGTCATCTAGTTTAATTACATCCAATATTTTAGGTAATGCATCTTCAAATTCTTTCGAATTGAATAATATTTTAGCAAATCGTTTTTGGTTAGCTAAACTTGGTTCAGAGTTATTTAAATATTTGGTGTAATAATCTTTAGCTAATTGGTATTTCTTTGATTTATAGTATAACTCACTCATGAGTTTTAATGCTGGTGCGTAATTTGGATCTATTGCTAAAGCCTTATTTAAATCTGTTAACGTTTGTTCTGAATTTCGCACGCGTAACCATATTGCGGCAACCCGAGTAAACGCTTTTGGGTTTTTAGGGTCAACTACTTCAGCTCTTTCATACTGTGTTGCGGCATCTCCACCTTTGTTCATTTCAAGATAAACATCTCCAGCAGCTATCAATACATCATAATCTTGAGGTGCAATTTCAAGTGCATTTTTGATATGGTTTAATGCCTCATCAACCACTTTATTTTCTGTGCTTACTAAAGCACTAGCAACTAACCTTAGTGTTTTAGCATCTTTAATCATGCCATCTCTTCCTCTACTAAAACTTAATGCTTTATTAAATTGAGTTTTGGCTTCATCTACTTTTTTATTTGCAATAAGTAATTCACCTAATCCAACATAATTAGCTGCAGTTTTTGGAGCTAATTTAACACCTTCGTTATAAGCCCATTCTGCAGAATCCTCTTTAAATAGATTTAAATACGATTGACCAAGATAATACCAATTTTCTCCATTAACAGGCTCTTTCTGGGTTAATTGAGTGAAAATACCTCGTGCACTTTCATACTTATCGAAATCAAGGGCTCTCAATCCATCTTGTAATGTTTGTGCCTGCAATGTTGAAACTATTACACTGCTTATTACAATTGTTTTTATAATTAATCTGTTCATGATCTATAGTCGTTAATTTATTTTAATAATTCTAACCGGAGCGTTTGCAGGAACTAGTCCACTTTTTAAAATAATTCGCTGTCCTTTATCACTATTTATGAAGCTTGCAAACCCCGTGCCTAAACCATAACGTCCTTCTGGATTTATGATGTTAATTTTCCTATACAATGGATATTGTTTTAATGCTATATAAGCTTGAAAAGGCTTCATAGTTGATGCTTCGGCTGTTTCGGGTGATTTAGGAACTAAGTTTGCAACGATAATTTTATTCAAGAAATCTATAGATGTGCTATCATCTCTATCACTTATCCATGCTGTTCCGATGATGCCAATAGTATTTACATCATCCTCAACTTGAGCAATTACATCTGGATTACTATTTACCGCATAACAATGTTTCGCTAAAGGGGCACCATTTAATAGTGAATCTTTTAAATGTTTAATAGCTCCACTTTTAGCATGATCAAATACCACACGTAAGGCAACTGGTTTATTTTTTGGGTTTATATCTTTCCATGTTGTGTACTTACCTGAAAGTATGTTTGTGATTTGTGAGGTAGTAAAGATAGTGTCTTTACGATTTTTATTTACGATAATCCCAATGGCGTCATAACCAATTAGTAAATTTCTTGGTACAATTTTTCTTTTATCAAACTTTACTTTTTCCTCTTGAAGCAATTCACGGGTTACAATAGCTATTCGAGCACTATCATTTGATAACATATTGATAGCATCGTATTCGTTGGTATAAACCATAGTTAACTTAGCATCAGGATATAGCGCTTCAAAAACTTCCTTTTGTGCCTCTATAATAGGTTTTAAACTTTCATCTACACTCACTGTGATGTGTCCACTTGTACTTGTGTCGTTTTGTTTTTGGGAGTTTGTGTTATTGCATGAAGCGATAACTAACAATAACGCTAAACCAAATACGTATTTATTCATCATCTTGCTCTTCATGGTTAATATTTTTTGACGGGTTAAAAAACCTGAATAAACGATAACAGCCATATAGCATTAATAGTATGCTAATACCATACCTATCTAACGGAGGTATGCTGTCAAACAATGGCAAAATTACAAAAGTTAGGCCCATTACGAAATAAAAAATAGCCATAATTACTCCGAATGATCTTAGTAACCTGGCTATTTTGTTATCGCGATCGGCTCTTGTTTTATTGAGATTCACGCTACAATTATTTTAATTTGATAAAGTAAACCTTATTGGCAAACTCATTTGTAGTCTTACAGGTTTACCATTTTGTTTGGCAGGTTTCCAAGGTGGCATTTTCTTTACAACCTCAACGGCTGCCTCATCAAAGCCCCATCCAGCCTTTTTTACAACCTCTACATTAGTTATTTTACCATCACGTTCAACAACGAATTGAATAATTACTTTTCCTTCAATGCCATTTTGCTTTGCCATGTCTGGATATTGAATGTTTTTACCAAGCCATTCAAATAATTCACCATTTGCGAATTCAGCTCCTTGTTCAGCAAAAGTTACAAATTCAGGTTCTGCATCTCCTGTTAAACCATCTCCTTCGGCTAAACTTGCATCTATACCATTAGGGTCTCCTTCAACAGTTTCTGTTCCCGCATCTTTGTCTTTCATTTCATCTTGAGCTGGTGGTGGTTCATCAGGAACTTGCTCATCAGGTTTAATTTCAGGCGGTGTAAATTTAACCGTTGATTTTAAAGGTGGTGGTGGTTCTGCAGGTGGAGGTGGAGGCGTGTTTTTATCTACCGGAGGTGGTTCTTCTAAAGTTTGAACCTCGGTTACTTTCACATCTTCAGCTCCTTTGGGAACAATACCTTTAATTATATCTACAATAGCAGGTGCAGATATCACTAATGTGAAAAATACAATAGCATATAAAATACCTTTATTGGTATTTTCATTGCTTTTTTTACGGAGTACGTATGCTCCATACTCATGGTTACGGCCTTTAAATACAAGCTCAACCCAACTGCTATCGAAAATATTAATTTTTGAAAGTTTTGACATATGGTTTTCCTTGTTATTCTAGGTTAACGGTTTTTAGCATTTCTACTTCTGGTGCAGTTATATCTACAACAGCATAACGACCAATATTACAGATCATCATTTCGTCAAGTATATCAACCAAGTTGTTGTAACGCGATTTATCAGAGGCCTTAATAACAACAATTAACGCTTCTTTGTAACCTCTAATTCCACTTAAGTAACTTTTGTATTGATCTTCATTAATAGATCCTTTGTTTAACATATCCTTGTAAATAGGAATGCTATCCAAACGAGGGTTACGTTGTTTGTTTTCTTTTAAAAGCGTTGCACGAATTCCTCCAGCACTAAAATTAGTGATTTGTGGTGTTTGTGGTTCACCTGATACGGGATCAATAAAATAGTAAACTATTTTATCATCTTTAGCCAAAAGTACTGTTACAGCTTGAGATGCTTTAACTTTACTAACATCTTCAACTTTTTCGTCCTTTACAGGCATATTTATTTCCATGGTTTGTGGCTTGTTCATGCTAGTGGTTAACATGAAAAAGGTAATTAGCAGGAAGCCCAAATCAACCATCGGAGTGAAATCCACCCTGGTAGACATTTTTTTGCCTCTTTTTTTACCACCTTTATGTTTGCCACCGCCACCGCCAGCTTCTATTTCTGCCATGTGTTTTGTTTATTAAAATGTTATTATTCGCCAGCTTTTTCCATGCTGGTAATAAAATTAAATCGATTCACTTTTTTCTCTTGCAATATGGCAATTACTCGCTTTACTGTTGGCATATTAGCATCTCGGTCACCTTTTATGGCTACTCTAATGTCATTATTCGCTAAACGTGCCTGCCAAATCCAATCGCCCAATTCATTATTTAACGAATCAGTTGGAACACCTGCAGTTTGTATTGCTTTACGTGCTTCTGCATCCATTTTTAAATAACTACTTAGTTGGGACAAAGGCAATCCTATTGTTGATTGAAGCGAGAATTCTTTTATTTCTTCAGCAGAAAATTTCATGTTGTATTTTTCTGCCATGCGTTGCAAAACCGTTTCACGTGTTGTTTGTTCGGTTATACCGAAAAACACACGACCCTGTTTATCAATGGTGATTTGCATAATTCCTGATTCAGGAAGTTTAATCTCACTGATAGATGATGGTGTATCAACGACAACCGGTTCATCAGGTTTGAATTTAGTTGCAAGCATAAAGAAAGTAAGCAGCAAGAAGGCAACGTCAGTCATTGCCGTCATGTCTACACTTGTGCTCTTACGAGGTACTTTTACTTTAGGCATTTTAATTTATTTAAAAGATTGAAAGATTTTGAAATTACGTGATTGAATAAAATTCAATCAAAAACCTCCATCTATTATTTTTTATGCGCTGCAGCAAAAGTCTGTGTAATACTAAAACCTGCTTCATCAATGGTATAAGTGATTTTGTCGATTTTAGTAGTAAAAACGTTGTACATGATAGTAGCAACTGCAGAGTTACCTATACCTAATGCGGTATTGATTAGTGCCTCAGAGATACCATTTGCTAATGCTGTAGAATCAGGTGAACCTGAAGTTGCTAAAGCAGAGAACGCCTTGATCATACCAATTACAGTTCCTAATAAAGCGATTAAGGTAGATACTGAAGCCATGGTAGCAATAATTACCAAATTTTTCTCAAGCATTGGTAATTCTAATGATACAGACTCTTCAATTTCTTTCTGGATAGCTAATACTTTTTGATCTTTATCCAATTCAGTATTGGCTTCCATTTCTTTGTATTTATGCAAAGCTGATTTTACAACGTTAGCTACAGAGCCTTGTTGAACATCACACTCAGCTATGGCAGCATCGATATTTCCGCTTGCCAAGTTAGCTTGAACTTTACGAACAAATGATTCAGCAGAACCCTTTCCAGCAGCTTTACCGATGGTTAAAAAACGCTCTATAGAGAATGTAATACTCATTAGTACCAATGAAATTAGGATTGGTACGATGAAACCACCTTTGTAAATTAATCCAAGTACGTGGTTAATGCCTTCTGGAACTGGGTGTTTTGTTGGATCGTTGCCTTCGAAGTTGGCAGGGTTACCTAAAACAAACATGTAAATTAAAATGGCTACTACTACTAGCACCGGGATTGCAAATGATGCGAACATTGCGCTGAATTTGCTTTCTGATTTTTGTGTTTGAACTTTGTTCATTTTGTACAAATTTTTAGAGGATGCAAAAAAACTAATTTAATTGATAAATGAAAGCATTTGTGGGAAAAATTAAACCGCTTTGGGGGCTTTTATTTTCAGTGGTTTAACGTGAATTAACTTAAATTTAATACATCACAACAGTAAAATATTAATTACAAATACTCTTTTAAGTCTATTTTTTGTTGATGAATTATTTAAAAAAAATAATATTTGGTTTATAAAACATTGTTTGTGATACCCTTTTTAAAAAATAGAAATGAGGTAAAACACATATTCTTTAATTGTTTATGGTTTTATTTCAAGATTTGCATTAGCATGTCGGGTACTAAAGTTAAACCAATTGTTGCGGCAGCACATATTATGGCAACAACCATATATGTTGGGTGAACAACCATAGGTTTGTCATTAGCCGGTTGACTGTACATAGCTATAATCACTTTCAAATAATAGTAAACTGCTATAATCGAATTGATAACTGCAAACAATGTTAGTGTTACGTAACCATTTCTAATGGCTTCGCTAAATATGTAATATTTGCCTAAAAATCCGGCAAATGGCGGTATACCCGCTAGCGAAAGCATAAATATACTAATTAAAGCGGCTGCCACAGGATTCTTTTTGGCTAATCCGTTAAAGGCATCTACATTTTCGCTGAAGTTGCTTTTAAAAGTCATGATGGCTAAGGCAAACAAACCTACAGTGGCAATGGCATATGCTGCTGCGTAAAAAAATACCGATGATGCAGCATTGGTTTGTGAACTCAAAACACCTAAAAGCATGTAACCGGCATGTGCAATACCCGAGTAGGCCAAGATACGTTTAACATTTATTTGACTTAATGCGGTAACGTTACCGACTATAATGGTTGCTCCTGTAACTATTATTAGTAAAGGTTCTACGTAGTACATTGTACCACCTAAACAATGGCTGAACAAACGGTATAAAGCAGCAAAAGCAGCTACTTTAACTAAGGTGCTCATAAATGCGGTGATTAGTGCTGGTGCACCTTCGTACACATCAGGGCTCCAGAAATGGAATGGTACAGCAGATACTTTAAATAACATGGCAAACAATAACAAGGTAACGCCTAAATAAAACATAGGTGCTACTTCGCCTGCTGCAATGTATTTGGTTATGCCTTCTAATTCAAATGTTCCGCTTGCGCCATAAATAAGTGCAATACCAAACAACAAGAAACCCGAAGCAAAAGCACCCATCAAAAAGTACTTCATACCCGATTCGTTACTACGTGTATCGAACCTGCGGCTACCTGCCATAATGTATAATGATATAGAAAGAATTTCAATACCTAAAAATAACATGGCCATGTTGTTGTAGCTAAACATTACTAATGCTCCGCACAATACAAACACCATGATAGAAAGGTAATCACTAATGTGGTTTTGATCGTCTTTGTAGTAGTTAGCTGCCAATACAAAAATTAGAATAGAAATAACGATTGCCAATCCGCTAAATGCGATAGCAAAGTTATCCATTTTAACCATGTGGCTTAATGATACCGAACCAATAGAAGCAGGAGTAGTAATACCCCATTGTTGCATGTTTACCACAAATATTGCCGATAAACCAAGTATAACAGCCGGTATTAATAGTTTGCGAAGGTTTAATACCTCAGCAAGCATACAAAATAAACCTAAGCAAGTTGTATAAAGTAAAGTAGTCATGTTCCGTAAATTATTTAGCTAAGGCTTTGTTTAAAATGATATCTAGTGATGGTTGAACCAATTCAAATATTGGTTTTGGATACAAACCCATAACCAATATGGTAAATGCAATGATACCTAAAACTAAAGTTTCGCTCCAATTTAGGTCGGCAAATTGCTGGGTGTTTTCGTTGGTGTTTCCTAACATGGTGTTTTGGAACATACGCAACATATATACAGCACCTAAAATAATGGTTAAACCTGCAAATACTGATAACCAAGTATTGTACTTAAATACACCAAATAACAATAAAAATTCACCAATAAAACCGTTGGTTAATGGTAAGGCCACACTGGCAATAACCACAATCATAAATAATGTATTAAAGCGTGGTGCTATGTTTCGTATACCTCCAAGGTTATTAATGTTAGCTGTTTGTGTTCTATTTATGATGATATCGGCACAAAAGAATAAACCAACCACATTTACTCCGTGAGCAATCATTTGTACCACACTACCTTGTAAACCTTCTATGTTTAAAGCAAAAATTCCTGCTGCAATCAAACCTACGTGAGCTACCGATGAATAAGCAAATAATTTCTTTAAATCATTTTGCATGATTGCTATGATTGACGCATATACAATACCAATTACACATAGGGTAATAGCTAATGGCCCCCACTCGGCAACACCTGCGGGAAGTATAGGTAGCAACCAGCGAATTAAACTATAAGTACCCATTTTTAGCATAATACCACTTAACAACATGGTGCCTTGTGTTGGAGACTCGCTGTAGGTATCAGCTTGCCAAGTATGAAATGGTACAATTGGAATTTTAATGGCAAATGCTAGGAAGAACATCCAGAATAACCAACCTTGGTTACAGCTACATACCGGGTTGTTATATAAATCTGTTATATTAAAGCTTGCATTAGGGTTGTAGTAATATAACATGATAAAACCGAACAACATCAATAAACTACCTGCTAAAGTGTAAATGAAAAACTTTAGTGTAACTGGTACACGGTTTTTTCCTCCCCAACCTAATGCAATAAAGTAAATTGGTAATAATGCCAACTCCCAAAATATGTAATACAATAAACCATCATAAGCCATAAATACGCCTATCAATGCAAATTGCATTAACAACATTAATGAGAAGTACGTTTTAGCGTTTGAGTATTCGCGATTAAATCCGCTTAGCACGATTAAAGGAAGTAAGAAGTTTGTTAAGCCAATCATTACAAAACTTAACCCATCAACACCTAAGTTAATGCTTATTTTAGGACTGCTTATCCAATCGTGAAAAAATACGAATGCTTCAGGACCTTGTTGTTTAAAAATGGTGTAAGCATAAACTGTTAAACCAAACTCGGCAACAGTAAATAACAAAGCTACACGCGATGCCATTTTATTGCCACTAAGCAATACGGCTAAAGCAGCAACTAACGGTAATAATAAAAGTAGTAAGGTCATCATTTATATAAACAAGCGAATTATCAATAATACCATCATGCCAATAATCATAGCAAACACATAAAATCCGGTGTTACCAGTTTGCAATAATCGCATGGTTTTACCTGTTGTGGCCACTATCCAAGCTGTTGCATTCACAGCCAGATCAATAATTAATTTATCAACCAATACCAAAAACAAATCGCTTAATACTGTAATTGGTTTAACAAACACAGTTTCATAAATTTCGTCAACATAAAACTTATTGCTGATTACTTTATTTAAACCGGTTAATTCAACCTCATCTGCAGGTAATGCATTTTGTTTAACATACTTGTTGTAAGCAAATAGAATTACCACAATAGCTCCAATACCTGCAAAACTCATTAAGGCAATTTCTGTAGCATGAGAAACTTTTTCGTGATGAACTAAATATTGTGCTGAACCCTCTGTTACTGATGACAAATAAGTACTAAATACATGTTGAACATGGAAAACTTCAGGTAAGCCCAACAAACCACCAACTACTGCCAAAATACAAAGTACAATCAGCGGTAAAGTCATGGTTATTGGTGATTCATGAATATGTTTCTTGGTTTCTTCAGTACCTCTAAAGTTACCAAAGAAAGTTAAGAACACTAACCTGAACATATAAAATGCAGTAATGAATGAACTGATAGATAAGATTACCCAAATAGTTTTGTTCTGTTCAAAAGCATGTGCTAAAATTTCGTCTTTTGAGAAGAAACCTGATAAAAATGGAAAACCTGAGATGGCTAATGATGCTAGTAAAAATGTGATATAAGTTACTTTAATGTATTTTCCTAAACCACCCATTTTACGAATGTCTTGTTCGCCATGTAAGGCATGAATAACACTACCAGCTCCTAAAAATAATAATGCTTTAAAAAATGCATGTGTAACTACATGGAACATGCCACTGCTAAATGCTCCTAGGCCTAAGGCCGCAAACATCAAACCTAATTGAGAAACGGTAGAGTAAGCGAGTACCTTTTTAATATCATTTTGTAATAAACCAATAACTGCAGCAAATACAGATGTAGCCACGCCTACTATTAATATAAACGTTAATGTAGTTGGTGCTAAAGAGAATAAAATATTGCTTCGCACAATCATGTAAATACCAGCTGTTACCATCGTTGCAGCATGTATTAATGCAGAAACAGGAGTTGGTCCAGCCATTGCATCAGGAAGCCACGTGAATAATGGCAACTGTGCCGATTTTCCCATTGCACCCACAAATAATAACATAGTAATTGTAATTAATAATGCACTATTTGGTGCTAAAGTTTGAGCTTGATTTGCAACGGTTGAATAATCTATGCTTCCAAAATAAAACAACATAAAAAACATACCCAACAAAAAGCCCAAATCGCCTACACGGTTCATTACAAAAGCTTTTTTAGCGGCATTGTTGTATGATTCATTTTTAAACCAAAATCCAATTAATAAATAGGAGCATAAACCTACACCTTCCCAACCAATAAACATTACTAAATAGTTGTTACCCATTACCAATAACAACATGAAAAAGATAAAAAGATTAAGATAAGTGAAGAAACGAGTATAGCCTTCATCATCGTGCATGTATCCTATGCTGTATA
The DNA here is from genome assembly GCA_027482225.1 of Bacteroidota bacterium. Classification (GTDB taxonomy): domain Bacteria; phylum Bacteroidota; class Bacteroidia; order UKL13-3; family UKL13-3; genus UBA6183. Next base: position 417,195 of record JAIXWD010000016.1, read on the forward strand.
AGTGAATTAAAAAACCAATACCAGTTACCACTAAAAGCATAGTGATGGTTAGCGGGTCAATTAAAAAACCGAAAGTGATATTGATGTTGCTGAATGCAATCCAATTAAAAATATCAATATTTAGAGATGAAGTAGAATTTAGCCCGTTAAATAATGTTACCGAGCAAATAAAAGAGCCTAAAATAGCGAGTGCAGCTATCCAGCCAGTAACTGATTTTGGAAGAAACTTTCCAAACAATCCGTTAATGAGGAAACCAATTAAAGGCAACAACGAAACCAGTAATGCCGGTGTTACCAATAAGGTGTCTTGTATCATGTTATCGTTCATGTGTGCGTTACTTTTCTAATTTTGTGTTACCACTTTAATTTATTTAATACATTAATATCTGTACTTGCAGCATTTCTATATATACTCATCATTAGGGCTAAGCCAACAGCTACTTCTGCTGCTGCAACTACCATGATAAAAAACACGAATACTTGTCCATCGCTATTACCACTGTATGCCGAGAATGACACCAATAACAAATTAACCGAGTTTAACATCAACTCTATACACATTAAAATAATGATGGCATTTCTGCGAAAAAGTACGCCCATAATACCTATACAAAATAATAAAGTGCTTAATACTAAATACCAATTTTGTGGCACTGCTTGTAATGTATTTTCCATATTCTTAATCCCTTTAATTGGTTATTTTTTCTCTTTTTTCGCCAACAAAACACTACCAATCATTGCAGATAAAAAGAGCACTGAAGATATTTCGAATGGCAATAAGAAATCTGTAAATAGTTTTTTACCAACTTCCTCAACAAAACCAATATTTGTTTTATTTGGCAGGTTAAATTCACCTAATGCTGTGGCACGTATTGATGCAATCAACACTACAAAAAACAACCCAGCTGCTATGGCTGAGGCTATTTTGGATAGATTTGATTTATGTGGTTCGGTATCGGCATTTAAATTTAATAACATGACCACAAATAGGAATAGTACCATAATAGCACCAGCATAAACTATTAAATGAACAATTGCCAGGAATTGGGCATTTAACAATACATAATGACCTGCTATTGTAAAGAAGCAAACAATAAGCCACAATACACTGTACATTGGGTTTTTAGAAAACACAACAGCTAATGCACTGATTATTGTTAAAATAGCTAAAGTTAGGAATAAGTATAAGCTCATGATTTATTGTTAACTCGTGATGATTATTTGTTAATTAAAGGTTGTTTTGGAGAACCTTCCATTTCGTAATTCTTTTTACGCTTGCTTACATCTACGCGTCCTGATGCATCAATTCCCTCTACCAATATATCTTTACCATAAATAAAGTTACCACGTGTAAATGCAGTGGGTACAATTCTATCACTCAGGTAAATGGCGTCTTTAGGACAAGCATCTTCGCACAACCCACAGTATATACAGCGTAGCATATTAATTTCATATTTAGCAGCATATTTTTCTTCGCGATATAAATTTTCTTCACCCTTTTTACGTTCAGCAGCTTCAATACTTATTGCTTCAGCTGGGCATGCTACAGCGCATAAGCCACATGCGGTGCAATTTTCACGACCTTTATCATCGCGTTTTAAAACATGTTGTCCGCGATAAACTGAAGCAATTTCACGTTTTTCTTCAGGATACCTTACGGTTGCTGATTTTTTAAATAAGTGTTTTATTGTTATTGCTAATCCACTAAAAATAGCTGGTAAATATAGTTTTTCTAACCAATTTAGGTCGTGCTTTACAACTACTTTTGATCTATTCGTTAATTGCATGGTTGATTCTGTTTTCGTGTTTGGTGTATTTAGATTATTTAAAGAAAGTAATCCATGCACCGGTTACTAATACGTTTACAATTGATAACGGAATTAATATCTTCCATCCTAAATTCATTAATTGATCGTAGCGGAAACGAGGTAATGTCCAACGTACCCACATGAAAAAGAAAATGAAGAACAATATTTTAGCAAACAATACTGCTATGCTTACAATAGCAGCAATATTTTGAGGTAAATCCAAACTATCTATGCCTGGAAAATGATAACCACCAAAATATAAACTTGCAATAATTGCTGATGAGATAAACATATTTATATACTCTGCAAACAAGAATAAGCCTAATTTCATTGAGCTAAATTCTGTGTGATAACCACCTATTAATTCACTTTCAGATTCAGGTAAATCGAATGGAGCACGATTACACTCAGCAAAAGCACAAATTAAAAAGATTAAAAAACCAATTGGTTGGCGCACTACATTCCATACATTACCATCTCCAGCTTGTCCATCTACGATTTCGCGAAGGCTCAATGAGTTGTTGATTAGCAACAAAGCAACAATACTCATACCCATTGCCAATTCGTAGCTAATCATTTGTGAGGCTGCACGTAAAGCACCTAACAAAGCAAACTTATTGTTTGATGCCCATCCACCAATCATAATACCATATCCGCCAATTGATACCACTGCGAATAAGTATAACAAGCCCACATTTAAATCTGCAACCTGCAAACCAAACTCATGTCCACCAAAATTAAACGACTTACCCCATGGTATGATAGCACTGGTCATTAAAGCCGTCATCATAAAAATACATGGACCAACAATGAATAAGAATTTATCAGAAGCATTTGGAATAATCTCTTCTTTGGTAAACATTTTAACACCATCGGCAATTGGTTGTAACAAACCAAACGGCCCTGCACGATCTGGTCCTAAGCGGTCTTGCAAGAAAGCTGCAATTTTACGTTCACCATAGGTTGAGTAGGCAGCAATGCCTAAACTCACCGCAAAAATAATTACGATGAGAATTGTTTTATCTAACAGTAATGCCCAATCCATTATTCGGTAATTTGTTTTATTTCGTTCAACTTAAATTCTTTGGGTTTAACCATGTTCATGTAATGGTTAGCCGATATCACCGAATGACGGTTGATTTTCCTGGGTCCTTCAATTGTCCAATCGCTAGTTTGTTTTTTATCAAAACGGCAAGTGTTACATATAAACTCTTCCACTTCACCCCATTGGTCTTTACGGCCTGTTACACGCAATACCTCTTCACCTTGATACCACAATACCACTTTGCCACTGCATTTTTCGTTTTCACAATTGCGATGTGCGTCAACAGGTTTGGTAAACCAAACACGGCTTTTAAATCGGAAAGTTTTATCTGTTAAAGCTCCGACAGGACATACATCAATCACATTTCCAGAAAAATCATTATCAATAGCCTGCTCTATATAGGTAGATATTTCGGCATGATCACCACGATTTATAACACCATGTACGCGACCATCTGTAATTTGCTCAGCTGTTTTTACGCAACGATAGCATAGGATACAGCGGGTCATGTGCAATTGAATTTTTTCACCAATATCGATTTTTTCAAACGTCCTGCGTTCAAAATCGGTGCGTGTTTTATAATTGCCGTGGTCGTAGCTTAAGTCTTGTAAATGACACTCACCTGCTTGGTCGCATACAGGGCAATCCAATGGGTGATTTAATAATAAAAACTCAACCACACCTGCACGGGCATCTTTAACTTTAGCAGAAGTATTGTTCGCTACTACCATACCATCCATAACTGTGGTTCGGCAACTTGCTACTAACTTTGGCATTGGACGCGGATCTTTTTCACTACCTGCAGTTACCTCAACCAGACACGTGCGACAATAGCCACCACTTGTTTTTAGTTTGCTGTAATAGCACATGGTAGGAGGGGCCACATCAGGACCAATCATACGCGCTGCGTTCAAAATGGTTGTGCCATCTGGCACATCAATTTGTATTCCGTCTATGGTTACTTTAGCCATAATTTAATTCTCTTCTATAATTGCCACTGATCCAAACTTGGTTGGATAAGTCTTTTTTGTTAATTATATACTACTGTATGCAGCAGCTGTATCAATATTGTTACAATGGAAATAATATTTCACTTCGCGTTGTGCTGATGGGTTTTTAACAAACTCTTCAAATTCATGACGGAAATGACGAATAGCACTTGCTACAGGCCATGCAGCTGCATCACCCAATGGGCAAATGGTATTTCCTTCAATTTTGCGTTGGATATCCCATAACAAATCAATGTCTTCCAATGTGCCATGACCATCCAAAATTTTATGAATGATTTTTTCCATCCAACCTGTTCCTTCACGGCAAGGGCTACATTGTCCGCAACTTTCGTGGTGATAAAAACGAGCAAATGTATGTAGGTTTTGTACAATGCTTGTACTTTCATCCATTACAATAAAACCACCTGAACCTAACATAGTTCCAGTAGCAAAACCACCATCAGCAAGGCTTTCATAACTCATTAAACGTTTTTCACCATTTGCTGTAGTTAAAATTAAATCAGCAGGTAGTATTGGCACAGATGAACCACCTGCTACCACCGCTTTTAATTTTTTATCATTTAATATACCACCGCAATATTCATCACTGTATATGAAATCTTCTACAGTAATACCCATTTCAATTTCGTATACACCAGGTTTTTTAATATGGCCTGATGCAGAAATTAATTTAGTACCTGCACTACGTCCAATACCAATTTTAGCATATTCATCACCAGTCATGTTTATAATCGGAACAACAGCAGCAATGGTTTCAACATTATTAACAACTGTTGGACAACCGTACAATCCAGCGATAGCGGGAAACGGAGGCTTAATTCTGGGATTACCGCGTTTACCTTCCAACGACTCGAGTAATGCAGTTTCTTCACCACAAATATATGCACCTGCACCGGGATGAACGTATAGGTCTAAACTATAATTAGTGCCTAAAATATTTTTACCTAACCAACCGTTTGCATAAGCTTCTGAAATGGCTTTTTCCAAAATACGAACTAAATAAAAATACTCTCCACGTATATAAATATATGAAGTGTTTGCACCAAGAGCGTAACTGGATGTTATCATACCCTCTATCAATAAATGAGGGAGGTATTCCATTAAATATCGGTCTTTAAAAGTACCCGGTTCACTTTCATCAGCATTGCAAACCAAGTAACTAGGCACACCTTCAGGCTTAGCCAAGAAACTCCATTTCATACCTGTTGGAAATCCCGCACCACCACGTCCACGTAAACCTGATTTTTTTACCTCCTCCACAACATCTTGTGGATTCATTGTTTTAAGTGCTTTCTCTACAGAAGCGTAACCGCCTTTACTGCGGTAAACATCGTAAGTATTAATGCCTGGAACATCTATGTGTTCAAGTAATATTTTTCGTGCCATGTAGCTTAGTATTTTCTAAATGTTGAACCATCCAAGTATTTACTGTGTGAGGTTTCAGTTTTGTACTTGTTAATTAACTCATCAACATTTTCAAGAGTAAGGTTTTCATGGAAATGCTCTCCAATTTGTAGCATTGGGGCCGTACCACAACTGCCTAAACATTCCACTGTTTTAAGTGTGAATTTACCATCAGGGGTAGTTTCACCATCTTTAATGCCAAGTCGTTTTTCAATATGTGCAACAACATCGTTTGCACCACGTAACCAGCAACTACTGGTTCTACAAACTTCAATTAAACATTTGCCTACGGGATTGAGGTTAAACATAGAGTAGAAACTTGCCACTTCATACACCTCAATTGGTTTGATGTTTAGTATTTCGGCTATCTTATCCATTACAGGTACACTTAACCAGCCATCGTATTCGGCTTGAGCAATGTGCAATGCCGGAATAAGTGCTGATTTTTGTTTTCCTTCTGGATAGCGCTTAATCAGATTTTGGATTAAATCTTCTGACTCTGCACTGAAACGAACTTCTTTTAATTCACTCATTGTATTTGGTTCTATATCTGCGGGCTAAATACTATCCCTAAAATCTAACATCTCAATATATCTAAAATTTTTAAGCGTCTAATTCTCCAGCAATAACATTTAAACTGCTCATCGTTAAAATGGCATCGCTTAACATGCTTCCTTTAATCATTTCAGGGTATGCTTGGTAATATATAAATGAAGGTCTACGGAAATGAAGGCGGAAAGGTGCTCTGCCACCATCGCTAATTAAATAAAATCCTAGTTCACCATTACCTCCTTCTACGCTGTGATAGATTTCACCTTTAGGCACATCTGTTTCACCCATTACTACTTTGAAGTGGTATATTAAGGCTTCCATTTTTGTGTAAACATCTACCTTAGGAGGCAAGTAAAACTCAGGAACATCAGCATACCATTTACCTTGAGGCATATTGTCCAAAGCCTGACGAATAATTTTTAAACTCTCCCAAATTTCGTTTTGGCGAACAATGAAACGATCATAGGTATCACCTTTTTCTCCAATAGGAATAGCAAATTCAAAATCTTGGTAAGAACTGTAAGGTGACATTACCCTTACATCATAATCAACACCTGCTGCACGAAGATTTGGTCCAGTAAATCCAAAACTTAATGCCCGTTCTGCTGATATTGCACCAGTGTTAGCAACACGATCTACAAAAATGCGGTTACGCTCTAATAGGTTTGAAAACTCAGTAAAACCTTTTGGAAAGTCATGCAGGAATTCTTTAATTTTTTTATAAACTTCATCGCTAAAATCGCGCTCTAAACCACCAATACGACCAATGTTAGTAGTTAATCGTGCACCACAAATTTGTTCAAAAATGTCGTAAATTTTTTCACGCCATTGAAATAAGTATGTAAATCCTGTAAGTGCACCAGAGTCAACACCAACTACAGCATTACAAACCAAATGGTCGGAAATACGGGCCAACTCCATAATGATAACGCGCATGTATTGGGCACGTTTTGGAATTTCAACGCCAATAAGTTTTTCAACCGTCATGTGCCATCCCATATTATTAATAGGAGATGAGCAATAATTTAAACGATCGGTTAATGTTGTGATTTGGTTATATGGCCTGTGTTCTGCAATTTTTTCGAATGCACGATGAATATAGCCTATTGTTTGCACTGCATCTACAATAATCTCTCCATCCATGGTAAGCACATTTTGAAAAATACCATGTGTTGCAGGGTGCGTAGGACCCAAGTTTAACGTGGTATATTCTTGCTCTTCAATTTGCTCAACGCTTTTATCGTCAAATTCGTTCATGTGTGTATCCGTTAAAATTAACGTCCAAAATATTTATCTTCTTTATCTGTTCGGGTTCCATCTTCAAGAGGAAATTCTTTACGCAAGGGGAAATAATCCATCTCATCCATATTTAAAATACGGGTAAGATTTGGATGGCCTTCGAAAATAATACCATAGAAGTCGTAGGTTTCGCGCTCTTGCCAATTGGCACTTTCAAATAAATCAGTAACCGTTGCTATAATTGGGTTTGAAGCTGGTAAGAATGATTTAATCCTGATGCGTATATTGTTGGTAAGGCTATGTAAATGATAAATCACACAAAACTCTTGACCTTCAATTTCAGGAAACTGAGCACCACATACATCCGTTAAAAATTGAATCTTAATTTCAGCATCGTTTTTTAACCAATTAATCACACCATGTGCAATAGATGGATTAACTACTAAGGTAAGCATATCATATGGTTCTGAGGCCGATAGGATGGCATCCCCAAATTGATTTCTTATTTTTTCAGCTATATATACGTTAGTAAGTTCGGACATTTTATTGTTATTGAATACCGTATTGTTGCATTAAAGCTTTATACTCTTGAGTGTTCCTTCTGCGTATGGGCTCATTTCTAACCAGTTCTTGAATTTGCATGATACCATCTATAATTTGTTCTGGGCGAGGAGGGCATCCTGGCACATAAACATCAACAGGAATTACTTTATCTATACCTTGTAATACACTGTAAGTATCAAAAATACCACCAGTGCTTGCGCAAGCACCAACTGATATCACCCAGCGAGGTTCTGCCATTTGTAAATAAACCTGTCTTAAAACGGGACCCATTTTCTTTGCTATTGTACCTGCAACTATCAATAAATCGGCTTGACGTGGCGAAAAGCTCATTCGCTCTGAACCAAAACGAGCTAAATCATAATTGCTTCCCATGGTAGCCATAAATTCAATACCACAGCATGATGTAGCAAATGGTAAAGGCCAAATTGAGTTAGATCGGGCTAGGCCGACAACTTTATCAATATTTGTTGCAAAAAAACCAGGACCTTCTAGGCCTGCCGGAGCTTTTGTTATGGTTAATTCTGTTGACATTTTTTTGATTTTAAATACTATCGTTATTTAGTTTGGTTAACCTATTATTTATGTTAAAGTGAGGTTAGTGCCATTTTAATGCCCCCTTTTTAAGGATGTATAAAAATCCTAAAAGTAATGTTCCTGTAAAAAACAACATTTCCATAAAACCGATTTGACCTAACTCGCGAAAGTTAACAGCCCATGGATACATGAAAATAACTTCAACATCAAACATTACAAACAGAATGGCAATCAAAAAGTATTTAATTGAAAAGGGGATACGCGCATTGCCTTTTGATTCAATACCACACTCAAAATTTTCAAGTTTATCGGCTGTTTTTCGCTTAGGGCCAATTAAATGAGTTGCCACCATGGTTGTAACAACGAAGCCCGCTGCTACCATGAATTGCACCGCTAATGCTAAATAATCTATTGATGTTGACATTGTTTTACGAGTTATTGGGAACGTGCAATATTACACAATAAATTATTAAATCAATACCTATTTAATAACATGTTTTGTACTGTAAAATTTAATAACAATTGATAATTGCTAAAGGTTTGATCGGCAGAATCGTAATGCGCATTTTATCTCTTAAAGTAGTTCTTAACTGTTGATAATCAATTGATGGTTTTGTATGTGAATTTTGTTAGTTACTAAATTATGTTTTGGAGGTTGAAAAAATGAATTGTTATTTTTAATATTTGCGAATGAATTGTAATGTACTTTATAATGAAATTTGTGTATGAAAAGTAATGTTGATAACATAGAAAACTACATTAATGAGTTGACTATTGAACGCAGAGAACCAATGCTAAAATTGCACCAAACAATTTTCTCCAATTTGCCCAAAGGTTTCGAAGCTCAGATGAGTTATGGAATGATTGGATATGTTGTGCCTCATCATATTTATCCTAATGGATATCATTGTAATCCGCAATTACCCCTTCCATTTATGGCCATTGCATCTCAAAAAAATGGGATAAGTTTTTATCACATGGGTTTATATGCCGATGAAAACTTATTTGATTGGTTTAAAAACGAATATCTAAAAAACTATAAACCCAAATTGGATATTGGAAAAAGTTGTATTCGATTTAAAAAAACTGAACATATACCGTTCGATTTATTGGCTAAGTTGGTTAAAAAAATGACAGTAAATGATTGGATTAGCATTTATGAAATTAACCTTAAAAAATAATGCTTAACATATAAAAAAGACTTGTAAAGGCTTGGTTTTATTTATTAAGTATTTAGTTTAATCATGCATTTTAAATCTATATTTTATATGCAATTGGCATACTTAGTTTACATATAACCATTTTTTTTAATCTATTTAAAACTAATTAGATTAAAAACACAACTTTTATCTAAGCCTTAATGATTGAAATGGTAATGTAATCTATTTTTAAGTGGATTATTGTTATGTATCGAGCTAGAAGCCATATCTAAGTATATACTTTTCCCAATCTATTTAGCTTGAATAAAAAAAAAGCGGCTTTTATTTTCAAAAGTTATTGTTTTTCAGATTTTAATCCCATCTTCGTGTTGTATTTATTAATTTTTTTTACATGAAAATCTACGTTGGTAATCTCTCATATGATTTGAGCGAGAACGATTTAAAAGACGTCTTTACCCCTTACGGTGAAGTTGCATCAGTTAAAATTATGACTGACAAATTTACTGGACGCAGTAAAGGCTTTGCATTTGTTGAAATGCCTAATGACGCTGAAGCAAACAATGCTATTAACGGCTTGAATGACGTTGAAGTTGCACAACGCAGCATCAAAGTTAACGAAGCTCGCGAGCGTACTTTCGATAACAACCGTCCTCGTTCAGGTGGTGGTTTTAATCGTGGTGGCGATCGTGGTGGTTACAACCGTGGTGGTGACCGTGGTGGTTACAACCGTGGTGGTAATGATGGTGGAAGCCGTTACTAAAAGCTTAACAACATTAAAGCAAAACGACCAACTGCATGCAGTTGGTCGTTTTTTTTTGAAATAGAGTTTTTCGAAAAATTTTTTGCATAAATTATTGCGGTATAAAAATAACTATGTCTTGATAATTTAAACTCTTCGATTTATCTGACCCTTTCCACCAACCGTGGTTTAGCAACTTTATCATTAAAGCTGCAGCTTCCGCCATGTTCTTTATAGCAAAAGATTTAAAAGCAATATTGGCATCTTTTACTTTGTTATCATGCAGGTAGTAGGTGTCATACTCAAACCTAAATTGCATAAGATGAGGGTTTCTATTTAAGATTTCTGGAGTATTTTCTTCTAATATGAAGAATGTTGACAAACAATGCCCACCTGGCTTTAAAACGCGTTTTATTTCTTTTAAGTAGTTTTGAACCTCAGCGGGCTGCATGTGAGTGAATACAGAAGTTAATACAACTGTATCAAAAGTGTTATCGGGATAAGGAAATATAAAATGTGCAGCTTGATGTTTGACATCTAAATTATATAAATCGTTTCTTAGGGGTGTATGAATGAAATTAAAATTAGGATATTTACTGCTTACTTTTTCTTTACACCAATTAATACCGTCCGCTACAACATCAAAACCTTCATATTTGCCATTTTCATTTAAATATAGTGTTAGTGGAACGGCTAATCTACCTATGCCACATCCAATATCTAATATAGAACTATTGGGCTTAAGGTTTGCATAATCAATACACAGTTTAACTAAGTCATTGCCCGACTTTTCAAAGTCTCCTGATCCTGTAAAAATCAAACCTTTGGGAGGTATCATTGGATTTCGATTGCTGGAAATTAAGTACAATAAATCTATCGGAAGGTAAATTATCCTTCTAGCCACTCTACGCATTTTCGGAGTTAAACTATAATATAGTTTTCTTGCAATCATTGGGGTGCAATATAACTGTTTAGTTAATTAGATATTTAGATTTCAATGCTGAATTTACAATTCAATTTCTGACTTTTAATCAATTAATTTTATATTGATCAAGAAGTCATTATTTATTAAATAGTATAATAAAACAGTAGTAATAATCTGCTAATTGAAAATGAAATGGGAGACTTAATATGATCTTAAATAAAAAAAGTTTCACGGTAAAGTGAAACTTTTAATCTTGGGTGGAATATGGGGCTCGAACCCACGACCTCCTGAACCACAATCAGGCGCTCTAACCAACTGAGCTAAAACCACCATTAAAGGGTGGCAAAATTAAAAATATTTTCTACAATTGCCAATCAATTTTTTAAAGTTTATGCATCTAGCAGTTGCTCAACCTTTTCCCAATTTAAAACACTCCAAAAAGCTTGGGTATATTCTGCTCTTTTGTTCTGATATTTTAAATAATAGGCGTGTTCCCAAACATCAAGTCCAATAATTGGATTGCCTTTTAAGGTTGCTATATCCATTAAAGGGTTGTCTTGGTTTGGGGTTGATGTGACGATTAGTTTATCACCTTGTTTTATTAACCAAGCCCAACCTGAACCGAATTGTCCTAATGCTGCTTTCTCGAATTGTTTTTTAAACTCCTCCATAGATCCAAAGTTTTTAGCAATAAGGTTGGTCAATTTTTCACTTGGCTTTGTTCCTGTTTTAAGTAGTTGCCAAAAAAAAGCGTGATTCCAATGCCCACCACCATTATTTCTAATAGCATTACGAACGTTTTCAGGTAATTTACCAATAACTGCGATTAGTTCCTCCACACTCTGGCCTTTTAAAGACGCTTCTTTAGCAATAGCAGTATTTAAGTTGTTAACATATGCCTGATGATGCTTGCTATGGTGTATCTCCATCGTTTGTGCATCTATAAATGGTTCAAGCGCATTATATGTATATGGAAGCTTTGGCAAAGTAAACATACCATCGTTGGTAAATTGGTTTATCGTATTGATAGCCGCTTTTACAGCAGGTTTATATAAAGTAGCACCTGCAGCTAAAATAGCACCTGTTTTTAAAAAGTCTTTTCTGTTTGATTTCATAACAATACAATTTACTGACGAAGCTACAATACTAATGTTTCATAAAAAAACAATAAACTTAATATTATGTCAAACTCAACACCACTAACAATAATTTGTTTAAATAAATGTTAAATTAGTTATTTGGAAAATATTTAAACCAAATCTGTGACATTTATCTGGAGTAAGCTTAATAAGTTTAATAGTCTACAAATCTATCATTTTTTGAGGTTTGGAACCATGTTCCTTATTTCAATTTTGCTAGCTAAAATTGCTATTCTATACCAGCATGAATATGGTTTACGCTTAATAAGCCAATATGAGAATTTAATGTTGGTTACTTCTAGCTTAACTTTTTTTTGGGTTGCGGCAATCACTAATACCCTTATTCCTTATTACAATAATGCTGAACCAGAACTTAAGAAGAAAGTGCTATTTAGTACATTTTTCTTGTTATTGGTGTTTTCAATTTTGGCATCCATCATTGTGGCATCTATGGGTTTTTTGCATGATAAGGATAAAAATCTATTTCAAATGTTTGCCTTAGTGGTGCTCTTAAACACACCAACTTACATTACAGATTACATTTTTTATTTGAATGAGAAATATAAGTCATTAATTATCTGGGGTACCATTACATTTTTTGCTCAGATACTGATGTTGTGTTTGCCTTTATACTTTAAACAATCCTTAAATTTAGCCATAAACTTACTATTGGTGCTTTCGTTGCTCAAGTTTAATTACACCATTATTTTATTAATGAAATATGCAACCATTACGGTGCAAAAATCATTAACCATTGATTTTATGAAGCGCGTTTTGCCTATTATGTTCTCTATATTATTGGCAGGAAGTATGGAGTACATTAATAGTTATATTATTGAGTTTAATTTTACTGATGAAGAGTTCGCCATGTATAGATATGCTGCCAGAGAGTTACCAATATTTTTAATTTTAGCAAACTCTTTAAGTAATGTTTATAGTGGTGAAATTGCCAAATCAAATGCAGAAGAAAAACTAGATGAAGGATTATCAAGACTAAAAAAATCATCTCAAAAACTAATGCGTTGGTTATTTCCGTCAACAATTGCATTAATGTTTTTAAGTCCTTACTTATTTAAATATGCTTATAACGAAGAGCTAATGGCTGGATATAAAATATTTAATATTTACTTATTGCTCATTATTAGTCGTATGATATACCCGCAAACAGTAATTATGGGAATAATGAAGAACAAAATTTTCTACCTTATATCCTCAAACTATATTGTAATTCATTGCCTACTTTCTTTCTGGTTTATTTATCTATTTGGTATAACAGGAATTGCATACGCTACTGTGTTATCATACATTATAGAAAAAATAATGTTGGCAATTTACTGTAAAATGCAAGGAATAGATTATAGGAAATATACTCCTTGGATGGAGCATTTAATTTATTCTTTAGTAACTGTATTGGCATACTACATAACAACAATATTAGAAATGCCAATGCCTTAATGCCTTTAGTTTACTATTTGTCGGGTTTCAATTAAGTAGTAATCAATTTTAATTTTAAATTCTTTTGGGTCTAAGTAATTTAAATCAACAACGCGCCATTTTGTTGTAGGTGTTAGCGGCTGATAATCGTTTTTTGAAATTGTGGCCTGAATTGGCATTTCAAATCCTTTTATCACATTAACCCATCGGTATTTTAATTCAAGTATTTCATTTTCTCCTGGAGTTAAGCTATATTCTAATACTGGAAGTTGGGCTTGTGTTAAATATTGTTCAAAAATTGGCGCTAAATTTTTACCAGTTCTGTTTACCCAAAAATCTATACATTGTTTGCTGGTTATGTTAGCGTATTTAAATGTATTACAATAATCAAGTAAACTATTAAACCATAAGGTGTCATTGTCTATAACATGCCTTATGGTATACAACATCCAACTACCTTTATAATATATGTCATTGTCTTCAAAGTCATGGAAATAAACGTTAGATGTACCCAATAATGGGTGTTTATTCTCTATGTTCCTTTTTTGCATTTTTAGGTATTTATGTGCTGCCTCTTTATCCATATTACATTCCACAAAAACAGCTTCAGCATGTGTAGTGAAACTCTCATGTAACCAAAGTTCTGCAGGGTCAAATGATGTAATGCTATTGCCAAACCATTCGTGTGCACTTTCATGAATGATAATAAAATCAAAATCCCAACGTGTATTGCTGTAATCGTTACCATAGCTTACTGCGCTTTGGTGTTCCATTCCCCAATAAGGTGTTTCAACTAGTTTATAACCATCATTCCAAAAAGGGTAGGGGCCAAAATATTTTTCATAGCAAGCCATCATGGTTTTAACTTGTTCAAAATGTTTTTGAGCCTTGTTTAAGTTATAATCAAGTACATAATAATCTAATGTAAGTGGTTTGTTGATGTTGTTGTACTTTGCAGTGTATTCATCATTAAAATGTTTATAGTTGCCAATATTTACTGTAATGTTGTAGTTGTTAATCGGATATCTTACTTGCCATCTAAATTCAGTGTAACCATTGTTTAGGTTTATTGAATCAGTAAGTTTCCCATTGCTTACTCCTGTTAAATGTGAAGGTACTTGTAAGTTGATGTTTACACTATCTGCTTCATCGCTTAAATGGTCTTTACATGGCAGCCAAGTACTAGCACCTAATCCTTGACAAGCTAATCCAACCCAGTCGTTACCACTACTGTCTTTTGTAAAAACAAAGCCTCCGTCCCATGGCGCTTTTTTTGCAATTAATGGATTACCACTAAAGTACACAAGTAATTGATGACAGCTGTTTTTTCGTTGATGTGGTATTTTTATAAGTATTATGCTACTATCTCGGGTGTATTTTAATTGCTTTTGATTATATACAATACTATCTATTTTAATTAAGCCATGAATGTCTAACTGCATCAAATTTGCAGGTTTAAGCACTTTGTATGATATGATATTATAGCCCTGAATGTATTTTTTGTTAGGTGTTATTTTTAAAGTAATATTGTACATGGTAACATCAAACCATGTTCGTTTATTGTTTAATTTCCCATGCAAATAATCGTGCTTCTCGAAAGTCCTTGGTGGATGTCCGATTGAGTTGAGGCTATGTAATAAATAGAATAAAAACAGTAAGTTACGTTTACTTAAAATCATTTTACCAAATGTAAGCGGAAAATGTATAAAATTGCAAAAGAATAAACATAATAAACCATGTTTGGTCAAATTAATTATCAATCCGAAAACTAATAATATTATGATTTTAAAAGGGAAAAAAGGCATCATTTTCGGTGCACTAAACGATAAGTCAATTGCATGGCAAGTAGCTTTAAAAGCACATGAACAAGGTGCTGAATTTGTGTTAACCAATGCTCCAATCGCTATGCGTATGGGCGAAATTAATAATCTTGCTGCTGTTTGTGGTAACGCTCAAGTTATTCCATGCGATGTTTCTAAAACTGAAGATATGGAGAATTTGATTGACAAGTCGATGGAGATACTAGGTGGCCAAATAGATTTTGTGCTTCACTCTGTTGGCATGAGCTTAAATATTCGTAAAGGTCGTGATTATGCTGATGTAGATTATAAGTTTATGCATGATACATTAGATATTTCATCTATTTCATTCCACCGTTTAATGCAAACATTATGGAAAAAAGATGCAATGAAAGATTGGGGTTCTATTGTAGCATTAACATACATTGGTGCGCAACGCGTTTTTCCTGATTACCATGAAATGGGTGATGCCAAATCTTTATTAGAAAGTTATGCTCGTGGTTTTGGTTACCGTTTTGGCAAAGAGAAAAAAGTACGTGTAAATACAATTTCTCAAAGCCCAACAAAAACCACAGCAGGTAGTGGTGTTAAAGGTTTTGGCGATTTCTTTGATTATGCAGATGCATTATCTCCGTTAGGTAATGCAAGTGCTGACGCTTGTGCTGATTATTGCTTAAGTTTATTTAGTGATTTAACTCGTATGGTTACCATGCAAAATCTTTTCCATGATGGAGGTTTTAGCAATACAGGTTTTAGCTATGATGTGTTTAAGTTAATTGAAAATAAAAACGAAGGTGGAGCCTAATAAATATTAACGAGTTTGTACAAAATAAAAAAGAGGCTGTATTTTAATAGCCTCTTTTTTGTTAATGTTATTTTTCTTGTACTTCGTACATGTCTAATCGCCTGTCTTTCCAATTTAATACGGTTCCCGTATTACGCGCACGCTCAATAGCTGCTAAATCTAAGTCTGCAATAACAATTGTTTCAATGTTTGTACTGCACTCGCCTGCTATTGCATCTGGTGGAAATGCAAAGTCACTAGGTGTGTAAATTCCTGATTGGGCATAATTAATATCCATATTATCTACAGAAGGTATATTGCCTATTGTACCTGCAGTGGCAACAAAAATCTGGTTTTCAACAGCACGACTTTGAGCACATATTTTAACTCGCAAATGACCATGTTTTTCATCTGTGCTAAACGGTACAAATAGAATTTTAGCTCCCTTTTGGCAAGCAATACGTGTCATCTCAGGAAACTCTACATCATAACAAACATTTATAGCCACCTTGCCACAATCAGTATTAAAGACCTTAATTTCATTGCCAGGTTTTACTCCCCACCACTTGGCCTCATTACTTGTTATATGAATTTTGTATTGCTTTTCGTATGTGCCATCTCGTTTAAACAAATAGCTAATATTATATAAGTTGTCATTCTCTACCTGTAAATGAGTGCCAGCAATAATGTTGATGTTGTATTCCATACTTAAGCGTGAAAATAAGTTGATATAGTCTTCTGTATACTCATCAAGCTTACGTATACTATCTTCTGGACTCATACTTTTATACTCATGTAATGATAAAAGTTGTGTAGTAAACAATTCTGGGAACAAGGCAAAGTCACTTTTATAGTTACTTGCTACATCAGTAAAATACTCACACTGTTGAGCAAACTCTTTAAATGATTTTATTTTACGTAGCTCATACTGTATAGCACAAACGCGTACTTTTTTCATTAATACACTTCGCTCTTTTGTCTCTGGTATATAATCTAGGTTAATCCATTCTAATAAAGTTGCATAACCTTCACTTTCATGGTCATCGGGTAAATAATCTTTAATTAGTCTTTGTATGGTAAAACCTTGCGAAAGTTGAAAAGTAAGAACGGGATCTTTAATTTTTTTCTCTATAACACGTTTTACATATGCTCGAATACCGAACTTAGCGGAGTGTTTGTGGAAATTTGGTAAACGTCCTCCAATTAGAATTGCTTTTAGGTTTTTGTCTACACATAATTGCCTGCGCATGTCATACAATCGTCTTCCAATTTTCAAACCTTGGTAATCCGGGTGAACCATTACTTCAATACCATAAAGCGTATCGCCTTCTTCATCGTGGTTGGTAATAAATCCATTATCACAAATTTCTTTCCATGTATGGTCGTCATCATACTCGTCCCAACTCACTATAAGACTTGCTGCTGAACCCACAATTTCGCCTTCATACTCAATAACCTGCATACCCTCAGCAAATATTTTATACTGACTTTCTAACATTTCTAGTTTCCATGGTTCAGAATCGGGGAAACATATTTTAGATAGTTTGATAATGTCATCAAAGTCGCTACGCTCTGCAGCCCGCTCAATTAATTTAGGTTTACGTGGTGAACGAATTTTCATGTTTTTAACTTTTTTGGGGGTTGATTTGTTCCTTATTTTGTGCAAACCACACTACAAGTTTAAGGTATAATTTTAATACTTTGTGAAGGCAAAGTTGTGTAAGTAATTTCTTAGTGGTTATTTCACGACTTTAAAAACTACTAAAGATTCATTAAATGAGTTTACAATACACCATAGAAAAAGCTTGGGAAAATAGAGAATTATTAAAGAATGCTGATACTCAAAATGCCATTCGTGAGGTAATAGAAATGTTAGACAAAGGCAAGTTGCGCACTGCAGAGCCTATTGCCGAAGGCTGGAAAGTAAACGATTGGGTAAAAAAAGCTGTAATCATGTATTTCCCAATTCAACAAATGGAAACAATTGAGGTTGGCCCATTTGAGTTTCATGATAAAATGAAATTGAAATGCAATTATGCTGAACAAGGTGTGCGCGTTGTACCAAATGCAGTAGCTCGTTATGGTGCATTTTTACAAAAAGGAGTAATTATGATGCCGAGTTATGTAAATATAGGTGCTTATGTAGATGAAGGTACAATGGTAGATACTTGGGCTACCGTTGGTAGTTGTGCACAAATTGGCAAGCATGTTCATTTAAGTGGTGGTGTAGGTATTGGCGGTGTTTTGGAGCCAGTACAAGCTGCACCTGTAATTATTGAAGACAATTGTTTTATTGGTTCACGTTGTATAGTTGTGGAAGGTGTTAGGGTTGAAAAAGAAGCTGTACTTGGTGCAGGTGTAATATTAACCATGAGTACCAAAATAATAGATGTAACAGGAAATAATCCCATTGAATACAAGGGGCTTGTACCAGCCCGTAGTGTGGTTATTCCAGGTAGTTATACTAAGAAATTTCCAGCAGGAGATTACCAAGTACCATGTGCAATTATAATTGGTAAACGTAAAGAATCAACCGATAAAAAAACTTCATTAAATGATGCATTGCGCGATCATAGTGTAGCTGTTTAATTTAAGGAATTTAAGTATTGTAAATTTGATAAAACTATTAACATAGAATAATAAAAAAAGAATTAATATTTTAACTTGGCAACATCTAACACACAACTTAAGATAGCATTTGATGCAAAACGTGCTTTTAATAACCATACTGGATTAGGAAATTATTCTAGGTTTGTGATTAAAGGTATGCTCGATGCATATCCGCAACATGTGTTTTATTTATTTACTCCATCTATTAAGTTAGAATTTGCCAAGTTGTTTGAAGGATATAACAATGTGCATGTTATTTCGCCCCAAAATATTTTTGGTAAAACCTTCAAAGCTTTATGGCGCACCTATAGTATAACTGGTATGCTCAATAAATTAGGGGTTAATGTTTATCATGGCTTAAGTAATGAATTACCTGACAACATAAAAAGTTTTAAAGGGAAATCGATAGTTACCATTCATGATTTAATTTTTTTGCGTTATCCACAATATTATAAAACAATTGACAGGCTTATTTATAAACGTAAGCTTATTAAAGCTTGTATTGATGCCCATGTAGTAGTAGCGGCTAGTATGCAAACGGCCTCCGATATTCAGTCGTTTTTAGGAGTTGATTCACAAAAAATAAATGTAGTTTATCAAAATTGTGATGAACAATTTGATAAAAAAATATCAAGCCAAGAATTAGATGCTATTAGAAAAAAATACGATTTAAATCCATCATATTTTATTTGTATAGGAACAATAGAGCCGCGTAAAAAACAGCTTTTGATATTGCAAGCATTCCATCAATCCAACGTAAACAAACATTTGGTATTTGTAGGTAAACAAACTAATTACGCTGAAGATCTTCATCAATACATCAACCAAAACCAGATAGCTGATAAGGTTCATTTTATTGAAGGTGCCGATTTTGTTGATTTTCCAGCATTGTACCAAAATGCAAGCATGTGCATATATGCTAGCGAGTTCGAAGGATTTGGAATTCCGGTTTTAGAGGCCATGCGAAGTGATGTAAATGTAGCCGTAGCTAATACCTCAAGTCTAACTGAAGTAGGAGGCGATGCCGTAAATTATTTTGAAACAAGCGAACAGTTAACAACACTTTTTAAAAATGCGGACTCTTTAACTATAAATCATGATAAGGTACATATTCAATTGAATAAGTTTTCGTCCCATCTATTGATAGCACAGTTGATGAAGGTGTATTGCTAGCTTGAATAGATTGGTTAGTTGTTTGGGCTTTTCATCATCCATAACCGTTGTGTTTATATCCACGTATAGGTGTGAGTATCGTGGCTTTGGGTACAAAGCATAATTGTTACATTTGTATTTAATAAATTATACAACAAGTGAGCGCAACCGAACCAAAAATCAAAAAAAAACGTAAGGTATCATACTTGCCATCAATCATTAGTATTGGCATGGTGCTTTTTATGTTGGGATTATTCGGCATTATTTTAATTAACGGAAATAAGCTACAACAATATTTAAAGGAAAACTTTCAGCTTACCGTTTTTTTTAAAGATGAAGTAGCCGAGGCTGATATGAAACGTGTAATGGCTACAATGCAGCAGCAAGAATATACCAAACGTGTTGTTTTTGTTAGCAAAGAACAAGCGGCTCAACAGTTTTCTACCGAAATTGGTCAAGACTTTGTCGGTTTTCTTGGTTTTAATCCGCTTTTACCAAGTGTGGAGTTATTTTTAAAGTCATCATATACATCTCCTGATAAACTTAAAACAGTTGATATAGAATTGCGCAGGAACCCCGAAGTGCAGGAGGTAGTTTACCAGCAAAACATATTAGACGAAATCAACAAGAATGTAGGTACAATAGGTACTGTACTCATTTCATTGAGTATTATTTTCTTAATTATATCTATCACAGTAATTAATAATACCATTCGTTTAAATCTTTATGCTCGCAGGTTTATTATTAAAAGCATGCAAATGGTAGGTGCTACCCACTGGTTTATTATTAAACCATTTATGTTTAAAAGTATTTTACATGGGTTATATGGTGGCATTATCGCTTGCTTGTTACTTTTAGGCGTTTTGTCAGCCCTTCCTAACTGGATTGGAGGTATTGAAGCGCTATATGATAATACACAGTTTGCAATCTTGTTTGTTGTTGTTATACTTGTAGGCATAATAATAAGTATGATGAGTAGTGCATTTAGCACCAATCATTACTTAAAATTAAAAATTGACGATTTATACTAAACACATTAATATGCAAAAAGCAACATTAAAGAAACCAATAGAGAAGCCACATTTACCTAAGGCTGAAGAGCATTTCATTTTTGGCAAACTAAACTACTTATTAATGATTTTAGGTGTAGTTTTTATAGCCATAGGATTTACGTTAATGTCTGGAACAGAAGATATTTTTAGCACGACCAAACTAACTGTGGCTCCAATTTTGGTTATGATTGGCTTTGTGATTGAGATTTTTGCTATCATGCGCAAAAACTAATACCAGCAAAACGTATGGGTATTTTTGAAGCAGTGGTATTAGCCATTGTTGAAGGATTAACTGAGTTTCTTCCTGTTTCATCAACTGGTCACATGGTGTTGGCCTCTTCGGCTATGGGCATTGCCAATAACGATTTTGTTAAAATGTTTACTGTAGCCATTCAATTTGGAGCCATTTTAAGTGTGTTGGTTTTGTATTGGAAAAGATTTTTTCAGTCCATTGATTTTTATTTTAAATTAGGTTTAGCCTTCATACCTGCAGCCATTTTTGGTTTTTTACTGAATGATTATATTGATGCCATGCTTGAAAATGCATTAGTTGTAGCCATTACTTTATTGTTAGGAGGTTTGGTCCTGCTTTTTGTAGATAAATGGTTTGCCAAAACTGAAACATCTGGGGCAAGAGACGTTGAGTATAAAAATGCATTTTTTATTGGTTTGTTTCAGGTTATCGCTATGATACCTGGAGTATCTCGATCAGCAGCTACAATTATTGGTGGTTTAACCCAGAAATTAAATCGTACAACGGCTGCTGAATTTTCTTTTTTTCTAGCCGTACCAACTATGTTAGCTGCTACAGGATATAAAATGTTAAAGTACCACCTTAAGATAGGGTTTAATAGCAGTGATATAAGTATATTGCTGATAGGGAATGTTGTAGCTTTTGTGGTTGCAATTATTGCCATCAAAGCATTTATTGGTTTTTTAACAAAGTATGGATTTAAATTATTTGGATGGTACCGCATTATTGTTGGTGCAGCCATTTTAATCTTATATGCAATGGGTTATCAGTTGCAAATAATATAGTCTCCATGTCATATCCTATTTCTATTAATGTTGAACAAGGTTGTGTTTTGTTAATTAACAAACCGCTTACTTGGACAAGCTTTGATGTAGTAAATAAACTGCGTTATATTTTATTGCGCAGCCTGCATAAGTTTAAAGAAATTAAGGAAGGGGAGAAACGGAAACTAAAAGTGGGTCATGCAGGAACATTAGATCCTTTAGCAACTGGATTATTGATTGTTTGTATTGGTAAAGAAACCAAAAATATTGACCAATACATGGCCACAGAAAAAGAATACACGGGTAGTTTTTATATAGGTGCCACACGTCCTTCATACGATAATGAAACAGAGATTGATCAAACTTACCCAACCGAGCATATTACAACCGAACTGATTCATCAAACCACCCAACAATTTATAGGTGATATGATGCAATTGCCGCCTCTTTATAGTGCGATAAAAAAAGATGGTGTTCGTTTATATGAAAGCGCTAGAGCCGGAACAGAAGTAGAACTTACACCACGCCCAGTTACCATAAAAGCCTTTGAAATTACCAAAATAGAAATGCCCATTGTGGAGTTCAGGGTGGTGTGTAGCAAAGGTACATACATACGTTCTTTAGCTTACGATTTTGGTAAAGCCTTAAACAGTGGTGCACATTTAAATAGTTTGTGTCGCACGCGCAGCGGTAATTATTTACTAAGTGATGCACACACAGTTGAAGAGGTGGTGAGTTTTATCGAAAATCAACCTGATATACAATAACGAGCTACTTCTTTAATTTTATTACATTTGCGTTATTACGCATGAAAGTATACCGCAGTTTAGACGAGTTACCTAAAATTAATAACGCCATTGTTACCCAAGGAACATTTGATGGGGTGCATGCTGCGCATAAAGTTATTTTAAACAGACTGAAGCAAATTGCACTAGAAAAAAATGGCGAAACAGTTGTAATGACTTTTGATCCTCATCCACGCATGGTGCTTTTCCCAGATGATCATGGACTAAAATTATTACATACATTAGAAGAAAAAATTGAGGCACTGGAAAGTGAAGGGGTAGATCATTTAATCATTATACCATTTACTAAAGAGTTTTCACGTTTAACATCCATGCAGTTTATTCGCGATATCATGGTGAATAAAATCGGCACTAAGGTTCTTGTTATTGGATATAACCATAGGTTTGGTAAAAACAGAGAAGGCTCGTTCGAGCACTTAAAAGAATACAGTAGTTTATATGGGTTTGAAGTAGAGGAAATTCCTGAGCATGACATTGATGAAATTTCAGTTAGTTCAACGCGCATTCGTAAAGCATTAAATGAGGGTGATGTGAAACAAGCTGCTAAATATTTGGGCAAATATTATGTTATCTCGGGCACGGTTATTAAAGGTAGGCAATTGGGAAGAACCATTGGTT
Source organism: Bacteroidota bacterium (assembly GCA_027482225.1). Classification (GTDB taxonomy): domain Bacteria; phylum Bacteroidota; class Bacteroidia; order UKL13-3; family UKL13-3; genus UBA6183. Next base: position 440,586 of record JAIXWD010000016.1, read on the forward strand.
TTCCCACGGCTAACATAAAGGTTGATAACATAAATAAACAAATTCCTGCTGATGGAGTTTATGCAGTAAAAGTTTTTATCAACAGCCGTACAATTTTGGGTATGCTTAATATTGGTGTTAGACCAACTGTTGATGGACTCACGCATGCCGTTGAAGTTCATTTGTTTGATTTTAACGAAGACTTATATAACACAACATTAAGTGTTGCATTTGTTGATAAACTGCGTAATGAAATGAAGTTCGAAAACCTGCAGGCACTCACAAATCAACTCGAAAGCGATAAATTGCATGCGTTAGCAATTCTTAGCAAAGCGCATAATGACAATTAAGTTTCCGTACATCTATATATTTTTACTTGTTATACTTTCATTTTTTGCATTTCCAGTTTGGGCGCAAGTTCCTGTAAATGTGCCTGTGGTTCCTATTCCGTTAGTAAATGTTTCTAAATTCGATTCTGCTGCTGTTTTACAAGCTAAATATGACAGTTTGGTAAAATACATGGAGTCGGTTTACGAATTAGATTCAACAACAGATAATGAACTGAGTATTAATGATTCGTTTTTAGTCGTTGTAGATACTTCTGCCGGTATGCGCATGTCGACTTCTGTTATTATTGATTCATCAGATGGAGTAATAGCAAACAACCAAACATCCGCTTTCAGTAATCCTGTTTTAAATGCTTCCTCAATAAATATTGATACCACAAATACAGTTGCTATTCCTACATCAACATTAACCATTAATAATTCTTTACAAGATACACCAAGGCAAAAAGTAACAACACCAAAGCTAAACATAGAGATTAAACAAGACAGTTTATTTTTGGATGATGAGTTTGATTCGGAAGAGCTTTTAGTTGATACTGTTGTTGCGGATTCTATGACAGATATGAGTGACGGTGATGATGCCGATTCTGAAGGTGAGGCAGAAGGTGAATTTGATAACTTATTTACAGGATATAGTGATGTTACCTATTGGGATATGCTAAGGGATCCGAATTTCAAATTCGATCCAGCTATGATTCCTGCAAATACTCATTATCCCTTTGAATGGGATACCGTAGTGATTAATCCTTACAAAGTTTCATTACGTGAAATGAATGATACCATTTTATTGAAATTACGCGATAGTATGGATTGTTCTTTTCATCCACCAGCAATAGGTGACGTAACTTCAGGTTTCGGATACAGAAGTTGGGGCAGAAGACCAAAATTTCATTATGGAATTGATGTACGCATGGAAGTTGGCGATCCTGTATATTCTATTTTTGATGGGATAGTTAGAGTGGCTAAACGTAGTTCTGATTATGGGTATGTTGTTGTTATAAGGCATTATAACGGGTTAGAAACGTTGTACGCACATTTTGATCAATTACTTGCTTATCCGGGGAAACCTGTGCGGAGTGGCGAAATCATTGGATTGTCCGGTAATACAGGCAGAAGCACTGGGCCACATTTGCATTTTGAGGTTCGTTTTAAAGGTGAAAAAATTGATCCAAGTAAGGTGATTTATTTTCCATCAGGATCATTATTAAGCGATACTTTGCAAATAGATAAACAATGCTTTACACACGTTAAACTATACAAAGAACAACAAACCAAACTTCGCTCTCGTTACTACATCGTTAAGCGTGGTGATACATTAGGTAAAATTGCGTATAAAAATGGAGTTTCCGTTAAACAAATAGGCCGCTTAAATAAAATATCAACCAAAACAAAACTAAAAGCTGGGCGTAGGTTGCGCATCCGCTAGTTTTGAATTTTAAATTGTTATATGTCAGCTAATATTCTACTTTCCATAACACATCAAACTCCCGCAACTTGGTTGATTTTACCATTTGTCAGTTTGTTGTTATTAATTGCAATTGGGCCATTATTTTTTGCTCACTTTTGGCATAAGTATTATAAGGCTATATCTGTAATATTTGGTGCATTGGTTGGTGGATATTATTTGATAGTTAAACAGCAGCCCATTATAGTTGCAGAAACCTTTGCTGAATACACTTCCTTTATTTGTTTGCTTTTTTCATTATACGTGGCAGCTGGTGGCATTTTCGTTTTTGCCGATTTCGAATCTAAGGCTAAGATAAATATTGTGTTTTTGCTGATTGGTGCTATACTCACTAATTTTATAGGTACAACAGGTGCTTCGGTTTTGTTAATACGCCCATTTATGCGTGTTAACCGTTACCGTTTAAAGCCATATCACATTGTTTTCTTTATATTTTTTGTATCAAACCTAGGTGGTTTGTTAACACCAATTGGTGATCCACCATTGTTTATGGGTTTTTTAAAGGGTGTGCCTTTCTTTTGGACATTGCAACATTTAATCTCGCCTTGGTTAGTGGCTATGTTTTTATTATGTGTTATTTTTTATTTTTTCGAAAAAAGCAATTCGCAATTAGATGATATTGATGTGAGTTCAAATTACACTCAAAAAATAATAATAAATGGAAAGCAAAATTTTATTTGGTTGGCCTTAATTATCGGATCTGTTTTTATCGATCCCAACGTAATTGATGGTATTCCTTTTATTGATATGCATGGTAAAAAGGTTTCATTTATAAGAGAAATTTTGCAATTAGCGATTGCTTTTATTGCATACAAAAAAGCCAACAAGCATGCGCTTCAAAGCAATGGGTTCGATTTTGAACCGATAAAAGAAGTTGCCTTTTTATTTTTTGGTATTTTTTTATCTATGATTCCAGCATTGCAATTATTGGAAAGTGCTGGAAGCAGTATTGCTGAGCCATTATCACATTCGGTACTTTATTGGGCATCTGGTTTGTTTAGCAGTGTGTTAGATAATGCACCAACTTATGTTAATTTTTTAGCTTTATCACTTAGTATGTTTGGTTTGAGTGTAAATAACATAAATGACATTCATGCTTTTATTGCTAGTAACAATGTAATTTATCTGGAAGCCATATCTGTTGGTTCAGTTTTTTTTGGGGCACTTACATATATTGGTAATGGACCTAATTTTATGGTTAAAGCCATAGCAGAACAACAGGGGGTTAAAATGCCTAGTTTTTTTCAATACATAGCAAAATATAGCATACCAATTCTGCTTCCAGTTTTATTAGTGGTTTGGCTCTTGTTTTTTATGTAGTTTTTTTTGAAAAAATACTTAAAAAACAGCAGTTTAAATACATCTAAATTAACAGTAAATTAGTTTTAAGGTTTGCGCATTATTACTTATTTTGCCACATACAAAAGGCTTTTTATTAAATGAAATTTATAAAAACATTTAGTGTACACATTATTGTAATTTTAGTAACACTGCTTATCATATTTACTATGGTGTCATTATTTTTAAATAGTTACACCCGTCATGGCGAGTCGTTAAGCGTGCCCGATATTAGAGGGTTAAAAATTGAAGACGCAATCCATGTGTTAGAGCAAAAAAAACTACGTTATATCATTAGCGATTCATTATACTTTGATGACAAACCCAAGTTAAGTATTTTAGAGCAAAACCCTGCTCCACAAAGTAAAGTAAAGGAGGGGCGTTTTGTTTATATTACCATCAATAGTAACAAAGCTCCCCAAGTAAATTTGCCAAATTTGTTGGATGTGTCTTTACGTCAAGCTGAAGCTATGTTAGCTAGTACCGGCCTAAAAGTTGGTAAGTTTATTTACAAACCCGATATAGCAAAAGATGTTGTACTTGATGTGCAATACATGGGAGCGAGTTTACAATTTGGTGTTAAAATTGGAAAAGGAACTGCTGTTGATTTGGTTTTAGGTGATGGCTTGGGTGGAGAAAGTATTGATATGCCAGATTTAACTGGTTTAACTCTTGAAGAGGCTAATAATTTAATACAAAGTTCTTCGTTAACATTAGGTTCGGTGGTTTATATGGGCAGCATAAGCGACTCTGCATCTGCTAAAGTTGTTAGGCAAAACCCACCATATACTGAAGGTGCTACCATAAACGGTGGTCTACCTATTGATTTATTTATTAGGCAATAATGAAGAAACTATTAACCTTTTTGTCGGCTGCGTTAACCAGCATTACTATATTTGCCCAATACGAAACCCGTTTGCCATTAAATGGTAATTTGTTGTTGCAAAATTTATCCGTTAATCAAACCAAAAGTTATTTAACTAAAACGCAAGCCATATTTCCAAAGCACTTTCCAATAGTTGAACATTTTACTAAAACAAAACCCGATACACTTTTTTGGGAAGTTGGTGGTGTTACAACAGCCAACAACATTGCTTTATTTAATGCCCAAAATAATGCAGGAGCAACTTACAATAATGGTGATGGTACTTTGGGTGTTACGGATGAACTTATATCAAACAGCATAAATCTGATTGCCATACCTGATAAATGTTACATTGGCTTTGAGTATGAAATGGGTGATACATGGCAATCGGGAGATTCTTTAATATTGCAAGCATTAAATGCAGCTGGAAATTGGGATAATATTTGGCGCTCTGCACCAATAAGTATTAAGCGCAGAAACATTCAGTTTAATTTTCCTTTAGGTTTATTATACCAACATGCAGGATTTAAATTAAGGTGGCAAAATTACTCGAGCAGAAGCGCATCAAATACCAATACTTTTAGGTTGTTTAATTTTGTGTTCGCATTAAAACAAAACATTCCGTTTTACGAAAATATTTTTTGGAACAACACGCAATCATACCGTAACACATGGCGCTTAATGCAGGGAGAGCAGCGTAGTGGTTTCGGAATACGTTGGGGTAATTTAATAAAGTTAGATGCACAAGATGTAAACGGTAATAATTATGGTAATGGTTTTAATGATACCATTGAGTCGCATGTGGTAGATTTATCAAAACTTAACGCAAGAGATTCAGTTTATTTCAGGTTTTATTACCGTGGGTTGTCAAACCAAAACAACGACTCTTTAATTTTACAATTTAAAAATAATGGAGGCCTTTGGATAACACAGTTTACCATTAGTGCAGCACAAGCAGGAGCTTGGAATTCTTTTACTGCACATGTTAATGGTAACCGATTTAACCATGCAAATTTCGGATATAGGGTTATTGCTAGAGGTGTTTCTAACGATACGTTGAAATGGGTTGTAAGCGGTTTTCATATTGGAGAAAAAGCGCTTATTCCATTTGTGGATGATTTTTCTACAAACCAAATTTACCCCGATAATAATAAATGGCTAGATAAGTTAGTATTTGTAAACAACCGTTTCCCAATTGCACCGCCAAGTTTAAATGTGGCCACTTTTGATGGCTTAAATAGGATAGGAGTACCTTACGGTTTTGGTCGTGGTTATTGCGATACATTAACATCATTACCCATTAAACTTAATGGATTAACAGCAGCCGATTCTGTTTACTTAAGTTTTTTTGTGCAACCCCAAGGTTTGGGAATGGAACCCGATTTTGGCGATAGTTTAATGTTGTTTGGAAGATACACTGCTGCATCGCCCGATTCGTTTAATTTATTATGGAAAGGTGCACCTCGCGATTTTTTAACTGATTCTTTTTTACAGGTTCGTATTGCTTTACCTACTTTGTATTTGCATGATGAGTTTCAAATGCGCTTTATTAATATTGGTAGTAGAACTGGTAACTTAAGCCATTGGCATTTAGATTATGTATACCTTAATAAAGGCCGTACATTAACCGATGCTATTACCGATATTGCTATTCAAGAAAACCCATCACCAATTTTAAAAAAATACAGTGCTATGCCGTTTAGCCATTTTAAAGTTGCTTCGGCTACTTATACTAACGATACACAATATTTTGGGGTGAGTAATAATAGTAACCAGAGTTATGCTATTGATTATGGACGAGAAATATTCGACCAAAACTTTTCACGTTTAGATACTTTTGGAAGTATTATTAGTGTATTACCATCTCGAAGCTCACGTACTGCAAGCATAAAAAAAACAATAAATATTGAAGGAAATTTTAATGATGATTCTGTAGTAGTTTGGAGTAAATTTTATACTCGATTAGGAACCTCAGTTGATAACATTCGTTCGAACGATACATTATGGTTACCTACTTATTTTGTTAACTATTATGCCTATGATGATGGAACAGCAGAGGGAGGATATGGAATAAAAAATGCGGTGGGTAAAGTGGCTTTAAGGTATGAGTTTGCTAAACCTGATACTTTATACGGTATAGCGGTACATTTTAACAGAAGTGTGAATGATGTAAGTACTTTGCCATTTAATATCATGGTATGGAGAAGCGTTTCATTAACAGCTGAAGAACCTATTTTAAGTATACCCGCAAATGCAGTTTATTATAATGTACGAAATGGGTTTTATTATGTAAAGTTTAATCAACCAATATATGTTACCAAAGAAGTTTTTATCGGTTGGGAACAAAATCAGCAGTTTGAACTAAACGTAGGGTTAGATTTTAACTTTAAGGTTGATTATAAATATGCGCCTAACCCTGAAATGTTTTACAACGTGCAAGGCTTGTGGCAATCAACAGATCTGCCAGGTGCTTTGATGATGCGCCCTATTGTTGGTAAGTGGATTGACCCATTGCCGGTAGGTTACAAAGAATTTGAAAAAGAAAAACTACAAGTAACTTGTTACCCAAATCCCAATACCGGAACCTTGTTTTTAAATGGGCTGAAATCATCTTCGTATACCGTAAATATTGTTGATGTGATGGGTAGGGAAGTGCTCAGGCAAAAAGATGTAAAGCAACAAATAAGTTTGTTTGATTTAACAGACGGTTTGTACATGGTACATATTACAGACGAAAAGAACGCAACAACCACGGTACAAAAAATAATATTACAACGATAATTTTTAATTACATATGGCTGATATAACTACACAAGAGCTAAAAGAGCGCATGGACGCTGGTGAAAAACTAAATTTGTTTGATGTACGAGAGGTACACGAGTACGAAGTATTTAATATAGGAGCAACACTTATTCCGTTAGGCGAATTACCCGGAAGAATAAGTGAGTTGAAGCACCTAGAAAATGAAGAAGTAATAATTCATTGCCGAAGTGGAGCGCGTAGCGGTCAAGCAAAAATGTTTTTAGAAGACGCAGGCTTTACCAATGTAAGAAATGTTTTGGGTGGTATGTTAGATTGGCAAGCACGTTTTGAGGGGTAAATAAAAAGCCGCAATACATATGTATTGCGGCTTTTTATTGATGTTTTGATTAGTTAGCAAATGTCAACATTCCACTTAACAAAGCGTATTCTTCCTTTGATAGTTTGTCTGCATATTCTCTACTAATTTCTCTAGCTTCAGGATTTTTGAAGAATAAAATTAGTGGAACAAATAATTCCCTAATTTCTATGTTTTCAGGTAAACGTTTTGCAACTTCAACAATGCTATTTACGTTTTCATCAACTAAATCAACATTAGCAATAAGTTCTTCGTAAATGCGATGTTCATCTTGAAATTCATCTTCATCAACCAATAAAAACTCATATAAAAAGTCTTCAACTTCAATTGGGGCTTCTGCATCTTGCACTTCTGTTATATACAATAACATGTTTAACAATTCAGTACCTCTATCTAAAGTTTTCTCTTCAATATCTTCCCACTCCTTACTTTCAAAATAGTCTTCATCATCATTATTCGATTCTAAATGGTGAGCCATCATCATATCAAAGGCGTACTCCTGAATTGTTTCATGCGATGGGTGCTTTGAAAAATGATTATCGAAGTTTTTTAACTTAAATAAATAGGTCTCATTACTCTCGAAAACAGTAGTTATCGCAGATGCTAACTCTTGGTTTTGTTCGAAACTGTTAATTAAAGCTTCAACTGCTTTTATTCCATTGCTCATATATAAAATTTAATATTTGTAAAGGTTGTTTTTGGTAACTGTTGCAATAACTTTTCCAGTAAGTGTTTGTCCTAATACTGGACTATTACCACTCTTAGATAAATTATTTTTTGCATTGTATAACCAAGTTTTTTTAGGGTTAAATAAGCACAAATCAGCATTCGATCCTGCACTAATACTTACGGATACCTGTTTTAAAATTTGTCTAGGTTTTTGAGTAAGTGCTTTTATTATAACCTCTGTATTTATTTGTTGTGGTTTGTGCATGAGCAATAAGCTTAATGCTGTTTGAAACATGATCATGCCTTTTGATGCATATTCAAACTCTACCACTTTATGTTCGGTATCCTCTGGGCAATGGTCGGTAACAATACAATCTATTGTACCATCTAATAAACCATCCCATAGTACTTTTTGGTCGGCCTTACTCCGCAAAGGAGGATTCAGTTTAAAATTGCTATCAAAGTTAACTAAAGCCTCTTCAGTATAAATTAAATTGGCAATTGCCACATCACATGTAACTGCTACACCTTGTTTTTTAGCTTTCTTTATAATATCAATACTGGCTTTACTGCTAACATGAGAAAAATGAATTGGAGCATTGGTGTATTTTGCCAATTCAATATCGCGCAAAATCATTACTTCTTCGGCCATATTAGGTATTCCTTTTAGGCCTAAATTTACACTATTAATTCCTTCGTGCATCTGTCCTCCTGCACTTAAATTAGTATCTTCAGCATGGGTAATAACCAAACCGTTAAAAATTTTACTGTATTGTAATGCGCGCATCATCACACCTGAGTGCATTATACTTTTATTAGCATCGGTAAATGCAACTGCACCTGCAAGATGCATGTCGTAAAGTTCATTCATTTCAAGCCCTTGGCAGTTTTTTGTGATAGCACCGTATGGCAAAATATGCACTGCAAGGTTATGTGATTTAGCAGCTATAAAGGCTAAATCAGCTTTGTGTTGTATTACGGGCAACGTATTTGGTAATGCTGTAATATGTGTGTAACCACCAGCTGATGCAGCGTTTGCAGCACTTATTAAATCTTCCTTAAACTCATATCCAGGTTCTCTTAATGCAGCACGCATATCAACTAATCCCGGACTTAAATAAGCACCTTGAGCATCGAGGGTTTTATTTGATGATTTTGCTGTTATGGATTGTTTAGTTGATACGGTTTGAATTGTATCAATAATACCGTTAACGATTAATACATCACATTTTTTGCCGTGATAAGCTGATTGAAGATCGCAAATAATTGCGTTTGTAATGAGAAGCTTCATTAAAAAGCAAATATAAAGACTTTTTTGGTAATTGATGTATCGAGGTTCTTTTAAACATAAATTGCCCCATTAAGGATATAACTTTATGGGGCTATTTTTTGGATTGGTTTTGTGCTGCGGAAGAGACTCGAACTCTCACACCACTGAAGGCACCACCCCCTCAAGATGGCGTGTCTACCAATTCCACCACCGCAGCATCTGGTAATGTTTGGCAAATATATTAAAACAGTGACAGTATGCAAATTCATTAAGTTACAAAAAAAAAGCGCCCTAATTAGAGGGCGCTTTTGGATTTAAAAATTTTATTTTACCAAATTTTGGCTCTTGCGCTTTCATCACGCCACATGCCATCACCCTTTTTAACACCAAAGGCATTGTAAAATTGAGGCATGTTGCTTAATGGGCCTAACACGCGGAATTTGGCAGGGGAGTGAGGGTCAGTAACTACCTGCTGGCGTAAAAACTCAGGACGTGCATGCCCTCGCCATACTTGACCAAAACCAATAAAGAAACGTTGCTCTGGTGTGTAGCCATCAATATTTGTGCGTTGTTTTCCTGCCAAAGAACGCATATATGCATCATAAGAAACAGTTAAACCTGCAAGATCTGCAATGTTTTCACCTAATGTTAATTCGCCATTTACAAACACACTATCTAACACTTCAAATTGGTTAAATTGGTTTACCAATACCTTTGTTCGCTCGTCAAATAATTTTCGGTCTTCGGCAGTCCACCAATCATTAAGGTTGCCTTGTGCATCATATTTACTGCCTTGGTCATCAAAGCCATGGCTAAATTCGTGGCCAATTACTGCCCCAATAGCCCCATAATTTACTGCATCATCAGCCTTCGCATCAAAGAAAGGTGGTTGCATAATGGCCGCAGGGAATACGATTTCATTATTCACTGGATTATAATAGGCATTTACGGTCTGTGGTAACATTTCCCACTCATCTTTATCAACTGGATTGCCAAGTTTATTAAGGTTGTACTTAAACCAAAATTCACTGCTGTTAAAGTAATTGGCAATATAACTTTCGCGGGATACTTTTAATTGAGTCAAATCTGTCCATTTATCAGGATAACCAAGCTTGCGTGTAAATGAGTTCAGTTTTTCAATAGCTTTCGCTTTAGTTGGATCGCTCATCCAATCTAACTTATTAATGCGGTCTCTAAAACTTTCACGAAGGTTATCAACCATTTCGTTTACACGTTTTTTACTTTCTGGTGTAAATGCGATTTTAACATATTCTTGCGCTACTAATTCGCCAATCATATTATTTGCATGACCAATAACTGTTTTCCAACGTGGTTTTTGTTCTTTTGTTCCTGTTAATTTGGTTCCGTAAAATGCAAAATTGGCATTAACCGCTTTGCTATGTAAGTATGGGGAACTTGTATTTATCACTTTCCATTTTAGGTATGTTTTCCAAACATCTAAATTTGAAAGCATACTTGAATTTAAATGTAAAAAGTAGTCGGGTTGCATTATTATAAAATGTGTTACCTTATTAGTATTTAATCCAATTCGCTCAAAATATTGAACCCATGCAATGTTTGAATATTTGTTGTACAACTCCTCTGGTGTTACTGGATTATACTGCTTTTCCATGTTTCTGCGTTCGGTTCTACTCATGCAGTTTTGCGCCATCTCTGTTTCAAATTGCAAAATATTTTTTCCTATGTTAGCGTCATTTTGTCCTGTTGCCATTGTAAACATTTCGTTTACGTAATTCACATAAGCTTTTCTAATATCTTGACTGCGGTTGTCAGATTTTAAGTAATAATCTTTATCTGGCAAGCCCAAACCACTTTGCGCTAAATAAGAGGTATAAATATTACTGTTTTTAACATCCTGACTGATATCGAAACCAAATGCTGCTGGTATTCCCATCATGTGCAATTGTGCAATACGTTCGGCAATTTCTGTAGGATTTGTAATTTGATCAATTTGTTTCAGTATTGGAATAATTGAATTAAAGCCTTGGTTATTTAACTGATTGGTATCCATAGCCACGCGGTAAAATATTCCTACTTTACCTTGAGCACTTTCAGGATCTGCATTTTTAGTTTGTGCAGCTGTTTCTAAAATTTGTTTGAGTAGTATGTTGTTTCTCTCCGCTACGATATTAAATGCAGTCCATCTTCCTTCTGAAGCAGGTATTGGATTGTTTTTTATCCAATTACCATTAGAGAATTGAAAAAAGTCATTTACTGGGGGCGTTTTTTTGTCGATAGAGTTTATCTCAACACCTTTATTTACAGTATTATAAATAAAAGCAGATGTTGTTAATGCAACAATTGCACTTCCTATTATAAGTTTATTTTTCATTTGTTTTGATTTTCTGTTTTGCCTTCAATTATAAACAATAATATGCAAAGTATAAAAGTTGAGCACAAGGTCCGGAGATATTAGGAATTACACCAATGAAAATAAAGTCCTACAACATAAAGAACGATGAACTCTTATGCTCAATCTTTTATACCAATATCAATTCACCAATATCTTAGTGCTTAATTTTTCTTTATCAGTTTTAATAATAAGAAAGTAAATTCCTGCATCAACCTCACTTAAATCTGCAACCCACTGTTCTCCGTTATTTAATTCTTCTATCTGTTTATGTTGAGCTTTACTATTAATTAAAGTTAGTTTAACGAGTTTACTTTCTTTCGGAATATTTAAGTTAATACCACCGTTTGTTGGGTTAGGAAAAATCTGATGAGATTGCATATTCAATTCATTTAAGCCAACTGGGTCTAGTTCGGAAACATCAACAGAAATAGTCGTGTCTTTACTTGATTTACAATTGTTATTATTTGCAACATCTAGTTTGATGGTGTATTTGCCATTTCGCGTAAAACTGATATCCATTTTGTTTGTCCGACAGATGGTGTCGTTACCCATTAACCAATGCTGGTAAAGTAAACTATCGGCATGGTGTTGCGATTTGCTTATTAGTTCAATCTTGAAAGGTTCGCTAGGTTTTCTGGTGATGTTAAAATTGGCTTCAGGTTTGCTTAAGATGGTAATAAAGTTCTGTTTAATTACTGTGTCGCAAATATTGTTTTTAGTAATAAATAATTTAACGGTGTAAACTCCCGGATTAATGTAATAATGAACAGGATTAATTAGCATGGATGTATCCCCATCTCCAAAATCCCACGGTATTAAATCGGGGGTTACGGCTTTGTTGTAAACAAAATAAACATTGTTGGCACCACACGATATGATATTTTTATTGGGTGAAAAATCATGCTGAATTTTTGCATGAACCTGCTTGCAAAATACAATAGATAAGGCAATCAAAAAGAGCGTTTTCATTGATTTATGACTTTAGTGAAACAAACCTATAACGAGTATGCTGCTTAATAAAATTTCTTTACATTAGTGGATGTATAAATTTACATAGGGTTACCACTTATCAAAAAAAGTTAATAGATTCTGATGAGCGGTAAATTAAAGTTTCAAGTGTTTGTAAAGAGTCATTTGGCTATGAAGTTTTTTACATATTTCAATTATGGTTTTTAAACCATTATTGATTTTTAAATCTTGCCTTAGTTATCAGATAGTATGATATTATCTAATGCTCCTCTTTTTGTTTGCCTCAAGTTTCATTTAATTTTAATATAGTAGCAACTGTTTTTCCTTCTTTAATGTAGTTTGAACTTTATCTTTTACTTATATAAATATTTTTTCTATATTAAACTTTAATATGGATTGTCTTTTAAAAACTAACCAAAGAATTGCTATCTTAAAAGCAAAACCGCCACAAAAACTAATACACCTAGTTTATGAAGCGGATTGCAGTGGTTTTAATTTTTACAGGCTAATTGTAGTATATTGTTTAAACTACATATACTAAACTTAACTTTATACTATACGACTGAAATCTTAATTTGTACTATTGAAAAAAAAATATATTTTCACACTATTGGATACATTAAAAATAAATAAATACATAGAAGACTATATTACTGGTGATAATAAGGCATTAGGCTACATATATGATTTATATGCGGTGAGGTTGTCTATGGTGGCTTATCGTTTTTTGCAAAATGTTCAAGAATCTAAAGATGTGGTAATGGACGTTTTTGAAAAACTTATTCATATGAACAATGACAAACGTAAAGTACTTGTACCTAAAAATCCAGAAGGCTTTACAGGATGGATTATTACTGTTACAAAGAACCACACCCTTGATTTAATAAAGCATAAAAAAATTGTTGAGCTTTATCATGTTGATCGAGTTCATCAAGAAGTATATAGTAAATCAGAAGTTGAACGTGTGTGGGATAAACAAATGTTTGATAAAGTAATTAGCCAGTTACATGATTGTGAGCAAAAGGTAACCCGTCTGCATTTTGAAGGTTATTCACATGATGAAATTGCCCAAAAATTAAATGTGAGTTACAATACTGTTAGAAACCAACTTTCTTCTGCTAAAAAGAAAATTCGTAAGTACATTTCAATACCCTTAATCGTTTTACTATTAAACTTGTATAATCATGCAGCCTTATAATATTAATGAAATAGTAAAAATCGCTCAAAATGGCTCTTCTGAAGATTGGGAGCGGATATTACAGTTTATCCAAAACTATCAAAGTGATGATGATGAAATAAAAGGACTTAAACTCTTTTTAAATAATCATCATGATAATAATCCTCGTGAGGCACTACTTTCTTTTGTTTTAGATATTAACATACAAAAACCTAAAGAAATTATGTTTAATAGGTTGCTTCGTTTCCCGATTTGGGCAATGGCAGCAGCAGCAACTTTGCTCTTGGTATCAGGATTTTTAATTAACCATTACGCATACAAGGTTTCTATACACCTAGCAGATGATGCCTTACCTGTTTATTTATCAAATGAAGATGTTTGGCTTAATAAGGGTATGGCGCAGTATAAAAAAGGTGATTATAATGCTGCTTTAGTTAATTTTGAAAAACTGAATTCAGATACAGGTACATACTATGCTGCTATTTGTAATGAGCTTACAGAGAATTATCCTGAAAGTTTAAAAAAATTAAAAAAGGTGCCCATTAATTCAGTTTTTTATAACAAAGCACAGATACGACTTGCAGCAGTATATTTTGAGTTAGGTAAATTAGATGAGGCAAAGGACGTCTTAAGTCATATTAAACCTGAAGATGTGCAAGATGCTGAACGAATAAAATCAATTAAAATTCACCTTTATTAATAACCTCAAACAAACAGCAAAAAACAAGGCAAAGAAAATTGGATACCAATCTTTAATGCCTGCTTTTTCACTAATGAAATTTTGATTGGCTCCCGTGTAAATAAATGATTGCCATACTTTAGGATTGCTATCAAATCTCTTAATTTCTTTTTTAGCTAGGTATAGCGCATCAGAAGCCGATTTTCCCGAAGCCAAATTTTTATAAAATATACCTAGAAGTGTAGTTGTAATACTTTCTTCCACATTTCTTATTGCACAAACAGTTCCTGCACCACCTGCTGATAACGTGGCACGAGTAAATCCGTCAATTGTTCCATTATGCTGCATAACACCTAGATTGCTTTTACAAGCTGCAAATACAGCTAAAGAATTTATTGATTTTAGTTGTTCAAAGTCAATATCGTATAAAACACTATCTTGGTTATTAAGAGCGGTATATATTATTGGACGTTCTAAATAATCATAGTTAGCATGTGCATGTGCCGATATTTGTAATATTTTACTATTTAATAAATACTTAGCTAGTTCTTTCTTTGATGTATAATCTTCAATAATTTTTGTGTTAAAAAATCTTGCAATATTGTTGTTTATTTTACCAACCTCTGTAATTTCAGCTAATTCTGTTTTAGTGTAATCAGGGTTCCAAATTGTAACCTTGTCAATTATAACAGCCTTCTTTTTATAAGTTACAAAATGGGTTAATGATGTTGCATAACTGATATTGATTTGATTAAAAATGTAATTAAGATGAGCATAGTTGGCACCTGATTTGTTAATTAAAAAGCCCTCAAAATGAATCGGTTTGCTAAAGTATGCTGGTGGTATAATAATCAATTTTTTAATCTCAGGATTTAATCTTTGAAGAATAGATTTTAGTAAAAGTAAATATCCTTTGTGGGCTTTGTTTTTATAATCCTCTATGTTGTTATTTTCAATGCTGTTAAATATATCATCGGGCAGATTTCCAAGTTGGGCTTTTCCCACTTTTAAAATTATATTTTGTTGTTTTTGTGGCTCAATACATTGCACCAAAAAAGTTAGCGAATCGCTTTCTGCATTATTGTAGCAAAAGTAGGAAACCAATGCCTCGTTTTTACTTAAAAACTGTGCCACATATTCTGGTTGTGTAATCAATTTACTAAAATAATCGGGTGATTGGTTTAAGCTAAGTTTATTTCCTTGTTCAATTTTCACCATCAGGTTTAATGAAGCATACAAGCGTTGATTTACCCCAATTTGTGTAATGGGTTTGTGCCTCATTAATTCGGCATATTTTAAAGCAAAACTTAGATAATTTTTGTTTTTGGTATGGTTATATAGTTTTAAGTACAACTCTGTAATACGCTTCTCTACAGGAGGATTTTCTTGGTTATTATACCTCCTATAGTAATAAAAACCTTCGTATTTTAACTTGTAATTGTCTAACCATAAATTTTGTTTTGCCCAAACTAAGGCCATATTTAAATAGTCTATATTTTTAGTTTCATTATATTTTACCTCATACGATTTATCCAATAAATGATAAATACTATTTGAAAGATTAATTAAAATACCATAACCGCCATCATTTATTTCAGATAAAATACTTTCGGCCTCTTTATAATATGCTATAGATAAATCAATATTAGTTTTTGAATTTACATATCCCAATATAGCTAGATTATGAGCTAATTGTGGGTGTTTTTTATGTTTGGATAATATGATGTTGTTTGATTTAATAAGATAGGTTTCAATTTTTTTTTGTGCAAAAATATTATGTGGTTTTTTCTCAAATTCATTAACCCAAATTAATGCAGCCAATTGATATATTTTAGCTTTATAAAAGTAAAAATTATCTGGTATTGTTGAGACTAGTAATATTGCTCGCTCTTCATTTATTATACATTCTGCTAATAATTCTTTGTTTGAGTCTTTATTATTCAATATCACTAATCCTAGTTGTAAGTATGTTGTGCTTTGTAAAAAAATATCTTTACTATTTAGCGCTGCGCTTAATGCTTCCTTGGCATAGAAAAATGCCTTTTGGTATTTTTTATGATAATGATAATATCTTGATAATCCTAAGTGGTAATAGGCATTAGCTATATAGTTTGTTGCTAAATCAGGTAAAACAGCCATTGAGTCTGTATATGATTTGCTGAGTTCTTGCTCATTTAATATGTTACAAAGCTGAATATGATTACTGAAATAAATTGGCTTACTTAAAACAGACCTATTTTCTATAAGCCACATTTTGGCTGAAGCCAATTTACCTTCATTTAGGTATGTTAAAAACTGATTTGCACTTGATGATTTGCAAATTAAAAAAAACACAAAAACAATTAGTGGCTTATTTATTTGTTTTAGCATGGATAGGTTATACAAGTAATTTCAATAATAGGATTTAAGGTTGAGATATAAAAGAAGGAAATGAGTGTAGGTTATACAACTCAAAAAAATCATTTAATTTGCAGCAAAACGAAATTCATGGATAATCAAAACAAATCAATAAACGCTAATCAAGCACCAGAACCAGTTGGTTTATATCCCCATGCAAAACGTGTAGGTAACTTATTGTTTTTATCTGGTGTTGGACCAAGAGAGCGTGGTACAAAAAAAATTCCTGGTGTTGAATTAAACGAGCATGGTGAAATTATTTCTTATAACATAGAAGCACAGTGCCGCAGTGTTTTTAATAATATTAAATTGATTTTGGAGGCAAGCGGAAGCAATTGGAATAACATTATTGATGTGACTGTTTTCTTAACTAATATGAAAGATGATTTTCCAATTTACAATAAACTTTGGGCTGAGTATTTTGCAGAGAATCCTCCTTGCCGAACCACCATTGAAATTAATTGTTTGCCAACACCAATTGCAATTGAGTTAAAGGTATTAGCAACTATAGGTTAATAATGGATTTATTTACTACCTTGTGATTTACTTAAAAACATTTCTCTTATGAAATTACATACTGTTGATACGGGTCTCTTCAAACTTGATGGTGGAGCTATGTTTGGTGTTGTGCCGAAAACAATTTGGAACAAACTAAATCCGGCTGATGATAACAACATGATTAGCATGGCTATGCGCTGTTTATTGATAGAAGATGGCAATCAACTTATTTTGATAGATAATGGAATTGGTAACAAACAAGATGACAAGTTTTTTTCGCATTACTATTTGCATGGTGATGCTAGCTTGGAGAAATCTTTAAATAAACTTGGTTTCTCTAGTTCTGATATTACCGATATGATATTAACACATTTACATTTTGATCATTGCGGTGGTAGTATCAATTGGAATAAAGATAGAACTGGATTTGAAGCTGCTTTTAAAAATGCAAATTATTGGGTAGGCGAGGAGCAATGGTATGAATCACTTAAACCAAATGCACGTGAGAAAGCATCTTTTTTAAAAGATAATATCATACCTATAGAACAAACAGGACAACTTAATTTAATTAATGAAGCTACAGTAGTTAACCCCAATATTTCGTTTAAATATACTTATGGCCATACCAATGGTATGGTTCATCCGATTATAAAATATAAAGGATATACCATTATGTTTATGGCTGATTTGGTTCCTACACAGGCTCATTTGCCTATACCATATGTTATGGGTTATGATGTTCGTCCGTTAAATGCCATGAGCGAAAAAGAAGCTGTATTAAAAGAAGCTGCAGATAACAGTTACATTTTATTTTTTGAACACGATCCAACTATTGAAGCTTGTACTGTAATGCATACCGAAAAGGGTGTACGTAAACAAAACAATGTATTTATTAGCGAATTGTAAGTTTTTAGTAAGCTTATTATTTCTATACACTTTTTAAATAAGTTTATAAGTTAGTATGATAAATAAACTAAACTATCATGCTTCAATTACTAACCGCAACAAACAACTTGGATGAAGTTGTTTTTGCTAATCGCAACAAAGCTTATGGTGCATATCAAATACGTAAACAGTATAATGATACTATTACCCGTTCAGTGTTTATTGTATTAACCGCTTTCTTAGCAATTTTTATTATCGGATTACTTACCAATCATGGTAAGCCCATTAAGATGTCACAACCCATTGAAGATATTGTTAGTTGGGTTGAAACTGAAATTGAATTACCTATCCTAGACATACCACTTCAACAGCCTTCAAATCTTGCGATTAGCGGAGTTTCATCAAACGAATCATATGAAATTACCACCGATAAAAAAGTTTTTCAAAATAATGTTAATACAATAGCTGCAGCAACCTATTCATCAAACAGCCTTAGTAATAAAATTCTTGGTAATGGATTTAATCCATTAAGTGGTTTGCCAGGTAAAATAACAAGTACTGCAAATTCATCAACTATACAAATTGAAGAAAATATGCCTGTTTTTAATAATGGAGAGGGTGAGTTAATGGCTTATTTACAAAATAATATTTCGTATCCCGATAGAGCAAAATCAGCGCAAGTTACAGGACGTGTTGTAGTGGCTTTTGATGTGGATGTTAACGGTAATGTGGCAAACATTGAAGTAGAACAAGGAATTGGATTTGGCTGCGATGAAGAAGCTGTAAGGGTAGTAGAAAGTATGCCTAGATGGAAGCCCGCCATACAAAATGGTGTGCCCAAAGCTATACGTATGCGCTTACCTATAGCGTTTCAATTAAACTAAAATAAAGAATTTTTTGAATAACCAGGAAATGCACCAAAATGTTTGTATGCTTTTTCAGTTACTTCTCTTCCGCGTGGTGTACGTGTCATAAATCCTTCTTGAATTAAATAAGGCTCGTATACCTCTTCTATTGTTCCGCCTTCTTCGCCAATTGCAGTTGCAATGGTGCTAATACCCACTGGCCCGCCTTTAAACTTTTCAATAATGGTGCGCAGTATCTTATTGTCCATTTCGTCTAATCCTTCCGAATCAACATTTAAGGCATTGAGTGCAAATTTGGCAATTTCTAATGTAATAATGCCATCACCTTTAATTTGTGCAAAATCTCGAGTCCTGCGAAGTAAAGCGTTGCCAATACGTGGTGTTCCTCGGCTTCTTCTTGCAATTTCATCTGCTGCTTCTGAGTGTATTGGGGTATTAATGATTTGAGATGAACGGGTAATAATAGTTTTCATTAAAGCCCTATCATAATACTCTAATCGTGAGTTAATACCAAAACGCGCACGAAGGGGAGAGGTAAGCAAACCTGAACGGGTAGTAGCTCCAATTAAAGTAAATGGATTAATTTCTAACTGAATACTTCTGGCATTGGGGCCCGAGTCAATCATGATATCAATTCTATATTCCTCCATGGCCGAGTATAAAAACTCTTCCACAACTGGACTCAAACGGTGTATTTCATCAATAAAAAGTACATCACCCTTTTCTAGGTTGGTAAGTAAACCAGCCAAATCGCCTGGTTTTTCTAATACAGGTCCTGATGTGGTTTTTATATTACTGCCCAATTCTTGCGCAATAATATAAGATAATGTGGTTTTACCTAAACCCGGAGGTCCATGCAACAATACATGGTCTAAGGCTTCGCCACGCTGCACAGCAGCTTGAACAAATACCCTCAAGTTTTCTAGTATTTTCTCCTGACCAGTAAAATCGCTAAATGATTGAGGTCGCAAAACACGCTCAAACTCTTGCTCAGGTCCTGATAAATTTTCATCTTCCGTATTTAAATTTGGGTTGCGCACAGTGCGAATATATTGCTTTTACTACTCTTTACTAAATAGCCATTTAGCTATCAATTTATAACTTGGTTTTTTTCCATACATCAATATGCCTATTCTGTATATTCTTCCTGCCATCCAGGTGGTAAAAATAAAACCAATAACCAAGCTGATCATTGAAACAATAACCTGCCATGTAGGCACATCAAAGGGTAAGCGTACCATCATTACCACTGGTGATGTAAATGGAATAACCGAAAGCCAAAAGGCCAAAGTCCCATTTGGGTCGGATGTAATGGCACTTTGAGCAATAACCAATGCAAATATAAGGGGCATGGTTATAGGTAGCATAAATTGTTGTGTGTCTGTTTCATTATCCACTGCCGATCCAATGGCTGCAAAGAGTGCACCGTAAAACAAATAACCCCCAATAAAGTAAAACAAAAACATACCAATAAAATATACAAAGTTGAAGTTTATTAAAGCTTCCATCACCTCGCTTATTTCTCCATTAGCGGTTGCTTGTCCACCTTGCACCATTGCTTGTTGCGCATCCGCACCAATACCCATATTGCTCATGATAGCGCCTGAAACTCCGCTGCCAAAAACACTAACCAATACAATCCAAATGGTAAATTGAGTAATTCCAACCAAGGCTATTCCGGTTATTTTCCCCATCATTAGTTCGAAAGGTTTAATCGATGATATGATAACCTCTACAATTCTATTTGATTTTTCTTCAATAACACCTCGCATAATTTGTACACCATACATGAATATAAACATGTATATCATGATAGCACCGATATACCCCAAAACAGTACTTGCGCCAACATTTCCATTTTCTAAACCCTTATCGGTTACTTTTATGGTATTAATATTTATGCTGGTTTGGTTTATTTTTTTTAGTGTTGATGCATCAATGCCATTGTTTTTTAGCAAGGTATTTTTTACTTCATTTTCTAATTGTTTTTCTAAATACAATACTGTGCTTAATCCTGCTTGATCTTTGGTGTATAAGGATACCTTTTTTAAACTATCTGGCGATGTACTTGGTATTACCAGCAATGCATAATAATCTTCGTCTGTTAAAAATTGCTGTTCTTTTTCTTGTACAACATAACCAAAAGTAAATTCAAGTGTTTCGCTGTTTTTAAGTTTACCAATATAGTTGCCACTTTGGTCGCTAACATAAATTTTCTTTTTAGATGCACCAATATCTTTGTTTAAAGCGAAATAAAATATCAACCCATAAAACAAAACAATAAGTAATGGCGCAGCCAAAGTCATAACAATAAATGATTTTTTTCTAACGCGGGTGATAAACTCTCTTTGTGTAACTAAAAAAATTTTGTGGAGCATATTTACTAAATTTGGTGTAAGCTAATAATATAACAAGTTAAATCAAAGAGGGATGGATAAAAGGTATTTTATGTAAATAAAAGGCATAAAAAAACCTTCCGTTTTACTGGAAGGTTTTTAGTCATATTGAAGGAATAATTAATTTATTTCTTTTCTTCCTTTTTAGGAGGGTTTAATGCTTGGCTTGCTTCCATACTAATTGAAGATTTGTCAATACGCATGCGAGTGCCTTCGCTATTTAAGATAAATGTAGTTTCATCCATTTTTTCAATCTTGCCATGAACACCACCAATGGTTACTACTTTATCACCTTCGCCTAATGCTTCTCTAAATTTTTTCTGAGCTTTGGTTTTTTTCATTTGAGGATAAATCATGAAGAAATAAAATACCACCATGATTAAAATTAATGGAAGAAAACTTCCAATTCCTCCGCCACCTGCTTGTGGGCCCATCATCAATAAAATGTTTGTCATTGTTATTTTGTTAATATGTATTTAAATTATTTATTCTATTACTTCTCCACCTATAGTTAATACAGTTTCTCTTACCTCTGTATTACAAGTTATAGTAATTGTTTTTTCAAACATACCAACTTTACCCTTGCTATCAAACTTCACTTTAATAAAACCATCTTCACCGGGTTTAATAATTCCTTTTGGATATTCTGGAACCGTGCATCCACAACTTGCTGCTGCATTGGCTATCAACAAATCACCATTTCCGGTATTGTTAAACTTAAAACTATACTCCGCAAAATCACCTTCTTTAATTATGCCAAAGTTATGTTTATCGTCTTCAAATGTAATGGCTGGCTTTGCCACATTTGTTTGGTTTGAACTATCTGCGGTAGCCGAAATGTTTATAGCATTAGTTGGCAGTTTATTAACTTTTTCGTTGTTGCATGCTACCAATATGGTTGATAAAATAAGGGTACTAAAAATAAGTTTTTTCATCGTGTTTTATTCTACTAATCCGCGGCCTAATTTATTTAGCTTATTACTTTGTTTCAACTCTTGATTTATTTTATCTAAAACCCCATTTATAAATCCATGGCTATTAGGTGTTGAATATAATTTAGCTACCTCTAAATATTCGTTAATGCTTACTTTAACTGGTATGTATGGAAAATGTAGTACTTCACATAAGGCCATGCGCATCAATAATAAATCAACCACAGCCAAACGATCGGCATCCCAGTTTTGAGTTTTTGCACTAATCAATTCAGTAAGTTCCTCTTCGTAGTTTGCTGTACGTTTAAAAAGTTCTTTTAAAAATGCCTCATCATCTTCATTGTTTAACTCTTCTGCTAAAAAATTACCTATGCTATCTTCTTTTAAAGCAGAAATTGTTTTTAGTAATTGTGTGTATACAACTGTTTGGTCGTCTTCCCAATTAATATATTTTTCCTCTAAATAGTTTTCGTAATCTTCGCTTTCAACTACAAATGCTTCATACATTTCCAATAAGATACTTTTGTCTTCAAAAAAAGTATGTTCGCTTTTGGTGGCATATTTAGCAAATGCTTCATTCTTTTTAAGAAGTGCGAGAAGTTGTTTAAACAAGTCTTTATTATCGTTCCAATAACATTTGTAATGTTTAATTTGATCTGCCAAATGTTGGTTTTCTTCCAATAAAATCATTGCCTTATTGTTATATAAAGCTTCTAATTGAGTGATTAAAGATTGGATAGGAATGTATTTGGCTTTTTGCGTTTCTAACTCGAGCGATACAAAATGACGGAAAGCAGCCGGAAAGGCCATTAAGTAAACATATAACTCGTGCGTTTTATCTAAACTTTTGGTTAAGTTTTTTTCGTGTAAGCTACGGTTTGCATGCTCATCCTGGTAGTAGGCATATAATGCCTGGAATACCTTAATACGCAAAAATCTTCTGTTAAACATTTAAAGAACCTTGTAATAATATGGTGCAAAAATAAAAAAGAATGTCGGGTTACAAAATATAACCCGACATTACTTTGAAAAATTATTACTAATTATTACTATTTAGTAAGTTGAACCTACGTGTAACATATCATTAATACGCTTTTCTGCTAATTCCATTGCTGCTTTTTGTGTATGGATGTTTTTAGCATCAGCCATTTTAAAAATATCACTTGTAACATTAAAAATATGTTCTGTATTGCGGAATGCTGTTTCGCGGTTGTAACCAATATGCTCTTGGTATACGTTAATTAAACCACCAGCATTAATCAAAAAGTCTGGTGCATATGCAATTCCTTTTTCAATTAACATTGGTCCGTGTACATTTTCATCGGCTAATTGATTGTTTGCAGCACCTGCAATTACTTTGGCTTTTAGTTTGCCAATATTTTCTGTATTTAAAATAGCCCCTAATGCACATGGTGCAAACACATCTGCGTCTATGCTATAAATTTCATCACCTTTAACAACCGTTGCACCAAATTCTTTACTGTATTTAGCTAACATCTCTTCGTTAATATCAGTAATAAAAAGCTTAGCACCTTCTTTGTGTAAATGCTCTAATAAATGGCCACCTACTTTACCTATACCTTGAATGGCTACTTTTTTACCATTTAAACTTTCGTTACCGAATGCATGTTTAACAGCTGCTTTCATTCCCATGTATACACCATATGCAGTAACCGGACTAGGATCACCTCCTCCGCCCATGCTTTCAGGTAAACCAACCACGTGGTCAGTCTCCATGTTCACGTATTCCATATCTCGTGTGGTGGTATTTACGTCTTCAGCTGTAATGTATTTACCATTTAAGTTTTCTACAAAACGACCAAACTTACGCATTAAAGCTTCTGTTTTAATTGTTTTTGCATCCCCAATAATTACCGCTTTAGCACCTCCTAAATTCAAACCGCTAATAGCAGCTTTATAGGTCATTCCTCTTGATAAACGTAAAACATCATTCAATGCTTCAGTATCATTGGCATAATTCCATACTCTTGTGCCACCCAAGCCTGGTCCTAACACTGTGTTATGAATAGCAATGATGGCTTTTAATCCAGTATGCTTGTCTTGGCAAAAAACCAATTTTTCGTGGTTGTATGCTTGCAGTTGTGAAAAAATGTCGATTTGGGCTGCTTTAGCCGATTGGGTTGTTGACATAATTTGGCTTTGTTTTTAAGTTTAAAACTGGTGCAAAAGTAAGCCAAAATTTCTTTTTTCATAATTTAGGGTCTAACATACTGATGATTAATTATTCTAATCCATACTTAAAGTGTAAAGACGTTATTTTTACTCCACTTTTTTGTGTTGCTTTGCCACTGATAATAACAATGAAATCGCTTAAGCACCTTAATAAATATTTTTACAGGTATCGATACAGGTTAATTCTGGGTATGTTGTTTGTTATTATTTCAAATTTGTTCTCTGCTTTTCCAGCTAAAGCGGTTAGTTTAGCCATCGATTTATTGCTTGATAACCTCAATACCTATAAACTTTTCGAATCTACTAATTTGCAAAACGCTGTTAGTCTGAATGTAACCAAGGTGGTTTTGTTTTTTGCGGTTCTGATAATTGTTTTTGCTCTTATCCGTGGTTTTTTTATGTTTTTAATGCGCCAAAGTATTATTGTAATGAGTAGGTTGATTGAGTATGATCTGAAAAATGAAGTTTTTAATCATTACCAACTATTATCACCTTCTTTTTATCGTAAAAATAACACGGGTGATTTAATGGCTCGAATCAGTGAGGATGTAAGTAGAGTGCGCATGTACATCGGGCCTGCCATTATGTATTTTACTAATTTAACGGCTACTTTTTTGGTAATTATTCCAATTATGTTTACGGTACACGCCAAATTGGCCATGTTAGTATTGTTGCCTTTACCTGTTTTATCATATGCCATTTTCAGGATTAATAACACCATTAACAAAAGGAGTGATGCCATACAAAATCAATTATCTAAACTTACTGGCTTTGCTCAAGAAACCTTCAGTGGTATTAGGGTGATAAAAGCTTTTGGGGCTGAGGCTAATTTTAGATCTGATTTTGAAAAAGAGGTGAATGAATATCAAAAGCGCAGCATGAGTCTTGCTAAAGTGGATGCTACATTTTTTCCGTTAATGCTTTTTTTAACTGGACTAAGCACCTTAATTACTGTATTTATAGGAGGTATATTTGTTTTACGTGGTGAAATTACCATCGGTAACATTACTGAATTTGTTATATACGTTAATTTGCTAACTTGGCCTGTCGCATCTCTTGGATGGACTTCCTCTTTGGTGCAACGTGCAGCGGCCTCGCAAGAGCGCTTAAATGAGTTTTTACACACCCAACCAGAAATTGTCAATCCTTCAAATTTTCCTTTCCATTTTCAAAAACAAATTGAGTTAAAAGATGTGGATTTTAGATATGAAGGAAAGAATGATTTCGCGTTAAGAGGTATTAATTTATTACTGCAGAAGGGTAAAACACTTGCTGTGTTAGGCACAACAGGCAGCGGTAAAAGCACTTTGGTTCAATTACTTTTACGAACAATGGATGTAACAAATGGAAGTATTAGTATTGATGGTATAAATATCAAAGAAATAAATTTAAACGATTACAAGTCGCATATTGGCTATGCCCCTCAAGATGTTTTTTTATTTAGTGACTCTATTGCCAATAACATTGCATTTGGTGTTTCCCAATTAGAACCTGATTTGAATGCAAAAGTAGAAACAGCAGCTAAACAAGCTGCCCTACTATCTAGCATTCAAGAGTTTCCTGAAGGCATGAATACCATGATTGGAGAACGCGGTGTAACACTATCTGGAGGCCAAAAACAAAGGGTTTCTATCGCAAGGGCTCTTATTAAAAATCCTGATTTGTTAATATTTGATGATTGTTTTTCGGCAGTTGATACAAAAACAGAATCGGAGATATTAATTAACCTTAAACAACTAATGCATAATAAAACAGTTGTTATTATCAGCCATAGGGTTTCTACTGTTAAAGATGCAGATCACATTATTTTATTAAACCAAGGTAAAATTATTGAACAAGGTACGCATGATGCATTGTTGTTATTAAATGGAAATTACAAAGACTTATACCAAAGCCAATTATTAGAAGATATTGACTAAAAGTAACAAGTTGTAATCTATTGACCACAAAAGGTTTTAATGGTTTTTGATAAATAATTTTGAAATATACTAAGCATCGATTATTTTGGCCCAATATTAAAATTAAAAATATACTCAAAATACAAAAACTGTATTACCAATGGAGGATTTTAGAAAAGGCGATCAACAAGAGATTTTCTCAAAGAAAATCAGAGCAGGAAAAAGAACTTATTTCTTTGATGTCAAATCAACAAAAGGTAACGACTACTTCATTACCATAACTGAAAGCAAAAAACGATTTGATGATGGGAGTTTTGTAAAACATAAAATTTTCTTGTACAAAGAAGACTTTAACAAGTTTATGGAGGCATTAAATGATACAGTTAATCATGTAAAAACTGAATTAATGCCAGAGTATAACTTTGATGAATTCAATCATGAAAACCATGATAGAACAGAATTCGATAACGAAAACTAAAAATTAGCTGGAATATCAGCACAAAAACTATTTTTGCAACAACTTTAATTAAACTAATATGAAAAAAGCAATCAAAACCATCATGATGCTATTTGTGGCATCAACGTTTGTTCTTACATCATGTACTGATGATACTGATGTAAAAGATGTAGAATTAACTATGATTCCTGCAGCAACTTCAGGAACTTATTTTGTTTCTGATACATTAAGCATTACTTTAAATGCAAAAGGTAATTCAGATAACAGTTTAAAATCTATTAAAATCTCAAAAGCCATTGCTGGTCAATCTGGTGTTATTACTATTTTTGAAAATGCCAAACTAAGTGGTACTGACTTTATTTACGTTTTAAAAGATACTTTCGAATCAGGTGAAGTAGGTGTTAACACCTATACCATCACACTAACAGGTGAAAAAGGAGCAGTTCAAACTAAAACTTTTACAGCTACAGTTAGAGCTATAGGTTTTATTGAGTCTACTGCAACCCCGGTATCGTTATTCGGTCAAGGTGCTGGAGCTGAAACACAACAGTTTATTGCTTTAGGTAGTTTTGTTACTTATACACTTGCCGAAGCAACAGCAACGAGCAATGCAGAATTGAAGAATTCAATCGATTTAGCGTTTTATTATGGAAACACAAACAAGTTTTCATTATCTAGCTTAGATGATGCAGTTATGCATTCAGTATACACAGGCTTATCAACATTTTGGACTTCGGCTGATAACAAACGTATTACGGGTTTAACCAAGGTTACTGGTGTTAATTATGCCACTATCGAAGCAAGTGGATCTGATAAAGATTTATTATTACTTGCCGATGGTAAAACTTTTGGTAAAGCCATTAACCAACTTGCTGTTAATGATTTAATTTTGTTTAAAACAAAAGAAGGTAAATTAGGTTTATTAAAAATTACTGAAACTACTGGTGCAACTAACACTACTGCTGTTATGAGCTTTGATGGTTTAGTTCAAAAATAATTATTAAAAAAAACTTTAATAAAAGCCGCTCCGATAATTTCGGAGCGGCTTTTATTTTTTATATTCACGCCATGAAAAAAATTGCGATTTTCACATCAGGTGGCGACTCTCCAGGAATGAATGCCTGTATAAGAGCGGCTGTTCGTACGGCAATGTTTAATGGAGTAGAAGTGGTTGGAATAGAACGCGGATTCTCGGGAATGATAAATAATGAATTCATAAATTTAAATTCTCGCTCGGTAAGTAATATTGTGCAAAGAGGTGGAACAATATTAAAAACTGCCAGAAGCAAGGAGTTTATGACTGCCGAGGGTCGTAAAAAAGCGCATGAGAATATTATTGCTCATGGAGTAGAGGGATTAATATGTATTGGTGGTAATGGTTCGTTTACTGGCGCCAAAACGTTATTTGAAGAATATGGAATTCCATGTATTGGTGCACCAGGTACAATTGATAACGACCTATACGGAACCGATTTTACCATTGGTTTTGATACGGCCGTTAATACTGCAGTAGAAGCCATTGATAAGATTAGAGACACTGCTGATTCTCATGACAGGGTTTTTTTTATAGAAGTAATGGGTCGAAACTCAGGTTACATTGCATTGGCCGCTGGTATTGCAGGTGGCGCAGAAAGCATTTTAATTCCTGAATCTGCTGAGGATTGGCATAAAATGATTGACCTATTTACTGGTGAGCATAGAAGTAAAAAAGCATTTACAATTGTTATAGTAGCCGAAGGCGAAGAACATGGAGGAGCTATTCAAATTGTTGAACATTTAAAATCAATAAAATCCGATTTTGAAGCACGTGTTACCATTCTTGGCCATATACAACGTGGCGGTTCTCCGTCAGCTTATGATAGGGTTTTGGCCTCTCGTTTGGGTAATGCTGCTGTAGAGGCATTACTACGTGGTGAAACCAACAAAATGGCTGGCTTACGCAATAATCTAGTTGTTTTAACTCCGTTTGATGATGCGATAAACAAAGTAAAACACCTTAATCCTGATTTGTTACGTTTGGTTGATGTATTTAATTGTTAGTGTTTTTAAGATAATAAAAGAATAATCAGGGTTTATTTTATAACCTCGCACAATTCCTTAATTTCGTGCCCCACATATGGAAGAAAAAGTTTTTATCATTGATTTTGGCTCTCAATATACCCAATTAATCGCCCGCAGACTACGCGAATTAAATGTTTACTCCGAAATTTATCCTTGCACACACATGCCCCAGTTTGATGAGGGGGTAAAAGCAGTAATTTTATCTGGTAGTCCATATTCTGTTAACGATGGTCTTTTGCCTGCTGTTGATTTAACTGAAATTCGTGGTAATTATCCTTTACTAGGGGTTTGTTATGGCGCTCAATATTTAGCGCAAAGTAACGGTGGTAAAGTAACACCATCAAAAATTCGTGAGTATGGAAGGGCGCATATAAGTGAGGTAAATGATGATAAACTATTTAAAAATATCAATGTTGGTTCACAAGTTTGGATGAGCCACGGTGATACCATCACAGAGATTCCCCAAAACTTTAAAGTAATAGCCAGTACCCAAGATGTAAAAGTAGCTGCCTTCAAAATAGAAGGTGAACCAACATATGCTATTCAATTTCATCCAGAAGTTACACATAGTATTGATGGTAAAACATTGCTTGAGAATTTTATAAAAGATGTTGCTGGTTTAAGTCAAAATTGGACTCCAACTCATTTTATTGAAAGTACCACAAGTGAACTAAAAAGTAAATTGGGCTATGATAAAGTAATACTTGGTTTATCGGGTGGAGTTGATTCTTCAGTTGCTGCCATATTATTACATCAAGCCATTGGTAAAAACTTAACAGGTATTTTTATTGATAATGGTTTACTGCGTAAAGATGAATTTAACCAAGTGCTTGAAGCATACAAAGGAATGGGGTTAAATGTAATTGGGGTTGATGCACGTGAAAAGTTCTTAAGTCAATTAAAAGGTGTTACAGACCCTGAAGCAAAACGTAAAGCTATTGGTCGTGTTTTTATTGAAGTTTTTGATGAAGAAGCTCATAAAATACAAGATGTAAAATGGTTGGCTCAAGGCACTATTTATCCTGATGTTATCGAATCTGTTAGTGTTAAAGGTCCTTCTGCAACAATAAAGTCTCACCATAATGTAGGCGGATTACCCGAAAAAATGAAACTTCAAATTGTTGAGCCGTTACGTATGTTATTTAAAGATGAAGTACGTTTAGTTGGCGCTGCTTTAGGTATTAGTAAAGTTATCTTAGGTCGTCATCCTTTCCCAGGTCCAGGGCTTGCAATTCGCATTCTAGGAGAAATTACTCAAGAGAAAATAGACATATTACAAGAATCTGATGCCATATTCATCAACGAATTAAAGGCGCAAGGTTTATACGACCAAGTTTGGCAGGCGGGAGCTATATTCTTGCCTGTGCAAAGTGTAGGTGTTATGGGTGATGAACGTACCTATCAACATGTTATTTGTTTACGTGCTGTTACAAGTGTTGATGGAATGACAGCTGATTGGAGTCATTTACCTTACCAGTTTTTGGCCGATGTTTCTAATAAAATCATTAATAGAGTTAAGGGTATTAACCGAGTTGTATACGATATTAGTTCTAAGCCACCCGCAACTATAGAGTGGGAATAAATTATTAAAAAAAGCTCCTTTGTTCATTCAAAGGAGCTTTTTTGTTTATTGACAAAAATCTTATTGTTTTAGCAATCCTTTTGTGTTCTTAAACGTTAAACTTTTTAATGATAACCGTAAGAGTTGGAGGTGTTCCCGAACACTTTAATTTAGCTTGGCATTTGGCTATAGAATCAGCAATGTTTGCCCAAAAAGGTATTCACATAAATTGGGTTGATGTTCCTGGTGGCACTGGTGCAATGTGTAAAGTATTACGCAACAATGAGCTTGATATGGCCATTGCATTAACAGAGGGGGTGGTAAGCGATATTATGCAAGGTAACCCTAGCAAAATTGTACAGTTTTATGTTAACTCGCCTTTACGTTGGGGTATTTTTGTTAGTTCAAAATCAAAAATCAAGAGTATATCCCAAATGCAAGGCCATAAATATGCAATTAGTAGGTACAAATCAGGTTCACATCTTATGGCATACGTTAACGCAAGTGATAATAACTTAAACATAAATCATGATACCGATTTTGAAGTGGTAGGGAATTTAGATGGTGCGCGAAAAGCACTTGCAGAAAACATTGCACAGTTATTTATGTGGGAGAAGTATACCACCAAACCTTATGTTGATAATGGCGAGTTTAAAATGATAGGGGAGTGTAGCACTCCTTGGCCGTGTTTTGTGGTAACATCCACTAATCAATTTCTTGTACAGCACGAGCAAGTGTTGAACGAAATATTGGGTATTGTAAATTTAAGCTGTTTGGTGATGACAAATAATAGTAAGGTTCCTACCATGGTAGCTGAAAGATATGGTATCAAAGAAAATGATGCCATGATGTGGTTTAAAGAATTAGAGTATGCATGCCATCAACAAATGAATGAAAAACAATGGAATGATATTTTGGCTAGGTTATTAAAGTTTGAAATTATTAATCGTGTACCTGAGCTGAGTGAAATTTGCTATGTTAAGAACATTGATTTAGTTTTTTAGACATCAAAATCATAACTAAACAACCAAATAATCAATGCCCTGTCTATATTTATCAGTACTATTTTTATACAAATATTTTAAAATAGTTAAATTAAATAAGAGATTAATATAATTGATAGTGGTCACATTTAAGCACATGTTTACTTCATGCATTTGTTAAAATGTATCTATATATTGCTCCACTTTAAGTTAGCTTAATACTAAATTATTAAAACAATAAAATGTTATGATATTAATAGCCGATAGTGGTTCAACTAAAACCGATTGGGCCTTGATTAATCCTGAAAATAATTCAGTTACCAGTTACCATACCGTTGGATATAATCCATACTTTATAGATACGGAAGGTATTTGTTACTCGCTAAGTGAGAACTTAGTAAAATATTTTGATACAGATTTAGTTGATGAATTGCATTTTTATGGCGCTGGATGTTCTACACAATCAAAGATAAAAATTGTTGAAGACGCATTAACCAAGGTTTTTCCTCACGCTAAAATAATTGTTGGACATGATTTGTTAGGCAGTGCTCGCTCATTACTAGGTAATGAAAAAGGATTTGCTGCGATTTTAGGTACAGGAGCTAATACCTGTATTTATGATGGAATTGATTGTGTTGAGAATATTGATTCGCTAGGTTATTTGCTTGGTGATGAGGGTAGTGGTAGCTATATTGGAAGAAAAATATTGCGCGATTACATGCGAAATCGTTTAGAGCCAGATTTACAAGAACGTTTCAAAGAGCGTTTTCAGATTGAAAATAAAGAGCAAATTTACCAGACATTATACACCACTAAGTTTCCAAATAGATACTTGGCAAGCTTTTGTAAATTCGCAGATGAGTATGATACGCATCCATACATTAGGAATAAAGTGCGTGACTCATTCCGGGATTTTTTCAAAAATTTGGTCAGTAAATATCCTAACTATAAACTATACACCTTTAACTGTGTTGGTTCTGTAGGTTATGTATTTAGTGATATTTTGGTTGAAGTAGCCAATAGTTACGACATGCGCGTAGGTAAAATAATCCAATCTCCCCTTAACGATTTGGTTCAATTTCACATTAAAAACAAAAACAGCAAGTAGTTTACCAATTAATTGAATTAAAAAGGCTGCCATTAGAAAATTCTTAAGGCAGCCTTTTTAATTAGAACTTTTATTTATTTTACAATAGTCATTTCATTTACAATGTTTGGTGCTTGGCCGTATTTTTCAACCAACCACAATACATAACGAATATCAACGCTAATAGTACGTTTATTTTTAGGGTCAAAATGGATATTACCACTCATTGCTTCCCAATTTCCATCAAAAGCTAAGCCAATAATTCTGCCTTCGCCATCAATTACAGGGCTACCACTGTTTCCACCAGTAATATCATTGTCACTTAAAAAAGCCACAGGTAATTTCCCGTTTTTCATGGCATATCTTCCATAATCTTTCTTTTGGTGTAATTCTTTCAATCTATCAGGAATATCAAATTCGTTGTTTCCAGCATATTTCTTATTCTTTTCTATAACACCATCTAAGTCTGTAAATAATGGATATTTACCATATGCCTTTATACTTCCGTATGTTAATCGTAAAGATGAATTTGCATCAGGATAAAACTCTTTACTTGGGTTCATTTCCATTAAACCTTTTATATATGTGCGACCATGAGCTAAAATTGTTTCATTAAATAAATCTACTTTAGCTTTAAATGCAGTATTGTAATGTTTCCTGAATGCATCAAAATGCTTGAATGCAATATCATTTTTTAATATACTTAACCTTGGATTTTTAATAAAACCTCTTGTCATTTCTGTATTAGCAAAAATGCTGTTATCAAAAACATAATCAGTATAAGCTTTAATGGCTTCACGTGGCGATGTGCCATATTTTAAAATCACTTCAGCAAAATAAGGTGCTTGTTGGTCCTGGGGAATGTTATTATAATAATGTACCAAAATGCTATCAAAAAGCCTCTTGTCAGCAACTACAATTGGTTCATCATAAGGCAAATCGTTAACGGCCTCTACAAGTTGTTTTTTAAATCCAGATAATCTAGCAGTGTCATTTTTTGTAACAGCATCTTCAAGCATTGATGCAAATTGCGCGTACTTGATTATAGTTGGAGCATAAATACCTTCTCTTAAATAAGTAGTATGCAAACTGTAAGGTTTGTATGCAGCAAATGTTTTTTCAACTTCAGTCAACAAGTTTTTGTAATCGGCTTTATCTTTTGCCCAAGCAGCAAATGCTTTTTCTTCTTTTTGTTTTTGCTCAAATACTTTATTGTTTTTTAGTTGCTCAGCTTCTCCTCTAAAGTATTTCCAGTAGTTAGATACACTAGCAAAATCACCCGATAACTTTAAACGGATGTCTGTATCTTTTTTCATTTCTTCTCTCCATGCGTTTAGTCTTACATCTCGCAAGGCAACAATTGCAGGGTCAACTAAATCAGTTGCTATTTGCACACCTTGGCTAAATTCGTAACGATTCGTTCTGCCTGGAAAACCCATAATCATAGAATAGTCGCCACTGTTAATTCCTTTAAGGTTAATAGGTAGGTGATGCTTAGCTTTTAATGGAACATTTTCAGGAGAGTATTTAGCCGGTTTGCCATCTTTACCCATGTAAACGCGAAACATACTAAAATCTCCTGTATGGCGTGGCCACATCCAATTGTCAGTTTCTCCACCAAATTTACCAATATTTTGTGGCGGTGTTCCTACCAAACGAATATCTGTAAAACGCTCAAAAGTAAATACGTAATAAGCATTACCTTTATACATTTCGCGGCACTGCGCTTCATATTGGGTTCCTTTGGTTACACGTTCAATAATTGCTTTATAAACGCTTGGTAATTTTGCAGTACGATCTTTTTCGTTTAATCCTTTTACCGCATCCAATACTTCTGTAGTAATATCATCTACCTTAACAACAAATGCTACGGTTAATCCAGCAACTGGTCTTTCTTCTTGATAGTTTTTTGCCCAAAATCCATTGTCTAAGATGTTATCCGAACTAGTACTTAAATTACTAATATAGTCATATCCACAATGGTGGTTTGTTAGAACTAGCCCATTTGGAGATATCACTTCACCGGTGCAACCGCCTCCAAACCAAACTATAGCATCTTTTAAGCTACTTTTATTGATGTCGTAAAGTTGATCAGCGCTTAATTTAAGCCCCTTTTTTTTCATAGCTTCTGTGGTTTGGTTCTTTAATAACCAAGGCAACCACATGCCTTCATCGGCCTTTACATTTGCTGCTAACAAAGCAAAAGCTAGCATACCAACTAAGATTTTTTTCATGTTTTTAGGTAATTGTGATTTGTGAATGGCGAAAGTAAAATAAAATTTATAAACAGAAAGCAATTTGTGACAAGTGGATATGCTAAATATAATTATATTACAATTTTCTGAATTGGGCTAAATCGTTAAATATAGAGTAGATTGATGTAAAAGTTAACGATTACTTAATATTGACTATCCTTGCTGAAACTACATTTGCCAAAATAAAAACAAATAATCAAATATGTTCGGTTTAGACCCTACTTACACAGCCCTTTTAATTTTTTGCTTATTAATGGCATGTGCTTTCGAGTTTATTAATGGCTTTCATGATACTGCCAATGCAGTTGCTACTGTAATTTATACCAATAGTTTAAAGCCTTGGGTAGCAGTTATATGGAGTGGTATTCTGAATGGTTTAGGCGTTTTTTGGGGTGGAATTACAGTAGCTATGGGTATTAGTAGTTTAATTCCTGTTGAAGTATTAACTGATCCAAATTTGGCTCACAACATAGGACTTATCTTATCTCTACTTATTACAGCCATTTTGTGGAATTTAGGAACTTGGTATTATGGTATACCTTGTAGTAGTTCTCACACCCTTGTGGGGTCCATTCTTGGTATTGGTTTGGCTTATGGTTTAATAGCGGATGAACCAAGCTTGAAATATGTAAATTGGAGCAAAGCAGGTGATATTGGATTGTCTTTGGTGCTTTCTCCACTGGCTGGTTTCAGTTTAGCTATTTTTTTAATGTATATTTTGAAACAAGTTATTAAAAACAAAGCCATTTTTAAAGAACCTGATACAAACTCACCTCCTCCAACTTGGATAAGGGTTATTCTTGTATCTACTTGCTCACTTGTTAGTTTTTTTCATGGCAGTAACGATGGACAAAAAGGGGTTGGTTTGATTATGTTAATTATGATTGCTGTAGTACCAAGCTATTTTGCAATAGATCAATCTAAAAATCTAGCGGCATATAAAGCTAATATCGTTGATATTCAAACCGTATACAGCAAAGTTGATGTGAGCCAGTTAAATAAAGCAGATAGTTTTGAGTATGCTAAAGTTAATAGTTTGGTTACTGATTTAAATACAAAAATTGTTAAGAACACTTCTTTTTCTGATTTTGCTGGTCCGGAGCAAATCGCGATGCGAAAAGACATCATTATGATTGGCAAATCTTCAAAAAAACTAATGGAGAGCGAAGATTTCATTTTAAATGATAATGATAAGAAAAGCCTTAATGGTCATTTAAATGAGATGAGTACCCTTACAGATTACGCTCCCAAATGGGTGATTTTAATGATAGCGATATCACTTGGCTTGGGAACTATGGTAGGGTGGAAACGAATTGTAAAAACGATTGGTGAAAAAATCGGAAAACAACACCTAACTTATGCTCAAGGAGCAAGTAGTGAGTTGGTGGCTAGTGCAACAATTGGAATGACATCAATATTAGGTTTACCTGTTAGTACCACTCAGGTGTTGTCAAGCGGTATTGCTGGTAGTATGGTTGCAAGTAAAGGCATAAAAAATCTTCAAGTTAAAACAATCAAAAATATTTTTATTGCTTGGGCTTTAACTTTACCTGTTACGATAATACTTGCTGGCGGTTTGTTCTTGTTATTCAGAGCAATTTTTTAAACTGAAATTATATATTAATAAAAAAGCGGCTAAAGGCCGCTTTTTTATTGCAAAAATTGATAGGCGATTGTATAAGTAGCATAATAAACATCTTACACGCATCTTTAAACATGATAAAAGCTGTTTTATTTAAGTTTATTTTAATCACTTAAATAAATTTGAGTGTTATGGCTGGCATTAGTTTTAACTTCTCTAAACAAATGTATCTTCGCTGACATGACTAAGTTGCCGCAATTTAAAGACATCATTATTTATGAAGATGATTATTTCATTTTTGTAAACAAACCTGCACATCTTTCTTCACTTGATGAAAGAAGTGGTGGAGTAGTTAACCTGCTTCAAATGGCCCGTAAATATTTTGAAGATGTGCAGCTTTGTCATCGGTTAGATAAAGAAACATCTGGAGTTTTATTGATAGCCAAAACCAATGAAGCTTTTAAATTACTCGCTTCAATGTTCGAAAATCGGGATGTTGAGAAAACATACCATGCCGTTGTTCAAGGATATTTACAAGTTGAAAATAAAAGCATTCTATTGCCACTTTCTATTACATCAAAAGGACTTGCTAAGGTCGATATGAAAGATGGAAAAAAAGCTGAAACCATTATTACAACACTTCAAGTGTTTAATCATCACACCTTGTTGGCATGCAATCCGGTATCTGGACGATTACATCAGATTCGAATACATCTGGCATCGCAAAATTTCCCTATAATTAGTGATGAAACTTATGGTGGAAAGAAGCCGTACTTAAGTAAATTTAAACGCGGATTTAAGACAAGTAAATGGGAAAATGAACAACCCATGATGCAACGTGTTGCGCTTCACGCTTATCAACTTAGGTTTGCCGCTTTTGGTAAGAATTATGATGTAACTGCCCCTTATCCGAAGGATTTTGAGGTGTTTATCAAATTATTACATAAGCACGACTTAGACGTTAATTTGTAGAATCAGTTCCAAAGTGTATTTAGTTGGATCACTTGGGGTAACAATGGCGTGTACCCATCGTTATTTATTACAAAATCAGCCATTTTAACTTTTGTGCTGTTTGCTAACTGATTTGTAATTCGTTTTTCTATTTCTTTTTTACTCTGATTATCACGATAAGCAGCCCTTTTGATTCTTACTTCTAATGGTGCATCAATAGTTAAAATTGCATCCAAATCTTTATATGAGCCACTTTCAATTAATAAGGCTGCCTCCTTTATAAAATATGGAGCTTTTTGAGAATCAACCCATAAATTAAAATCAACAGAAATTGCGGGATGAACTATGGAGTTTAGCTTTTCTAAAAGAAATTTATTTTTAAAGATTTTGTTTGCAATGTAAGCTCTATTCAATGAGTCATTTTTATATGCATTTGGTCCAAAGAGTTGATGCACTTTTTTAATTATTGTCAAATTATTATTCATTAACCATTTTGCACGATCATCTGCAAAATAAATAGGTACTCCCATTTTCATGAATATTTGAGCAACATACGTTTTACCGCTCCCAATTCCTCCGGTAATACCTATTTTTAGTGGTTTGTTCATATAAGTTATTCTATCCCTTTTTCAATAAAATCAGCAACTTGCTCAACACTTAATCTTTTTGCAATAATTTCCTTTTTTTCATTTAGCAGGTAAATAACCGGTGTGCTATAAATGTCGTACAATTTACGAAATTTAGTGTTATTGTATAAATCACTCACATTAACCCATTTTAATTTGTTATCTGCAACAAACTTTTTCCATTCTTCGGCAACATTGGTTAAACTAACTGCGTATACTTCAAGTTTTTTACCATTCATTGCTATATCTATATTTAATTTTTCGTATAAATCTTTCAATCTTGGTATTTCTTCTTTGCATCTACCACAATTAGCATCCCAAAATAAAATCATGGTATATTTAGCTTTTATGTTGTAAAGTTCACGATTAACAAAACCTGTATCAGGCATAATAAGATTTGGTGCTAATTTGCCTAATAAATTATACCTTAGGTTATCGGCACGGTCATTAATTTTTGCACGAAGAGCATCCTCTACCCAAAATGTTTTTTTACTGTCTTTATAGTAGCGATCAACCATATGTACAAAAACAGCATCCATTCCCATATATTGTGATGTCTCATAATGATTGGTTATCCAATATATGCACCACTTACTTATCTCTTTATTTTGCTCTGTTTTTTGAATTAAAAAGTCTATAGCTTTATTTATACTATCTGGAATTTGGGGAGTTAGTTTTGTAATGTAATATTCAATGCGGCTGTGAAAAACTGGGGTATATACAATTCGATCATCATTAAAATCGAAATTATCGAAGAAATGTTCGCGGAAATAACGATAACCAAATAATGAATCTTTTATGCCATTTGATAAAATAGGAGTCTCTGGAACATCAACATCTTGCATCATATTAAAAACTTTAGCAATTAATGTATTGGGTTTGGTCTTAATTAGATTGTTCCTGTATTCATTTAATTTCGTTTCAAATTCAACAATTTTTTCTCTAGCTAGTTTGGCTGCTGCGGTATCTTTCTTCTCTTTTGCTTCTTTGTATTTCTTTTCCTGAGGTATAACGTCTGCTCCTATTTTGGCAGTATATTTTGTGTATTCGAAAAATACTGAATTCTCCTCAGATCCTTTTACTTTCATGTTCCCCGAATAATCAGCTGTGTCCGTTTCTAAAGAGAAAATTTGTTCTGTAACTATGAAATCAAATAGCAATGCTTTATCTACACTCGCTATTAAATAAATACCTCCTTGTAATTGGTCTTTGCCTTTAAATACCATTTTACCTGTAGCATCTGTTGTTGCACTATCTTTAATGTATTGTTTGTCGCCATAATAATAACCTAGCAAAAATTTAGTGTTTGATGCCCCTTGTATTTTTATTGTAATATTATAGCCGTACAGATGCTGAATTGAAAATAGTATTAAACCTAGTATTGATAATTTTAAACGCATATTATATATTTTTTGTAAATTTAATAATTTAAAGTGCTTTAAATATAATCGCAATTATATTAACAAAATTTTAAGCGAACAAATGATGATATCAATCAATTTTGATGTTGAGGTTTGTCATAGTTTTAATTTTATTGCTGTATCATATTCGTTATTGGAAATCAATTAAACAACAATATCATGAAAACATTAACCTATCTTTTCGAATTACACAACAGCTACAAATCATGGTTGAATGAACTAGCTCTTGCCGATGATGAGATTACCATATTTAAGGTGAATTTGGAAAAAGTACTAACTGCCAACAATAAACAAGAGATTACATCAAAAGTTGAGCAGTTTCAAAATCAATTTATAACTCACTTAAACGAGTTACAATTGCTTCGCCACGATATTAAAGGAGCTGAGAAGAATCTAGAAAAGAATATTTCAGATAATCCCGTAGCTGCTGATCACAGAAAAATCGAGGCTGATCAGGACTTAATTGATAGAGTACAACAATTTAAAAAAATGTTTCTTGATTTAAAACATAACTATAATGCTTTTTTATCTAAGACATTGTAATATTGTAATGTGTTAAAGTTACCCGAAAAATTTATCGAAAAAGTTCGGTCTCTTCTTCCAGATGAGGCCGAACTTTTTTTTGAGGCAATAACAAACAATCCGGTAACAACCATAAGGCTTAATCCTTTCAAAAAAACAGATGCCTTCCATTCAGAATTAGATGTTCCTTGGGCATCAAATGCCAAATACTTCAATAAACGCCCATCTTTTGTTGCCGATCCACTCTTTCATGCTGGTGTATATTATGTACAAGAGGCATCCTCAATGTTTCTTTCCCATATAATCAAGCAAATTAGTTCAACGCATAATAAACAATCTATTGTACTTGATTTATGCGCTGCACCAGGTGGTAAATCAACATTATTACTAGACCATCTTAATGATGATTGTTTATTGGTTGCAAATGAGATTATTAAATCACGCGTAAATGCGCTTGAAGAGAATTGTATCAAGTGGGGTAGAAGTAATGTGTTGGTTACAAATAACGACCCCAAAGACTTTACTTCACTTACTAATTTTTTTGACATTATTGTTGTTGATGCTCCTTGTTCTGGAGAAGGTATGTTTAGGAAAGATAAAAATGCGATTAACGAATGGTGCGAGGAGAATGTTCAACTGTGTTCAAGTCGTCAACAACGCATATTAACAGATGTAATACCTGCATTAAAGCCTGGAGGATTTATTGTTTATTCAACTTGTACTTTTAATACTAGCGAAAATGAAGATAACGTAATTTGGATGGAAAAAGAATTTGGCTTAAAGTCTATTGAAATTCCATTTAACAAATCATGGGGCATTGAAACAGCCTCTCAGTCTGAATGTGAAAATATTTATGCCTATAGATTTTATCCGCACAAAGTGATGAGTGAAGGTTTTTTTATATCGTGTTTACAAAAACCAAAAGAAGAAACGTTTAATTCTTTAAAAATCCGAGAAACAAAGTTCGAAAAAGTGAATGCTAAAGATCTTGATATCCTGAGGGAATGGGTAAAAGACATTGACCTTTTTCAAGTAATAAATGCCTCTAATACTATGTATGCATTACCCCAAACCCTCGCCAATAAAATCTTGTTCTTAAGGTCAAAGCTAAATATTCGATTATCTGGACTAAAGTTAGGCCAGTTAATAAATAACAAATTGATTCCTGATCACCAATTGGCATTAAGTATTCATATTAATGACAATATCCCCTCACTGCAAATTGAAAAAACTAACGCATTAAAATTTTTGCGTAAAGATACTTTCGATGTTCCTTCGGTACCTCAAAAT
Organism: Bacteroidota bacterium; assembly: GCA_027482225.1. Taxonomy (GTDB): domain Bacteria; phylum Bacteroidota; class Bacteroidia; order UKL13-3; family UKL13-3; genus UBA6183. Next base: position 481,697 of record JAIXWD010000016.1, read on the forward strand.
ACCTATTTAGTTAAATACCAAAACACCGCTTTAGGTTGGGTAAAGGTTATGCCAAATAGGATGAACAATTACTTACCCGTTAATTGGCGAATTTTAAAAGATTTAAAAGATTTGTTGGAAGAATAGATGATCTTATCTATTCAATTTACTTAATAAAGCCTGAATACAACATATATTATTTGTAACCTTGCAGTATTATTTAAATAGATGAAAGTACATAGAATATTAGTAGAAGCAATAATAAGTGCGCTTGAGCAAATTTTTATTGAAGGCAGATATGCTGATAAAGTAATTGAACGAATTCTTAAATCTAATGCCAAATGGGGTGCTAGAGATCGAGCATACATAGCCGAGAATACCTATGAAATAGTACGTTGGTGGCGATTAATTAACTTTGTTGGTGATAACAATGAAGCAAACATCAATAAAGGCAGTTTATGGCATTTATTTGGTGTTTGGCAAGTCTTGAAAGGTGCCGAATATCCCGCTTGGACTGAGTTCAAAAATGTCAAGCCGTCACTAATTTTTAAGCGTAAATTAGATGCTCAAAAAGATATACCCATTGCCCAATCTATTCCCGATTGGTTAAACGAGTTTGGAAAAGATCAGTTAGGTGAATCTTGGGTTGATGAAATTACAGCATTAAACAAACCAGCAGCTTTAATTATTCGTGTCAATACACTCAAAACTACACGTCAAAAACTCTTGCAAGAGCTATCAAAATTAGACATTAAAGCTGAGCCTTTAACCGATTATCCCGATGCCATCAAATTATTCAAACGCACTAACCTATTTGCCAATCCATTATTTAAGGCAGGTTTATTTGAAGTACAAGATGCCTCTTCACAAAAAGTAGCTTCTTTCCTTGATGTAAAGCCAGGTATGCATGTGATTGATGCTTGCGCTGGTGCAGGAGGTAAAACATTGCATTTGTCTGCATTGATGGAAAGTAAAGGTCGAATTGTTTCTCTTGATACGGAACTTTGGAAGCTAGAAGAGCTCAGGAAAAGAGCAAAACGTGCAGGAGCTCAAAATATAGAAACTCGCCTAATTGAAAATAATACCATCAATAAACTTAAAAATTCTGCTGATAGGGTATTGCTAGATGTTCCATGTTCTGGCCTCGGTGTTATTAAAAGAAATCCTGACGCTAAATGGAAATTGAAATCTGAGTTTATTGACAACATAAGAACAACCCAACAAAAAATCCTTACCGAATATGCTGATATGGTTAAACTCGGAGGTCAAATAGTTTATGCAACTTGTAGTATATTACCTATTGAAAATACGCAGCAGGTTGAAACATTCTTGCAACATAACTCAAGTTTTGAGATGGTAAAACAAGAGATTATTTCACCTAATCAAAGCGGATTTGATGGCTTTTACATGGCTCTTCTTAAAAAAGTGAAAAATTAATTGCCTCATTCATAGTCTAATGTTAATTTATTATTAAGCCAAATTTGCTACAAATAAAAATCGACCTACATTTGCATCCCTCAAAAGTTGAGGGGGTATGAATTAGAAAGTTCTTTTAAAGATAAGTAGCGTATATAATTTGATTATATTGATTA
>JAIXWD010000004.1 GCA_027482225.1 Bacteroidota bacterium
CATGTGCGTTTATGACTGCAAAAGATACAGCGTAAAACCCGACCCTTGGGGGAACACCCAATTGGATTAATTTTATAGCTCTTTTATTTAAAAAAAAACACCATGCATATTGATGGTGTTTGGGGGTAGCCCAACCAGGACTCGAACCTGGGACCTACGGTTTAGAAAACCGGTGCTCTATCCAACTGAGCTATTGAGCCATTTTATCTTATTTTGAACTGAATACAAACTTACATTAATTTAGGTTTTAATGCAAATATTTTTCTTAAATTTACACCTTATTTTAATAGATGATTCCAAGAACTAAAATTGATGAAATTGTTGATGCTGCCCGTGTAGAGGAGGTTGTTGGCGAGTATGTAAATTTGAAAAAGAGAGGTGCGAATTTAACGGGTTTATGTCCATTTCACCAGGAAAAATCACCATCTTTTAGTGTATCACCTAGTAAAGGGATTTACAAGTGCTTTGGTTGTGGGAAGGCCGGAAATGCTGTAAATTTTATAATGGAAGTTGAGCAGTTAAATTATATTGATGCTCTTAAGCATTTAGCAGAAAGATACAGGATTGATTGGCCACAGCAAGAAGTTTCTCCAGAGCAATTATTGAAAGATAAGCTAAGAACCAGCGAGAGGGAGAGTTTACAGATTATAAACAATTTTGCTGAAAGATATTTTGCCGATTTACTTATAAATGATGAAGAGGGAAAGACAGTTGGTTTAAGTTACTTTGAAGAAAGAGGATTTAGATCTGAGACAATTGAAAAGTTTAAACTTGGTTATGCAAAGGAAAGTTGGGATCATTTGACTAATGCGGCAAATTTTGGAGGTTATAATCTAGAACTATTTAAATTAGGAGGATTGATTAAAGAAAATGATCAAGGGAAGGTTTATGATGCATATAGGAATAGGGTTATTTTTCCAATTCATTCTGTAAGTGGAAAACCCATAGCTTTTGCAGGGAGGTATTTAATACAAGATTCCAAAAGTCCTAAATATGTTAATTCCCCTGAAACACCACTATACCGCAAGAGTAATGAGTTATATGGCCTATTTTTTGCAAAACAAGCAATTACGAAAAATTCTTTAGTATATTTAGTTGAAGGATATACTGATGTTATTAGTTTAAATCAGGCGGGTATTGAAAATGTTGTAGCTTCATCTGGAACTTCATTAACTGAGGGTCAGATTAAATTAATTAAGCGATTTACAGATAATATTTGCGTACTTTATGATGGCGATGCAGCTGGTATTAAAGCTTCCTTGAGAGGTACAGATATGTTACTAGAGGCTGGACTTAATGTTAAGATAGTTTTGTTTCCTGACGGGGAAGATCCAGATAGTTATTGTAGAAAAATTGGACCTTTGGCATTTGGTGCTTTTTTAGATGAACAAAGTCAAGATTTTATTTTATTTAAGGCATCTTTACTTATAGGTGATGCAGGTAATGATCCAATAAAGCGAGCTGAATTAATAAAGGATATTGTTAGTAGCATTAGTAAAATACCAGATGTCTTTAAGCGAAGCACTTTTTTAAGAGAGACTGCTGTTTTGCTTAAAATAGATGAACAATTACTTATTAGTGAGGCAAATAGATTAGTTAGGGGTAATGCACTAAAGCAACCTAGGTTAGTAGAATCGCAGTATTTGCAAACTTCAACAGAGCAAGAATTGTTAATAGATTCTGTTAAAGATTTACAATTACAGGATGTTCAAGAGAAAGATTTAATAAGGGTTATGCTTAATTATGGTGATAAGCCATACAGTGATGAATTTATATCTGTAGCTCATTTTATAATAAATGAAATAACAATGGAGGAATTAGAAATAGAGCATCCTATTGTTGTTCAAATTCTATCCATAATTCAGCATCAAATAACAGAGGGTAGTATAAAATTCCAGAACCTTATTAGGCATGAGGATCCTATTATCACTGAGTTTGTAGCTGATATCATGTCGAAAGATATTGAGGTTAGTCCTAATTGGCATAAGAAGTATGATGTATTTATTGACCCTGTAGGATATAACTTTAAGGAAGATGTAGATTCATCATTGTTAAGGTTAAAGATAAAGCATGTGGAAAAGTTAATGAAACAAAATCAGCTAGAATTAGAGAATTTTGAAAAAATTGGAGATATGGAGCAGGTTGACATACACGTGCAGATACATATGCATTTAACACAAAAAAGACATGATCTGACAAGAAAAATTGAGACTACAATTACCCGTTAATCTATTTTAACCTTGTTTACGACAAATTTAATTTCTAGCATGAATAATAAGAAGTTGAGGTTAATTATATGTTTTTTATTTTTTCTTAAGGGAAGTTTAATTGCCCAACCTATTGCTGATTTTAAGGCATTGGTGAGATCTGGGTGTAGTCCTTTAAGTGTTCAATTCACGGATTTATCTTCGGGGAATCCGACTTCATTTTCTTGGAGTTTTGGTAACGGTAATATCTCTACATTTCAAAATCCCTCTGCAATTTACATTATACCAGGAACATATACAGTTTCCTTAACAGTTTCCAATGCATCTGGCAGTGATGTAGAAACCAAAACTGCTTATATCACTGTATTCTCATCACCAATTGTTGATTTTTCGACAACAGTTACTGGAGGATGTGTTCCCCTTTCAACACCTTTTTCGAATAATACAGTTATAGGTTCTGCACCCATTACAACTTGGTTATGGGACTTTGGTGATGGTAGTATTGGATCTACACAATCTCCAACACGCGTGTATACAACTGGAGGTGCTAAAACGGTTTCTTTAACAGCTACTGATTCTAATGGTTGTTTTTCAACGGTAACAAAAAATGCATATATTAATCCAACTCAAAGTCATACGGTAGATTTTTCAGTAAGTAATCCAGTTGTTTGTAAAGGCACTAGTAATCAAACCTTTGTTCCTGCCGTAATTCCACCTAGTACTAATTATACTTATGAATGGACAACAACCAATGGACTGACGTCAACAGCAATTTCACCTTCATTTAATTTTACTAATCCAGGTGTTTATGGAGTATCCTTAAAAGTAAGCGCACCATCTGGTTGTGCAGCATTTGCTAATAAAGGTTCGGCAGTATACATTGTTAATACACAAGCTAATTTTGATTTACCAAGCCCCCCATTTTGTAGCGGTCAAGAATTTTTGTTTAAAAACAAATCAACCCCTGATACATCTGCAGCAACATTTAAATGGACTATTAATAATGTAAATCTTACAATTGATAAAGATCGGATAAGTAACTTAAATGCAGGAAATCAATCAATAAAGTTAGTTACAGAAATTCGTGGTTGTAAAGACTCTATAATCAAAACAATAAATGTAAATACTAAACCGACCTCAAGTTTTAACAAGCAACCCAATTCAATTTGCTTTGTTCCAGTTGATGTGGTTTTTAATTCAACTTCAATTGGTAGTGGATTATCTTATAAGTGGAATTTTGGAAATGGAGACTCTTCCATATCATCGATAGATACCACCAGATATATTATGCTTACAAATCATAATATAAAATTATTGGTAACCGATGCAAATGGTTGTTCTGATAGTTCGGAGCAGCTCCTTAATGTGTCTAGCCCGCAGGCGCTTGTAAATGGGTTGAATAATAAAGAAGGTTGTAAGCCTTATCAAACAGTTTTTAGTATTAGTAATCCTAGTATTTTTAACTCACTTCAATGGGAGTATAATGGAATAACGATTAGTACGGCAAGTTCATTTAATTATACCTTTAATAATGTTGGAAGACATATAGTTAAATTAACTGCAATAACCGCAGCAGGTTGTAGGTCTGAAGTTTTCGATACAATTTGGGTAGGTGATACTGTTGCATTCGATTTCGTGGCGGATAAATTTAATGGATGTTATTCACAGATTAATCCAGTTACATTTACAATAACAGAAAACAGCGGATTCCCTAACTTGATTTATTCATGGTATTGGAAAAATGGATCAGCAGATGTTAGAAATCCAGTAGTTAATTTCACTGATACTGGTGTTTATAATATTAGAGCCAAGATTGTTTATAATGGTTGTTCGAGTGAGTTAGAGAAAATTAATTACATAAGTATTTTACCTGCACTTGCAAGGGTAGTAAATCCTATTGTTGGTTGTAGTCGTGACACAATTTCTTTTGATGCGACTACTTCTTCAGGAGCAAATCGGTTTTTATGGTTTTTTGGTGATGGTGATACTTCGAATAAAGTAGTTTCAAAACATTTTTACAATACAACAGGAAATTATCAGGTTAGGTTAATAGCCTTTGACACTTTAACTAGTTGTAGAGACACAGCAGAGCTAGCCTTGCTTATTCCTGACTTACCTGGTTTAAGCTATACTGTAAGTGATACAATTGGATGCAGTCCGCTTAGTATAACGTTGAATAATACAACAATGTTAGGCACATTTGCAGCAGCGATAACAAATACAGATTGGGCATTTACTAGTGGCGAAATAACAACCGGATTTGGCGTAACGGATACGCTTTATACTTATGGGTTGAAAGGCCTAACAATGACCATAACAGATGCTCGTGGTTGTGTATTTTCTTTGTTCAAAGATTCAGTTGTTCAAGTTTCAGGGGCAAATACTAGGGTTGTATTTGATAAATATACAGGTTGTACACCACTTGTAATAACATCTTATGATAGCTCAATATCAGATTACCCTGTTATTAGAAGGAAATGGTTGTGGACTTCATCAGACTCTACAATTACTGATACAATTCATAATGCCTCATTTGTATTTACTAAGCCTCAAAGTGTTCAGGCTGATGGTTATCAAGTATCATTAATTATTACAGATAGTTTAGGATGTGAGTTTTCAGGCACTCAAAAAATAGTTCCATCAAGTCCAATTGCTGAGATTATTGTAACAAAGAATGTTACATGTGGCTCAACACAATTGATAAATGCAGCTAATACAGATGGGAGTAAAGTTTTTTCGCCAGCAAATTATAGTTGGAAACAAGGTAGTTCAACACATAATGGTTCTATTTATAATACTACATTTAATTTGGCTGATTCATCCTATTTGTTTGAATTAACTGTTGTGGATTCTAATGGATGTACAGCAAATGCTGACACTTTGATTAAAATTAGTAACAAGAAATCAGTACTTGCATTTTATGCTAATCCAAGAATTAGAGCTTGTTACTTTCCAATTGTACCCATTCAATTGTTTGATACATCTGTAGTTGGCTCTAGTGGAATTAAATCTCGTTATTGGACATTTGCATCAAATACAAGTAACCAATTAAGTCCGGTTTTTACCATTAATAAACCAGGTAAATATGATGTTAGTTTGACAGTAACAGATAGTGCAGGATGTATAGATTCACTTAAAATTAAAGATTATTTAGATTTAGGCGGACCTATGGGAAGTTATAGCTATAGCCCTAATAAAGGGTGTTTGCCCCATACAGTGAGGTTTCAGGTGTCATCTCCTAATGCGCGTTACCATATTTGGGATTTGGGTAACGGATTAGTTGATACTATGAAAGTGTTAGACAAACAATATACATACAATGATGCAGGTATTTACTATCCAATACTAACTTTATATGACAGTAGTGGCTTGTGTGGTTATTCTTTTGATGCCGTTGATTCTATTGTTGTATTCGATAAGCCAGAACCTGATTTTATTACTGATACCACCAAAATTTGTTTTAATACTGAACTTACATTTGAAAATATTACGCCTAACAAGCAAGCAATAGTAAATTGGAAATGGATTTTTAATAACGAAGAGGTTTCAGGTGAAGGACCGATTATTAAGAAATTTACCCAGGCAGGCAAATACGATATTTCTTTGATTGCAATTGATTCGAATGGTTGTAGCGATACCATTACAAAATCAGACACACTAACTGTTTATAATGATGTTGTAGCTCCAAATATTCCTACAATTCATAGGGCAACTGTTATAGATAACAGTTCAAATTTATTTGTATTTAATCCCAGTAAGGAAGAAGATTTTTACAGTTATCGAATTTTTTACAATTACTTGAGTGCTTCGCCTCAATCTTATATTGATGTTTTATCGGTAGCAGATACATTATACTTAGAAACAGGAATTAATACGCTTTTAAATCCTTATTCATATGCTATTTCGTCCATGGATATTTGTAAGAATAGGAGTGCAGTGTCTCCAACACATACTACTGTTGAGTTAAAGGCTTGGCCAATTGATAATGCAATTAAATTATCGTGGACACCATACAAAGGTTTTGGATCTATTAAGCGTTATGAAATTTGGCGAAACAACCCAGACTCTGGAAGTGCATTTTATCAGATAAAAGATGTCTCAGCTGGCACACTACAATACATTGATACATCAATTTCTTGTTTCACAAATTACTACTATCGAATAAAAACGGTAGCGATGGATGCCGATACTTCAAAATATAGTTGGAGTGATACCAGTGGAGCTACACCTGTATATGTAAGTAGTTTACCTGGTACTAAAATTGTAAGAGTTACAGTTTTAAATGATAAGCAAGTATTGTTACAATGGGCTAAAATATCTTATGAAGTAAGTTTTAAATATTTGATTTTTAGAATGCGTGATGATGAGACAAGTGCTACTTTTTACAAGGAAGTATCTGATTCATTTATGATTGATGAAAATGTTTTAGTAGATGAACATAGCTATTCATATTTTGTTTATTTGAAAGATGCATGCGGAGGAATTAGCTTGATTAGTAATGAGGCAAAGACTATTTTATTGACAGTAGATTTAGCTAGAAATGACAGAGGATTATATGATCCAATTATTTATTACACCAAGTATCGTGAATGGGTTAATGGTGTAAATAATTATGATGTATTGTTTTACTATGATTCATTAGGATTATACAGTAAAGTATCAAGCAATTCTGCTTTAGATACAACTTTCATTCATCAATATTTAACTCTGCCTCAAAGAAATTATTGTTACTCGGTTATTGCTAATGAGTTTAACGGTAATAAAGCAACTAGTCAATCTAACATTACTTGTGTAGGAACAGAACCAAGGGTGTATGTTCCAAATGTGTTTACCATAAACGGTGATGGTATAAATGATCGTTTGGTTGTAGGTGGTTTATTTATCGAGAACTACAAAATAAATATTTTTGATAGATGGGGAAATAAAGTCTTTGAGAGCAACAATAGAGACTTATCATGGGATGGAAATCTTGATGGCAAGCCAATGCCTTCGGGTGTATATGTTTATTTAATTGAAGTTACAGGTAGAAGTAAGCAAAGGGTAGAAGTAACGGGCACTGTTACTTTAATTAGATAGTGTTTTGATTATTTAATACCCAACCACTCTTTAGCTGTTTTATACAATATTAGAGATTTTTCTTCCGCACTTAAATCTTTCATTAATTCAATAAATTTACCATGTTCTAAATCGCCCAGCGGGAAAGGGAAATCGCTGCCCAAAGCAATACGCTCTGCACCAAATTTTTTTAAGTTGTAACGCAAAGCTTCTTCATCGTGTACTAAACTATCAATGTAAAACTTTTTTACATACTCGTATGGATCGGCTACTTGGTTTATGTTGCATAAATCAGGTCGGGCATGATACCCATGAGAAACCCTGCCAATGGTGTGCGGAAAACATCCACCACCATGCGCAAACATAACACGAAGTTTCGGAAATTTATCAAACACACCGCCAAAAATCATGCTGCAAATAGCACGCGAAGTTTCTGCCGGCATACCTACTAACCAAGGCAACCAGTACTTTTTCATTTTATCTTGACCCATCATATCCCAAGGGTGTACAAATATGCACATGCCTAGTTTTTCAGCAGCTTCATAAAATGGGAAAAATCGCTCATCATCTAAGTTGTAATCTAAAATATTTGTTGCAATTTCAACGCCAGGTAAGTTTAATTCGTATTTACACCGTGTGAGTTCCTCTACAGCCAAAACAGTGTCCTGCATGGCTAAAGTACCTAAGCCCACAAAACGAGTAGTATAGTCGCGTTGAATTTGTGCCAAATGGTTATTTATGTATTGGCTCCATTCGTGCGTATGTTCGGGCTTAGCCCAATAATAAAACAATACAGGAATGGTAGATAAGGCCATCAATTGCACATCATGTTTATCCATGTGTTGAATAATGGCTTTAGGATCCCAACACAAATCATCAATGGCCCTAAAAAAAGTACCGTTGGCTTTCATCATGTTTGCCCGGCCCGGTTGGTAATGATCTAAGTAAATAAACTCATCGCCATAACCATAGCGTTCCTTTAGGTTAGGAATAAACTCGGGCATAATGTGCGCATGAACATCTATTTTATACGGTGCTGTTCTAGTCATGATGTTGTAATGAAATTAAATTTGAAAAAACAAGCCCATGGCTTAAAATAAGGGCTTATTATGATGACATCAAAACGAACGATGATTCGCAGTTTTGTGTAACTCTTCAGGTGTTAAACTTTTAAAATATTCGTAGGTAATTTTTAAACCTTCTGCACGACTTACTTTTGGTTCCCAACCTAAAATTTCTTTGGCTTTAGTAATATCTGGTCTACGTTGTTTAGGGTCGTCAGTCGGCAATGGTTTTGAAACTAATTTTTGTGATGTTCCAGTTAGTTTAATAATCTCCTCGCCAAATTCTTTGATTGTAATTTCATCGGGGTTACCAATGTTTACTGGGTAAGGATAATCGCTTAACAACAAGCGGTAAATGCCTTCTACCAAATCATCAACATAACAAAACGAACGTGTTTGAGAGCCATCACCAAACATGGTTAAGTCTTCGCCACGTAAAGCTTGACCAATAAACGCAGGCAATACACGTCCATCGTTTAATCGCATACGAGGGCCGTAGGTATTAAAAATACGTACAATACGTGTTTCTAATCCATGATAAGTATGATAGGCCATGGTCATTGCTTCTTGAAAACGTTTTGCTTCATCATACACCCCGCGCGGACCAACAGGGTTAACATTGCCCCAATACTCTTCAGGTTGCGGATGTACGGTTGGGTCGCCATATACTTCACTTGTTGATGCAATTAATACACGTGCTTTTTTAACACGTGCAAGTCCAAGACAATTATGAATACCCAATGAACCCACTTTTAAAGTTTGAATCGGGATTTTTAAATAATCGATAGGGCTTGCTGGTGAAGCAAAATGTAGGATATAATCTATCTTGCCCGGTACGTGAATAAACTTGCTTACATCATGGTGGTAAAACTCAAACTCTGCTAGTTTAAACAAGTGTTCGATGTTTTTTAAATCACCTGTAATCAGGTTATCCATACCTACTACATCGTAGCCTTCTTTTATAAATTTATCGCATAAGTGTGAGCCTAAAAACCCGGCTGCACCTGTAATTAAAACGCGTTTTTTTGTAGTCATGTTTAGTTATTAGTTAACTAGTTATTTATTTACCAGTTTAAAGTTCGTGGTTAATGGTTTGTGGTTTGGAGTTTATATTTTATAGTTTAAAATTTTGCAATCTCTAATTTCAAACTTCCAACCTCTATCAAACATCCACCTCTTATCCTCCTTCAAAGGAGGACGCTTGATTTTATTATAGTTGATGATTGCTTCTCCATTTCTAGCATCCAACCTCTACTTCTTATTAATTCCTATGCAGTAATACTCAAACCCTAATTCTTTCATTTCATCTTGGTCGTAAATGTTACGTCCGTCAAAAATGGTTTTTTGTTTAAGCAACTTACCAATTACATTAAAGTTTGGTGAGCGGAATTCCGGCCATTCTGTAGCGATTAGTAATGCATCTGCATCAATTAAGGTGTCATAAGGGTCTTTACAATAGTTGATACTCTCACCCAAGGTTTTTTGTGCTTCATGCATAGCAACGGGGTCGTATGCTTTTACATTGGCACCTGCATGCAATAGTTTTTCTATGATAACCAATGATGGAGCTTCACGCATATCATCAGTTTTTGGTTTAAACGATAAGCCCCACAATGCAAATGTTTTACCTTTTAACTGCCCACCAAAGCGCTTGGCAATTTTATTAAACAACACCAATTTTTGGTCATCATTTACGTCTTCTACAGCTTGTAAAATGCGCAAATCATGGCCGTATTCTTTTGCGGTTTTAACCAATGCTTTTACATCTTTAGGGAAACAAGATCCACCGTAACCAATACCAGGATAAATAAATTTATTGCCAATACGCGGATCGCTTCCAATACCTTTACGTACCCAGTTTACATCAGCCCCAACCAACTCGCATAAATTAGCAATATCATTCATAAAACTAATTTTTGTGGCCAGCATAGCATTGGCTGCATACTTGGTCATTTCTGCACTAGCAATGTCCATAAAAACAATTGGGTGTCCGTTTAATAAAAACGGTTTATACAGCTTACGCATGATGTCTTCCGCCTTTTTACTTTCAATGCCCACAACAATTCTATCAGGCTTCAAGAAATCATCAACAGCAGCACCTTCTTTTAAAAATTCGGGGTTACTTGCCACATCAAAGGTAATATTAACACCACGTTTATCCAATGCAGCTTGAACTTCTGCTTTTACTTTTTGCGATGTGCCAACTGGAACGGTACTTTTGGTAACAACCACACCGTAATCGTTCATGTTTTCGCCAATTTCATGGGCAACACCTAACACGTATTTTAAATCTGCACTACCATCTTCGCCTGGAGGAGTTCCCACAGCAATAAACGCCACATCAGCATTTTTGATACTCTCAGTAAGGCTAGTACTAAATTGTAATCTTCCGGCTTCGGTATTACGGGTAACTAACTCCTCCAAACCCGGTTCATATATTGGTAAAATCCCTTTTTTTAAATTCTCAATTTTATTGGTATCAATATCAACACAAATTACATTGATGCCTACTTCGGCAAAACAAGTTCCGGTTACTAAACCTACATATCCTGTTCCTACAACTACTATTTTCATTTTATTTATTTTGAAGCTGATTGTTATTTACAAAATTCATTAATATGACCAATAATATATTCGATTTGGTCGGTTGTAACTTCAGGACTAATGGGTAATGAAATTACTTTACTGCATAAACGCTCGGTAACAGGAAATTTTCCTAATGGATATTTATCCGATTGATATGCTTTTTGTGCATGCAGTGGAATAGGGTAATACACCATGGTAGGAATTTGCTTATCGGCTAAAAATTTGCGCAATTCATCACGGTTTATACCTTTACATTTTAAAGTATATTGATGAAACACGTGGGTTGAGTTTTTTATCCGAGTTGGTATTTCAAAATTTGGATGATTGGCAAATGCCTCATCGTACTTTTGGGCTACTTGGTTACGGGCAATTTCGCAATCTGTTAATGATTGTAATTTAACATTAAGTATAGCAGCTTGTATGGTATCTAACCTTGAGTTTACACCAATATCATCGTGTTGGTATTGTATACTTTGTCCATGGTTGGCAATCATTTTTATACGTTTTGCTAATTGCTCGTTTCGGGTAAACAATGCACCACCATCACCCAAGCAACCTAAGTTTTTTGAAGGGAAAAAAGAGGTGCAGCCAACATCACCAATGGTTCCTGCAGATAAAACAGTTCCATTATCAAAAGTATATTTTGCGCCAATAGCTTGAGCACAATCCTCAATTACAAATAAATTATGCTTTTTGGCAATTTGCATAATGGCATCCATGTTGGCACTCTGGCCAAACAAATGCACGGGTACAATTGCTTTTGTATTTTGGGTGATGGCACTTTCTATTTGAGTCACATCAATTAAAAAGTCGTCTTCGTTTACATCAACCAATATAGGGGTTAATCCTAAAAGTTTTATTACTTCGGCCGTGGCAACGTATGTAAAAGCAGGCAATATAACCTCATCTCCTGGTTTCAAATTTAAAGCCATCATGGCAATTTGAAGTGCATCTGTTCCATTGGCACAAGGTACTACGTAGGAAACATCAAGGTATAGAGATAAGTTATGGCTAAATGCTGCTACCTCTGGCCCATTAATGTATTTAGCTGATTGAATTACACGCGCAATTGCCTCATCCAATTGTTGTTGGATTTTTTGGTGTTGCTGCTGTAAATCAACCATTTGGATGGGTCTCATGTTGAATTCAATAATGTGCTAAGGCAACAAATATAATTAATGATGCAGGCAAACAAAGATTTCTGTTATTTTTGAAGCAAGATTTATTTTAATATGCGCAGTTCAATATTGGCTTTTTTTATGATAATTGGTATTTTCAATGTCAATGCTCAAAAGAAAATTTGGGTAGGTAAAAGCAGTAAAATATTTAACTTTCAGTTTCACTATACACATATTACCCCTGGTGGTGATTTTGCGAGTAGGTTTAATGAATTTAACTCTTTGGGTGCTGGTTTTTTATTTAAAAATACCCATAACATGCTAATTGGTGCCGAAGGCGGATATCATTTTAGCAATAACCTTAAACCATCAAATTTGCTTAATAATTTAACCAACAGTGTTGGAGCTATTAATACGAATTCAGGTACTCCTGCTTTGGTTAGTTTAGGAATGCGCGGATTTAGTGCGTTGGGTAAACTTGGGTATTTAATTCCAGTTAGTAATAAAAATAGAAATACAGGAATAAAAATTATGCTTGGCGGTGGTTTGGTCATGCATAAAATTAATATAAATATTACCCAAAATAATGTACCTAGCTTAACTCAAGATAGGGTAGCCGGATATGATAGATACAGCAGTGGTTGGGCATTTAACCAGTTTATTGGTTACCAGCACCACAGTATAAATAGGTATACCAATTTTTATATTGGGGCAGAATTGATGCAGGCTTATACTTACAACAGACGTAAATTTAATTATGATGAAATGCAATACGATTTAAAAATGCACAATGATTTTTATTATGGTGTTCGTTTTGCATGGATGATTCCTGTATACATGCGCACAAAAGCAGGAAGTGACGAGTTTATTTTTGAGTAATGATTTATGATTTAGCAATATTCTTATACGGACAAGCCATTAGTGCTGCCTCATTGTTTCAAAAAAAAGCAAAGTTGCTTAAACTTGGACGTAAAAATACATTCAACCAACTTAGTGATTTTAATCGCGATCCATTAAAAAAATTAGCATGGTTTCATTGCGCTTCGTTAGGTGAGTTTGAACAAGCAAGGCCCTTAATTGAAAAACTCAAATCACAACAAAACATACAAATTGCTCTCAGTTTTTTTTCTCCTTCGGGTTATGAAATTCGTAAAAATTATGAGTTGGCTGATATTGTATTTTACTTACCATCCGATACACCTAAAAATGCAGCAATTGTATTAAATGCGATAAGCCCCGATGTGGTGTTTTTTGTGAAGTACGAAATATGGCTGCGTTATATTAAAGCGATTAAAGAACAAAGTATTCCTCTTTATCTCATATCAGCAACTTTTCGTTCTAATCAAATTTATTTTAGGTGGTATGGTGATGCATTTAAATGTGCTTTAAAAAGTTTTGATATTATATTTACACAAGATCAAACATCAACCCAAATTTTGCAAAGCAATGGCATTACTAATGTAATTATGAGTAATGATACCCGTTACGACAGGGTATATGAGACATGTCAAAATCCTAAGCGGTTGCAAATTGTTGAAGCATTTAAGCAGCAACAACTGTTATTGGTTTTAGGTAGTAGTTATGTGCAAGAAGAAAATTTAGTAGCACGATTTATAGAAGCTAATAAAAACATTAAAATTATTATTGCACCTCACGAAATTTCGGATGAACGGATAGGTGAAGTGGAGGGGATATTCAAAAACTTATCATCCATAAGATATTCGATAGCTGATGAAAATTCGGTGCGCGATAAACAAATTCTTATCATTGATAACATTGGATTACTAGCATCCATTTATCAGTATGGTGATTTGGCTATAGTTGGCGGTGGTTTTGGTAAAAAAGGTATACACAACACGCTTGAAGCAGCAACTTTTGGTATGCCTATTTTTATTGGCCCGAATAATCATGATAAGTTTCCTGAGGTTAATATTTTGCTCAGGGCAGGCGTTTTATTTTACTTTTCATCTCAAGAAGAGCTAGATAGTAAAATGTTATCATTTATAAACAATGCCAATTTACTTCATGATGTGAAACGAAATAGCAGCATGGTAATGTCTTCGCATCGAGGGGCAACAAATTTAATCCTTAGTAAAGTAAAAATTTAGTTTTACGTATACCCATAACTACTTGCCAAATAAACTTCCTAAACCTGGAAGTCCACCCATTAAATTTTTCATTTCACTTGCCGAAACCATATCAGCTTTGTTGATGGCATCTTCAATGGCAATGCATAAATAATCTTGCAGCTCTTCTTTGCGTTCGGGCAACACTAAAGCCGTTTCAATATTTACGTCTTTTACTTTTTTATTGCCATCCATGGTTATGGTTACATCGCCCGATGCCGCTTGTCCTTGAACGGTAACACCTGCTAAACGTTGTTTAATTTCTTCTGCTTTTTTTTGAGCTTCTGTTAATTTTCCGAACATAATTGATTTGTGTTTGTTACTATATGCAAGTTACTCTTTTGGTACAAAGCTAAATAAGTGCTTACGGGTAAATTTTGCATCCTATTTTTAAAGTTTTGATAGATAGTTTATTGGGTTGTTTTTTAAATGACAAACAAACTTAAATCATCCTTTGAATAGTGTTTAAATTGGTTAAATTCGCCCAACTTTTCAAGAAAAAAATAAAAAAAACCTGATATGCAAATCTCAAGCAACTATCGTGACGAATTTGTTAAACGTCACATCTCACCGATGGAAAATGATACTGAGGCTATGCTTAAAACAATTGGTGTAGAAAGTATCAATCAATTAATAGATGAAACTATTCCTTCACACATACGCCTGAAAGAGCGAATGAATTTACCTGAAGCAATGAGCGAAATGGAATTATTAGCTATGCTTAAGGAAATTTCAGAAAAGAATATCATTAATAAAAATTTTATTGGCACGGGTTACTATGGCACGCATACACCAAATGTAGTGCTTAGAAATATATTTGAAAATCCAGGGTGGTACACAGCTTATACGCCTTATCAAGCAGAAATTGCTCAAGGCCGTTTAGAGGCATTGCTAAATTACCAAACCATGATTGTTGATTTAACTGGAATGGAAATTGCTAATGCAAGTTTGTTGGATGAAGGTACAGCTGCTGCTGAAGCGATGCATATGCTGCATGCAGAAAGTAAAAATGACAAAGCAACTAAGTTTTTTGTATCGGAGTTGTGCTTTCCTCAAACCATTGATGTTTTAAAAACACGTACCGAACCAATTGGTGTTGAGTTGATAATTGGTAACCATGAAACCATCAATTTAGATGAAACTTATTTTGGGGCGTTAATTCAATATCCAGCAGGAAATGGTGAGGTATTTGATTATAGCGCTTTTATGGCTAAAGCTATGGCCATGGGTGTAAAAGTAGCAGTTGCCGCAGATTTATTAAGTTTAACATTATTAACTCCTCCAGGAGAGTGGGGAGCTGATGTGGTATTAGGATCTGCTCAACGCTTTGGTGTGCCAATGGGGTACGGTGGACCACACGCTGGGTACTTTGCTACCAAAGACGCTTATAAGCGTCAAATGCCTGGTCGATTAATTGGAGTTTCTATTGATGCTCAAGGTAATAAGGCCTTGCGTATGGCTTTGCAAACCCGCGAGCAACATATTAAACGCGAAAAAGCAACATCAAATATTTGTACTGCACAAGTATTGCTTTCAATTATGGCTAGTATGTATGGTGTTTACCACGGCCCTAAAGGATTAAAAGGAATTGCATCACGAGTACACGGTTTAACTGCCCAGCTAGGTAATGTTTTAAACGAAGTTGGTTTCAAACAAAAAAACAAACACTTTTTTGATACTTTATTGGTTGAAGTACCAAGTGCAGATAAGGCTATTACTGATTGCGAAACTAAATCAATCAATATACGCAAAGTAGATGATAAACATATTGGTATATCATTAGACGAAACGCATACAATAGCTGATGTTAATGCTTTGATATCTGCATTAACAGGTAAAGAATCAGACATAAAGGCACATGATACAACTGATGTGCATGCGCCTTCAAATTTTATACGTGTAAGCGATTTTATGACACATGAGGTGTTTAATTCATACCATAGTGAGCATGAAATGTTACGATATATTAAATTATTAGAATCAAAAGATTTATCGCTTTGCCATAGCATGATTGCCTTAGGGTCATGTACCATGAAACTTAACGCTACAACCGAAATGATTCCAGTTACTATGCCCGGATTTGGAGCTATGCATCCATTTGTACCCCGCAATCAAGCAACTGGTTACAGCCAAATATTTAACGAGTTATCTGATTACTTAAAAGAAGTTACGGGTTTTGTGGGTATGAGTTTGCAACCAAATTCAGGTGCATCAGGCGAGTATGCAGGTTTAATGGTAATACGCGAGTACTTAAAATCAATTGGACAAGGCCATCGTAATATTGCCTTAATTCCTTCATCGGCACATGGTACCAATCCAGCTAGTGCAACTATGGCAGGTATGAAAGTTGTTGTTACTAAAACTCTAGATAATGGTTATGTTGATATTGATGATTTGCGTGAAAAAGCAGAATTATACAAAGATAATTTAGCGTGTTTAATGGTTACTTATCCAAGTACTTATGGTGTTTTTGAAGAACGTATAACTGAGATTTGTGACTTGATTCATCAAAACGGTGGACAGGTTTATATGGACGGGGCTAACATGAATGCACAAGTTGGATTAACAAGCCCAGCAAATATTGGTGCCGATGTTTGCCATTTAAATTTACACAAAACATTCTGTATTCCTCACGGTGGTGGTGGGCCAGGTATGGGCCCAATTGGTGTGGCTGCTCATTTGGTTCCTTTTTTACCAGGACATGCCGTAGTTGATATGCAAGTTGGACATCAAGCTATGACAGCTGTAAGTGCTGCACCTTGGGGTAGTGCATCTATCTTGTTAATCTCTTATGCATATATCCGTTTAATGGGTACACAAGGATTAGAAGAAGCAACCAAATATGCTATATTAAATGCTAACTATATCAAAGCACGTTTAGAGAAGCATTATGAAATTCTATACACGGGTAGTAATGGCCGTTGCGCTCATGAAATGATTTTAGATACGCGTGTATTTAAAGGAGCAAGTGGAATTGAGGCAGAAGATATTGCAAAACGTTTAATTGATTACGGTTTCCATGCACCTACCATGAGTTTTCCTGTTGCAGGTACTATTATGGTTGAGCCAACAGAAAGTGAACCTAAATCGGAGTTAGATCGTTTTTGTGATGCGATGATTGCCATTAAGCAAGAAGTAGAAGCTATTATTACAGGTGAAGCTGACAAGACAGATAATCCTTTAAAAAATGCACCACACACAGCTCATGTTGTAACTGCTGATGAATGGAATCATAAATATAGTCGTCAAATTGCTGCTTATCCATTACCATATGTAAAAGCTGCTAAGTTTTGGCCAACAGTTGGGCGTGTAAACAACACCCACGGAGATAGAAACTTAATTTGTGCTTGTATCCCAACAGAGGCATACGCATAATTATACAGGTTTAGTTATTAAAAGTAAAAGTGGAATCCAATGAAGGATTCCACTTTTTTTTTGGTTTAAATTGATCTTTTGCTAAAATATATTTCCTTTAAAAATTATCATGAAGTATTATTATTCATCATTTTTTTTTCAGTTAATGATTTAATTTTAAATCGGAATTTATATCACAGGGTTGAATCACGATTTTTGGTATTTGCTTTAATTCATTCTTACTTTTTAGGATATAAATAATTGATAAATTTAAAGAGTAAGTTTATGAATGAAAATAATAAACACCAATGATCAGACAACTAGTTTTCTGGCCTACCAATCATCTTATTTTCTTCAAGTAGTTTTTGCTGTTCTGTAATCAAGGCTTTACGTTCTTCGTCTGTTAAATTTTTAGGGGTTTGTCGAATGTTGTTTAAATCAGGCTGACCACCATCAACCCATGCGGTGTACCAAATACTTCCTACTGTTAAAACTGATGCTCGTATTCTTCTTTCTACTTGGTTATCTAACATATTGTGGTATGCTTCGCTGTATTCTTTTGAATATACTTTTATCATGGCTTGGCCACGTAGCTCGTTACTGTATTTTCTATCACTGCCGAAAGTAGTATTCAGTTTTCTCTCAAAATCAAGCACACTGTCTTTTGCTTTATAACTTCCTTCGCTTGCAGCCCAAGCGGCCATTTGCAAGTTATCAATGTACTTTGCCCGTCCAACAAAAAAATCATACTTATCACTAAATAACTCGGGCAAGCGACTTTCCCAAAATCCATGTATGCCATGCTGGTTGGTTTTTTGTCCGTTGTAATTTTCTGTGGAGTGCAGAGGCACGTGTGCATCACCTATATAATGACCTATATCAGCTGATATTTTTAATATCCTATCAACGTCTTTGGCTTTAAACGCCTCGGTTAATTTATATTTCATCAAGTTAATATGCCATGGTACAATGCCGTATGCTTTTAAGGTATCTTCAGAGTACTTGGCAACCGCATCTTTCCAATATTTAGGAACTGTGTCTATAGGGACATTTGCTTCGTAATAGTCTAAATCAATATAGTGTCTGCAAGCTTCTTCTGGGTCGCTGTATCTACGCATATCAGCATCTACAGCATGTTCGGTGATGTATTCGATATTGGTTTTATAAAATAACAATAACGATTCGGGTAATGTAAATACTGCTAATCGATTGATCATTTTATGTGCGAAAAATCCCCAACTAAAAACGGGAATTACCACACAGCAAGCCACTAAAACCAAGATTGATTTTCTGATCACAGGTTAGTTGTTTAATTTATTATTCGTTCTCGCGGTTAACTGTATTAATACTAAATGCGGGAACACAGCAGCTCCAATATTCGCAAGGCTCACTGAATGGATTTGAATAACGTACGCGTGTGCCTTTTTGTATTAAAATGGTTTGTCCAGATTCAAGTATTACTTCATCACCATCAATTTCAAACATTTTTTTCCCTTTTATTACAATCGTTACTTCATCAAACATTGGAGTTTGGAAAGGTTCACTCCAATTGGCAGGAGCAATCATGTGGGCAATACTGAAATTTTTTTCTCCACTGCTTGCTAATCCGTAATGTTCTTCAATTAATTTCCCATCAGTGGTTGGTACTATAAATGGATTATTTTGTTTAATGTATGGCATATTTTTATGTCTATCTATTTTACTTTTTTTCGCCTGTTTCTTTCATAATCTTCAAAAACAAAATCACCCAAACCATTTAAACTGCTATAAAAAGCTTTGCCATTATTGGTTTGAGTAAATTCTTGCACAAACTGCTGCAGGTAAGGGTCACTAGCAATCATAAATGTTGTTATGCTTATACCTAACCTACGACATTGTGCGGCTTGATTTAATGTTTTGTTTATGATTTTCCTGTCTAACCCAAAACTGTTTTTATAATAACCTGCACCTTCTTTTAAGCAAGTAGGTTTACCATCTGTAATCATGAAAATTTGTTTATTTGGGTTTTTCCTTCTTCTTAGGAAATCCATTGCTAACTCAAGTCCAGCATATGTATTGGTATGATAAGGACCTACTTGTAAATATGGCAAGTCTTTAACTTCAATTGGCCATGCATCATTACCAAAAACGATGATATCTAAGGTATCTTTGGGATAACGGGTTTTAATCAATTCAGCTAAAGCCATAGCTACTTTTTTAGCTGGTGTAATTCTGTCCTCACCATACAAAATCATGCTGTGGCTAATATCAATCATTAGTACTGTGCTGGCCTGGCTTTTATGGTCCTTTTCTCTAACTTCTAAGTCGTTTTCGGTAAGTTGAAAAGAATCAATTCCATGATTAATTTGTGCATTTTGGATACTCGTGGTAACATCAATTTGATCGGGTAAATCACCAAAAGTAAATTTTCTAGTATCGGCAGTTGCTTCATCACCCAATCCGTTTTTAGTTGATTGATGATTGCCTTTTGGAGTTTTTTTTAGCTTACCAAAAATTTCATTTAAGGCATTTTTTCTGATGCTTTGATTGGTTTTTGATGTCGGTACAAAAATTCCGTCCTGCGAATCGTCTTTAATGTAACCTTTGTTTTTTAGGTCTTCTATAAAATTACCCATGCCATATGCATTATCGGTAATTTTATATTTTTTATCCAAATCATTCATCCAGTCTAGTGTTTCGGCAACATCACCATTGGTGTATTGCATCAGTTGTAAAAACAACTTTAGCAATTCGTCAAATTTACTACCTTGTGGTTCTGGAGTGTACTTATGAAAAATGTGACCTAGCATAATGTAAATTTAAACAAACAGTTTTATAAATAACAATAAATAGTCCCAATTGATTTGGTGTGCTAAATGTTTACAAATAATACACACTAAAATAATGCTTGGTGTTATGTTTGCCATCTCTTTATAGTTATGTTCAAATTATTATTTATTCTATCAGCCATGTTAATTGGCCTAAGTAGCTTTGCCCAAAAAAAGTTGTGCATTGCATTCTACAATCAAGAAAATTTGTTTGATACCATTGATGATCCAAACAAAAATGACAACGAGTTTTTACCATCGGCTAAAAAGGTTTGGAATACAGAGAAATACATCAATAAAATTGATCACATGGCCAAAGTAATTTCGAGCATGAATGAACAACAAGCACCCGATATTATTGGAATGTGTGAGGTAGAGAATGACGTTGTTTTGAAAGATATTGCAGCAGATAAACAACTGAAAAAGGCCAATTACCAAACGGTACACATAGAAGGGCCTGATGAACGTAGTATAGATAATGGCCTATTGTTCAAAGCTTCATTATTTAAACTTATCCAATCAAAAGCTATATCGGTGAACTTACCAAATACCAAAACACGCGATATTTTATTGGTACGTTTAGAGGCCAAAAACAAAACTCAATTAGTGGTGCTAGTTAATCACTTTCCATCACGTATTGGTGGTGAAGAAGCCAGCGAACCTAAACGCATTGTGGCAGCCCAAGTTTTAAGAGGTATTTGTGATAGTTTATATAATATCAACCCACAAGAAAATATTGTTATTATGGGTGATTTTAATGATGAGCCTACAAACCGCAGTATGGATAGTGTATTGCGCGCAAAGGCAAACGAATACGATCTAAATAATGGTAATTTATTTAATGCAATGTATGAGTTAAAGCAAAACAATGAAGGCTCTCATTATTATAAAGGTCATTTTAGTATGTTAGACCAAATTGTTTTAAGCAGCAGCATGACCAATTGTACTGGAGCAATTTGTTATGATAAGAGTTCGGCAAACATTTATAAACAACCCTGGATGGTAGAGGCTGAGGGCAAATATAAAGGTGCCCCTTTACGCACATTTATTGGCGAAAAATACACAAATGGATATAGCGATCATTTGCCAGTTTACATTATGGTTACATTGAAAAAGAAATAAAAAGTGTATAAACTTTTAATAAGTGGGGAAGGAGCAGATATTCTTTCCCCATTTTTTTTTAATGGTTTATATGATTAAATTTTCAAGTTGTTACATTTGGAATTTAAGAGGTGATCAGCAAATGAACCTAATGTTATACTTTATGGTTTTAGCGCAATGCCACTTAAATTTCTAAATTCCAAAGACATAAGTTTGAGAACAAAGTGGTATTAAACAACTATTTTTTAGCATAGTATTATTAAAAATCCCTCAAGGTTATAATTGGGCAATGCCAATAACCTTTGTAATATGTAATAAAAAAGCCCCGCAAATTGCGAGGCTTTCAAAATGTTATAACACCTTTTAAATGTGCATTCTGGTTTTCTTGAACATTAATTGGTCTTGAGACTCTACGTGGTCAGGGTCAGGTACACAGCAATCAACAGGGCATACAGCAGCACATTGTGGTTCTTCATGAAATCCAACACACTCTGTACATTTACCTGTTACAATAAAGTATGTATCGTCCGATTTTGGAGCAAAGCGCTTAGTTGTATCAATCGTTTCACCATCAACTTCAATTGTTCCGGTTAACGTATTTCCATCTGACCAAGCCCATTCAGCACCACTTTCGTAAATTGCATTATTCGGACATTCAGGTTCGCATGCACCGCAGTTGATGCATTCATCAGTAATCATTATTGCCATAAGTCTTTTTATTTTCTATTGTGATAACAAATGCAAAATAAGTTTTGTTGCTTTGCATTAAAAAATATAATTATTCTAAATAACGATGAATTTTCAACACACCATACAAATACTGTCCCAATTGGGTGCCTTTTTTAGAATAGAAGCTGACACTGATAATCCTATTTTTATTCGCTCATGCCAACAAAACCCTTGGTTCACAAACGAATATTTAAAGAAAGCACTTGGTGCTTGGGGCAGCGAACTTACTATCGAAAAACTAAATAATTGGGTAATTAATTATCAAAATATCCCACAACCTCAACCCAAAAAAGTGGTAATAATTATGGCAGGTAACATCCCTTTGGTTGGTTTGCATGATTTATTATCAGTGTTGTTATGCGGCCATAAGGCAATTGTTAAACTGTCTGGTGATGATAATGTGTTAATGAAATGGGCTATAGAAAACTTAGTTCGTTTGGCTCCTGAGTTAAGCACACAAATAGAAATTACTGAAGAACGCCTACCCAAAGATTTTGATGCTGTAATAGCAACAGGGAGCAATAATACCAACCGTTATTTCGAATATTATTTTAAAAATAAATCTTCTTTATTACGCAAGTCGAGAACCAGTGTTGCGGTATTAACAGGAAAAGAAACACAAGAGGATTTACATAAATTGGGCGAAGATATTTTTACCTATTTTGGATTGGGATGTCGTAACGTGTCAAAAATTTATTTGCCCGAAGGTTATGATATTGCTACATTTTATGAGGGTATTGTAGACTTTTATGAGCATATTAACCATAATAAATATGCCAATAATTACACTTACCACAAGGCTATTTTCTTAATGAATTTAACCCAGCATTTTGATAATAATTTCCTATTGTTGAAGGAAGATAAAGCAATTGCTTCTCCACTTGGAGTGTTGTTTTATGAGTATTATTCCGATATTAACGAATTGGCGCAAACACTAGCATTACAAAAAGAAAACATACAATGTGTAGTGAGTAAAGTAGCCATTAATGGTAGTTTATCTTTAGGTAAAGCTCAACAACCTGAACTAACAGATTATGCTGATGGCGTAGACACTGTTAAGTTTTTAATGGAGATATAGCTTTTAATTATTTGTAATACCTTTTATTACATTAAACTTTATTCTTGTTTGTAAAATAGATGCATAAAAACAAAATGAGGTAAACTGATGCAAGCTAGAAAGACGAAAAATGATGGAAGAATAGTTTTTATTTGATTGGGTTCGTTAATATTTAACAAGATGCAGGTGATTAAAATCACAAATGCCCCAATTGTGTGTGGCAGAGCCTTTTTATAAAGGCAAATTGAATGTATTTTTAATTGACGCTTTAAATGCGACCATGCATTAAAACTATGTTGGCAAATAAAATAAATGGAGAATGCAATTAACAGATTAGTAAATGCTCCACCTATAAGTAATGTTATTAAGGCATAAATACTTGATTTATTGGTGCTAATTGCTGTAAATAATAAATATAAAATGGACAAAATAGCTATTGGAACAGCATATTTAACCAAAAATTCCTCATACAATTTAATAAATTCCAATCCCTTAATATTTATAATAATAGCGATTGATTCGTGTACATGCGTGAGAATAATAAACATTAGAATAGAAGCCCCTAACATCCATGCATTGATATAAGATGATAAGGTTGTTACTGTTGAATTTATTTCCTCCAATTCTGATTCACCAAAATGAAAGGATGAATACATAATAAAAAATAGAAGTGCTAGGGAAGGGAAGAATTGCCAAAAAAAGTAGTAAACAATTATGGTTATTAAATACTTTACTACAAAAAATGAAAGCGACTTCTTGCCATTGGAAATGGTTAAATGATCTAATGCTCCATGCGGAATTCCAACCCAAAGCAATCCCAATGTGATACATAAATAGCTGTAATATAGGGCTATTGTTGGGTTGTATTGTTTTATGATGAAGTATAGCAGTAATGTTACAGCGGTAATCAAATACCTCATGAAATTGTGTTTTACCGCATACACCAGCAAAGATTTAAGGAATGGAGTCAATGGCAGTGATTTGAATATATTAACCTCTTGCATCAGTGATGTTTGTTCATCTAGGAACAAAAAGATGGTTTTTACATTTTGGGCTAAAAATAGTTTGGTGAATATTCTTTTTCCCTCTTTAGGCCAATAAAGTAATATAATAAGCAGTAATGTGTCGTAAAATCTGAATCGCTTTTTTGCCTTAAGGGATAGCATGTTTATGTCCTTACCTTTGGTATTGGTGATTTCATTTTTTACCATCTCGGCAAAGTGAAACATATTTTTAAATCCATATCCTGTACTAGGTTTAATTAAATTAGCGTTGGTTCCAGTTTTTAGAATGCCCCTATATATGGCGGGTTGATGCAAGTGAGTAGTCATTGGAATACATCCTATTTCTTCATCAATAATTTCGAATTTCCCAACCTTGTTTTGAAGTGCTTCGTTTAATACTGCTTTTGCATAGTCAATATCTATTTTTTCTGCACCAAAACGGGTTAGTTCAATTAAAGCTTCGGTGCTTGAGTATGGTAGTGTATAAATAAATTGTGTGAAGTTGTTTTGGTCTACATCAAAGTTCATCATCTCAAATGTATTTTCCTGAAATAAATCATGTTCACATTTTATTTTAACTCCATAAAAAGATTGATGTAAGTGAATAGCGTTAGATTGATGAGTTTCGTTTTGGGGTGGTGCACTGTCAAAAAGATGATATGTAAATAAATTGCCATTCGAAGTTTTTATCGTATAAATGTCATTGTTTATAGATAACTCATTTGTGGAATAATTGAAAATGGGAATATTTGCTATTAATAACTTCTCGCGTAAATAATTGTACAAATCAATACTTCTTATTAAATAATACGGTTGATCAGAAATGTTTTGTTTTTGACCACCGTTTATAACAACATTATTATAATAACGGTTGATGATTGGTTTAAGATCAATTACTATTGGGTCGTTTGGATGTGCCCAAAAACAATAAGTTTTATCATTTATGATTTTAAGTGATGGTTCGATTATGGCAATTCTTTTATTATGTAAAAGATTGTCCTTTAAGAGTGACAAGATAATAAGGCTATTACTAGCTCCAAGTCCTGAGAAAATGTAATCATAAACAATTTCTTCGTTATTAAATTGACTTGATATTGTCATATAGCTTTAAATGATTGCTAATCTTGGTAAAAAAAAAGAGGACGTTCAGTAAACTGAAGAGTCCTCTTTTTAAATGATAATGTAAAATTTAGTCTTCGCTTCTGCTCAAAGCATAAATAACTAAACCAAAACCAATTTTGTTTATAGCATCTGCTATATTGTATACAATATCCATTGCATGCAATGCAGCTGCTTTGTCTTGTACTAATTTCATTCCAAATAAACCACCTTCTGTACCTAAAATGTAACCAAGTGGATAAATAGCCCAACCAACTAAAACAAACCAACCTAAAATACGGGTTGCTTTAGCAACTTGAGGACCTGCAGTTTGAGATAAACTTGCCACTTCTCCAAACCATACTAAGTATGCTATGTAGAAATAAGCTGCTCCTGAAATAACTCCCCAAAGAACACTTTGAGTAGGATCTAATACTTCTCCGATGTAACCAGTAACTAGCATTACTAAAGAAGCAAAAATTAATTTCCAAAGTAAACCGATTTTAGCACCTGCTTTTTTGGTAATTAAATAAAATTCCACACACATCAACGGCACTGTTAAAATCCAATCTACATATCTAAAGAATGTAGGTGAATCACCTGTTTCTAAGTTGTAACCTCTCATGTAGTAGTAATGCACTGCTGCAATGAAAGTGATTAATCCAGAAACTAATACTGAAGTTCTCCATTTTTGAGACGTGTTACTTAACTCAAAAAAGAAAAATACTGAGGCAGCCATCATGGCCATTGTTCCGATAAAAAACGTAAAAGCTACGTAATTATCACTAGCAATTTTTAAATGTTCCATTTTAAAATAATTAGTTGTAACCTACTCGTATGGCTTTTCGGATTACGCCCCGTTTTTTATAGTGATTTCTGGACTCCACAATGCTAATTTAACAAAATGTTTTATATATGGTTTTCAATTGGTTAAAATTAAGATTTTAAATTTCTTTGGAAACTATAACTTTTTATATTAAAGATTTTAACCTTACAACCATATTTTACTTGCTTTTTATATTTTTTTAATAGTGTAAAAATTACAATATCTAATGAATTAAAATTGATATAAAATGTAATAAAAATACAATTAAATATTTAACATATTCTTGGAATTTTTATTGATCAAATTTATTCACTTAAATTAAATGGTTTAAATAGATATCTACTTGGTTGTTTTTAACTTAAAATTATTAGGTGCTATGTATTTAAGGGCTTTTTAATTTTATTTAGCTCTAAAAACAAAAAATCCATTACTTATCTTTTTGATAAATAATGGATTGAGTTTTTTGTGTTGAGTAATTTAAAACTTAACGAATTTTTTAGTGTAGGAATGACCGTTTTCGGTTGTTAACAAAATGGTGTAAATACCTTTTGATAAGGCATGAATATTTAATTGATTGCCTATCAACTCTGTATTTTTAATAACTTGAAATCCATTAACATTAAATACTGCAACCTCGCTATAATTACTTTGGTGAGCAGTTGATATATTAATGATATCAATAGCAGGATTTGGGTAAATAGTCATGAAATCAGCTTTTAAGTTAGTTGATAAACCTACAAAACCTTGTTTATACAAGCGTAACTTGGTTAAATATGTTTTATCTCCATCTTTATGTCCTTCATGGTTTGAATTAAACGCACCATAAAACACCACTTCATTCACCTCTGTTGGGGCAACCCAATCAAAAGTCCAACTTAACGAGTCTATTCCTTCAACACCAGCAGTGCGATAGGTTACATATTTATTATTACCTACCAATTTGGTTTTTGTGGTATCTGTAATTAACAATGTGCCTAATAAATCACCATTAATGGCTTGTGGCGAAACTGAAAATCCAAAACGCGTGGCACCAATTTCTGTATTGGTAGCTTTAATGGTGTAACGTTGTCCGGGCACAAATCCAGCCTTAGGAACAGTAGAAGTAATCCAGCCTTCTACATCGGTAGCAGTTCCACCATGGCAAACTGTGCAGTTTTTCAAGCTATCTCCTGGAGAGCCAGTATAACCGGGTTCCGTACCATCTCGTTTGCCAAATTTAATTCCTGTAAACGAGCCTAAAACCACAAAAACTAATGCGCCTGCAAAGATATAAGGTATTGTTTTTTTCATATTGAGTATTTATCTTATTTCAAATATAATTTTTTTATTTCTAGATTATTAGATGGTTTATTGATTATTTAATCCTTTCTGAGTATTAATCTTATTATTGGTGATGAAACCGCGATTAAATTTCATTATCTGAAGGGATTGATATTCCAAATCAATATTCCTAAAATACATGGTACATTACTAAATTAAAATTTGTTCAAATTAATTCAAGCATCAACCGTTTAAGCTTGGTTAAATTATTCTTCTAAAAAGCTATTATTCGAATTCAATTAGTATTGATCCTTTTTCAACTGCTATTTTTTCTGAGACATTTATTTTTTTAACTACGCCATCGCCAGCTGCTTTTATTATATTTTCCATTTTCATAGCTTCTAATACCAATAGCGGATCTCCTTTTTTAATTTCATCGCCAACTGCTACATTAATGCGTAAAACGAGTCCTGGCATTGGAGCTTTAATATTATTAACCTTGTTTGCAGCAAGTTTATCCATCCCCAACTGTTTCAATAAAGCGTCAAATTGGTTTTGTAAAGTAACATGGTATTTAATTCCGTTTACCACAATACTCATATTTTTGCTAGCTTCTACTACATTGCCTAACTCGATAGTTAAAGATTGGTTATTGATAATGGCGTGGTATTTATTTTCACTTATCATGGTCCAATCTGGGGTAACAGCTTCACCGTTAAGTGTAATATGATTAGATTTTATGTCAATTTCAAACTGTTGGTTGTCGTTTACTTTGGCAGTTATCATTTTATTTTATTGTTTAAATTTTTATTGTTTAATTGTAACCCATGATTAGCATCAATAAAACACAATTATTGGCTTTGGCATTTATGGTAACAATTACCGCATGCAAAGTAAATAAAAACACTTCAGCATCAAACACACCAACGCAAAAAAGTGTTATGAATACGGTAACTATTAAGCCTGTAGTTAAAGGATCCTATCGCGAAACGGCAGAACGGTATGTTGATTTGGAGCACATGAAGCTTGCCGTTAAGTTTAATTATGAAAAACAACATGTAATCGGCAAAGCTATTTTATCTGTTCGTCCTTATTTTTATGATATAAAAACTGTTGAACTAGATGCGCGTGGCTTTGAAATAAAACAGGTGGCGTTGCTAAATGGTATCGATACACTTACACTAAAATATAATTATAATGGTGATAAGCTATTGGTGATTTTAGATAAAACCTATAACCGCAAACAAAGCTTTAAGCTATACATTGATTATGTTGCCATGCCCAATGAAATAAAAGGGTTGAAAGGTGTGGCTATTAAAGATGATAAAGGGCTCTATTTCATAAATCCATTAGGATCAGAAAAAGATAAACCTAGGCAAATTTGGACTCAAGGTGAAACACAGTCAAATTCTTGTTGGTTTCCAACTATTGATGCACCCAATGAAAAAATAACACAAGAGTTAGCCATTACTGTTGATGATAAAGATATAACATTAAGCAATGGGGAGTTGATGCTGAGTAAAAATAACCCAGATGGTACAAGAACTGATTTTTGGAAACAAAACAAACCTCACGCTCCATATTTAGTTATGCTTGCTGTTGGAGAGTTTGCTCAGGTTAAAGATTATTGGCGCGATAGTATTGCCGTTGATTATTATGTAGAACCTGCGTATAAAAAATATGCTAAAATGGTGTTTGGCAATACACCAGAAATGATGGAAGTTTTTAGTAAGAAATTAGGCGTTGATTATCCATGGAACAAATACAGCCAAATTGTAGTTCGTGATTTTGTGAGTGGGGCCATGGAGAATACATCTGCCGTTATTCATTATGATGCGCTTCAACATAATTACCGCGAGCATTTGGATAATCCTCACGAAGATATTATTGCACATGAGTTATTTCACCATTGGTTTGGCGATTTAGTTACTTGCGAGAGTTGGAGTAATATACCTTTAAACGAAAGTTTTGCTACCTATGGCGAATACATTTGGCAAGAAAACAAATATGGTTTGATGGAGGCTGATTGTGAGTTTAACAATAATTTAAGAGCATACCTTAATCAAAAAAACAAGCATAAAGTTGAACCTATACGTTACCATTATGGTAGCCGAGATGATATGTTTGATGTGGTGAGTTACCAAAAGGGAAGTTTGATTTTACACATGCTTAGAAAGCATATTGGTGATGATGCATATTTTGAATCATTAAAATTATACCTTACAAAAAATGCCTATAAAACGGCAGAACTCGCTGATTTACGAAT
This sequence comes from Bacteroidota bacterium, assembly GCA_027482225.1. GTDB lineage: Bacteria > Bacteroidota > Bacteroidia > UKL13-3 > UKL13-3 > UBA6183. The sequence goes on from JAIXWD010000004.1 coordinate 29,659, forward strand.
TGCTTTTGAGGAAGTAACCGGTAGAGATTTAAACTGGTTTTTTAATCAATGGTTTTTAAAACCTGGCCATCCTATACTTGATTACAAATATGATTACAATGATACCAAACAGTCTGTTAGATTAACCATTACTCAAAAGCAAGACAGCACTTTTGGTATTTTTAAATTGCCAATTAAAGTAGATTTATACACGAATAACGGCATTAAAAAAGAGAGCATAACCATAGTAGATAAACAACAAATATTCGAGTTTACTACCGACTCTAGAATAAAGTTTGTAAATGTAGATGCTGATAAAGCTTTGCTAGCACTTGTTCAAGACAATAAACTTTCTAGTGAGTATAAAGAGGCAATTATGGAAACACCACTGTTTATGGATAAACGCTATGCCGTTAATGCTTGGTTAGATATCATTGGTGATACCATTACATCAGTTGATGAAGAGATTATTAATTATTTATTAAGTCATGAATTCTGGGGAGTGCGAGATATGGGTTTGGGTGCAGTAGAAAAGTTACATCCTACAAATCGTAAATTGTTTGAAACAAAACTCGCGGAGTTGGCCCTTAATGACGAAAAATCAGCAATAAGAGCAGAGGCAGTTGCTTTGTTAGCTCAAAATAATCCAGCTAAACATTTATCGGTATATCAAAAGTCTATTAACGATTCGGCATACAGTGTTGTGGGTGCGGGATTACAAGCCATTGCAGATGTTGATTCTATTTTAGTTAAAGAATATATCCGCAATTTTAATGGAATTAATAATGCTAAATTACAGTTAACCATTGCCAGTATTTTAGCCGATTATTCAAATACGGATGAAGTAAGTTATTTTGAAAGTTGGTTAGGTAAATTAGGATTCCTTCGTTTCGCATTCATGAATCAGTATGTTCAGTATTTACAAATGGCAGATAAAATGGTTCAACAAAAAGCCATTCTAGGTCTAACTAATTTTTATAAATTAACTACCGATAAAGGTATGAAAAACCTCATGCCAACATGGATTAATTACATGCAAGCACCATGGAAAGACAGGCTAGCCAAGTTAGAAGAGCAGAGACAAAAAGCCAAAAAAAACGAAGTCAAAATAAAAATGATTGACGAGCAAATTTTAGAGGTAAAGATGATGATTGACGGATACCAAAACATCATCAAATAATGGATTAATTGTAGTGAGTTGGATAGAGAAAACGGAGTTTTTTGTAAAACACGAACTTCAAAATGCAGAAGGAGGTCATGATTGGTGGCATATTTATAGGGTTTGGCAAAATGCTAAAACCATTGCCCTAACCGAAAATGTTAATGTTTTAGTGGTAGAATTAGCCGCCTTATTGCATGATATTGCTGATTCAAAGTTTTATAATGGTGACGAAAACATTGGCCCTAATAAAGCACATCAATTTTTAACAGAAATAGGCGTTCCTACTGATGTGATTGAGCATGTGGTTAACATCATTAGGCATATGTCTTTTAAAAATACATTTGGCGAGGTAGACTTTTCATCACAAGAAATGCTTGTGTTACAAGATGCTGATAGATTAGACGCAATTGGCGCAATTGGAATTGCCCGAACATTTAATTACGGAGGCTTTAAAAATAGATTGATTTATCATCCAGATATTAAACCTCAAAATTATGCTGATATTACATCTTATAAAAATACCACAGCACCTACTATAAATCATTTTTACGAAAAGTTGTTGCTGTTAAAAGATACCATGAATACTAAAACTGGAAAGCAATTGGCAGAAAACCGACATGATTTTATGGAGCAATTTTTAGCACAGTTTTATAAAGAGTGGGAGGGTATTAGTTAACTTTTTTAAGAGCGTAATTATCTAATTTAAGTAAATTTAAGAACCCTGTTTGGTAGCTGCTACTCTCTTTATATTTTATAAAGTTAAAGCTAGTGCCCAGTGCTGGTATGTTTTTATCAACTAAATTATCCATAAACTTTTTACCATTTTGATTTAAGGCAAAAGTAAATAATAACATTTGGTCGTAACCTTTTATGGCTGCTTCGGTGGGTTCAGTGCTAAAACGTTCCCGATATTTCACTACAAATTGTTTTACATCATCACGGGTGTAATCTGCATAAAATGGACTAAATACCGATAGGTTAAAACGTTGGTATAAATTGTAATCTACATTTTTAAAATCAAACCATTGCATTAAACCATAGGTTGTTAATTTATATGTGGTTGATGTATCGCCCATATTGCGCAGGGCTCCATTAACTGCACTTTCTTGCGTTGCAGCAACTACTATGTGATTTGCATATAAATTTGACGTATATAATTTTAAGTCAAGTGCTGGGTTGTATTCCAATACCTTTAATCGTAATTTTTTATTTGAAGCTAAGTTTTTAAATGCTTGTCCTAAGCTCTTACCAACAATAGATTTGTCGAATACAACAATAATATTTGCAGCGGTATCAACACTTAAAATTTGTTTTAAGATAATACCTGCGTATATGGGTAAATCAGGGTTTGCTGAAATCCAAAAAGGATCATCCATTTTAATTTTACTAAACGTCATCAAGGGCGAAATATGGTATATTTCATTTATTTTGCAAAACTGAGACAAGACTTGATTTCCTCCTTGGCGAACTGGACCAAGAAAGAGTTCACTTTCTTTAAATGCAACATTTTGCATGATGCGCAGCAATGTTAAACTATCATTCTCCGTATCGAATACATTCAACCTTAACTTCACCCCAGCAAGTTCAAGTGAGTCAATTGCGATAAGCACACCCTGATAATATTCTCTGCAAATATTGCCCAATTCTGCATCCTTATAATTCGGGTTTGCAAGGATTTGTTTACTGCAGAATGGTAAAAGTAAACTTACATTATTTGCTTTTTTATTTTGTGCCGATAACTGAAATGCAGCAATCGTAAATATGAATGCAAAAATGAAGTGTTTCATCTAAATAATTTATAAATGAGTAATAATAAGTGCAATGATAAAGTTAAATAAACTATTCTTTTACTGTTAATACCCAAGCCTCCGGGTTTTCGTTAGATTTGATGCTATCCATTAAACGTAAAGCTTCCTCGCGCGATTCTAATTTACCATAACTAACACGGTTGCAATTAATCTTTTTATTTAAAAGCAATTGTGCGTCAAATCCTTTAGCTTTAAGCATGTTGTAAAACTTAAGGGCATTGGCTTCATTACAAAATACACCACCTATAATATGGAAAGATTGGGTGGTTATGTTATTTTCAGTAACTACAACTTCGTTTTTGATATCTGGAATAATAACAGGGTTTACCTCAAGTTCTGGCTGTGAAATTTGATTAGATTCTGAAACTATTAAATTACCGTCTTGGTTAAAGGTATAATTACCAAATTTAGGACCACTTTTACTGCTGTATGCAAATGTTTCTGCAATGTTTAATGTAGTATTTGCGTATAGTAAAGAACTGTCAATTAATACAGTATTTGGTTTTTGCTCTATTGATTGTTCAGAAGTTTTTGTTAAAAGGGTAGCCTCAGGAATATCATTAACTTTTTGAGATTCAGTATTACCAATGGTTGATGGTTGATTATCACTCGCCATCAAAGAATCAAACCAAGAATGCACACCCGTTGTGCTAATTTTAGCACCTCCAATTAAGTCGGTATTGGTTAAGAAAATGTATGCATTTAAACCTAACATTACAACTAAAACAGATGTTAATACTTTTAATGCAACATTTTTTGCTCGTTGTTTTTTACCAATGTTAGTTGTGTTTTTTCTGTCCGTAAATAATCGAGTTCGTTTTGTACCAATTGCTAAATCAATTACAGGAGTTACTTGCAAAGGCAATAAACCGAAAGAAGCGTACAAATAGGTATTATATTTATTGGGTAAAAATACATAATTGGCTTCGGCATTTAAGCGGAAGACTCCAAAAGCATCTATTTCGATTTGTTTAACCAGTTCTAAATTATTTTTAAACTCAGTTATAATATCATCAATAGCTTTTAATGCATCGCTGTAACTTAATCCATTATTCTGTGCTATAGTTTGTACAAGAAGGCCATCGTTACTTTTTAAGTTTTGGTTAAACATAACCCTGCGTGCTGGTGGGGTTATGATGTGCGATACTTGGTCTATTCGAGCATTTTCGGGATTACACACAAAGCCGCCAAAGTTTGGCATAATCACACAATCGTGCTTATGTAACAACTCTTTAACGCTGTTCCAAATGGTTTGTGATGTAATTTGCGATGTCATATTCAACCGCAAAATATGAAGCCTGCCTCAGTTAAACAAACTAGAAGCTGATTTTTATATAAATGCCCCTAATATCAGAATGTTACGCTTAAGCCGCCTAATATATTTAACCCATAAACCTTGTGATCGTACCAACGCTGATATTGGTTGTTGGTTAAGTTGTTCATTAATAGAAATAAACTTACATTTTTGGTGTAGCGATAATCAATACTTAGGTTAAGGTCCGTAATGGCGTTCAAATTAAATTCTTTTTTTTCTGATAGTTCAATTGATTTACGTTTATTCATTGTATAAACATCTGAGCGAATAATAAACTTATTACCAATATTATACAAAAGACTTGTACGTGTTGTAAAAGTTGGTCGGCTAAATGGTTGGTTAATTTGTAACGAATAAGCATAATAATTCATCACAAAATTTAAATGAAACTTTTCTCCAAACTCGTGGTTTAGTTCTGCTTTTATGTTGCTTAAACCGGCATTTGTTGTATCAAAAATTGTAGTTTGTCCGCGAGATGCATTATCAAAGCCATAAAACATTAAATTACGTACAATGGCATGCGAAAACTGTAACATGAAACTGGTTTGACTACTAATTTCGCCTTTAAAGCCACCATAAATTTCAAATTTATTCTCCGTATTTAATAATGAAAAATTACTGATAAATGGATTTTCGTTTACCAATCCACGATAAGTTGTTCGGTTTAGATTACCCGTTATACCTCCATAAGCCGTAATAGTTTTTGGTGTAATTTGATAAGCAGCTTCTGCCTTAGGGAAAAAGAAAAAATTAGTTCCTTGACTATCATTAAAGAAAGTAGAGTTAAATCCAATTTTGATAAATGCCTTTGGGAATGTTAATGTGTACTCTGGATTGATATCAACAAATACGCGGTTGTATTCGTATAATTTGGTTTTGGTATTGTTGGTGTTCACTCCGATGCCAATATCAAGCGGGTTACCATTAATACGTTTCGAAAAATTTCCGTTTAGTTTAAAATCGTTTTCAATGCTTTCATTATTATCAATAAAGTTATAAAAATTAGCATCTAAATTAAACTTCAATTTGGCTGTATCTTTAATAATATTACTATAACCAGCATGTACATCTAAAGCAGCGTATTGTCTGCGTAAATCAGTCTTTTTAATATCAATGGTTTGTGGTTGGTAGCCGTAAAAATGTATCACATTTCTGTTAAAAGCTACATCGGTAGTTACTGCACCTTTCCCCATAAAGCGTTTGCCCCAAAGTTTAAGTGCATTGTTGCTAAATGCTCTATTATCATCTGGGTTTGCGCTAAAGTGTTTTACATATACTCCTGCTTGCGAAGTTTTATTTCTTGCAGTAGTTAAGTATGCCTCTGTGATAGGTGAACTATAATTGCCATAACCTAACCTGAAGTAGTTGTTTTTGAGTTTGGGTAATAATGCAGTACCCATAGCAAGTGGCTTAATGGTATAAATCGTTGGATCAGCATTAAGCTTTACATTAGGTAAAGTATAATCTAACTTAGGTGCCTTTACTTCAGGAACTTCTGGATTGGGGTTACTTGGTATTTTTATTATATCGGTAAGTGTAGGCTTAAAGTCTTTTATCACATCAAACTCGTTGTTGCGCAACGTATCTTGGGCAAAGCTTGTGTTTACAAAAACTATTAACGCAATTGCTGTTATCGTTTTTTTCATACTCATACTATTTAAATAATGAATTGTTGTTGATGAGTTAAGTGATTATAATTTTTCTATTTCTTTTTCTGTAATTACTGGAGGCTTAGGTTTTCCTGCCTCTTCTTCTGCAATAATTTGTTTTAATCTATCAATTGCTGCAGTTTTATTAATACCATCATCTAGGTTTTCAATTAAACTCTGCAAGGTAGCTTTAGCTTGAAAATTGTCTTTTTGAGCGTGATAAATTTCAGCTAAAAGTAAAAATGCCTTCTCATACCATTTGTTGTAGCTGGCGTATTTTTCTGATATTTCAAATACTGTTTTTTTACTGCCGTTAAAGTCTTTTTTGATGTATTGAATAAAGGCTACATGATATTTAGCTTCTGCTGCATAAACGTTTTTTGTTTCTTTTATTAAATAATTCCAGCCTACCAATGCGCTGTCGTATTGGTTATTGCCCATATAAAATCGTGCAATATTTAAATTAGCATCTAATAATCCATCTTTTGTACTTAAACCTGAGTTAGCATATTTAAATGAATACATAGCTGCAGTATCAATTGAGAATGCCATCATGGTTGTTTTCATCATACCAGTAATGGCAACTTGTAAATTCTCTCTACCACTTGCAATTCGTTCTAATGCGCTGTAATATTCAAATGCTTTACGCCATTGTTTTTTATTGTACAATAGCACGGCTGTTTGACGAGTTGCACGTTCTGTAAAGTCATTGCGATTTTGGTTGGCTACATATTCATAGCAAACCAATGCATCTTCCATATTCTTTAATTTAAAATCACACTCAGCTTTGTAATAGTTGGCTTTTAAAATAAAGAACCCACCACCAAAACGATTGATGTATGAGCCAAATAATTTGCTTGCTTTTAAGCAGTCACCATTTTTATATTGATTAAAAGCGGCCTCGTAGCTAATGCTATCTTGATATGTAGGAGAAACTACTACACATGATGCCGATTTAATAAAATCAAGGTATTCATCAGTTTCCCCTTTATTAATGTAAATATTTTTCACCACAGCAAGTGCTTCTCTTGCCTCATCTGTATTACAATAATCTGTAGCTAAGATTTTAAACGTAGCTAATGCTTCATTGTCATCTCCATTGTTGTAATAGGCCAAACCTTTATACTGTATCGCTTTTCTGATGTACATACTTCGCGGATAGTTTTTAATGATGTTATCAAATCCGTTTACTGCTGCTGTATAGTTTTCTGTTTGAAGATTTACGTTTGCAATTTCAAATAACGCATCATCAATATATGGAGATTTTTTATAGTTATTGATGATATTTTGTAGGGCGCTGATTTTATCTGTTGGCTTACTTAATAGCCCGTAAATCATAGCTTTTTGATACAATGCATAGTCGCTTCCATTCAATTTTTTTGCAACAATCATTTCGTAATGGTCTAAGGCGCGGTTATATTCTTTGGCTACAAAGTAACAATCGGCTACACGCATGGCTGCATCAGTATATAATTCAGGGCTATTTTGCGCATGGCTGCTCTCTAAAAACTTTTTAAAGTTGGTAACACCATCTGTGTAGTTTTCTAGCTTTATATTGCAATATCCTAAGTTATAAAATGCTAGCGGATAGAAACGAGTAAATTTTACTTCATTTTCATATTTCAAAAACGTTTTGTAATGTGATTCAGACTCTTTAAACTTACCTTGTTTGTAGTGCATTTCTGCTTGCCAGAAATAAGACAATGCATATAGTTTTTTATCATCATCCATCGTTTGCGATTTGATGAAATATTCGTCTGCTACTTGGTAATTGTTATTTAAATATTGCTCTTCAGCGAAATAATACAATACACGTTGGTAAGCCACTTTGTTGTCTTGGGTAGGTTTTTTAATACTTTCTATAACAGCAATGGCTTGTTTGTAGTTACGCGTACTCATTAATAAATCGCCTAAAACACCACGAGCCTCATCAATATATTGGCTCTCGGGATAATCGTTTACAAATTTCACAAAATCTTTTAATGCATCTGCTTGGTTTAATTCGTAACTTATTTTAGCATAATTAAATAATGCCAACTCGGTAATATGCTGATCAAATTTTAATTTATAAGCTCTGTCGAAAGCTAATCTAGCAGAAGGTTTTTTATCAGTTTTGATATAACATTCTGCTAGGTGAAAGTGTGCAAATTGTGAAGTGGTATCTTGTTTATCCGTTATGCGTGTAAACTGTTCAATGGCTTTATCGTATTTGCCAATATTAAAATATGCATAGCCCAAACGATATATATCTTTGCTGTTTAATTGTATAGGTGGATTTGCATTATACGACTCTAAGTAAGGTACAGCTTTCGCATGTTCGTCTAAGTTAAAATAACTTTGACCTACAATACCTGCAACATCATCTGCAACATCTTTATTGTTTATACTATCTGCAAATGCTACAACTTGTTTATACTGTTTACGAGTAAATAATATTTGAGCGATGTAAACTTGTGATAATGGGCCAAAAATTTTACTGCTTTTTATGCGGTTAAAATGGGTTAATGCTTCATCATAGTTGCCATCTTTGTATACCACATATCCATAATAATAATTTGCAGGGTCGTAGTATTTATTTTTTTCGTCTTTTATGTTTTTAAAGGATAATTTACTTTCGTTAAATTTATCGGTTTTAAAATAACAGTAACCTTTTATAAACCAGTATTCATCAGCTTCTTCGTTGGTTAAACTTAACGCATCAACTTGTTCTAAATACTGTACTGCACGTTTATTGTCTTTTGATCGGTAAAAGTACCTGCCTAACTGAAAGTAAGCTAATTTTGCTTTTGGATTCTCGGGAAAGTTTTGATAAACGTAACTAAGTTTTGCTATGGCATCAGCATTAAATAATTCCATGGCGCATACTCCAGCATAATAGTGCGCATTAATCACACTTTCTCTATCAGTACTTTGAGTTGTATATTGGTCAAATAATTGCTGAGCCGCTGCGTATTTCTCTTTGTAAAAAAGCTCGTAAGCTTCTTTGTAGATTTTGAAACGGAATTCGTTGTTTAACGTTTGTTGTGCTTTTGCAACATGCGAAAAGCCAATTAACATCGAAAGGTATAAAATTCTTTTTAAGTTCATAGCGTTTAATCATAAATAGGATTAACGCCATCGAATCTAAAAGCAATACCAATTTTAGAAGGAATAATTTATCCCCACAGTGGGAATAATAGGTAACTGATTAATGCGTGTAAAGCGAGCTCTATCGAAATAGAAAATGTTATCACGGTTGTATACGTTGGTAGCGGCCACTGTTAAGGTCATGGTTTGATTTTTCTTGAGGGTCATTTTTTTAGACAGTGACACATCCATGCGGTGGAAACTTGGTAAACGACCATTATTAATCTCTGTATAATAAACACCAATATTACCATTTTGCGTTAATGGATTACCTGGTGCTTCAGTGTTTAACTTTTCATAAAATCCTTGTGTTTGTGTAAATGGAAATCCTGAGCCAAAATTCCAACGCGTATTTAGGTTCCAAGAACGTTTTTTATCAAAAGTATATGTAGCTACTAAATTAACATTATGTCGTCTGTCAAAATGAGGAGAATAATTACGTGTGCCATCAAAACGTTCAACATAAGTTAAACTATATACAGCCCATAAATACATTTTTTTAAACTCATATTTATATTTAAAATCCATACCGTAAGAATTACCAATTTCTATGGCAAAATCGTTACGTTGAAATTCCGGTTTACTTAGGTCATTTTCATCGTAAAGTTTATCTCTATTAATATTGGTTAACTGAGTAAAATCTTTATAAAAACCTTCTATATTAATTTCTTGGTGTTGACCTAAATCTAACTCAATACCTGCACCATAATGCCAAGCTCTTTGCAATGCACTGGTTACGTTTTGTCCGTTAAATTTACGTGGTAAGTTTTCTGGCCCTGATAAGAAACCATAGAATAAATTCACCACATCTTGATCGTTTACTGCGGCTATTAAATTTTGTGTGTAAAATCCTCCAGCTACTTTTAGTCTAATTTTCTCGGTAACATTATATTTTGCAGCCAATCTTGGTTCAACAGTAAACTCAGCAAGTGAAGCATAGTTTTGAACGCGCAGCCCAGGTTCTAGTACTAATCTGCCCCAGTTTTTTTTGTAGCGAAAATAACCACTTAATTCTGTTGTAAATTCTTCTTGTTTTAGTTGTCGGCCAAATAAATTAGTGTAATTATAATCCGTGCTAAAACCATTCATCTCAAGGCCATATTTAATATCATCTTTACCAATAAAGTAGCTAAAGTTAACATTAATATTAAAGCCATTTATGCTACTTTCACGAGGTTTTCCATCGGCCTCGGTTTGGTTCATTTTGTATTGCGAATATCCAACTGCACCATTAATTACGGTAGAGCCCTCAGGTATAATGTAAAAATTAGCTCCACCTCCACTTGATTTCCAATTGTATTGTGTTTGAGGATAATCTACTTTATCTCTAAAGTCGAAACCAAACAAGTTAATTTTAGATCCACTTGAACTAATGAAACTGGCCTTTGCATACAAATCGCTGAAGCTAAAAGGCAATCCATCTATTCCTGCATAGCTATATAGTATTGGTGCAGTTATGTTTAGGTATGAGTTTTTGTATGAAACTATGTACGAGGCAGAAGCGCCACCTTCAGTAAATTTACTAATGGGTCCTTCAAATAATATTTTAGAACTTATAGGACTTGCAGAAACTTTACCTCCAAATCGTGTTTTGTTACCTTCTCGCGTATTTACATCAATAATGGCACCTATCCTTCCACCATATTGTGCACCAAATCCACCGGCATATACATCTGCGCTTCTAATTACATCAGCATCAAATACACTAAACAAACCTATGGAGTGGAATGGATTATATATAATCATACCATCTAAAAGTACTTTATTGTGCACTGGGGTGCCGCCTCTAATATAAAGTTGTCCGCCTTGATCACCGCTAAAAACAACACCTGGAAGAACCTGAAGATATTGAGCCAGATCAGGCTCACCACCAAAGGCAGGTAATTGTTTTAACTCTTTTTGTGTAATGGTATTTACAGATATTTTTACATCAGTGCGTGCTTTTTGTCTATCACCAACTATAGTAGCTTCTTCCATTTGTACGGCAGTTGAAATGGCATAAAGGTTTTGAGTGGTAATTTTTCCTGAACTAATAGTGATTTTTGCAATAGCAGTATCGTAGCCAATTACGGCACATTTTAATGTGTAAGTACCTTCCTTTAATTTACTTAATGCATAAAATCCATTAATGTCGGTTTGTTTACCAGTCATTAATTCTTGGATAAATACAGTGGTGAAAATTAGGGGTTCACCAGTTTTTTTATCGTATACAAAACCTCTTACTTCACCTGTTTGTGCTAGTGTTTTAGTAATTGTTAATAGGCAAATTGCCGCCAGTGTGTAAATATGTTTTATCACTTTTGATGTATAAAAAGTTAAATTTTTACAAGAATACTATTTTTAATAAGACTCTCACTAATAAAAAAAGGTTCTGTTTAATATTGAATTGATATGCTAAAGCTCTTGTTTAGCGTTTATTAAATATTATTTTTGCAGGTATTGCATCATAGTATATGAATAAAACAACATTAAGTCTAGTCCTATTTTTTTGCTTATCAGTAATTTGTTTTGAGGTTTCTGCTCAGCAAAAAAGTATTTCCATGCAAAACATATCGGAGGTAAGGGTTGATGAGTTGAGTGATGATCAAATTAGGCAATTTATAGCTGAGTTTAAAACATCAGGATACAGTATTAATCAGGTTGAGCAAATTGCCATTCAGCGTAAGATGCCTGCAGCCGAGGTGCAAAAACTTAAACAGCGCATTGAAAAAATTGAGTCGAAGGCTGGTAGTACAAATGTTAATGTTGCTCAAAATCTTGATCGAAATTATAGTGAGGATGCTGAAAAAGCAACTGATAAAGGCGAAAATTTATTTCAGGTGCAAGAGAAAAAAGTATTTGGTGCAGAGTTATTTAGCAACAAAAACTTAACATTTGAACCCAACTTAAAAATTGCTACTCCACTTAATTATCAATTAGGCCCTGATGATGAATTAATTGTTGATGTTTATGGTTTTAGTGAAGTTACTCACCGTTTAAAAGTTACTCCAGAAGGTTATATACGCATTCCTTTAATTGGTCCTGTGCAAGTTTCGGGTTTATCAATTGAACAAGCTAGAAAAAAAATAATTGGGCAATTAACTTCGATATATTCTGGTATTGCAAGTGGCAACACTTCTGTTAGTATTACATTAGGCTCAATTAGAAGTATTAAAGTGAATATTTTAGGTGAGGTAAATATGCCGGGGTCTTATACTTTACCTTCTTTAGCAACTGTTTTTAATGGGCTTTATGCAAGTGGCGGTCCTAACAAAAACGGTTCTTTTAGGAATATTAAAGTAATAAGAGGGGGGAAAACGGTTGCTGTTGTTGATGTTTATGAGTTTTTAGTGAAAGGAGAAATTAAAGGAAACATCCGATTAATGGATCAGGATATTATAAAAGTAGGCGCATATGAAAATCGGGTAGAGTTAATCGGAGAGATAAAACGGCCTGCTTATTATGAAATAACCAAAAATGAAACATTAAAAGACGTGATTGGATTTGCAGGCGGGTTTACTGATGTAGCATATAAGGACAGGATTAAGGTAACAAGAAATACCAATAAAGAACGCAGTGTTGCAGATGTTCCTAATGATATGTTTGGCATGTTTAATCCTAAATCAGGAGATGTATACGAAATAGGGAAAATAATTGATAGATATGAGAACCGTGTTGAAATTAGAGGAGCCGTTTTTCGTCCAGGAATTTACGCAATTGAAGAAGGCCTAACTATCTCTAAATTAATTAAAAAGGCTGATGGATTAAAGGAGGATGCCTTCACGTCTAGAGCAATTATATACCGATTAAAGGCTGATAATAGTTCTGAGGTGATTAATTTTGATGTGAATGATGTATTAAACGGAAAAAATGATATCGTATTAAAACGAGAGGATTTAATTGAAATCAACTCTAAATTGGCACTGAGGGAAGAATATGTTATTACAATTTTAGGTGAAGTACTAAGACCGGGCAAATACCCCTTTGCTGAAAAAGCAAGGGTAGAAGATTTGATTATTTCAGCAGGAGGCCTTAAAGAAAATGCATCTAGAAGAAAAATAGAAATTGCGCGAAGGTTTAAAACAGACGGAACCACTGTTGAGGCAAATGCTGCAACAATAATTACCTACGAGGTAAGTGACGACCTGAAAACTAAACAAGAAGTTTTCTTAATGCCATATGATATCATTACAATTTATGCTATTCCAGGTTACACGCAGCAAAAAAATGTTTTGATTGAAGGAGAAGTTAATTATCCAGGACAATACACTATTTCAAGTAAAGCAGAAAGAATTTCTGATTTAATTAAACGTTCTGGAGGAACAACAGCATTTGCATTTACTGATGGTGCCGTATTAATAAGAACAAGAAAGTTGACTGCAGCCGACAAAATAATTAGAGAGCAAAAGATTGAAGCATTGATAAAACAAACCAAGGATACAAGTAGGCTCCAAGAAATAATTGAAAATGAAGTGGGAAACCTCACATCAATTGTGGGTATAAACTTAACAAAAATTTTATCAAAGCCTGGATGTAAGGCAGACTTATTATTAGATGATGGTGATTTGATTAATGTACCCAACACCAAACAAACGGTAAAAGTGGGTGGCGAGGTATTATACCCTGTGCGTATACCATACCAAAAATTCACGAGTTTTAGAAGTTATATTCAGGGTTCTGGAGGCTTTACTCAAAGTGCACTAAAAAGCAGGAGCTATGTAGTTTATGCTAACGGTTCAGCTAAGTCAACAAAAAACTTTTTAGTGTTTAAACTCTATCCTAAAGTATTACCTGGGTCAGAAATTATTATACCTGCCAAAGAAGAGCGTAAAAAGTTAACAGCTGTTGAAATTGTGAGTATGACAGCAAGTTTGACTACATTAGCTGTAATTGTGATATCGTTGTTAAAGTAAAAATGTAATTATGAGTAATTCCCAAGATATTAAGCTAACAGAAATAGTTTTACAAGTTGAAAAGCTATTTAAAATTCTAATTACTAGATGGAAGTTACTTATCTTAGTTGGGTTTATTGGTGGTGTAATTGGTTTTGTATATGCTTCATTTCAAAGCCCTTCTTACATTTCTAGATTAAGTTTTATGCTAAATGATAAGGAAAGTGGTATTCCAAGTTCTTTATCTTCTTTAGCTGGATTAGCTGGCTTATCTGGAGGTGGTACAAGTACAAGTGATGATAGAATTGTATTTATGGCAAGCAGTCGTTTTATAATTGCAAATACACTATTGGTAAAAGAAACCATCAATGGGAAAAACGATTTGCTCATCAATCATTATATAGATTTTAATAAAATGGTTGATGGATTTGATTCGGATACTGCATTAAAAGATTTTGAAAGATTCACACATACTGAACAGAGCCAACTTACCTACGCTGAAAATAAAGTAATGGACATGGTTATTAAAAGTTTTATTGAAGGTAAAATGCTCTCTATTAGTGCTAAGAAAAAAACAGGATTGGTAACACAAAGCGCAGGAATTGTGCTGCTCGATTTTAAAAGTGAATCTGAAGAGTTTTCGAAATTATTTATCGAGAATTTATATAATAAGTTAAGCTTGTATTACATTAATAAATCAATAGAACGACAGCTATATAATTATACAATTATACAGCGGAGAGCAGATTCTATTCAAGATGAACTTTTACAAACCGAGAGTTCTGGTGCAGCGTTTGTTGATCAAAATCAGAATGTTGTTCGAATGAGTAGGAGAATGGAGGGTGATCGTTTACGTAAAAGGACTGAAATTCTTAACTTAATGTATGGAGAAGTACTAAAAAATTTAGAAATAGCAAAATTCACACTTGAAAATCAAACCCCTTCATTAATTGTAGTAGATACCCCAACACTTCCATTAGAAAAGAAAAAAATGTCTAGACTTAAAACAGCTATTGGCATGGCTTTTTTATTGGGTTTTTTAGCTACCGTATATATTTTATTTAAAAGCTACACTATCGAAAAAAAGAAAATCAATCTTGCTGCTTAATACTAACTATTCATGGGTATTATTAAAAAGTTAAAATCGGCTGAGATTGTTCAAGTTTCTTTTTACAGTGGGATTTCAACGGTTATTAAAATTATCACATCCTTTGTTTCGGCAAAAGTTATAGCTATTTATTTAGGCCCAACAGGTTTAGGTATGTTGGGGCAGTTAACCAGTTTTATTGCTATCTTTCTTACTTTATCAACAGGAGCTATCACCACGGGGGTAATAAAATTTGTATCTGAGTATAAAAATGAGGAAGAATTACAACATCGACTGATTAAATCGGCATTACATATTACTTTATTATGTTCTTTAGTTTGTGCATTAGTTATAGCATTTGGTAGTGTTTATTGGAGCAAAATCTTGTTTGGCAATTCATCATACGCATATGTGTTTGTAATACTAGGAATTACAGTAGTTTTTTATGCAATTTTTTCATTAGCTATTTCAGTTCTAAATGGTATGCAGCAATACAAGTTATTTAATATTATAAATGTATTAGCAAGTATAGTTGGATTAATTTTTTCATTAACAATGGTTATGTTATATGGTATTAAAGGGGCCTTAATATCAGCTGTAACTTACCAATCAGTTGTATTTATCATGATGTTGTTTTTTATTCGAAATGCAGATTGGTTTCAATGGGATAAAATAAAGTCAGCTGTAATAAATCGAAATGATTATATAAAATTATCAAAGTTTTCGCTTATGGCTCTGGTATCTGCAGCTGCAGTTCCATTAGTACAAATTATTATTCGAAAGTATCTTGCATTAAAAGTTAGTCCTGAATCTGTAGGTTTTTATGAAGGTGTTAATCGGTTATCCTTAATTTATTTGAGTTTAATTACCACTACGTTTTCTGTTTACTATTTACCAAAACTATCTGCTTCAAAGAATAATTATGAGCTTAAAAGTTTAATTTTTAAAGGTTATACCTTCATTCTTCCTATAACCACATTAATTTTATTAGCTACATATTTTCTCCGTAATATTGTTATTACTGTAGTTTTTGCCGATTCGTTTATGCCAATGGAAGCTTATTTCTTACCACAGTTAATTGGTGATTTTTTTAAAATTGCAAGTTGGCTTTTAGCCATGCAAATGATCGCAAAAGCGCAAACGAAATTATTCATCGTTACAGAAATTCTTTTTGGCCTGCTCTTAATTGTTTTAACATATGTTTTAGTGAATAATTTTCAAGGTATTGGTTCTATTTATGCATACGCAATAAATTATTTTATTTATTTTGTTGCTATGGTAGTAATTTTCAAAAAAATAGTTTTTAATGATAGAGTATGATAATCCTTTGGTTTCTGTAATTGTACCTAGTTACAATCATGCTTTATACATTGAAAAGTGTATTAGGAGCATTATTAGCCAAACGTATAAAAACATACAATTAATTGTTATTGATGATGGTTCTAAAGATAACAGCGTTGAAATATTATCAAAATTATCTAAAGAGCATCATTTCATTTTCGTTTCTCAAGCAAATATTGGGTTATCTGCCACGCTAAATAAGGCCATTAAACAACATGCTACTGGCAAGTATATAAGTATTGTAGCATCAGATGATTGGTGGCTTGAAAATAAACTTGAAACTCAGGTGATATTTTTAGAAGAAAATCCCACCTATAAAATGTGCTACAGTAAAGCTAATGTGGTGGATGATGTTGGTGAAATTAAATATACATATGGAAGGAAGCCGAGTTCAATTGCTTTTTTTGATGAACTTTTGTTATCAACCGAAGGCTCCTTTATACCTGTTTTAACCGTTATGTATGAAAGACAATTACACCAAGAGCTTGGATATTATGACGAGGATTCATACATAGAAGATTGGGACATGCATTTACGTATAGCTTATAAGCACAATATAGGATTTATTGATGAGGTATTAGCCTGTTACAGATACCATGGAAACAATATGTCTTCTAATACCGTTAAAATGACCCATGCTTTAATTAGAATTGTGAAGAAATGGAGTCATATAAGCAACTTTGCTCAAACGATACGTATATGGGAACTAGTAGCCTTTAGGCAACTTGCCAAAAACAATAAAAAAGATGCTATGATATATTTTATCCCTGCTTTAAAGTCATTTTATAAAATTGGATTTTGGCGTGGATTATTTAATTTAATTTTCAAATGAAAATAGCAGGATTTGTATTTTTTCTATTCTTCTATTTATATGTACCAGAAATTATTTTTCTGCCTGTATCTATTCGTCTTATTATTGGTGCTTTAGGTCTTTTACTATATGCAATTAGGCTTATACATAAATACAGTTCTGCTGATGCTGATTTCTCTGTTAATAAAGATTTTTTAACTTTTTGGATTGGAACAATTGCTATTTCTTTAGTTGCTTTAGTAGTAGTTGTTATTAACGGATCTGCTGATGGTAAAGTGATTTCGGAAATAGGTATACGTTTTACCATGCTTTTTGGAGGAGCCTATTTTTTAACATGGTATCTCAAGCAAATAAATGTAAATATGAATTACCAAATTATTCTTAAGGCATTTATTGCAGTTCTCGTCATTCAGTGTTTTATTGGTGTTGGAACTTTTGTTAATCCGGTAATTAAAGAGATATTTAATGCTATACAAAAGCCAAGTGATGTAGCTATTCAAAACAAAGTTGGGATAATGCGAATGAGTGGCTTCGGTATGACATTTTTTGGTGCTGGTTTAGATTGCGGGCTTGCGCTTATGATACTTGTTTTTTTGGTTAGAGAAAATAAGTACCAAACTGGTATCCTGGTTTTATTGGCATTTGTTTTTCTGTTTATTTTAGCGGTTGGCACATTTATGGCTCGAACAACGTTGATTGGTGCGTTGTTTGCTTTTGGGTACTTAATTTTGCCCCATTCAAATTCTAGTAAACACATCAAATTTGCTGCTATAACATCTGTGATTTTAATTGTTGTTGCGGGCTATTCTATTCCAGTTTTACTTAACTCAGAAAAATATGGAATGGTAATTCGTTTTGCATTTGAGGCATTTTTTAATTACTCAGAATATGGTTCGTTAGAAACTGAATCTTCAAACGATTTACAAACCATGTATCGATTTCCTGAACAACTAAAGACATATTTTATTGGAGATGGTTGGCTTAATCACCCTGAGATTGAAGGGTATTATTATAAGCAAACGGATGTAGGTTATTTAAGGTTGATTTATTTTGGTGGTGTATTTTATGCATTATTATGGTTCTTATTTCATTATTTAATGTTAAACAGAATCGTAATGAATTTTAAAATTAAAGAAATAAAAATGTTGACATTAACTATTTTCTTCTTTTTAATAGTAGTGAACGTAAAAGGGCTTGCTGATTTTTATCCATTAGTTTTTTTATTGCTGGTTTTTTCGTCAGCTTATAAAAGCTTTCAAAAAGAACAAACAAATGCAGCGTATTAAAATAGTTCATGTCATACAAAACTTAAGTATACAAGGTGGTATGCAACGAGTGGTGACTAATTTGTGTAATTTGTTAGCAGATAAGTATGATATAGAGATATGGGTTTGGACTGATGATAAAGAGATTTTTTTTGAAGTTAACTCACAAATTACCATTCGCTCAATAGGTCCAAATCCAGATGACTATAATGGTAAAGGCTTAAAAAAAGGATTGTATTTTTTTAGAATGCTTTTTAAAGGGTTTTTTAAGTATAAAAAATTAATAAAAGAGGCTTCCCCGAATCTTATTTTCATTCATAGAGGTGAGATTGATGATGTATTCATGGGTTTTCAACGTTTGTTTGATAATACAAAAGAGGTTTTACACACACCATATAAGTTAAAACGTACAAGATCATTAGCTATAATTACCAGAATTCAACGAGCGTTATTTTATCATTTATTTCAACCCAAAAAAAACTTTATAACAGTTACAGAAACAATTAAACAAGATATGCTTGAAGATGGTTGGCAAAACATAACAGCCATACACAATACTTTTAATATGCGTATCGAGCCAAAATCAAATCGTACATCCAATATTTTTTTAACTGTTGGCAGAAACGGTCCCGAAAAAGGTTTTCCTCTTTTAATCGAAGCATTTGCTAAATTTAATACCTATGATAAAGGTTGGAAACTTCGGATTATAGGTAGTGATGTTGAGACAACAGATAACGACCTAAACCAATTAGTTCAAAAATTTGGTTTGCAAAATTATGTAGAGTTATTACCAGCAACAGCAAATATTGAAAAACATTATCAAGAGGCTGCCATCTATATTTTACCATCGTATTATGAAGCAATGAGTTTGGTGGTTTTAGAGGCAATGGAGGCTGGGCTACCAGTTATTTGCTCTGAAATTAGAGGGATAAAAGAAATCACTAATCCAGATGTGGTACAGATTTTTAAAAATGGAGATGTTAATGCTTTAACAGATAAAATGATTTTTTTAACAAGCCAACCTGAGCTCAGAGACAGCATGGCCGAAAAAGCGATAATTCATGTAAGAAATTTCTATCCTGATAAAATTATTCTTCATTGGGAAAAATTAATTGCGGAGGTACTTAAATGATTGTAATTGCCGAACTTTCAATGACAGGAAATGCACACGTTGAGTTTAATGCCGCATTTTTACATGTTTGTCCTTTTAACGACAATAAACAAATTACTTTCTTTAGTGAAAAAAAACATGCAAATGCTGTTCGGGGAAAATTAAATGAAAGTAATTTACATGTAAACTATGAACCGTTTAATGCGCCTTCAGTTAAAGGTAATTCTATAAGTAGGGCCATTGCTATTGTGTTAAAAGAAATTATTGGTGTTTTTGTTTTGTTAAAAGTTTTAAACTACAGTAAAAAAAACAAAGTAGCACATGTATTTATTACCTCAGCTTTGCCATTTACTCATTGGGTTCTTAAACAGTTGTTTTTAGCATGGTTTCCCAATATAAAGGTGTTTTTAGTTTTACATGGCGAGTTAGAACACATCACGCACAAACCCAATGTGTATTATAAATTGTTAGTAAAGGCACTTAACATTCATCGTCCTAATTTTAAATATATAACATTGGGTGAGGTATGTAAAAACAACATAATTACCTACTTTAAATTAAATCCTGATCATTTTATTTCCATACATCATCCATACATATATCCGCCAAGTAATAAAAAAATGGTGATGAACAATAGGGGAATTATACTGGCAACTGTGGGTGTTCATAATGCTGGGTTTAAAAATGCGCATTTAATTTTTGATATTGCCTCGTCTTTATCTTTGCAAAACATCACATTTAAAACTATTGGTAAATTTGAGCCCGATATGTTGCCCTATTTGAATGATAGTGTTGATTATTCAATCTCTTCAAATAGTATGATTCCTAATGATATTTTTGAGCAGGAATTAGCGCAGGTAAATTACATATTGATGTTTTATCCTAAAGATGCCTATCAATTTATGCCTAGCGGTGTGTTTTTTGATGCTATAAAGCTCGAAAAGCCTATAATTGCCATCAGAAATAGTTTTTTTGAACATTACTTTAAGCTTTTAGGAAATATTGGCTTTTTGGTTGATGATCTTGTTGAGATGAAAGTATTAATTGGTAAGTTGGATAGAGGTGAAATTGATTGTTATGAAGAGCAGTTAAATCAACTACATCAAGCCAAAGATACATTATCAATAGCCAACATTAAAAAGCAATTATCTGAACAGTTAACTTAGGTTTTTCATGCTCGAAAATAAAATAGTATCAGTTGTTATACCCATGTATAACGCTCAAAATGATATTTTGAGGTGTTTAACATCTGTACACAATCAAACCTATAAAAAATTAGAGGTAATTGTTGTAAACGATGGATCAAAAGATAACTCAGAATTGCTGGTTAATGAATTCATGAATAAACATCCCGAATTAAAAATAACCCTGATTAATAAAACTAATGGTGGTGTTTCATCAGCAAGAAACACAGGTTTAAAATTAGCCAAGGGAATTTTTATAGCATTGTTAGATTCGGATGATGATTGGTATCCTAATAAAATTGAAACCCAACTAAATTTGTTTAATCAATACCCAACCATAGATTTTTTGGCTTGTAACCCCATTAAAGAAAGGATTGATAGATTTTTATTTAGAAAGTTTGGGGAGCTAAACTACATTAAGGTTAGCGATTTGATTTATAAAAATTATTTCCAGCCATCAACGGTAATTTTCAAGAGAGAAGTAATGGAGCGTGTTGGTTTATTTGATGAAAGTCAGCGCTATGCCGAAGAAGGGAATTATTTTATGCGTATTGCCCATCAATACCAATGCGTTTTGGTAAACCATAAATTAATAGGTTATGGCCAAGGTAAAGCAGGATTTGGACACTCTGGATTGTCGGGTAACATTGTTGAAATGGAAAAAGGCGAATTAAAAAATCTGTTTTTTGCCCATAAAAGTGGTTTTATCAATGTAATTCAGTTATTATTGGCGTTATTGTTTTCATTGTTTAAGTTCAGCATTAGAGTAATTAGGGTTAAAATTTTAAAATGAAAAGTTTCATCAGCAGATATGGAATAATGGGCTCTTTCAGGGTATTATATTATTTGCTATATACCAAATTGTTTTTTGCCGGAGCGCGATTGGTTCGCTTACCCATTGATGTTAGAAACAAGAAAAACATCAGTTTTGGTAAAGGACTAACCACGGGTGTAGGTTGTCGTTTAGAAGCTTATCCTATTGACACTTCAAAAATTTGCCTAACAATTGGTAACCAAGTAGAGATGAATGATTATGTGCACATTACCGCAATGGAAAGTGTAATCATAGGAAATGATGTACTTTTGGCAAGTAAAATTTATATATCAGATTGCTCGCACGGAAGTTACTCAGGTAATGAATTAGACGATTCTCCGCTTATTGCTCCTAATTGCAGGAAAATGGTAACAAAACCAGTAATCATAGAAGATCATGTTTGGATAGGTGAATTTGTGAGCATACTACCTGGGTCTTATATTGGTAAAGGTTCGATAATTGGAACCATGTCGGTGGTAACAGGGCATATACCTGAATACAGTATTGCAGTAGGCTCACCAGCAAAAGTGATAAAAAAGTTTAATTTCGAAACCCAAATGTGGGAACGTGTGTAACTTATTAAAATCTATGAGTAAAATATTAATTACAGGTGGTGCAGGATTTATAGGCTCTAATTTAAGTTTAGCACTTATAAATAGGGGACACGAAGTTGTGGTTTTAGATAATCTATCACCACAAATACATGGCGAAATACCTGAACAATCCGTATTGTTAAACTCGATAATTGATAAAGTAAAATTTATAAGAGGATCCATTACTGATTTAGCATTGCTAAAACAGGCTTTATTAGGAGTTGATGTGGTAGTTCATTTTGCTGCCGAAACAGGCACTGGCCAATCAATGTATGAAATTCAACGTTATGTAGATGTAAATATTGGTGGAACAGCCAAACTACTTGATGTTTTAGTAAACCAGTCTCACCAAGTTAAAAAAGTAGTTATAGCTTCATCACGTTCTATCTATGGCGAGGGTAAATATAAATCTCAAAAATATGGAATTGTATTTCCTAGTCATAGAAATGATAATGATTTACAGCAAGGTAAATTTGAGGTAAGTTATATGGATGATAATGACTTGGAATTACTTGCTACCAGCGAAGATTCCAAAATACATCCATCATCTGTTTATGGTATAACCAAACAAAATCAAGAGCAAATGATTATGACTGTTTGCCCAACTATTGGCATTGCTCCTGTTGCATATAGGTACCAAAATGTATATGGTCCCGGTCAATCATTAAGTAATCCTTATACCGGTATACTCTCAATATTTTCAACCCAAATAAGAAACAATAAATCTATAAATATTTTTGAAGATGGCCTTGAGAGTAGAGATTTTGTATTTATTGATGATGTAGTAAATGCTACTGTTTTAGGAATTGAACAAGATGAGGCTAATGGGCAAATTTTTAATGTTGGAAGTGGTGTTGCTACAAGTGTATTAAAAGTAGCGCAAACTTTAATTGCCAAACTTGGTATTGATGTTGATTTGAATATAACTGGTAATTACCGCTTAGGCGATATCAGACATAATTTTGCAGACTTAACACATATAAAAAATAAGTTAGGTTTTGAACCTAAACACAATTTTGATAGCGGAATTTCTGCATTTACCAATTGGGTAACACAACAAGAAATTAAATCAAGTAATTACGAGCGGTCTATTGATGAAATGAAGGCCCGTGGGCTATATAAATGAGTATCAGTAAGCCACTAGAAGGTAAAAAGGTTTTGTTTTTTGCACCCAAATTTTTTGGGTATGACCTTGCTATTGCCCAAAAAATGATTGAGTTGGGGGCTGATGTTTTACAATTTGATGAGCGCCCAAAAAATAATTTTTTGACTAAAGCGCTTATCAGAATTGATAGAAACATTATTAAACAAACCATTATTAAGTATTACAAAGAAATACTTAACTCAACTCAAAACGAAAAATTTGACTATGTATTTGTAGTTAATTTAGAAGCCATGACACCCGAAATAGTTGAACTATTGAGGAAACAGCAACCGCAAGCAAAGTTTATTTTGTACATGTGGGATTCTATCAAAAATAAAAAATCAGCACAACTTGCATTTAAACTTTTTGATTGGTGTTATTCTTTTGATAAAAACGATTCGAAAACATTGCCAAATGTAGGCTTCAGGCCATTGTTTTTTATTGATGAGTTTGATTCTAGAAAATGGGGTCAAAGCATACCAAACACATACGACCTTTGTTTTATTGGTACAGTGCACAGCGATAGGTATAATTTTGTTAATAGCATAAAAAAACAAGCTGAAAGCTTCGGATTGAAAACGTATTTCTACCTTTATTTTCACAATAAAATCTTATTTTTTTATAAAAAAATAAGAGACATTAAGTTTTATAATGCACATTTCAGTGCATTTCAGTTTAAGCCAATATTAGCAGGTGATTTAGCACAAAAAATTAAAGAATCAGGAGCGGTTTTAGATATACAACATCCTAATCAAACAGGTTTAACCATGCGTACATTAGAAACGTTGGGCGCATCAAAAAAACTGGTAACCACCAATACGCATATAATAGACTATGATTTTTTCCATCCGCAAAATATTATTGTTATTGATAGAGAGAATCCTGTTATTAATTTTTCTTTTTTTAAAACAGATTTTGTTGAAGTTGAAGATTTGATAAGGGATAAATATGCCCTACGTGGATGGATATTAGATATTTTTAAAGTAAATCAACCTTGAACATAACCATCATAACAGTAGTGTTAGATAATATGGCCTTTATTAAAGATGCCATAGAAAGTGTAGTGTGTCAAGAAAATACTAATATTCAATACATTATTATTGATGGTGGATCTAACGATGGAAGTTTAGATATCATAAAATCGTTTGGCGATAAAATTTCAATAGTGGTAAGTGAGCCCGATGAAGGTATTTATGATGCCATGAACAAAGGACTTGCATTAGCAACAGGTGATATAATTGGTTTTTTAAATGCAGACGATTTTTATGCCCATAACTATGTTATACAGCATGTTGTAGAGCGTTTTAATTTAGATCAATGTGATGCTTTATATGCTGATTTGGATTATGTGAGTAGGACAGATAAAAATAAAATTGTTCGCAAATGGAGATCAGGTTTTTTTGATAAAAAGCGATTTGTAAATGGATGGATGCCACCTCATCCCACATTTTTTGTACGCAAAGAAGTTTATCAAAAACTAGGTGGTTTTAATAAACAACTACACATGGCTGCTGATTACGAATTGATGTTGCGCTTCTGTTTCTTTAATAATATAAAAGTAACATATTTGCCAGCTGTTATTATAAAAATGCGCCTTGGTGGCCAAAGTAATAGGAGCTTTAAAAATAGGATTAAAGCCAATATACAAGACCGCAATGCTTGGATAATGAATGGTGTTAATCCCAAATGGTACACCCTTTTGCTTAAGCCACTTTCTAAAATAAAGCAATACTTTTTGTAACCGATTTTTTACTGCTATGTTTAGCCTATAATGTGTAAATTAGCCGCATTATACTATTTGTAAGAAAAAAGTCGTTTAGCACATATGCCTTTTAAAATATTTCGTTTTTTACTCATTATACCTATTTTGTTTTTAGCTCATGTCTCAATGGCTCAACAGTACGGTTTCGAGTGGATTAAAACATATCAGCCTTATTATAAATTTTTGGTAGGTAAAACAGCTACTTATCGAATTGGTTATGCTGCTTTGCAAAATGCGGGTGTTAATATTTCAGGAATCAACCCAAAACATATTCAACTCTTTTACCAGGGTAAGGAAGTGCCTATATACATTTCAGGTGAATCGGATAATGTATTTAATAACAATGATTTTGTGGAGTTTGTTGGTTTTAAAAATACTGGTAAAATAGATGAAGATTTGTATGATAATCCTGCTTGGCAACCCAATTCTTTTAATGGCTTGTTTACCGATACATCTGCATATTTCTTAACCATATTACCAGATACTACGATACAAGTACCACTACGTTTTGTTCAAGATAATGATTATAATTTTTCTGGTTTGCAGCCCGAGTTGTATTTTAATGATACGGTTATATTAGCTCCTACTGAAGAGTATTTGGATGGGCCAGATTTGATGAACGCAAGTGAAAAGTATGTTAGTTCTGAATACCAAGATGGAGAAGGTTGGGCGAGTGAGCGAATTGGTTGGTTTAATCCTCGTACCTTTTTATTGAATACTCCTGCTTTTTACCAAAGTGGTCCTGCACCCACAATTGAGATGAAAGTTATTGGAGGCTCTAATGCTCAATATACAGGACTATACAACCATCATGTGCAAATAGGCTTGAGCACCGATAATGTTTCCTTTACAACCATTGTTGATCAAAAATACACTGGATATGATGATTTAGTTTTTAATCCAACTATTTCATCTGCCAATATAGGTACAACTACTTACCTTAAAATGAGTGCTATTAATGATTTGTCAGTGCCTTCAGATTTTAATTGTTTGTCTTATGCTTTCCTTTCGTATCCTCGAGCCTATAATTTGGCAAATGGCAATCAAAAATTGTTTGAGGTTACCCATCAGCGAGGTGGTGCAAAATCATATTTGCAAATAACCAATGTTGGCATTAGCCCAGGAAATGCATATGTATATGATTTAACAGCGAACAAACGTATTAGAACCTTATTAACTAATGGAACATCAGAGTTTGTTGTAAATAATGATGGCCGCTCTCACCTAATCTGGTTATTTGATAGTAGCCAAATAGTTAATCTTAATAATATAAAATTGGTTCAATTCCCATCAATAAATCCATCATTAAATTACGGATATATTATTGTTAGTCATCCAGTTTTAGAACCTGCTGCAAATAATTACAAAGATTACAGGTCGCAAAAGTTTACTACACTTAAAGTATACAGCGAACAACTTTACGATTATTATTTTTTTGGTAATCAACATCCACTTGCTATACGCAGATTAATGAAGCACTTGGTTAATGAACAAAATGTAACCCCAAATTATTTGTTAATGGCTGGTAGGGGATATCAAAATGATAAGGCTCGATTTTATAGTATTTCATCGCAAAATCCTGTAACGTATTACAATAAAAATTTAGTTCCTGCAATAGGTGTTCCTGGTGCAGATGCTTTGTACAGTTTTAAAATTAAAGGAGATGGGTTTTATGCCGAAGTCCCTACAGGCAGAGTACCTGCATCAAACAACCTTGAATTACAGAATTACTTAAATAAGGTTATTGCTTATGAAAATAATCCTGATAGTATACAGCCTTGGCGTAAAAATGTGTTGCACGTAAGTGGTGGTTCAAAAGAAAGCGAACAATCCTATTTTAGAGCAATACTTAATTACAACGAAGGTGTAATTAAAGGGGAAAACATTGGAGCAAAAGTTTCTGTTTACGGAAAATCTACTAATACTCCAACACAAGATGATTTAAAAGAACGAATTGTTGCGGAACAAAATGCGGGTGTTAATTTTATTTCTTTTTTAGGCCACGCATCACTCACCATACTTGATGTTGATATGGGCAATGTAGATGATTTAAAAAACACCGATAAGTATCCATTTTACTATTTTAGCGGATGTAATGTTGGTAACGCAACAGAGGTTGATGCGCAGACTGGTGGCGGAATAAATGCTAAAAATTATATATGCTCAGCAAATAAAGGTGCTATTGGTTGGTTAGCACATTCTAATTTTACGTTTGATGGTTTTTTGCCTCCTTTAATTAATAATTTTTATGCCCAATATTGCCAAGTAAACTATGGTTCTTCTGTTGGTAAAATTATGTACGAGGTAACAAAAATGTTGTCTAACAACAATGTAACTACCAAGTCGCATAATTTACAATGGGTACTTCAAGGAGATCCTGCGGTTGTTATATACAGCCCCTCAGCACCTGATTACACAATAGGTAATAGTGATGTGTTTGTAAAAAATTCAAGCTTATCTATTCAAGATGAGTTTATTGATTTAGGATTTATGGTTAATAATTATGCTAAAACTTCCCTCGATTCATTTTCGGTAAGTGTAAGCAGGAGGTTGCCCAATAACCAGTTAATAACCTATCCGAGTATACGTTGTGGAAGGGTGTTTAATAGAGATACTTTTTATTTAAGGGTTGAAACTTTGGGAGAATTAGCCCTTGGTAATAATGTTTTTGAAATTAAGGTAGATGCCAATAATGAGGTTCAAGAATTGTTTGAAAGCAATAATACATCTTCAGTTACCATATTTATTCCTGGTAACGGATGTTCAATTCTATACCCTCAAGTGGATGGCGTTGTTGGTAGCGATACTGTTTGGCTTACCGTTCAGAACAATAACGTTGTAAATACTCAAAATGAGTTTATTATAGAAGTGGACTCAGAACCAGGTTTTACATCACCACAAAAAATAAATAGTGGGGTAGTAAGAGCAGGTTCTTTTTTGCAATGGCCATTTAAACACGGAGCTAATGATACAACTACTTATTACTGGAGGGTACGATTAAATTTAAACGAACAACAAGGTGGACGTTGGGTTAATGGTGTATTCACTTTTATACCTGCTCATGAAGATGCTTGGATGCAAAGAACGTTTGCCCGTGTAATCGATTTAACAAAATCTAATCTTTTGCTAATTGATAGCTTAAATAAAAGAATAGACTTTAGTGATAACTCAGCTGTTATAGATGTGAGAGCCAATAGAATAGCACATGGTGCAAGGGGATTGTTTTACGAAGGTGAGAATCAAAACCCTGGGTCGTTAAGTTGTGTAAGTAACGGATTTTTTGCCATTGCTATTGATAAACGAACGTTAAGAATGTTTATCAATCCACGCTTTCCTATGAACTGTACCAATGTAATTAATAACAACAACAACCCCAACTTGCGTAAGTTGTTTTACTATGGTTTTCCTAATTCTGCACAAGGTCAAATTGATTTTCAGCGGTTTGTTGATTCATTAGATGCTGGTACTTATGTTGCAATTTGGAGTGTTTATGATAATGGTAATGCTACTTGGTCGCCACAAATGCGAGGTGCTTTTAATAAGTTAGGCTCCTTAAAAGTAGCAAATGCTAATAACCCCAATGCAGCTTTTAGTATGGTAGGTATTGTGGGTGCAACAATAGGTACTATTGCAGAGGATACTTTAAGTTTGTTAACAAACGATACTAATGCTGTTGCAAATACTGTATTGTATGGTAAATGGTTTACGGGTAATGGTACCAGCAGGATTATCGGCCCAGCTACGAACTGGAAAAATATTGGGTTTAAATTTAGTGGTACAGAAAACAATGGTAACGATTACAATAAAGTTAGTGTAATTGGGGTCAATATTAATGGTGTTGACACTTTAATTGTTGATGAAGCAGTTACTGAACAAGACCTTTCTTTTATTGATGCCTCAATTTATCCGTATTTAAAATTAAAGTTTAATTTATTTGACACCGCTTACCGCACGCCCGATCAAGTGTATTATTGGACAGTAAGATACACTCCCGCTCCTGAAGGTACGATATCTGTTGCTGATGGATATAACTTTTACGCGGCTAATTTAGACCAAGGTGATTCATTAAAAATAACTTTAGCATTTAAAAATGTTTCTAAAATAGCGTTTGATAGCATACCAGTTTTTATGAGAATTCTAGATCAAAATAGGGTGCTTAAATATGCAATACATAAAAATTTAGGACAACTTTTGCCTGATGGTGTAGTAAGGTTTAGTGATGCTGTTTCAACATACAACCTAAGTGGGCAACACGCATTGGAAGTATATTTTAATGATGGACCACAAAGCGAACTTACCAAAGTTAATAATTACTTATTTAAGAGTTTTATTGTTAAAGGTGACAATATTAATCCGCAAATGGATGTTACTTTTGATGGATATAGAATTATCAACGGTGACTTTGTATCTCCATCACCAACCATCAGGATAACATCAAAAGACGATAGTAAATTTAAGTTGCAAACCGACACATCTTCATTTGTTATATACTTACGTAAACCCTCCGATTTAGATTTCGAGCGATTAAATATTTCATCGCCAGAGTTTAGGTTTTTAGCTGCTAGCAATCAAAACAACAAAGCAACATTAGAGTATAAACCAAGTTTAATTGAGGAGGGTATATATACCTTAAAAGTGTTAAGTAAAGATGCGAGTGGAAACATTGCAGGTAGCGATTTTTATGAGGTTGATTTTAATATGCAAAGAAAATCATCAATTACTAACTTTTTTCCTTATCCAAATCCTGCAACAACTAATGTAAAGTTTGTATTTACGTTAACTGGAGCATCTGTTCCCGATCAACTTTTAATTCGTATCATGACCATTAGTGGGAAGATTGTTAAAGAGATTACCAAAGACGAGTTTGGTCCCATAAAAATTGGTCAGAATATTAGTGACTATAGCTGGGACGGCACTGATAATTTTGGTGATAGACTGGCCAATGGCGTATATTTATATCAAGTTATAACACGTATAAATGGCTCATCGATTGAACAACGTCAAACTCTTGCTGATAACTTTTTTGTAGAAAGTGTAGGTAAAATATACCTCATGAAATAACACTATTTATTAAAGCATTAAATTATATATCGCACGGTGCCGCCAAAACTGGTGGGTATCGCCACGAGGTGGTGATTGGAAAATATTTGTCCTCATTACTTCATCTTAATTTCGTTGAATGCCGAACTGAAAAAGAGTATAAAGGTTTAAAAGGTTTTTTATTTCTTTGGTATTATGCAATTAAACATACAAATGGAAATATTAATTTAACCGTACAAAGAATGGTGTTACCTGTTTTGTTATTAGGTATTTTAAGACGCAGTAAAACCATTGTTATACTCCATCATTATGATAGAAAGGAACAAAATAGTTGGTTTTATCATTTTAATATGGAGTTACTTATATACTTATTAAAAATTGATACGAATAAGTTAAGGGTAGTGGTGGTAGCACAATATTGGAAAGACTGGTTGATAAAACGCGATGTAAAAGAGTTAAATATTGATGTGATACCTAATTTATTTGATAACAAGATATATGAAAATGTAAAAATAAAAACAGTTAAAAAAAAACAAATATACTTGGGCCAATTTGGAGCAAAGCAGCATCCAATTGTTTTTGAAATTGCTGAGGAGTTAACCAAGCTAGGTTACTATTGTTATTTTACTACACCGTACTCTACCGAGATACATACTCATCAATATTATGATGTTAAACATTTAGCACTAGATGAATATTTAAAAGAATTAGCAGCAAGTTTATATACGGTTTGTTTAACATCATTTAATGAGGGTTGGAACAGAACAGCGCATGAAAGTATGCTATTAGGTACACCAGTAATTGGAAATAATGCGGGTGGCTTAGGGCAATTGCTTAGGGAGGCTGAACAACCCATTGTATCAACAAAAGACGAAGTTGTTGCATTAATTAAGCAAAATCAAAATATTTACATTCCTAATGTATTTTTAAAGCAATATCATATCAATCAAATTTCGTATTATGCAAAGCCTTTAGTGGTGTATTGCAGCAATGGCTTCAGTTAAACGTAATTTTTTATTTAACATACTATTAGTGGTAAGTAACATCGTTTTCCCGGTGTTAATTTTCCCTTATATTGCTCGTATGCTTGGTCCGCAAGGATTGGGTAATGCGCATTTTGCTTTGCAGTTTAGCAAGTATTTTGTAACAATTGCCTCGTTAGGAATTCCTATTTACGGCATGCGAGAGGTTGCTAAAGTTAAAAATAAAAAAGACAAGCTAAATAAATTGGTAAGTGAGCTTTTGGCGCTTAATATCATTACAGCTATTATAAGTACCATTATATATGCCATAGTTTTATATGCCAGCGGAACACTTCAACAAAATGCTGATTTATTTACAATTGCCGCGCTTCAAGTATTGTTGGGGTTTTTAGCTATAGATTGGTTGTTTACAGGCTTAGAAGACTTTAAAATAATTACCATTCGTTCGCTTGTAATAAGAGTAATCACTGTAGTTTTTCTTGTGTTATTTGTGAAAGAGGAAAGCGATGTTTTTCCTTATTTATTAATTTCTATTTTAAGCATTCTTAGCGGGCATATGTGGAATTTATTTTATGCATTTACTAAGGTAAATTTTAGTTTTTCCAATTTAAATTTACTTCATCACTTAAAACCTATATTTATTATTTTCCTAATGAATGTATGTATAGCCATGTATACTATTTTTGATACCGTTTGGGTTGGCTTTTTAAGTACGGCAGCAGCAGTTGGTATGTATATATCTGCAGTTAAGTTAAGTAAAATTGGAATTCCAATTGTATCGGCTTTGGGTACGGTATTGTTACCAAGAAGTGCTCGAACTTTTGCAGCAAACATCCAAAATCCAGCCCATTTACAAACTTCTTTTAACTTTATTGTTGATTTGGCTATACCAATTGGAGTTGGTATTTTTTTATTGGCTCCTGAGTTACTCTTTGTGTTTTCGGGTGTGGCATTTGCTGATGCATTGCCAGCAATGCGTTTGTTAAGTTTTTTACCATTGTTAATTGGGTTAAGTAATTTGTTTGGTATGCAAATTTTATCCGCATCTGGAAATGATAAGTTGGTTTTAAAAAGTGTTTTTGTTGGGATGTTAGTAAACATTACTTTAAATACTTTATTGGTTCCCACATTCGCGCATAATGGAGCAGCATTTGCAATTGTTGTAACAGAGGTTATTGTTACATTAATTACCTATTACTTTGCATTTAAAAAGTTTAGTATCAAATTTAATTTGTTAAGAATGAGGAATGATTTTATACTTTGCTTAAGTTTTATTCCTGTTGTTTGGATTTGTAAAACCATGTTCGACATTCCATCATTTATTATTATTGCAAGCTTACTTTTATGTGCTTTGGTTTATGCAGTTGCTCAATATGTTGTTTTGAAAAATGAATTTATATATCAGGCCATAACAACCATAAAAAATAAATTAAAAAAATGACCTACGATTACCTGATAGTTGGAGCGGGACTATATGGTGCCACATGTGCACATCAATTGCATAAAGCAGGTAAAAAGTGCCTAGTAATTGATAAACGCTTACATGTTGGAGGAAATACCTATTGTAAAGATGTGGGAGGTATTCAGGTTCATCAGTATGGTGCACATATTTTTCATACCAATGATAAACGAATATGGGATTTTGTGAACAGCTTTGTTCCTTTTAAACCATTTATAAATTCTCCAAAAGCAAAGTACTACAAAGAGGTATACAACATGCCTTTTAACATGAATACTTTTGAGCAACTTTGGGGTGTGAAAACTGCTGAAGAAGCTCAACAGAAAATTGCAGAAGAAACAGCGCCTTACATAAAATCAAATCCCGCAAACCTCAAAGAGCAGGCATTAAGCATGGTGGGGCCAACTATTTTTGAAAAGCTTATAAAACATTATACAGAGAAACATTGGGGTATACCTTGTAATGAATTACCCGCATTTTTAATTAAACGTGTACCATTAAGATATACTTACGATAACAATTACTTTAACGATACATATCAGGGAATTCCTATTGGGGGATATAATAAACTTACCGAAGGATTATTAAATGGTATTGAGGTGAAATTAGGGGTTGATTTTTTAGAAGACATTAAGCAATGGTTAACGATAGCCAATAAGGTAATATACACTGGAAAAATTGATGCTTATTTTGATTATTGTTTGGGTGAGTTACAATACCGATCGTTAAGGTTTGATCACAAGGAATTGCATGGTGTGAGAGACTTTCAGGGTAATGCAGTATTCAATTATACTTCGCCCGATGTACCATACACTAGGGTGTTGGAGCATAAACATTTTGCTTGGGCAAATTTGGACCATACGGTAGTTTCTTTTGAGTATCCAGAACAATATCATAGGGGTGGAGAGGCTTATTATCCCATTAATGATGAGAAAAATAATGCCCTATATAATCATTATAAAAAGCTATCGCAAAATGAAAGTAACGTACTTTTTGGTGGTAGATTAGCAGAATACAAATATTACGATATGCACCAAGTTGTTGCAGCAGCATTGCATCAATCTGAAATAATGTTAAACGATGGACAATAAACGTGTACTCATATATTGTCCTGTTTTTTTGCCCGAAACCACTGGCTATACGCATGCTTTTGAGCAGTTAATTACCAATTTACTTCAAGGTGGTTTTATAGTTGATGTGCTTACACCACAAATTTTAGGTGTTGGTGAAGCAGAACCTTTTGTTGCAAAAAAATTAAATGTATTTAGATATAAGCCTACTTTAAAAGTTTGGGGTTTGGGTTTATTTTATGAGTTTTACAAACAAGCTCAATTTATTAATAAGCTTAACCAA
This sequence comes from Bacteroidota bacterium, assembly GCA_027482225.1. GTDB lineage: Bacteria > Bacteroidota > Bacteroidia > UKL13-3 > UKL13-3 > UBA6183. The sequence goes on from JAIXWD010000004.1 coordinate 63,516, forward strand.
CAGCATACTTATCAACTTGTTTTTATTGAAACAGGCGATGTACCATTACTTCCATTTTTCCTTTCGGAGTTTATCCTTAAAAAAACAGTTGTTCGTTTTCACTCCACCAGCGATACAGAGTATTTACTGTTCGGTAATCATAAAAAATATAAATTACGTAGGTGGTTTTGGTGTCTTTTATCGGGTAATAAAATCAAGCATGTTTGTGCTACCAATCAATATCATCTAGATTATGCGTTGAACAATGTACTACATCAACCCAAATTAAAAAGCAAATATATTGTTACCAATACCATTGAGGTTAATGTAAATGATATAACTAAAAAAGTAGCGCGTTTAACCTTTGTGATGCTTGGGCGTATGGATGATGAAGGGTACAAACAAAAAGGCTTTGACGTGTTATTAAAAGCATTGCCATTGATTAAGGATGATATGGTGGCAGCTCATGCGGAAATTGTAATAATAGGAGAGGGCAGTAAGTATTCGAATTTTAAATTATTGATAGAGCAATATGGTTTTGTTACTTTAAAACCCAACTTACCTCATCAACAATTGTTGGCGTTGCTTCAGCAATCTCATGTGGTGTTGCTTCCATCTTTGTATGAGGGTGTTTCTATGTTTGCACTAGAGGCGTTGGCCAATGCAAATGCAGTAATTTTCTCGAAAACAGGTGGTTTAATTGAAATGGTAAATGATAACGGTTTATTAGTTGAGCCCGGTAATGCTGTTCATTTAGCTGATGCAATAAGGAAATTGATTCAACATAGCAATTTAGTAATGCTACAAAAAAAATCACAACTAATAGCTCAAAGTTGTTATAGTAAAGAAATACAGCTAAAACAATTTGAACAGTTAATGAGGGAGGTTGAGTTATGATAGAAACATCACTTCCTTTGGTTTCTGTAGTAATGCCTGTTCACAATGGTGCATTGTATTTGTCTGATGCAATAAAAAGTATATTGAGTCAAACATACCCCCACTTCGAATTAATTATTATTAACGATGGTAGTAGCGATAATTCGGAATACATTATAAATGCATTTAATGATTCGCGAATAAAATGCCATGTGTTTAATAAACAACAAGGTATTGTAGCGGCTCTAAATTTTGGTTTAACTTTGGCTAAGGGCGATTTTATAGCCCGAATGGATGCTGATGATATTAGCTTAAAACATCGACTAGCAAAACAAGTTGAGATGTTGTTAAATAATCCTGAAATAGCCATTTTAGGCACACAGTATATTGGCATAAATGGGCGGAGTAGGGCTTTACCTATTTTACATGATGATATAATTTGGCACACTTTAAATGCTTCCCCTTTTGTGCATCCTAGTGTTATGTTTAGGACAAGTTTTATTAAACTAAACAGTATTAGATATAATGTAGACTACCAATTTGCAGAAGATTTAGCACTTTGGGTTGAATGCTTTTCATTAACCCGAATGGCTAACTTAAATGAGCGGCTTATTAAATATCGATACCACAATGGCACTCATAAAAAGCACCTCGAGCAAGTTGCTCTATTGAATACAAAAATTAAAACAGAACTGATTAAAAAACTTATTCCTGTTTTACATGCAGATGATTGTCAAAGGTTAGCATTATGCCTTAATAGACACGTAACCCATGAGTATAACCTAAAGTGGTTTAAAAGCACTCTTGCTTTTTTCGATTACGTAATACAGGTATCAGGGGGTGAAATTAAATTGAAACAAGCATTAAATAATTGTGTTTGGTTTCATCTTACTGCAAAGCCAGGTTTATTTTTGGAGTTATACAAAGAACTCAAAAAACGAGCATGGATTTCAATTGGAATTGGAAAAACAATTTGGCTAATAGTAAAGCGTATAATGAAAAATAATTGATTAACTAACTAACTAACTAACTAACTAACTAACATGTTGCGGTATTAGTATATCAATTGTATTACAACCTCACTTAATAAGTTTAAGCTTTAATTAAAATAACATTAATTATGCTTATAAAATTTGAGTAAGCTCAACGTTATTGGTGTATTTGTTTCTGTTTTGCTTAGGTGATTTTCCGAATTTTAATTTGTACTGTTTTATAAAATAAGAAGATGAGCTAAACCCTGATTGACGGGCTACTTCAGTAATGTTATAACTTTTAAATTTCAAAAGTTGATTAGCAAAATCTAAACGGAAATTTTTTATGTAGGTTATTGTATTTTGACCTGCAATTTTTTTAATCCTTCTGTTTAATTGTGTACTTGTTAAGTTTAAACTATCAGATAGGTGATTTACAGCATAATTAATATCACCTATATTAGTCTGTATATGTGTGTTAATCTGTTCAATTAAAGGATCCACTTTTTTATTTAACAAATGCTGTGCTGATAAGCTGTAAGTAGTCTTTTTAATTAAATTTTGAATTCTTGAAATGAGTAAATTCATTTTAAATGGCTTAACTATGAACTCATCTGCCCCAAAATCCCAACCTTTAATAATATCTTCGTCAGCACCAAGAGCGGTGAGCATAATTACAGGAACATGTTTCAAGTCAGTATCTTTCTTAAGAGATTGAAGAAGTTCATAACCATTCATTTCTGGCATGATAATATCTGTTATCACTAAGTCGGGTTTTATTGATTTGGCTTGTTTAATACCCTCTGCTCCATTTTGTGCATAGGTTACGTGAAAGTAAAATTCTAATGCATTTGTAATATTTGCACGTAGCCTTTCATTATCTTCAACAACTAATATTGTTTTTGCGTTTAAACTTTTATACATAATCAAATTTATGTTTTTTTCAAAATAATAGTATTATTCAATCATTTATTATCCCTTATTTGTTAAAAAGTTGTATTATTTTGCATTGTAACCTATAAATAGGATGCGCTATGAACAATTAGTTTACTTTTGGCCAATTGGGTTAATATCTCTTTAGCATGTGGTGTAAATACGATATCTTCAGTATTTGTTTTAGCAATTATTTCACACGTCATCTGGTTTAGTTGGCCATTCATAATAATTTCAGAGTGAAGCGGGTTGAATAAAATTCCTTCTTCACCAAAGAAAAATTGAGAATAATTAGTGAGCTCAAAAACACAATTTAATATTTTAGTTAATCGAAGATTATATCTTACTTCCTTGTTATCAGTAAATCGGATGTCTATAAATTTGTTTGTTAATTTTATAAATACGATATCCTCAATAGGAAAAGATGTTATACCACTTTCCAATAAAATAAATAAGGATTTTACATGTTTCATTAAAGCAATTTTATTTAAAAATTAACTGCATCAAAATAAATTAGATTTAGTGATAATAAACGAATTATAAATGACATCTTATTTAGTAACTTAAGTTATTTATTATGAGTTATAAGCAAATATTTTTTAAGTTAACTATTAAGAAAACATTTTAAAATGCCAATTGCCTTGGGCAAATTTTCTTATAAGGTTGCCACGCTATGTAATTTCTTTTTTTATTGGCTCTTGGGTAATAAACTAAACCTGCCTTTAAATTAATAATGGCATCATAATTCTTGTCGTAAAATATAGCATCTAGGTACTTTGTTTTTGTTACGTTTATGTTTGCATTAATTGTCCAATCAAACTGATGGTTAATTTTTACCTTAAATAACAAACCATAAATTGAAATGAAATAATTTTGTGTGAATGTTTTATTGGTATTTATATCTAAATTATCAGCACTAGAGGTCCCTTTGATGTTTGCAAATCCAAATTGTAAAAAAGGGATATACTTTTGAGCCTTTTTTCTTGATTTAAAAACATGATGTAAATTAACATAACCATTTACGCCATATGATGTGTATGTAGTTTTAAATTTAAAAGAATTGCTGCCTATTTTAGAATTTGATGTTTCAATATCGCTGTTCATTTTCCCTTCACCCATAAGTAATCCTAGGTTGTAATCAAAAGAAATATGTCCAACTTTTAATGGTGCTATACTTAACGATGCGTATGCAAGAGGAGATGGGTATCCCAATACTGAAGTTAATGGAATACTTATTCCACTACCAGCTTCTATACCAATTCTAGGTTGTTGAGCGAGGGAAATTTTACAGCAAAATAAATAAAGAACTGCGAGAATATATTTTATCATGGGCAACAACAAGTTTTAAACAAGCAGCAAAAATCAAAAAAATAATATGAACTAATTTGTATAATTTAATCAATATGTTATTTTTTAAATGCTTAAATGGTTTAAAAAATTCATTTTGCTTATATTATCTTATAATAGTTTAGTATTATTTTGTATCAAATTGGTAAGGTGTAGAATTAATACTAAAGTTTGTAGTATGTACTTATATGTCATTATTCTGGCTTTTATTACCATTTTAGTTTATGCAGCTCAACAGTTTGCAAATACAAGGTTTAAAACAAAGTCGTTAAGACTTTCAGGTAATGAAATTAATTCATTGCTAACTAAGCGTATGCGTGTTAAGGGCAATACTCGAAAGATTATTGAAATAGACAGATTACTATTGCGCCACGGATACTCATTTATAACACCAATTAATTTAGTTCAAACTCAAGATGGATGTTATTATTCATTTAATGAATTGGCTTCTAATGGGAAAAGAATTACTGCTTGGAGATTGTGTAGAGCAATAAAAGCCATGAAAATAGAAGGAATAAAAGATGTGAAGATACCTAAACCAGGAATTTGTTCGATACAAACCAAGAAAAATGTATCCTTCGCTTCACTACAAAAAGTATTAACTCTATTAGGTGTTTACCAATGCGATATTGTTGATCAGCATTCATCGATTAAGTTTGCTGAAAATTAATAGCTTCAATTTATTAATTGCCCTTATTTATTAGTTATAGTTACAATTGCAAAAACAGATATAATTCCCCAAAAGTATCCGTTTTAGTTTAACCAATATTTAACATCCTAACTTAAATATATTCACTTTTTCTACCTTTATAGTTTTGTGTACTACTATTTTGGAAAATGTTAGGACTATTTTATCAAATTTCAATACAAAGGGGCTTTAATGTGACATTTGCTAGGTAAAATGTCGCGCATGCTGCATTTTATTGTTTGAAAACATATTAAATATTCAACAACACAATATGATGTCAATTAAGTTTACAATAAGCAAATTTACATTTCTAATTTTATTTTTATTAAATGTAACAAGTGGATTTTCACAAACATTTAATGCCAATTTTCAGCCAGTTAATTTCGGAGGTACAGGGGTTACAATAACCAATAAAATTGGTACTGGTACATCTGTAAATAATAAGGTTCTTTATGAAGACGTAATCATTATTGGAACCCAATCAATAGATGCAATTGTAACTACATTAGCTTTAAATAATGTAGGTACATTCACAGCTTTTGATCAAACTGGTACGGGAACTGGATTTACAAATAACCTACCCCAATGGTTCTCTCCTCAATTTAACTTTGGTACGGGTGGAGGTAACGCTCAATTTAGGTTCGAGTTTATTCTTGGAGGATCTTATAACAACACAACCAACACTGGAACACTTGTTACTTTACAGAATGTTAGGATAAACACCTATGATATTGACGGAAATGGAACTACTGGAACTAACCAATTTAACGAATTTGGAGGATTTATTAACTACGAACTTGGTAATCCAACCAATTTAGCTACATCATACAACAGTACACTTGAACTTACAAAGTTTAGATCTACTTTAAGTGCAAATTCTACTGATCCCAACGATGTGAAAAACAGGGTAAGAACAACTTATTCAAGCTTAAACACTTTTACTATTTCAGTTGGTTCGGAGGGTAGTGGTCTTGCATATTTCTTTCTCGACTTTTCAACAGGTCCTACATTTACAACTGCTGTACTAACATCTGCTCCGAATTTAGACCTAAATACAAACACCTCAGGATTAAATAATTCAAATGTTTTTTCAGGTAACACAAGTGTGAGTTTTTCTAATGGAACAACTAACATTACATCTACAGGCACAACTCTTGATGATATGAAAGTGAGTTTTACCTCAGCAATGCTGCTAAATGGTGCATCCGAACTTCTTGTTTTTAATGGTGCATCCGCTGGAGGTACGATACCATTAAATTTTGCAAATAACGCATCAATACCAAATTTAACGGTGGGTGGCTTAACTTATGCGATTACAACTAGTGTTGCTAGTGGAGTTTCAACTTTAACATTCGCACGAAGTGGTGGAGGTACAATATCACTTACACAAGCCGAAGCATTTATAGACGCTATGCGTTACCAAAATAGTGCTACTACACCTTCAAGTGGCACTCGAACATTTAATTTAAAAATACGTGATGTTTCTTTAACAAGCCCTACAGCTCAGTATACCACACAGCTTTATGTACATTCTTGTCCAACAGTTGATTCAAGAAATAACGGAAATGGACAAGCCACACAATGCGCAGGAGTTGGAGCTAATGCAATGGCTCCTGGTTTTCAATTTACAGCATACTCTACCATTCCAACAACTGCCAAAACAGGTGACATAATTTTTAGGTGGGCAACTTTGCCTAGTATTATTCCAGCAATAACTAGAGTTTGGATTAATGGTGCATTAAGTGCAGCACAAGTTGGGCCAGCTTCTCCATCAACCATCTCAGGTACTAACCATTTAATTAAATACTGTTTTTACAATGTAAATCTTCCACCTGCAGGTGTTTATACATTAGAATTTACAGATCCATCAACAGGTGCTATATTAGGTAGATGTACATACACTGGAAATACCAATGTATTTACAACAGAACCTATTTTAAGTAATGGTGGACCACTTTCCGCCAATACAGTTTCTGTAACCAATGCAACATGTTCTTCATTATCAAATGGCTCAGCAACTGTTCAGGGAGTTGATGGAGTTCCACCTTATCGTTACAGTTGGGCTCCTTCTGGAGGAACAGGGTCAACTGCAAATGGCTTAGCTGCTGGAACTTATTATTGTACGGTAACAGATACTGCAAACATTTCAGTAATAGATACTATAGTAATTGGATTTAATAATGTTACACCAACTGTATCAGGAACCACACCAGGTTCAGTGTGCGGAACAGGAACAGTAACTTTAGGTGCCACAGCAAGTGCCGGCACATTAAATTGGTATGCAGCAATAACAGGTGGAGCATCATTAGGTATAGGCACATCGTTTACCACACCAAGTATATCGAGCACCACTACTTATTTTGTAGATGCAACAGCAAATGGTTGTACAACAGCAACAAGAAGTGCTGTAGTTGCAACGGTTAATGCTATACCAACTGTATCAGGAACAACACCTGGTTCTGTTTGTGGCACAGGCACAGTAACCTTAGGCGCAACAGCAAGTGCCGGCACATTAAATTGGTATGCAGCAGTAACAGGTGGAGTATCATTAGGTACAGGTACATCGTTTACCACACCAAGTATATCGAACACTACAACTTATTATATAGATGCAACAGCAAATGGTTGTACAACA
>JAIXWD010000012.1 GCA_027482225.1 Bacteroidota bacterium
GTGCGGTGTCGCCATTTAGTTCATGGAATACCATTGCTAACACCAATGCAACATATACCTCTGGAGCATTAACTGCCACTACTCAATTTAAAGCAGTGGTAAAAAATGGAACATGTGCTACTGATTCCTCTTCGACCACAACTGTTACTGTTGATACAGCTCCGATTGCAGGTGCCGTTTCAGGAGGTACTACTATATGCTCAGGAGGCACTTCGGCATTGTTAACATTAAGTGGCCATACAGGCAACATTACAAAATGGCAATCAACCGTTAGTCCTTTTAATACCTGGTCGGACATTGTAAACACCAGTTCAACTTATACATCAGGAGTACTAACAGAAACTACCCGATTCAGGGCCGTAATTGGCAATGGCGCATGTAGCGATGTACAATCAACACACACCGAAGTGGTGGTTGATGCCCCAATTAATATTACAGTACAACCTACACCAGACACCAAATGTGTGGGTGCACCGGTTACTTTTAGTGTAACAGCAACAGGCGCAATAAGTGGATACCAATGGAAGTTTAATGGAACTAACATTCCAAGCGCAAATAGCAACACTTATAATATTGCCAGCATAACCGCGTTAGATGCGGGTAACTATTCAGTTGAGGTACAATCAACAAATTGTAGCAACGTGTTGTCTTCTGCGGCCAGTTTAACCGTTAATTCAGCAACAGCTCCAGCAGTTCAGCAAAACGTGGGTACTAATCCAATTTGCCAAGGGCTATCAGCAAATATAAGAACATCTTCATCTGCCTACGCAAGTTGGCAATGGAAAAAAGATGGCAGTAACATGTCTGGCGAAACTAATCGTAACCTAGCCCTTACATTATCTGGAAGCTACGAAGTGTTAATCACAGACCTTAATGGATGTACAGCAACATCAACACCATTCGTTTTTACAGTAAATCCACTCCCAAGTTCTGCAATTACAGCAGGCGGATCAACTAATATTTGTACGGGTGGTTCGGTTACTTTGAGTAATGCAGAAACAGGTACATATCAATGGATATCGGGAGGGATAGATATTTCTGGAGCACAAAGTAGTAGTTATAATGCAACAACTTCAGGTAATTACACCATTAGGGTAACCTCTGCTGCAGGTTGTCAATCAACCACAGCTACACCTTTAACAGTAACCGTGTCGCCAGCTACCGTTGGTGGAGGTGTAACGGCAGCATCAGGTACAACAGTGTGCAGCGGTAGCAATTCACCATTACTAACACTAGCAGGACAAACAGGTACTGTAAACGGATGGGAAAGTGCAATATCGCCATTTGTAACATGGACACCAATAGCACATACAGGAACAACTTATACCTCTGGTGCGCTAACACAAACAACCCAATTTAGAGCAGTGGTTCAAAGTGGTGCTTGTTCTAGTGCTACATCATTTGAAGAAGAAATAACTGTTACCCCTCCAAGTGTTGGCGGTACCGTAAGTGGTAGTACAACTATATGTAGTGGAGGAAACACAGGTACCATGACCTTAACTGGAAGAACAGGAAATATAGTAAGATGGGAAAGTGCTGTTTCACCTTTCGTTGTTTGGACAAGTATTGCGAATACGACAACAACACATGCTGCTAGTGGTCTAACAGAAACCACAAGATATAGAGCTGTTGTTCAAAATACAGCATTATGTGCTGAAGCAAACTCAAGCCATGCAGAAATTGTGGTTGATAATGTTCCAACATTTAGCCTTAATCCAAGTTCGCAAGGTATTTGTGAAGGAAATGCAGTAACATTTAGTGCAACTGCAACATCAATAAACCCAATTACAGGATACCAATGGAGAAGAGACGGAATCAACATTTTTGGAGCGAATAGTAATACTTACAGCATTTCATCAGTGATTGATGGCGCGGTTGGAGTTGGAGGTAATGAGGCAGACTATACTATAGTTGCCACAAATACTTGTGGAAACTCTGCCCCTTCTGCTGCAGCTACATTAACTGTTCATGCACGTCCAACCGCAGGCCTTACGCCAAGTGGTGCTACAACTTTTTGTCAAGGACAAAGTATTGATTTAACCGGAAGTGGAAGTACTGCAGGATATAAATGGTTAAGAAATGGCGCCCAAATTTCAATAACAAATCCATACACTGCATCAACAAGTGGCGATTATAAAGTGGTGGCAGAAAATGGATTTGGTTGTGTTGATACCACAGCCATAACGACCATACTAGTTAATCCATTACCAAATGCTACTATAACACCAAGCGGTGCAACAACTTTTTGCAGCGGAGGTTCAGTTACCCTTTCTAACAGCAATGGTACTTCATACCAATGGAAGAAAAATGGTATTGATACAACTACAGGAAGCTCATTAATTGTGACTTCATCAGGGGTGTATAGAGTTGTAGTAACGGATGCTAATAATTGTATTGATAGCTCTTCAACAACAGTTACCGTTGATGCTCCAACCGTAGCAGGAAATGTAGACGGAGGAAATGTAATATGCCAAGGCAGTAACTCAGGCTTACTTACACTTACAGGAAATACGGGTAGTGTTTTAAGATGGGAAAGTTCAATAAATAGTGGATCTAACTGGAGCCCAATTGTAAATACAAACACAACATACACATCAGGAGCACTAGCACAAACAACCGCATTTAGAGCAGTTGTTCAAAATGGTACTTGTTTAATTGAAAATTCAGACACCACAATAACAACCGTTGATCCTTCAACAGTTGGAGGAACGGTAACTGGCGGAACAACCATTTGTGAAGGTTTTACATCAGGAACATTAACATTAGCAGGACATACAGGTAATATTGTACGTTGGGAATCATCAGCAACAGTTGTATTTGGTTCGCCAACTACAATTGCCAATACAAGTAATACTTTTGTATCGGGTGCTTTAACAACATCAACATATTACAGGGCAGTTGTAAAAAGTGGTGTTTGTAATGAGCAAAACTCAACACCAACTTTAGTTACTGTAACAAATGCTCCAGTAATTACAATTCAGCCTATTGCTGCATCTCGTTGTGTTGGTACATCAGTTACATTTAGTGTTAGTGCTACAGGAGCAACAGGCTACCAATGGCGCAAAAATAGTGTGAATATTCCTTCAGCAAACGATAGCACATTTACCATTGCAAGTGTAAGCCTATCAGATGATGATGATTATGATGTTGTCTTATCGAATGCTTGTGTACCTACTACTACTTCTAATACTATACATTTAACAGTTAATCCACTTCCAACTGCTACTATAACACCAGGAGGTCCAACTACCTTTTGTAGCGGGCTAAATGTATCATTATCTGCAGGTGGTGGAGTGTCATACCAATGGAGAAGAAACACAACAAATATTTCTACAGCAAATCCATATGTTGCCAACACAAGTGGAAGTTATGATGTAATTGCAACAGACATTAATGGTTGCGTTTCTGCAGCATCTGCTGCTACCGTTATTACCGTTAATCCATTACCAGATGCGAGCATCACACCAAGTGGGCCAACTAATTTTTGTACAGGCGGTAGTGTTACCTTATCAAACACAAATGGTGCTAGTTACCAATGGAAGAAAAACAATTTAGATACGGCCATAACCACATCATCTTTTGTAGTTAATACTTCAGGTGATTACACGGTTCAGGTTACAGATGGTAATGGTTGTGTGGCCTTAACCGCAATAGCAACTACTGTTACGGTTGATGCACCTACTATTCCAGGAACTGTATCAGGTGGCACCAACATTTGCTCAGGAAATACATCAGGTGTATTAACCTTAAGCGGAAACAATGGAAGTGTAATAGGTTGGGTAAGTGCGGTGTCGCCATTTAGTTCATGGAATACCATTGCTAACACCAATGCAACATATACCTCTGGAGCATTA
>JAIXWD010000023.1 GCA_027482225.1 Bacteroidota bacterium
CATGTGCGTTTATGACTGCAAAAGATACAGCGTAAAACCCGACCCTTGGGGGAACACCCAATTGGATTAATTTTATAGCTCTTTTATTTAAAAAAAAACACCATGCATATTGATGGTGTATGAGGTAATAGTAGATATTTTTCTATAATAGTTTAGAATTTGGTATTTATTTAAATGAGCTAGAGTATCCTTTAAAATATGGTGATTGAAATACTTTGAAGGTGGTTTGATTTTCTTTTATTGAGAATTTAAATTTTAGTAGATCTTTTTCTACTTGAAAAATTGCTTGGTAATTACCAACTGGTAAATTAATTCTTGTATAATTTATTGTATTGGGTAATGTTTGCCAATTTCTTGTATCGGCTTGTTCGGACATTGCATTTATTACACTTAGAGTTGAACCAAGGGCGTCATTTTCTTTTCTTAATTTTGCGGCTACAGCCTGTTTAATTGCTAAACGAATGAGTGCTTCGCTCATTTCCTTCACCATCCTGTCTTGTAAAGAGATATAAGCTATTTTATCAAGGTTCTGAACTAACTCAATATTTTGTTCAATTTGAAGACTATCAATTATTATTTTGGCTTTATCGTAAACTGTTTCGCGGGAGATATATTTAGGAAATGCAACTCTAATTATTTTAAGATTAGATATAGACCTACTATCATCTCCTGCATAGAAAGGGAAATTTAAACCTAAGTCCCAATTAGTGAAATTTACCCATCCATTTGAACCGGGTACGATTGTAAAATTTAAACTCCGTTGATCTTTTATTGGGCCAAATCCATTATTCCAAAATGTAACAAACGAGGATGTATTTTTAAATGATTCGATTGTGAATTGCTTTAAGTTGAATTGGGTTTGGTATTGAATAGCTTCTTCTTTGAAGCCAGTTAGTAATGCTGTTCTTATTAAATCTTCTTTCAGTTGTTTAGGTACTGAAGTATTTAAATTGTTAGCATATTCTTCGTTATATATTTTATATGCGTTTCGGTAAGCTATAAATGCACTGTTGTAATCTTTTTGGGCATCGTAAACAATACCTGTTAATAGAAATACAAAAGCATCGTTTTTGTATTTGTTTTTGCCTTTATAATAGTCGGTTATTTTGTCAAGTTTTAATTGCATGCGTTTACATTCTACTAATGCCTGATCTAATAAACCTTGTTGTAAATAATTGATTGTAGTATAGTAATGTACCATTACTTTTTCGAAGTTTTCTCCTTCGTATGTTTGAATGGATGGATTAGTTATGAAAGAAACCGCTTTTAACCCTATATTTTTTTGATAATCTTCTATAAAATAATCAGCTTGTTGAAAATATTTATTGCTTTCTTGAGGCTGATTGTTCATGAATAAAAGAGTTCCTTTATTAAGGAAGTAAAGTAACTGATTTCTTTTCTTCTTTTTTAGATTTCCATTGTCTAATATCTTTGAGGCATGCGCATAGTCTCCGCGGTAAATGCTATCCATTATTGCTTGATTCTTCTGATAATAGCTTGCACAGGCTGACAGCACAATAATTATCAACAAAATCAATAGATAATAAAATATCCGCATAAAACTATTTTCTTGTAAGAGTTAGTTACGGATTGCTTTTTTAATTTTCTTATCTCCTATCCAAACTTTTTCATTTGTTTCGAGATCTGTTAATTCAAGATTAATTTGATAATAAACAGTTTTTTGATTTTTATGTTGGTCGACAATTGAGCTGATTACTCCATTAATCATAAAATCGGCACCTTTCTCGCGTCCCCACTTTTTCTTGCTATCTTCACTAGAAAAAGTTTGTTGTTCGTTACGTTCTTCACGCAATTGGTTTCGTTCTTCACCAGATTGTACAATAGAAACTGTGCCTGAATTGATGCTTGCTTTTTCAAGATCCTTAATAAAAGTTATAGGGTCTATTTGTTCAGATGACTTGTTTTTAATACTGCCTACAATTAACACTGGTTTACGGTTGTGCTTTTGTTCGAAATTAGTTCTCCATGCACCTGTTAAAATTTGGGTAATCAACTCGTTAGCAACTAATCTTGAGTCGCTATCATTCCAACGTCCGCTAAGATCAGTTTGTTGGTTTGGATCAATACGAGTTACTTTACGGTTAGCGCATGCTGTTGAAAAAATAAGACTTGCGGCAAGTGGTAATACAATTAATATGCGTTTCATAATTTACTTTTTTTATTGATATGCAAATGCTGTTCCAAAATAATAAATTTAACTTCAATAAACTAAAAAAGGGAGTCGAAACTCCCTTTTTTAATTACTAAATTGTTTAAAAGAAGTATTATTCAACAATAAACACTCCTTGCATTTTCATCCAGTGACCAGGATAAGTACAAATGTATGCATAAGTTCCTGCTTCTGAAGGAGCTGTGAATTCTACTGTTACTGTTGCACCTGGAGCTGCAACTGCTGAACCAGCTATTACATTTACATTTTGAGGATTAAAGTAGTTTTGATCTTTAAGGTTGATGCCTTCAGTAGCTACTTCTTTTTCTGCGCCTTGCTTAACAAAAACAATGTTATGTAGCATAGAAGCGTCAGTTCCTTGATTTGTTAAATTAACTTTTACAGTTGAGCCTGCTTTTACTTTAATTTCTTTGGTATCAAAGCTCATATCGGCCATGGTATTACCAACAGCATTAATTGTAAATTCTATTGTTTTGGGTGCTTCAGCTCCAATTGTAGCTTGGTTTGTAGCAGATGTTTCTGCAGTTTTGTTTGAATTAGAATCTCCGCAAGCATAAATTAATGCTAATGCTAATGAGGTGATGATGATTTTTTTCATTTTGTTTTATGTTTAAGTTGATTAGCATTAATAACAAACCAATGTCTATTAAAGTTTATGGCTTCTTAAATATTCCTTGTAATTTTTTCTTTGCTTCTTGTTCAGCCTGTTTTTTTAGTCTTTCTTTTTCTTCGGCAGCTTTTTCTTCAGCTTCTTTTTTTAATCGATCAGCTTCAGCTTGTGCTTTGAGTTTTGCATTATCAGTTTCGGATTTAAGTTTAGCTAACGATTCTTTTCTTAACCTATCTGCCTCTGCTTTAGCCTTTTCTGCCTCTGCTTTTGCTTTATCTTCTAATATTTTCCTCTGTTTATTAAGTTCATCAGTTGCCTGGTTTTTTAATGAGTTAGCTTGTTGCTTGCCAATGTTTGCTAAATTGGTTGTGATTTTGGGTTCGGAAAATGTTCCTAGAATATTTAAAGCCACATTAACGTTTTCATCCATTTTGATACTTGAACCAGTTTTATCATTTATTGCTGTTAATGCGGTTTCTAAAGCTGTATTAACTGCTCCAAGTTCAGATCTTTTAATGTCAATTAAACCTTTATAGTCTATTGTTTGATTTATTCCTGTATAACCTGATAGATTCATGATTTTTCCTGCCAGATATACATCAAAAGGTTCTGTGTATATTCTTCCATTTTCCACTTTGTATGCTAAAGATGCATTTCTCAGTCCAACGCTTCTGTATTTATCATTTTTTAATACATCGGCTATATTATTGAATAACTTTACGTCTTTAATTTCTGCATTGGGAATTGTTAAAATACCATTTGCAAATAAGGTAGAGTAATTTGGATTTAAGTGTTTATCAAGTGTTGATGATAAAGTTAAGCTGGTTGAAAATGTACCAAATATGTTTTCGGCTATAGGCGCTAATTTTTTTATTGTATTAAATGTTTTAAATGCTTTCTGGATATCGAGGTTATTGATTCCCAAATCAATTTTTATTGATGGTTTGTTTGGGGAGGTTGTTTCGTAGAAACCATCCATTTTTATGCTGGAACCAAGTGTGTTTAGAATAACATTGTTAAATGATAACTTTTGATTTTGAACTATTAATCCTCCTGTAAAATTGGTAATATCAATGTTGGAAAATAAAAACTGTTTGATGTTGCTGTTAAATTCAAAATCAATATTAGCTGGTATTTCTGGCGCTAACAATGATGAGGTGTCTTCAGGTGTTTGTGGGTTACCCTTAGATTCTGATGAAATAAATTGATTTGCATCAATCGTGTTTGAGTTTAAATTCAATTTACCATTTAAAATTCCATTATTAAACATGTATGCGAAGAAGTTACTTAATTCACCACTTATTTTCATGTCGCTTTTACCTACTTGAGCATCAAATGATTTGAGTGCAACTAATTTCGGTGAGAAGCTTAAATGTGCTTGACTAAGATTAAATCCTTGTGGTAAATCTTTTGACTTGTATGTTATACTTTGGGCTAATATCTCACCATTAGCATTAAATGATTCGTAATTCTGTTTTTCGATATCTGAAATTTTACCAATGGCAGTTACATCAGCTATGATGATACCAGAAAGTCTCATTCCGTTTTCTAAAGGAGCAATTTTATTTAAATTGTTTAAGTTGATTTTGCCTTTTAACCATGAGTCTATATATGGATCTTTCATGATGTTATTGGCTATTAGTTTCGCGTCAAATGCATCACCAACTATATCCATGTGAAATTTACTAAGATTAATTGTTGTGTTATTTAATTGACCGTTATTGTTGGTTACAGCTAGTTTCATTTGAATATCCTTTACAGGAATAGGTAAAGCTGGGTATTGAAACATGGCATTACTGACGATTGCGTTGAATGCAAAAGCTGGAAGTGTTTTTTCGCTGTAAGTTCCTTTGGCAAATCCGTTGAATGCTAATGTTCCTGCAGTTTTTACATCAGCAAAGTTTTCTGAATATGCACCAGGTACTAGGGATAAAAAACTTTTGAATGAGGCGTTTTCTGCACCATACTTTATGTCCATTAAAATATCTTTGTTAAGCATCTGAATGAAGCCTTCAAAGTTAAATACAAGTTCGTTTAGTGATATTGAATTCTCTTTAAAAGTATATCTCATTTCAGGCATGTTCATATCTAGTTTAACATTAATACCTGTATTTACTTTTCTTAAATATGTTATACCACCATATACTAAATCGAACTGTTTTATGCTTGACAATATGTTTAATTCGAAAATATCTTGTGTAAAATCGCCTATCATATCATAATCCATACCTGTTAAATGAGTATTGATACCCATTACTTTGTCATTGTATGCAATATTTGCATTGTTTATCTTTAGCTTTTTAAGGCTTATATTAAATTTTGTTTGCGCTGTATCTGTATTTTGATTTTTTGAGGAGTCTGACTTGGTTATATCCCAATTTGTTTTGCCGTTAGCTAAAACTTTAGCATTTATTACTGGAGACTCGACTAGTATTTTTCTTATTATGATTTGCTCTCCATTAATTACACTCATTACATCAACTGTTGCTTCTAAATTATCCCAAGAAATAAGTGTATCTCCTTCAAAATCATTAATGCCAATTACGCTTAAATCTTTTATGTTTATTGTAAAGTTTGGGAAGTTTTTGATCAAGCTTAAACCAATATTATTATTGAAATTTACAGTTGCATTGATACTTTTATTGGCTTGTTGCTTAATTAAATCTACTAGCTTGTCTTTAAAAAAGAAAGGAACAATGATTAATGTAGCGATAATGATACCAATAATAATGGTGATGGATATGATTAGTTTTTTCATAATTGTTTAGCATAATTACTTCTAAGCAAAGTTAATAAAGTATATGATGTAAATAGCTTGTTTATAATTTGTTTAATTATAAGATATTTTACGTTCTTTTTCTATCAAGATTATTTGATATTAAAGAAATGACAATTGTTTATTTTAAAGAAACAATCTTGATAAATTTTAACATATTAAATGCAATAAGTGCTAATGATTTTATTAAATTATCGAAGGATAATGTTATTGTTATATTCGTTATTATTGTTTTACATATATTCAATATAATTTAAGTATAGTTTTTGATTGCTATTATTAAAGAGTGTATTTTTTTAGTACTTTTTATACTTAAATGTTATACTAATATAATTTACTAATTGAAGCGTTAAGATTCGTTATAATTCGTCATTATTTTAATAAGTCTTGTAATGAAGAGGAGATTACCAAAAGAGTATCTTTGGTTCCTTTGAGCAATAAAGTAAAGGTACTAAAGAAATTGAATTAAATAAAAAATTAAAACGAATTAATAATCAGTTAGAGTTTAATAAACCTTAGCGATTATTATCTAAACCATACTTCTGTAGCCCCCCCACCATATAGCAGGTTATCAGCATCTGCGTATCTCTCTACTAATTCTTTTTGAGATGATAAATAGTTTTTTATTTTATTTTTAAGAAAATGATTTCCAACTCCGTGAATGAAGATAATGCTTTTAATTTTGTGAACATGTGCCATTTCTAATGATTGTGCAAATGCATTCATTTGTAAATCTAATATTTCTTGTGCACCCAGTATGTAAATGTTTTCAGCCAAATTTTCGGCATGTAAATCTATAACTTGATTAGGCTTATCTTTTATATTAATTGTATTTTTTGATTTAGTTGCAATTGGTTCTGTGAAATCTTTTTCTTGAAGTTTTTTAAGTGACAGAGATGTTACATCGTTATCTAATCTTATGGTGTATGCTTGCTTTCCTAAAAAATAGCATTGTTTGAATGATGCATGAAACTCTTTGGCATTTAGTCTAACTTTTTTTACTAGAGTATTGATTGATTTAAATTCTTCATTAATAGGAGTAATAACAAATGTGAACTCGGGCCATTTGTTAAACTGTTCAATATTAAAAATTCCAATCGATTTATTGGTCTCCAACTCAACATTAATCTGATGTTTTAGTTGCTGATTTTCGTATACAGCAACCATAATCCAATCAGCATCACTATTGTGAATCTTTAGGTCAAGTTTATCATCATTTATTCTATCAAAAGCAATGTGAATACCATGATGAATTTTGATGTATTTAGGTTTAACAGTAATGGATTTTTCGTCTTCTTGTTTAGGCTTGTTAAGAATATCATTAATCTTTACTACTTCATTTATCAAAACTGGAATTTCAAAGTCATCTTCAATGGTTACGCCTGCTGTATTGCCTTTAATACTGGTAACAATACCCTGCATATCTTCATTAATAAATTTCACTTTATCACCCAGCTTTATCATTGTTATTTATTTAATTGCTGATTGCAATATTTCTTTTAGCTTTTGAGCCATTTCAGCCAAGTATTTTTCGCTGATATTCTTGATGTTATTTTCACCACCTGCATCTAATATTAGCGTTTCTGCAAGTACTAATTTCCCTTTATTATCCCACAAATTATAATGCATTACATAAGAGCGTTTATATTCTTGTTTCATCCACTCGATGGTGTTTTTATTTGAAGTATTAATTTCAAATTGTGTGATGTAAAGGATATAATCGTGTTTATGTTTTTTATATAAACTAGCGTGCAGATTTGGGTCTTGAATCTCGGCTACCATTGTGGATGTATCGTTTACATAAAAAGTTTGGTTTTTATTTTTTTTACGGAATAAATTACTGCTAAATAATCCTTTATTTTTGCTTATGGCATTGCTTTCGTAATATTGCGAAGCAGCATATACTCTTTTTAAATCTTCTTCGCCATTTAAACTAGTTGCTGATAGTAAACTTACCGCATCAAATGATGCTAATATTTGGTGATATACATTTGATTCTAAATTTCCGCGCATTAAGTTACGTAATTTTGGTTCATCAAGTCTGCTATAACGCGCAAGGTCAGCATCTGCATCGCTAAAGTACAACATGCTAGGGTATGGCACTACCAATATTTTTTTGTTTGATTTAGTGCTATCAGATTGAGCAATTGCAGGTACACTAAATAAAAAAATGATGATTAATAAAATATTATTTTTCATACCTATTTGATGAATAGTCCAATGATGTCGTTACCGAAAATCAGCACCATTAATGTAAGTAAAATTACCATACCAACTGTTTGAATACGCTCCATTGCTTTTGTGCTTAATGGTTTTCCAGTAATCATTTCAATTAATAATAAAACAACATGTCCTCCATCTAATGCTGGAATAGGAAGAATATTCATAAATGCTAAACCTAAAGATATTAAAGCAGTAAATAACCAGAATCTACTCCAAATCCATTCTCCGCCATAAAACTTAGCGATACCAATTGGACCTTGAACTGCTTTATTTGCAGGGATATCTCCACTAAAAATTTTACCCCAACCTTTTACTTGTAAGTTGATGGTTTCAACAGCTTTATTTACTCCTTTGGGGAATGATTCCAACAAGCCAAATTTTAATGAATCGTATGCTATTCCAATTGGGTTTGGAGTAACTCCAATTTTACCATCAGAAGTAATATCTATTGGCATAATCATGGTATCAATTCCACGCAACACAGAAATTTGAGCTTGTTTCCCTGATTCAATTTTTAATGCTTCCTGTAGTTGGTCGAAGAATATTACAGTATTTGAATTAACCGCAAGTAATACATCACCTTTTTTTATTCCTGCTTTTTCTGCTGGAAATCCGCTTACTGTTTCTTCTATATTGTATTTAAATCGGGGAGTTAAAAATTCTGCTTTTTTTGAAGATGTAAACTTTCGTGTAAAATCTTTCGATAATGTAATTTGTGTATCTACTCCATTTCTTTCAACTGTATATGTTGTAACATCAGCCAATAACTCTTCGCTACTTAATGCATTCTCGAAATATTTAATTTCTTTTCCATTAACAGATTTCAATTTATCACCTGTTTTAAAGCCAGATTCTTTAGCTAAATCAGAAGCAACAACTCCATATTCCAATGAACTGTTTAAGGTGTATTTTTCACCATATGTATATGATATCAATGCGAAAATAACTATACCCGTTATTATATTCATTACCACACCACCAATCATAACGATTAAACGTTGCCAAGCGGGTTTGCTTCTGAATTCCCATGCTTCGGCAGGTTTGTTCATTTGCTCGCTATCCATACTTTCGTCAATCATTCCAGCTATTTTTACATATCCGC
Source organism: Bacteroidota bacterium (assembly GCA_027482225.1). Taxonomy (GTDB): domain Bacteria; phylum Bacteroidota; class Bacteroidia; order UKL13-3; family UKL13-3; genus UBA6183. The sequence continues at coordinate 8,903 of JAIXWD010000023.1, forward strand.
CAAGTGGTAACCAGCCAATACCATATTCTGTTTCACCAATTTTTATACTGAATAATTTCTTACCCCAAGCATCAAAAAACAAATAAAATTTTTCTACCTTAATACCAAAAGCCCGAGCAGCCCAAAAATGACCAAGTTCGTGTAAGATAACCAGTATTGAAATGCCCGCAATAAGTTGGGCTGCCATAATTAATCCTTGCATGTATTTTTAAGTATTATATTAATGTTTGTTAAAAATTACCGAGGTGCGAAAATAAGCTATTCGGGTCACAGATTGTAGCAAAGTTTGAATCAAATTAACGGAGAGAGTCTAAACCAACGATGCCGCCACTTTTCGTGTCTCAGCATCTGTTTCTATATAATCTTGTAAACTGGGCTTTTGAATAAAATTTACTTTTTGCATGCATTTTTCATTTAGTTCAGCGATTTGTAAAAACTTAATCTTATCCTTTAAAAAAGCCTCTACGGCAATTTCGTTAGCCGCATTTAAAATACAAGCCATATTGCCGCCATTGTTCATCGCCTGGTAAGCTAAAGCTAAATTGCGGAAAGTATCTTTATCTGGTTCCTCAAATGTTAACATATTCACTTCTTTAAAACTCATTCGTTTAAAATTAGTATTTACACGCTCTGGATAAAAGAAGGCATAATGAATTGGGAGTTTCATATCTGGTAATCCCATTTGAGCCTTAATGCTACCGTCATTAAATTCTACCATACTATGAATAATGCTTTGAGGATGAACAACAGCTTCTATTTGCGAGCCATTTAATCCAAATAACCATTTAGCTTCAATTACTTCCAGGCCTTTGTTCATTAATGTGGCTGAGTCGATGGTGATTTTTGCCCCCATATTCCAATTGGGGTGTTTAAGCGCTTGGGCTTTAGTTACCTCTGCTAAATCGCTCCGCTTTTTTCCACGAAAAGGGCCACCGCTTGCCGTTAAAATAATTTTATCAATGGTATTTAAATCTTCACCTACTAAACACTGAAAAATAGCTGAATGTTCAGAATCAACAGGGATTAAACTAACCCTATTTTCTTGACACATTTCAGTTATTAATTCACCAGCTACAACTAAGGTTTCTTTATTGGCTAATGCAATTCTTTTTTTATTTTGAATAGCTTTGATGGTGGGAAGTAATCCACTGTAACCAACCATTGCTGTTAGCACGGTATCAGCTGATGTTATTTCCATCACATCTGCAATAGATTTATTGCCAGCAAATACTTTTATATCATCATTTGCCAATGCCTCTTTAACCTGCAAGTATTTGTTTTCGTCAGCAATTACTACGTGATTTGGATTGAATTCTTTGGCTTGAGCTATCAATAGATCTGCATTGCTATTTGCCGTTAATACTTCAATTTGAATACGGTCTTTTTGTTCGCGAGCTATTTCTAATGCCTGTGTTCCAATTGAACCAGTACTACCTAAAATAGCTATTTTTTTTATTTCGTTCATCTTTTTTTTATGAGGAAAGTTTATCTGCAATTTTTCTATCATTGCTAAGGCGTGGTACTTTATTTTGCCCGCCTAATTTACCTTCACTTTTCATGTAATTGATAAATGCATTATGGGGTAATGGCTTAATTACTAAAGGTTTTAAAATATTGCCATTAATCAAGTCTTTATAGTAAATGTTTTTTTGTTGCAATGCCTCATCTACTTCAAGTGCAAATTGTTCCATATTTTCAGGTTTTTTACCGAACTCAACAAACCATTCGTGGTAAGGTAATCCACCTTCCTTGGGGTTTACATTAGGGGCCACTGTAAATTCAACTACTTCAACTTGGTGTTTTTTTGCAATGCCCATTAATGCATATTCTACTTCCTCTCCAATAACATGCTCTCCAAATGCCGAAATAAAATGTTTAATACGACCTGTTACCAAAATACGGTAAGGGTTTTTAGAGGTAAACTTAATTGTATCTCCAATATTATAGCCAAATAATCCGGCATTGGTGTTAAGTATGATGGCATAGTTTTTATTCAATTCTACATCTTTTAAACTAATACGTGTTGGATTTTCATTATAAAACTCATCACTTGGAATAAACTCATAAAACATTCCATTATTAGTTAGCAATAGCAATTCTTTTTCCTTTTGTGAGTCTTGATAAGCGATAAATCCTTCACTTGCTGGGTATGTTTCTATGGTGTCAATTTTTTTACCAATACTTTCTTCGATTTTTGCTCGATAAGGTTCGAAGTTAACACCACCATATACAAACAAATTAAAGTTGGGAAATAAATCTTTCATTTTTTTTCCACCACTGCGTTTACTTAATTTATCAAAATACATTTGTACCCAAGGCGGAATTCCGCTTATTAAAGTCATGTTTTGATTCATTGTTTCATCAACTACTGCATCTACTTTTGTTTCCCAATCTTCTATACAGTTTGTTGGGTATGATGGCATTTGATTTTTACGCAAATAATTTGGTACATGGTGATTTACAATGCCGCTCAATCGACCTGTGTATACTCCATTTTTATTTTCTAAGGTTGGACTACCAGATAAGAAAATTAGTTTACCATCAATAAAATTTGATTTGCCTGTTTCTACAATATAACATAACAATGCATTACGTGCCGAATTTATATGATATTGTATAGATTCCTTTGAAATGGGAATATATTTTACACCCGAAGTTGTTCCACTTGTTTTGGCTAAATACAACGGTTTTCCTGGCCACAATACATTTTTTTCACCTGCTACCATGCTATCAAAGTATGGTTTTAAACCTTCGTAGTCTTTAATAGGAACAGCATTTTTATATTCTTCGTATGATTTTATTTTAGCAAATTGGTGGTCTATACCAAACTTAGTTTGAGCGGCAGTAGTAATTAATTTAAAAAAGATTTGTTCTTGTGTTTTGAGCGCATTTGCAGCATCTTTTTTTACTTTAATTACAATATATTTTGCAAATAGTTTTGCAATAGTTGATTTGATTCCCATGTTAAATTATGTAATGTGGTAAACGTATTTTATGAATGATAATAAGTTAAGCTGATATTTTATAAAATACATTACTTTACAATATATCAAATTTAGTTACCAATCCGATTTAACGTTACACATCAATATAAAAATACAGGCCTATGTATTTTATCATTAATAGTTAGATATGATTTTTTCTTTAGGATACTTTACTTCAAAACTGAATTTTAAAGTATGTGACTTTTCACCATCAATCGTAACTATCCATTTTAATTTTCCAGTCGTTTCATCATACTCAGCCCCTCCATTATTTAATAGGGCTATTTCAATTTCTTTGTCGGTACTAATGGGGATTTGATCTTCAACTACTATGGTTATTATTTCCTTTCGCGTATTACGAATACTAATTTCCCAAGTATTTAACTCCTTTTTACTTCCACCAGAAAAAGATTTACTGCTAAAGTCTTTTAATAAATTTCTTTGCACTTGTATGCGTTTATCTTTCCCTAACGATATTAACAGCGAGTCGTTTGAAGTACCGTTAATAAAGGTTTTTCCGGTATACGTACCATCAAAATAAACATTGGCTTCGCCACTAATTTGGTTTACCAAATCGTTGCCCGAAACTTTAGCTGTTACATAAGCAGTTTTATCTAATTTAGGAACCGTTCCGTATGCATAATTTGCCTCTAAATTACTTGTGGTTAAATCTACTTGGTGCGGGTTGTTATCGCTTGGTATGGTGTAGGCCGAGGTGACATTAAACTCTGTATTTATTTCTGTTTGAACTGTATTTGAAATACCGCTCGAAAAATCAACTTCGGCATCACTTGCTGCTTCCCCTTGTGCCCTAATTCCATCTTGATAATAAGCAGATTCCTCAGCTCTTGAGCCTCTAATATTTGGTGCGCTTGATTTTTGCTTATTTATAGTATATACCTTTGGCATCTGATAACCCAAATATGTTGGAATTAATTCTGGTTTACTTCCGTTTTCGGTTGGATTAGCAGTACTTAATTTTAATATTACATTTTTCCAATCTTCACCGGTACGCTGAGTAATGTTTGCTTTACTTACTAATTGTAGTTGGCTTTTAGTGTCTTTAACTCTGATATCGTAAAATGGGACCCAACTAGTATTACCAACTAAGTAACTCCATTCAATTTTAGTATTGTTAACAGCACTCAATGTTTTAACGGTAATTACTATTTCTAATGTGTTGTTGATGTTTTTTAAATACAAATTTAATTGCGATTGGAATTTGTTTTTAATCACATTAAGCTTTGCAATTGTGGCATCAAGTTTTAACAATTCTTCACCAATTTCTTGAGAACGTTTTCTAAATAATACCAAAGCATCTTCTAGGTCTTCAACTTTAACACCTGAGTTTTCGCCACCAATGTGTTTGTTTGCCATTATTACTTCTTTTTCTGTATTTAATGCCTCTTTGCGAATATTAATGAGTGCAAGTTGGTTTTCTAACGTTGCTATGGTGTCTTCAAATTCAATCACAAATTGAGGTTTATCGTTATTTGCTAAATAGTTATTTCTGTGAGATACTGAGAGTAAATTTACATTACCTTCTGTTTTAACTTGAATACTTTTGATGTTTATGTATGGCGAAACGCGATCAAAAACAATATCAGTAGTACCTGCTTCCAGGTTTGTTTTAGCTAAACGTGTAACTTGTGCTTGATTTAAAAACACTGTAACATGAGTAATACTTGATGGTAAACGCAATTCTGATTCCGCAGCCCAAATAACCGATGAAGCAAGAAAGCTTATAGTTGAAAATACAAATATTTTAAACCCGAAAATAATTGAACGGATTTTATTATAAGGGAATGTTTCCATGTTTTTTTCTTGGTAAGTTAGCTACTTTATTTTCAAGCATTTTAAATGCTTTTATCAGCTTTAAACGTGTTTCTTCAGGGAATATTACTTCATCAATAAATCCACGTTCAGCTGCACGATAAGGATTAGCAAAAATATCACCGTATTCTTTTTCTTTCTTCGCCAATTCAGCTGCTGAATCTGCAGCCGCATCAATCTCTTTTTTGAAAATTATTTCAGCAGCGCCTTTAGCACCCATTACGGCAATTTCTGCTGTTGGCCAAGCAAAGTTCATATCGCAACCAATGTGTTTGCTGTTCATCACATCATATGCTCCACCATATGCTTTTCTTGTTATAACAGTTACTCGAGGTACGGTTGCTTCACAAAATGCATAAAGCAATTTAGCACCGTTGGTAATAATTGCGTTCCATTCTTGGTCTGTGCCCGGTAAAAAACCTGGTACATCTTCAAATACTAATAGAGGAATATTAAATGAATCGCAGAAACGAACAAAACGTGCACCTTTTTGTGAGGCATGAATATCTAAACAACCAGCCAATTGCGATGGTTGATTTCCAACAATGCCAATGCTTCTGCCGCCTAAACGTGCAAAACCCACTACAATATTTTCTGCATAATTCTTATGTACCTCGTAAAACGAACCTTCATCAGCAATTTGTTCAATTACCTCACGCATGTCGTATGGCTGATTTGGATTTTCAGGGATTATATTTTTTAAAACTTCTCTAATTTCATTTGATTGATTATAGGCTAGGTTAGGAGTCCTTTCCTCGCAATTACTTGGAATATAACTTAATAGTTTTCTCAGTTGGTTAAGGCAATCAATTTCATTGGCAGCAGTAAAATGTGCTACACCACTTTTACTTGAATGCAAAGAGGCTCCACCTAATTCTTCTGAAGTTACTTCTTCGTGAGTTACAGTTTTTACTACATTTGGTCCTGTAACAAACATATATGACGTGTTTTCAACCATCATAATAAAATCGGTAATTGCAGGACTATAAACAGCACCACCTGCGCACGGACCCATTATGGCAGATATCTGAGGAATTACACCACTTGCCATGGTATTGCGATAAAAAATATCGGCATAACCACCAAGTGAAACTACACCTTCTTGTATACGTGCTCCTCCCGAATCATTTAACCCAATTAGTGGCGCTCCTGCTTTCATGGCCATATCCATTAATTTGCAAATTTTTTCAGCATGTGTTTCACTTAACGAGCCACCAAAAACTGTAAAATCTTGGGAGAAAACATACACTAATCTACCATCAATAGTTCCATATCCAGTGACAACTCCATCGCCCAAGAACTGTTGTTTTTCCATGCCAAAGTCTTTGCTTCGGTGTGCTACAAAAGCGCCAATCTCTTCAAAGCTGCCTTCATCCAATAAAAAATGTAAACGTTCACGTGCGGTAAGTTTTCCTTTTTTATGCTGAGAATCTATGCGTGCTTGACCTCCACCTAATTGTGCTTCATCGCGTTTTTGTTGTAATAAATCTCTTTTATTCATGGCGTTAGCTTGGATTGATGTATTGCTCATATTAATTTGTTATCGATGTTCGGGTAAATGCAATAATAGTTATTTACGCTTTGATTTTTATGGTTTGATTAACTCAATAGCTCAATAATTTCATCCACATTAATCGTTTTAATAAAACTTTCTTCGTTTGTTATAATACTGTTGGCCAATTCTTTTTTCTTTTGTTGTAAAGCAAGTATTTTTTCCTCAACAGTATCCTTAGTAATAAACTTGTAAGTAAATACGGTTTTGGTCTGACCAATTCGGTGTGAGCGGTCAATGGCCTGTTGCTCCACTGCAGGGTTCCACCATGGGTCGATGATAAAAACGTAATCTGCCTGGGTTAAATTTAAACCTACACCACCTGCTTTAAGAGATATTAAAAAGTAATTGATGTTTTCATCGGTTTGGAACTTTTGTACGGCTTGTTGTCGTTGTTCGTTGCTCATGCTACCATCTAAGTAACAATAGTTCCAACCTTTGCTATCAAAATGTTGCTTATAAATATCAAGTTGCTTTACAAATTGAGAGAAAATTAATACCTTATGTCCTTCTTGTTGGGCTGTTTCAGCCCTGGCAATTAATTCATCAAACTTACCTGATTGTCCGCTGTAATCTGCATTGGTAAGTATGGGGTGATTGGCAATTTGGCGGAGTTTGGTTAAACCTTGTAAAATCGCAAACTGCGATTTGTTTAATCCTAACTCTTTTATCGATTTTAAAATTTCGTTTCTATAATGAGATTTTACAGTTTCATATGCCTCGGCTTGTTCTTCTGTCATGTTACTATAAACCACCTGTTCAATTTTTTCAGGAAGTTCTGTTGCAACCTGATCTTTGGTTCTACGTAAAACAAAAGGTTTAATAATGGCTTTAAGTTGTTGTAATTTATGTACGTCTTTGCCACGCTCAATAGGTGTTACAAAACGTTCGGTAAAACTTTGTAGACTACCTAATAATCCTGGGTTTATAAAAGCTAACTGACTCCATAATTCGGATACACTGTTTTCTATAGGTGTTCCAGTTAGTACTAATTTATTTGATCCTTTAAGTTGTTTAACAGCCCTTGATGATTGTGATTGAGGATTTTTTATGGATTGGCTTTCATCTAAAATGATATAGTTAAACGAAAAACTTTTAAGTAAATCGATATCAACACGAACTGTACCATAAGTAGAAATAACCAAATCGTAAGCCAAAAAAGTTTGTGGATTTTTTTCACGATTTATTCCAGTATAAATCAAAATGCGGAGGTTTGGAGTAAATTTTCTGGCTTCGTTATACCAATTGTAAACTAATGAGTTTGGTACTATAATTAATGAAGTTTTGATGAACGTGTGCAAACTTTCATCTAAAGTTGCAGATACCTTTGCGATTTCTATGTGTGCTGTAGTTTTAACTTGTGTTTCAATACCACCAAATAAGTTTAACTGAGGTTCTTGTTTTTCTGATTGTTTAACAATCGTAATTGGTTCAATAACGTTATGGACTGATTGTTTTGTAAAAGCATATAGTTCTTTTTCTTTTTGTAATAATGCCAATGTTTGAATGGTTTTACCCAATCCCATGTCATCTGCTAAGCAACCTCCAAATTTGTTTTGTTTTAAAAAATAAAACCAGTTAAATCCAGCTTTCTGGTAAGGTCTTAATGTGCCAATAAAATCTATAGGCATATCAATATCTCTTACCTGTCCATAGGTTTTCATTTTTTCAAGCTTATCGCTTAAACGCAAATACTTCCCGCCATTTTGATTTAACTCTTCTATTAAACCAACATGCTGTTTTTCTAGTATTATTTCATCTTCGCTGGTACTAAAAGCAAGCATACCTCCTAGGTTACCAAACCACTCGTTGGGTATGATGGCTATTTGTGCGTTGGGTAGTATAAACTCACGTTTGCCTTTTAGGATGTATTCCTTTAGTGCCATAAAACTAAAAGTATAATCACCAAACTGAACAACTGCTTTTACATCAAACCAATCACGCTGCTCGGTAACTTCAAGTTTAATATGTCTATGACCAATAAAATATTTATTAAAATCGGTGCCTTGTTCAACTAAAATATTTTGTTGTCGAAGTGTTTCTGTATTTTCATTTAACCATTCAAGAAATTCGTATTTGTTGGTTGTTTCAAGTTTTATTAACTCATGTGTATCAATTTGTGGTGATGCAGTATTTAAACTAAAGTAAGGTCCGTTTAATTGTTTTAATCCTAATTCTTCTATTTGTTTTTTCTGCTCTTCTTCCCAATTCTTATTACGTTTAAACCTAATAAAAGCATAATTATCCCCATGTTTTTCTACTACTACACTAATTACTTGTTTTGTTCCGTATTCAAAGTTTGAAGCACCATAATTAAAAGTAAGTTTAAGTGACAGTTGCTCGCCTTCATACATTTGTACTTTTAAAACAGTGTGTGCTGCAACTGGTTTGGTTAAAATCTCTAGCCCTTCTGCATATACATCATACTTTTCAACCAATTGTGTTACAAATTTATTGAAGTAAGTTTCTTCTGCACTTTTAGCAATTTGAATAAATCGTTTGTTTAAAAATGGTTGAAGTTTTTTGCCATCCACATCTTTTGCAAAATCAAAAAGTTTGTCGTTTAAAAGCATCCATGCTGGAGTGTTACAAATGATGTTTGCCCCTTTAAACATAAATTCAACACGCTGGCCTCCATACTTAATTGTTGGGAAGTAGCGTGTGCCTTCTTGATCTCTTCTGAAGTGGAATAATACAGTTGCTTTTTCACTAGAGACAGAAATTTTTAGTGAGGTAGGATTGTTGTCGTTACCCATTTTAAAAATGGTTTTACCTCGTAATGCATTCAAAACAATATTCATTCTTTCGTCAATAAATGATCGTATGGCATTCATTAAGAAATCATCTTTTTTGTTGCGTTCAAAAAACTCAGAGGTACGCATTTTCTTTTTCCCACCTACATAAAACTTCTTAACTAAATAGTCATCATCCAATTCATCCAATATTTTAATTAGACTATGGTCGGAGTCGGCAATTTTTTTGGAAAAGTACTCAGATGTTTTGGCGAATACACGTTGGTGTGTTAGTGTAAAATTACCTAACGAATTTATCTGCACCACATGAGGTTCAAGTACAAACCCTATGTGAGGGTGGTTTACAAGAGTGTAAACCAAATCGAATGGCATTGTATTAACAACTAACAAAGTTTACCCTAAATTAATCTGGCTAAGGTAAGTTAATGCAGTTATTTAACACGCATTTTTTTAATAGATAGTTATCCTCTAAATTTCCACAGTGCCTTTAAAAACGAGTGTTGCGGGGCCTTGTAACCAAACATTATCAAATGTTGAATTATCTACATTGTAATAGAAGGTAACTTTTAACCTGCCACCTGGAGTATTTACGTTTGTGGTATGTAAACCGTTAGGAAAATTATTTAATACTGCTGAACTTAATGCTGCAGCGGTTACACCTGTGCCACAACTTAAAGTTTCATTTTCCACACCACGCTCATAGGTACGCATACTAATTTCGTTTATTCCTATTAGGTTAACAAAATTTACATTTATCCCTTCTTTTGTATACTCTTGGCTATATCTTATGCTTTTAGCATCTGCAACTATATTTAAAGAGTCTATATTTAGGGCATTAAATTGCACATAATGTGGCGAACCTGTATTCAGTATAAAGATATTGTTTTCTCGGATTTCAATTTGCTCAACATCTTTCATTTTTAATTTTATCCATACAGCTTTATTGATGTCGCCTTCAGGTTCTACATCGTGTATGCCATCTATGGCCATAAAAGAATGTTTCCCAAAGGCAATTCCTATGTGTAATGCAAATGCAGCAAGACATCTTCCGCCATTCCCACACATGCTGCTTTCTTTGCCATCACTATTGTAATATTTCATAAAATAGCTTTGTGAAGCGTGAGGTTGAAGTAGAATTAAGCCATCAGCTCCAATACCAAATTTCCTATCACATAAATGGGCTATTAAACCAATGTCATCAATTGGAAATGTCAAGTGTCGATCATCAATCAAAATAAAGTCGTTACCTGTACCTTGATATTTATAAAAGTTAAGCTGCATGATTAGTAATTATGTATTTGGTTATCTGCAAGTAAAATAATTTCTCTTTCTGCTTCAATCCATATTAACTCGCCTTCATCCTTTAATAATAAAAGCTCATAAGGAAGTTTTAATCCTGTTATAATTAAATTATTCCCATCAAACCGATATGTGTTACCAAGTTCAATTGAGTTCCAAAATGAAACGCTAATGGGCGAACTTTTATGTTTGATATCATATTTATAACTGTTTTTATATACCAATTGTTGAACCTCAGTTGCTAGAAGTGTGCTGTCTAAGTTATTTAAATAAAATGCAAGTTTTTCTTCGTAGTAACTTCTCTTAATTGGAATTAAAATGGTGTCAAATAATAACTCGTCTAAGGTTTCTTTTTCCGCTATTGAGGAGTCGTTATAATTTTTTTTAACATATAAAGTTTTGTTCTCATTGATGGTATTAGTTTGTGTTCTTGTAGAAACGAACTCATTAGTATCTTTAATAATTTTTTTTCCTACAAAAGGAATATATGATACGAGCCTTTTGATTAGTTTTTTGTCCCTATTAATTTCTTCTTTAAGGGAGCGGTTTTCTTCGTAATAATTGGTTGCAACGGCTATTCCAATTATTGTTATTGTTAAGTAAAAGATATTTGCTAATCTACTTCTTTTTGGGCCATTGTCATGCTCAGTTATAAGTTCTTTTAGCAAGTTTTTACGGTTTGACTTATAATGCTCAAACGCTTGATTTAATTCTATGTCGTTTGCTAGACGTTCTTCCAATTGCGATTTTTCGCTCTCCGTCAATTTATTGCGCAGGTATCGTTCAAAATAAAATTGGTGTGAATCGTGTGGTGAATTTCCCATATGAGTTTGCTTTTGCAAAGTTGTACAAATTTTTGAACGGTAAAATAAAATTTTAAGGTAAGCGTTAAATTCCTTAAAATAAAAAATTGGAACGTTGTTTGAAATCATCATCAACCAAATAAATATTTTAGTAGCACATGAAAAATTACTTAGGATTATTTGCCGTTGCAAGCCTTGGAGGACTTGTCGCTGTCGGTATTACAACATTAATTGATGACAAACATGCTGACACTTTTTCAGCAAATTACATGGCAAGATATGCCAGTTTAAACGAGTCAGGCAGTCGACCCGACTTTGTAGAGGTTGCCGATTTGGTTACCCCAACAGTAGTTCATATTGTTACTACCGTTGAGCCTAAACAGCAAGATCGTCAACAACAATTAAATCCGTTTGATTTATTTGGTCCTGGATTTGGATTTGAAATGCCTAACACACCTCGCAGTGGTTCGGGTAGTGGTGTTATTATTAGTGCTGATGGATATATTGTTACCAACAACCATGTTATAGATGGTGCCAATAAAATTAGGGTAATTCTTAATGATAAACGTGAGTACAATGCTGAGCTTTTAGGGAAAGATCCAAATACAGACTTAGCATTACTACGCATTGATGAATCGAATTTACAATATGCAGTTGTTGGTAATAGTGATGATGTAAAAGTAGGACAATGGGTTTTAGCTGTAGGTAATCCGTTTAACTTAACTAGTACTGTAACAGCAGGTATTGTAAGTGCAAAAGGGCGTAATTTAAATTTATTGCGTGATGCCCGTAATCCGGAAAGCCAATATAGTATTGAAAGTTTTATCCAAACAGATGCAGCTGTTAATCCAGGAAATAGTGGTGGTGCATTGGTTACATCTGATGGTAAATTGGTAGGGATTAATACCGCAATAGCAAGTCAAACTGGTCAGTATGCCGGTTATGCTTTTGCTGTACCAGCAAATTTAATGAAAAAAATTATTGGCGATTTAACCAAATATGGTGAGGTGCAAAGAGGTTTCTTGGGTATAAGCATTCAGGATGTAAATAGCCAATTGGCCGATAAAGAAGGATTGCGTGAAGTACGTGGTGTTTTTGTTGCAAAAGTAAATCCCAATAGCAGCGCAGAAGATGCAGGTGTTAAAGATGGAGATGTGATTCTTAAAGTGGAAGATGTAGTTGTGAATAGCAGTAGCGAATTACAAGAACAAGTTGGAAAACGCAGTCCGGGTGATAAGGTGAAATTAACAGTATTGCGAGATAACAAAGAAATGATCTTTGAGACAGTGCTTAAAAATAAAGAGGGAAAAACGGGCTTGGTAAAAACCGAAAAAGTAGAAACCAATAAGGTTTTAGATGCCGAGTTTGAAACTGTAAATCGTGAGGATCGATTGAAATTAAAAATTACCAACGGTGTTCGTGTTAAAAAAGTTGCTGATAAAAGTATTTTAAAGAAGGCAGGAGTTCCAGTTGGGTTTATTATTACTAGCATAGACAAACAACCAGTAGCTACACCAAGTGAGGTTAAATCTGCTTTAGATAATGCAGGAGAAGGTGTTTTGTTAGCAGGAATGAATCCTGATGGCAGCAAAGGTTTTTATGGGATTGGATTGAAATAAAACCGAAGAACATAGCATAAATGAAAAGACTCGCGGAGCTTTGCTCCGCGCGTCTTTTTTTATCTCATTAAGGTGTTGGTTTAATATTTATTCCTCATTGTAGTTTAAATCTTTACTAAAAGTTTCATCAATATACCAAGTGCTTACCAATGCAATGAAACTACAAACCACACCAACAATAATAGCAGCAGTAGTAATGCTGTAACTTTCGCTAAGCCATTTAAAACTTAAGGTGATGGGTACTACAGCTCCTCTTACAAAATTCGGTACCGTATTAGTTACTGTACTTCTTATGTTAGTACCAAACTGCTCACTGGCAATGGTTACAAATAATGCCCAATAGCCAGTAGCTGCTCCTAATAAAAAGCTCATAATTTTATAGTAAGTAATACTATTTGCTCCTACATATAAATAGATTAATGATAGTATTAGGCATGTAGTTAAATAAATCATCACCACCTTTTTTCGGCTCTTCATTATCTGGCTTAGTAATCCACTTAATAAATCGCCAACAGATAAGCCCAAATAAGCATACATCACACAATCAGCTACATCAACTTGCACTCCATTATTGGCGGCAAATCGGTTACTTAGGTTAATTAAAACGCCAATTACATACCACACTGGTAAGCCAATTCCAATACAAGCCAAGTATTTTAAAAATGTTTTATTAGAACTGAATAACATAAAAAAGTTACCACGCTTAATTGATGTGTTTTCAGCCGCTTGTTTGTACATGCCGCTTTCAAAAGCTCCAGCCCTCAATAATAGTAGGGCTAATCCCATGCATCCACCAGTAATATATGTGGTTTGCCATCCAAAGTTTTTGCCCACTAAGCCAGCAACTACAGCTCCTAAAGCACCAAAGGTTACTATAATCATTGTTCCATAGCCGCGCTTATCTTTATGCATACTTTCACTTACTAAAGTAATACCTGCGCCTAATTCTCCTGCAAGTCCTAAGCCTGCTATAAATCTCCACATCGCATACCCATCCAAGGTGGTAACAAAGGCGTTGGCTATATTAGCAAATGAGTATAAAAATATTGAACCAAATAATACTGAAATTCGACCTTTTTTATCGCCTAATACGCCCCACAATATACCACCCAATAGCATGCCTGTCATCTGCACATTAAACAAGTAAATTTCGCTATTTTTTAATGCTTCGCCTGAAATCCCAATAGCCTTAAGGCTTTCGTTTTTAACCACATTAAAAACAATCAAGTCGTATATATCTACGAAATAACCAAGCGCAGCAACTGCAATCAGGCTGTATAATTTTTTATTGTCTGATAATTTATTGCTCATATTAAATCTGCTATGATTTGGCTAAGTTTTTCTAAGTAAATTCGATCAGTTTCATCGTAATGATTAATGTGTTCGCTATCGCAATCAAGTACACCAACCACCACATTTTTTTTCATAATGGGCACAACAATTTCACTTTTGCTAGCCGCACTGCAAGCAATATGTCCAGGGAATTTTTCTACATTAGGTACAATAATGGTTTGTTGATTTAACCAAGATGTGCCACAAACTCCTTTTCCTTTTGCAATGCGCGTACATGCAATCGGGCCTTGAAAGGGGCCTAAAACCAATTCGTTATTTTCAACCCAATAAAATCCAACCCACCACCAATTAAAAGTTTGTTTTAATGCCGCACCAATATTTGCCATGTTAGCTGTTAAGTTCTTTTCTCCTCTTATTAACGCTTTTATTTGTGGCAAAAGTACCTCATACTTTTCTGTTTTTGTTTGGGTTGATAGGATAAATAATTCTTCTGCCATGATGAAAACAATACTAAGTAATTGTTTCAATAAAAAAAATGGGTTTTAGACTCACTAATGAGGAATAAAAAAGCCACTCGACTTGAGTGGCTTTGCGGTGCGGACGGGACTCGAACCCGCGACCCCCTGCGTGACAGGCAGGTATTCTAACCAGCTGAACTACCGCACCGTTACATTTATAAAGATATTTTTTCTTGCGATTTGTTCTCCTTATAAGGTGTGCAAATGTAGGCTAAAATATTATTTTGTCAATACTTTGGCCCAAAAAAAGTGAAAAAAGGAAAGATTAATTTGCAATTCGCTGTTTTACTGAATGATTTTTTTATGTCAATAAGCCCCAATTGGGCAATTATAAACAATACTCACACTTCTATTGGTTGGTTTCTATTTTTTAGAATAATCTTTGTTACTTTGCAACCTCAAATAAAACTATGGCATATTTCGATTTTGAAAAACCTATTGAAGAATTGGAACTTCAACTAGAGAATATTAAAAAAACAGCCGATAAAAACAAGCTAGATTTAACAGCATCTGTTTTTGAATTGCAAGAGAAAATAGAAAAGGCTAAGCAAGATATTTATTCAAATCTAACAGGATGGCAAAGGGTACAAATATCTCGTCATACAGATAGACCTTATACTTTAGATTATGTTGAACATGTATTTACTGATTTTATTGAAATGCATGGCGACAGAAATGTAAAAGATGATAAGGCCATGATTGGTGGTATTGCCCGAATTGGAGATCAAAGTGTAATGGTTATTGGTCATCAAAAAGGAAGAAATACCAAGCAGCGCCAGATGCGAAATTTTGGTATGGCCAACCCTGAAGGATACAGAAAAGCGTTACGCTTAATGAAGTTGGCAGAGAAGTTTAACATGCCAATTATAACGCTTATTGATACTCCAGGTGCTTCTCCAGGATTAGAGGCAGAAGAGCGTGGACAAGGAGAGGCTATTGCAAAAAATCTGTTGGAAATGAGTGTACTAAAAGTACCTGTAATTTGTGTGGTGATAGGAGAGGGCGCATCAGGTGGTGCTTTGGGTATTGGTATAGGAGATAGGGTAATGATGCTAGAGAATACTTGGTATTCGGTAATTTCTCCTGAATCGTGCTCATCTATTTTATGGAGAAGCTGGGAACATAAAGAGAAAGCTGCAGAAGCATTAAAACTTACTGCTAAAGATATGCTTAAAAATGGATTAATTGATGGTGTAATACCTGAACCATTAGGAGGTGCGCATAATAATCCCGAAAAAATGTATCAAACTTTAAAAGATTCATTACAAAATATGATTGCTGATTTAAGTAAGTTAAGCTGTGAAAAATTAATTGAAACCCGTATTGGTAAGTTCAGTAAAATGGGCTCATATACAGAGCTGTAGTGGATTACAATATTAACTTTTAAACATGCCACGGTATATTACTGTGGCATTTTTATTAGTTTTTGTTTATCAATGCCATCACAAAAAAAGCTCCGAAAATCGAGGCGTTAAATTTAGTGGAGAATATCGGATTCGAACCGATCACCTCTTGCATGCCATGCAAGCGCTCTAGCCAAATGAGCTAATCCCCCTTATGTGGTGCAAATATATCAATTGCATCACCTAATGCAAATATTTTTGAGAGCAGTTTTTAATCAATTGTTTGTCAGTTTTATTCTATTTGTTTTTGAAGTGCAAAAAGTTCATCACGTAATCTTGCTGCTTCCATAAAATCTAAGTTTTTAGCGGCCTTTTGCATGCGTTTTTGTGTTTCTTCAGTTGCTTTTTTCAATTGGTCTTTATTCATATATTGAATCACAGGATCAGCGGCAACATTTAATTCTTCCGGTTCAACATAATAACGCATTTCTTGAGTTCCTTCCCTTGAATCGGCAACACTTGTTTGTTTTAAAATTTCTTCAGTATTTTTTCTTACTGTTTTAGGTGTAATTCCGTGTGCCAAGTTATAAGCAATTTGTTTATCGCGTCTTCTATTGGTTTCATCAATAGTTCTGCGCATACTTTCGGTAATTTTGTCGGCATACATAATTACATGGCCATTCTCGTTTCGCGCAGCTCTACCAATAGTTTGTGTTAGCGATTTGTCGTTACGTAAAAAACCTTCTTTATCAGCATCCATTATTGCTACCAAGCTCACTTCTGGCAGGTCTAAACCCTCTCTTAAAAGGTTAACACCTATCAATACATCAAAAACACCTAATCTTAAATCTCTTAAAATTTCTACACGTTCAAGTGTTTTAACTTCACTGTGTATATATCTACATTTGATATTAAGTTTAGCCATGTATTTGGATAATTCTTCAGCCATACGTTTGGTTAAAGTAGTTACCAAAATACGGTCACCCATTTTTATGCGCTCATCAATCGCGTCCAATAAATCATCAACTTGATTGCTGCTTGGTCTAATTTCAATGGTAGGGTCTAATAACCCTGTTGGTCGAATAATTTGTTCAACAACTACACCTTCGCTTAAGCGCAATTCGTATTCGCTGGGTGTAGCACTCACATATACTACTTGATTCACTACCTGCTCAAATTCATTAAACGTAAGTGGTCTGTTGTCCATAGCACTTGGCAAACGAAAACCATATTCCACTAAATTTTCCTTACGTGCTCTATCACCTCCATACATGGCACGCACTTGTGGCATAGTGGCGTGACTTTCGTCAACAAACATCATGTAGTCTTTTGGGAAATAATCTATCAAACAAAAGGGGCGTTCTCCAGGCTTACGTTGGTCCATGTATCGGCTATAATTTTCTATTCCGCTACAGTAACCTAGCTCACGCATCATTTCCATATCAAAATTTGTGCGCTCTTCCAATCGTTTAGCTTCTAAATGTTTGCCTATACTTTTAAAATATTCTACTTGTGCTACTAAATCATCTTGTATTTCTCGAATAGATCGATTTAGTTGATCTTTGGGCGTAACATACATGTTGGCAGGGAAAATGGCAATTTCGCTAACTCGTTCCTGTTGCTTACCGCTTACGGGATCAATAACTGCAATATTTTCAATTTCGTTTCCGAAAAATGTAATGCGGAAGGCAAAATCAGCATAAGCAGGAAACACATCTAATACATCACCTTTAACCCTGAAATTACCACGGTTAAAGTCCGCTGTTGTTCTAGAATAAAGGGAATCTACTAATGCATATAAAATAGTATTTCGCGAAATCTTTTGTGATTCGTGAAGGCGAATAATACTGCTTTCATAATCTTTAGGATTTCCCGCACCATATATACAACTTACTGAAGCAAGTACAATCACATCTCTTCGTCCTGATAAAAGTGAAGATGTAGTTTTTAAACGCAATTTTTCGATTTCCTGATTTATTGCCAAGTCTTTTTCTATGTATGTATTGCTCGAAGGAATAAAGGCTTCGGGTTGATAATAGTCGTAATAAGAAACGAAATACTCCACCGCATTTTCAGGGAAAAACTGCTTAAACTCGCCATATAATTGCGCTACCAAAGTTTTGTTATGACTCACAATTAAAGTAGGCTTTTGCACTTGCTGAATAATATTGGCCATGGTAAATGTTTTACCCGATCCAGTTACCCCTAATAAAGTTTGGTATTTATTGCCATTATTGACTCCCTCAACCAGTTGTTTGATAGCTGTAGGTTGATCACCACTTGGCACATATTCCGATGTTAATTTAAATGTCATAGTAACTAAACAAATCTAATAAAAGTAATTGAAGTAATTGGGTTAATTCTGAAAAACACTAAGCCCCGATTCAATTCAGAATCGGGGCTTAGTGTCCTTATAAACCCTAAGCTAAATAAAAAGGCAACATTGACAAAAACTTGTTGGTTTGCATTAATTTACTATACTCAACTATCAATTTAATGTATCTCATTTATCTAGTTTGTAATTAGTCTAAATGTTTGCCATTATTTTCTGATGTTGTTTAATGTCAGTCACAGAAATGTTAAGTAATAACTGAAATATCAAACTATATTTTGTAATGCTCAAATATATTTTGTTGTCATTTTACTAAATAATTCCTGTTTTGGTAAATGCAAAAGCGCCCTGATATTTATATCAGGGCGCTTTTAAAACTATTGCCTTAATTAAATTATAATAAATGTTTTTCTGCATGGTATGAAGAACGAACCAATGGCCCCGACTCGACATATTTAAGCCCCATATTAAGTCCTGCTTCTTTAAAATAGTCAAATTCTTCAGGGGTAACAAAACGTTCCACATTTAAGTGCATTTTAGTTGGTTGTAGGTATTGACCTAAGGTAACCACATCACAGCCCCAATCTTTTAAGTCTTGTAAAACTTCAAGTACTTCTTCTTTGGTTTCTCCTAAACCTAACATAATTCCAGATTTAGTTCTGCGGCCGCGTTCTTTTGTTTTTAAAATCTGCTCTAAACTTCTTTCATATTTTGCTTGCGGCCTAACTTTACGATAAAGCCTTTTTACTGTTTCCATATTGTGAGAAACAACTTCTGGTTTTTCATCAATCACCTGATACAATAAATCCCACTTAGATAAAAAGTCAGGAATTAGTGTTTCAATTGTTGTACCTGGGTTTAGCTCTTTTACTAATCTGATGGTATCAGCCCAAACTTTTGCACCTTTATCTTTTAATTCATCACGATTCACTGAGGTAAGTACTGCATGCTTTACCCCCATTAATTTTATGGCTTCTGCAACGCGCAAAGGCTCAGATAAATCATAATCTTGGGCTCGGCCAGTAGCAACTGCACAAAAACTGCAACTGCGTGTACATACATTACCAAGAATCATAAATGTAGCAGTACCTGCTCCCCAGCATTCTCCCATGTTTGGGCAACTTCCACTTTCACAAATTGTATGCAGTTTATATTCATCAACAATCTTTCTTACATTACGGAAGTTTTCTCCTGTAGGTAATTTTACTTTTAACCAAGATGGTTTTTTTATACGTTCTTCTGCTAAAGTTGGTAATTCTATCATGTTTATCTGTTCTGTCCGAAATTAAATCCTAAAAATAATGTAATGTATAATTGATTGTTTTTGGCCAATTCATTAGCCATTAATGGCAGCGGTTGAGCAAATAGATCAACACAAAATCCAGCTTCTAAACTGTTAAATGCATCAGGGTAATCGCCCCACTCAACTGACAAACTATTTTTAAAATGGCCACCTATACGAGCTGTCATTTCATCAAATCCACGTGTAAAGGTAGCATTTCCATAGATGATATAAGGAGTAGTGTGTGTATTTATGGGTTCGTATTTTTCTGTAGCAATATAATCTTGACCAAATGGATCTTGAGATAGTTTAAATACATCAATATAAATTGGTTTTAATAAAGCAGTGGTAAAACCAAATGAGTAATTATAGTGTAAGGAAACGGAGTTTTTATAATCGCGGGTGGTGATAAATATATTTTGACCATAACCTGTACGAAGGAAAAATGCCATGTTAACTCGTCCTGGAGTGTATTGCTTTGGGTTGTCAGATTGACCATAAACACGCTCTTCTTTTGGATGTCGAATACGTGCTAATTCCAATTCAAATCCGTTTTTCAGGAGCGCTGTTTTTTGCCACTGGTATTTAAAGTTTATACCTCCTAAGCTTGAGCTGTTTAAATTTCCACCATATAGCACACGTTTCCTATATAGCAATGTTGGTTCTGTTATTAAGTC
Source organism: Bacteroidota bacterium (assembly GCA_027482225.1). Classification (GTDB taxonomy): domain Bacteria; phylum Bacteroidota; class Bacteroidia; order UKL13-3; family UKL13-3; genus UBA6183. The sequence goes on from JAIXWD010000023.1 coordinate 29,191, forward strand.
GTTTTGTGCTATAGCATTTAAAGCTGTTAGCATAAAAACCACACTACATAATTTGGCAACAACAGTCATGTGCATATATTTGAAAATTCAAAAATAAAAAAAATATGTATACTTCTGAGGTTATTTATTTAGGAGGTTTGCGCACGCAAGCTAAACATATGATAAGCGAAAGTGTAATGATAACAGACGCACCTATAGATAATCAGGGTAAAGGCGAGGCGTTTTCTCCAACTGACTTGTTAGCCACATCATTAGCCCAATGTATGATGACCATTATGGGTATTGAAGCTGTTAAACTTGACATTAATTTGACAGGAACTAAAATTGAAGTAACAAAAAAAATGACTGTTAGCCCAAGAAAAGTGGCTAAGATAGATATAGTATTTCATTTGCCTGAATCGGCATTTAAATACAAAATTGAGTTAGAACATGCTGCATTAAACTGTCCAGTTGCACTTTCGTTAAACCCAGAACTTAAGCAGCATGTTGTATTTAACTACGTTTAGTTGAAAAAGCTTACCCAATCAATACTGAATTTTGGGCAAGAACCTTTACAAGATGTTAAGCTAACCGATACTAGGGCTAGTGCTAAAATAATTATTACTTTTTTCATATAAAATATAGAATGCTACAAAGTTATGTAAATATTATTCAATGTATGCAAGATTTAAACATTGAATTATTGAATGAGTATACAAAACTGTACAACAAGACACAGCTCATTTTGTTTCTTAAAAAGAAATATGGTGATTGCACTCCCTTTGTATCAGAGCAACTAGCGTTAATTGAGAAATCAAAAAAAAAGCTACCAGAATGGTTTGCCCAGGGTTGTTTTTTTACTAAAAAAAGTTTGGAGCAGTCTAGTTCAATTCCTTTGGCAAAATATAAAGCCTCTTTACTTAAAGGTGATTTATTAATTGATTTAAGCGCTGGACTGGGCGTAGATGATGTTGCTTTTTCAAATACCTTTAATTGGGTTATTGGGGTTGATGTTGATGCAAGTTTAAATACTATAGTTAGGCATAATTATGAACGGTTAAACATCCAAAACGTAACTAGGGTTGATGCCACTGCTGAAGCATTTTTGATTGATAGCCAAATTAAAGCAGATGCTTACTACATTGATTCAGATAGACGTCCTTCTGGTTCTACCAAAACATTTTCTTTAAATGGTGCTACTCCAAATGTGCTAGAAATTTATCCTGCTTTGTTAGGCCAAGGATCTGAGGTACTACTTAAATTATCGCCAATGGTCGATATCGCATATCTATTTAATACTTTTGATCATATTAAACGGCTTTTTGTTGTTGGTGTAAAAAACGAAGTGAAAGAAGTACTATTGTTACTAAACAGCCAAGCCACAACTTATAAGAATAACATTGAGGCCGTTCAGGTAAATGAGGATGGCAAAGTTGAATTTAAATTTTCTCCTGCCGCCAATGAAGTAATAAGGTTAAGTACTATTGATGATCATTTTTTTTATGAACCATCAAATATGATTATAAAAGCAGGACTTAGTAATGTTTATGCTAAGAGTTGTGGTTTAAGCATAGTGTCAAAAAATAGTCATTACGCCACAGGCGGATATATTGATGGTTATTTTGGTAGATGTTTCAGTGTGGTTAATCATTTTGATTTTAATAAGAGTGGCATTAAACAATATATAAAACAAAATAGCATAACCAAGGCAAATGTTTCTGCACGTAATTTTGTTAGCTCTGTAGATGAAATAAGAAAAAGCTTCAATCTTGAAGATGGGGGAGACGATTATTTGTTTTTTACACAAGATGCAGTTAAAAACAAGTTGTTTTGGCATTGCAAAAAAATCAGTCTGTAGCTCTTTTTACAAGCATGTAGTTTTCATTGTCAATTTTCAAGTATCCATATTCATAACAAAATGAATAATTCGATCCAACTTTGGTTGTATAAGTATGCGTATGATACCCAAAGTTGAATCCTTTTGCTAAAAGTTTTTGTTGTGATATCTTTATTTTTCCGGTGTCTTTGGGTACCAACAATTCCATGATTTTCCTATTCTTCTTTAGGGCAGCAGTAATCTCTTTAACCCAAATTGGATCTGTATTTTTTTTATTATTATAGGTAGTTCTGCATTGATCATCACAGAATTTCTTATCTGAACGACCACGTAACTCAACTTTGCAGGTAAGGCAATTTTTCACTCTCATATAAAATGGGGTTAGGTTTACATGGGTGAAATTCGTAAAAAATATTTTAAAAAACAACGCCCAACTTGAAAAGTTGAGCGTTTAGAAAATTAATTTATTTCTATGGCAGTTGGCATCCGCATTTGCATGCCCTCATATTTAAGTAGTTTAGAGATTTGGCTGTACCATTCATAGTGTTGCCCAAACTTTTGTTTGGCCATGTAAGTTGATGCCTCTTCACCAATACTTTCCATAAATTGCTCAAATGGTTCTTTTTGTTCCGGGAATGAAGAAATCCTGTATTCTTTTAAATTTACTTTTTGCGCTGCAATTTGAATGGCTTTATTAAGGCCGCCAAATTCATCAATTAAGCCAATTTTTTTGGCATCGCTTCCACTCCAAACGCGCCCTTGTGCAATACTATCTACTTGCTGTAAAGTTAACTTACGCCCTTCTGCAACTTTGGTAATAAAGTCAGTGTAAATTCTATCAATATATTTTTGTATTATGGCTTGTTCTGCTTTTGTTAATGCACGGTTTGCTGTCCCCATGTCTGCATATTGCCCGAACTTAACGGTTTCCATGTTTACTCCTAATTTTTCTTCAATTAGTTTTTGAGCATTTACTAATAATGCAAACACCCCAATACTACCTGTTATTGTATTTTGTTCTGCAACTATTATATCAGCAGGTGCAGCAATGTAATAACCACCACTAGCAGCGGTGGCTCCCATCGATACAATAACTGGTTTTACTTTTTTGGTTAATACTACTTCACGCCACATTACATCGCTTGCCATTGCACTACCTCCTGGAGAATTTATCCGTAAAACCACAGCTTTAATATTGCTATCGTTTTTTGCTTTACGCAAACTCTCTACTATAGTTGTTGATCCCATAGTTTGACCATCACCCTTACCACTCACAATGTCACCTATACAATAAATCACAGCAATTTTCTCTTTCACACTGTATGGTTCACCTTTAACTGTCTGTGCTACTTCTGCCGCAGAAACCATTTCGATATCATCAAATTTATCTACACCTACTTTTTTTATTAAAAAATCATGTACTTGGTCTTCAAACATTATACCTGTAATCATACCCAAACGTTTTGCATCTTCTGGGCTTTGAATAGATAGATTGTCTATCATTTGTTTTATTTCATCAGAAGATTTTTTACGAGATTTTGCAATGGCATTCACAAAATTATCATACATACTTCCAAGGTATACTTCTGTTTGTTCCCGGTTGGCATCGCTCATTTTATCAGCAATTAATGGTTCTCCTGCAGATTTAAATTTACCATGACGTATAAGTTGCGGTTCAATTCCAAGTTTATTAAACATTCCTTTAAGATACGGGGTAGTACTGCTAAATCCATCCATTAGTAATTCTCCAGATGGGTTTAAAAAAATCTCATCAGCTACACTTGCCAAATAATAGGAGTGTTCTTCCAAAAGTTCACTATAAGCCACAATGAACTTTTTACTTTTCTTGAAATTGATCAGTTCAGCACGAATAGCTTCAAGTGTAGCATAATCGTTGGGTGATACACTCAAGTTTAAGTAAATACCGTTTATGTTTTCATTTTCTTCGGCTCCTTTAATAGCTTTTAAGATATCGTTTAGGCCAGTAGTTTTATTGCTTTCAAATGTGTTGAAGTTAAATTGCTCAAACGGATTTTTACTCGTACGCTCGGCAATCATGTAATCTAATTTTAGCATCAAAACGCTATTTGCTTCTATTGTTTTGTGTTTCTCTTCACTAGCTGATGAAACTATTCCACCAATTATTGCAGCTATTAAAAAAAACAAAAGAAATACTGAAATGATAACCCCTAATGCGGAAGCTAACATAAACTTAAAGAATTGTTTCATGTATGTGTGATTTTGATTTTACAAAGATGATTTATTGCAAACAAAGTAAATATGATTTTTAATAAGGTTTACAACCTTTACATTAATGGATATTAAATTTACTTAAGCGGTATAAGTATAAATATAATAATTTATCATGTGTTAAAAACTTAAACTTCATTATTATTTTAGTTCGATTATTTTTGCACCATGGAATTTTCTGCACTAACAGCCATTTCACCTATTGATGGCAGATATCGTAAACAAACTGAGCAATTAGGATTGTATTTCAGTGAGTTCGCTCTAATTCAATACCGCGTACTTATGGAAATCGAATACTTTATTGCGTTAGCAGAATTGCCAATTCCACAGATTAAAGGTAAAATAAGCGTAGCCGATAAAAAAGCCTTGCGTGATATTTACACTAATTTCACTGAGCAAGATGCTATAAGGGTGAAAGAAATTGAGAAAACAACCAATCATGATGTAAAAGCGGTTGAATACTTAATTAAAGAGAAAATGCAAATCTTGGGCTTATCTGATATCAGTGAATTTATTCATTTCGGGTTAACATCACAAGATATTAATAATACCGCTATTCCACTTAGTTTAATGGACGCCAACGTTCAATGTATGTTGCCAACACTATACGAATTGGTTAAAAAATTGAATTCATTAGCAAAGGATTGGAAACAGATTCCAATGCTAGCGCATACTCATGGGCAACCTGCATCTCCTACAAAATTAGGAAAAGAAATTTTGGTGTTTGTTGAGCGATTAGAAAAACAAATTGAACAATTAAAAAGTATTCCTTATAGTGCAAAATTTGGCGGTGCTACTGGTAACCTTAACGCACATTATGTGGCTTACAGTAAAATTAATTGGGTTGATTTTAGTAACAAATTTCTTGACGGATTAGGATTAACTAGAAGCCAATATACCACGCAAATTGAACACTATGATAACCTTGCCGCTATGTTTGATGCCTACAAGCGCATTAATACTATTTTGTTAGATATGAGTCGTGATTTTTGGCAATATATCTCAATGGAGTATTTTAAGCAGCAGTTAAAAAAAGGCGAGGTTGGTTCATCTGCAATGCCACACAAAGTAAACCCAATTGATTTTGAGAATGCCGAAGGGAATTTAGGCATTGCTAATGCATTGTTTGAGCACCTATCGGCAAAGCTTCCAATTTCTCGTTTACAAAGGGATTTAACTGATTCAACTGTATTGCGCAATATAGGCGTTCCATTAGCTCATACTTTAATTGCATATAATAGTATTCAAAAAGGTTTGGGTAAATTATTATTGAATGAAAAAGCCATACACAATGACTTAGAAGAAAATTGGGCTGTTTGTGCAGAAGCTATCCAAACAATTTTAAGACGAGAAGGATATCCTAAGCCATATGAAGCATTAAAAGATTTAACGCGCACCAATGTAAAAATCAATCAAAAACACTTACATGCATTTATTGATAAGTTAAAAGTTAACGCAAAAATAAAAACAGAGTTAAAAAAAATTACCCCACACAACTACACAGGAGTTTACTAGTAGTTTCTATCAATAAAACATAAACTATAATGAAACTACATCTAAAAAGACCATTGGTGGTATTTGATTTAGAAACCACAGGAACAAGCGTAAATCTTGACAGAATTGTTGAATTTAGCTTCATAAAAGTAATGCCTGAAGGTACTGAGACTATTAAAACATTAAGATTTAACCCAGGAATACCAATACCTCTCGAGGTAAGTTTAATTCACGGTATTTATGATGATGATGTAAAAGAGGCACCAATGTTTAAATTTAAAGCTAAGGAATTGGCAGAGGAATTTATGGGCTGTGATTTTGCAGGTTTTAATTCCAATAAATTTGATTTTCCATTATTGGTGGAAGAGTTTTTGAGAGCAGGGGTTGAGTTTGATGTAGAAAACAGAAAATTTGTTGATGCCCAACGTATTTTTCATATGATGGAACAACGAACTTTGACTGCGGCTTATAAGTTTTATTGTAACAAAGAATTGATTAATGCTCATAGTGCAGAGGTAGACACTATAGCAACACTTGAGGTTTTAAAGGCTCAAATTGAAAGGTATGAAAGCCTAGAAAATGACGTAGAATTTTTACACAACTTCACCAAACAAGATAAGAACGTGGATTTAGCGGGGCGAATTATCTATAACAAGGATGGTATTCCTGTTTTTAATTTTGGTAAGCATAAGGGTAAAGTGGTACAAGAAGTTTTTAAGACCGATTTTGGTTATTATGATTGGATGATGAATGGAGATTTTGCCGAAGATACTAAACGCAGGCTTACCAAAATAAAACTTCAAGGATTTAAACGTTAAAATCATAACAATAAATTTTAATAAAAAGCCTTAGGTAACTGCGTTAAGAAACTAAACATTCAAATTAAAGCCCAAACCAAATAGTATTCGCTTTTCTATTATTAATCACTTTATGTTGTTTATAGGGAATAACTTAATTATTTCTGCAATTTAAAAATACACACCTGACTGTTGTTTTGAAAAGGTAAGCCTTCTGTAAACTCATTATCTCTGATTGCTCTATACTCTTAATGGTGTAATGTTTGTCTAATTCAAATCATTGTCTTTTATGTCCATACAGAAAAGGTGGCAACCATCTACTTAGGCATTGACTATGATAGCTCTTCATAATATTCATAAATTTAGAAAAGTAATTTCTTGTAATGATATTTAAAATATAAAAGCTTTTATATCGCAGTTAATCTTGCTAATGTGTATGCTAAAATGCAGTTATGTAGTCGCTTGCAAGATTTTGAGATGAATTTCCCATACGCTAAATTAAAATAAAGTAAAAAATAGATATGGCTTTACATTTATTAACTTCAAATAATTTGTTAGATTTGGTGTAGGTAAGGTTAAACATAGATTTATAAAGTATCTTCATGTTGAAAAAACATAAGCAAATCAAAATTCTATTATATCTATTAGATGTATTAAAACTAGCAGCAACTGCTTTTGGTGGTCCTCAAATGCATTTTACTCAGTTCTATAAGGTTTTTGTACTAAAACGAAATCATCTAACCGAAGAGGAGTTAAAAGAGATGAATTCTTTATGTAGTATGTTGCCAGGGCCAACATCAACCCAAACCATTACTGCTATTGGATACAGTATTGGTGGGCCTGTTTTAGCTTTTATAACATTAGCTATTTGGGTATTGCCAGCAAGTATGCTCATGTTAAGTTTTGCTATACTCTTGTCTTTACTTGATATTACTAATCCCAGACTTGATTTTTTAAAGTACTTGCAACCTATGGCCGTTGGTTTCATAATATATGCTGCTTATCAAATCAAGAATCTGTTTGTTAAAAGAATCCACCATTGGGTTTTAATGCTTTTATCTACTGTTTTAGCAATTGTTATCGAGACGCCTTTGGTTTTTCCCCTTATACTGCTTGTTGGTGGATTTGTATCCTCCCAAATTAATAAGGCAAATTACCGGGATGTAAAGCCGATAAAAAATATACTTTGGAAAAACTTTTTTTTGTTTGTTGGTGTCTTTCTGTTTGCAGCAATATTGGGTGCTTTAACTAAAAATAAAGCATTTCTATTGTTTGAAAATACGTATCGTTTTGGAAGTATAGTTTTTGGAGGAGGCCATGTATTGATACCGATGATGTACAATCAATTTGTGGAGTTTAAGCACTACATTGAGCCCAACACGTTTTTGGCTGGTGTAGGAATATTACAAGCTACACCAGGTCCGGTATTCAGTTTTAGTGCATATGCCGGTGCCATGGCATTGAATGAATGGGGTATTTGGGGGCAAGTTGTTGGAGGCGTTATTGGTACAGTTGCTATTTTTTTACCAGGTATTCTGTTAATTTTCTTTGTTTATCCTATTTGGGCTCAAGTGAAAAATTATTCTCCTATAAAAAATGCGATTGAAGGTATTAATGCCACTTCCGCAGGGTTAGTTTTGGCATCCGCATATTTATTATTTAAACCAATACAGGTAAACGAGCCTAACATGTTGGTGCTTTTAGGTACTTTATTCTTATTATTGACATCCAAAATACCAAGTCCATTGTTGGTACTAATTTGTATTGCAGTTGGGTTTGTTTTTTAAAGCCATCATGAAAAAAAACTTTGTTTTAGCACTTACGTATGTGTTTTTAATGACCCCCTGTTTGCTCAAGGCTCAACAACCTTCGCAAGTCCAAATTCCTGAGCTGATTCAACTTTCAGGGTTAGTTGTTTCAGTTGATAGCTTGCAGGGGTTACCTTTGGTTTCTATTCGTATAAAAAATACCAATAAAGGAACATTTACTGATGAAGGAGGCTTTTTTTCTTTTGTTGTTAAAAAAACAGATACAGTAGTTTTTAGCTTTATCGGTTATAAGACTATTGAGTATGCTATGCCTCAAAATTTGAGAGGCATTAAATACAGCATCATTCAACCGATGACAGAAGATACCGTGTTTTTAAACACTGCCGTTATTCGTTCTTATCCAACACCTGATGAATTTGATTATTATTTTGTAAAGGCTACCATTCCTGATGCATATTATGAAGCATCAACACGTAATTTAAGAAAGAAAACGCTTGAAAATATTGCTCAAAGTATGAGTATGGATGGGGTTGAATCGCAACGTTACACTGCACAACAGCAAGCTTATCGATATTACTATAATGGTCAACTTCCACCTAATAGGATATTTGATCCATTCGCATGGGGGCAATTTTTTAATGCATGGAAAAATGGCGCTTACAAGAAAAAAGATTAATAATTTTTAGTTATTTATATAATCAATACTACTGGGGCCTTGATTAAATAACAGGTCAATGATGCTTAAGTTAGGTTCAAATGCGAATTTCTCTGCAAATATTTGTAAATATGGTTTAAAAACTTCGTTAGGAACAACTTTAGGGGTTATATGCTGTCTAAGGTCTATATCACTAGAGAGACAATCAATGTAAGTGTCACTTAAGTTTACTTGCACATCAACTTTCAAATACTTGATGCATAGTTTTATTAAATCAATTTCAAATTCAAGCAAGCTGTTGGCATTTGTTGTATACAATTTTTCGAATGCATCAGCATAATGGATAAAATAAGGTGCAGAACCATAAGCTGATTTAAGACTTTGCCAATGCTGTCGTTGCCAATGAATTGAATTGTCGGGCTTCAGTTCGTGAATTGGCATTTTGTGGGCTGTTTTTATTACTGGTATCGTAAGTGCTAAAGGTCCGTTTGCCGATAAGATTTTGGTTCGATTACGATAGGTTTGTTTTACAAAATGTTCATGAACATCAATTATTGCATTGCCTTTTAATAAGTAGCGCATCCATAAAACATTGGGTAAATAATTTAGACTCAATACAGCTCTCATGCAGCGAATATAATAGATAGCCGAATATTGGTTGTTAACAAAAACAATTAGCATGTTTGACTCATTGTGTTTTTTATATATTTGCAGCAACTTAAAAATACAATATGACTACTGAAGGTATGACCGGTTTGGGATTTGGACACACAGAAAATCAAAAAATGGTGGCTCAAATGGCTAAAGATTTTGCAGAAAAACACATAAGGCCACATGTTATGGAATGGGATGAAGCACAGATTTTTCCTAAATCTACCATGCAAGAAATGGGCAAATTAGGTTTGTTGGGTGTTTTGGTTCCAGAAGAATATGGAGGTGCAGGTTTGGGTTATTTTGAATACATAACGGCTATTCAAGAAATAGCAAAGGTTTGCAGTTCGGTTGGCTTATCTATGGCCGCTCACAACTCTTTGTGTACAGGGCATATTTTACAATTTGGTAATGAGGAGCAAAAGAAAAAATGGCTTCCAAAGTTAGCTGTTGGAGAATGGATTGGCGCTTGGGGGCTAACTGAAGCCAATACAGGAAGTGATGCGATGCGCATGCAATGCGTAGCTAATGAAGATGGAGACCATTATATTATTAATGGAACAAAAAATTGGATTACCCATGGTATTACTGGTGATGTGGCAGTTGTACTGGTTAGAACAGGAGATCTTTTAGATAGTAATGGAATTACTGCCATTGTTGTTGAACGAGGAACACCTGGGTTTAAAGGAGGTAAAAAAGAAAATAAATTGGGAATGCGTGCTAGCGAAACTGCGGAGTTAATATTTGAAGATTGTCGTGTGCCAAAAGCCAATGTTTTAGGTAAAGTAGGAGAGGGCTTTAAGCAAGCGATGAAAATACTTGATGGCGGACGCATTTCTATTGCTGCTTTAAGTTTAGGTATTGCTAAAGGAAGTTACGAGGCCGCTTTAAAATATGCCAAAGAGCGTGAACAATTTGGTCAGCCAATAGCAAGCTTCCAAGCAATTTCATTTAAGTTGGCCGATATGGCCACCCGAATTGAAGCAGCTGAATTGTTAACTTATCAAGCAGCTGATTTAAAAATGAAGCACAAGCCAATGACAACAGAGAGTGCTATGGCCAAGTATTATGCTAGTGAAGTATGCGTATATGCAGCTACAGAAGCAGTTCAAATTTTTGGAGGTTATGGTTATACTAAGGATTTTCCGGTAGAGAAATTTTACCGCGATTCTAAGCTTTGCACAATCGGTGAGGGAACCAGTGAAATTCAGAAATTGGTTATAGCCCGAAATATTCTTAGAGATTAATTTTATTATTTGGTAAATTAATAAATCGAACTACTTTTGCAGTCCTTTTATTATTAAAAGAGATTGAAAGGAAAGGAGGTAATTTAGTATATGATATTTGTAAACGTTAAAGAAAACGAATCATTAGATAGAGCACTTAAGAAGTTCAAAAAGAAGTTCGAAAAGACTGGTGTTGTAAAGGAAATGCGCGAGCGTAAAGAATTTACTAAGCCATGTGTAAAAAATCGTTTCAAACGAATTAGAGCAGCTTATAAATTACACCTTCAACAAGAAGCGCAAGGTTAATTAATCTAGTAATTTATAAAAAATCCCCCAATCGTTTTCGATTGGGGGATTTTTATTTTATTATTTAATAAGTTTTTCACTTCTGTTTTACAATGTCAATGTTTAAAAAGTTTATGGTTTTCAGGATTCGAATTGTCATAAACTAACGTGCTTGATAAGTTATTTTAATAGGAGCATTTGTTACTGGATGCTCAAATGATAGTTCAACAGCTGTAAGGGCGATGCTTTTATCATCTAATCGCTTGCTAGCACCATATTTTACATCGCCAATTATTGGACATTTAATTGCACCTAATTGGGCGCGTATTTGGTGTTTACGGCCAGTAAGTAATTTAATACGTAAAATGCAGTTACTGTTATTAACGTATTTTACTTCAAAGCTCAGTGTAGCTTTTTCCGAATTAGGAATAGGTTTAATGTGTGCTTTTGTAATGTTTTTGATTTCATCCCTTACTAAGAAATGAGTGAGGGTATCTATATTGTGTAATGGCTTTCCTTCTACTTTAGCCTCGTATATTTTATCAACTTTACGATTTTTAAATAACTCGTTCATACGTGTTAATGCCTTACTTGTTCTTGCAAATAAAACTATCCCACTCACAGGCATATCAAGTCGGTGTATTACACCTAAAAAAACATCACCAGGTTTATTGTATTTTTCTTTAATATATAACTTAACTTCATCCTCCAAACTTTTTGGTTTACCGGGTTCGGGCTGAACAGTTTGCCCTGGTTCTTTTACCACCGCAATTAGGTGGTTGTCTTCGAATAGTACTTGTAAACTCATTGCTTGTTGATGACTAAATTACGTTGATTTAATATTGTTCTTTTTCATTGGGGAATTCAACGCTTTTTACATCTGATATGTATAGCTCAACAGCACTCTTAATTTCGTCATACAGGTTTAGGTACCTGCGTAAAAACTTGGGTGAAAAATCTTTGTTAATTCCAAGCATATCATGACAAACCAAAACTTGTCCGTCTACATGAGGTCCTGCGCCTATACCTATAATTGGTATTTTAACTGTTTCGGCAACTTGTTTAGCTAGTTTACTTGGTATTTTTTCTAAAACAATAGCAAAACATCCAGCGTCTTCAAGTAATTTAGCATCAGCAATAAGTTTATTGGCTTCTTCTTCTTCTTTAGCTCTTACTTCGTATGTGCCAAATTTATAAATGCTTTGTGGGGTTAAACCTAAATGTCCCATTACGGGTATTCCAGCAGTTAAAATTCTTTTAATTGAATCAACCACATCCTCCCCGCCTTCAAGTTTTACAGCATGTGCTTCTGCTTCTTTCATAATTCGAATAGCAGAATTTAGTGCCTCTTTTGAGTTGCCTTGGTATGAGCCAAAAGGTAAATCAACCACTACTAAACTTCGGTTAACAGCGCGAATAACTGCTGAAGCGTGAGAAATCATCTCGTCTAAAGTAATTGGTAGGGTAGTTTCGTGTCCATGCATTACATTACTGGCCGAATCACCAACAAGAAGTACATCTATTTTAGCATCATCAAAAATACGAGCCATACTGTAGTCGTATGCCGTTAACATTGATATTTTTTCACCCCTAAGTTTCATTTCTTGTAACACATGGGTGGTTACTTTTTTAATTTCTTTATAAGTACTCATAATAAGTAATTAGTCATCAAAGGTATGTATTAAATATTGATATAATTATCGAAACAATACAACCTAACTGCTAAATAATGTTACTTGAGCTATGAGTACCTCTATATTCATCAAATAAATTATATTTGTGCCTCTATGAAAAATCGGCTATTAACTTTTTTAACTGGTGTTTTATTACTTGCAGCATGCGATAATACACTTGATATTAACGCTCCTTATCGCGAAACTCCAGTGGTTTATGCTATTATTGATATGGGGCAAGACAGTCAGATTTTTCGTATACAGAAAACCTATCAAAATGATGTTAATAAAACAACTGATGAAGTAGCCCAAATTGCTGATTCGTTGTACATGAAAAACATAACGGTTAAAGTGGTTAGTGGGAATAATCCGAATCTATTTAGAGAATTTAAGCGATTGGCACCTCGTAAAGAAGCTGGTTTTTTTAGCAATAAGGATTCTAGCTATTGGGGACAAAGAACAACAGGCTTTTTTACTCCTGGTACAAGCTACACGTTACGTATTAAAAATAACGAAACAGATAAGGAATACATAGCCACAACAACCGCAACAGGTATGGCAAATATACGTTTTGGTAGTCCAATCAATTTTATTGAATCGCCAAATGGAACATTCTCTTATCAGGTTGAACAAATTGGTGATAATGTTTTTATTTTCGATTTAATTGTTAGGCTTAACTATTGGGAGATAAATAAACTAACCAACGACTCATCTTTTCGATATATAGATTATTACCTGAGGAGAGATGCTTTGTACACTTCAGTTTTGAACGGTAAGGCAACTATTGGTGTTTCTAAGCAAGGTTTGTTGGGTCATTTCACCAGTAATTTACCTGTAAATGCTGATGTTAATAGAAGGTTTAATTCAATAGAGTCTGTTGTAATCGGATCTAATAAAGATTACAGCGACATGATACAAACAAATAAGCCTAGTGGAAGTATTATTCCTAAAGTATCTGATTACTCCAATATTTCAAATGGAATTGGTGTTTTTGCCTCAAGAACCATCACCAAACTTAAACAGTCGGTAACCGACCAGAGTATAGATTTGTTAAATACGCAAGTCTTAAATAGGTAATAAATCGTCATATTTGCTGACAATTTTTAGGGTTTAATACCGTTCATTTCACTAAAAACTGACAATTTTTAGCCTTATTACTGCCAAATTCCAAGTGGCACTACTATTGAATAGTTGTGACAAACAACTTTTAATATGAGCAAAGTAATAGGTATAGATTTAGGAACCACGAACTCTTGTGTAGCCGTTATGGAAGGTAACGAGCCAGTGGTAATTGCCAATAGTGAAGGCCGCAGAACAACGCCCTCAATCGTGGCATTTTTAAAAGATGGTGAACGTAAAATTGGTGATCCTGCAAAGCGTCAGGCTGTTACCAATCCCCAAAACACCATTTATTCCATCAAACGTTTCATGGGTAGTAACTTTGATGAAACAAAAAAAGAAACTTCACGTGTTCCTTATGCATTAGAAAAAGGTGATAACAATACGCCACGAGTTAACATTGATGGTCGTATGTATACACCTCAAGAAATTTCTGCAATGATTCTTCAAAAAATGAAGAAAACTGCCGAGGATTATTTGGGTATGGAAGTTAAGGAAGCAGTTATAACTGTTCCTGCATATTTTAATGATGCGCAACGTCAGGCAACTAAAGAAGCAGGTGAAATTGCAGGTTTAAATGTAAGACGTATTATTAACGAACCAACCGCAGCAGCATTAGCTTACGGTTTAGATAAAACAGGTAAAAAAGATTTAAAAGTAGTAGTGTTTGATTGCGGTGGTGGAACACATGACGTTTCTGTATTAGAAATGTATGATGTAGATGGAACTGGCACTTTTGAAGTTAAATCAACTGATGGTGATACCCACTTAGGTGGTGATGATTTTGATCAAGTAATTATTGATTGGCTAGCTGATGAATTTAAAGCAGAAGAGGGTATAGATTTACGTACTGATGCAATGGCCTTACAACGTTTAAAAGAGTCTGCTGAAAAAGCTAAAATTGAATTATCAAGTTCTGCTCAAACAGAAATTAATTTACCATATGTTACTGCAACTGCAAGCGGCCCTAAACATTTGGTTAAAACATTAACCCGTGCAAAATTTGAACAATTAGCAGACAGTTTAATAAAACGTACAATTGAACCATGCAAAACGGCATTAAAAAATGCAGGCATGAGTACAAGCGAAATTGACGAAATTATTTTGGTTGGCGGTTCTACTCGTATTCCTGCCATTCAAGCAGCAGTTGAAAACTTCTTTGGTAAATCACCTTCTAAAGGTGTTAATCCTGATGAGGTTGTAGCTTTAGGAGCTGCAATACAAGGTGGAGTTTTAACAGGTGAGGTAAAAGATGTATTGTTACTTGATGTTACACCACTTAGTTTAGGTATTGAAACAATGGGTGGTGTATTTACCAAGTTAATTGAGGCAAATACTACAATTCCAACCAAACGTAGTGAAACTTTTAGTACAGCTTGTGATAACCAACCAAGTGTGCAATTACATGTACTTCAAGGTGAACGTCCGATGGCAAAGGATAACCGTACAATTGGTATGTTTAATTTAGATGGTATTCCGCCAGCACAACGTGGCGTGCCTCAAATTGAAGTAACTTTTGATATTGATGCCAACGGTATTATTCAAGTAAGTGCTAAAGACAAAGGAACTAACAAAGAGCAGAAAATTCGCATTGAAAGCAACAGCGGCTTAAGTAAAGAGGAGATTGAGAAAATGAAGCGAGAAGCAGAAGTAAATGCTGAAACTGATAGAAAAGCGAAAGAGGAAGCGGAAAAAGTAAATGGAGCAGATAGCTTAATATTCCAAACTGAAAAGCAGTTGAAAGAATATGGCGAAAAAATTCCTGCAGAGAAAAAAGAAGCAATTGAAAATGCGGTAGCTGAATTAAAGAAAGCGCATGAAGCTAAAGATTTAGCAGGCATTGATACGCAAATGGAAGCATTAAATGCTGCATGGGCTGCTGCTAGCGAAGATATGTATAAGGCTACACAAGGTGCTGAAAACAACGGAACAGCAGATGCTGGTGCTGAAGGTACAGGTGCTGGAGCTGAAAATGTACAAGATGTGGATTTTGAGGAAGTAAAGTAAGTTTCTTATAAATCTGTAAAACTAAAAGCGGGCTATCCTTTGGATAGCCCGCTTTTTTGTTTGATAACTATAATTGTTTTTTAATTATGAAAATGGCATTTATTTTTCATCACAACCACAATAACCTCCTACCGTAAGATTAGTAAAAGTTAGTTTTATTTTATTAGTAGTGGAGTCGTAAATACCTATCAAGCTGAATACATTATCATAATTGCTAATGAGGTCATTTCCTCTTAAATTTCCACTATTATCCAATGTGAAATTTGAGTTGTTCTCAATTTGCTGACTAGAGTTTTTATCAAGGTTTATTGGACCAATAATAAAAATACCCGCTTTGTGTGTTGGGGAAATTGCTGTTTCAAATTCATATGATTCCCACACATTACCCGTGCTGAAATATTTAGTGCATTGAAAAGATCTTTTTCCGGTGATAGGATGATTGGGGCTATATTGTGTAATAGCATTTCCGAAATTATCTGAATACAACGCTTCTTCCTTATTGCAACTATAAAAAATTAAGGAGCAAGTTAAAATTGATAATGCTTTTGTTAAGTAATTTGTTTTCATAATACACTGCTTAAAATAACATTAACCCAAGTTGAATATTTCCTGAAATTCCAAAACTTCTGGATTGTTGATCTTGAATTGGGTTTTCTGCATTGAAAAAATTCATAGAGACTAAATTTGAGCCATAGTTTTTTAAAACACCTGATGCAACATGTTGAGGAAGACCTTCTATTAAGTTTCCATAACTAACATAATTAAATGTGAACTGCCCACCAATAAAAAGCCACTTATTAATCGGTTTTTGATAGCCAAGTCCAAAACCGAATTTAGCTAAGCTGATTCCGCTTATTTGGTAGGTAACATTTTGTGTACCTTCAGCAATAAAAAGTTTTTCGGAATAGGATCCTTTATCTATGTTTAAATTTCCGTTAGCATAATTTGCACATAAGAATAAACCATAAGGCGCAGGTTTTTCTCGGGATAAATATTTTCTAAATTCAACATGAATTCCCTTGTAAGTTGTTTGTGCCTTACTACTCATTAATATAGATGACCCAACTGTTTCCATTTGATTGTATGATTGTATGACATCGGTATTAATTGCATCATAACCCAATGTAATCGTCATTTTTCTGTTGAAGGCAATCTCTGCACCATAACTATTTAAAAAACCGTTAAGGCCATTTATTACAGTGCTTTTTAAAAGCACCCGTTTGCCTGCAAATCCAGTATTTTGAGCATTTAAAGAATAGGTAAGGCTACAACCTAAAGTGAGCATAATAAAAAGTATTTGTCTCATGGATTCAAGTTTTTGTTTAGTAAATAAAATGTATCGTATAAGGTTAACATAAGATGTTCCGGTTTCATATCAGAATCAAACACCCTGATATCTCTGTATATGATTTTACCTGTAACGATATTAACGATGTAGTGATACTGTAAATATCCATTTTTAGGCAAATATTTTATGTATTCAATATTCTTTGTTAAATCGTTGTTTCGGCTTTTTAAATCAATTGCAATTACGCCAATTAGGCCTACTAACTCTGATTTAATAACTGGTGCTAAAAACGAATAATCATATCCAATATTTGGTTCAATAGTAAAGAGCTGTTGCACAAGTTTACTATCGTCTTTTCTGGATATTTGATTGAATATATTTTGTTGTATTTCGTTAGCGTTTATAATTCTTTGTGATAAGTTGTTCAGTCCAGAAATACTGTCATTAATCGAGTTAAGAGATTGAAGATCATTTCTAATCTTAAACTTGTTTGTTAACTTATTAATGGTTTTACGCATCTCATTTTCTGAAGATATTACAAGGGAGTAGTCTTCTTTTTTATATCCTTCGATCCTGAAAATTGAAACTTGTGGTCGTAAATAATATACTGCATTTAACTTGTTAGTTTGAGTAATTAAGGATTCTGATTTCTGAATAGAACTATTAATTTGGTATGTACATCCATTTACCAAGAGTAAAAGGACGATATAAAATGGTATTAATCTATTTGTTTTCATTGTAAGCAAGCTTTTGTTTGGCTACTAATACGTACTTTCCATTTGGGAATTTATTCAATAGGTTTTGAAAAATAATTTGTGATGTTTGTTTACCTAGAAAGGCTTCGTTACAAAGTGCATAGTAAAAATAGGTATCTTCATTTTGCTTTTGATCAACGAGTTTTTTAGCATATCCATAGATTAACTTTTTAAACTTATCGTTATCGTAAGTATAAAGTATCTTGTTTAAATCAACCAAATTCGAATCTATAGTTATGGCACATTTACTTAACAATTCTTCATCATATTTATTTTCTTTTGATTGTGCTATGAAATAAAAGGATTTTAGTAAGGTCGTGTTTCGTATATCGCGATCAAATTGAAATTTGTTGGTTAGTACCAATATAATTGCCGTTTGGTATTCAAAATCATCTATGGCGGTAGCCAATGCTAAGTGGCTTAACTGTTGCTGTATTTTATTATAACTGGCGCTATCTTTTATTTGAAATAGCTGACTGTTCTCAGGCTGGTCATAAACCATCATTTGTTCGCGAAGGGAAATTATTCTCTTTGTAATGTCAGGATGAGTAGAGAATTGGTCTGTATTACTAACTTCAATTTTTAAGTTTTTCTTTTCATCACGTCTTTTACTTTTAGACCATTCACTACTGTCCAATTGCGCCAGTGAATTATCAATCTCATTGCTTAGTATTTGGGCTACATTTATTCTTGAAAATAAACTTGAGTCCGTGTTCAATAAGTTAAGGGCATTAATGGCTACATTGGCATTATAACCAGCCTGAATAACCAATTTTAGTGCTACACCATCAGCTTCATATTCGTTTTCTTTTGAATGTATGAGATTACGATAGTTTCGACCAATATAATTATCAGTATTTATTTCTGCTTTTGCAATTTTGTTTTGTAGCTCAATTTCTTTTAATGCATGTTGTTTCATAACATGCGCAATTTCATGTGCTATAATAAACGCAAGTTCTGATTCTGTTTTTAGATGAATAATTAAACCTTGATTGAGGTAAATACTTCCATCAATAAAAGAGAGTGCATTGGCCGATAAATCTTTTACACACCATACTTTAATTTTTTGAAGTAGTGTAGGTTCATTTTGTAATAATTTACCAGCTATTGTGTTTAAGTATACCTCCCAATTTTTATCATTAATAAGTCTACCATTTTTAATCATGTTAAACTTCTCTATTGCAACGGTTGCAATAATCTCTTTTGACTTTGTTTCATCAAATCCTTTCGGGAAAGTCACATTTTTTTTAACTTCTTCATATTGGTTTACATGCTGACTAATAGCATTTTCGGTAAGGCATCCAAAAACTAATATAAGAATGATGTTTGCTAGTTTATATTTAACGGTCATATTAATAGGCCTTTCTTTTGTTTACCCAATTTGAACTAGTAGGTTCAATTGAGACATTATTATTTAAATTATCACTAATAGATATTTTCTTATTTCCACTACTAAACAAAACATTTGCGGCCAAAGCTGCAATATCTGCGTTTTCAAATGTTGGTTTTAGTTGTTCTGGATTGAAATGTTTATCAATAAATTTAGTGTCAAAATTACCACTAATAAATGCGGGGTGTTGCATTACATATTTACCAAATTGCAATGTAGTTTCTATGCCAGTAATATGGTAATCGTCTATTGCGCGAATCATTCTGCTTATTGCTTCTTCACGTGTTTTACCAAAAGTAATTAATTTAGCTATCATTGGGTCGTAATGTATAGGAATTTCCATGCCTTCTTCAAAACTATCATCAACCCTAACACCGTATCCTTGTGGTGTTTTGTATGTATTTAGCTTTCCAATATCTGGTAAGAAATTATTTATTGGATCTTCAGCGCAAACACGTAATTCAATCGCATGGCCATGTATGTTCAACTCATTTTGTGTGTATCCAAGTTGTTCTCCCTTGGCAACACGTATTTGTTCTTTAACTAAATCTAAACCAACAATTTGTTCGGTTACTGGATGTTCTACTTGCAGGCGTGTATTCATTTCCAAGAAGTAGAAGTTAAGTTGTTCATCCACTAAAAATTCTACAGTTCCGGCACCAGTATAATTACAAGCTTTAGCAACATTAACGGCTGCTTCGCCCATTGCTTTTCTTATTTCTGGTGATAAGCAACTTGATGGTGCCTCTTCAATTAATTTTTGATGTCTACGTTGTATGCTGCATTCTCTTTCAAAAAGATAAACAATATTGCCATGATTATCTCCTAAAATTTGTATTTCTATATGGCGGGGAGATCCAACATACTTTTCAATAAAAACGGCATCATCACCAAATGCTGATTTAGCTTCGCCTTGAGCCATTTTTATTTGTTCTTCAAACTCTTCATTTTTTTCAACAACACGCATTCCCTTACCGCCACCTCCTGCAGAGGCTTTAATTAAAACGGGATACCCAATTGATGCTGCAATACGTTTACCCTCTTCAATATCTCTTAATGCTTCTTGGGTTCCTGGTACCATGGGTACATTAAATTTTGATACTGCTTGTTTAGCTCCAATTTTACTTCCCATGGTTCTCATAGCATCGCCTGTTGGACCTATGAAAGTAATTCCTGCAGCAGCTACCATATCAGCAAAAACTGCATTTTCACTTAAAAAACCGTAACCAGGGTGTATTGCATCAACGTTTAAATTTTTACATACTTCAAGTATGGTATCCATTTTTAAGTATGATTGTGAAGATGCTGCTGGACCAATACAAACGGCCTCATCGGCATAACGCACATGAAGCGCATTTCTATCTGCTTCACTATATACCGCAACTGTTTTAATTCCTAACTCTTTGGCAGTTCGCATAACGCGTAATGCTATTTCGCCACGGTTTGCAACTAATATTTTTTTCATAATTAAATTAGCTTGAATAAATAAATATACAAAGCGCAAATATATACACCTGCAATATTTTTAATAAACTTTTAGTGGCCGTCTAATCTCTCCAAATACCAGATTAAAGCCTAGTCGTAGACTCATAAATTGGAATTGGTCGGGTATAAAATAGGCGAGTACATTATCTTGCATTAAATACCATTGTACAGGCCCCATCTTTAATGACCAGCCTAACCCAATGTTAGTATAACTATTACCAATTATACTATAGTTGGCTGTAAGGTGAAATTCATCCTTTATTTTGCGTGCATAACTGAGAGTGTAAGCAGGTAAAATAGAACCAAGTAAGTAACGACCTTGAATTACTGCTCCGATTGTATTTCGCCTATTAAACTTGTAATTAGCTGTTATATAAAAACGCCATGGCATAAATGTGGTAAAACTATTCTCACTTACCTGGGGCTTAAGTAAATTGAATAAACTATCTAAATAATCATCTCGCTTTTGGCCATTATCTATTTGCTCCTTATTTAAACCATTGGTTCTTACATCGGCATTATTAATGCTATAATTAGTTACGTTATTGGTCCAATTAATAAATCCAAAATCAATAATGGATGCACCAAAAGTTAAACGGTTGTTTACATCATAGGTTAACCCTAAATCAATACCTGCACCAAGATTGCCCATAGAGTAAAAGTTTTTAGGATCGATTGATTTTTCATCACTTGTACTAGCCCTGCCATTAACACTATCTGTTAATACACCTATACTTGCTGTATTAATAACACCTCCTGCATTTAGAGATATTTCTTCTGTTGGTTTTTTAGGTTGATTAAGTTTTAATGTAAAATCTTTTGTTTGTGCTACACCAATTCCTTGGTATAATTTTGCTCTACCACCAACATTAAATCTGTTGAAGTTACGTGCCATGCTAAAACCAAGTTCATTAAATGCAATGTTGGTCATGGCGGTTGATGATGCATCCCAGGTGTTACCAGCGTAAAAGTCGTTTCCATTTGCTAACAATCCAACCAATTCATTTGATAGCCTTAGATTGGTTATGTTACGTGTGTTAAAGTTAATGCCGTAATACCAATTTTTACTTTTAAAACGCACATGGAAAATTTCGTAATTCACAGCAACATCTATTTCAATATTATCTCCTTTTAAATTGTTATATAACTGAGGGATGTTTAAATAACGATTAGTATCTAAACTAGTGATAACTGATCGTACATTTAATCCGTTTAGGCCAATATTTAATCCAAATCCTGACATAACCGGTGTTCCAATAGAAGTTGAATATGCAGGTAAAATAGCAGGATTAATATATGTGGCCTGATGTGTAGCGGTTAGTGCAGGTTGTGTGGTTTCAATCTGTGCTAACAAACCAAACGGTAATGCAACAAGTACAAGCGTTTTAAAAATGTTTTTCATAACAAAGTGTCGGATTTGGTTAACTTATTTACTACGATAGGTTATGTTTGTTCTCGCACCAATTTTTACATTTAATTTATGATAATCATATATACCAACATAAGGTAAATTACCAGGACTACTCTCGGGTGTAGTTAATCTCACCTGTAACCTAAATTTATTTCCTCTTTTTAGGTTATCATATTGCGCTTTATTTATAGTATTGGTAATGTTTACTTTTGTTGGCTGAATAACCTCTCCTTCAGCGTTAACATTAGCTGCTAAAATTAAATAGGCGGGTTTAAAAATACTATCAACAAGTGTATTGGTTACGGTGTCTTCTATATAAACTTGAACACTAGCATTTAAAGGAAGACCATTTGCGATTTCTGATACTACTTCGGCCCAGTTAATTGTTACTACATTTGAATCTATATCACCTAGTGTTTCTCCTAATTCAAAATCCCCATCCGACTCAATAGCGTAATTTAATATCTTTATATCAACAGGTAAATCCAATGTTGACTCTTGTTTTACTGTGGTATTGTCGTACAAAACATTAGGATTCGGAATATCAACTATATTGGCTGTGAATAGTACTTTGTAATAAATGGTTTGTGGTGCAGTGTTTAGCACAACATCAATGTTTGAGTTTGATTTATCAATAATGTATTCTGTTACTTTACTTTGGTCAATGCTAGACGTGTATTCTAAAGCAAACGTATCTTTGAATGCATTTATAATTACGGGAGTTTTTACTCCTGAACCTGAAACTACATATATTTCTAAAACTCTTGCTGTAACTGGGAGGCCAAAAGAATTGGTAAGCTTCAGGCTTAGTGATGGGTTTTCAACAAACACATTACCCTCTAGTTTTTTATCAAACAATCCAAGTTCATCACTCTGAGTTAATTCTGCAATATCAAACTTGCCGAAGTAACCTTCTATTCGTTTGTACTGTGTTACGTTAATACCCTGAACAATACTTACCTTGTCAGTTAATGATACATTGTTTGAGGGGTTTCTTGTAATATCAACACCAATTTCATAGGAGAAAACATTGTATGTGCTGCCGTTCTTGGTAAAGTCTATTTCGTAGCCACTTAAATCGACACTTCTTGTAATGTTAGCAGGAGTTGAACCATTGTAAATAAATACAAAACTATCGATAAATGGAATACCATTTTTGGTAATACCAGGATAAGATATTTTAACAGTGGTATTGTGTTTGAAATTTGATCCAATGTTAAAATTAAAACTACCTTGTTTAACTACTACTCTCTCTACTCTCTGATTACCGCTTAGAACAATGTTGAGGTCTTTGGATATATTTTGACTAAATTTCCCCGTTGTTACAAAGTTTGGAATCTCATTCGGAGGCATGATTGCATCTATGGAAGAATTAATATTGGGGAGTGTTATATATTGCTTTTCCTCAACACTATCTCTTGAAAAAAACTTCAAACTTATCTTTCCTTCAGAATCTGTGGTGGTAAAAACATCGTCATCTTCCGACAAATCATTTAGTAAATCTCTTAAATTTATCGATCCATTAATAAGCGGTGCTGCTAAAGTAGGGTTGCTTGTTACACCTTTTATCGAGGATAATTCGTCAATAGTATCCTCAAATTCTTTTATGCATGACGCATTTAGTAAAGCAAATGCAGATATAATTCCTAGTGCAAGTTTTTTCATACTGTATTCGGGTAAAACTTATGTCCTCCGAAGGTACAAAATATTTGATTACTTAAGCTTGTACACAAAAATATTATTCAGTTGATCGCCACCAATTAGATAATTTCTCCTGTCCATCATAAGATTAGCAGTATTAAAAGGTGTGTTTCCTTTTATCGGGAAGTCTATATAAAGTTCTCCCTTCATGTTATACCAATAATATTCTGATTGTTGTTTTTGGAAGTTTGATAACATTACTTTTCCTACAGCATCTGATGTAAAATAGTTATATTGAGGAATACTGTCAGTATATATTTTGCTTATTATTTTCTTCAAATCAGGTCCATATAATGACCACGAATTTTTTGTTTGAGTTAAGATAAAGGTGTTGTTTGTTACTAGGTCATTTTGGGCAATAATTTTTGTAAATGGCTCAAATTTTGCTATATCCTTTGGCTCTCCAATTGGATTACATAATGAGTCAAATGTTATTTGCTTTATGATACCTGAACTGTCGAACATATTAAACTTTACCTGAACAGTATCGATATTGTAAACATATTCGAATAAAATTGCCGTATTAGTGTGTTTAAGTTTTACAGCCTTTCCTTTGATATCATACAAGCATAATTGGCCCTTAATATTGGTGGTATAAACAAATCGTTTCAATCCTTTTTTTATTAGGCCAATTGGTGCATTGGCTTTACTTTCTAGTACTTTAGGCATCCAACCTTGTAATGGCTTTCCATTCAATGCATATCCAACAATTCTGTTGTTTTCTAAAGCAACAAAAAACTGAAGTGTACTATCATCATAAAAATCTGCTATTGTTAAGGGTAATAATGCTTTTCCGGGGTAACGAATAGGGTAATTGTATAAACTTATGCCTTTAGCATCAATTAAATTTGCTTGTTTATCAGTACTAAATAAGTAGCAAGTTGTACCATTTTTTTGAGGGTCGATTACGTGAAAATTCCCTACTAATTTACCATTAAGTTTACTACGCCAAATTAAGTTACCATTAGTATTAATACAATATAGCGTGTTGTTAATGTCCTGTACAAAAATTACATGTTGTTTTAATTCACTGTTATAAACAACCTGTGGTGCAATATCGAAAATAGTATCTAATTTACTTGCCCATAACAGTTGCGTTTCATTTGTGTTTACGTTGTTATATTTGTATGAGACTTGGGTATAAAATGCTTTATTGTTGGTGTTAGAAAATTGGATGGAAAAGAATTCAAACTTTTTAAAATCGTATTGATAAGTATTTAATGAACTGAAGAAAGAATCGTTTACAAAGTTAGTAGGTAATAAAAAGTTTCGAGCAGGACTTATAAAAATACTAACATTATTGTTTACAGCAAGGCCATTTTGGTATGTTTTAAAATTTTCATCATTGGCTAGTGTGTTTCCCAATTTATATTGATCAATTATATATTTTAGTGTATTTATATCGTTTGCAAAAACAAAAACATCATCCAACTGAACGTAATAAGGAGAGTAAATATTTTCCATGATTTCTCCGTAATACAGTTTTAAGAAGTTGCCTAATTTTATTCGTTCAATTTCTAATCCTTGATGATAATGTGTAACAGAATCGATTTCGCCTTTTCGGTTCATGGCTTGAATAATGTTTTTTAAGGCATTGGCCATTCCTACTGGATCTTTAAAACGAATAAATGCATTAAGGTTGTTGTAAAAATTGCTCCCCGCAGGTTCTACCATCACTAACGAAGCTTCACCATCAATATAGTTTATTATATTTTGCGATATATCTATATTATAACGATTTTCAATACTATCAGAGAAACGTGCGTATAAATCACCTTTTTTATGTACTTGCAAATATTCATTTAATTCAGTGTTAAATTTCATGTAATCACTAAACCCCATTTGAAAAGCCATGGCTGTATTCTTAGGCATGTATTTATGTAGTTGTAATTGTTTTGGAGTTTGATTTTTAAATAAATCCAAGAATTGAAATACCGAATCATCGGTAAATGTAACTCCTGATAATTTAAATATGTCATCATTCAGTTCAACATCCAACATACTCCAATTAGCAAATCCTTTTATGTATGATAGTATGTTATAATATTCTGATTTGGTAAAAAGGTTACCTAATAGTGGTAGCTTTTGGTAATTGATGAAAAGATTTAAATCAGCACTTGTTTCAGACATTAAATACGCTTGATTCAAGCCTTTTGTGGGGTTAGTTAAATTATATTTTAGCTTGCGTATACTTTCTTCAACCAAAGATGCATCTGCTGCACAAAGTAATAATTGATCGCGGTATGAAATACTAAATAGTGCATTTCCTTGTGCATCGTTAAAATCATAAACAGGAGTTTTGTCAAAACTTCTTAATATGGCTTTCGCATTTACTTTTTTAGATAGGTAATTGGTTATATCCGAAAGTTCTATTGGTTTACCTGTTTCAACTATGGCTAGTAATCCTAATTTATTGCTGTTATTATGTAACGAAATTACTGTCGTGTTCTCTTCAAGTATTTCATTTAATTCCTCATCGTTACTAATTATATTTATGGTTTCTTCTAATTGTTTATTCAATTTTGATACACTTGGATTTGCGATTAAATCAGCCCAAAGTGATGACTTACCTATTAGAGACAATGATTTAGTAATTTCTTTAGATTGTAAGATAATAAAAGCATCATCAGGTACTCCTTCTATTGCCGGTCTATTTTTTATTTTAATATTGTTCAAATAAAAATATATTGCGATGCCTGAGAACAATGCAATAGTTGCTATTATGCCTATTAATAAAGATCTATTCATTTTGAGTAGTGATCGTTTATCAAATTTAGTGGGTTTGAAAGCTTCTAAGCATTACTTTTTACACAGGTTTATTGTTAAACATATGACAAACTCTACACTTCAAAAACAACTTTTTCAAATAGGAGCAGCCTTTGCTGGATTAGCTGTTGTTGCAGGAGCATTTGGCTCACATGCGATCAAAGAAAATATTGATTCTGCTAATTATGATATTTATCAAACAGCAGTAACTTACCAATTTTATCATGCATTTGCTATGCTTATAATTGGGTTAGGTATAAGAAGGATTAAAGAAAATGTAGCAAAATTAGCTATGGTGCTATTTGTTTTAGGGATTATATTTTTTAGTGGTAGTTTATATTTGTTATCAACAAGTACAATTTGGGCTAGTAGCCATTTAAGTTGGTTCGGCATGATTGCTCCTTTGGGTGGTTTATGTTTTGTTGCGGGTTGGGCATACCTTGCTAAAAAGGGGTATAAACCTAGTGAAAGTTCTAATTCAGCGAAGAAGGTGCAAAATATGCAAAGAAGAAAATCATCAACATTCGAAGAAAAATAAGTTATTTATTTTATTGAATCTTTTTTTACAAAAACGAAAACGTCCTCTTCTTCTTTTTTCATTAAGTATTTTTCTCGTGCAAACTTTTCTAGGTTCTTATCGCTGGTAAAAAGTTCATCACGTTGTTTTTTTGCATCTTCTATTTGTTGTTGGTAAAACTTATGTTCTGCTTTCACCTTGTTGTGTTGTTTACGAAGTTTATACTGTTCTATCACATTATTTCTATCCGAAAAAAACAACAAAGCTAAAAATGCCAGTGTGGCAATAATGTATTTGTTGGTAATTAACTTAGCCCAGTTAAATTTCATAAGTTCAAATTTAATAATTTTAGGTTTGATGTTTTTAAATGATGTAAACATAAATAATAAATGTGACTAACATTATTTACATCAACCTCCAAAAAAGAAACGCCCCGCAATAATGATACTGCGAGGCGTTTTTTTATTTTATAACGACCTTTATTTTATAAACTTAAAGTCTTTGCCCGGGTAGTATGCATTTTTACCCAATTCTTCTTCAATTCGAATCAATTGGTTGTATTTAGCAATCCTATCAGTACGGCTGGCCGAACCTGTTTTAATTTGACCGCTGTTTAATGCTACAGCTAAATCGGCAATCGTAGTGTCTTCTGTTTCGCCACTACGGTGACTCATTATGTTTGTATATGCATGGCGGGTTGCTAAGTTTACCGCATCTATGGTTTCGCTTAAACTACCAATTTGGTTTACTTTAACCAAAATAGAGTTTGCTACACCTTTATCAATACCTTTTTGTAAACGTTTGCTGTTGGTTACAAACAAATCATCACCTACCAATTGTACTTTATCGCCAATATTTTTTGTCAATTCAGCCCAGCCTTTCCAATCATCTTCCGCCATACCATCTTCAATAGAAATAATCGGGTATTTTTCGGTCCATTGTTTCCAGTAAGCAACCATTGCCGAAGAATCCATTTCGCGTCCGTCCGATTTTTTAAAGGTATATAACCCTGTTTTTTCATCGTAAAACTCGGTAGTAGCAGCATCCATAGCAATGTAAATATCTTTTCCCGGTTTGTAACCTGCTTCTTCAATGGCTTTTAAAACAGTTTCAATGGCTTCTTCGTTTGACGGAATGTTTGGAGCAAATCCACCTTCATCGCCCACGTTTGTGCTGTAATCTTTTTTCTTCAATACATTTTTAAGGTGATGGAAAACCTCTGTACCCATACGTAATGCTTCGCTAAAGCTATCGGCTTTAACCGGCATAATCATAAACTCCTGAAAATCTATAGAGTTATCAGCATGCGAACCACCATTTAAAATGTTCATTAACGGAATAGGTAAAGTGTTTGCATTAACACCACCTACGTAACGGTATAAAGGCATGTTAGCTTCTATGGCAGCGGCTTTAGCACATGCCAAAGAAACAGCTAAAATAGCGTTTGCTCCTAACTCTGCTTTGTTATCTGTGCCATCTAATTTAAGCATTAAACGATCAATTTCGTTTTGCTCAAATACATCAACACCCATTAATTTATCAGCAATTATTTTATTTACGTTGTTAACGGCTTTTAAAACACCTTTACCCATAAATACTTTTTTATCACCATCGCGTAGTTCTACTGCTTCATGAGCTCCTGTGCTTGCACCACTAGGAACAGCAGCACGTCCCATTGCACCTTCTTCAGTTATTACTTCAACCTCAACAGTAGGGTTACCACGAGAGTCTAAAATTTGTCTGGCATGAATATCAATTATTGAACTCATATGTATATTTTTTTAGTTATTGTATGTAATTATTGGTTGGATTAGTTCATTAATTTGATAAAATCATCAAATAAATACCTACTATCGTGAGGGCCGGGAGCGGCCTCAGGGTGATATTGAACTGAGAATGCTTTTTTATCTTTTAAGCGAATACCTTCAACTGTATTATCGTTTAAATTAATATGGGTTACCTCTACATTTGGGTTTTTAGACACATCTTCGGCCCTTACACTAAAACCATGATTTTGAGATGTAACTTCACATAAACCGGTAATCAGGTTTTTAACCGGGTGATTCATTCCTCTGTGGCCGTTATGCATCTTAAAAGTAGAAATACCGTTTGCTTCAGCCAAAATTTGATGACCTAAACAAATACCAAAGGTAGGGATATTATTGTCCAAGATGGTTTTAACTGTATCTACTGCATAAGTCATGGTAGCAGGATCACCAGGTCCATTACTAAGCATAATACCATCTGGTTTAAATTTCATTATCTCGTCAAAACTTGTTTTGCCATTAAATACAGCCAGGTAACAATCTCTTTCAACCAAGCAACGTAAAATATTTTTCTTAATACCAAAGTCTAATACTGCTACACGCTTAGAAGCTTCGGGATTACCCAAGTAATAGGTTTGTTGCGTTGAGATTTTTGATGAAAGTTCTAAACCTTCCATTGAAGGAACATTATTTAATTCATTCAAGAGTTCTTCAACCGTTTTGTCTTCGGCAGATATGATGGCATTCATTGCACCTTTATTGCGCACATGCATTACCACCTCGCGGGTGTCTATATCCGTTATCCCTACAATATTGTTTTGGGTAAAGTAATCTTGTACACTCATACCTGCCATTTTACGAGAATAAGGTACGTTAAACTGCTTACAAACTAGGCCAGCAATTTTAATGTCATCCGATTCTACTTCTTCAGCATGAATTCCATAGTTACCAATATGTACATTGGTTTGCAACAAAATTTGTCCGTAATATGATGGATCTGTGAATACTTCTTGATAACCGGTCATTCCTGTATTAAAACAAATTTCTCCGGTGGTGGTACCTATTTTACCAATCGAGGTGCCTTTGAATACGGTGCCGTCTGCTAAAACTAAAACAGCTGGGAATTTATTGATGGATTTATTCAAGGTTGTTTAGATTTTGGCAAAGATAATTAAAGTAATAAAAATGGCTAATTTAATTTGAAAATAGACAATTCAATTCAAACAAAACAGCCGCATCAATTCAAGATACGGCTGTTTTTTTATACATTATGCTTGCGCGGTTGGTCCGCCAAAATTCATCGGGAATGGGGGAGAGTCATGCAAATCAATAGTGCCGTTTTGTTCTTCGTATTTTAGAATATTATCACCAAGAGCCATTAATAATCTTTTGGCATGTTGAGGTGTAAGTACGATTCTTGATTTTACTTTTGCTTTAGGAACACCTGGCATTACACGTATAAAATCAATTACAAATTCGGCATTGCTATGTGTTATTATGGCTAAGTTACTGTATATGCCTTCGGCCATTTCTTCGCTTAACTCTATGTTTAATTGGTTTTCGTTATTTGTCGTTTCCATTTTTTTGAGGTTGTTAAATTGATTTAGAATTATTCAAAAATAAAAAAGGCAGTGAGAAATTCATCACTGCCTTTGTAAATAATATTTACTAATGTTATTAGCCTTTAGAGGCCATTAGCATTTCGTATTCTTCTTTAGAACCTACTACTAATTTTTCGTACTCACGTAAACCTGTACCTGCTGGTATTAAGTGACCAACAATGATATTCTCTTTCAAACCTAACATGTGATCCACTTTGCCAGATATAGCAGCTTCATTTAATACTTTTGTTGTTTCCTGGAACGATGCAGCACTTAAGAAACTATGTGTACCTAAAGATGCACGCGTTATACCTTGAATAATTTGGGCTCCTGTTGCAGGTTGTGCATCACGGGCTTCAACTATTCTTAACGCCTTACGTTTTAACATAGAGTTTTCGTCACGTAATTTACGTACGCTTACAATTTGTCCTGGTTTAAACGATGAAGAATCACCTGCTTCAACCACTACTTTTTTGTCGAAAATCCAATCATTAGTTTCTTTAAATGTCCAACGGTCTACGTTTTCTCCTTCAAGGAATAATGTATCACCAGCATCAATTACCTCCACTTTTTGCATCATTTGACGCACAATGGTTTCAATGTGTTTATCGTTG
The DNA here is from genome assembly GCA_027482225.1 of Bacteroidota bacterium. Taxonomy (GTDB): domain Bacteria; phylum Bacteroidota; class Bacteroidia; order UKL13-3; family UKL13-3; genus UBA6183. The sequence goes on from JAIXWD010000023.1 coordinate 60,227, forward strand.
ATTTTTACACCTTGTAAACGGTAAACCTCTTGGATACCATTTAGGATATAACGTTGCACAGCTAAAGGACCTTCAATACGTAAAATATCTTGTGGACTGATAGCACCATCAGATAGCGGAGAACCTGCTTTCACGAAATCGTTTTCTTGCACTAAAATGTGCTTAGAAAGTGATACCATGTATTTCTTTTGTTCACCATCTTTTGATGTAATCATCACCTCACGGTTACCACGTTTAATACCACCAAAAGTTACAACTCCATCAATTTCGGTTACTACCGCTGGATTTGATGGATTACGTGCTTCGAATAATTCGGTAACACGCGGTAAACCTCCTGTAATATCACGTGTTTTACCAACAACACGAGGGATTTTTACTAGTATTTGACCAGCAATTACCGTTGTACCTTGTTCCACTACGATATGAGCCCCTACAGGAATATTGTATTCCTTAGTATTTTCACCCTTTTTATCGCTAACAATAATTGATGGAATTTTGGTTTTGTCTTTCGACTCGATAATTACTTTTTCTTTGTGACCTGTTTGCTCATCACTTTCTTCCTTAAAGGTAACATTCTCAATAATATTTTCGAACTTAACCTTACCAGCAGATTCTGTGATGATAACAGCATTGTATGGATCCCAAGTGTAAAGACGTGCACCTTTTTCTATTTTTTGTCCGTTTTTAACAAATAAGTGCGCTCCGTATGGAATATTAACCGTGATAATAGTAACACGAGTCTTTTCATCCAAAATTCGAACTTCACCTTGACGACCAATTACTACTTCTGAAGGTCCTTCTTCAGTAACCATTGGTGTAGTTCTAATTTCTTCGAACTCCAACAATCCACCGAATTTAGCGTTCATTTCACTTTCTGTAGCAATGTTAGATGCAGTACCACCCACGTGGAAAGTACGTAAAGTTAACTGTGTACCTGGTTCACCAATTGATTGTGCTGCAATAACACCTACAGCATCTCCACGTTGTGCCATACGAGATGTAGCCAAGTTACGACCATAACATTTCGCACACACACCATATTTAGATTGGCAGGTTAATACCGAGCGGATTTCAACTTGTTCAACCGGAGATGCTTCTATTTTAGTAGCTATTTCTTCTGTAATTTCATCACCGCTGTAGCAATAAACTTCATTGGTTAATGGATCTATTACATCATGTAAACTTGTGCGACCTAAAATACGTTCGTATAAAGTTTCTACAACCTCTTCATTGTCTTTTAATGCACTCATCACAATACCACGTAAGGTACCACAATCAGGCTCGTTTACAACTACATCTTGAGAAACGTCATGTAACCTACGTGTTAAGTAACCCGCATCTGCAGTTTTTAAAGCGGTATCGGCCAAACCTTTACGCGCACCGTGGGTAGAGATAAAGTATTCAATTACGGATAAACCTTCTTTAAAGTTAGATAAAATCGGGTTCTCGATAATCTCTCCGGTACCACCACTTAAGTTTTTCTGTGGTTTCGCCATTAATCCCCTCATACCACCTAACTGACGAATTTGTTCTTTACTACCACGCGCTCCTGAATCCAACATCATATAAATTGGGTTGAATCCTTGACGGTCTTCTTTTAACTGTTTCAAAACAGTATCTGCTAAACGAGAGTTAATACGGGTCCAGATATCAATTACTTGGTTATAACGCTCATTGTTTGTGATAAAACCATTGTTGTAGTTATTCCAAATTTCATCAACCTCATCCATAGCTTGCTTTACGAATTCTCCCTTTTCTTTTGGAATCATTACGTATTTCAAGTTAAATGAAAGACCGCCTTTAAATGCATAATGGTATCCTAATTCCTTAATGTCATCTAAGAATTTAGCAGCTACATCCATACCGCAATCTTTAATTACGCTACCAATAATGTCACGTAAGTTTTTCTTGGTTAACAATTCGTTGATGTAACCATATTCGGTTGGTACAACATTGTTAAATAAAATACGGCCCATGGTTGTTTCGGTAAGTTTGTATTTTAACTCACCATCTTCTTTAACCATTACACGGCATTTTACGTTAGCATGTAAATCAACACGCTTTTCATTAAATGCAATCATGGCTTCTTCAGCGCTATAAAATGCTAAATCTTCACCTTTAACAGGATTTTCGGTAATAGATTTGCGGCCTTTAGTAATGTAATAAAGACCCAAAACCATATCTTGAGAAGGTACAGCAATAGGAGCACCATTAGCAGGATTAAGAATATTGTGTGATGCAAGCATTAACACTTGGGCTTCCAAAATTGCTGCGTTACCTAATGGTACGTGAACAGCCATTTGGTCACCATCAAAATCCGCGTTAAAACCAGTACAAACCAATGGGTGAAGTTGAATTGCTTTACCTTCAACCAATTTTGGTTGAAAAGATTGTATACCCAATCTGTGTAGAGTAGGGGCACGATTTAGTAATACCGGGTGACCTTTTAAGATGTTTTCTAAAATATCCCAGATTACAGCTTCTTTTCTATCAACTAATTTCTTTGCAGATTTAACTGTTTTTACTATACCACGCTCCAATAACTTACGGATAATAAATGGCTTGAATAACTCTGCTGCCATGTTTTTTGGAATACCGCACTCGTGTAGTTTTAAGTTTGGACCTACCACAATAACAGAACGGCCAGAGTAATCAACACGTTTACCTAGTAAGTTTTGACGGAAACGACCTTGTTTACCTTTAAGCATATCGCTTAAAGATTTTAACGGACGGTTACCTTCTGTTTTAACAGCGCTAACACGTCTTGTATTGTCAAATAATGAGTCAACCGCCTCTTGTAACATACGTTTCTCGTTACGTAAAATCACCTCTGGAGCTTTAATTTCCATTAAGCGTTTTAAACGGTTGTTACGAATTATTACTCTGCGGTATAAATCATTTAAATCTGATGTAGCAAATCGGCCACCTTCTAGAGGAACTAGCGGACGTAATTCTGGTGGAATAACAGGTAGTATTTTTACCACCATCCACTCAGGACGGTTTTCACCGTTTTCTTGAGCCGAACGGAAACCTTCAACAACTTTTAAGCGCTTTAAAGCTTCTTGTTTACGTTGCTGTGAAGTTTCGTTGCTAGCCTTATTACGAAGGTCGAAACTTAAGTTATCAAGGTTGATGCGAGACAATAAAAACCACAATGCATCACCGCCCATTTTAGCGATAAATTTATTAGGATCTTCATCATCTAAATGCTGGTTATCTTTTGGTAACGTATCAAGAATATCTAAATATTCTTCTTCTGTTAACAAATCGTGCATCAACACACCATCATTTCCTTTAATACCAGGTTGACATACTACATAACGTTCGTAGTATACAACCATGTCAAGTTTTTTAGTTGGTATACCTAACAAGTAACCAATTTTATTTGGTAACGAGCGGAAATACCAGATATGTGCTACCGGAACAACAAGATTAATGTGTCCGATACGCTCACGTCTTACTTTTTTCTCAGTAACTTCAACACCACAACGATCGCATACGATTCCTTTGTAGCGAATACGTTTGTATTTTCCGCAATGGCATTCGTAATCTTTGATTGGTCCGAAAATACGCTCGCAAAACAATCCACCCATTTCAGGTTTAAAGCTACGATAGTTAATTGTTTCGGGTTTTGTTACCTCACCGTGAGATTTAGTAAGTATTGATTCGGGCGAAGCCAAACCAATACGTATCTTGGTGAAATTACTTTTGATTTTAATATCTTTTTTTGACATATTAGTTGCTGTCTTTAATTATTCAAGTGTAACATCAAGACCTAAGCCTCTTAACTCATGCATCAATACGTTGAATGACTCTGGAAGTCCTGGTTGAGGAAGGTTATCTCCCTTAACTATGGCTTCGTAAGTTTTTGCACGTCCAATAATATCATCCGACTTAATGGTTAAGATTTCTTGTAATATGTTGGCTGCACCAAATGCTTCAAGTGCCCATACCTCCATCTCACCAAAACGCTGACCACCAAACTGTGCTTTACCACCCAATGGTTGTTGCGTAATTAATGAGTATGGACCGATAGAACGAGCATGCATCTTATCATCAACCATGTGACCTAATTTTAACATGTATATGATACCAACTGTAACAGGTTGATGGAACTTATCTCCACTTAAACCATCATACAATTGCGTTAGACCAAACTCTGGAATACCAGCTTCATGGCAATATTCAAGTACTTGCTCTTCGGTGGCACCGTCAAAAATAGGAGTAGCGAACTTTAAACCTAATTCTTTACCAGCCCAGCCAAGTACTGTTTCGTAAATCTGACCCAAGTTCATACGAGAAGGTACACCTAGTGGATTCAATACAATATCTACCGGAGTTCCATCTTCCATAAACGGTAAGTCTTCATCACGCACAATACGTGCAACTATACCTTTATTACCGTGGCGACCAGCCATCTTATCACCAACTTTTAGTTTACGCTTGTTAGCTATATAAACTTTAGCTAGTTTTAAAATACCAGTTGGTAACTCATCTCCAACAAGTACTGCAAACTCTTTACGTCTGAAATCAGCAATTTCTTGATTTAAGCGATTTTTGTAGTTTGATAAAATCAAACGCACTTGCTCATTTTTATCAGCGTCAGTTGTCCAGTTGTTGGCATTAATGTGGGTGTAGTCGATATCGCTAAGATTTTTGTTTGTAAACTTAGTTCCTTTTGCAATTAACTCTTCACCATATACATTAAACAAACCTTGCGAGGTTTTACCTTGAAGTACGGCAAATAATTTTTCGATTAATGTTTGCTTTATAGCTTTAACATTTTTCTCATGCTCATCATGTAACTTAGCTATTTTGGCTTTGTCATCAACTTTAGCAGTTTTATCCTTTTTAGTACGAGCAAATAATTTTTTCTCGATAACAACACCTGATGTTGATGGTGGTGCCTTAAGCGAAGCATCTTTTACATCACCAGCTTTGTCTCCAAAAATAGCACGTAGTAATTTCTCTTCAGGCGATGGCTCTGTTTCTCCTTTAGGAGTAATTTTACCTATTAAAATATCACCTTCAGCTACTTCACAACCTACACGGATTAAGCCGTTTTCATCAAGGTTACGCGTTGCATCTTCACTTACGTTTGGAATGTCATTTGTTAATTCCTCTTCACCACGTTTAGTATCACGAACTTCTAATTCATATTCAGTTACATGAATAGATGTAAAGATATCTTCTTTTACAACTCGTTCAGAAATTACGATCGCATCTTCAAAGTTGAAACCTTGCCAAGGCATGAATGCAACTTTTAAGTTGCGACCCAATGCAAGTTCACCATTTTCGGTAGCATAACCATCACACAATACCATGCCTTTATCAACTTTATCACCTTTTTTAACAATTGGTTTTAAATTGATACACGTATTTTGATTGGTTCTACGGAATTTGATTAAGTCGTAAGTTTTAGTATCAGTTCCAAAGCTTACTAGTTTATCTACTTCCGATTGTTCGTAACGAACAACAATTTTATTTGCATCTACATAATCAATAACACCTTTACCTTCTGCAACAATCATGGTACGAGAATCGCGGGCAATTTTTCCCTCTAATCCTGTTCCAACAACCGGTGCTTGTGGTTTTAATAATGGTACTGCTTGACGTTGCATGTTCGATCCCATCAACGCACGATTCGCATCATTATGTTCAAGGAAAGGAATCATTGATGCTGCAATCGAAACGATTTGGTTAGGAGCAATATCCATAAACTCCAATTTTTCAGCTTCCACCATTGGGAAATCACCTTCGTAACGTGCTTTTACTTTAGGGGTAGCAAAATTGCCTTTTTCATCGTACACTGCATTACACTGTGCAATTGTTTTGCCCTCTTCGTCCTCGGCACTTAAATATGTAACCGGTTGGTCGATGCGAACTTTTCCATCTTCAACTTTTAGGTAAGGAGTTTCGATGAAACCCATACCATTAATTTTAGCATGCACACACAATGAAGAAATCAAACCGATGTTTGGACCCTCAGGTGTTTCGATAGTACACAAACGACCGTAGTGCGTGTAGTGAACATCACGAACCTCGAAACCTGCTCTATCGCGAGAAAGACCACCTGGACCTAAGGCTGATAACCTACGTTTGTGGGTAATTTCGGCCAATGGATTGGTTTGATCCATAAACTGCGATAATTGGTTGGTACCAAAAAACGAGTTGATTACTGATGATAATGTTTTTGCGTTAATCAAATCGGCTGGAGTAAACACCTCGTTATCACGGATGTTCATACGCTCGCGAATGGTACGTGCCATACGAGCTAAACCTACACCAAATTGAGAATATAATTGTTCGCCAACTGTACGCACACGTCTGTTACTTAAGTGATCAATATCATCCACATCTGCACGTGAATTTGATAACTCAATTAAGTATTTCATAATGCTTACAATATCATCTTTTGTTAATACGCGTACCTCAGAAGAGGTGTTACGATTTAACTTACGATTGATACGATAGCGACCTACTTCTCCTAAATCATAACGTTTATCAGAGAAGAATAATTTATCAATTACGCCACGTGCAGTTTCCTCATCAGGTGGATCTGCATTACGTAATTGACGGTAAATGTGCTCATGAGCTTCTTTACCACTATTCGCAGTATCTTTTTGTAAGGTATTTAAAATAATAGCGAAGTCGTTGTGGTTTGATTCGTTTTTGTGAAGAAGAATCGTTTTCACTTCTGCTTCAACAATAAGATCAATGTGTTCGTCTTCCAAAACGGTATCACGCTCAATAATTACTTCATTACGCTCTATGGAAACTACCTCACCGGTATCTTCATCAACGAAATCTTCAACCCAAGTTTTTAATACCCTTGCAGCTAATTTACGACCAACAGCTTTTTTCAATCCTGATTTGCTCACCTTAATTTCTTCAGCTAAGTCAAATAAGTTTAAAATATCTTTATCAGTTTCGTAACCAATTGCTCTCAATAATGTTGTAACTGGGAATTTTTTCTTACGATCGATGTATGCATACATGACATTATTAACGTCTGTTGCAAATTCAATCCAGCTACCTTTAAAAGGAATAACACGAGCCGAGTATAACTTAGTACCATTGGTGTGGTAGGTTTGACCAAAGAACACACCTGGCGAGCGATGCAATTGAGAAACAATTACGCGCTCAGCACCGTTAATACAAAAAGTCCCACCTGGTGTCATGTAAGGAATTGTACCTAAGTACACATCTTGCACGATGGTCTGGAAATCTTCATGTTCAGGATCGTTACATGATAAGCGCAACTTTGCCTTTAACGGAACATTGTAAGTTAAACCACGCTCTATGCACTCATCAATAGAGTAACGAGGTGGATCAACAAAGTAATCAAGAAATTCTAATACGAAAATATTTCGGGTATCAGTGATAGGAAAATTTTCCTGGAACACTTTATACAGGCCTTCGTTAGCTCTGCTTTCCGATGTGGTATCGAGTTGGAAAAACTCCTTGAATGATTCTAATTGAACATCCAAGAAATCTGGGTAATCGATTACCTTTTTAACAGTTGAGAAATTAATTCTTTCTCCTGTTTGCATCATTTTATTAGCCAATGGATTTTTGGTTTAAAATTTGACAAAACTTTGACAAAAAATAGCAATGTTTATAAACAAGAAATTGACCCTCGGCAAGCCGGGGTCAAGTTCCAGTAAGTGCGAGGGTAGAATTATTTCAATTCTACTTCAGCACCAGCTTCTTCAAGCTTAGCTTTTAAGCTTTCAGCTTCAGCTTTGTCAACGCCCTCTTTAATTGCTTTTGGAGCACCGTCAACTAATTCTTTAGCTTCTTTCAATCCTAAACCTGTTAAGTCTTTAACAACTTTTACAACGTTTAATTTAGCTTGACCTGCGTTTTTCAAAATCACATCAAAAGTTGATTTTTCAGCAGCAGCTTCACCTGCACCAGCAGCAGCTGGAGCGGCTACTGCAACTGCAGCAGCTGCAGGCTCTATACCGTATTCGTCTTTAAGAATTGTTGCTAACTCGTTTACTTCTTTTACTGACAAGTTAACTAACTGTTCAGCAAACGCTTTTAAATCTGCCATGGTTTCTAAAATTTAAATTGTTATTAATTATTGATTTTTTGTTTTTGTTTGGTTGAATTATTGAGGACGCTCAGATAATGTTTTAACAATACCAGCCAATTTGCCTCCGCTTGATTGTAATGCAGAAATAACATTTTGTGCAGGTGATTGTAATAATCCAATAACCTCTCCGATGAGTTCGTTTCTTGATTTTAGTTTAGTTAATGCATCTAATTGGTCATCGCCAATAAAGATATCAGAATCAATGTAAGCACCCTTAAGTGAGGGCTTAGTATCTTTCTTCCTAAAATCTTTGATTATTTTAGCAGGAGACTTACTATCGTTTGAGAATAATAATGCTGTATTACCTTTTAAAATAGTGTTGATTTCGCCAAAGTTTTTTCCTGATTTTTCGATAGCTTTTTCAATTAAGGTGTTTTTGGCTACTTCCATAACTATACCTTCTTTGAAGAATGCCCTTCGTAATGCACTAGTTTTTTGTGCATCCAATGAACTAACATCAGTTAAGTAAATGAAGTTACACTCATTCAACTTTTGAGTAAGTGACTCTATAATTTCTGCTTTCTGTTCTCTATTCATAACTAACTGATTTATTATATTCCGGGAATAGATTTGGTATCAACATGTAAGCCAGGGCTCATTGTTGATGATATACTTATGCCACGGAAGTAAGTTCCTTTTGCTGCTGAAGGCTTAAGTTTAGCGATAGTTTGAATTAACTCAACTGCATTTTCAGCTAACTTTTCAGGTGCAAACGATGCCTTACCTATTGATGTATGGATGTTACCTTCTTTATCAACTTTAAAGTCAATTTTACCAGCTTTTACCTCTTTTACTGTTTTACCTATTTCTGTTGTTACAGTACCAGATTTCGGGTTTGGCATTAAGTTACGAGGACCTAATACTCTTCCTAATTTTCCTAATTTAGCCATTACGTTTGGTTGTGTTACGATAATATCGATATCAACCCAACCTTGCTCAATTTTCTGGATAAACTCATCTAAACCTACGTAGTCAGCTCCTGCTTCTTTGGCTTCTGCCTCTTTATCAGGTGTAACTAAGGCTAAAACTCTTACGGTTTTACCTGTACCGTGTGGTAGTGTTACTACACCACGTACCATTTGGTTAGCTTTTTTCGGATCAACCCCTAAGCGAATATCAATATCAACGGAAGAATCAAAGGTAGTAGAGGTAATCTCTTTAACTAGTTTTGAAGCATCGGTTAATGCATATTGCTTATTAGGCTCGATTTTAGCTAACGCTACTTTTCTTTTTTTGCTAATCCTCGCCATTATATTATTCTTTTTTTCTTTCTTAATTTAATTCAGCAGGTATTTCACCTGAAACTGTTATTCCCATTGAACGGGCTGATCCTGCAACCATCTTCATAGCTGATTCTACTTTGAAGCAATTCATGTCTTGCATTTTATCTGATGCAATTGCACGAACTTGATCCCAAGTTACTGAACCTACTTTTTTACGATTTGATTCTGCAGAACCAGAGGTGATTTTAGCTGCTTCCATTAATTGAGAAGCAACTGGAGGGGTTTTAACGATGAAATCAAATGACTTATCGCTATAAACTGAAATTACAACTGGTAATATCTTTCCTGCTTTATCTTGGGTTCTTGCATTAAATTGTTTACAAAAATCCATGATGTTAACACCCTTAGAACCTAAGGCAGGACCAATTGGAGGTGCAGGATTAGCTGCTCCACCTTTTACCTGTAATTTAATAAACCCTGTTAATTCTTTAGCCATAACGCTTTACTATTATAGTGCTTGCGCACCTTGTATATATTTAATTAATTTTCTTTTTCTACTTGAACGTAATTTAACTCTAATGGTGTACTTCTTCCGAAAATTTTAACCATTACTTTAAGTTTCTTTCTGTCTTCCATTATCTCCTCAACCACACCGCTAAATCCACTAAAAGGACCATCAATTACTTTAATTGTTTCGTTAACCAAGTATGGTTCAACAATTGTTTCTCCTTGCTCTGCTGCCTCATCAACATTTCCTAAAATGCGGTTAACTTCTGAGTTACGCAGTGGAGTAGGAGTGGCTTTACCACCTAAGAATCCAACTACACCATTAACTGAATCTATAATGTGAGAAGTTTCACCTATTAATTCGGCTTGAATTAAAATATAACCTGGCAAGTAATTTTTCTCTTTAACTGTTTTTTTACCATTTTTAATTTGGTAAACTTTTTCAGTTGGTATCAGGATCTGTGGCACATGCTTAAGCAAGCCCGCTCTTTCAAGCTCCGACTCTAATTGTGCCTTTACCTTCTTTTCTTGTCCGGTAACTGCTCTAACTACGTACCATTTATATTGATCCTGCGACATTCCGTTCATCTTATATATAAAGAATTATTGAAATAGTTGATAGAAAAAGCCTAATGCGCCACTTCCTGCTATATCAACTACGTATATGATCAAAGCAATAATTATTGATGCAATCATTACTATGATGGTGCTTTCTTGTAACTCGCTCCATGTTGGCCAAGTTACCTTGTTTACAAGCTCATCGTATGATGACTTAAAATATTCGGTTAGTTTGCTCATATTATTTGTTTTGATCAAAAATATTTTTGCACGGACACAAGGATTCGAACCCTGATCAAAGGTTTTGGAGACCTCTATTCTACCATTGAACTATGTCCGTGTATTTAGACACTAAATGTTGGCTAGTTACCCAGCCAACATTCAGAATCTAATTTGTTTAATTATTCAAGAATTTCAGTAACCTGACCAGCACCTACTGTTCTGCCACCCTCACGGATAGCGAAACGTAAACCCTTTTCCATTGCAATTGGAGCAATTAGAGTAACGTTAATAGTTACGTTATCACCAGGCATTACCATTTCCATTCCTTCAGGTAAATGGGTTTCGCCAGTTACGTCTGTGGTACGGAAATAGAACTGAGGACGGTATTTGTTGAAGAATGGAGTGTGACGTCCACCTTCGTCTTTTGATAATACGTAAATTTCAGCTTTAAACTTTGTATGTGGTTTTACTGAACCTGGTTTGCAAATTACCATACCTCTACGGATAGCAGCTTTATCAATACCACGTAATAATAAACCTACGTTATCACCAGCTTCTCCACGATCTAATATTTTGCGGAACATTTCTACTCCAGTTACTACAGAAGTTAAATTTTCAGCATCTAAACCAATGATTTCAACTGCCTCATTTGAGTTAATGATACCACGCTCGATACGACCTGTAGCAACAGTACCACGACCAGTGATCGAGAATACGTCTTCTACTGGCATTAAGAAAGGTAATTCAGTTGCACGAGGAGGAACTGGAATGTATGTATCTACTGCATTCATCAATTCCATGATTTTCTCAACCCATTTTGCATCACCATTCAAACCACCTAATGCTGAACCGCGGATAACTGGAATTTCATCACCTGGGAATTCGTATTTGTTTAACAAATCACGGATTTCCATTTCAACGATTTCTAATAACTCTTGATCATCAACCATATCCACTTTATTCATGAATACAACGATACGAGGTACACCTACTTGACGAGCTAATAAAATATGCTCACGAGTTTGAGGCATTGGACCATCTGTTGATGCTACTACTAGGATAGCACCATCCATTTGAGCTGCACCTGTAACCATGTTCTTTACGTAATCCGCGTGACCTGGACAGTCAACGTGAGCGTAATGACGGTTAGCGGTTGAATACTCTACGTGAGCTGTATTAATTGTAATACCACGTTCTTTTTCTTCAGGAGCTGAGTCAATTGAATCGAATGAACGAGCTTCAGATAAACCAGCATCAGCTAGAACTTTAGTGATTGCAGCTGTTAAAGTTGTTTTACCATGATCTACGTGACCGATAGTACCAATATTAACGTGTGCTTTACTGCGGTCAAATTTTTCTTTTGCCATAGTTGTGTTGTTTTATTTTTTTTTAATTTTAAGTTTTTTTAATACCAAAAACCGAATGCAAATATGCACTCAGTTAAAATTGTGTTTATTCAGGAAAACACAGCAAAACCATCTACATCACTTTACTCAGTTTTAGAGCTGTTGATGAGAATTGAACTCACGACCTCTTCCTTACCAAGGAAGTGCTCTACCCCTGAGCTACAACAGCTTTTAAGTATTGAGGTGATTAAGATTAGTTAATCACCTCAATTTACTCTCGAGCGGGAGACGAGGCTCGAACCCGCTACCTACAGCTTGGAAGGCTGTCGCTCTACCAAATGAGCTACTCCCGCAGGTTTAATAAATTTAAAAAGATTACACGCCTCTTCACTGATTCTTTTTCACTCATCTTTTAACCTATTTGATGGTGGTGGGGAGAGAAGGATTCGAACCTTCGAAGCCGAAGCAACGGATTTACAGTCCGTCCCATTTGACCGCTCTGGAATCTCCCCATTACCTTTCAAGGTGAGCCACTTGCCGGAATCGAACCAGCGACCTACTGATTACAAATCAGTTGCTCTACCAGCTGAGCTAAAGTGGCTTTTGAGTAAGGTTATCACTAACCTCTTTCAGTATTTTTAATATTTAAAGAACAATCTTGTCTACAAGGTTTCCTAAAAAAGGACTGCAAATGTAGTTATTTACAAGATGTATGCAAATTTTTGGAAGCAAAATTTCAAATTAACGCATTTATAGAGGCGTTGAGTTGTGTAACAGCGGGTGCAAAAGTCTTGGTTTGGGGAATAATATGCAAACTTTTTTTTATTCAGTGCTGATTATCAAGCCGAATATTTACAAAAAAAGCCCGTTATGAAACATAACAGGCTTAGTATTTAGTGAAAACTTAATGGATAATTGTTATTTAACCTCTATTTTTTCTTTATGTTTTTTCACTTGAGCAACTAATTTATCTAAAACTAAATCAGTAGCTGTTTCAAATGTACTTGCTTGTTCTTTGGCAAATATAGAATTTCCATTCAAATTGATTTTTACCTCAACTGTTTTATTCTCTTTTTCACTATCTTTTTCAACTTTGAGGTATACATCAGTGCTTTTTATCCCATCATAAAAGGTTTGTACCTTTTCCAACTTTTTAGTTACAAAATCTAATAACTTATAGTCTGCTGTAAAGTGGATGGATTGAATGTCTACTTTCATATTTTTTTATTTTATGAACCTTCAGTCTGCTTATTGAGCAGTTATTTCGGTTTGTTTTTGTTTAAGAAAAAAAATTAAGCTCTTGGGTGTCGTGTTTTATGTATGTTTTTTAATCGTTCTATGCTATTGTGTGTATAAACTTGAGTGGCTGCCAAACTTGCATGGCCTAGTAATTCTTTTATTGCGTTTAAATCTGCCCCTTTGTTTAATAGGTGTGTGGCAAATGTATGCCTAAGCACATGGGGGCTTTTTTTATCTATCGTGGTTACCATGCTTAAAAAATGTTTAACTATATTATAAACTGCTTTTGGGTACATTTTATTGTTTGAAGATAAAGCAAATAATTGCTCGTTATTTAAACCCAGTTGTGTTTTAGTTATAATATACTTTTGAATACCTAGATTTAGTTCTTTCGTAATTGGGATAATTCTTTCTTTATTCCTTTTACCTAATACTTTAATGGTTTGTCTATAGGTATCAAAATCTGAGGTTTTAAGTTCAATTAGTTCGGATAATCGAACGCCACAAGTGTAAAATAAAAGTAGAATCAACCTATTTCTTTGGCCTTCAAAATCGTTAGTAAAAAACTCCTCTTGATTGTTGTTTACCTTATGATCGAAAAGAATGTTCAAGTTTTGCTCTTCAATAAAACTAGGTAGTTTTTTTGCAACCTTTGGTGCCTGCACCTTCGAAACAGGATTTGTAGTAATTAATTCTTCTTTAATCAAGTATTTAAAATAACTACGAAGGGCGGAAAGTTTTCTGGCAATACTTCTTGGTTCAATATTATTATTCATTAAATCAACCAACCAAGTTCTTATGTGCTGATGGCTTATTATATTTGGTGATTCTATTTCAAATTGTTGCACAATAAATGAACTGAATTGATTCAAATCATTTTGATAGCCCCGAATGGTGTGACTCGAGAAATGCTTTTCATAATTTAAATAATTTATAAATTGTTGAATGGTATTAAGCATTTCTAATTAATTTTAGTACAATCCAAATATAGTAAAAATGTTGTAATATTGATATGGTTTTGATGATGTTTTTTTTAACATCAAAGACCTAGTCTAACAGCAACATAAAAGTTACGTCCCATAGCACTTATTCCACTTGCAAATAAACGGTAATGGGCATCTAATATGTTTTCAACCCCGGTTTGTAAATTTATTGCAATTCCCCTTTTAAAGGTACTGTATTGTAGTTTTAAATTTAGTGTATACCATGATGGAGTACCTTTTGTTGTTGCATATTGTAAATTATCTTCACCATTTAGGTTGTAATCAGTAAGTTTTTTTGCACCACTAAATTGTGTGTAAAAATCTAGTCTAAAACCTTTCAACTGTAGTTGCGAACCTATACGTCCATATGATGGTGGAATATGATCGAGTGGGGTGAAATCTTCATTCTGCTTTATACGACCTTTAGTATATGTGTATGCACCATTTAAATTCCAGTTTTCGTTTAGGGTAATGTTCGCATCAACATGCCAACCTAAAATAAATCCTTTCTGTTTATTGGTTAACATATTTACTTTAGACATTTCACCATCATATATTATACTATCTGTATCGTTTATTTTAACTGGAGCTATAACAAATGCATCATTCAATTGAGTGTAATAAACATTTGTATTTATTTTAAAACGTTTAATCAGGGTTAGGTTTGTTCCAATTTCAGATGTTATACTTTGCTCGGGTATCAGTTTATCATTTGGAATAATTATCATTTTGTTTTTACTGTTGCTGTCGAAAATTTTGCTTAAATCATCGATGTTAGGTGCATGAAAAGCATTTGATAAATTGGCATAAATGCGAAATTTGGAGTTGTGTAAATATATTAGTCCAAGATTACCATTAAGAGCATGGCTTGATTGGCTAATAGTTGGCGGCAAAAAGGAGTAAAAATCGAGGCTTTTACCTAAGTTGCTATTTGTGTTGATGTATGAAAACCTAATGCCATCATTTAAAATAAACTTAGGATTGATTTCCCAATTATGACTAATAAATAAGCCAACTATACTCATGTTGCTTCCATCTGCAGGGTAGCGTGTGCTAAGCGATTTACGTTGTTGTGTGTTGATTTCGGTTTGAAATGCGATTGAATTTACATCGTTAAATTGTGCATCTGTACCATATCTTATTTCATGTTTTTTTATTCGTTTAAAAATGTCAATATTTAAACTCAATACGTTTACTTTTTCAGTTCTACTTCTTAACCACGCATTATTGAATGATCTATCATGCCTGCTTTCTTCAACAAACTGATAAGCTGCAATGGCGTTTATTTTATCAAATAAATTTCGGCCTAGATTATACTGATAATTATATGAAAGTAATAGCCTTTTTTCGGGGCCATAATACCACTCAGCAGATTTGGGTAACCCATTACTGATGTCTGTTAACCTATCGTAACGTGGAACATTACTGGTTTTAGAGTATTGGAAATTGATAATGTGTTGAAACTTTTCTGAAGGCTTAAAAAGTAATTTTTGGCTAAAATCTGTTTGTCTGTAATTGCTTTCTTTTTGCTCATAAGGATTAGGATTATTAAATATAACATCTTGGTTATTAATTCGCTTTACAAAGTTTGGCCGTATGCCTACATTTTCCCATTCAGAACCTCTATTTCTACCTTGTATCACATTGCCAAAGCTGCTATGGGTTATAGCGGTTAATGAAGCCCATTTTTTAAAACCAATATTTACGTTATAATGTTGAGTTGTCTCATTGTTTGCTGAAGAGTAACGGCTATAGAACTCGTTTTTTAAATAGGAAGTTTTAGAACTTGAATTAAGTTCTGGAATTCTGGTAACAAAGCTTAACACGCCACCAAGCGCATCGCTTCCATATATTACGCTTCCAGATCCATATAATATCTCTACTTTTTCAAGTAAATTCTGATCTATACGAATTACATTTTGTAAATGGCCTGATCGATAAATGGCATTATTGAGTCTAACTCCATCAATAACAAGTAATACGCGGTTTGCTTCAAATCCTCTTAAAATTGGGCTGCCGCCACCTTGCTGGCTTTTTTGTATGTATACATTACTTTGATTAAATAATAAATCGGCTGTGTTTTGTTGATTAGCGAATGAAATTTGTTGCCTACTGATCGTTTCAATTTGTCTTGATATGTCCTTAGCTTTTTCATTAACACGATTGGCGCTTATGATGGCTTCTTCTAATTGTGGTGTATTGTTTGTAAGGTAAAGCTTATAGTTGTTTAAAATTACATGGTAGGTAGTGTATGAAACAGATCCAATTGACTGATGTGAAATGGTAAATGTAGCCAATTGTTTTATGGCTTCCTCTTCTATTTGACAAATTCCTTTTTTGTTGGTTATGGCCAAATGTTTGTTTATGAGTTGAGTTTTATTGTTTACCCATTCTTGCGTAACAGAGGCTCCAACTAATGGTTGCATGGTTACCTTATCAAACAGTTGAAGTTCGAATTGAGCAATAGCGCGAAAGGATATTATAATAAAAATAAAACAGTAAAAAAGCCTATTCATATCGAGGTAAAAATAGGCTTAAAATTTATTTATTACTATTGATTAGTTTGTTTTAGTGTAGTTTTTATCAAAACGAAGAGGCGAAAAAAGATAAAGCATAAACATGCGTGAATATCGAAAAACCCATGGCAATGTGATAAATACAACACCAATAATGCTGACAACATAAATCCAAAACTCTGGGTCGTGAAAGCCTAACCATAAAATGCCTAAAGTAACCAACATTAAACCTGTTGTTAATGCGTAACTAACATACATTGCCCCCCAAAAAAAACCGGGCTCAATCTCAAACCTTAAATTACAAATGGGGCATGTTTCGTGCATTTTCATAAAACTGCTTAAATCCGTTGCTTTTGTTACAAATAAATTACCAGATTGGCATCTTGGGCATTTACATTGAAGCATTGCGGCTCCTTTGTTTGCAACGAAATTATTTTTAGACATGATTAATCACTTTAAAGTGGGTTTTCGAATTTTTATTTTGCTTTATGGTTACGATACCAAATTATGCCAAAAATAGATGCTACAATATAGGGTAGTGCTAATAAATAGAGTATTCCATTATTAAGCGTTTCGCCAACTTGTGAGCCATTTTTCCTAGCTTCTTCCAAAGATGTTTTACACATCGGGCAACCCTGTGCAAATGCATCAGAACAAAGAGTAACTAGTAATGCAACCAATAAAAATAAAACTATTTTTCTCATAATTTTGTGTTACAAAGTTAACATTCAAATCATGCGTTGTTTATGATATTCATCACCTCATTTTTAAATTAGAATTTGTAATATGGTGATATCATTAAGTATACTACAACACCACTAACAGTAACAAAAAGCCATATAGGATATGTGAATCGCACCAACTTTTTATGTGTAGCAACATCCATTTTTAGTCCGTAATAAAACGAAAGTAATATTAATGGTAAAACAAGTGCTGCGAGTATTATATGAGGTATTAATACTGCATAATAGATTGTTTTAAAACCATTATCAGGGTATAATGTATTATCAATAAAATAATGAAACAATACATACGAAACTAAAAATGCACATGATAGGATGAAGGTTATAATGTTGGTTGTTTTGTGTGCCGCAATATTTTTTTGTTTAATGAAGTAAAGCGAAACCAATAACAATAAACTGCAAGTAGCATTAATTATTGCATTAAACTTAGGTAAGAAAGATACAAAGTCGGGAATAGTATCTGGTCTTGGTATAATTTTACGGTTTAAAATTACCACTGCGGCAAATACTACTACCGAAAGTGTCATTACGATTCTGAAATAAATTTTGTCTTGATTACTTTTTGTTACTGTATTCATATAATAGCACTTTAATTTCTCCCTGCAAACGTTTCATTTCATAGTCGTCTAAGGCATCATACATTCCTCGGATTCGATTTTGTTTGTCTATTAGTAATAACTGTTGAGAGTGGTCAATTGTTCTGTCTTCAATCGAAACAGGTAATAAAAAACCTTTACCAATATTAAAAATTTGCTCTTTATCGCTAGTTGTAAAGTGCCAATTCTTGCCAGTTATTTTGAACTTATCAGCATAAGCTTTTAATATAGGAACTGAGTCATTTTCTGGATCTACCGTAAACGAAATAAATTTCACAGGGGTTTCAGATGTTTGTAAGCCTTTTTCTTCTGCAAGTTTTCTGTTTTTGTATGCTAATTCTTGCATATCATCATAAATCAATTTAGCTCTTCTATTCATACTCGGGCAAACATCTTCGCAACTTGCAAAAAAGAAATTAGCAACGTAAATACCATCATTAAGGTTGGCTTGAGTTACTGTATCGCCATATTGATTTACTACTTTAAAATCCGGTATCTGATAGTAAATGGTGTCTTTGTTGTTTCCTTCAGGGGGTATTTTTTCTCCAAAAATAGGTAGGGTTACATAACGTTGTTGGCCAGTATTTAACATGTAAAAAATAATTACAGGCAATGATATTATGGCAATACCTATAAAGAAATGTTTCCTTTTCATTGTGAATTAAATTTTATTACGCAACAAGAGGTAGTGTTTTGGCACTACCTCTTGCTTAATGTTTTGTTTTAAATGATTTTAATGAGCATGTGTATCGTGTGATTCTTCAGTGGCTGGTTTTGCAACTGAGTCCTTATTTACATGGTCGTCAACGTATTTTGCTTCTACTACCATGAGGGTGATTAAAAATATAACCAATACCATTGGTAATATAATCATCCATGCAAGGAATTTTCGCTCAAATTTCATGTGCATAAAAATAGATACGATAAAAAACGCTTTTACTACACCTAGTATAATAAATACCCAGTTTCTAAACATAGTTGGATCTAATACAAAGTATAGTGCGATATCAACCAATGTAAATGCTAGAAGTATCCAAAATGTTTTCCAAATTTGGGATTTCATATCTGTAGGAGATTCTGTATGCTCTAAGTGTTCTACTGTATGTGATGACATAATACTGTAATTTTAAATTAATCGGTTAAAAAATGAATGAGTATTTAATTAGATAAGGTAATAGAAGGTAAAAACAAATACCCAAACTAAATCTACAAAATGCCAGTATAAACCTACTTTTTCAACCATTTCATAATGGCCACGTTTTTCAAAAGTTCCGTTCAATACCTGAATAAATATAATAATATTTAATACCACACCACTAAATACGTGCATCCCGTGAAACCCAGTAACTATAAAAAACAAGTCGGCAAATGCTACTGGTCCATATTCATTCATAGATAAGTTAGCTCCATGAAATATAGATCCATCTGCCAATAATTTACCTGCTTCAGAACCTGTAATAAATTGAGACCATTCCCAAGCTTGGCAACCTAAGAAAGCTGCTCCACCAATAATGGTTAAAAACATGTATTTAGCAACTTCCTTTTTAGCCATTCTATGACCTGCCTCAACAGCCAATACCATTGTTACTGATGAGAAAATCAAAATAAACGTCATTAAACTAACAAACATTAATGGTAAATGCATACCATGTAAGAATGGAAAGTGATTAAAGACTTGATCAGGTGAAGGCCAAGGTGTTTCTAAATTTCCAGAAAAGCTATAACGGACAAAACCGTATGAAACTAATAGAGATGAGAATGTGAATGCATCAGATAGCAAGAAGATCCACATCATTAATTTACCATAGCTAATGCTAAATGGAGATTTTCCGCCTCCCCATTGTGAACGTGTGTCTGTTGTTAAAGTAGCTGAGTTTGCCATATATTATAAATATTCTGTTTTCTGTATGATTATCTGTTCAACAATAAGAAAAAGTAAAGATAAATCCATGCAGCACCCAAAAAGTGCCAATAAGTAACACATAAATTTAAACTTAATATGCTCTTTTTGTGAACGTTTAAATAAAAAGCTTTTCCAATTATTATAATTAAAAATATTATTCCACCTAACATATGTGCTAGATGTACGCCTGAAATAACATAAAAGAAAGACTCGGAAGGATTACCTACAAAGTGAACGTTATTTGCAACAAGTGCCTTCCATCCTAGCCATTGGCTAATGCAGAATGATACACCCAATAAAAATGTAACCAATAGTGAAATTTTAACTTGGCCTAATTCATCGCGTTTCGCAGCACGATAAGCCCATTGTATAGTGGCACTACTTAATATTACAATTATTGTGCTATACGCGAACATTGATGGAATATCAAATAATAACCAATTGCCTTCACCTCTGCGCACAATGTATGCGCTAGTAAAACTGGCAAATAGCATTACACTTGCTACAATTAATAACCATACCACAAATTTTGATGGATTAATTATTGGAGGTGTATCGTTTAAATTTTGTTGTTTTTTTATTGTTGCCATCATATTGGTTAAATTTTATCAAATAAGTAAGCGAATTGTACCATAGGCAAATATAGGAAAGAAGCAAACATTAAACGTTTCGCGTCTTTATTATCGCAGGTTTTATAAAGTCTAAACGAGAAGTAACTAAGCATCAAACCACCAGCTATTGCAACTATACCAGAAGTTAATCCGGTATAACCTTCGAACGTTGGCATTAAACCAATAGGCAATAAACAAATAGTAAATGCCAAGGTAATTAGAGCAGATTTTTTATCTTTTGCGTAGGTAGGTAACATTTTAAATCCTGCACGTTTATAATCGTCATCCAAAATCCATGCAATACTCCAAAAGTGTGGAAATTGCCAAAAGAATTGAACACCAAATAATATCAACGCTTCATAGTTTAAGGTTCCACTAAAAGCAGTATATCCAATAAGAACGGGTAATGCACCAGGAAATGCTCCGATAAAAACCGAAATAGGGGAGATGCGTTTCATTGGGGTGTATATAAAGGCATACAATAACAATGACAATGCTGCAATTCCACCAGATAGGGTATTTAAGTAATAACCCATTAACAATACACCCACAACCCCCATCAATGAACTTGCAATTACTGCTTCAGTTACACTCATGCGATTAGTTGCAACTGGACGATTTGCTGTTCGCACCATCAACTTATCATAATTCTTTTCTATGATTTGGTTAATACCGTTTGATGATCCTGTAACTAAAGTACCTCCAATTATTAATATAAACATATCAAACCAAACGATACCTTGGTTAAAGGCAGCGGTTGCATAAGTAATTACAGCTGATAGTACTACCAAAAAAGTTAAACGTGTTTTAACTAGTTGGTTGTAGTCAGTTACTTTTTGAGAAAAGTTACTAACTGCAATGACTTGATTTTGGCTTATGTTTTCCAATTTGTTATTTGTTATGCTTTTTATGCATTAACTGTTTTTACTCGTGTAAATAAAACGATGGTTATAAATAGTTGCATTCCGCAAATTAAACTGCCCACAAATAAGTGTACACTTTGTATTTGAGCTGGAAAACCAAGATTGTCTAACACTTTACCACTTAATATTTGAGCTCCTACAAGTAAAAGCAAAGCAAGTACTGATTTATAAATGATGCTATTTCTTTCGAAAGCCAATCTGAATTTATAAACCATAACTACAGTAAGTAATGCAATAAGAAGAGAGAATGTCCTATGGAATTTAAACATGTTACCGAGCAATTTAATCCAATGGGCTCTATTTTGCTCTCCGGTAATCAATGCTACTGCATCTACATTTTCTCTAACTTGTGTTCCGCTTACGGTTTGGATTGCAGTAACAATAAGTATTGCAATCATTATCAACTTCAATGAACGATCGTTATTTAACTGAAACACATCAAATTGTTGCGATTTGGTTATGGTGTAAATCAATATTCCCACTATAACCAAGGCTATAACCATGTGAATGGTTACCATCCAATGTGCTAGATTTGTTGCAACCACCTTTGCTCCAATCCACCCCTGAAATCCAGTAAGTATCAAAGCTAAAAAGCTTAGCCAAAATACCGAGGGTTTGGTTTTAAGATAAGGTATTGCAAAAAATACAGTGAGCGCTATGAATAATCCGGTTACTACACCAATTAATCTGTTTATATATTCAATCCATGTTTTGTAAACGTCAAATTCGGCTACATTATGGGTTGAGGTTTTAAACAACTCCCTGTAATTTTCAGGTAACTCGCTAACATTTGTAGGGGGTATCCACTGTCCGAAACATTTCGGCCAATCTGGGCAACCCATGCCGCTACCAGTACTGCGAACTAACCCACCAACAAAAATCAAAAAAAAGACTGAGGCTATAGTTAGAATGCCAAACCTTCTGAATCTTTTTTCTGATTTTGATTGATTATTTATCATTTTACTTAGCCAAGCTAAATACTACGATTTGGTTTTAAGCTTTTTTGTTTTCTACCAATGGCATGGTAGTATTTTTCAAATCAAAATGAACTGCTTTAGGTTCATCTAATGGATCTGTTTGGTCTGCATCAGGTATGTCTTGTGGGATATAATCCAACTCTGATCCTGGTTTGCTATAATCATATGGCCAACGATATACATAAGGAATATCACCTGGCCAATTCCCGTGTATGTGCTTAACAGGTGCTGTCCACTCTAACGTGTTGGAATTCCAAGGGTTTTGAGGAGCACGTTTACCTTTAAATATACTTCCAAAGAAGTTAATCAAGAATAAAAGTTGTGCGGCACCACCAATAATTGCAGCTATGGTAACAAATTGGTTCATGTCAACAAATACATTAAATTGATCATATGCTGTATTTGCATAATATCTGCGAGGTACACCAGCTAATCCCATGAAATGCATAGGGAAGAAAACACAGTATGCTGAAATCAATGTTAACCAGAAATGAATATATCCTAATGTGTTATTCATCATACGGCCAAACATTCTTGGGAACCAATGGTAAATACCACTTAACATACCAAATATAGCTGCACTTCCCATTACTAAATGGAAGTGGGCTACAACAAAGTATGTATCGTGCAAGTTAATATCTAATGCAGCGTTGCCAAGGTAAATGCCAGTTAAACCGCCAGATATAAAGAAAGATACCAAGCCTATTGCAAACATCATGGCAGGAGTTAAATGTAAATTACCTTTCCATAAAGTAGCCAAATAGTTAAAGGTTTTTACAGCTGATGGTACCGCAATAATTAAAGTACCTAACATAAATACCGAGCCTAAGAAAGGATTCATACCTGTTATAAACATGTGGTGACCCCATACTATAAAAGACAAGAATGCGATAGCTAAGATTGAACCAATCATTGCACGATAACCAAATATTGGCTTACGTGAATTGGTAGCAATTACTTCTGAGGTTATACCCAATGCAGGTAATAGAATGATATATACCTCTGGATGTCCAAGGAACCAGAATAAATGTTGATATAACACGGGGCTACCACCAACACGTTCTATACCACCTGCTAATTCTGCAACTATTTCGTTTAAATAGAAACTTGTTCCAAAACTACGGTCGAATATCAATAATAAACCAGCACCTAATAGTACAGGAAAAGATAATAATCCTAACACCGCAGTAATAAAAAAGGCCCATATAGTTAATGGCATGCGAGTCATTTTCATTCCTTTTGTACGCATGTTTAATACTGTTGTGATGTAATTAATACCACCCAACAAAGCCGATGCTATAAAAAGAATAATAGCTACTAGCCACAAAGTCATACCAGTACCAGAACCCGGAATAGCTTTTGGTAATGCTGATAAAGGAGGATAAACAGTCCAACCTGCCGATGCAGGCCCACCATCAACAAATAGTGAGGATAGCAACACTATTGAAGACAAGAAGAAAAACCAATATGAAAGCATATTCATGAAAGGTGATGCCATGTCACGTGCGCCCACTTGTAGTGGAATAAGTAGGTTTGAAAATGTTCCACTTAAACCTGCTGTAAGTACATAAAATACCATGATGGTACCATGTATTGTAATTAATGCCAAATAGAAGTTAGGATCTAATTTACCATCTTTGCCCCATTGCCCTATCACGCTTTCCAAGAAAGGAAACTTCATGTCTGGGTATGCTAATTGCAAGCGAAAGATTAATGACATCATCATACCAATTACTCCCATTATGATACCAGTGATTAGGAATTGCTTCGCAATCATTTTGTGGTCCATAGAGAAAACGTATTTGCTTATGAATGTCTCATGGTGATGGCCATGATCATGAGCGTCATGGTTTGTTCCATCTGTGTTTGCTGTGTGCGTGCTCATATACTTTTTTAGTCGTAATTATTGTTGTTAATAATAAAGAATTAATTATCCAATTTTGTTTTAGTTGATGTTTCAACTTGAGCTGTTGCTAGCTCGTTTGGTGTACTTTTATTAACCAATCTTGGTTGTTGAGCTAACCATTGTTTAAATTCTTCTTTGGTGTGAACCACTACTTTCATTTTCATTCTGTAATGCGCACCTCCACAAATTTTATTACATAGAATAACATAATCAAATTTAGGGTTATTCAGTTTTTGGCGCATTTCTGCAGTTGTTAATGATGGTGTGAAACCAAATTGTGTAGGTAACCCTGGTACCACATTCATTTGTACACGGAAGTGCGGTAAATATGCAGAGTGTATTACATCTTTAGCACGGAACTTTAACAATACAGGCTCACCTACACCTAAATGTAATTCATTGGTAATAATATCATCTTGTGCTTTAATGTCATTTGTATCAACCCCTAATGCATTAATAACTCCAATTTGACGGAAGTCATGTTTTCCTAAGATGTTATCTTCACCGGCATAACGTGCATTCCATGCAAATTGATATCCGTATACTTCAACTATACGTGATTTTGGATCGTTTTCACCGGTCATTTCAGTCCAAGTTTTTAAGCCTCTAACTACCAATATAGTTAATACGATGGCAGGAATCACTGTCCATATCAATTCTATCTTGTGGTTGTCAGGATAAAACAAAGCTCTTCGTTTTGAACTGTGCTTATATTTATATGCATACCAAAACAATAAGCCTTGGGTGATAAAAAATACTATACCTGTGATGATTAAAGTAATCATAAACATGTTATCGTATTCCGCTCCATGAGTTGAAGCTGGAGTTTGGTTAAACACAGTTAATTTCCCGTGTTCCCATATTTCCCAAGCAGATGCTATAATACCAATAGAACCAAATGCCAGCATTAATTTGGCATTAATACCATTCCAATTAATTACTGGTTTACCTTGTATTTCACCTACTTTAGCTAAAATATCTAACACTAAAACAATAACCATTATTAATAATAACATAATAATAATGACTAACCAATTGATGCTGGTTTTTAATGTTCCACTAACTTCAGAGGTAATTGTGTCAGTTGTTGTGGCGTTAGATGATGAAGTTCCTGTAGGAACAACAGTGGCTTGTAATGGTGCTTCACTTTCTTTTTTAATGAAAGCGATAATTGATTTAATTTGGTTGTCGCTTAAGTTCTCAAACGAAGTCATTACCGACTCATTGTTCTCTTTGTAAATGGCTACGGCATCAGCATCGCCACTTTTAATAAGCGCTTGCGAGTTTTTAATCCATTTGAGCAACCAGGCTTCTTTACGTTTGGTGTGAACATTTTTTAAGGCAGGGCCAACTACCTTTTCATTAATAGCGTGGCACGATGTGCAGTTTGCATTGTAAAGTTTTTCACCCTCTTCTGCACTTTGAGCAAATGCAGCTGTTAATGAGAAGCTGAAAAGTGCTGATACAAGTACAAGCGATTTTAAAACAGATGTAACAATTTTCATTTTGCGTATATTAGAAAATAAAATCTTTATCAATTTTTTCAGATTGCGAATGTATAGTATTTTTTATATGTGTCACTATCTTAAAGCACAATTTTTTAAGAATTTTACAAGCATTTAAAACTCATTTCGTAACTAATTGTGATTAAAATATTTGCAATTATTTTTTTTGTTGTATTGGAGATTTATTTGTTGTTTGTATGGACACTTTCGGTACTTTTAACGGTTCTTTTTTGATGCTATCAGGGTTAATTATGTTGTTTTTAA
Source organism: Bacteroidota bacterium (assembly GCA_027482225.1). GTDB lineage: Bacteria > Bacteroidota > Bacteroidia > UKL13-3 > UKL13-3 > UBA6183. The sequence goes on from JAIXWD010000023.1 coordinate 86,350, forward strand.
CAGAAATATTCAATGGTGTTAACGAAATTTTACTTTTATAAACACGTAATCCAAAATCTGTATTATTACGCAACATAAAAGCTCCAAGAACATACTGATTGGTTTTGCCAAACATTACATTTCTGGCGATGTTTCCAGTAAAATCAATATGATTAATCAATTTACCTGTTTTTAATTCCCAAACTTTAACGCTTCCATCATTGCATCCTGTTGTAACGTAACTATTGTCATTGCTAATACTAATTGTAGTTACCTTCCAGCAATCAACTGGTAAAATACGTATTTGTTTACCTGTTGTTAAATCCCAAATTCTGGCAGTTTTATCATTTGAGCCGCTTACCATGTATTTACCATCGTTTGTTATGGCGATATCATTAACTACATCGGTGTGTCCGTCTAATGTTTTCAATACTTTACCAGATAACATGTGGTATAGTTTGATTTTAGGCTCAGCACCAGCAATATACACAAGCTTTACATCATTAGTTGGCGCAATAGCACTTACAGGTTGACCATTCATAATTGTATTTGCTTGTTTCCCTGTCATTAAATCCCAAACAATAACTGTTTTATCGTCCGATCCCGAGTATAAGTATCGCCCATCTGGGGCAAACATCAAGCAATTTATTTTATCTTTATGTGCTTCAAATCTTCTGCTTTGTCGCCAAAGTGAATCCCATAATAGAATAACTCTATCTTCGCTGCCACTAGCTAATAACTTACCATTACTGTTGAATGAAACAACATTAACAGGTCCCATGTGGCCACTTAAGGTTTTGAAATAGGAGAACGGACTATCTGCTTTATATATATTAATCTTTTGATCAAAGGAGCCAGAGGCAATGAATCCTTGAGTTGAAATTGATACTGCATCCACATCATTAACGTGGCCTCCCAATATGGTAACTGGTTCCGTTTGAGCTTGCGCAAATATGGGTAAAGTGATGGTTACTGAAAGGATAGTTATTAAGAGCTTCATACCTCCAAATCTTAACTTTTAAGGTTAAAAAACACATCCTTTTGATGAATAGATATTAACAAAAAGGACACATTAGGAATAGGGATTATGTAAAACTTTGATTATCTGAATGAATTAGCTTTTTATTCATTCCATATTTGCCAAGCTTTCTCTGCTTGAAGTGTTAACATCTCCAATCCGTTTTTGGTAACCGCACCATTTTCTCTTGCCTGTTTTAAAAACAGTGTTTCTTCAGGTAGATAAATTAAATCATAAACTAAGTGCAAGTTGGTGATGTAGTTATATGGTATAGGAGGAAAATCACTAACCAGTGGAAACATACCTAAAGGAGTACAGTTAATAATTATTTGATGAGAACGTATGAATGATTTATCTAATTCTTCGTATAATAATCCCTCATCTGCTTTGCGGGTAACTTCCGTAAATTTAATGCCTAATTTATTTAAAACGTAATTTACGGCCTTTGATGCACCACCTGTACCCAATACTAATGCACTTTGATGCCAAGGTTTTAATAAAGGTAAAATGCTTTTTTCGAAACCAAATACATCTGTATTGTAACCTATCAGTTCATTTTGGGTAAATTTTATGGTATTAACAGCACCTATTTCTTGTGCAACAAGATCAAGATGGTTAAGGAAAGGAATAACTTGTTGCTTAAATGGGATTGTTATATTTAAACCTTTTAGATCTTGATGGTTTTTTATTAACTCAGGGAAATCCTCTATGCGTTCTAAAGCAAAGTTTTGATAAATAGCATCAATTCCTTGCTCTGCAAATTTTTGGTTAAAATAATTTGCCGAGTAACTATTTTTTAGCGGAAATCCAATTAAGCCATATCGTTGCATGTTATTATTTTGCTTTACGGTAAAACACTATTTCTACCCTGCGGTTAATTGCTTTGTTTTTATCCGTTTGGTTATCTGTTATTGGTTCTGAACTTCCTCTGCCAATGGCAATGAACTTGGCGCACCTTAAATCAGCTTGTTCAAATAGCTGCGTTAAATAATTTGCTCTATGGAAGGAAAGCAATTGATTGCTATCTGCATTACCCGAATAGTCTGTGTGGCCAATAATAACTATACTATCAAATGCAAATCGGCTTAAGCTATCACAAAGTTTTTTAGTTTTTAATAACTCTTTCTGGTTTAAAGCATATAAATTACTTTCAAAATTAAATGTGTAACTACGTGTAACTGCCTCATATTTTTTAGGCTTTGTAGATAAGCTGCGTAAAGAGTATGCTTCTAACAACACACCACTATCGTATTCGCAATCCTCTAAATCAACCACCATTATTTTTAAACGGTAAGGTTTGCCTTTGGCAACTCGAACACCAGTGTATATTGGCTTTAAAAATCCATCAAACTCTAATACGTTGTAATAAGGGCTTGTTGGAGAGGTGTTGTCAATATAAAGTTCTGGGAGTTTAAGGTGATTAACATTATTTACGTTAATCATTTTTTTGTTGGGTAATACTGCTAAGTTTTTAGGTTTTGATTTCACAAACATTGGTTCAAGTAATAATTGAAACATATCGTTAAATTCTTTACCAACAAACTCTGGATATTCTTCGCTACCAAAAACAAATGCGAAACAAAGGCTATCACTATCTGGAATAAATTCAATTTCTAAAACAGCACCATCGCACTGTGGGGCTTTCGTAATTAAGTCCTCATCAAAAAAGAAATGATCAGAGAAGTTGGCTCCTGAATTTGGCCTTGAGTTGTTGCCAGCAATTAGCTCAACTCGACCTGTACTTAGTAACAAGCCTTTACTAAATCCGGTTATGCGATTTGCATCTGTAAAAGTACCAATTGCTTCTGGATGGCCCTTATAGCTTATTTTGGTAAGTTGTATGCCATCACCCAAAAAATAATTTTTAACTAACGATTGTACCTTATTTACATCACCCATCTCGCTTACCTTAATCTGTGCCGACACAGTTAAAGCAAACCAGATAAACAATATTAGTATTGGTATTTTTTGCACTGTTTATAATGTAGCAAACGTTTTTGTAATTTATATGATGCTATTTTTCTATAAATTTAGGCACATGGAAATAATCGCTATCCTTTGCAGGGGCGTTTTTTAGCGCTTCCTCTTTAGTAATTGGATGATGAACTTCATCTGCTCGTAAAACATTTACTTCATTAGTCATAAAAATTAATGGTTCTACATGGTCAGTGTTTAACTCATTTAACTTCTCTATAAATCCGGTTATTTTACTTAAGTCACCTTTAAGTTTTTCTTTTTCTTCGGCAGTAAACTCCAACTTAGCAAGGTCTGCTAATTTATCAATCATTTCATTGTTTATGTCCATACTCTGCTAGTTTATTTGCTATTAAATTGTGCACTTGAAGTTTAAGTGCAGGTATATCTTCAATGGTTAATCCTTCTGTACTAATTGGTTGATGTACATATTGTATTACCCTTCCCGGCATAAACCTAAACTTACCATTATCAGGTAATATTTTCCAATTGTTTATTATGGTAACGGGTAAAATTGCTGTTTGTGTTTCTACAGCAAGTTTAAATGCACCATCTTTAAATTTACCTAATTTTGGTGCATTACTATGAATGGTTCCTTCAGGGAAAATAACAATGCTGCGTTTTTCTTTTTTTAATTGCTCAACCGCACGTTGGTATGCCTTGGCTGCATGACGTGGATTTTTACGATCAACGGCAATATCAATGGTTCTGAAAAAAATACCAAAAATGGGTACATGCGCCAATTCTATTTTTGCCATAAAATTGAAATTGATTTTTAATTTTACGGTTAATGTAACTATATCTAGCTTGCTGGTATGATTGGGCGCAATTATGTAGGCCTTGCCTTTATGTTTAAAACGCGTTTCTTCAATTTGTTTAACAAATATTGCCCCGCAAAAAAACAGCCAATGCCCCCAAACTTTGCGTAATTTATGCCCGTATTTGTACCATCTTGGGTTACTTAATGTAATAGCAAAACCAGGGTATAAAATAATAAAGCCAATGGCTGTCATCAACCCAAAATAAATGGCTAAAACAAATTTTACGGCTTCAATTATTGATTTCAACTTGCGTATATAGTTAGTATGGTATAAGTAAAAAGTTAATTGGTTGATGTTAACGTCCCCAAGTGTCTGGACTTTTTCTCCATTCAGCCAATACGCTCATTTGTTCGGGCTTAATTAGATTTTTGTTTGCTGCAACTTCAACCAAAACATTATAGTTACTTAATGAGAAGTATGGGCATTGTGCTTCATCAAAAGCCAACTTAGCTGCATCAAACCCATAGGTAAAAATAGATACCATACCTAAAACTTCGCAACCAAATTCGCGTAATGATTGTATGGCTTGTAAACTGCTTTTACCTGTAGATACAAGGTCTTCAACCACTACTACTTTTTGTCCAGGTTTAATATCTCCTTCTACTTGTTTGCCCATTCCATGCTTTTTAGCTTCAGACCGAACATAACCAAATGGTAAATTCACTTCATCGGCTACTAGCGCTCCAGGGGCAATACCTGCTGTTGCAACACCAATGATGGCTTGTGCTTCTGGAAATTCACTTTTTACCAATTCACCCAATGATGTTTTAATAAAATTGCGAACATGTGGGTGCGATAACGATAAACGATTATCACTGTATATGGGCGATTTCCATCCGCTAGTCCAAGTAAATGGGGCATTAGGATTTAATTTAACCGCGTTAATTTCTAATAAATATTCCGCTATCTTCGCGGCTGTACTATCAACTTGTTGCATCACGCAAATGTATAAAATTTTCATTAACGATAAACCTTTACTGTTAACATCAACAGATATTAATGATGCACGCTATAAAGCATGCACCAGGGTTACCTACGATCCGATTAAAACTGCTCGTTATTTAAAGGATTGTGAGGCAAAAAAACACACAGGTTTTGTATTAATTACCGATGATATAGATTTTGCTTTAGCTGATGTGTGTACGCACGTTGCAGTTGTTGAAGCAGCTGGTGGTGTAGTGTTTAATACCAAAAACGAAATGTTGCTTATTAAACGTTTGGGTAAATGGGATTTGCCTAAAGGCAAAATAGAAGGAGAGGAGTTGCCAGAAGAAAGTGCCGTGCGCGAGGTGATGGAAGAGTGTGGGATTGATGGATTATCGATTATTGAAAAGTTGCCAAACACTTATCACATTTATAAAATGCATAATTTTAATTTTTTAAAAATTACGCATTGGTACAAAATGCAAACTGATTTTGAAAAGCCACTAACACCTCAACTTGAAGAAAGCATAACTGAAGTAAAATGGGTGCTTTGGGAAAGTATAAACCCTGATACTTTAGATACCTATGTTTCTATTTCGGAGTTACTGAAAGAATTGAAATAAAATAAAAACGCCACTTCATGAAAATGAAGTGGCGTTTTTATTTCTTATTTATTGTATTAAATGGCTTGGCCAACTTGCTTTAAGTGTATAAAGTGCGACTTAATGGCACTTACTACAGTTGGAAATTCGCGGTAATTTACACCATACTCTTTACATGTTTGTTTCACAATTTTATTGATTGCAGGATAGTGAACGTGGCTGATTTTAGGGAATAAATGATGTTCTACTTGGAAATTTAATCCACCTAAAATCCAACTCATGCTTTTACTACGGGTAGCAAAATTTACTGTGGTATTAATTTGGTGTTTAGCCCATTCTGTTTGAATTTTAGTATCATTTCCTTCGGGAACAACAAAGTGTGTGTCTTCTACAACATGTGCTAATTGGAATACTACTGCAATTACAATACCTGCCGTTGATGCTAAAATTAAATACCCTAAAATAGTTGGTATTATACCAACAAAAAAGAATGGCATTATAATAAAGAAGAAAACATATAATACTTTGGAAATCCAGAAATTAAAATGCTCAGGTAAATTCATTTTACGCATTTTGGTATGTTCGGCAATTTTACCAGTAAAATACTTATTAAAATCGTTGAAGAAAACCCAAAATAAATAAGTAGTGCAATACAAGAATAAACTGTAGTAATGCTGGAAACGATGGAACCATTTTTTTTCTTGGTCTTGGTGAATACGAATGTAAGGTTTGACATCGATGTCATCATCCATGCCTTCTACGTTGGTGTAACTATGGTGATTTATATTATGTTTTTGACTCCAAATATAAACGTTGCCACCTAACACATTTAAGCTAAGTCCCATAAAGGTGTTAACCCATTTGCGTGAAGAGTAACTTCCGTGAGCACCATCATGCATTACATTGAAACCAATAGAAGCCATGTTAACTCCTAGTAACATACAAATTAAAATACTTACTGTGGTTGATTCAGGGGTGAAAAATACCATAAAAATGTACCCTACTAATAGGGTGGTAAGTAAAATAATTGTTTTGGCATATAATTTTAAATTACCAGATGCCTTTATATTGTTCTCATTAAAATAGTTATCTACTCTCTTCTTTAAATCATTAAAAAAGGTAGGCTCACTGTTGTTAAATTTTATTTTTGACATACTTAATTTTAAGAATACTAACAAATGTATGCATTGGTATTTACAAAAAGCAATAAACCAATAATAATTATGTCACTTAGTTATCTACAATTTATTGGTAGTTGTAAAAAATCAATTGTAAATGACACTATATTTGCACACTCAGTTTTGTTTAGTTATTGTTAAACATTTTAGGGAATGCAGTTAAAGTCTGCAACAGTGCCCGCTGCTGTGAGTGTAGTTATTAATTTTATATGTTTTTACCACTGTGAGTATGTGTCATGGGAAGGTTTGTAAAATTTTACACAAGTCAGAAGACCTACTGGGTAATTTATTGGTTAAACTTTCGGGAATAAAGGTGATAACTACATTTCATGCTTAAACATGCCTTGTGCTTATCTTAATTGTTTCCATTTATTTTTATTAATGAAGATGAGAATTTTAATAGCATTAGTAATGTGCATGGTTTTAACAAAAACACATGCTCAATTCCCACCACAAGCTGGTATTATTGGAACTACTGCTATGCATAAAGATAGTAGTGTTTTTATAGCTTGGGCAAATAGTGGTTTTATCAATAGAGGTTGGCAAGATGTGTCGGATACCACATTGGGTAAAGCACAAGTAGGAGATGAAACATATATACCTGGGCCTGCCGGAAACGGAATTGTAAGTTTGGGAGATGGTGGCGAAGCTATTGTAACGTTTGTAAAGCCAATAAAAAATGGAGTTGGTTTTGACTTTGCTGTTTTTGAAAATGGATTTATTGATCAAACGTTAAAACCAGGAACGGCTTTTTTAGAGTTAGCATTTGTTGAGGTGAGCAGTGATGGCATAAATTATTTCAGGTTTCCTTCTTCCTGTTTAAATGATACCACTAAACAAATAGATTCTTATGAGGGTATTGATGCTTCAAAGTTGAATAATTTAGCTGGTAAATACATTGCAAACTTTGGAACTCCTTTTGATTTGGAGGAGTTGAAAAATACTTCAGGTTTAGATGTAATGAGTATTACTCATGTAAAAATAATTGATGTAGTTGGCTCGATAACAAATAAGTATGCAACACGCGATAGTTATGGAAACAAAATAAACGATCCATGGCCAACACCGTTTTCGCAAAGCGGTTTTGATTTAGATGCTGTAGGTGTTATTCATCAAAATAACAATGTTGGTTTAACAGATTTAGCGGCTAATAAACTACAATTAAATGTTTTTCCTAATCCGGCTTCATCTCAAACTAATATTAGCATAAGTATTAATGGAGTTAACGAAGCAATTGTTGAGGTGTATTCACATCTTGGTAAGTTAGTAAAAACATCAAACCTAAGTACTGCATTAAAAATTGAAGAGCCAGGTGTTTATTATTTGAAGGTAAAACATGATAAGGGTAATCATAAACAAAAAATAACAGTGTTATAATGAATGTTGTTGTAAAAACCTGCGAAATCTGTAATCAAGCTTTTGTGTGTAATACTAAAAATGTAAGTAATTGTCTTTGCTCACAAATTCTATTGAGCAGTGAGGCGCTACAATACATCCAAATGCATTAAACAGATTGTTTGTGTTTAAGTTGTTTGAAAAGTATAAACGATAAAATGAAATTAGCATAGTTGGTAATGAACAAAATCATAAACTCATGTATTGCTTTTTTGTTGATGTTAACTGCATGTAAAAACACGGTTGATGATGCATCGAATATATTACTAATCAACCCTAAACAAACTTACTTAATAGCTGGAGATAGTATTCAATTTACGATAACTAACGCAACAATAAATACAGTTATCAACCTTCAACCCAATATTGGGGATTATAAATCAGGTAATTGGTATGTGGCACCATCAAGTATTGTTGTTGATTCAACCCCAATTAATATCGTGTTTAAGGATGATGTAAGACAAGCAACAGCAATGATTACGATTTTGAAATCTGATGTGAACGATACCATCATTTCTTTTAATAAAACCATTTTGCCACTGATGGTTGCCAATTGTAATTTCCAATTTTGTCATGGTAATGGTTCGCGTGCAGGCAAAGTTGAGTTAAGTACATACGATAGTGTAATGAAATTAGTAACGGCCTTTAAACCCAATAGCAGCGTGCTTTATACTAGCTTGTTAAAAACAGATCCATTGCGCAGAATGCCACCTGCTGGTCCTTTGCATGCTTATAAAATTAACTACATTAAAAAGTGGATTGAGCAAGGTACTTTAAATAATTAGTTATACTGTTGTTAAATCATTGATTTAATGGTTTGGGTAAAGCTAACTTTGCGTACAATTATTATTTAAGTTTTATGATGAAAAAATTAGTTTTTGGAATGTTTATAGTATTTGCGTTTGCTTGCAGTAATCCTTTAGTTGAAGAAAAAATTGACATCAAACCTATAGAAAAAGAAGTTATGGAAATTCATGATGAAATAATGCCTAGCATGAGTGAAGTTGTCTTTTTAACCGATGCGATTGATAGTGTAATGAAACAAGAAAAAGACACCATTAAGTTGCAAGAATTTGGGGTTATTAAAGAATCGTTAGTGAAATCAGATAAGGATATGATGCATTGGATGCGCAGTTATAAATCGCCTGCACAGCCTTATGATAGTAATTCGCTAAACTACATAAATAAAGAAAAAGAAAAGGTAGTTAAACTAAGGGCTTTAATATTAAAATCGATTGCAGATGCCAATACTTGCTTACAAAACAAAAAATAATACAATGAAATTAAATATTAAAAGTGTGGTATTCATAGTAACCTCATGCACACTGGCTGCATGTAATTCATCAACACAAAATACATTACCAATATTGGGTAACCGTGTTGCAGAGGAAAAAATGATTGATGGAAAATTGGTAGTTGATACCATTTATCAAACCGTACCTAAGTTTAGTTTATTAAATCAGGATAGTGTTGTGGTGAATAATGAAACAGTAAGAGGGAAAATATATGTAGCCGACTTTTTTTTCACCAGTTGTCCAACCATTTGCCCTGTAATGAAAAAGGAAATGATTAGGGTGTACGAAAAATTTAAAGGCAATAATCAAGTTTTAATGTTATCACATACCATAGACCCTGACTACGACACGATACAGCTATTGCGCGATTATGCCGATCGGTTGGGATCTGATGGTAAACAATGGATGTTTTTATGTGGCGAAAGAAAGCCATTGTATGAGTTAGCCGAAAAAGGTTACTACGCATCGGCTGTTGTTGATAGCACAGAACCGGGTGGTTTTATTCATAGCGGTGGTTTTATTTTGGTTGATAAACAACAACGCGTAAGAGGTATTTATGATGGAACATCTGCAACTGATGTAGACAAGCTGATGGTGGATATGGATGTACTTTTAAAAGAACAATGAGAGTTGTTATCACATTAATCGTTGTGGTGTTTTTTGCTGCATGTATGGAAGCACCAAATGTAAACATGCAGCAAGTGGCGCACGGACAACAATTGTACGAAATACATTGTGCAAATTGCCATCAATTGGATGGTAAGGGTATAGCACGAATTATTCCTCCATTGTTAAATGCCGATTACATTTTAAAAAATAGAAATTTGTTACCGAAAATTATTCGTAATGGCATGCAACAAAGGATTTTTATAAATAGAATAATATACCAACAAAAAATGCCAAATAACAATAAATTAACCGATGCAGAAATTACCGCATTGGTAAACTTTGTAGAGTTTAGGTTTGCTAAATCAACACAACTGCTCTCTGCTGATAGTGTAAAGAATTTACTAAATAAATAAAGTACTACTTTGTGTTTTTATGGTACTTTTCAGTTAAAATTCTATTTTTAATTCATGTTTATTGTGTTTAAATTTATATTTTTAATGATTTTCGGGTGTAGGTTTTTAAGTTATTGTGCATATTTTTATTATAATTGCGACACATGAAACGTTTTTCAATATTGGCATTAATTGTTACTGGGTTAACAATAGCCACCTTAACAAGTTGTTCAAAAGATGATAATTCTTCAAACTCTGTCATTACAACCGATGCAAGAGATTTGTCAGTAGGTTCTTACATCGGCACGTTTACTACGGTAATAGCTGGACAAACGAATTCAGATTCGGCAAATTTTACGATTTCGAAAGGTGCTAATAATACCATAAACATTTTAGATGATGGTATTAATATTTTAACAGGAGCGATAGTAACTACAGGAACAAACTACAAATCAAGTATACCTGCCCAAACCATAAAAACTTATGACGAAACAGACTCAACAGAAATGACTTTTAATATTATAGGTAATGGAAATGACCCTGTTTCATTTGAAAGTAGTTCAAAAAGGTTTACCTATAGTATTAAACTTGTTGGTGGTCAATTGGATGGATTGATTGTTACAACAACAGGTATTAAACAATAATTTTCTAACTACTGAAACGAAAAAAGCGCGGAAACTTAGTTTCTGCGCTTTTTTTGATTTTGATTTACGTTTTATAACTAAAACGTAACCGATAAGATTACTTGATTTACTCCCCTTAACACCGTTGCTTGCACTTGTTGGCCTTTGTTGCGTTTAGATAAGGCCTTCATGTAATCTTGCATATTATTTATGGTAAATTCACCTAATTGAATCAATACATCACCAGCTTGCATACCGGCTAATATAGCAGGCTTACCATCATTCACCGCATCAATTTTCACGCCTTTTCCTTCAAAAGAATAATCGGGCATTATGCCTAAGGTTACTTTAAAGCTAACTCGCGATTGTTCTGGTTGTTTGGTTTTGGTAAATGGAATGTTTTCTGTTTCGGCCAATGCAGTTGCAATTTGTTGAATGAATTGCAATACCTCTACTTCACCTTCAAAATTAATCTTCTCTTTATCGTCAGTTGATTTGTGGTAGTCGGAGTGCTGACCGGTAAAGAAATGTAATACCGGAATGTTTTTTAAATAAAATGATGTTTGATCAGAAGGACCAATACCTGACGAATCAAAACCTAAAGTTAAATTGGTTTTTGTATTAGCAAAAATGTTACTATAAGCAGGACTAGTTCCAACTCCAAATACCATTAACTTTTTGGTCGAGTCGTTAAGTCTGCCAATCATATCCATGTTAATCATTGCGCTAACTTTAGTTAAGTCTATGGTTGGGTTATTTGTAAAATATTTCGAGCCAATTAAACCATCTTCTTCAGCCGAATAACACATAAATAAAAAGTTACTTTTTTCTTTGATGCCGTTGTTTGCAAAATAGTTGGCAAGCGCTAAAACACCTGCTGTTCCAGATGCATTATCATCAGCACCATTATGTATTAATTTTTTGTTTTTATCTAATGATGAACCATGTTCTCTGAATCCAAGGTGGTCGAAATGCCCGCCTATTACAATGGTTTTAGTTGAACCGTTATCTAAAAATCCAATTACATTAGAGCCATTTTTTGTTTCGCCTAATGCTACTGTATCGTGTGGTGATTTTTTAGTTTTATAATTAAAAGGTTGCGCGTAACCTTTGGTTCCCATAGGCTTTAAACCATAGTTTTTAAACTGCTTACTAATGTAATTAATAGCTAATTTTTCGCCTTTGGTACCCGGTTCTCTACCTTGTAATTTATCATCAGCCAAATAAGAAATGTGTGGTTTTATTACATCAACCGTAATATTTTGTGCAAAAAGTACAAGTGAAATTAGATTAGTTACTAATGTTAATAATGTCTTTATTTTCATTTTAGCTCTAAGATTTTGTATATCTATAAATACCCGATTTATTTTATAGGTATTTTACCTCTTGGGGTAAATAAGGACTTGCATCACCACCGTTACGAATTAAATCGCGAACAACACTGCTACTTATTGGTGTATATGCCGGGTCGCACATCAAGAAAATAGTTTCAATATTGGGTTTCACCAATTTGTTCATTTGTGCGATATTTTTTTCGTAATCAAAATCGCTCATATTGCGTAAACCTCTTAGTATGTATTGCGCACCAATTTCTTCGCAAAAAACTACTGTTAAACCTTCATAAGCTTGTACGCGTACTTTATGTTGGTTTTTAAAAATATCTTTAATCCAATTTTCTCTTTGCTCAAGCGAAAACAAAGTGCTTTTAGAACTATTATGACCAATACCAATTACAATTTCATCAAACAAATGCATGGCACGATCAATCAAGTTGATGTGACCAATTGTAATGGGATCAAAAGTGCCGGGGAACAAAGCAATACGTTTCATATGATTTATATTGGTATGGCGAATATGCAGAAAATTATCTAAACACCTGCACTAAAAAAACTAAAGCAAGATTGTCCGTATATACGCTTGTTTAAAAAGTTAGGTTCTTTATCTAAATCCAATGTGGTCTCGTGTTCAACTATTAACCATCCATTTGGGTTAAGTAATTTACGCTCTGCAACTAGTTTTGGTATTTGGTTGATATCGCGATGCGCATAAGGCGCATCAGCAAATATAATATCGTAAGGAGTAAGGGCACTTTTTAAAAACGTAAACGCATCTTTTTTTACTACATCAATATTGTTTAATGTGTGTTTTTGTTTCATGCTTTTAATAAACTCAACGCACTTAAAATTTAAATCTACAGCAGTAATTTTTTGTGCATCGCGAGAGGCAAATTCATAGCTGATATTACCTGTTCCACTAAACAAGTCAAGCACATGTAATTCGTCAATATTAAAGTTGTTTTCAATAATATTAAACAAACTCTCCTTGGCCCTATCTGTTGTAGGTCGAACGGGCAAGCCTTTTGGTGGAGTAATTAAAATGCCTTTTAAATTTCCGCTTATTATTCGCACAATAATGTGTGTATCGCTAAATAATGTTGTTGTTCCTGAAACTCCCTAAATGATAAAGGATATTGTATGCCGTCAAACCTGTTCATAGTTTGTACATGCGGAATATACTTTTTTAGTAACCCAATGGTGGCTGATGAAGAAGAAATATCACCCATTACATAAATGCCAAACTTATCTGCTTGCAGTTTTAATTGCTCTGCAACTGATAAAATAAAGTACACAGTGTCGGTATCTGCATCAACATGATAGGTGTTTAAAAACTTTATTTCGTTTTGATGGTACTGTAAAACTGTTATGTACGAAGGTGCTATACCAACCAATAAATGTTGTTTTAAATCGTTTTCGTTAAACTCAGTTGCGGTTTGGATAAGCAATAAACTTTGATGAATAATTTCGGCATTACCCAATACACTTCTTATTGCTGCATAGCCACTTTGTGGCAATGCAAACACACATATGGTTTGTTGTTTAATTAAAGCATTGTGCAATACTTGTAGGTTAGGTAATTTTTTGTGCACCAAATACAAGTACGTTTCAGCTTGGTTGATATCAAACAAAGCCTCTGGAACCAATGTGAAAATTTCGTTATCAATAAATATCCTAATGTTTCTGTATGATGTATTGTACCACTCCAACTGACTTACCAAATTGGACAATTGAAGTGAGTTGCAAGCAAACACATCAAAAGATGTATTGGCATACCTAAAGCCCATTACGCGACTGGTATTGTGTATGGTAAAACTAATGCGATTGGTAGCCAAACAAACATCTAATACATAATTTTCTACAGCCGATAAATCAAGCTCACTATCAATGTAGGTAAAAATGTGGTGTGAATCCATTTGGCTTTGCATGTATGCTTATGTACTTTCGTAGGCCGTAAAAGTAATAAAAAAAATTATATGATGAAGCTTAAGCCCGCTGAACCTGATTTTGTGGAAATGGTAAAAGAGAAAATAGGTGGTAACTATTTTTCTATACACATTGGCATAAACATACACCGCATTGATGTTGGTGAAATAGAGGCAACCATTGATTTACAAGGGCATCATCTACAACAAATGGGATACGTGCATGGAGGAGTTACGGCAACATTTGCCGATGTAGTAAGTGGTTTTGCAGCTTTTACTTTGGCTAAAAGAGGGCAAGGGATAGTAACAGCCGATTTGCGTGTAAGTTATTTAAATCCAGGTATAGGCACTAAGCTGTATGGGAAAGGATGGGTAATAAAGGCAGGTAGTCGCATGCATTTTTGTGAGGCAGAAATTTGGACGATAGACGAAAACGGCAAACGCACCGATGTTGCCAAATCGAGCAGCACCATGGTGGTGGTGTGATTTCTTTTTGTCACTTTTTGTGTGGGCAAATTTTAATTCAACGAGGCCAAAAACAATTTATAACAACGAGTTAAAAAGTAACCAAAAAGCCCACCACGAATGCCAAATCCGACCTGATTCCTCGCACGAGGCCAACCGCCCCTGGGCAGAATCAGTCGGATTTCACACCATTCGTGGACGCCCACCGCACCTGAGTCATTCAAGCATAATTTATTGATTCAAACATGAATATCAAACAAACTTATGTTTGATTTATGTATCATCATTGAAGGACTCCACACGGCACATGAGATTTTTGCGTAACAAGTAAGTGCAGTTGTATTTGCGCTGGGTTTGGCAAGCAATCAGGAAATGAAGCGTAGCGAAATGGCTTTGATTGCGCTGTATACAACAAGCGTAACTTGTAGCAAAAAGATCATAAGCCTTGAATTTTTTGCTAACTTTTTGTTTCAAGACAAAAAGTTAGGCGGTTTGGGGTGCAACCCCAAGAAATAAATGGAGAAGTTTGTTTCAAAACAACTGCGCAGCAATCAACGAGGCCAAAAAACAATAAACAACAACGAGTTAAAAAGTATTGCGGGTTTGGGGTGGCAACCCCAAGGAATTTGTTATGGATTGTATTACAAATTACTTTAAACTACCCCTTCTTTTTCTTCTTATCACCCTCGTCTCTCCAAGGCAACTTACCAATTTTATACATGTAACGCTGCACCACAGAAGCTTTTTTATTAATGTATTTACTTGGTTTATTAGCAATAAATTTACGCGGGTTTGGCAAGCAAGCTGCTATCAAAGCACACTCTCGTTTGGTTAGTGTTTGGGCATTTTTATTAAAGTAATGTTTAGCTGCGGCTTCTATACCATAAACACCATCACCCATTTCAATAATGTTGATGTAAACTTCTAAAATGCGTTTTTTGGTCCACAGCAACTCCAAGCAAACCGTAATACCCATTTCGGGTAATTTTCTTACCCAACTCCGATTTGGTGTAAAAAATAAGTTTTTGGCTGTTTGTTGGCTAATGGTGCTTGCACCACGCATTTTTTTCCCGGTTTTCATACCAGTCTTTACAGATTTGTAAATTTGTTCAAAATCAAAACCGTAATGACTAATAAACTTGATGTCCTCACTGGTTAAAACAGCATAACAAAATTTATCAGTTACATAGTCGATGCTTCTCCAAGTTTTGTTAAGTTTAATGGGTTTGTCATTAGCAACTTGCTCAAACACGCGTTTAATGTGTAAAGGAGTAAAGGGAACAGGTATAACGCGGTATAATATGATTAATAACATGGCAAACTGAAAACCAACAACAAACAACCTAAATAAGAACATGCTTATTTTTTTGAGTGCTTTAGTAAGATTAAATCCGCCTGCCTTTTTAACCATGTTGCAATGATAAGAAGTATTGAATACACATCACACAACTTTTATAATTTATACAAACATGGTTTTGTTGTTTGTTGTAAATTATGGAAAGGAATTGGGGGCGCTAACAGAAAACTCAGAATTATACAGAATTGATAATCACAAGGGTCACTAAGTTAATCACTTAGTATACTAGGTTTTGTCTTTAGCAGAAGCCATGGAATTGCACAGACTCCCTGTGCCTCTGCGCCTCTGTGGTTCAACTCCCCAATAACTGGGTTTATTAATAATTATCTTTTCCTCAAGCCAACTATTTACGATTATTGCCAAAGTATGAGTGAGTTTACATTTAAACAGTTTACCATAAAGCAGCAAAAAAGTGCCATGAAAATTGGTACGGATAGTGTATTGCTGGGTTGCCTGGCTGAGGTAGAACACGCTCAAAAAATATTGGATATTGGTACGGGTACAGGCATACTTGCTTTGATGTGCGCCCAAAGAAGTGAAGCAAAAATTGATGCGGTTGAAATTGATGAGCAAACCACTTTGGAGGCCGAGTTTAACTTTAATAACAGTAAATGGATTAACCGATTAAATGTTCATCACCAATCATTACAAAATTTTACATCAACGTGCCCGCATTTATTTGATGTAATCATCAGTAATCCGCCATATTTTGTTAAGAATAATAATTTTTATATTATAAATGAACAGCGCAGCAAAGCTCGTCATGATGCTGATTTGCCCTTAAACGATTTGGCAAAATATGCTTATCAATTGTTAAAGGATGAGGGCCATTTTTGGTTGATTTTACCTACACAAGAAGCGCAATTGTTTTCGAATTATGCATTGGAGGCAGGATTGTTTTTAAAACAACAAACAGTGCTTTTTCCTAAAGTCAACAAGGCTTCCAATCGGGTGATACAACAATGGTGTAAATACGAAACAACAGCCGTAAACAATAGCTTTGTTATTTACGAAACAAACGGTGAACCCACAATGGCTTATAAAAAAATTGCACAAGAATTTTATATTGGGAAACAGTTTATGTTGTGAGTCTTAGCTCACAGAAGTTAAAGAATTTCTCTGAAATGTTGAATTGACAAACTTAGATAGTCTAAAAATATTATTTATCAATGACTCCTGTTTTAGCTCCCCTGAACTTCCTTTTGATACTCGCGCATTTGCAAAATCAGCGCAAAGCGGACAACAGACGCTAAGGTCTGTAAAAGCTCGAATAGGGTTTTACAAGTCAATTAATACTTCTTCTCCACAAACGAAATTCCGTATTCGGCCAATTCATTTAAAATTGGATTGTACAATTCAGGCATGGTTGGTATTACTACACCACGTAGCTTAATATCACCCAACATTAAGTGTTTGGCGGCAATAGCCATTGGTAAACCTACGGTTTTTGACATGGCAGTTAACACCTCGTTTTCGCCTTTTACCACCAAAGCGCTGCTTATTTTTTCTTTCTTGTTTGGATAACTTGCCTCAATTTCGTGATACATCACTATCATATCCAACTCACCTTTTTGTAGCTTCCATTTTTGTTGTAGCAACTGCTGTAAAATAAAGGCAGGAGAACCTTCTGTTAAGTTAATTTTGGTATCATCAAAAAAGCCTAACCAAACTAATTTTTTAAACTCATCTTGTTCTTGGGTTAGGTTTAAAAAATCACACACACGCTGTTCCAATTGGCTTAAGTCGTTACCGGGAGTAAACGCACTTACCAATTCGCGATAAGTTAGATTTTGAGTGTTATGAATGACAAAACTATCATCTGTTAAACCCAATTTCACCAGGTTATTCCATGCTTTTGAGTAACCTTTTTTTCTGAGCGTACCACGTAAAACAGTATGTGCACTTTCAATACCATATGGTTTGATGTAACTTAACGAATCGCGGTTGGCATAACTTTCAAACGAGCCATGGTTTTCAATGTGCACCTCTTCCGTTTGCTTAAAAATACGTTGAGGTGGAATAAACTTCAATTCATTTTGCTCTAAATATTGCGCGGTACTTTGTCCGGCAACTACAACGTTTCTTGGGTTCCAAGTAAATTTATAATTCCATGGGTTATCATCAAAATCAGGTGCAACCAATCCGCCACAAAACGATTTAAATACATCAATACTTCCACCTTTTGCCTTTACCTCATCAATTATTTTCATAGCCGATAAGTGATCAATACCCGGATCTAAACCACATTCATTTAGTAACAGAACATCGTTATTTATTGCATTGTTGTGTAAACTTTGCATTTCAGGGCTAACATAACTTGCCGTAATTAAATGTTTCTTTAAGCTAACACAATTGCGCGCCACATGTATATGCATGAAAGCAGGTAGCAATGATATAATCAAATCGTTAGCCGAAACTAATTGTTCAACTTGTTCGTTATCTGTTGCGTTAAGTTTAATTGCTTTAGCGTTTTTTTGATTGGCAATCTTATTTTCAGCAGCCTCTAAATTACTATCGGCAACGGTAATTTGCCAATTAAAAATATTAGCTTGCTCTAATAAATATTTTATTAAGTATGATGATGAAAGGCCTGCTCCAATTACCAGTATGTTTTTCATAAAAAAAACCAATGTATTTAAGGGTACGAAACTATACATTTACTTTACAATTTTTAACTAAACTTGTATAACTATGAGCGAAATCAGAAGAGAATCTGTTTTAAATAGATATACAGATATTAATGAGTTAAGCGCGAGTGATCGTGATTTGTTAAAAGAAGCCAAAAACGCTGTTGGAACCTCGTACGCTCCGTATTCAAATTTTCATGTAGGTTGTGCATTACTTCTTAACAATGGGGTTGTTGTTAAAGGTAGCAATCAAGAAAATATTGCATACCCAAGTGGTTTGTGTGCTGAACGTGTTGCCATATTTAGTGCAGGAGCAAATTACCCAAACGAGGCTGTTAAAACAATAGCCATAACAGTAAAGGCCGATAAGTTTAAAGTTACTGAACCTATTATGAGTTGCGGTGCTTGCTTACAAAGCATGAGCGAATATGAAATGAGGTTTATGCAACCAATGCGTATAATTTTACAAGGTGAAACTGGAGATATTTATATTGCTGAAGGATTAAAAAACTTTATGCCATTTATGTTTTGGTCTGATGAGTTAAAAGGTTAAACATGGCAAAAATTAAAGCCAATTTGGTTGATGTTATACAGCGTGAAATTTATGCTGCAGAGGTGAATTTTGAAAATGGTATTATTCAGTCTATTCTCCCCATTAAAGAAACCGTATCTGGATATTTATTGCCCGGTTTTGTTGATGCACATGTCCATATAGAAAGTTCTCTTTTGGTGCCTTCTGAGTTTGCGCGAATGGCTGTAATGCATGGAACTGTATCTACAGTGAGCGATCCACACGAAATAGCAAATGTACTTGGAGTGCAAGGTGTTGAATACATGATTGAAAACGGAAAAAAAACTCCGTTTAAGTTCTTTTTTGGCGCACCAAGTTGTGTACCTGCTACCGTTTTTGAAACTGCGGGCGATAATGTTACGGTGGCTGATATTGAAAAATTGTTACAACGTGACGAGGTACTTTATCTAGCAGAAATGATGAATTATCCGGGTGTTGTTTTTGACGATCAATTGGTGCATCAAAAAATAAAAGCTGCACACAAAGCCAATAAACCTGTTGATGGACATGCGCCCGGACTTAGAGGTGAACAATTACGTAAATATTTTGCTGCGGGTATCTCAACCGATCATGAGTGTTTTACTTTGGATGAAGCAGAAGAAAAGTTGGCTTTAGGTATGCACGTTTTAATAAGAGAAGGTAGTGCTGCGCGTAATTTCGAAGCTTTGATTCCTGCTTTAAAAACGCATCCTAATCAAATTATGTTTTGCAGTGATGATAAGCATCCCGATTCGTTATTGGTCGGTCACATCAATAAACTTTGTTCAAGAGCAATAGCACTAGGTTATGATTTGTTTGATGTTTTGCAAGCCGCATGTTTCAACCCTGTTAAACACTATAAACTTCCGGTGGGTTTACTTCAACACAATGCTCCAGCCGATTTTATTTTTGTTGATGATTTGGTTCATTTTAATGTAAAACAAACTTTTATTAATGGGAAATTGGTTTTTGATGAAGGTAAAGTATTGATTGATTCAGTGAATGTAGAAGCTGTTAATAAATTTAATATCTTACCATTAAAAGTAGAAGATTTTGCCTATACACCTAAAGAATTAGAATATGTTATTGTATGTGAAGATGGACAATTGGTAACAAAGAAATTAGTTTTTAAAAAAGCGGACATCAGCACACAAATTGATATATTAAAAATTGCGGTTGTGAACCGTTATGCCAAAGCAAAAGTTGCTACTGCCTACATTAAAAATATTGGTTTAAAACAAGGTGCTATTGCAAGTAGTGTTGCACACGATAGCCATAATATTATTGTGGTTGGTGTTGATGACGAAAGTATTTGTAAAGCAGTAAACTTGTTGGTTGAAAATACAGGAGGTTTAAGTGCGGTGAGTAGCAACGAAAGTTATGTTTTACCACTACCAATTGCCGGATTAATGAGTAATTGCGATGCTTGGGAAGTGGCTGATCGATATACTCAAATAGATCATTTTAGTAAGCAGGTTTTAGGTTCAACATTAAACGCGCCATTCATGAGTTTAAGTTTTATGGCTTTGCTAGTAATACCCGATATTAAATTAAGCGACAAAGGTTTGTTTGATGGTAACTCATTTAACTTTTTGAAGGTGGTATAGTTCGTTTTTCATGCCCTTTTTTACTCATGCAATTTGGCGATTTAGCAATTTCTTGGTTTATGGTTTCTAAAAAACTCAAGTAATACAAGTTGTGAGTTTTATAACTTATATATTGAAATAGATGAGTAATACATATTTTAATAATAGGATACAAGAAATTTCAATAAGAATTAAACGGGCAGTTTTATTTCCAATGCAGCGGTGGTATAAATCACCATTTCATTTATATTATTGTTTTGTAAATATTTATACCTAAAAACTTGTTATAACTGATTACCTGAAAAATTCGTTATTTTTATGAATTTTATCGTTTATTTTATTTCATTAATACTTCATTATTTTCCACTCAATTTTTAGTTTTCTTAAGGTTAATAGTTGGTGGATAATAAATTTTCACATACAGCCATAAGTACTTAGCATTTTTTGTTTAACCATACTTGCACAAAATTAAAATATTAAAATACCTTTGTTTCATCTTTTGGTGCATGTTAGTTTTTTACCATGCTTAAAAGGGAATTAGGTGTAACTCCTAAACAGTACCCGCTGCTGTAAGTACCAAATCAATGCAAATTGGTTTAAAAAGGTTGTTTAAATCTTAGTCACTGTTCTAACAAAACGAATGGGAAGGCCAAACAATCTGGTATAAGTCAGAAGACCTGCCAATAGTATTTTTACCATGTAGCTTTCGGGAAAAAAAGCGAAGGGGGATAGCATAAGCTTTATCACTTACTGTTCCTTTTTATATTTTTCTATTTGTTAAAGCTGCATACTTTTTTTATTAAAAAAATGAAACAAGTATTGGCATTAGTAGGTTTATTTTGGCTTTGTTGTTTACAACTTAAAGCTCAAATATCGTCTGCAGACACTATTAAACATTTACCTGATTTTACTGCACGTGGCCATCGTTTCGAGTCATTTAATATTGGTGCTAAAATGGTGCAAACTGATTCGTTAGTTAAGCTTATTTCCATAAATGATAATATAGCTCAATTATTAAGTTATAACAGCCAGGTGTTTATTCGTGCATATGGTCATAACCAAATTGCTACTTCAAGTTTTAGAGGTGCAGGTGCACAACACACTGCAGTATTGTGGAATGGAGTAAATCTGCAAAACAGCCTTTTAGGTCAAACAGATTTAAGCTTGTTGCCTGCAGGATTTATGGATGATATTGGTGTTTATTACGGTGGTAACTCCGCATTGTATGGTGCAGGCGCAATTGGTGGCGCTATAATGCTCAACAACTCATCCGCTTTTAACAAAAATGGAGCTAACTATCAAATTGGTATAGGTAGTTTTGGGATGATACAACATCGTTTGGCATTAACTTACGGCACCAATAAAAGCTATATAAAAGCACGTTTTTATCATCAATCTGCACAAAATAATATTGAATACCATAACTATACATTAGCCGAAAAACCTTTACAAAAGTTGGTACATGCTGAGCAAAGAAGTAATGGGTTGATGTTGGAAACAGGATATAAAATTAACACGAAACAAGAGATTAACCTGCGTTACTGGTATGGATATACAGACCGTGATATTCCACCTACAATTGGCATGGCAGTTAACAACTCATATCAAATTGATGAAGCCAACCGATTAGGTATTGAATGGAAACGCACCTCAACTAAAAGTAGATGGATTGGTCGTGCTGCCTTTGTAAATGAATATTTAAATTATAACGATCCTACAACATACAATTCTGGAATTAGTAAGAGTAAAACATTTATTAGCGAATTGGAAAATACCACACAAATCAACCCAAATACCGCCTTAAATTTTGGTGTAAATTATACAGGAAATTTTGTACAAAGTAGTGGCTATACAAAAAATGTAAGCAGAAATAGTATAGCTTCATTTGTATCTTTAAACAACAATTGGAGTAAGAAGTTCAAAACAACAGTTAACCTTCGTCAGGATTTTGTTGATACCGAGTTTAAGCCATTTACAGCAGGTGCTGGTGCTGATTATAAATTCAGTAAATACATAAGTTTGTTAGCTCAATTTAACAAGTCGTTTAGAATGCCTACACTTAACGATTTGTATTGGGTAACAGGTAATTTAAACCTATTACCCGAACAAGGTTACTCACAAGAGTTGGGTTTATCAGCAAAGGGCACAACCGAACATGCTTACTTTAGTATTCAACTTAATGGATTTAATCGTCAAATAAATAATTGGATTTTGTGGCAACCATATGGTGGTTCATGGACACCTCAAAACTTGTTACAAGTGTGGAGTAGGGGTATAGAGTGGAATACACGTTATACATATTGCTACAAGAAATTCATGTGGAGTGCACGCGGAGATTTGAATTATATATTATCAACTAACCAAAAGGCTAATTTGCAAAATGATGTCACAGTAGGTAAACAGCTAATTTACATTCCGCGATTAACATATCAAACTTGGTTAACATTTACTTATAGCAATGCGTATTTAGCATTTAATCAAACATATACCGGCTATCGTTTTACAAGCAGTGATAATAGCTCTTTTGTTGATGATTATTTATTGGTAAACATGTTTATGGGTAAAACATTTAAACTAAAAAAAGGGCAGGTTGATATCAAGTTTCACATCAATAATATATTTAACCAAGAATATCAGGTGTTGCCATCAAGGCCAATGCCTATGCGAAATTTTTTATTCAGTTTAGGAGTTTCATTTTAAGATTAAAATACATGAAAAAACAAATTTTACTTTTAGTAACAATAATTTTTGCGGCAACTGTTATTGCACAAACTAAGTCAGGTTTTGAAGATATTACATTGTCTAATAACAGTGTAAAAAACGGATCAGGTGCACCTGTTAGTGGAAAATTTAATAGTGGAAACGTTGAATTTGCAAATACCTATCAAACCAACTATGGTGGTTTTTGGAGTAATGGTTGGGCATACTCAAATATTAAAAACGATACCAACGGAACTTTTAATAATTTGTTTGCTGCTTATGCTAATTCAGGGTCAAACAACTCATTAAATTATGCTGTCGGTCAGCAAGCTAGTGTAATGCGTATTACCGGTTTTGATGCTGGTGATACTGTAAAAGGTTTGTATTTAACGAATGGTACTTATCCTGCATTAACGATTAAAAACGGAGATACGTTTTCAAAAAAATTTGGTGGAAGTAATGGAACCGATCCTGACTTTTTGGTATTGATTATAAAAGCATGGAAAAACGGTGTAAAATCTTTAGATAGTGTAAATTTTTATCTTGCCGATTATCGCTCTGACAGCAATGCTTTAGACTATATTGTTAAAGATTGGACCTGGGTTAACTTAACTTCTTTAGGTGCTATTGATTCGCTTGAGTTTATCATGAATTCATCAGACAAAGGACAATTTGGAATTAACACACCTTTGTTCTTTTGTGTTGATGATGTTGTGACCAAAAACGATACTGCAGATTTTGAAAATTTAAGTTTAGCAGCAAACAAGTTTTGGAGTAAACCAAACACATCTATTCGTACAACTTACCAAAGTGGAAATTCCATTTTCCCTGCACGTTTCAGTGTATCAAGCTTTGGTGATTATTGGAGTAGTGGTTTTGCTATATCAAACAAAACAGATGTACAATTGGATAGTGGTGTTGTTGGTTACAACAAAATATACAATGCTGTAGTTGCGCTAGGTGCTGACTCAACAGAAAACTATGCAGTTGCGCAACAAGATGCCCGTATTATTTTAACCGGAAATGCAGCAGGTAAACAATTAGAAGGAGTGTATGTAACCAACAGCAATTATGCATATTTAAGTATGAGGTGGGGCGATGGTTTTGCCCGTAGGTTTAGCGATACAGATTATTTTAAATTGAACATGATTGGTTATAAAAATGGTGTAACAACCGATACCGTTCCTTTCTATTTGGCACAAAATGGCAACATTGTTAACACGTGGACTTGGGTTGATTTAAAACCATTAGGAAATGTTGATAGTGTATTATTCCGTTTGTCATCATCAGATGTGGGGCAATTTGGAATGAATACTCCTGGGTTTTTTGCTATAGATGAATTTACAACACGTGATGTTTTTGTGGGTTTATCAACCATAAAAAACAATTTAAATGCAAGCGTATATCCTAACCCAACAACAGGTAAATTTAATTTGAGTGTTGTAGGTAAATCCAATGCTGTTTTGATAACAGTATATGATGTTATGGGTAAACAAATGTTGAAACAATCGGTATTTAACAACAGTTGGGTTGATTTAGGTGATTTAGCTAATGGTATTTATTTTGTTATGATTGAAGATAAGAACCTATCAACAGCAGTTCGAGTATTAAAACATTAATAGAACCAATTTGTAGTTTTAATTGACTTATCATAAATCAAAAGTCAATCAAACTATACTTGAATAAAAATGAAACTCAAGAAATATTTTTTATTATATATAATTTTAATAGTAGTGTTTAGCGCTTGCGAAACTACACCTACTATTACCCCCGAATATCCGCCTATTTTAAATCCTAAAGGAGGTTTGTTTATTTTAAATGAGGGTAATTTTCAATTTAGCAATGCCACATTGGATTATTATGATTTCGAAACTCAAAAATTATCAACTAATGCTTTTGAAACCACCAACAAACGCAAGTTGGGAGATATACTTCAATCCATAACCCATTATGGCGATAAAGGATATTTAGTAGTTAACAATTCGCAAAAAATAGAAGTTATTAATATGAATAACTTATCATCTATAGCCACAATCAGTGGTTTTGTTTCGCCAAGATATATGGTTATACATGGCAAACAAACAGCTTATGTAAGCGAGTACTATAATGGTGGAGTAAAAGTGGTAGACTTAAATACTAACCAAATTACTCAAACCATACCTTTAAGTGGAAACTGCGATGAATTATTGGTACATAACAACAAACTTTATGCTACGGTATCAAACAAAAAAATGGTATATGTTATAAATACACAAAGTAATGTGGTAATGGATAGTATTGATGTAGCTTATGGCCCAAACAGTTTATTGATAGATAAAAACAATCATTTATGGGTGTTATGTTCGGGTAGGGTAATAAATGGTGGTGGTTTTGAAAATGGTGCTTTACATAAAATAAATACAGATGCAGATACTGTGCTTCAGTTATTTTATATCACACGCCAAAGTGATCATGGGCCAATTAAATTATGTTGTAATGCTAAAAAGGATGTATTGTATTGGATTAATAAGAGTATTTATAAGTATGAAATAGATAAAAATATGGTTTCATCAAAACCATGGCTCACATCATTTAACAATAACTTTTGGGCATTAAACTGCGACTCTTTAACTAATGAGGTTTATGTTGGAGATGCCATTGATTTTGTTCAACGATCAACTATTAATAGGTATGACGAATCAGCAACTTTAAGAGGCACTTTTAAGGCAGGTATTATTACTGGAGACTTTTATTTTTACTACAAATAATGGATAAAAAAGCAGGAATACGAAAACCTAAATCCGAGTTGGTTCAAGATGTTCATTATTATATTAACGAAAATGGATATTGGGTGTTTACAGCTTACTATCATCAACAAAGAGGATATTGTTGTAAAAGTGGTTGCAAACATTGTCCTTATGGATTTAGTAAACAATAAGGAGGTTTTCCTCTTTGATTTTGCCTTTATAATTAATAATTAATTTAGGGACTTTAAAAGGCAAAATTTTTCATGCTGAGCTTAAAAAGCCTTTTTAAAACTATTAACTTTAATTAGATTAATCTACTTACAAACCCATATTAAAAAATTTTATTTTAATATGCCAAGCATGATATTTTTAGCTTTACATAAAAATGTATAGATACTTTATCTAATTGTTTAGTTTGATCAGTTTGTGCAATAGAAAAGAATGATTGGCAAACTTGTTGCAGAACTATTATGCTTTTTATCCTCCTGCTTTTTTTACTTTATATCCTTTTGAAATCAACCAATTAACAATTTTATCCCTGTGATCGCCTTGAATAAGCACTTCGTCATCCTTAACACTACCACCTCCACCACAATGTTTTTTAAGATTTGAACCCAGTTCGTTTAAGTCGTTTAATGTTCCTATAAATCCTGTAATTCGTGATACGATTTTATTGCCGCCTTTTCTATCAAGATATACTTTTAATTGTTGTTGTTGTGGGGGTATGGTTTCAAACTCATTATCATTTGATGTATTGAAGTCTAAATCACTATTGGTAGAATAAATCAATCCACCATTTTTATTTTTTGAACTCATGCTACAATTATTTTTAAGTTAGCCGGAATTAATTTTATATCAATATGTAAATCCATCATTAGGGGTTCGCCATCAATGTTCACTACTTCTTTTTTTTCTCTTTCAATAATAATGTGTTTTCCACTAAGCACTCTAACATGTGCTGATTGATGAATGGTTTTATTAAAAATACGTGCACCTAATTGAGGCATTTGATGTATTTTAAATGGTTTAAGTATCGTGATGTCAAATACGCCATCATTAATATGGGCAGTAGGTGCAATAAAGGCATTGTTACCATATTGCGATCCGTTGGCTACACAAACTAAAAAGGCTTCTTCGGTTATGCTTATACCATCAACTTTAATTTTGTATTTTCTGGTTTTATATTTTGCAAACTCTGCTAATGTAATTTTGGTGTATTGCCAAAAACCTCTGTTAGGAGCATTTGCAAACATCCAACTAACATGCGCATCAAAACCAACACCCGCAACATTTAAAAAAAACTCGTTATTGGCAATCCCGGTATCCATTAATATGTAATTATAATTATTAATAGCTTTAAGAGCCTCTTCTTGTTTCATACTTAAATGCAGATGTCGTGCTAGGCCATTGCCCGAACCTAAAGGTATTATACCAAATAAAATTTCTGTTCCTGCAATATATTTAGCCGTATTATTTATGGTGCCATCGCCACCAACTGCTACTATAACATCATATTTTTGTGCAACACATGCTTTGGCTAATTCTTTATTATGTTCGGTTGATTGGGTGTAAAATAAATCGCAATCGAAAATGTTTTTATTGATGTGTTTATCAACAAGCTCAGCGAAGTTATCTTTTGATATACCTCCTGAAATAGGGTTGATAATAAAGGCAAGTTTTTTTTTCACGAATAGCAGCGTTATTTATACATATATTATATGTATATATCTTAAGGCACAAAGTTAATGATTCCCAAATTTATATCTAAGGCCTGCATGTAAATCCATCCTTGATATATTATCCGACTCGGTAAAAGTCACAGTTCTTTTTGATTGAGCATTAACATCTGTAATTGTGGCTTTGGTTAAGGAGCCCGAGTAAGCCCCTAATTTTAAACTTAATGCTAAGTTATAGCCCATATTAATATCCAAAATTCCTTGAAGATTTAAGCCTATTGTTGATGATTCTATTTTAAAAGGTATAGCTAAACTTGCGTCATTAAGATAACTTGTGTATCCAGCACCTATTGCAATCATAGGCAACACAGATTGTTTGGTATTGCCAAATTTTATATACAAAGTGGGAGCAAAGTAATGCGTATTAATTTTGTCTGACAAGGGGCCTATCAATGTATCTGTACTTGTATAAACCACCACTTTATCAATGTGGTTTTGAGTATTGAAATTACCGTAATGTAAACCTAGTCCTATTCGTGAATTAATAAAATACATAGTATTTACGTGAAATGAAGTTCCAGTACGTAACTCTGTGAGGTATTTTTTATAAAAATCAGGAAGGTTTCCTTCAGGTAATGGCGCGAATAAGTATCCTAAACCTATAGTTGTAGATAGGTAAAGTCCTATACCGGAGTTTGTATTTGTTTTTCCCTTATGTTTTAAAAAAATAGAATCAACAGGCAGTATGTTGTACTGGAAATTTTTAATATGTTGGGTGGCAATATTGCCAAGATTAATAACTCCTCTGTTGTTGTAATAGTAACTAATATATAATGCTCCAAGTTCCTTTATTTTACAAGGAATACTATCATTATTAGTTTTTATAATTAAATCTTGAGCCTTTGTATGAATTGTGAAAATGATTAAAAAGGTCAATAAGATAAAGTATTTCATTGGTATAATTGATCAGTTAATGCTTTATTAAAGACCTACAAATTCGTTTTCTAAAGTAGAAATACAATACTGTAGCATACATATAAATGAGTAAGGCCAACTTTGTCGCTATTGGTTAATGAATTTCACTAATATCAAATTTATTTATTTTAAATTAAAAAGAATGATAAAAAAAAACGCTGTTGAATATACAACAGCGTTTTTTAAAGATTGGTTAAAAAAATTAACCTGCACTTTGTGCTGCGGCACCACTTACTATTTCCGAAATTTCGGTTGTAATAGCAGCCTGACGAGCACGGTTGTATTCTACTTTTAAGCTTTTTAATAAATCACCAGCGTTTTCTGTTGCTTTATCCATAGCCACCATACGAGCACCATGCTCAGAGGCAAATGAATCAAGCAAAGCACGATACAATTGTGTTTTCAAAATTCTGGGAATCAATTCTTCTAAAATTTCAACATCTGAAGGTTCAAAAATGTAGTCGTTCTTTTTGCCGTTTTTAGCTTTAACACCGAAGTTATTTAAGTTAATTGGCAAAAACGATTCGTTTGTTAAAATTAAAGTTGCTGCGTTTTTAAATTGATTATACACAATTTCAATCGCATCAAATTTTTTGGTTTTAAACGCATCAAGTAAAAACGTTCCAATTTCAAAGCCAGCATCACCGCTTAAATTTAAAAATGTATCACGGAAAGTGTAATCCATGTTAACATTTGTTTTTGCAAAAAACTCTCCTCCTTTTTTACCTATTGGTAACACGGTAATATTTTTACCCGCATATTTTTCTTTAACTAAAGTGTTAGCTAATTTAGCTACATTACTGTTAAAACCTCCACACAAACCTCTATCACTAGTAATAACAACTAATAATACATTGTTTACTTTACGCGATTCAAAATACACTTTTAACGAATCTACTTCAACACTGTCAGCTAAGTTGCCAAGAATTCCATTTAGTTTCTCGGCATAGGGGCGCATTTGAATAATGGCATTCTGAGCCCTGCGCAATTTTGTAGCACTTACCAGCTTCATCGCTTTGGTAATTTGTTGGGTTGATGTAACCGAAGTGATACGTGTACGTACTTCTTTTAAATTTGCCATTTTTAATGATGATTGGTTGATGATGTAACCGGTTGAATTTATTTAATAATTCAACCGGCAACTATCAACTATTTTCTATTCGCTTAAGCGCTATATTTTGATGATAATTCTTTAGCTACCAACTCAATAGTGTTGGTAACATCATCACTTAAATTACCTTTTTTCAACTCAGCTAAAATATTGCTGTGTTTTGCTTCCATATACTGGTGGAAATCGTTTTCAAACTCACGAACTTTATTAACAGGAATATTGTTTAGTAATCCTTTTGTTCCTAAGTAAATAATAGCTACCTGTTTCTCTACTGTTAATGGTGAGAATTGGCCTTGTTTCAAAATTTCCACGTTACGTGCTCCTTTTGCTAAAACCGCTTTAGTTGCAGCGTCTAAGTCTGAACCAAATTTAGAGAAAGCCTCTAATTCGCGGTATTGGGCTTGATCCAATTTTAAAGTACCCGCTACTTTTTTCATTGATTTGATTTGAGCGTTTCCACCAACACGAGATACAGAAATACCTACGTTGATAGCCGGACGAACACCAGAGTTAAATAAATTCGACTCTAAGAAAATCTGTCCATCAGTAATAGAAATTACGTTAGTAGGAATATATGCTGATACGTCACCAGCTTGTGTTTCGATGATAGGTAAAGCAGTTAATGATCCTCCACCTTTTACTAAATGTTTGATAGATGGTGGAATATCATTCATTGCTTGAGCAATGCTGTCTGTTGCATTTATTTTTGCAGCTCTTTCTAACAAACGACTATGTAAATAAAACACATCACCTGGATAAGCTTCACGACCTGGAGGACGTTTAAGTAACAAAGAAACTTCACGATATGCTACAGCTTGTTTAGACAAATCATCAAATACAATTAAAGCTGGACGACCAGTATCGCGGAAGAACTCACCAATTGCAGCACCACCCATAGGGGCGAAAAATTGCATTGGAGCAGGATCTGATGAAGTAGCTGTTACAACAACTGTGTATGGCATCGCACCTTTTTCTTCTAAAGTTTTTACCACTTGTGCAACGGTAGAAGCTTTTTGTCCGATAGCCACGTAAATACAATATACAGGTTTACCCGCATCGTAAAATTCTTTTTGATTAATAATGGTATCAATGCAAACTGCAGTTTTACCCGTTTGACGGTCACCAATAACTAACTCACGTTGTCCACGTCCAATAGGAATCATAGCATCTATTGCTTTGATACCAGTTTGAAGTGGTTCTTTTACTGGCTCGCGGTAAATTACACCAGGTGCTTTACGCTCTAAAGGCATTTCATATAAATCACCAGTAATTGGGCCTTTACCATCTATTGGCAAGCCTAGTGTATTTACAACACGTCCTAGCATACCTTCACCTACTTTAATAGATGCAATACGTCCAGTACGTTTTACTGTATCACCTTCAATTATTGAATCTGATGAACCAAGTAATACAGCACCAACGTTGTCTTCTTCAAGGTTAAGTACAATAGCTTGTACTCCGTTTGCAAATTCTACTAATTCCCCACTTTGAACTTTGGTTAAGCCGTAAATACGTGCAATACCATCGCCCACTTGGAGCACGGTACCAACTTCTTCTAATTCAGCTTCTGATTTAAAGCTGCTTAGTTGCTCTCTAATGATTGCAGATACCTCATCAGGTCTGATCTCTACCATAAATTGTTTTATTTAGAAATGTAACTGTTTAATAATTCTTGTTTTAGCTTGCCAAGTTTTCCTGCAATACTTGCATCAAACAACTTGTCTTCTACCTGCACTACAATACCACCGATTAAATTTGCATCAACAGTTGCAGATATATTTATTTTTTTGCCTGTTTGGCTTTCAATGTGTCCTTTAATTTCAGTAATCACAGCTTCGCTCAATTCAACAGCTGATTTAACAGTTGCGTTAGCAATGTTATTTAAATCGTTGTATTGTTCTATAAAACCATGAGCAATGGCACCTAAAAAACCTTCACGTTTTTTACGGATTATTATGTCAAAAAACTTGATGGTTATTGGTTGAAACTGTTTTTCGAACAAGTGTTTTAATACGGCTAACTTTTTATCTCCCGGAACTATTGGACTAGACAACAAGTTACGCATGTCGCCACTGTTCGATACAATGTTGGCAAAAGTTCTCATGTCGCTCAACACGGCATCAAGGCTCTTTTGCTCATTAGATAAGTCTAAAATTGACTTAGCGTATCTGGCGGCTACCCTGTATTCTGACATTTTAGTTAAGGCTAATTGAGTTTAAGTTATCGTTTACAAATGCTTCTTGTTGGCCACGGTCTGCTAATTGTTTACGCAATAATTTCTCAGCCATATCAATTGATAATGTGGCAACTTGCGATTTTAATTCGTTCATCGCATTCAATTTTTCACGTTCAATTGCATCTTTAGCTGCAATAATCATTTTATCGCCTTCAGTTTTTGCATCGCTTTTAGCTTTTGCTAAAATTTGATCTTTCATTTCGCTGGCTTCCTTTAATAAACGATCACGTTCTGCGCGTGCTTCATTTAATAAACGTTCGTTGTCGTTTTTTAATAATTGCATTTGATCACGTGCAGCTTCAGCTTGTTTTAATGCTCCTTCAATGCTGTCTTCACGTTCTTTTAATGCTGCTGTAATTGGTTTCCAAGCAAACTTGGTTAACAAAAACATTAAAATTAGAAAAGATAATGTAGACCAAACTACTAATCCAATGCTGGGTGTTACTAATTCCATAAGTAAATACTTTTTTCTGTTTGTGATGTTTTTAAAATCGAAAAAGAAAGCCCGATATAGATTCGTAAATCACCATCGGGCTTTACTACTGAGATTAATTGATGCCTAACAAAGCAATTACTGCTGCGAAAAGTGCAACAGCCTCTACGAAGGCAGCAGCAATTAACATTGCAGTTTGAATTTTGTTAGCGGCTTCTGGTTGGCGAGCGATACCTTCTACGGCTGATCCACCAATTCTACCAATACCTAAGCCTGCACCAATTGCAGCTAATCCAGCTCCGATTGCAGCGATACTTCCTGTCATTGTTGTATTTATTTATGTTTAATAATAAAAAGATTCAAAAAATTAAGTTTAGTGATGATCATCATGTTGCGGTTTTTCTAAAGCCATTCCTATATATAATGCTGATAGTATGGTAAAAATAAACGCCTGAATGAAAGCTACCACCATTTCAATTACGCTAATGAAAACGATAAATGGAACAGATATGCCAGCTACAGCCAGTGATTTAAATATAAATATTAAACAAACTAAACTTAAAATTAAAATATGGCCTGCAGTGATGTTAGCAAATAATCGTATCATCAAAGCGAATGGCTTAGTGAATAAACCTATAATTTCTACAGGTATCATTAAAGGCCATAACCATTTTGGTACATGTGGCGAGAAAATATGACCCCAATATGTTTTTGTACCGTTTATGTTAGTTAAAATAAATGTAATTAATGCTAATACTAATGTAACGGCTATGTTGCCAGTAACATTTGCACCTCCAGGAAAAAATGGAACTAAACCTAATACATTATTCATCCATATAAAGAAGAAAACAGTGAGTAGGTATGGCATAAAACGGGCATAATTTTCGCCTAAATTAGGACGAGCAATATCGTCACGAACAAATATAACAATTGGCTCTAACCAAGCGCCCAAACCTTTTGGAGCACCAATTCCGCGTTTTTTGTATCCATTTGCTATACTAATGAAAATCATTAATAACAAAATAACCGACAATAAAAGTGAAGCAATATTTTTAGTGATGGATAAATCAATAACAGAAATTGATTCATCGATATTACCTGAAGCATCTACTGCTTTAATATTTTCTTTTTGTTCACCTGGGTTTTTTACTATACGATAATTGAAATGGGTCCCTTGATGTGTGGCATGTCCATGTTCAAATTTACCTGATGAGAAAAACTCAAAACCTTTACTGGTATATAAAATAATAGGTAAATGAACTGAAGTATGACCCCATAAATGCCAATCGTGTGCATCGGCAATATGTTCCATAATAAGTTCTTGGGTGTTAAATTTTTCCTCACCTGAATTGCTATGCTTGTCAACAGCAACAGTTTCAGTTTTTGTGCTTGAATCCGAATTTTCAATCGTTGTTTCAACCGACTTGCTAGCATGATTATGCTCATTTTGAGCACTGACAACATTATTTAGGAGTGAAAATGAAACAAAAAATACAGTCGAAAATAGTATGTTTTTGCCTGATAATCTAGTTGTTATTGGATTCATTACTGCTATGTTTTTCCTTTAAATCGAGTCGCAATTTAGCAGTAAGACTTGTAATTTCAAACACTGTGTAAAAAATGTAGGTTATAAAAAAAGAAAAAATAAAACCGAGTTCGTAATTAGTCCTTGTATATCTATAATATAGTATATAAAAAATACTAAAAATAAATCGAATGCCAATAGTTAAGTATGCCGAAATAATAAAGGCGTAACCATCTTTCTTTCCCGCTCCCATATAGGCAATTGGGTAAATTAAAGCAGTTAAAATGGTCATGAAAACAATTGCATTTATTACATCTTTTGTAGGTACTAAATGTGGTATACACAATACAACACCAATTTGAATAAGTGTAATTGCTATTAGAAAAATATAAAACCTGATAAAAGTCATTAGTTATTTGATGGCGTGTTTTCCACAAAAGAAACTACTCTGGGTTATTTTTACTTTTTTTAATTGTTATTGCATACAAACTATAAAAAATAGTTGATAAAGCTATAAATAAACCAAGAAGTGTAAAGTATGGGAATTTTAAATTCAATTGTTGATCAACCCAATTACCACCTAGTGATAGTGTAACAAAGACACCAATCATTTGGAATGCAAAAGCACTATATTTAGCGTAATTAGTTAGCGATTGCTTCCGGTTGTTTGCCTGAGGCTTGTGGTTGTTGCTTGGCTCCATTGTTATTGTTGTTTAACGAAGCTTCCTTAGGCTTATTCATTTTACTTGAGCCATTAAATATGGCACCAGCCTCAATAATTAATTTATTTGAAACAATATCTCCCGAAATTTTAGCTGTTGACTTAACAGTTAGTAATTCGGTAGCGTAAATATTACCATTTACTTCGCCCGATATTTCAATGTTCGCAGCTTTTACGTCACCTTCTATAATGGCTGTAGGACCTAATACCAATCTTGCTTTAGATGTTAAGTATCCTTTTATGGAACCATCAACACGCATGTCGCCATCCGAGTTAACATCACCCAAAATTTGAGTGCCACTGTTTATAATGTTTAACGTATTAGGGTTAAATGCTACTGATTGGTTTTTATTGTTGTTAAATAATGCCATGTTATATTTTACTTATTGTTTGATGCTTTTCAACTTTCAAACAGCTTAAATTAGAATAGCAAATGTAACTAAAAAATAAATTAAAGCAAAATGGATAGTATGAATTGCGACATTTTGTGCAACATGCTATATATCAGCGTTTTTGTTATCTTTTAAGCATGGTCGTATCTTTTGGAATATTATCTGTTACAATATTCATAAGATTTTTATAATAGACTTCTTTGTCGGAAAGAGCCTGTTCTAGCGAGTCTGTTTTATATAATGTTTTAGCCAAATCGTTTTTTAAATCAGGGTCGGAATATCCAGGTATGTATTCTCTTAAGGGTGTAAACACGATTAATAAGGAAATGATAATGGTAAAAAACACAAGAAAACTGCTAAAACCCACAAAAACATTCATTGGGGTGAGGCTTAGTGAAAACTTTTCTTCAAAGGTGGTATCGTTAATTAAAACTATTCTGTACCTATTTTTTAACTTGTGTATGAGTTTTTTCTTTTTCTTTTCCATAATGTGCGAATGTTGTTTTATTGACCATTGCTCTTGTAAGTTTATTTTGTAGTGTGAGGCAATAAAATAATTTTGCGTTTTCAAAGTTAAGTATTCAAAACAAAGCAATTTTTAAGAGTTTGCATTATAGCATTAAAAAAAATAGTTGGAGTTTATTTACAATGGTATTATTGATACTCGTAATATCTTGTAATCCAACACGCGATAGATGGCTTAACCGTAAGTGGCATACATTAACTGGCCATTATAATGTATATTTTAATGGAGTAATCAAATTTGATGATGCCATTCAAAAATATGAAATGGGTGTTCAAAACGATTTTAATAAAATACTACCTATTTTGATTACCCCTGATGAAGCTGCTTCCAAAGGTTTAACTCCATCAATGGATGAGGTAATAAAAAAAGCTTCAAAATCAATTCAAATGCACATGGTTGGCCGATATACTGACGACAGTTACTTTCTAATGGCCAAGGCACAGTTTTATAAACGAGATTTTTTTGCTGCACTTGAGGGGTTTCAATATATTAACTCTAAATATCCCAATACCGATTTAACAAAAGTAACTACTGCTTGGATTGCACGCTGTTACGATGGATTAAATAAGCAAGGTGAGGCGGAAGCTGTAATGGGATTATTGATTAGTGAGATTGATCCAATTAAGTTTGCAGGTAAAAAGAAAGTACCAGAAAAATTTATTCTTAAAACTCAAAAGTTAACCAAGCAGCAAAAAGTTTTTATATATGCTACTGCTGCTGATATTTATCTTAAACAAGAAAAATACAACCTTGCAGCTGATAGGTTAAAAGTTGCTTTAACAAATGCTTCAATTAAAAATGAAAAAATTCGCTACAACTATATCCTAGGTCAATTGTACTTGTTGCAAGATAGTATTAAACAAGCTAAACAATGTTTTGTAAATGTAACCAAGTTATTGGCGCCTTACGATTTTGAATTTAATGCAAACTTAAACTTAACAAAAACATATAATCCTAAAAACAAAAAAGAAGTTAATCAAGTAAAGCGAAACTTAAAAAGGATGCTTCGGGATGATAAAAATGATGGAATGTTTGACCAAGTTTATTTCGAATTAGCCAAAGTAGAACATCGTGCAAATGAAATACCTAATGCAATAAAACATTATCAAATTTCTATATCAAAAAGCACAAAAAATGCGACTCAAAAAACATTAAGCTATTTGGCTTTAGGTGATATTTATTTAGCCATGCCAAACTATCGTATGGGTCAAGCTTATTATGATAGTGCGGCCAATGTTATTCCAGCAGATAATAAAGATTATAAAAAGGTTCAAGACAAAAAAAATGTATTGAGTGAGTTAATAAGTAACATATTAATCATTGAAACCGAAGATAGTTTACAAAGCTTGTCGAAACTAAGTAAAGCTGAGTTAGAGAAAAAAGTAGATAGCTGGATTAATGCTGCAAAACTTAAAGCTGTACAAGATGCTAAAAACGCTTTAGTGCAAAAGGAAATTGAAAAACAAGCTGAATTAAACAAACCAATTGGAGGTGGGCCAGCATTGCCTAATTTAGGATTAGAACAAGGGCAATGGTATTTTTATAATCCATCAATTAAAGCAACAGGCGAGCAAGAATTTTTTAGTGTGCGCAAATGGGGTAGAAGAGAGAATGAGGATTTCTGGCGCATTGCAGCTAAAGAAAAAGTGAAGGATCAAAATGCTATTATAGGCGATAGCGCAACGGTTAAAGATAGTTCCATGGTAAGCAAACCAAAAGTAGGAGAAAAATCTCCTGATGGTTTTAAAGATGTTAAGAAAGAAATTGAAAAAGTAAGTGTGTCTGAAGAACGTGCTTCTTGGGTTAAAAATGTACCATACGGTTCGGTTGAATTTGAAAAATCTAATGAGAAAATTAAAGAGGCTTATTACAACCTGGGTAATATTTACGAAGAAAAAATAAACGACCCTAATGAAGCCATAGCGAGTTTTAACAAGTTAAATAAACGTTTTCCTGCAAGTGATTACGAGGCTGAAGCTTTGTATCGTTTGTTTAAACTTTATAACAACATCAAGCAATCAGACAAAGCCGAAAATGTAAAATCTGAATTGATTAACAAATATTCTGATAGCAAGTATGCGTTAATTCTTCTTAATAAAACGGTGGTTTCTGCCGAAAACTCAACTAATAAAGAAATTTTAAAAACATACGAAGGTATTTACCAAATGTATTTGGATGGAAATTACATGGCCGTAAAACATGCGAAATTGGAAGCTGATAAAAAATATAGCGGCAATGCCATGCAAGCAAAATTTGATTTTTTATATGCAATAGCTGTGGGTAAAACAGATTCTATTGGGGCGTTTAAATTGGAGCTATTAGAAGTTATAAAAGCCTATCCTAAAACAGATGTGTCTCAACGTGCACAGGATATTTTAAACTTGATTAATAACCCACCTTCATTAAAAGAAAAGGAACAAGAAACAAACAAGCCAGAGTTTGCTTTAGATACTGAAGGGGCAAATTATTATGTGTTTGCAACCAAAACAGAAAAGTATGACATGAACGATTTGTTGCAAAAAATAATTAACTATAATGAAGAGTATTATCAGTTGGAAACTTTACGAGCAAATACTTTAATTTCTAATGATGGCTATCAGATTTTGTATGTCCGTGAGTTTAATAAATTAAATCCAGCAGTGCAATACTTAAATGGATTTAATACAATTGGTTTTTATAAAAACAATGTTCCCTCTAACGTCTCTTTCATACAGTTTGTTATTTCAACCGATTTGTTTAAAAAAATGTTGAAGGAAAAGAAAATTGAAGCATACAATACCTATTTTAGCGAACAATTACCAACCTTATTAAAACAAATTAAACCGTGAGTTTAAACGAATATTTTTTTAACAATCCGTTTTCGCGATTTTTTAAATGGTTATGGATTTTGGTTTTTACCGGAATCATTTCTTTTACCTTGTTTGTGTTTATGGTAAGTTGGGGTTGGTTTGGTGAGTTACCTCCTCTTGAAGAATTAGAGAATCCCAAAACTTATTTAGCCTCCGAAATATATGCCGAAGATGGTGTGCTTTTGGGTAAATATTATCTTCAAAACAGATCAAATACAACATTTGATGAATTGAGCCCTAACTTGGTAAATGCATTAATAGCAACAGAAGACGTAAGGTTTTATGATCATTCGGGTATCGATTTCAGGCGTTTTACGAGTGCGGTTTTGTTTCTAGGTAAGCGAGGTGGTGCCAGTACTGTTACCCAACAGTTAGCAAAAAACTTATTTCCGCGTAAAAAGTTTGATAACGTTTTTAACAAAGCAACCACCAAACTTAAAGAATGGATTACAGCCATAAGAATTGAAGAACGATACACCAAAGAAGAAATTATTACCATGTATTTTAATACCGTTGAGTTTGGTGGAAATTCATTTGGTATAAGCAGTGCTGCTAAAACTTTCTTTGGTACAACTCCATTAAAACTTACTGAAGTGGAGGCAGCTATGTTGGTAGGTATGTTAAAAGCACCCACTAAATACAGTCCAGTTCGTAACCCAGCCAATGCATTATTTAGGCGAAATACAGTACTCAACCAAATGCGTAAGTACGATTTTATTAATAACGAAACTTACGATTCACTTAAAGCGAAACCTATTGAATTAAAATATCAAGAGGAGGACCACAACGATGGATTGGCTCCATATTTTAGAGAATATTTACGTCAGGAAATATTGGATTGGTGTGCCGAAAACGGTTTTAATTTATATAAAGATGGCTTAAAAATATACACCACCATTAATAGTAAAATGCAAGCAATGGCCGAAGAGAGTGTAAATACACATGTGAAATTAATGCAAGGAAAATTCTTTGAACATTGGAAAGGCCGCGAGCCATGGGGACAATATAATGAATTAATTACGGCAGGAATGAAACGCAGCGATCGTTATCTTATTATGAAAGCTGCTGGTGCTACAGAAGCGCAGATTGAGAAAGCGTTTAATACACCTGTTAAAATGAAAGTGTTCAGTTACACGCGAGGTGAAGTAGATACCACCATGACTCCTTTAGATTCCATAAAATATTACAAGTATTTTATGCAAGCTGGATTAATGAGTATGGACCCAACAACTGGTTTTATTAAAGCGTGGGTTGGTGGTATTAACCATAAGTACTTTAAGTACGATCACGTAAATGTTGCAGCAAAACGCCAAGTGGGTTCTACTTTTAAACCTTTGGTATATACCTTAGCTATTGATAACGGATGGAGTCCTTGTTACAAGGCT
This sequence comes from Bacteroidota bacterium, assembly GCA_027482225.1. GTDB lineage: Bacteria > Bacteroidota > Bacteroidia > UKL13-3 > UKL13-3 > UBA6183. The sequence continues at coordinate 126,259 of JAIXWD010000023.1, forward strand.
CCTAACCAACGTGTGGTGTTTGAAGATTATGAAAATTACTCACCCAATAATGCGGATACCAAATACAACGACCCTGAAATGACTTTGTTCCGTGGGTTACAATTTTCGGTAAACAATATTGTAATGCAAGTGATGAAACAACTGGGCCCTACGGCACCAAAAAGTGTTATTGAACTGGCTCTTAAAATGGGTATTCAAAGTGATTTGCCGCCTTACCCTTCTATTGCGTTAGGTGTTGCTGATATTAGTGTGTATGAAATGGTGGGTGCGTTTAGTACTTACGCCAATAAAGGGGTTTGGACAGAACCCATTTATTTAACACGTATTGAAGATAAAAACGGAAATGTAGTGCGTGAAGTTGTGCCACGTAAAGTAGAAGCCATGAGCGAACAAACAGCCTACATCATGGAAAAAATGTTGGAGCGTGTAACCACACATGGAACAGCTGCAAAGGTAAAATATTTATACCAGGTTCCAGGAGCTGTGGGTGGTAAAACAGGTACTACTCAAAATTACAGTGATGGCTGGTTTATTGGTATTACACCAACTTTAGCTACTGGTATTTGGACAGGTTTTGAAGATCGTGCCATACATTTCCGCAGCATGAGTTTAGGTAGTGGAAGCGCCATGGCCATGCCAATATTTGGTACTTATATGAAAAAGGCATTAAGTGATTCGTCATTGGTTAAAGTGCAACAAATTTGGGAAGCACCCAAACAACCTTTAAGCGTAGAAATTAATTGCGATAGTTATGAAACCAACGACCCTAAAAAGTTGGAATTAATTGAAGAATAATGGCCATTGAAACCGGAATTTACAAACATTACAAGGGCAATTTGTATGAAGTGATTGGCATTGCATACCACAGTGAAACTTTAGAAGAGCTGGTTATTTATAAAGCCTTGTATGATACCCCCGATTTTGGTTATGGTGCTATTTGGGTAAGGCCATTGGTTATGTTTGAAGAAGTTGTTGTGGTTGATGGGAGAGCGGTGAAGCGATTTGAGAAGTACTAAACCGTTATAAAGACAAAGACTATTTGAAACCTTTAACACAAGCTATGTTATTTAGATCCTATGAAATGAGATTTGCTATTTCTACATTCAATATGAAGGATTTTTCTTGTTTTAGGGCATAAATCATAAACTGTTTACAACCGCAACAAGGCCTATTGCATCTTGCAAATGCATGCAATTAAAATGTTTTTTAGGACAAGCATTAAATCCTATTTTAGAACATGGCCTGCACGACAGATTTTTTACTTCAAACAATTGTTGATTGATTTTGTAATTTCCGTAATAAGGTGTCATACCAAAATCTGGAACAGTATTCCCCCAAATGGAAATAATTGGCTTTTTAAATGCAGCAGCTATATGCATTAAACCGGTATCGTGGCTTATTACTTTTTGAGCAAACTTTATAACCAAAGCCGATTGATGCAAGCTTAGTTTACCCGATAAATTAACCACGTGCGAACCAATTTGTTTAGCAATTTCTTCACCGGTTTGTTCATCTTCTTTACCGCCTAATAAAATGATGTTGCTGTTGATGTTTTTGCATACATCAATCAGTTTTTGAATTGGTAAACGTTTAGTGCTATGCTGTGCACCTATTGCAACAGCAATGTAATGTTTTGATGTAAGTTGTTTTACTTCATCGTTCAGGTTTACATCTTCCGGGATAAAATAATCTAATCCTTGGCCATCATTAGTTACTCCAAAACTTGATAATGTATCTAAATACCTATCAACAATGTGTACTTGGGGTAAAGTATTGGTTTTAAAGTTTACCAATTGTGCCTTTTCTGTATTCAGCTTTTCATAACTAAACGAAGGGACATCTAGAAGACTTTTAATGATACGAGTACGCAGGTTATTGTGCAGATCTATGATGTAATCAAATCCCAAATGCTTTAGCTCTATCGTTTTTTGTAACAAAGGTTTATCCAACATATGCACATGTGAAAGGTATGGGTTATGCTCCAAAATACTTTTGAAAGCGGGTTTGGTAAGGTAATGAATTTCTGCTTTAGGGTATTGTTGTTTTAAACAACGTACTACCGGAGTGGTTAATACAATATCACCAATGGAGCTAAAACGTAAAATTAAAAATTTTGTGCGCATTACTTAGGTTTGCGTTTGCTAAAATACGAATCAATTTCGGATAATGACAGTGCATTAAAACACATCTCTTTGCTCAATCCGCCTTTACGTGCCACACATACACCAAAGTGCATGTCGTGGTAACCTTTGGTATGATGCGCATCGGGGTTAATACTTAGTTTAACACCTTTGTTTAATGCATAATCAATATGTCGCCAATCTAAATCCAATCGGTAAGGATGTGCGTTAATTTCAATCACCACAGCATTTGCTGCGCATGCATCAATCATTTTTTTATGATCTACCGGATAACCTTCGCGCATCAACAATAACCTACCTGTTGGGTGGCCAAGTATAGTACAGTATGGATTTTCTATGGCACGTAACAACCTGCTCATGGCTTTTTCTTCCGTCATTTTTAAATTGCTGTGCACACTGGCTACCATAAAATCAAATGTTTTCCAAACCGATTCTCCATAATCCAAACTACCATCACCCAAAATATCGCACTCTATGCCTTTAAAAATTTTAAACGGACCAAGTTTTTGGTTTAATACATCAATTTCGCGGTGTTGTTTTTCTATTTCTTCTTCTTTTAATCCACCGGCATATTGCGCAGCCTTACTGTGGTCGCAAATACCCAAATATTCGTAACCCAATTGTTTGGCATAAACAGCCATTTCTTCCAAGGTATTTAATCCATCGGAGTATGTGCTGTGGTTGTGTAAAATGCCTTTTAAATCGCTCAACTCTATTAATTGAGGTAATGTGTTTGCATGAGCTAATGTTACTTCATTAAAACCTTCGCGCATCTCGGGCTCAATAAAACTTAACCCAACCGATGCATAAATATCTTCTTCTGATGTTGCTTCAACAACATTTGGCAAACGTTGTTGTTGTTTGAGTTTTTGAATATGAGCTGCACTTGCTGTTGTTTCAAACAAAGTGTTGTAAAACTCATCATCGCTACAACAATATATTTTAATTGGTATGGTTTGGTTAAATCGGAAAGTAATTTCTGTCCCGTTTACAGCTAATTCATCAGGGTTAAATCTATCGCTGATGTAGGAAGCAAAATCATTTTCTTCGCCCAAAATAGCAGCACAATATTCTACTTCATCTAATACTTCGCATTTGCGCCTAATGGTTCCTGTTAAACTTAAATTGGTGATGCCATCAAACTCGTTTAAGGCATCAAACAATTCATTGGCCAATTGTTCTAACTTGGCGTAATGAAACTTGTGTGCATTGGCAAACAAAAACTCAATGCTTTGTTTAACGCTGTCTTGTGTTTTTACACCAAAACCTTTAGCCTGAGCGAGTCGGTTTTCGTTGCATGCGTATAACAGTTCACCAGGACTTTCAATGCCTAAGTTATTCCATATATAAGCAATTTTTTTAGGACCAATTCCTTTAACTGCAAATAGTTGTTGCACACCAACGGGCGTTTTTTGCTCCAATTCACTCAGTTCATCAAAAGTACCGGTGGTGGCTAGTTGAAACACTTTTGCAGCCACACTTTTACCAACATTATCTATTTTTTCGAGCTCGATTATTGATTTTCCGGTAAGTGGCTCCAATAATTTATCAATGCGAAAAGAAGCCGCAGCGTATGATTTTATCTTAAACGGGTTGCCATCGTGTAGTTCACTTAAATCGGCATACCATTTTAATTTTTCGGCAATTTGCTCGTTGGTCATGGGTCAAAAATAAGGGTTGCGTAGCTAAAAATATAATGTGGTTTTGTTATGGTAATTTGTTTAGTGTTTTTGTTATGTTTGATTTTGGCTTTATTTTGGATGAGTGATAGATTTGATTAACAGGTTTGATTTCACAATATTTAATCTTCTCATCACCCTAAATTTTAGCAATGGTCATTTCATTGTTTTTTAGCCTGCTTGTTTCTAATTGAGGTTTAACAATTAGTTTAATTTCTTCTGCTATTGCATTAATCAAACGTTTTTTTGCAAAAGGCCTATAATAAACTAAGCTTATTTCTCTTACTGGATAAGGTGCAATAAAATCTTTGGTAAATTTCTTACGTTCTTCTGGTAAATCTTTGTAGTAAAGTTCTGGAATCAATGTTATTCCTTTCATTTCATCTACAATATTTAATAAACTATCAAACGAATTTGGCTTAAAACTTAAGTTGGTATTCATTTTTTTTAAGTTCAATGAACACACATCAATAATCTGATCTGTAAGGCAATTTCCCTCTTCAAGCAGCCAAATTTTTTCATCTGAAATATCTTTTGGACTTTTATATTTTTTGCTTCGTTGTACAGATGGTCCGTAAGCTACTAGTTTCTCGTAATACAAAATGTCTTCTTCTATATCGTTATTATTTAATGGTGTAGAAACAATGCCCACATCAATTTCATTTGTTCTTAGTTTATTGATGATATTTTTGGTAGTAATTTCTTCAATAGCTAATTTCAACTGAGGGTATTTTGCTAAAATTCCGGGTAAAATTCTGTGTAATAAATTCCCTGCTACTGTTGGTATAATTCCAATTTTTAAATTGCCTACAATGTTTGATTTAAGTTCATCAGCAAGTTGTTTTATTCTGTTGCTGTGCCTCAATACAATTTCTGCCTCATTAATAATTTCGCGACCACAATCAGTAGTTATTATGGGGTTATTTTTTCTGTCAAAAATCGTTAGTTCTAACTCGTTTTCCAACCTTTTAACCATGGTGCTAAGTGTAGCTTGTGTTATAAAACAGGCTTCGGCTGCCTTGCTAAAACTTTTATACTTGTTTAGTGCTATTATATATTCCAGTTGTTGTATATTCATATTTAAGTATTGATGTTGTCAATAATAGGTATAAATATTATTTTCTTTTTCAATATTTAATAATAATCCAAATTCGTGGTATGTTATTATAATCTAAAAATTATAAACTACAAAAACTAAGTAATCACATTAATGATTAACTTTACAAAAAGGATTTAGTTATATAGTTAGATGATTTTTAAAAACTATAAGAGTAATTGCCATCTATTAATTTAAAGTGAATTAATTTAACGTACCCAAAACATAAAAAATTATGAAAAGAACATTAACAACCATTGGAATCTTATTTGCCCTATCAGCTGTGGCTCAAGATACCAAAAAGTCGCAAGAGCCTGTTTCTAAAACAGAAACCACGCAATATCGAGAGTCGGCAATTAAAGGGCAAACCAACAAAGATTGGTGGCCTAATCAGTTGAATTTAGATTTACTCAGACAAAATTCAGAGAAGTCTGATCCAATGGGAGCTGAGTTTGATTACCTAAAAGCATTCAGCACCCTCGATTATTTTGCATTAAAAAAGGACATAGCAAAAGTTCTTACTGAGTCTCAATCATGGTGGCCTGCCGATTTTGGGAACTATGGTCCGTTTTTTATACGCATGTCGTGGCACAGTGCTGGAACTTATCGTTCAGGAGACGGTAGAGGTGGTTCACGTTCGGGACAACAGCGTTTTGCACCACAAAATAGTTGGCCTGATAATACTAACTTAGACAAAGCAAGAAGATTGTTATGGCCAATAAAACAAAAGTATGGTAACAAAATTTCGTGGGCCGATTTGTTTATTTTAACTGGAAATGTTGCACTTGAAAACATGGGTTTTAAAACTTACGGATTTTCGGGTGGTAGGGTTGATGTTTGGGAACCTGCAAAAGATGTTTATTGGGGTTCAGAAAAAAAATGGTTAGAAGCCAATAGAACAACTGCTGATGGTAAGCTAGAGCGACCTTTAGCTGCTGTACAAATGGGGCTTATTTATGTTAATCCTGAGGGTAAAAATGGAAATCCAGACCCACTAGAGTCGGCAAAAGACATACGCGAAACATTTAAGCGTATGGGTATGAATGATGAAGAAACTGTAGCATTGATAGCGGGTGGACATACATTTGGGAAAACACATGGCAAAGGTCCAGCTTCAAAAGTTGGACCAGAACCTGAGGCAGCTGGTATTGAAGAACAAGGTCTTGGATGGAAAAGTACACATGGCACTGGTGTTGGTAAAGATGCCATTACCTCTGGACTAGAGGTTACCTGGACATCAACACCAATTAAATGGGGATTAGGGTATTTAAAATTATTATACGGATACGAGTGGGAGTTAACTAAAAGTCCGGCAGGTGCACACCAATGGGTAGCTAAAAATGCCAATCCAATCATTCCTGATGCATTTGATTCAACTCAAAAACATTTACCAACCATGCTTACTACTGACTTGTCTTTACGTTTTGATCCAGCTTATGATGTAATATCAAGAAGGTTTATGGGAAATCCTGAGCAGTTTGCCGAAGCTTTTGCAAAAGCTTGGTTTAAGTTAACACACCGCGATATGGGACCTAAATCTACCTACATAGGTCCTGAGATTCCTAAAGCAGATTTGATTTGGCAAGACCCAACTCCGGTGGCAAACTACAAAATGATTGATGCTAACGACATCAGCATGTTGGAGGATAGAATTTTAAAATCGGGGTTAACCATAACTGAGATGGTAAGTACTGCTTGGGCATCTGCATCAACCTATCGCCACTCTGATAGAAGAGGAGGAGCAAACGGTGCTAGAATTAGATTAGCACCTCAGCGCAATTGGGAAGTAAACAACCCAAAACAGTTGGAAAAAGTACTTTCGGTATTAGAAAAAATACAAAAAGAGTTTAACGATAAAAACAAAGACAAGAAAGTTTCTATGGCCGACTTAATTGTACTTGCGGGTGGTGTAGGTATTGAAAAGGCTGCAAAAAATGCTGGGTTTACAACCAAAGTACCTTTTACTGCCGGAAGAACAGATGCAACCCAAGAACAAACTGACGTAGAATCATTTTCGTTATTGGAGCCAATGGCCGATGGGTTTAGAAACTACCAAAAAACAAGATATACTTTAAGTACTGAGCAGCTATTGATTGATAAGGCCCAACTTTTAACATTAACTCCTCCTGAATTAACAGTGCTTGTTGGTGGAATGAGAGCTATTGGTGCAAACTATGATAACTCAAACACTGGTTTATTGATTGCAAAAAATGATAAATTGAGCAACGAGTTTTTTGTTAACTTATTAAGCATGCAATACGAATGGAAACCTATTGATGAAACTAAAGAATTATTTGCAGGTAGCGACAGACAAACCAGAGAGAAAAAATGGACAGCTTCTAGAGCGGATTTGATTTTCGGGTCAAACTCTGAATTAAGAGCCTTGGCGGAAGTATATGCAAGCAACGATGCGAATGAAAAATTTGTAAAAGATTTTGTAGCAGCTTGGACTAAAGTGATGAACCTTGATAGGTTCGATTTAAGAAAATAACATACATTTAATATAGATTATTCTATTGAAACACAAATAGAATAAACGTAAAAAAACGGGAGTAACTTTTAAAGCTACTCCCGTTTTTTTATTTGTCAGTAAAGTTCTTTAAGCAATTAGAGAATTATCCAATTAATGTATAGTACTTTTTATCATTTTACCCGAGGTCCATTGTTCGGTGCGAATTAACTTACCCTTATTGTTGTAATGTTTCCAAACTCCGATTTTAGTTCCTCTATCATAAGTGCCACTGCACTCTAATGTGCCATTTTCAAAATATTTAGTATAAGGTCCACTTTTTATCAATATCATTGAATCGCGGCTATTACCTTTGTTATCTGTAAATATTTTTATTTCTTGAGTGTGATGAAATATTTCTTTTACTTTTTTGTTACTTAAAGTATCATAGTAGAAAAAGGTTTTTCCGTTCTCATCATCAATTACCTGTGCCCTAACTCCTATAATTGTTAGGCTTGTGGCAAATACTGCCAAAAATAGTTTCTTCATGTATTTAAAATAGTGTTTGTGTTATTCTAAGTCGTATTGTTTAATTTTACGGTACAAAGTACGTTCGCTAATACCCAATTCTTGTGCTGCTTTTTTCCTGCGACCATTGTATTTGTTCAGTGCCTTTTTAATTAACTCAATTTCTTTATCTTCAATGGATAATGATTCAGGAACAGGCTCTATATTATTTAATTCAATAACTTGGTTACCAAGTGGGTTATGGGCCATTTGTATAGGTTGTTGATTAAGGTTTGGATGATAAAATATTGGGGTTGGTGTTACCATAGGAGTATTTTCTGTAACTGGATTTACACCCATTCCATCTGGTGTATTTCCTCCTTGTATCATACCAAAAACAATACTTTTTAAATCGTTCATGTCTTTACGCATATCGTAAAGCACCTTGTAAAAAATATCACGTTCACTCATGCCTTGATCAACATTTGTTCCCATAAGCATAGGTAAGCTTTGTCGTTCAGGAGGTAGTACACGTTGCAATTCACTTGCATTTACGATTTTATCTTCGTCAAGTACACTTAATTGTTCTGCAATGTTTTTAAGCTGACGAATGTTTCCTGGCCAACTGTAGTTTATAATCATTTGTGCTGCATCGGGTTCAAGTGTTACAATTTTAGAACGGTATTTTTCTGAAAAGTCAGCTGCAAATTTTCTAAATAACAAATGAATGTCTTCTTTTCGATCACGTAAAGGTGGAACCTTTATTGGCACTGTACTTAATCTATAGTATAAATCTTCGCGAAACTTATCGCGAGCAGCCAATTCAAGTAGGTCTTTGTTGGTAGCAGCAATTACCCTCACATCTGTTTTTTGTGTTTTCGATGATCCTACTTTTATAAATTCACCACTCTCTAACACACGTAATAACCTGGCTTGAGTTTCTAATGGAAGTTCTCCCACTTCATCTAAAAAAATGGTACCCCCATTTACGGTTTCAAAATATCCTTTACGTGTATCATGCGCTCCAGTAAACGAACCTTTTTCGTGGCCAAACAATTCAGAGTCAATTGTTCCTTCGGGTATTGCACCACAGTTTACTGCAATAAAGTTTCCATGTTTACGGTTACTTAAGGCATGTATAATTTTACTAAAAGCCTCTTTACCCACACCACTTTCACCGTTAATTAATACAGAAATATCGGTTGGCGCTACTTTAACTGCAGTTTCTAAAGCAATATTAAGCAGGGGAGAGTTGCCTATAATTTCAAATCGTTGTTTTATTTCTTGTATGTTCATGGCTAAAATTAGTTAAAAGTATCAACCACCTTACCAAACAAGCTGGTCATGGTAGAGCGTTCTATTTTTACATTTACATAATTGCCTACTTTGTATCCATCACCAACAGGGAAAACCACCAATTGATTTTGGTCGTTGCGGCCTTTAAAATCATCGTTTGATTTTTTAGAATAACCATCAATTAACACCTTGTAGGTTTTACCAATATAATCTAGTTTTTTATTTAAACTGATGCTGTTTTGTAATGCTACCAACTCTGCTAGTCTGCGGCCTTTTACATCAGCCGTAACATCATCTGCATATTTCCTTGCTGCCAAAGTTCCTGGGCGCTCACTGTAGGCATACATAAACGCAAACTCAAATTGCGCTTCTTTAAACATACTTAATGTATCTTGGAATTCTTCTTCTGTTTCAGTACAAAAGCCAACAATGGCATCTGTACTTATACCTACATCAGGTAAAATCGTTCTGATGGTTTTTAACCTTTCGCTAAACCAAGTTCTATCATAAGTGCGGTTCATTAATTTTAACACACGGCTATTTCCGCTTTGCAAAGGGTAATGAATATACTTACAAATGTTGTCAAACTTTTTCATCGTATAAAGTACTTCATCGGTAATATCTTTAGGGTGCGAAGAAGAAAAACGTATGCGCAACTCAGGTGATATTAAAGCCACTTTCTCTAACAATTGAGCAAAGTTACACAGTGTTTCACCGGCTTCGTTTTGCCATTTGTACGAGTCTACATTTTGACCCAATAAAGTTACCTCTCTATATCCTTGGTTAAACAACTCGGTAGCCTCGCGAATAATACTCTCGGGTTCTCTACTGCGCTCGCGGCCACGGGTAAATGGCACAACACAAAAGGAACACATGTTATCACATCCACGCATTATACTTACAAAAGCATTTACTCCATTGCTGCTTAAACGCACTGGAGTAATTTCTGCATATGTTTCCTCACGACTCAATAAAACGTTAACCGCTTTTTGACCTGCTTCTACTTGTTGTATCAATTTAGGAATATCGCGGTATGCATCAGGCCCCACAACAATATCAACCAATTGGTCTTGTTCCAATAATTTAGATTTTAAACGTTCGGCCATACAACCCATAACACCCACAATCATTCCTGGATTTTTACGTTTGTTGCCTTTCATTTCTTTTAATCGGCCCCAAATTTTTGCTTCTGCATTATCTCTAATGGCACAAGTATTTAAAAATACCACATCAGCTTGCAAAGGATCATCAGTTGTGGTAAAACCTTCGCCTTGCATAATGCTGGCCATAACCTCGCTATCAGCAAGATTCATGGCACAGCCATACGTTTCTATATAAAGTTTTCTTTTGGCAGTTTCTATTGGTGTTTCGGCTACTAATCCTCTCATTTTTATAAAAATTATCGAGATGCAAATATAATAGAATTTCTGACAGACTGGCAGAGGTAGTCTTGATAATTTAATTTTGCCGTATGAATAAAGTTTTAATGGGTAAAAAATGCCTTATTAATTGATTAAAAATTAAAAATTATTGAAAAACAATAAAAATAATTTGTTTAAAAATAAATAAGGTGTAATCTTGAATTCTAAAATTATACTTTATGAAATCAAAACTCAATCTATTAACCGGCATGTACTGGTTGTTTAAAATATGGTTCGGAGTTCAACTTTTTGCAACGCTGTTTATTGTTGCTGTTAATTATGTTGATTGGCTGAGTCCAATTATGGACAAGAACGAGAAATTAACTTACACAGTTCGTGGTTATTTCGGTTTAAAACCAACTTCGGGTTTTAGACCTGATAAAAATTTTGATATTTTAAATGCAAGTAGTTATAAAGACGTAATTGCATTAAGAAGTTATGGAGGTTGGGCTAGGGTTGATTACTCGTCCTTTTCATCTTTTTCAACTGTACAAAATTGGAGTTGGATGATATGCGATGCCACCGTTTGGTTATGTTGGTTACTCATTTTATTTTTAGTAATGAAGCTTTTAGGTAATGCCAGGGAACAACAAATATTTAGTATTAAAAATGTAAATTATTTAAGGCTTATTGCATTGTTTACAGGGCTTTCAGGGTATTTTGAAGCAGCTAAAGAATACCTATTTACAGTAATCATATCAAAAGAAATTACTTGGGATGGTTTTACTGTTTTTGTAAAAGGTTCAGTTAAAACTGAGTTTATTGAATATTCAATCATCATGTTACTAATTTTTGTGATTGCTGAGTTTGTAAAGCAAGGTGTAGTTTTGAAAAATGAAAATGATTTAACGATATAATTATGGCTATAGTTGTAAATTTGGATGTGATGATGGCCAAGCGCAAAATGAGCCTAAACGAATTGTCGGAGAAGGTTGATATTACGCTATCAAACTTATCAATACTAAAAACTGGAAAGGCAAAAGCCATACGTTTTTCAACTTTAGAGGCTATTTGTGGAGCATTAGATTGTCAACCAGGTGATATTTTGGAATACAAATCAGAATAAATTTTATCATTGCACCATGAAAGTACTTGTTACAGGAAGTAATGGTTTGTTGGGGCAAAAACTAACCGACTATTACAAAACACGCACAGATATTAATTTAATTGCTACTGCCAGAGGAGAGGATAGGTATGCTGATAAATCAGGATATACATACCAAACTTTAGATATTACCAATGAAACGGAAGTAAATACGGTTTTAGCGAAATACAAACCAGATGTAGTAATTAATACTGCAGCCATGACCAATGTAGATGCTTGCGAAAGCGACCACGATGGATGTGATGCCTTAAATGTAAATGCTATAAATTATTTGGTTGATGCTTGTAACTTAAATCAAGTGCACTTAGTTCACTTGTCAACCGATTTTATTTTTGATGGAACACATGGTCCAGTATTAGAAACAGAGGAACCTAAACCATTAAGTTATTATGGTAACAGCAAACTTAAAGCCGAACAAATTATACAAGCCAATAGTATAAGTTGGGCTATACTACGCACAGTATTGGTTTATGGTGTAGTAAATGATATGAGCAGAAGTAACATTGTACTTTGGGCAAAAAATAACTTAGAACAAGGCAAAACCTTAAACGTTGTAGGCGATCAGTTCCGAACCCCAACACTTGCCGAAGATTTGGCGCAAGGTTGCGTATTGGCTGCCGATAAAAAAGCACATGGTATTTACAATATAAGTGGTAGCGATTTTATGAGCGTGTTTGATTTGGTGTACCGTGTGGCTGCATACTTTAACCTAGATAAAAGTTTGCTAAACTTAAGCACCAGCGAAGGCATTAAACAACCTGCTAAACGTCCGCCAATTACCGGATTTATTATTGATAAAGCCAAAACAGAATTGGGCTATAAGTCACATACGTTTGAACAAGGTTTAGCTATTGTAGCGCAACAATTATTAGAAACTTCACCCAAATAATTACCCTTAAAACACGCATCTTTGCATCATGATTTTACAAGCAACTAATTGGGGAGATAATTTTTGGATTTGGATGGCCACCGAAACTTTTTTTGGAATTTTCGTAGCAGTATTGCTATATTACTTCTTCATTAGAAGATTCCAAAAAGAGCGCGATGAAAGGGATAAAAAGAACTAGCCACTTTTTAAAACAGTACTTCGTATTTAGCAAAAGCGAACGTAATGGTATTTATGTACTTTTGTTGTTAATAGCCTTGGCGCTTTTTTTACCAAAGGTTTATAGGTTAATCAATCCACCTCAACCCACAGATTTTAGCATAACAACTCTTGCTGCTGATCAACCCAACAATTCAGTTTTTATTTCAGATTCTACTTATCAAATAGTAGAACAACAGCAATCCAATTTATTTTTTTTTAATCCCAATACTATAGATTCGGCTAACTTGGTTAGTTTAGGCTTTACAAGTAAATCAGCACGAAGCATTGTTAACTATCGCAACAAAGGTGGTAAGTTTAAGCAGCCTGAAGATTTATATCGTATCTTTAATGTAGACAGCCATTTTATATCAACCTTGTTGCCTTATGTGCAATTAGATAAGCAAGAGGAGTATCAATCTCAATTCAAATCAAACCAATTTATCAACAAAGAAATAAAAGCCTTTGTGCCGGTTGAGTTAAATACAGCCGACTCTTTACAATTTGTAAGTTTGTATGGAATTGGTCCTAAAATGGCTTCAAAAATTATTGATTACCGTAATCGTTTGGGTGGTTTTTTTAGGGTTGAACAGCTAACAGAAATTTGGGGTATTGATGAGTTTTTATTGGAAGAACTAAACGGAAAGATTTATGTTGATGTAAGTAAAGTAAAATATTTACCCATTAATTCTATTACTTACGATGAGCTGAAATTAAACCCATACCTTAGATTTAAAATAGCATCGGCAATAGTGAATTATCGCAAGCATCACGGTGCTTTTAAGCGGATTGAAGACTTAAAACAAGTGATACTTTTACCCGACAGCACTTACCAAAAATTATTGCCATATTTAAAACTTGATTAAATATTTTTTGAGAATTATTACCACTTCGCAGATAGGTTGCGAAGTGACGATTGTTACTTTGTAGCATCAAATCGAAAATAATTGCTAAATATTTTAGCAAAAAATGGTTTTTAGGTTTGATTGATTGAAATTCGAAAAATGATTTATAAAAACAATTAATAAAAAACACATATGAGCGCAGACAACAAAGAAAAATTAAAAGCCCTTCAATTAACCATTGATAAGTTAGAAAAAACTTACGGTAAAGGCACCATCATGAAATTAGACGGTGGTACTGTTGAAGGAGTAGAGGCGATATCAACAGGTTCATTAGGACTTGATATTGCTTTAGGCATTGGCGGTTTTCCAACAGGCCGTATTATTGAAATTTATGGTCCTGAATCATCGGGTAAAACTACTTTGGCACAACATGCTATTGCACAAGTGCAGAAAAAAGGAGGTATGGCTGCATTTATTGATGCAGAGCATGCTTTTGATAAAACCTACGCACAAAAGTTGGGTATTGATGTAGATAATCTTTTAATCTCTCAGCCTGATGACGGAGAGCAAGCATTAGAAATTGCAGATGCTTTAATTAGATCGGGTGCAATTGATATTATTGTTATCGACTCTGTAGCTGCGTTGGTTCCAAAGGCAGAGATTGAAGGTGATATGGGCGACAGCAAAATGGGTTTACAAGCTCGTTTAATGAGTCAGGCCTTGCGTAAACTAACAGGTACTATTAACAAAACAGGTTGTATTTGTATTTTTATTAATCAGTTGCGCGAAAAAATTGGAGTAATGTTTGGTAACCCAGAAACAACAACTGGTGGTAATGCATTGAAGTTTTATGCTTCAGTACGTTTAGATATTCGCAGAATTGGCCAGATAAAAGAAGGTAATGACATTATTGGTAATCGCACAAAAGTTAAGGTAGTAAAAAATAAAGTTGCACCACCGTTCCGTACAGTAGAGTTTGATATTATTTATGGTGAAGGAATTTCGAAAGTAGGGGAGATTGTAGACTTGGGTAGTGAGATGGAAATTGTGAAAAAGAGCGGATCGTGGTTTAGTTATGGTGATACTAAATTAGGTCAGGGACGCGAAGCAGTTAAACAACTGTTTTTAGATAACCCAGAATTGGCAGACGAAATTGAAGCTAAAGTAAAAGAAAAAGCCTTTGCAGGTGCATTTACCGGTAAAGTTGAAATGGGAGAATAACTCGCGCTCAATGTAGTTATACAAAAGGGTTTTAAGCAATTAAAACCTAATAAAATGCCTCAACGAAAGTTGGGGCATTTTTTTTTGGTAGGACTTAAAACAAGAAGACCCGCGCAGCAAAGCTGCGCGGGTCTTCTTGTAATCGAATGCTATATTATTTTAAGATTACTTGTTTTAACTCATCATAATCTATTCCCATGTGCGATTCGTTGTATATACAATCCCCCTTTTTTATTACTAAAACTTGTGGCGATTGGTGTTCAACTTTCTAATGGTCGGCAACTGCGTTTGATGTAGTTCGGTGTGCAATTAAATCTAAATAATAGGCTTGCACTTCAATCATTTCGGTTTCATTCCAACTACGTTCAATTCGTGCTAATGCAGCCGAGCTAATGCTGCAATGGGTACTGTGTTTAAACACAATTACCGGGGCTTGATGAGATTGTACATCAATATCAACCAATTGCTCTATTTGCTCTAGTTTATTCCAATTCATGTTAGTTGATTAAGCCTCAGCAGGCGCATGTTTTGCAGCTAAATAACGCTCGGCATCTAGTGCAGCCATACAGCCTGAACCTGCAGCAGTAACCGCTTGACGGTATATTTTATCTTGTGCATCACCACAAGCAAACACACCTTCAACATTTGTTTTGCTACTACCCGGAATGGTTTTTATGTATCCAGTTTCGTCCATGTCAATAAAAGGTTTAAACACATCAGTATTTGGTTTATGACCGATGGCCACAAAGAATCCTTGTATTACGTATTCTGTTTTTTCTCCGGTTACATTGTTTTTAATACGCATACCTTCTACTTTTTTATCACCCAAAATTTCATCGGTTTCGCTGTTAAACAATACCTCAATATTTGGTGTGTTCATTACACGGTGTTGCATAGCTTTCGATGCACGGAATTGATCCTTGCGCACTATCATAGTTACCTTATTACAAATTTTTGCTAAGTAACTTGCTTCTTCGCAAGAAGTATCACCTGCGCCAACAATGGCTACATCTTTTCCTCTAAAAAAGAAACCATCACAAACTGCGCAAGCAGAAACACCATAGCCATTTAATTTTTCTTCGCTAGGTATACCTAACCATTTGGCTGATGCGCCTGTTGAAATGATGATCGTGTCGGCTGTCATTTCTTTGGTTTCGTCAACCACCACTTTATAAGGAGGTTTACCGCTAAAATCAACAGCAGTTACCATTCCGTAACGCACATCTGCGCCTAAACGCTCGGCTTGTTTACGGAAGTTTTCCATCATTTCAGGTCCCATAATACCATCTGGATAGCCAGGGTAATTTTCTACATCAGTAGTTATGGTTAATTGTCCGCCTGGTTGCATACCTGCATAAACTACAGGTTTCATATCAGCACGAGCAGCGTAAATTGCCGCAGTGTAGCCGGCAGGACCGCTGCCAATAATTAGGCACTCTAGGTGTTCGGTGTTATTTGTTGTCATGGTAATAAATTAAATTCTTTTAAGTTTGATTTTACAAAGTTAAGGCCAAATGCATCAACCTTTATCCAACATTTTCTAACAATAACAATACTCTGATAAACATCATAAGTATTGGTTATTATATTTAGGTTTTAAGCCTAGTTAATGCTACAAAGTCGGATTCTATTCTGTTTCGTATATTATTAAACCTGTTCTTAACTTCGGTTCAATCCAAGTTGATTTTGGTGGCATAATTAAGTTGTTTTCTGCTACAGTCTTTACTTCCTCTACTGTGGTTTTGTATAAAGTTATACCCAAGTCAAACTCTTTATTATCGATGGTTTCTTGCAATGTTAAAATGCCTTTACTTCCGTCTAAAAACGATAAACGTTTATCTGTTTTACTGTCTTTTATTTGAAAAATACGTTTCAATAAAAAATCTTCTACTATACTTACATCTAGTTTGGCTAATATACCATCCAGTGTTGATATCATTTCAGGTTTAAGTTTCAATAAATAAGCAGTATGGTTAAAATATAAACCAAATTCTTTTGGTTTTAGTGGTTGAACCGGAAGATTTCCGCTTGGTATCACCTCAAAATATTCGCTTACTTGCTGAATAAATTCGGGTTTATTTACCAATTCATCTTTAACCAAACGGTGGTATTCAAAAATGTGAAGTTTTGATGCAGGGATTAAACACACTGGAAAATAATTAAATAATTCTTCTCCCTTATACAAAGGTTCAGCAGTTCTTTTATAATCGCAATATGCCGAAGATCCTGCGCTTCGGTGATGTCCATCGGCTATGTATAAGTATGGTATTTTTTCAAATTCCTCACGTATGGTATCGATGTCTTCTTTTTTACTTACTACCCAAAGGTTGTGCTTTAACTGATCGGCACTAATAAAGTTATATTCTGGAACATGGTTTTCTATATAATGTTCCATCAATGCATCAATTTTATCTGAGTCTTGGTAAGTTAACAATACCGGGTTGCCCAATTGCTTAAACCAACGGATGTGATCAGCTAACTCGTTTTGTTTCTCTGTAAGGGTATTCTCGTGTTTTAAAATAATATTGTTGTTGTAGTCATCAACACTTGCAGCAGCAATAATTCCTGTATAGGCGTTACTTCCTTTTATAACGCGGTATATATAATATGAGTCATTTTCGTCTTTAATAAACCAACTCTCTTTTTTAAATTTAGCTAAATAATCTAGCCCAATTGGAAAATGTTTTTCAGGGTTTTTCTTTTCGTTTTTAAAATGTAAATAAGGCTTAACTACATGCAAATAACTATATGGGTTACTTTGTAGTTCTTGGTATGATTTTTCTCTGTTTCCCGAATCATATGATGGCGCGGATACTTGAGCCACTTTGTCTCGAGAAGGTCGTAATGCTTTAAAAGGTTTTACTATTGCCATGTTTCAATTTTATTCAGCTTCATATCTTATTTGCGAATTAATGGTTATTTTTTAAATAATGCTTATTCAATTTATTTTAATGAAATTACTAAACAAAAAAAGCACAAATTATTTTGTGCTTTTTTAATAGGTATCGAAATATTACTATTTAAAAAACTCAATTACTTTTTCAGCTAATTCAATACCAATGCGGTTTTGAGCTTCAATTGTACTGCCGCCAATATGTGGACTTAAACTTACATGTTCGTGTTGTAAAATCGCCATGTTTACCGGTGGTTCTTTTTCAAACACATCTAAACCTGCAAAAGCAACTTGTCCGCTGTTTAATGCAGCCAATAGGTCTGTCTCACTAATCACACCACCACGTGAACAGTTAATCAATCCTACTCCTTTTTTCATTTTTGCCATTTTATTAGCATCAATAATAGCTTTGTCACCTTCATTAAAAGGTACATGGAAAGTAATAAAATCAGAGTGGGTAATTACCGACTCTTCACTAACAGTGTTAATAGAAACTTTAATGCGAGAATTTTCTCCCAAAGCAGGTAAATTTAAACTTAAATCTAAATTGCTTACATAGGGGTCGAAAGCCAAAACCTTCATACCTAAACCAATGGCTATTTTTGCAACCTCTTGGCCAATTCTACCAAAGCCATAAACACCCATTGTTTTGCCTTGTAACTCAAAACCATTACTGGCAATTTTCTTTAAATTGCCAAATTCGGTATTGCCATTTTCGGGCATTACTCGATTGGTAATTTGTATAAAACGTGAGCCACTAAAAATGTGTGCAAATACCAGTTCAGCAACCGAAACACTTGAAGATGCAGGAGTGTTAATTACTGCAATGCCTTTGTTTTTTGCATAAGCCACATCAATGTTGTCCATGCCTACACCGCCTCTTCCAATCAATTTTAAATTAGGACAAGCATCAATTAAATCTTTACGAACTTTTGTTGCACTTCGCACCAAAATGCCATCATAATTATTTAACTCGCTAGCTAAATTCTCTTGACCGATTTTATTGGTATCAACAACAAAACCTGCTGTTTCCAAAATCTTTTTTCCGTTGGCATCAATGCCATCATTCGCTAATATTTTTATCATTTACGTTTCTTATTCTAAATATAAATTAATCAAGCTTTCATTTTTTCAAACTCTTGCATTGCATCAACCAAAAATTGTACACTTTCTAATTCTAATGCGTTATATAAGCTTGCACGTAAACCACCAACTGAACGGTGACCTTTTAAACCACTTAAGTTTTTAGCTTCACAGAATTTTAAAAATTCAGCTTCGTAATCTTTATTCGTAAGTACAAAGTTAACATTCATACGGCTGCGGTCTTCTATATCAACTGTGCCTGTAAATAAGCTGTTACGGTCAATTTCGTTGTATAATAAGTCTGCTTTTGCTTTGTTGCGCGCTTCCATAGACTCTAATCCAATTTCTTTAATCCATCGTAAAGTATGCATACAAACAAATATGGCAAATACACTTGGAGTGTTGTACATACTGTCGTTATCAATATGCACTTTATAATCAAGCATAGTAGGTAATTTTTTGGTTACCCTTTTTTCTAGGAAAGATTTTTTTATGATAACTAAAGTTGTGCCTGCTGGACCCATGTTCTTTTGCGCACCAGCATAAATCATATCAAACTGGTTGGCATCGAAAGGACGGCTGAAAATATCCGAGCTCATGTCACAAATTAATGGTACTCCATTGGTGTTTGGGAAATCAAACATCTCTGTTCCATATATGGTGTTATTACTTGTACAGTGAAAATATTTAGCGTCTGCAGGTATTGCATAGTCTTTAGGTAAATAGCTGTAGTTTTTGTCTTCGCTGCTTGCAACAACATTAACATGACCAAATAATTTGGCTTCTTTAATGGCTCTTGAAGCCCAAACACCGGTATTGGTGTATGCTGCAGTATCGCCTTCATTTAACCAATTCATTGGTATCATATCAAACTGTAAACTGGCTCCGCCTTGTAAAAATATAACAGCGTATTCATCGCTAAGTTTTAATATATCTTTAACTAATTGAGTGGCTTCAGCAACTACAGCTTCATATTCTTTGCTTCGATGACTTACTTCGATTAATGACAAACCAGTACCCGCAAAATTTTGAAGTGCTGCTATAGATGCATCAATGGCTGATTGAGGTAAAATGGCCGGTCCGGCCGAAAAATTGTGTATTTTGCTCATAATAAATAGTTTTAGTGAAGCTTAATTTGCTGCGAAATTATAAGTATTAATCCCGAAAAAACTAATTATACAATAAATAATTTGTCAAAGTTAGTTTTCGTTACTTTTGTGGTTTAATTTGGCAAATAGAAACATGAGTTTTAAAAATTGGTTTTTAATAATAAATATCTGCCTATCAAACGTGGTGTTTGCTCAGCGTAAATTGGAACAAATAGATCCTGAAAAAAAAGATGAACAACAAAAACAAGAAGCTCAAAAAGCAGCAAACAGAAATACTAAACCTGATTGGATGGATAAGGTTTCATTTGGTGGTAATATAGGTGGTAACATTGCCAGTTGGGGTTCCTTTTTTGTGGCTCAACCCATGGCATTGTATCGTTTTACTGATATGACTATGGCTGGGGTTGGTGGAACTTATATGTATTCGTCAAGAAATTATCAAACTACTTTAGGTCAAAAATTAACATTGTCTGATAATATTTATGGTCTTAATATTTTTGCTCGTCAGCTATTGTTTGAAACAGTATTTGCTCATGTTGAATACAATCCTTTAAATTTTAGTATATTCAACTCAACAACTGGTGATAGCAGAAGAAATTGGGTAAACGCATTTTATATAGGTGGTGGAGTTAATCAATCTGTATCAGATAGATCAAGTATATATATTATGATTTTGTATGATTTATTGCACGATTCAAATAGAAGTTTCCGACAAACCCCATTTGATTTCAGAACAGGATTTTTCTTTTAACTAGAAGGCTTTTACCAATTCGTAAATAAAAATATTGATCACTTTTGGTTTCAAGGCAAGTGTAAATAAAATACCATAAAGTGCCCCATAAAAATGCGCTTCATGGTTAATGTTATCATTTTGTTTTTTACTCATATAATAGCTATACCCCAAATATATAATTCCTAATAGGATTCCAGGTAAACCAATTATTCCATACAAGTAAATTTTATTAAATGGATTAAATAATATGCTTGTGAAAACTACTGCACTTACCGCACCACTAGCACCCAATGCATTGTAGCTACTTTTGTTTTGGTATTTATAAAGGGTTGATAAGTTTGCTGCGAAAATAGAGGACATATAAAGCAACAAAAACACCCAATTGCTGTATATTCCAAAATGTAATGAGTAATAATTTTCTACAGCTCTACCAAAGCTTAGCATAACAAACATATTTACAAATAGGTGTAAAAAATCAGCATGCTGAAAACCACTTGTAACCATACGGTACCAATCATTGTGGTGTTTCACCAAATAAGGGTTGAAGATAAGTTTCGCATGTAAGTTGTGATTATAAAAACAAATCAAACTAATAATTACTGTTGCAAGAATTATGTAAATTGTCATACAGATTTATTTATTTTTGACCAATGCTAAAAATTGGAATATTATCGGATTCGCACGGTTATATACCGCCACAATTATATGATTTTTTTAAGAACTGTGATGAAATTTGGCATGCAGGTGATTGGGGTGATATGCAAACATACTTGCAACTAAAATCATTTAAACCACTAAGAACAGTTTGGGGTAATATTGATGACAAAGATTTAAGAATGGAAATGCCCGAATATAATATATTTAATATAGAAGAATTATCGGTATTGATTATGCATATTGGCGGTTATCCGGATAGATACACTAACCGTTGCTTAGAGTTAATTAAAGCAAACAGACCAGATATTATGGTTTGCGGACATTCTCATATTTTAAAGGTAATGCGCGATAAAAAATATGGTTTGATGCATTTTAACCCTGGAGCATGTGGTAAAAAAGGTTTTCATTCGCTTTGTACAGCAATAAGATTAGAAATTGATGGAAAAATTATGTGTAATTTAGAAGTGTGGGAAATGCCCAAACAAATAACAATTAATCAACTAGATTTAAGCTAATAACCTGATTTATAACTGCAGTATGTAAAACGTAACTCGCTGATAGCAAACTATAGTGCAACCAAATTTAAATTAGGGTTGTCTACCTAAAAAAAAAAAATTATTTTGCAACATTATAATTATTTCGAATAAGAAGAATATTCAAGCTATGATAAAAAGAATACTTTTAGGAACTAGTGTATTAATAAGCGCATTTAGCGCTTACGCACAAAATGTTAAAGTATGTGGTACTGACCAATACCACGAAGAGCAAAAAGCGTTAAATCCTGATTTAAAAGCTGCTGAAGCTCAGGCTATGGCAGTTTGGAACGCATACAAACATTCTGATGAATACCGAATCGCATTAGGTAAGTCTCAAAAGAAATCGTCTGCACCTAAATATATTATTCCAGTAGTGGTTCATGTGTTTTATGGTAGCCCAGGTTCAAGTGATAATATCAGTGATGCACAGATTCAAAGCGAAATTGCTACACTAAACAAAAGTTTTAGAAACTTAAATTCTGATACCGTAAACAGAAGAAAAGGTGAAATAAATGGTGTGCCTTTTGATTTTAAACAAACAGCAGGAGATGCGGAAATTGAATTTCGTTTGGCTCGCAAAGATCCTAATGGCAATTGTACCAATGGTATTGTTCGTGTTCAATCTGCTAATTTTGCGGATGGCAACGATAACCTAAAAAGGACCAGTGTTTGGGATACTAAACGTTACTTTAATATGTGGGTTGTTAATAGTATTAACAGAGGACCTGGATTAGCTGTTGCAGGTTACGCTCAGTTTCCATTTTTTGCGGGAGGTGCTTGGTCTGCTCTAACCGATGGTATCATGGTAATCAATCGTGAGTTTGGAAATGTAGGAACATCTTCTCCTGGTCAAACACCTAACGTTACAACAACAACTCACGAAGCTGGACATTGGTTAGGCTTATTCCATCCATTCCAAGCGCAAGATTCTTGTGAAAGTGAAAATGATGGCATAGATGATACCCCTCCAACATTTTTCAATCCTACAACTACTGAGCCTCTGAGAAATCGTTGCAATATTCCTTCATTCAATACTTGTAATAATGATAAGTATCCAATCACTATTAGTGATACTATAATCAACAATAATGACACAACTATTATTAAAAGAGATTCATTAATTGCATGGGACAGACCTGATATGCAAGAGAATTTTATGGATTATTTTATTGGTAATTGTGCAAGTAATATGTTTACCAGACAGCAAATTGCACGTATGCACAAGTGTATTGAATTATACCGCAGACAGATGGTTTCACAAGAAAATTTAATTGCAACAGGTGTTTTAGATCCTGTTACTGCATGTGCACCTGTACCTGCTTTTGGAATTAATGTGAATAATTTAGTTGCATACGAGCGCCAAGCTTGTGTTGGAACAGAAATTAATTTTGTTGATCTATCATACAATGGAACAGCAGGGACTGCATTTGAGTGGAATTTTGGAGAAGGTGCCAATCCTCAAACTTCAACAGCTAAAAATCCTACAGGTGTTATTTACAACAATGCAGGAAATAAAACCATCACACTAAAAGTTACCAATGCTGCTGGATCATCAACAAAAGTCTTTGAAAATGCTCTTTTAATTTCTGCTTCACAATCATTGAACGAATCTGCATACAATTATGATTATCCAACGGTAGCAGATGGATGGATTTTTAAAGGTGATGCAATTAGAAAATGGGAAGAAACATCAAATGGTGTTTTTGCAGGCTACAAAGGCATTAAACTGAGAGGAAACAGTAACGCAATGACAGGAACTGCTTATTCAATTGTTTCTCCATCATTTAACTTCGAAAACACAACTAACCCATACATTAAGTTTAACTACGCATTTGCACCAAACATTACTACAGGTACTAATACTTCTTCTGATCAAATGGTTGTGCAATTCTCTGTTAATTGTGGATTATTTTGGTCAAATTTAAGAACTTTAAATGCTGCTGCATTACAAACTGTTCCGTCTCCATTGTCCGCTTTAGTTGATTTTGTTCCAGTAAATCAATCACAATGGAAAGAAGTACTTGTTTCGGGGGCAACTATACCAAAAACTGCTAATGTTCGTTTCCGTATTAACTTCTTTAACGAAGGCGGTAATAACCTCTACATTGATAACATCTCCTTTGGTAAAAAAGTAGGTGTTGATGATTTGAATGCTAACGATATTAACTTAACAGTTTATCCTAATCCATTTAATACAACAACTCAAATTAGTTATAACTTGCCTGCAGCGGCTCAAACAACTGTTGAGGTATACGATTTAATAGGTAAAAAAGTTGCCAACTTGTATAATGGCAAACAAAATGAAGGTGTTCAGCAATTAACTTTTGATAGAACAATATTTGGGTTAACAAATGGTATGTACTTTGTTAAAATAAAAGTTGGTGAATCAATTATTACCCAAAAAGTTATGGTTAACTAGATTTGATATAACTCCCCCTTTGAATTTTTAAAAAAGCCCGCAGTTGCGGGCTTTTTTAGTTTTTTTATTTTGCTATTCAATGGCTTATCAATTTATTTTAAATATAATTTGGAGATTACATCTCTAAACGTACTTTTGCAGTGGAGAGTTGGCAGAGTGGTCGAATGCGGCAGTCTTGAAAACTGTTGACTGTTACAGGTCCGGGGGTTCGAATCCCTCACTCTCCGCCAAGTGACTATCCAAAAAAGTCCAAAAGCGTCTAAATCAAGCATTTAGGCGCTTTTTTGTTTTAGTTCTGTTCTTAAA
Organism: Bacteroidota bacterium; assembly: GCA_027482225.1. Lineage (GTDB taxonomy): Bacteria > Bacteroidota > Bacteroidia > UKL13-3 > UKL13-3 > UBA6183. Next base: position 150,839 of record JAIXWD010000023.1, read on the forward strand.
ATGTATCAGTTTGTCTATACTTTGGGTTTCTAAGCGGGTTTCTTTTTAGAACGCCCTAAAAAGAAACCAAGCAGTTAGACATTCTTGGATATAATAAGACTGAAATACAACGAGTTATGCGCGCTTTTTCTTCCTTAGAAATGTAATTTTGTAATCACAAATGGGGGGCACAATTATTAAAAAATTGCGCCAATATGGTTTCTCAAAAAGCAAACTTCTCGCTGGTCGTTTACATCAGCAGAACCAAGACAAAACAGAACGGAGAAGTTCCAGTTCTGATGAAGATTAACATCAATGGAGAGCGTGTAGTCATGCAGCTCCATCGTAGCATTCACCCTGATCAATGGGATAGCAAACGCAACAGAGTTAGCGGTCGTTCGAATGAGGCTACTGAGTTTAATCGTTATATCGAATCTGTGCTCACCAGGGCACGACAAAAGTATTCGGAGCTCATTACCCTTCATGAGACGATCACGCCTCAGATGCTTCGAGATTCGATTCTAGGAGTAAATACGGCTAAGGCAAGAATGATCGTTGAAATTTGGGAAGATCACATCGCTGGTTTACGGAAGCTCATTGGCAAAGAATGCACAGTTGCAACATGTCAAAAATACACATCAGCGAAAAATCATTTTGTCAATTTTTTAAAGCTCAAATACAAAACTTCCGATGTGCCAGTAAAGGCAATTGACCATTACATGATAACAGAGTTTGCGATGTATTTGAAAACGGAAAGAGGTTGCAATTTCAATACAGCAAATAAGTTCCTACAAAATCTTAAAAGGATTACCTTTCGCTGTCTTCATCATGGATGGATATTAAAAGATCCATTTGCAGGAATCAGCTTAAAGATGAAGGAAGTTGATCGTCCTTATTTGAATGAAGAAGAACTCCAAAAGCTCATGGATTTCACCTCGCCATTTGATCGATTAAATCGTGTTCGTGACTTTTTTATTTTCTCCTGCTTTACTGGATTAGCTTATGCCGATGTAAAGAAACTCAAGCGAAGTGAGATTGAAGTCAATGAAGCCGGTTATTGGATTAAAACCAAGCGTCAAAAGACTGGAGGTCGTGCGAATATTCCGCTGTTAGATGTGCCGATTAAAATCATCAATAAGTATGTGAATATTGAAATGCTTCAAGACAATGATCCAATTCTTCCTATCCTCAGCAATCAAAAAATGAATGCCTATATCAAGGAGATCGCAGACTTATGCGGAATCACAAAAATCTTGTCCTATCATGTGGCACGTCACACCTTTGCAACAACGGTGACATTAACCAATGGCGTTCCTATAGAGAGTGTAAGTAAGATGCTTGGTCATAAGAACATCAATAGCACTCAGCATTATGCTCGGATAGTAGATAAGAAAGTTGGTGATGACATGCACTTGCTCTCGAAGAAAATAGAAAATCGATTATCCTTCACCATTTAAAAATCAAACCCTGGCAAGTCCAGGGTTTTTTGTTAGACACTTTAAGACATTTCAAGATTATGGATGAACAGTTTAAGATTAGATCATACGGTTATGGGGAACTTGCTTTGCTTTACTTTCCGAATAGTACTAAAAGTAGTGCCAGCACTCAATTTGGTCGCTGGGTAAAACAAAATGAAAAATTGAAAAATCAATTGTGTGAACAGGGCTATAGGCCTCGAAAAAAAATTCTTACTCCAAGCCAGGTAAAAGTAATTGTGGATTGCTTTGGGGAGCCTTAAGGTTTTTCAGGAAGCAGACGTCGGCAATTTTCAGAAGTACGCCTAGTTTGAAAATAATTTAAACATTCATACTTAACATTAAACCGCCAATTACTTGTAGGTGCTTTTAGGCGCTGGTATTTCGATTATTTTCATTCTTCATTGAGATGAACAAGTAATATTATTTAGCTGATTAATTCTGAAATCACATCCATCCCACAAGATTCTAAATATTCAAAAATGGGATCATAAAATTCTGGTAGTCTGGATTCATCTTTTTCGTCACCTTTGGGTACAAATATCACAAGGCCTTCTCTTGCTCTTGTTAGAAGAACTCGATAAGTATTTTTAATAAAAGTAAGTTCCTCAGCAGATTTTTCCTTTTTACTCCAAGAATTTCCAGAAAATGTCTTGTAATCCCAAAATGTCTTTTTTGTTGAATTCGGTTTACTGCGCCTAAGGTCTGCATCCCAGCATATTCCCACCCAATCTAATTCTAATCCTTGCACTTTATACTCTGTAGCCACAATTTCTAAAAAATTAGAAGACCTAACATCGTCTTCATCATTTAAAAACCAATTGCATTCGTCAAAATCAGCATCCTTTACAATAATCCCATATGGTCTAAGGCGAATACCTTGTGAACTGGCAATTAACCCAATCCTCTGTCCTGGTGACTTTTTCTCTTTCAACAATTTTTTAGCAGTATTAAGTTTTCGCGTAATTAACAATGGAAAATGCTCCTTTAAGGAAATTGAAAGTTCTTTCGCTTTTTCAGGTTCATTATTCAATAAATAATCTACCCATGATATGAGGTCCTTAGCTTTAAAGGACCGTTGATTAACTTTTAAGTATAAGCGATCATCTTTGTATATTTTTAATAGACTCAAATCCTGATCTTCTTCAAATAAGGGTTTACTAACCAATTTAGAATTTGCATCTGTTAATTCTTTAGAGGTATGAACTTCCCAATTCTGGAATTTATTTAAAATGGCATTACCCCACTCTGAAATTCCCGCCTCTCCTGTGTTTATTTCTTGACCAGGACCAACTAAAGCAACAATAACAGCCCAACCCTCATGACCATTCATAAATTCAATTATCATTTCTGCCTCAGATTTATTAGGACTAACAAATTGTTCTTTTTCTCTATTTTGATTTTGCTTCGATTTATTTGTAAAATGTTTCGCATCCCAGCATCGCTGTGCTTCATCAAAAACGACAATTCGCTCATGAGGTCTAACTTTACCTAAAATGAATTCCTTAACGAAAAGATGTAAATTCTGAATCTTTGAGAGAAAAATAATTTCAGAATTTAATTTTTTGGGACGAGTTAAGCCTGTTTTATCTAAATTATATTTCAACATTTCCTTTTCGAAATTATCTTTAGAAAGTGCCTCTCTCAAAACATTTACTAATGGAGTATTTCCTGAAAAATATGCCGTATTACTTTTATGATCACCAAATTGACTTGTTTCATGGACTAAATTTAAGCCGACCAAAGTTTTTCCAGCGCCAGGTACGCCTGTAACAAAACAAATTATTTTTTTATTCTCATCTCGAGCTTCATTAATTTTTGCAATTAAATAATTAGTTGTTTTTCTTAAATCATCATCATCTGCTCCTGATCTTGTAATAGCTTCTACCTTTTGATCGGCAAATAGCGCTTTTGCAGCTTCTATAATAGTAAGAGTTGGCTGATAATCACTTTTTATCCATTGAGAAGCATTTATAATTAGCTTATTTTTATTGTGATAATATTTAAATGCTTGAGTAACGATTTCGTATAAATTATTTGCATTTGCTTTAAGACAATTTTTATAAGTTAATTGAGGGTCTAAATTAAACCTATTTGCCTCTGCAGTTGCATTAGGTGCTAACAAAATTGGAATAATAACTCTGTCTACACTTTCAAAATGAAAATTTTTTAAAGCAAATGCATATTTTAAAGATTGTTCTATATCTGCAGCTTGATACATCTCTCTCTCATCCTTGAATTCTATGACAAAAACTAAATCATTAGCTATAATAACAGTATCAATTCTCCAAGGAATTCGAGGTAATTCATATTCAAGAACTATGTGCCAATTATTTGCTATTGAATTAAATTTCAATAATTCAAGGCAAGTTGTCTTCAAAATCTCAATACTATTGTTCCAAGAGGTTGTAGACCTTGTATATTGTTTGACAAATTCAGTTCCCTCTAAATTTAGTTTTCCAATAATTGCATTTTCGTCTGATTCAACGAAATCTTTAATTTTAGCTTGATAATATGCTCCCATAATTTATTGTATCATTAATTTGCCACTGTCGATAATATATTTGCAGACAAAGGTAGTTGGTGGATGGCCTTGTGTCATTTCTGTCTAATTCCACGTGAATATTTTAAAAGCAATGGTGCTATTGGTTGAAGCCTTTTTCCTAACCATTCAATTTTATTATTGTTAATACCTTTTGAAAATTCCTCGAGCGTCTCATTTAGTGGAATATTGTGAAAGCTAAATTGAAATCCATTTACTTCTAACATGATAAGATTTTTTTCAATGAAAAAGGGAAATGAATGGTTGTTCTCCTTTATGTGATGAGTGAGAATGTCAGAAAGATAAGATTTAAAGCCATACATATTTCTAATCAATTTTGCATTCTTTTCAATTTGTTGATTTTCTTTTATATGTCTGCTTATAAATGCGTTAATAAGATTAAAGCAACACAATGAATGAAAGAAATCTGTCTCGTTCTTTGGAAGAATTTTTATCGTCCCCAAAGCTTCCATCAGATCCGATTTTTGGATTTCATACTCTTTCTTTTTTGGATTGTTAATTTCAGTAAATATTTCATCGATATTAATTTTCTCAGGTAAGTTGAGGTGATTTTGTAGGAACCGGATTTGTTTCTCGTATTTTTTTCTTATCTCAGGGGATATTTTCTCAGATAATTCATAAATTGAAATAATTTCAGTTCCTTCATATTTGCATCTGTGATGTTTTGTATAAGTTGGATTGCAGTAAACTACAATTATTTTTTGACATTGATTTGCATTGTAAAATGCCATTCTATGAGCCTTCTCCTCATTAAAAGAGTAACATATCCACAACTCTCTTTCAATACTATAAATCGGAGTAAAATATTTTAATTTCTTTCTTGGAAACAACTGTGGATGTTCAGATTTTTCATTAACCCCTAAAGATAAAAACTCAAACTCTTGATTATGGTTACCACCAGGAAATGCGTCCTCTACAATATGAAGTATCAATGTCCTAATGAGCAATTCAGAAATTGGAATCGATCTTTCGCTATTTATTTTTTCAAAATTTCCCTTCATAAATCTTACAACATAATCCTTCGATGGGTCTTCTTTCTTAGCAAAAACCGTTATAAAGTCAAATGATTGGCTATAAACAATTTGGAAGGTCGTATTCCATTTTCTATTTTTCCATTCTTGATTCTTTGATTTTGGGAAAGTTGATATTTCGAACGATGTTCTGAAACGCCCATTATCTTGAAGTTCAATTTTTGTCAGTATTACAAAATATGAAACACCGTTGAATTCCAATTTTTGCTCTTTGTTGATTAGGGAATTGTCAAAATTAATAAGTCTAAATATATTAAATGGATATAATTCCCTATACCATTTGTCGTTATGGTCAGTCGAATGGTTTTTAAGCCATTGGTCAAAGTTCAGATTTTTGAGCTTCATTGTATTTTAACTTATCTTCAAAGGTTTTAGCCTTAATGAATGCAGCGTTTTTATAACAAATGTTGATTCGGAAAACAAAATATTTTTGATCACAAATGTGTCTGCGAAGCACTCAATAGGAAATTTTTGCCAAACCCTTTTTATTCAATCGTTACTTGTTAATTGTCTTTCGGTGTTCTGCTTTTAATAAATTGGGTTTTAATTTATATACATTATCAAATAGAACTAGTTTTTCACGAAATGTCATATTAACTTGATCTTTATTATCACACCACCATTTATAAAATTCTACTGGTTTATCAGTGTAAGGAATATTTGCTTTTACAGGAAAGTCAAAGCCTTTAAAATCAATCCTCATATTTAGTCCAAGACTATCCTTAAAATATTCAAAATGATCTGCCTTTAATTTAGAAACTAATATTTCAAATATTTTGCTGTCTATTTTTAATTTATATTTTTTTCTTACTTGATCAAAAGCTACAGGATCGTGGGTCAACCATTCGGTAATTTTCATTGTCTTAGGACCTAGTTCATTTTCAATTGTCAATAAGTTTGAACTGTTGTAAAACGATTCTGAATTGGGTAGAAAAATATGAATGTTATTTTTTTCGTCAAGATCTGTTGCCTCTGATTTTATAGGCGATGAATTACTGCTTAAATAATCTATGATATTTAAATTATTCGCTTTTCCGCCTTTGTGCCTGTCCAATAATACATCAACATCTGATCCGAGAAAAAAATCTTCAATGAAATTCCAACGTTCATCATTTGAAAAACTTCGTAAAAAGAAATGATCGAAAATCTGATTACTCAAATGATGTCTTTCTAAGGTTTTTGATAATAATGTATTGTTATAATTGTTGTTATTGGAATCTCGTTCTATTCTTAATGGATCATTTATACGAATAAAAACCATTGGATTTTCACCGCCTTTAATTTCAAAAGTCCCAAGTTCAAGCATTTCTAAAAAGTACCCAAGTCTTACATAATTGATTGAGTTAGATTCCTTATTGGTTACATAACGATTTACAATAAACTCGTCTGTGTTCCCAAATAAGTTGTTCAATCTATTGGTAAGAGCAGTAAAACTTGCTAAATGTTGATTATTAAATATTCTGTAACTGTAACCATCAATTTCTCTTCTTTGCTGTAAGAAGGCGTTGGCTTCAATAACTCCTGGTTGGATTAATCTTCCAGAATACGATGATAAAATGAATTTGCTGATTTTTTCTGACTTTATTTCATCATTTAAGAATTTATTTAATTGCACTTTTAAATCTTCCTGATTAAAAAAGGAACCTTCAAAATTGGCGAATACGGTTTGAATGTTTGCAAATAGGGATTGTAAAATTTGATATAGATTAGTAAATGTATCTAATCTTTGAAATGATATTTTCAATTGCGGAATAATCTCAATTGCATCGTTTTTGAACAGGTATCCTGTGAAAAAGTCTCTTTTAATTATTGGAAAACTCTTGTCGTTAAAATTTTGATACCATAACTTATCCAAATCAATTTCTATGATGTTATTGCCGTTTTCCAAAGAACTTATGTGAGAAAATGTATTCGAGTATTTTGTTTTGTAGATTGATAAATGTTTGTCGGAAATTCTTGCGAAGACTCGAACGAATAGTTTTTTAGGTCTTGCGATAATAACATTGAATCGGTTTTTTGCCAGATAGTCTTTTTCGATCATCATTAACGCTGTTAAGACTTTTTGGTCAAGATCATTAGCGTTTTCAAATATGTGCCCAAAATCATCTACTGACAAAAGCAGGTTTCTACTTTTGTCGTTTTTAATATATGCTTTGTGTATTTTCTTGAGAACTTCCTTTATTTGATATTGTCTTAAAGCAGACATTCCGTGAAGAGCTTTTGTAAATCTTTGGTCTTGCGATGAATAGTTTAATGCTGCAAAGCCTCTAATTTCTGGTTTTCGTGCAACTCTTCCAATTTCTTGAACATAATCAGGTAATAAGCCCGAAGGTGCGTGATGATAAACTAACTCAATGTCGGAGATGTCCACACCCATTCCGAATGCTTTAGTGGAAATCATTATTTTTTTCTGCCCACTCTTAAATTGCCTAAAAGAAAATTCCTTTTGTTCGGCTGGCATACCTCCATAATAACCTGTAGCAATTTCAAGCTTATCATTGTTTAATTTTTCAATTATTTGGCGAATGTGTTTAGTATAAGGTGTATAAACTAAAGTTTTTAAGCCTACTTCATTAATTTTTTTGATAAAATCAACTGTTTGAGCAAGTTTGTTACTTTCATAATTTGATGAAAAACGATCGTGATTATTTACAGCAAATGTTATATCGCTTCTTTTTACTTGTCCGATAAAAACGTGGGGGTTGTGCATTACTAAACTATCAATACTATCAAATACCATATCGTTTACTCCTCCATAAATTGCAGTTGCTGTTACTGCAACCATTGGAAAAATTAAACTATGAAATTTTCTTATTTTTCTTACGTGATTTCCTAAAAACCAATAATCAACACGGAAATCTCTGCCCCAAGTTGTGATTAAGTGGGCCTCATCAATTACCAGTAACCCAAGTTTTCTACCACCAATAAAGTGCTTTATATCGTAAGACATAAAAAGTTCTGGCGACATATATAAAATGTCAATTTCTCCGCATTGACAATTTTCTATAACTCTTTCTCGATCTATTAAACTTAATTCACTGTTCAAGTAAGCAACTTTATCAAAATTACGATCTGTAATAATCGCATTTACTTGATCTTTCATTAATGCTATTAATGGTGAAATAACGATTGTTATATCACCACTATGAGAAACGTAAAATGCAGGTAATTGAAAAAGTAGAGATTTTCCTGCACCGGTAGGTGCCGTTAAAAACAAATCTCTTGTCTTTTCATTTGCCTTTGAATTTTCATATTCTTTAATAATTGTTTCAACAATTAATCCTTGTGAAATTTCAGAAACTTGATTACCTATATCAGGATTGCGATAAACTTTTAATCCTCGAAATTCCGCTTTTCCACCCCAGTATTTTATAAGTAAATCATTTGTAGAAGTATTAACTTGATAGTCTTCTTTTATTATTTCTTCTTTTAAAAGGTTTAACGAACCTCCAAATAAGTTTAAAACAAAATTTACCTTCTCAACATTTTTGATTATCTCATTATTAATCGGCTGTTTGGGATAAATTTTGACAATTGCAGATTTTTTAAGATTATTCTCTAATATGCAAGAATTTAAAAAGTAGTCTAAAGCTGTTTGATCCGAACTAATATCAATATTTTCGAAATCAGTATTGTCTGATTCAATAAGTTCAGTTTTTTCTTCAAAAATATTTATGGTATTAAAGTCATCGTTCAATGTCTTTACGGAAAAAAAGAAGTAATCTTTAATTTGTATTTGTTCAGCCTGATAAATTGGTATTTTTTCTGGTCTAGTTTCGATATTTTCATCACTGCTTTCTTCCAAATATTCACTTTTACTTATTGGATATAGTTGTCTTAAATTATCTCGAATAATAATTACTCTTTCTTTAAAAAATGAGCTATCAATATAGTTTATTAGATAACTAAATTGTGGATATGAAAGTAAATGGAATTGTTTTGCAGAATTCAATTTAGTAAAAACCCTTGTAAACCAATTTTTGTCAAACAAGTCTTCGTTTCCATTCAATTGAAAAGTGTCAAAGTCTGTTATGTTGTCTTTAAGACTATTTTTATCTATCAACTCTGTTTGGCCAAGTAAAACAAATATTTGATTTGTCTTACTTAAACTATTTTCAGTTAAGATTTGTATCGTTTTGTTTGAGTAGAATTCTGAAAAAATCATATATATATTTAGTATTTACAGTGTTTTTATGTTTCCAACCAACTCGTGTACATGCGCTATTAAAAATATAAAAAAACAAATCCCCAACGATATTCGGCATAAGCCCTTCAAAAATAATTAAAAATAAAGAGAATATCTACATTGGTCGACAACAACCTACATCGATCGACAACTGCTAACTCCCTTCATAATCATCTCCATAATCTTGTCTCGTCAAAAGGCAAGAATTATGAGTCAAACACAAGAAACCGGCGCATTTACTACAGTATCAGGAATGATTGGTGGTGTGGTAAAAGCAATTTCAGTGAAGCCGGTAATGATGGCAATTACATTCGGAACATTAACCAATGTGATGGTTTACGCTGCAGCTTCAGCTGCTGTTGGTTATGTTGTAAAAAAAGCCCTCGACAAAATCTCGGATCGCATAAATAAAAAGTGTACTCAAAACCAAAATTCAAAAGACGATGAATAAGGTTTTGGGCATAGGACTAATTGGTTTAGGAGCCTACGGGCTTATCAAATTGCTGCGCATGAAAAATGTGAGCGATTCTATTTCTACCAATTTAGTAAACCCCCGAATCCACAAAGTAAGTCTATCCGGAATTGCGTTTCGCACGGAGGTTGCTATCAACAACCCTACGAAAGATTCAGTGAAAATTACCAAGCCTGTTGTAACGCTTACGACTAATGGTAAACTACTTTCCCAGTCTAGCTCAGAGAATAAAACAATCACTATTGAGCCATTAAATGTGTCTCAAATTGATACAATTGAACTTGTAATCGGCTGGACTACTATCGGAACATTTGTTGCCGGTATCCTAAAGAAAATCCCTCAGCTCGTTGCTTCCTTCAAACCAGGAAACAACAAAGATATTGGGCAGATTCTCGGCATTCCTGTCGAGATGACTTTTTCAACTTATGCCAACGGCATCTATTATCAATCAACTCCTGAAAAGATTCTGTGATGCAGCTAACTCGTACCATATCACCCGATTTTGAAATCACCTCTGGTCAAAGACCGATTCGTGATGGAAAACAATATGACCGATATTTTCCGAAGCCGGAAGAGCGCGATCGTATTATTATCAAAGATGGCGAAGTGGATGATACTGTCGAGCTAATGGAGAAAGTCGTTCACAAATACTTGACAGACACTTCTCGCATTGCGCCAACTCTAAAACGAAATTCGATTGAAGCTACTTGTAAAGCGATTTATGATTTTGTGTACAATCATGTTCAATACAAATTGGACAAGCGTGGATTAGAACAACTACGCAGACCTGCTCGTTCCTGGGCAGAACGCAGAACCGGTGTTGATTGTGACTGCATGAGCATTTTCGTTTCTAGCATTCTGACCAATCTTAAAATTCCACACAGATTCCGCATCACTCGCTATTCTGCCGACCACTGGCAGCATGTGTATGTGATTGTCCCGGACACACAAGGTGGTTATATCAACATAGATGCAGTAGTATCTCCCTTTGGTTATGAGAAACCTTTCACAGATAAAATGGATTACACCATGAGTTTAAATGGAATCAATGTCGCTGTTTTAAGCGGCTTAAATAGCGACCTGGACACGGTAGTAATGGGTTCAGGCTTATCAGGCTCTGATTTGGGAGCTACTGCAAAACAAGACTTGGATAGCATCTATCGTCACTTGGTAGCTACTAGAAAAAGTATTTCTGAGAATCCGAAGATGGTTAGCTCCATTGACGATCCACAGGCACTTATCAAAATGCTTGACTACGCCATTCAGTATTTCTATACCGATAAGCGTGATGAAGCTCTTGCTATTCTTGAAAAGAATGAAGAACAGCTCAACTATCGAAACGGATTTTCCGGATTGGGTGATGATGTGTTCGACCATGATGAATATGCACTCAACGGCCCAGGAAAGAAAGGGTTTTTCAAGGGAATTAGCAATGCTGTAAAGAAAGTTGGCAAAGGCTTAAAGGAAGTTGGAAAAGCGGTTATCCGTTTCAATCCGGTTTCTATAGCAGCTCGTGGAGGCTTCTTAGTTGCCATGAAAATCAACTTGGGCAAAATGGCAGCAAAACTCAAATGGGGCTATGCTACCAAAGAACAAGCCTCTGCAAAAGGAATCAGTGAATCACAATGGAATAAGAGCAAAGAAGCTCTAGCTAAGGTAGAGAGATTATTTGCGGATAAGCTTCAGGGTAAACGTGATGCACTTCGCAACGCCATTTTGAAAGGCAAAGCCGGAAATCTTGACGGAATTGTAGAAGAAGATTTTCAAGGGCTTGGCGAACCGGTAACGGCTGCTACGCTTGCAGCTGCAACACCCATCATTGTCGCTGCCATTAAAATCTTAAAAGATTCAGGGCTATTGGGTAAAAACGAAAATGTCGATGCAGATGCTTTAGCTAAAGAAATGGCTAATGATCCTAGTGCTGCTGATGCCATTCAAAAAGCTGGTTCAGAAAGCGGTTCTGAAGGTGGTGATGCTTCAGCTCAAAAATCTGCAAGCACAACAAACGATGCTGACGGAACAACTGGAGGTGGCGGTGTAATGGAGTTCATCAAAAAGAATCCTGTGCCTGCTGTAATCGGAGGTGGATTATTGGCCTTTGGAATCTACAAAATGGTTTCTAAGCCAAAGAAACCTTCCTCCCTATCGGGCTATCGAGGCAAAAAGAAAAAACATAACGGTAAGGCTCATGCGCATAGTGCTCACAAGCAATTACCCATGAAATCAGTAAAACTTTTATAAGCAATCAATAAAATCAATAAACATGGCAACTCAACGAAAAACCAATTCCAAACTCAGCAGCCAGGCTGTAATGGAAGAAGTAAAAAACCTGGCGATGCTCGGAAGTGGTGTCGTACTGGGTTCTGTGGGCGGAAGACTCATTGACAAAGTATTGAAAGTAGACGGCACAGAAACTGGATTCAATGCAAAGGCAATGGCTCGTCCTGTGGTATTAATCGCTGCTGGTGCAGCCGGAGCGGTTATGCTCAAAGAAAAAAACATGAAGCTACTTGCTACCGGTGTCGGTGCAGCAGGCGTGCTTAGTGGCGTGAAAGTCATTTTGAAAAAAGACTTGTTAGCTGGACTAGCTGACTTCAGTGGTCTTGGCAATGATGACACAGACAGTGCAGGTTCTCCTGTGAAGGTATTCCGCGAACCTGTGCAATTGGCAGTAGAACGCTACAATCCGGATTTACCGGCTTTGAATGCGGTATATATGCCATATCCAAATCCAATGGATGTTCAGGAGCAAATAGATATGCCTGAACGTAACATAGGAGCTGCTTCTGTTGACAGCGAAAACGAACCAGCCTTCTTTGAAATTATCTAATCAAATAAATGTTCAACCCTTAAAAATCAATAAACATGTTTACGCTCGGAGAAATCGAACAAAGTGAACACAACCTTTTAGGAGCCATCAATGAAGATGACTTTTTGGAAGCGTTGGACGCAGCCCCAGTGCCTGCAAAAAAGAAGTTCTTTAGAAAAATGCAGATGCAATCGCGCATTCAAGCATCTTCAACCGGCTCTCGCAGTCGTGCTGAATTTGAGAAACGCATTCATATGCTTCCTGCTGAAATTCAAAGAGGTCTTGCCAATCATTCGTTACAGGCAGTTGATACTGCATTGTATGTGGTTAAATCAATCACCGGTAGTAAAGTGATTAAGATGTTCAAAGATGATGACAACAAAGTTGTCGGAATTTCTAACATCTCATCCGGAAAATTGGAAAAAGGAAACTTCTTCTTGTTGTATGGTATGCAGTTGTTGGCTGGTGTAGCCGAAGGAACAGAAACCGCTCCCGATGTAGCATTCAATGTCATCCCTGACTATGTGCGCAATGGTGAGTTTGAGTTCAAAGCCAACGGAACCGTGCTTGTGCCTAACACATCCAATGAGGTGTTCTTCACAGAAGGAAAAGACATTTTCAAAGGATTGTATATCCTAGACAACCCAAAGGTTATCAAGGATCAGCAGTCCATTGAATTCAACTTAGAATGGGGAAGCAATGCGCCTGAAAAGTCTTATTTGAAGGCCATCCTTCGTGGTACATCTGTAATCAAAGCCTAAAAATCCGAAAGCTCTGAGCCATGAAGAATCATAAGTTTCAACAAATCCGAATTCGGATTAATGCACCAGGTGACTCGGTTCGATTTGCAGCCGAAACGGACAAGCTATATGCCAAAGTACGAGGCGTCTTTGCTTCCGTTCCGAGTGACCAGGTGCTCGTTGGAGCGACCATGGGCCTGAAGATTAACGGACAAGATGTGTTTGATGATGCACATGAAGTGCGAATGCTCACTTGCGGAAATCAAGTAGCTCCCAATAACAAGTTCTTCCGTTTTGAAGAACATATTGAAGCTGCCGGTTCTGCTGTTGAAGGACGCTACACCGATCCAAGGCCGGTAAATCTCGCTTTATATCCATACGATGTTAAACTGTATCTGTGGCTGGTGAATGAAACCCATCCGGAAAAAAATCCATGACGAAGATTCGCTACAATATCATTCAGCTCGATGTAACAGAGGCTGGACAGGTCGTAGAAATTCGACACCGTCTGCCGTCTAATTATGGGCGCTGTAATGGATACGTAGCTCGCCATATCAAAGGAATATCTTCCGAATTAGACATACCGGAAATTGGTCTTCTCGCAGTTGAATTCAACTCTCGAAAGCAGCTTTTCATCAATGACCTGATTGGCTATGAAGCCCAGGTTGAACAGTTGCCTGAATATCGAGAATTGAACATTCCGCTTGAATCTGGTCAGTTGGTTACCGGGTATTATTTGGACACACAAAAGAGCCCATATCCATTTGTAGATGTAAAAGAGTGGTTTCGTCCATACTCTATAGCCATTTACCTGCGATGTGAAATTCAAAACAACGAGCAACATGTACGATCATCTAGTATTCATTCAACAACAACTGAAGCAGCGAAAGATTGAGCCAGCACTTCAACAGTTTTATCGCATAGAGTTACCAGTTGGCAAAAGTCAACATCAGTTCTATGCTTACAATGAGTTGTTGTTTTTAACCAATGCTGGACAACTTCCACCAGGCACATTGATTCAATCGGATTCAAGAGCTAGAAGAATTCCATTTGATATTCAGTCGCAGGAAGGAATTGAAGATTATACAGGAACTATATCCATTGAATTTCCGCAACCGCTAGAAGTATCAACAACACTTGAGTTTATCCAAATTATTTCAAAGTGAGCAAACGCAGAATATATCATCTTATCGAAGTCTGCCGGAAAATGATAAAAACATTTCCGAAGCAGGGATATACGAGCGTTGTATTCAATGCCACTTTTTACAGAAACGGAAAGAAGCTCAATGCCATTGAACAGGCCGAAGTATCTGCATTCTCACAGCTTATCAGAAGCTATGAGAAAAGCGAAAGTCCAGACAAGGTAAAAGTAGAATTCAAAGACACTGATAAAGGTATTCTCATTTGGGCAAAGACCTTCGATGTAAACGAGATTGAGGAAGAAATACATAACCGAACAACTAGCGGTTTTCAAGGACTTGGCGAAGCTGAAATCAATGATATGGTTCAGCGCAAGTTCAATGAAATGGAAAGGCAAAAGACCTTGGAGCAGCTCCAGCAAGAACTGCAACAACAAAAGGAACTCAACGAGGAGCTGCAATTCCAGGTCACTGATTTGCAAACCACGTTGGATGCCAAAAAGCAGGTTGAATACTACTCGAACATTATCGGAATGGCGATGCCTGGTCTCGCTAAGTTTTTGACCAATACTCCGGTTGGAACAGCAATGAGCTTTCTAGCAGGAACAGAAGAAAAAGACAAGGAGAAAAAGGAGTTAGATGCAAACGAGAAGGAAGATAATAAGGACGCTCAAAATGACCAACGACAAGGCATAATTAGTTTGATTACAGAGTTCTGTTCAACTCTGACCAATCAGGAATTGGGAACACTTTATTTGTTGTTTATCGAACTGGAAAAAGACAAGGAAAATATTCAACGCATCCTAAAATTCATCACACAAGTAACAACACCCAAAACAACGGAATCAAATGCAGGACAATAACATTGCTGTAAACGTGAAAGTCAAAAATGATATTGAAGGCAAGCAAGTACAACAAGCCCTAGAAGTCATTGTAAAGACATTCAATCCAAAGGAGTTAGTTTCTATTTCGAAAAAAATTGACAACCCATTGGTCTTATTAAAAATTCGCTCAATGATTTAAGCCATGCCTATTAAAGAGAAGGTCATAGAAGTTGTTTCCGATAATCGGGGAAAGATTATCAACGGTCTTTTGATTGTTGGTGGTGTTTACCTGGCGTATCGTTTTGGCAAAAAAATCATTGGCGACATCAACAAAAATGTTGTTCAATCTCAAACAGATGACAAGCCTTCAGTAAGGCAAGCAATGACTCTTCGCAGCGCTATGAATTCAAGTGGTGTAAGTTGGATGATGAGTGCAGATGGAACTGATGAACAATTGATATTAGACACTGCTCGAGGAATTACCAACTTAGATGAAGTATCGAAAAATTACCGTGATCTATACCAGTCTAATTTACTGGATGATTTACAAAGAGAACTCTCTGCTGAGGATTATTCTAAGTTTCTTACTCTAGTTAGTTCTAATCCTGGCAAATCAACAAAGAAAGGTTCTGCTCCACCGGTAACATTCGCCAAAAAATCGCAATTAGTCGTTGCGAAAAAAGCTGTTACCATTCGAACATCTCCGGATGCTTCCAATCATGGTGCATTCTATGAAGTGTTTTCAGATAAGAATATTGTTCGCACGGCACAGCCAGGAGAATTCTTGGGATATGCTACCGGCAATCAGCATTTCGATGAAGTAAACAATGTAAAGTTTATTGAAGTAGGATATGTAATCAATGCAGAGAAAGCTCCTGCAATGTTCAAGCCTATGAACAAAAGGAAGTACACCTACTGGGTAAGTGCTTCTTCAAACTATGTAGAGATATTCGATTATTACAAACCCATGTTTGATCGTTATCCTTCTACATTAAATGCTACACCCTGGATGAAACCGCTGGACTATTTTGATCCAGCTCCACCGAAGAAAAAAGATAAATCTGTTAAGGGTATTCCTAGCAACGCTTCTAAGCTCGTCACCAATCGATTGGTGAATGTGCTAGATGATAAATTTCAGCCAATTGCATCTGCGGATAAAAACACTTTACTCGGATTGCTCATTATGACAATGGACACCGGAAAGGAACGATTCCACAAATTCAAAACAGTTGACAATACAGAACGCTGGGTAAATGCCCGATACATCAAAGAAATACGATCATGAGTACAAAGAGCGAAAATTATGTAGTGAACAACTTGCAATATGCCAAGGCTGCTGGTTTGAAATACAACATGGATCCCTTGGTGATATTGGCACAAGGTGCGCACGAAAGTGGCTGGGGAACTTCCGGTCTTTCTACAAAGAGTAACAACTTTTTTGGGATTACTGCAGGTGGTTCTAAAAACGAATATTGGGACGGAGCTATCTACCAAGCACAGAATAAATACAAACTTAAATTCCGTGTGTATAAAACACCGCAAGATAGCTTTTATGACTTTGCACGGCTGATTTCAAGTAAGTACAAATCGGCACATGCTGCTGGTCAAGATTATAAAGCCTATGCACAGCGCATTGCCTATTCGCCTTATATCAGCGAAGCAAACGGAGACAGTCGTGAGGGCTATCGCAGTGCCATTATTAATCTCTATGAAAATATCATAGATACTGTCAAAAAAAAAGCCTTGACATAACCCCGGCAACAGCTGCCAAAGGTGGAATTAGCCTTGCTGGTGTTGCACTACTATACTTTGGAGGAAGGTGGATATGGCGGCAACTAAACAATAAAAAGACTAAGAATTAAACATGGGATTTACACTAAAACAACTGCGTACTGGCGAAATCAGAACTTTCTCTACAAAGGAAGTTTTGGAGATGCTTGGTGATCCTGTCAATGACGAGATAATCGTTCACAATGAAGTGTATCGAATCAGTTCATTTGTTGGATCAGATGCGGGAGATGTTGTAATGCCCAAACTAGCATGGAGCAATATCAATTTTACTTTGTCTCCAAAAGTTGAGACCAAAAATATTTTCCCGTTCGTTTTAGATACAGATGGTTCAAATTTATTTTTTGTGGTTAATGGTGTGCTTTACGAATATGGAATTGATAAAGACTACCATACAGACGGAAAATTTCTGTATTGGCATGGTGGCTTTAATCTTGATTTCAACGACATCATTTATGTCAAATACTTGGAATTAAAATACTAAAAGATAATGGGAGAATTTGTAAAAATAAAACAGATTGACGGACTAGGTAAACAACTTGATAGTCTGAACTCAACAAGCCAACAAGCATTGGCTATTGCCATTGAAGTAAAGGATGCCATGGGTAACACCGGAGCTATTCAGAACAAAGCGAAGGAACAGTTCAATGGCATATTCGCAAAAGAATATGAGCCTGTTTCTTTGAAGCTGAGTTATCCGATTACTGATCCAGCAGCTGTGCAAGTGTTTTTTAATGGAGTGCTTGTTGAAAATATAAAGAGCAATCCCGGAGATAATCTCGTTCAGATTTCAGTTCCTTACCTCACTGAGCCTGATGATACAATAATTGTTTACTATACACACTAATTATTCAATGGATAAAGTAAAAGTAAAACAAGTAGATGGGGCGGTTGATACCACTTCGAAACAAAGCGTGTCAGGGGAGAAAACATTCAATTCGCCTACCAACTTTTCGCCTGCGATTTTAGAGAAAGGTGTTTATGCCATTCGAATTGAAGGGAGTTGGATATACTGGGCATTAGACCTGAATAATCTCAACCAAGATGGCAACTTTCGAATTGGCATTGGCAGAGAAATGGCATTGATTGCAGAGGTGAGTAAAAATGGTATTTGGGAGCGTTACACACTTTAAGATGAACTTATTAATTCGCATAATACATGACTACCAAAACACGACTGAAACTCACCGTGATCGCTGCCTTATTCCTAGGCGGAATTACTATTATGGCAACCATTATGAAAATGGAAGTTGTAGCGACCACAAGCATCGCAGGAATTATGACAATTCTATCAGCCTACATATGGGCGCAAACCAAAAGACCTTCCGGATATGAACTTTCTGATAAAAATATTGAGCAGCAGATTCAGCAGGACGATAATACTTTGCGTGTTCGCAGCTCTGTGTTTCCTGCTGGCTATCAAGCTGACGGGAATGCTGAGAAGTCAGAGCAAGGAAAATGATAGACTTAGTAAAACCCTCGCACAGACTGTTCAACAATTAAAAGAAATTCAGACACAGTCAGGACAAATTGCTGTCGAAAATGAGGTGTTGAAATTACGACTAAGAGAGTTGAGTACACTCTATCCGAAATTAGTTAATGAAATCCGCAATCTGAAAATCAATCCCAAAAGAGCGGAGAGTATTTCAACCACATCAATCAATGCTGAAAAGCGCATTACTACGATGCTTCGAGATAGTGTGATTCATGATACTATTCCTGTAAAAGTGTTTTCATACAAAGACAACTATTACACGGTTAATGGCGTAGCATATGATAGCACACAGGAAGTAAAAATTCATTACCAAGACACACTTGTTCAAGCGGTTTATCGTGGTAATCGAGAAAAACCTTGGTTATGGATTTTCTCACCAAGAAAATTGCAGCAAAGGGTAACACTTAAAAATCCAAACGCTCGAATTACCTATTCCGAGTTCATTCAAATTCAAAGACGAAAATCAAAATGAATCAGTTTGAACTCAATAGAAAAATAGAAGCCTTTATCAAGGCAAAGGACAGCAAGTCTGAACACTATTCAGCCGAGGATATTGATTTTATTCAACAGTATGAGGGTGATGGTGGACAGGGTTCCAAAGGAGCAACCGGAGAAGGGTTGCTTTATGAGTTTTATACCCCTCAGTACATCGTTGACTTGATGTGGAAACTGGCCATGCGACATGGCTTTGATGCCAAAGGGAATATACTCGAGCCTTCACTCGCAACCGGAAGATTCTTTGCACCAGCACCATTCAAAGAACGCTGCTATGGCTTTGAAATCAATCCAATCACTAAACGAATTGCTGAAATCACTTATCCGGATGCACACATCTACCAAGGCTATTTTGAGACCGCTTTTTTGGAGCCGCCAAGATTCACACAAAGGCTTAAAAACAAGCTCACCTGGTTGGAGGGCTATCCCTTTTCACTGGTCATAGGTAATCCGCCATATGGAAAGTACAAGAACAAATACAGCTCGTATTTCCCAAGGCCGAAGATGCACCAAATAGAACTTTTCTTTATCTACTATGGATTGAAAATGCTTCGTCCAGGTGGACTACTGGTATATCTAACCTCAAGCAATTTCATGAGGAATGGAATCAGTTACCAGGGGGAGAAAATGGACATACAGGAGATAGCAGACTTTGTTGATGCTTATCGCTTACCTCCGGTATTCAAAGCCTCACAAGTACCCACAGACATTTTAGTATTCAGAAGAAAAGCAAACGCATGACATACAAAATACCACAATACCAACCACAGTTCGTGTACGACAAGGATAGCTATGACGATCTGGAAAAGCAGCTCGATGAGCTGAATGCCGAATTGAATGTTCGTGAGATTGAAGTCACATTTACCGGAGAGCGATTGTTCTTTGGTAATGTAACCAGCTCGCATGATGCGTATCAATTTATTCGAGACACCATTCTGAAAGGCATTGAAGTGCAGGAACATTTTGTGGCTTTGTATTTAAGCCAAGCAAATAAGATAATTGGGTACTATCATCATTCAACTGGTACAATAAATTCTACTACTGTGGACATTGAAATTGTCGCAGCTGTGGCATTGAAAACGCTTGCAAAAGCTGTGATTATTTCACACAATCACCCAAGCGGAAATCTTAAACCTAGCGAGGCGGACAGAGTTATCACTAAGCGAATTAAAGAGGCACTAGCTCTCTTTGACATCAAGCTCCTTGACCACATCATTACAACCAGGGAAGGTTATTATTCTTTCACGGATGAGAATGAACGGAGCCTAAGTGGTATGGAGAAAACATCGCCATTAGAAACAAAGCTCCGTGAGGAAATATTGAAGCAACTGAAACGAGTAACCGAAGCCAATGCACCGAACCTTTACGAGCTGTTGCATAGTCGAGAGGGTTATGCAAAGGCTGAGGAAATGGTGATTAGAAAAGTGCTACACGACCAAATGATTCCGGCAGCTGTGATACCCTTAATTGAACAAGAACTTGAAATGATTTAATGATGAGCTATGCCTGGGAACTTCCGATGTATTGGAGAGCACGACTTGAAGTGTTCAGGGAAGCTATTGCCCAAGCACAAAATGATGATCCGGATTTAGCATTGCTTCGTAATGGCGTAATGAGAAACAAAGCCTCGGAGGAAATGCAAAGCGAGGCTCGGATGAAGGAAAAGGAATTTCCAAACAGCCCTTTATCGCTTGTGGAAGTTTGCAGCTTTAATACCTGGTTTGCGCAGCATCCGGAAAAAGTATGCGGAGAGGAAATTATTACTACTTCCAGGGAGTTTCCAATATCCATAAAAGGAGACCGCACCTGGATTGAAAACACGATTGGACATAGCATTGGCGAGGACAGATTGATTCTGCCGGTTCCCTTTGAATGGTCAATCAAATACTTTGATGCAACCGATCCGGACTTTGATGTGGAGTACACAAATGGGGAATACAACGCTAGGATTTATCAGGGTGGAGTGGACTACAATCTTCAAATACACAAGGGAGACTATATCGAGGATAATGTGAATTTCAGAGACATCAGGGATGCGAACCTTCACCTGATGAATTTCATGAAGGGACACCGTGGTAAAGAATCTTCAAAAACATTGGAGCTGGAAGCACTGGCTCTTGAATTAGAATTACAAATGACCGAATTATGAGTTATTTATCAGGCATACACCATAGCAGCGCATTAGGCGCAATCAATCCATATCTATCCAATCAGATAAAAGGCAACCGGCATATTCTTGACCGTGTGCTAAAGGAGGCAAATGAGCTTTCAGGGCTTGGAGATACAGAGGGCAAAGTATTGTCTTTTGATGATGTAGTTAGTCGCTACAACAAAGGCATTTCTGAAGAAGAAATCATCGCCTGGATTTGGTACAAGCGAAAGCTCGGAGTACCGATGAAAGGTTGGGAGAAATACTACCTCAAAATGACCGGCAAAGCTCTGGAGGAAAAACTATTTGACCTGGTTAGAGCCGGAGCTTTGTTCTATACCTCCGGAGAACTCCTTCCCTTTCCGATCTACACCTACGGAAATATGTACGACCGTGAGTTGCAGTTGGAAAAAGATAAAGAGGATATTCAAAAACATTGGGACGAGGATGTCTATGAAAAGCATTTGAAAGCAATCAAAGATGCAAAGCCGGAGATGCTTTCTGTAACCAATCCGGACGAGAAAGAACGACCAATCATTACAGCCATTTCCGACTTTGCCCAGGACGGCAATCTGTTTTTCATTACACAGGTTCGTGAGGAATTTATGGAGTTGGAAAATGCCGAGGAACTTAAAAAGGTAAACGGAAAAATTGAGCGAAAGCGTGACCGTGAAAAAATCAATATCCGATTTGACGGTGAGGCAAAATACACCTTGCAACATGTGTATATCAAATGGCTATTCACACTCAACCAGGACACGGATTTTGAGAAAAGCTCACCGGTTGATATTGCAGATTACTATATCGCCAATCGTGCGCTGCGTGACGATAAAATGAGTAAGGAAGAAAAGGCAGAACTGAAAGCCAACGCACGAATAGAGGGAGAAAAACTCTTTTCTAAATTTCTACATGAAGTAATGGCCTTTGAGGATCAGCAGCGATTGGATTATGCTTGGAACCGTTTGTATAACGGACAATCAGACATCAACTATTCTAAAGTGCCAATAGGTTTTGAATGTTCAGCTCGTTTCAAATCGGGACTTCTACAAATAACCGACATTCAGCGTGAAGGAGTTGCGTTCATGGAAGCCATGGGATCCGGCATTAATGCCTTTGATGTGGGCGTTGGAAAAACCATGACAGCTATTGTCAATCTCGCTCACAATCTCTACTCAGGAAAATGCAGAAGACCTCTAGTAGTCGTTCCTAAACCCACCTACAAAAAGTGGATGAACGAGATAATTGGATTCACGGATAAAAAGACCGGTGAATTTGTATCGGGCGTTCTATCGCATACCGGCATCACAGTAAATGATTGGTTCAACCTAGGAACAGATGTAGTCAGTAAAATAAATCTGAATGAAGCTGTACCGGAGAAGTCAATCACCATGGTGACTTACGAAGGATTCAAGCGTTTAGGATTTGGTGATTCTGTTTCGGATGAACTGTTCACTGAACTTGTGAATGTGCTCGGACAATCCAAAGAAAAAACACACCGAGATAAAGAAATCGAGTATCAGAAATTCCGTGAGATGATCGGCATTGGCCTAAAGAATACCATTGCCGATGTAGATGTGCTAGGCTTTGATTATGCGGTAATTGATGAAGCGCACAGATGCAAGAATGTATTCAGTCAGGTAAAGGCTGATGATGAAGGAAATAAACGCTACAACATACAATCGGCTACCTCTGAAACCGGACAGAAAGCGTTTTTGATTCTAAATTTCATTCAGCGAAAGTTTGGACGAAATACGATGCTGCTCACAGCAACACCTTTCACCAATTCACCGTTGGAGATATATTCCATGCTCTCGCTTGTGGCTTATGATTCACTGCGAGATAACGGCATAGCTAACCTCGATACCTTCTTTGACTTGTTTGTACTTCCTACCGTGGAATGGACGGCCAACTACAAAGAAGAAATTGTCGAGAAGGAAGTAATCAAGAGTTTCACCAATCGTAGGATATTACAGAAGCTCATCTACAATCATATCCTATACAAGACCGGTGAAGAAGCTGGCGTTGTCCGACCTAAGAAAATCAACCTACCGCTGCTTTATGACTTTAACAATACGAAAATTCGCTTGGCGCAAGACAAGCAAGTGTTGACCTACATCAACATGACTCCCAAGCAAAGGGAGAATCAGAATGGTATTGTTGCCATGGCAAAGAAATCTACCCAGGGAAAGCTCGACATGGGCAATCTTTTTCGGGCATTAGCTTATAGTCTCGATAACGCTTTGTCTCCCTTTATCCTCAATGGTACTCCGGAGAATTACAAAGAGTTTGTGGAAGAAAGTCCAAAGATTCAGTATGTCATGGAGTGTATTCGTTCTGTAAAGAACTGGCATGAACAACATTCCGAAAATGTTTCCGCTCAGGTGATTTACATGAATCGTGGCAAACAGTTTTTTCCGCTAATCAAAGAATACCTGGAGAATGAAATTGGTTATCAGCGTGGTGTCATGTATGATAAAACCAAAGTGGATGAAGTAG